>CAZHOJ010000001.1:0-67170 GCA_964534125.1 uncultured Ignavibacteriaceae bacterium
CAGCCAAGCAGTTCCTTAGCCTTTGTGATGTCTGGTTGGCGAACCTTTGGATCGTCCTGTGGAAGTGGCCTGAAAACAATTTTGCTCTTGCTCCCCGTGAGAGCCACAATTTCCTCCGCCAGTTGCAGCATTGTGACTTCATCCGGATTTCCGATATTCACCGGATTCGGCTCGTCTGACGATTCATGTTGCCACTCTTTCTTTTAGAAAGAAAGAGTGGCAGAGAAAGAAACTTGCACGAAATCAATTCTCTAAGCGGCTCGCGTGCAACCGTAGGACTAATTCCCTCGATACCAACGATAGACCAGTTTCAGAAACGTCGAGGGAATTAAATGAGCGCGAGCCGTTCTCGGTAGGTCTCTTTCCGATCTTAGAACAGAGGTCTCTGCTGAATGATTTCGTGCGGGCTGCTGAGTCCTTAAGGAAGTCATTGTTTCCTCCAGGCGAACAAGGTTGGTTATCGCGCTGGGAAGCCCACCCGGCTCCACGTCACCCCTGCATGCTTTTAGCAGGGGTCGCCTTTGTTGGACCTTCCGTCAAGGAAGGCGATCCCCGCTAGAAGCGTGCGGGGATGACAATAGGTCTGGCAGGCGATTCCCCGCCAGACAGCCGGCGCCCGCCCTGCATTCCAAGGTCATCCTGAAACGGCCGCAAGGCCGGATTCAGGATCCATACATAGGCCTGCCGGGTGGGTATTTCATAGCCCGGAGGAGCCTGCCCGCCGATCCACAGGCGGGACCTCCGGGCCAATGGGCCTCCCCGGAGTGTTCTACGAGACCCCGTAGGGGTCTCAGGTTTCTAACAAAACCCATAAAAAGCGAAGAAGCACCCCAGGGGGGTGCCACGTGTACCATGCGAACGTGCGGAGTATCCCCGCGCTCCCCTACTTCACCCCCAGCTTTTCTCTGAAGTATGCCATCGTCCGCTTCAAGCCATCCTTTCGATCCACCTTCGGCTGCCATCCAAGGAGCTCCTTCGCCTTCGTGATATCCGGCTGCCTTACCTTGGGATCATCCTGAGGTAGCGGCTTGAAGATCACCTTACTTTTGCTCCCCGTCAGCGCTATGATCTCCTGAGCAAGCTGAAGCATGGTGACCTCATCCGACATGATTTGATGCAACTTTTTCTTTGGAAAGAAAAAGTTGCGCAAAAAGAAACCAGGCCCGAAAACGTATCGTTTCCCCTGCACACAGCTCCTGCTGCGCCGCTCGACGAGCGTAGGGATGATGCCGCGGCGATCAGTAACGCGTGAGCTGAAAGGGACATGAAGCCGACAGCCACACTGCACGCTGCTCACGCGTTAAACGTATTGCTGATCGAATCCCGTGTGAAGAACTGACGTTTTCGGGTCTATGGATAGAAACAGTAGGACTTGCGTACCACGGTAAATCAGCTTGGATGTGTGGGTCTTGACGCTTTGAGGGCGGTAGTTTTCTGGTTCTTACGCTCTTCTTCAGCAGCTTTCTAGTGTAGATCCAGTTTCTGCTTGAAATACTGCATTGTCCTTCGCAGGCCATCCTTCCGATCTACTTTTGGGGACCAACTCAGTAGTTCCTTGGCCTTTGTGATGTCGGGTTGGCGAACCTTTGGATCGTCCTGTGGAAGTGGCCTGAAAACAATTTTGCTCTTGCTGCCAGTGAGGGCCACAATTTCCTCCGCCAGTTGCAGCATTGTGACTTCATCAGGATTCCCGATATTCACCGGATTCGGCTGGTCCGACATCATCAGCCTGTAGATGCCGTCTATCAGGTCCGAGACGTAGCAGACCGACCGTGTCTGCGAACCGTCGCCGAACACCGTCACATCCTCGCCTCGCAGGGCCTGGGACATAAATGCCGGAATCGCCCGTCCGTCTTCAACCCGCATCCGCTCGCCGTACGTATTGAATATCCGGACGATCCTTGTCTCGAGCTTGTGGTATCTGTGATAGGCCATCGTCATCGCTTCCGCGAAGCGTTTGGCCTCGTCGTAGACACCTCGGGGGCCGACGGGATTCACGTTGCCCCAGTAGGTCTCTTTCTGTGGATGCACGAGAGGATCACCGTAGGTCTCTGAAGTAGACGCTATGAGATATCGGGCACCCTTGGCCTTCGCGAGGCCGAGAGTCTTATGGGTTCCCAGACTGCCGACCTTCAGGGTCTGGATTGGCAGTTTCAGGTAGTCAATGGGGCTTGCGGGAGAAGCGAAGTGCCAGACGTAGTCAACGTCACCGGGGACGTGGACAAAATTCGTGACATCGTATTGAAGAAAGACGAATCCGGGCTTGCCGATGAGATGGGCAATATTATTGCTATCACCCGTAATGAGATTGTCGATGCAGGTGACGGCATGGCCCTCCGAGATGAGCCGGTCACACAGATGAGAGCCGAGAAAACCTGCTCCACCTGTGACTACTGAGTGAGTCATGATGAGGGTCCGGGAGGGAGAATAGAGAATCGAGAATGGAGAATAGTGTAGGTCGGGCGTTTAGGGAAGCCGGCGCCGCCGGTTAGGACGGAATGAAGCATTGATGGTTTCGAGTTGCGGGTTTCGTGTGAAGAATCAACGGAATTTGTTTCCACGGATTCCGGAAGACCTCAGATAGCGAATGAAGGCGCCAATCTTGTTCCCTAGGATGTGTGTTCTCTCGAGGAGGTCCTTAACTTCCGATTCAGTTATGTAGCCATAATCGTAGGCCCGATAGCATTGGGATCTTGTCTCCCCGCATGATCCTTTCGCGATGCTCAGGAACTGCACAAATTCCCGTGTCCCGTCTCTCTCAAAGCCCTTCTGCCCCGTGAAATAGGTAGACCAACGAGGCTAGGTGCCCTGGCTATCCAAATAGTGTCTAATCCGATTCTTCAGGTACCTCTTGCCATACGTCGTTTTGAAATATTTCTCACGGTGCAAGGCGTCTTGAAGATTCAGGGATGCTTCGTAATAGACGAGATCAAGCGGAGATCGTCTCTTCGTCGACTCGACTCTCCCAGAATTGTGCTGCTGAATTCGGATCTCCAGCTGCCGCGTGAATCCCACGTAGAAATGGTGGTCCACTCGGCTTCGCAATGCATAAACAAAGTACATTTAGGTCAACTCCTGGGAAGCGATCGGAGACTCTATTTCACGGGGCGAGCGATACAATCCATCGAAGACCCTGATGAATCCCTCATTTGGTCCCTGAACTTGAAGTCTCTAGCGAAATCGCCTTTCGAAGTGATATCCCGGACTTTCTTGCAGAGATCCCGCGAAAGCTGCCAGATCTCGAGATCTTCAAAACGTTCAATCGTCATGTTATCCCCCCCTTCTCGACATTCAACCCTTCAACATGCCATCTTCAACCCGAAACGAAGAACCTGCAACCTGAAACCCGAAACCTGCAACATGGAACCCGAAACCCGTAACTGCCCTTGCTATTCCCCCCCTCTTCCGATTCCAAAGTATGTAAATCCCATCTCTTTCATCTTAGATGGCTCATATATGTTCCGTCCATCAAAGATGACCGGATTCTTGAGCAGTTTCTTCATCCGTTCGAAGTCAGGCCTGCGGAAGACGTTCCATTCCGTGACGATGGCCAGCGCATCGGCGCCGTTCAGGGTCTCGTATTCTTCGTCCGAGTATTTGATGGAGTCGGCATACTTCTTCTTCGTGTTCCCGATCGCCACCGGATCATGGGCCCTCACGGCAGCTCCCGCCTCAAGCAGTTGATCGATGAGGGCAAATGCAGGCGATTCCCGCACGTCATCCGTGTTCGGCTTGAAGGAAAGGCCCCAGACAGCGATGGCTTTACCCTTGAGGGCTCCGCCGAAGTGTTTGCTGATCTTGCCGAAGAGGATGGTCTTTTGCTTCTCGTTCGCCACGTCGACAGCCTGGACGATCTTCAGTTCTACCCCTGCTGACTTGCCGAGCTGTTCGAGAGCTTTGACATCCTTCGGGAAACACGATCCACCGTAGCCGGGCCCCGGAAACAGGAACTGATTGCCAATTCTCGGGTCTGTCCCGACCCCCTTGCGGACCAGGCTCACATCAGCGCCGACCGCATCGCAGAGGTTGGCGAGCTCGTTCATAAAGGTGATCTTCGTTGCAAGCAGCGCATTTGCGGCGTACTTCGTGAGTTCCGCGCTTCGTGGATCCATGAAGAGGATGGGATTTCCGGTTCTCGTGAAGGGCTCATACAGGTCCCGAAGAATTTCGCGAGCATGCTCATCATCGGTCCCTATGACCACCCTGTCCGGCTTCATCGCGTCCCGAACGGCCGCCCCTTCTTTCAGGAACTCTGGATTCGAGACGACGATCACATTTGATTTTCCTCTCTGACGAAAGATCTCTTGAAGCCGATCGACCGTACCTACAGGAGCGGTGCTCTTGCTTACAACAAGAAATTTCTCATCCCCGATCAACTCCGCGATCTGCGTGGAGACCTCCTCCAACCTCGAGATATCTGCCCCTCCGTCCATCCCTTCAGGCGTGGGAAGACAAAGAAAGAGGATTCCTGCATGGTCAAGAGCTGTTTTCAGGGATGTGGTGAAGGAAAGGCGCCCCTCTTTCGCATTATGACGGACCAGTTCCTCGAGGGCGGGCTCATAGATAGGTATTTTCCCCTGCTTCAGGGCCCCAATTTTTGCCTCATCGATATCCATGCAGACAACATGGTTCCCGCTGTCGGCAAGGCATGTACCCTGGACCAGCCCTACGTACCCGGTTCCGATGACTGCGATTTTCATAGGATTAATCAGCTCTAAGGAGGGAATTCACAATCTGGTGAGCGCTTGCTAGAGTAGTCGAACATCACAGAATGCTCAGAGAGGCTCATCTGGGATTTGGAATTGTGCCTCCTCGACAAGCTCCTTGAGGGCTATCCTAATCTCTTTTGCATTCCCTTTTTCAGCATGCTTTGCGAGAATTGAAACGGCCTCCTGGACATACTGATATTCAAGCATCTGGCCATTCCGCTTCGATTTTCCTGAAGCCGAAGCCTTCAATGCATGTATGCTCGGGTGTGCGGTGTCGACAAAATGTTCATCGTCAAATACAAGCTCTTCGAATAGCTTTTCGCCAGGTCGCAAGCCCGTAAAGACGACATCGATGTCCTTCCCTCTCTCCAGGCCGCTCAATCGAATGAGATCGTCCGCGAGGTCCACGATCTTCACCGGCTTCCCCATGTCGAGTACGAATATCTCCCCCCCCTTGCCAATGATGCTGGCCTGAAGAACCAGCTGAACGGCCTCTGGAATGGTCATGAAGTACCTTTTTACGTCCGGATGAGTGATGGTGATCGGACGCCCCTTTGCGATCTGTTCTCTGAACAGCGGTATGACACTCCCTCTGCTCCCGAGCACATTCCCGAACCGGACGGCTTCGAACGGCTTCCCCGACCTCTTGGCTGCTGATTGGACGATCAGCTCCGCCACCCGCTTGCTTGCCCCCATGACACTCGTCGGCTTGACAGCTTTGTCTGTGGAAATGAGAACGAAACGCTCAACATCCATTTCCATCGACATTTCGACGAGGTTGAACGTGCCGAGGATGTTGTTGGTGACAGCCTCTCCGGGATTCAGCTCCATTAGGGGGACGTGTTTATGGGCCGCAGCATGGAACACGGAGTGAGGTCGATACAGTTTGAAAATATTAGTCAGCCTTTTCCTGTCGCGGATGTCTGCAATCACAGTCGTGATCATGACGCCAGGAAATTCCTGTGTCAATTCATTGGATATGCCGAATATGCTGTTCTCGCCATGTCCCAGCAAAATAAGCTGCGCGGGGCCATAGGAAGCCACCTGGCGGCACAATTCACCGCCGATGGATCCGCCGGCGCCCGTAACGAGCACTCTTTTCCCCTGGAAACTGTTCTTTAGCGATTCGGTATCGATTTGAGCAGGCTCCCTTCGAAGCAGGTCTTCGAGGGCAATGTCACGGAGCTTGCTGACCTTTGCCTGTCCTCCAATGAGCTCAAACACGCCCGGGAGGGTCTTCGCCTTCAGTTTTGCTTTCTTGCAAATGGCATCGATCTCACGAATGGTGTTCCCCCCTGCCGTAGGCATCGCAACAATCACCTGTTTCGCTCCCAGCCTCTCGGCAACCTTGGGGATATCCTCTCGTCCTCCATAGACATTCAGCCCACGGACCTTTAGCCGGTGCTTCCGTTTGTCGTCATCGATGAAGCCGACTGGGCGCATTTCGAGCTGAGGATTGGAGAGAATCTCATCTACAACCATGACGCCGGCATCACCCGCACCGACAATAAGGACCGGTGTATTACCGTTCACCGCAACGAACTTCTTTCCAAAGCTTGCAGACAACCGGACATTAAATCGAATAAGCCCGACAAATGCCGTGGCCAGGATCGCATCGATAAGCGCTACAGTCCGGGGGATGTTCTCAAATCCAGCCGGGTAGATGTTCTTGGCAAAGTAGAAGAGAATAGATTGCAGGATACAGAGGACGACCCCTAGGCCAAGGATACGTGCCAATTCTCCGATACTGGCATGCTCCCACATTCCCTGGTACAGGCCACCCATCCCGAAGACCGCAAGCTTAATGATCCCAAGGAAAATGACCACATTCAGAACGGAAGCGAACTCATGGTCGAACTGGAAATCCCCCTCGAGCCGAATGAGAACAGCCAGTCCGGGTGTGATGAGAAAGAAAAGGATGTCAAGCAGCAAGACGTATCTATTTCTCATGTTCTCTGTAAATACTAAAACTTGTTGTTGATCTACGATTCTGATAAATGTACACCTTTTTGACGATATAGCGATGTTCATCTATTTGCAGGATAGCGCAAAAGGCCACTCATCAGGCAGGAAACGGCTTTTATTGAGGGCGACAAGCAGTTGTCAGGGCAGCATTTGCACCCGATTCAACCTACACCCCCAAGCCGTTAGAAGTCATAAAAGAGGCGGCAAAATGAATCTCTAATCCTAACTTGAATATTTTTGGCTTTAGTCGGCGCGGAAGCTTACACTCGTCTCCATAACAGCCTGCAATTCGACTACTCGTATCTTCTCCCATGTCATTCCAGATTCACCACAATCCCAACCGATTCCAATATCGGGTTCAATAGCATAATCGAGTGAAAGCCGTCGCCCTCTATCTCAATGAGGTGTTCCTCGATAGCTTGCGGAAGAGCCATGACGTTTGCAGGACACTGCCTCGCAGCAAACAGCTAGTGAATAGATTGTTGAGTTTGTTGGAATCTTGTCAATTATCAGGAGTTTGCAAAGAGATATACGAGATGTTTGGGATAAAGTGGAGATTGGTGAGGACCGAGAACTAGTAATCTATGCTCAGGGGCGCCCATCTGGGCTGGGCATGCATCCCATCGATACTCAGCGATACCCATAAAGTGAATACCGAGAGAAACAAGAGGTCGACAAATGATGAATGAAGTTCTTAAGCCTTGTATCGTGAGTTGATTTTCAAATGATGCGGAAGGCATCTGAAGATAGGATATTCAACGAAAGGCGCGGAAGTCGTCGCAACCGCTTGGCGATAAGATTGCCGCCGAGTAGTCCCGCGATGTCCCTCTGCTCATGGCAGGATTGAGCCGAGGACATTGGCTCCTTACTCACGGCTACGGAGGGACTAGTGAGATATGCCCCGCTTTTGGAGCACCCTGAAAAGGGTGAGGAGCAGAATTTTCAGATCCAATACTAGGGTATGATTGTCAAAATAGTACCTGTCATACTCCACCTTAGTAGGAATCGGGAGCTCATCGCGACCATTGATCTGTGCCCACCCCGTTATCCCTGGCTTGATTGTGTGTATCCCAACGCGAGTTCTCAAATCAATCAGATCTTCTTGATTATGTAGCGCGGGCCGTGGCCCCACTAGGCTCATATTCCCACCAATAACAGAAAATAGTTGAGGAAGCTCATCAATACTGGTCTTCCGGAGCAATCGGCCGAGCACAGTATAGTATTGCTCAGGCTCCGCTAATAAATGAGTAGCCACATCAGGAGTGTCAACTTTCATTGTCCGAAATTTTGGCATCAAAAAGACCGCATTGTTTAAGCCTATTCGTTTTGACCAATGAAGAATAGGCCCCGGAGAAGAAATCCAAATACCTATTGCCACGAATAGGAAAATCGGAGCTAAAAGGACAACAGCCAAAAGAGAAAACAGCAAATCAACGAGCCTTTTCATTTAAATACCATTGGCGGGTCATCACGCCATTCTCATACTGATGAGAGTCCGGCGCAGACCATCCCTCGCCGTGACAGGCAAGGAATCAATTCCTAGCGCATGCTTGATTTTGCTATTCGAGACCAAATATGACCCTGTAAGTTTATCCAGGTTCTCTGAATTTATTGGGATGCCCAAAATATCCCCAATCTGGGCACCGATCCGAGTGAGTGGGCGCGGGACATTCCAAATGTGGACTCGCATAGACTCAACTTGGCCTATCATTTTAACAACTTCTCGAGTATCCAAGGATTCATCATCTGCGATATTATATATGCCGGACCCGATGTTTCCAGTAATGATGGATAAAAGCACGAAGAGTAAATTTTCTATCGATGCGAAGGATCTTCTGTTCGAGAAACTCCCCAATGGATAGGGCACTCCCATAAGTACCATCTTCCGCAGAAGATTGAGGTTCCCCTTGTTGCCGGGACCATGTATCATGGATGGCCGCAGTATCACCAACCTCTTTCCGGCAGCTGCAGCGTTTGACTGTAGATACCTCTCTGCAGCGAGCTTCGACATACCATAGACACTATGAGGATTCGGCACGGCAGACTCTGTGAGCCCATGATCACCTTCCCAAGTATCGGCAACTGCTTTAGCCGAACTTAAATACACAAACAATTCTGCGGATGATTCTAGGAAGGCAGCATATATCTTCTGAGTCAAACCAACATTGACATCATAGTATGCTTGCTCCGTTTGTATGTTCTTTGTGTCATGCGCCATCCCTGCGAGATGTATTACAGCACCGATGGTGCTCCAGTCAATCGCGGAGAGGTCCTTCCATGAGTATGAATGCTCTATGTCCGCATGACCCAGCTTCTCGCGATCTAGCGTTGACACACGCGCCTTCAATTTATGGCTCAAGTATGTCTTCACATTTTGGCCGACAAATCCAGTCGATCCAGTGATCAAGCAAGAATGTGCATAGCGGTTCATATCTAGTTGACAAGGATTTCTAGGGCTACAATTGGAAGACAACGATTAATAAAGCATGAAAGGCGGAACAAACGCTCACTTTCTAAGAATATAATCCTTGTAGTATTCTTACAGTCTCCTCAATATGTGCTTTCGACGATGCGCCAAAAACAACCGATTGGATATTCTGTTCCTTGATAAACTCATAAGCTTCGGAGGCTCCCAAGGCTCCCGAGGCTAGAGTTGACATGGCCATGATCTGATAGGAATTCTGATCATTAGCGGCCGCAGCCTCCATATATCTTTGGACATTTGGAGACATCAGGTATCCCATTTTATTGAATGAAGTACAAATAACGACGTCAGTGATACCCCAATTCTTAAGCGATTCCATCAACATCGGCATGTTTTGAGTGATCAAACCAGGCAGAGCATTATACCGAACCCTAAGGTAGTCGCAGAACGCTCTGAATAAGTCCTTAGCCATCAGCCCAAGCATTAGATCGGTAAGGACATTCTGTAAAAATACCACCCTGACATTGAGGCCCCTGAACATTTTCATCTCGACATCAATAAGCATCTGCATGAGCTTGAGAATGTCCCTAGCTACCAATGCGCCCCCCCCCTTTGCCAGTATAGAAATGGCACCTAGCGTTGTATTTCCTTTTATCAGCGCATCACTTATTGCACCCACCAATCCTTTCTCACTTACCGCATTAGCATACTTGTGCGGATAAGGAATGGAAGGATACCAAAGGAGATCATTATACTTTCCCCCCCTGCCCCTAAAGTGGTGACATATTTCATTTGCTCTGTCATTGCTATTAAGCATCACCGCTTTCACACCAGCATCAAAAACCATCTCATAGACTGAAAATATGTTGTTAATGTCGTAGAACCTCTCTGCAAGAGCTTGTGCTTTGTCTTGCGACATATGGTTAATGCCGAAAAATTGATTGTCACCAAAAACAATTCTATCGATAGGTGTCATCTCTTCACCGAAGGATATTTCTTTCGTAATCTGCCAGCACTTCTTCAATCAATTTCAGAGTCTCCGCCCCCTGCCTGAAGCTGCACCCCTCAGGCGACCTCCGACCCAACACACAATCAATAAAATGATCAAGCTGCGCGGTAAATTCATTGCCTCTCACATAGAATCTCACTGGGGAGAAAAGGTCTGTAATGCTAAGCGTATTCCAGCCTACACGAAGTTTGTAGGTCCGATTCTCTTCAGTCAAATAAATTCTCAATGTATGTTGGTCGGCGATAATCTTGCCCATGGAGCCATGTAATTCTATTCGATTGGTTGGCTTTCGATAACTTGGATCACTCCAATTGACATCAAGCATGCCAATAATACCAGATCGGTAAAGGAAGGTTGCTACAACTGCGTCCTCCACTTCGGTTGAATATATTTTCTTGAGAAATGATCCCACAACCCTATCCGGCCTACCTACAATGTAGTTGATCAGATCTATAGCATGAGAAGCCATTTCATATAGTGCGCCACCTCCTTGCTGCCTTGTTGCCCGCCATGATGTGTCGCTACCCCTTTTCAGCACCGTACTACTATACATCATAGACCTAAAGGCATTAAGATTCCCAATGACACCGCCTTCGATGTACTTCTTAGCCGTCTGGAAGACTCTATTGAATCGATTGACATATCCGATCTGGTTGACGAGACTCTTAGCCTCGTACAGCTCCGCAAGTTCGACAGCGCTACTCCAGCTCGTGGTAAAAGGCTTTTCACAAAACATGTGGATACCCCTATTACCAGCGACACGAGCAATATCAAAATGCAGGGATGGCGGAGTTGAGACTATTATGGCATCAAGCCTAACAGCATCTAACATCTCGTGATAATCTTTGAATAGCTGGAGGGATCCCACAAACTTGCTGCCCAAATCCAGCAACAATGATGATGTTTCGCTGACGGCCTGGATGTTCACATCCGGGTGGGTATTGACAATTGCATAGTGCGTTAGCCCCATTCGACCCAAACCAACAATTCCCAAATTCATCTGGCCACCAAATTATTCTCGATTATCCCGGAATATTGACTAGTTATAAGATCCCACCGATAGTTGTTTTGTGCGATAGTTTTCAAGCCGTCTCCTATGCGCCTGCGTGCGATAGCCGTCATCGAAGCCACTTCATGCGTAATATCTTCCGACGTCTTAAAAAATACAGCTTGCGATTTGGTGGTATATCGATTGAAAACACAATCGAAAGCAACAACGGGAAGACCAAGGTACATTGCTTCAACGAGAGCAGGATTTGTCCCCCCTGCCGAATGGCCATGAATATATATGCTGCAGTTCGATCGTATAAGGTCAAGCTCCCGTTGATCATAGATAGCATCGAGTAAGTGAATATGCGGATAGGGGGAGTACTTATCCCGGATTTGTCTCCCGTATGTACTATTGGCCCAATTACCGACGAATACCAATGGCATCGACTTCGATTCTTGAAAGGCTTTCAGGATGGTTTCAATATTGTTGTCGGGCTGAATCCTCGCGACAGAGAGGGCATAGGGATTTTCAAGGAAGGGATATTTCATTTTATCGGCCTGCTCAGGCGATACATTGGCCACGTGATCCCCACCATAAGCAATGACAATACTCTTCTTGCCATACTCCTGCAACAGGTACTCCTGAATCCCAAGGTTGTCTGAAATCAAGGTACCTGAAAACCTTACAGCTAAGCTTTCCGATAACTTTAAGAATCTTCTCACCCACCAACTCCACTTCGACCTTTGCCAATCGAGTCCTCCAATATTCATTAGGATTTTTGAGCGATGTGGTAAAAGCAGTGGCAGAAAAATGGCTCCTGACGAACCGAGAATTAGCAGTTTATCATACGCATGTATCGAGAGCACAATGGAAAGAATATCATAGAAAACACTCTGCCACCCGTTTGCTCCTAAGGGCAGATAAATAAGTCGACATCCTTTATACGTTTCCAATCGTGCTCGGTGCATCTGTGAAGAGCAGAATATTGTAATCTCGTGTTCCTGGGAAAGATAGGTTGCTATGAACTCGACCAGTGTCTCAAATCCACCATAGTTTGAAGGCACTCCGTTCGTACCAATGATTGCAAGTCTGCTCACTTGACTTGTCCTGTAGTAGAAATTATTACCATCGCAATCTCTGCCCCTATGACAGGAATTAGTCCTCTCAGTAAAAATAATTGGAGGGGCACTACTCGTATCCACAGACGCCGCGCTGTAGACTTCTTCGTCACTAGTCTCGGCTCCTGAGACCGATGATTATTCCCATATTCCCATAGCACTTATGATATTTGTGTTTCCCCTTTTTCTCTCAGGATTCCAACATTTTGAGCCTATTGCAGAATCTGTTTTATAAAGGGAAATCTTCACATGGGCTACAATCAGCAGCCTGATAATTAGTATGTTGCCCTATAATTTGATGGCAAGTCAGCATCTTAGGGACACGAAGCTGGTTAGAGACCATGCATTTCCGCAAGTATTGGCAATATGCGGGAGCTCTTTCCGTCTCCTTAAGTCCGATTTGTCTATCCCTGGTATACCACACAAGGATTACTACTTTCCTGAAAGAAATTTAGAGAGAGCGAGAATGGAATTAAGAACTCTCTGGGTTCAGGCTCATGCTTTAGACCATCCTTCAAGGATATGTGCTTGACATTGTGCCCTCCACACCAACTATTGCTTTCTAGAACGAATAAATTTAGCCGGAATCCCTCCCCATATTTCACATTCTGGAATATCCTTAGTAACGACACTCCCCGCAGCGATAATACTGTTTCGTCCAACACGAACTCCATCCAGTATTAAAGACCTTGCCCCCACCCATGCACCATCTTCGATGATAATGCCCTTCCTAATAGTGCCCTGTTCGCTTATAGGAATGTCAGTACGGTCTGCCCGGTGATTCTCAGAGAACACATATACACCCGGCCCGAAAAGCACTTTGGAACCTATATGCACGGGACCTCGAACTTGTATAAAACATCCATGAGAGAAGCCGACATCATCGCCGATCACCAGGCCTTCGCCAAGCTCATTGATGACTCCCGTACAATCGATAATCGTACCTTCACGAAGAGTTACATTATTGCCAATTCTAATCCCAGATCGGCAGAGTGCATTGATCCAAACATTGTTATGTAATATCAAAGTCCTACCCACGCGCATTTTGTGGGGATGCAGGACAGTGACGCCGCTTCCTTTGAAAACAAGGCCCGCTGATGAACCAAGACGAACCTTCAACAGGAATCCACGCAGCAGTTGAAATAAGCGCGAGAAGACTACTATTGTTAGTTCGTAGTCTGACAATAGGGGGTCAACCCTATAATTTTGCCTCCCCAATCTAGCGATAACACCATTTATGAATTGTCTCATCCCATAGGTCCCAAGTGCCAATGTCATATTTTCAGCTACTTATTCAAACAGGTAAGCGTACTCAACTCCCAGCCTCAGTGGTAACCAATTCCAAGAACCGTGCAGCAGTTTTGCTCCAAGAGAATTGAGCCGCCCTCTCCATGCCACGATCCCTAAGAAGATGGTAGGCATTCCTATCCGTCGATAGTTCATCAATCTTCGACGCCAAAGCGGCACAGTCTTTCGGAAAGAAATAGCCAGCCCCATTGCCATATATCTCACGATGAACTTCAATATCCGATACCAGTGTCGGGATCCCACATTTCATTGCCTCCAAAGGAGGTATGCCGAAGCCTTCCGCAAGCGAAGGAAAAACAAATATGAATGCGCTTGCGAAGATACCAGCGAGATCTTCGTTCCCCACATTTCTGAGCCATAGCAAATTGCCACGCCGCCGCTGGACATCAATTGCATTCACAATGTCCTGAGACTGACCGTCAGGATCCCCGACCACCACGAGAGATGTTTCATTCGCGATCATGGAAACCGAACTAAGCAGAATCTCGAGATTTTTGCGAGCGTTTATCCTGCCAACATAGAGAATATACTTGTCCGGCAACTTCATCCTTGATTTGACTGATTCTTGTTCTTTCTGTGGGAGAGGCTTGAAGATGTCGTCCGGGGCCCAATGGATGTAGTCAATTGCAGCTGCATTCTTATTTGAGTGCCTGAGTATTCTGCGTCTTTCGGATGCCGAAATGGTAATTACGGAGTCGGCCCTGTTGATAGATCCTAGCATTTGCCTATAGACAATTCGCTCTCTCTTACGGAAGTATTCAGGATGTTCAAGAAAAATGACGTCGTGGACGAAGGCAACGGTTTTCGATCCTAGTATTCTCCAAAGGGGCACATAATTCTGAAATACAATTACATCGCATCTATGCCTAAATGCATACAATGGGAAGATCAGTAGGTTCGTGAGGAAATTTATCCTACCAGGCAAAAACACCAACGTAATTCCCGAATCCAGCTTGGCCTGCAATTTCAAAGCCATTGCCTGTTCCTCTTGGCGCGCGTTCAGGAAGAGGACAATTTCATGGCGACCTTTCGCCGCCAGAACTCTATCTACAAGATTCTTGGTTACCCTCATTCCGCTCGGGGGCCCTTCATAGTACCACTTGGCGTCAATGCCAATCTTCATGTCGTGATATCCCCGCTCTTTCTCATCGCCTCGTCAATCAGTTCTTGATATGTATCCACATATCTTTCGATTCCAGTCAACCTGCCGATTCTGCGAAACGCATTTTCTCCCATCGTCCTTCGTCTCCCCTTATCTCCTGCGAGAAGCAAGATGGAATGGGCCATTCGTTCTGGCGAATTTGCGGGAATAACTATTCCACAGCATCCATCTTCGCCAATAAGCTCACGATTTCCGCCAACATCTGTGGCAATTACGGGTTTCCCAAGCGCCATAGACTCAATCAGAGTGTTGGACAATCCTTCCCCAAATGAGGAAAGGAGCGAAATATCTGCAGCGTTGATGAAATCATATACATTACGTCGCTCTCCTGCTAGCTTCACATTTTCTCCAATGCCCATCTGAACAATTCTGTCCTGCAACGCATGCCTAAGCACTCCATCACCAACTAGTATAAATTTGATATCTCGACGTTGCTCCTTGACCACCGCCGCTGCTGCAAAAAGGGTGTCGAAGTCTTTCCAAGGATCCAATCGAGCTACCATTACAATCATGATGTCATTATGATCCAGACCGAAGGCCTTTCTAGTCTCTTCTCTTGGGAGCAGCGGCGGGAACTTGAAATCAAAACCATTATAGACCACTCTAATAGGTTTTTCAGGGGTTTCGGTCACTAGCCTGCCATATCTATGGCGGAGGGCTTCCGCGTTTGCGGTGACCACATGAGAGGTGCGATACAGCCATGACGCGAATATATTGTCTAGCACCTTTCGCCAGCCTCCCTTGTGACCGTGCCAAAACGTCATAGCTCGGAATGAACCAAACTGCACCACTTTGCTCCTCCAGAAAATCCTAGCCATTCTATAGTAGAAGAGTTGCTGTGGCTCAGTGATAAACACTACATTTGGTTCCACCCTCTGAAGAACATTCACCAATCGCAACAGCGTTCGTAGATCAAATCTCCTCCTCCATTTAAGATCTATGAGGGACACTCCTGCCCCTTCATATTCCTCTTTAAGTCCACCAACACCTCTCGAGACACAGACTATCGGTTCATATCGTGCAGGATTCATGTGCCGCGCTAAATACAACACCTGCTTGTGCATACCTCCAATCCTGTAGCTGTCAATGTAGAACAAGATCTTAGTTTTCGACATACCGAGAAAACACTATTGGCAATAAAAGTGTCAGATGCGTTCCTTCATATTCACCATAACAACTGGCTTAAATCCTGGGCGGCACAGATTCTGCCCATGCCCTGACACAAGATTCTCCTGAATTATGCTTGAGCATTGCAGACCTCACGCTCTGCCGCAGAGAGAGATGCCAGTAGGGATGCCCCGGCCGATCACGATCACGCATTATCCATTCTGAGAGCCATATCCGGCATCATACAAGGCTTCCCCTGTTGCTCACAACGTCAGATGGTTTACTCTCCACCATTCGACGGAATCTTTCTTAATGATCTTGGCCGGACTTCCCGCAACCGTCACATTGGCAGTAGTTATCGATCTTGTCACAGTAGAATTTGCTGCAACTGTGACATTGTCTGCGATGACGATATCGCCAAACAGAATTGCACCAGGACCAAGATAAACATTGTCGCCAATTAGAGGAGCTTTTGCAGATCCGCCCGAGGCCCCTATGTTAACTCCAACATGGACGCGACAGTTCTTGCCAATTTTACACGCTGGATTGATGACAATCGTGCCATAGTGGCTAAGTGACAGCCCGGGGCCAAACACGTGCAGCGGGATAGTGAAACCGAGTTTTATGCTCAGTTGTCGATATCGCCTATAGCGAATTGCATACCTTACCCCCCCCCAGAAGCCGCTTGAATGTGTATGCGCATATTCAGCCTTTCTTAAAGCCACAATGAATAGCCATATGTAGTCGGGAAATAGAGCCTTCTTCAGCAAGCTTGCGATTCCGGATGGCCTTGTCCTAGAATTCGCCATTAGATCTTGCCTAATGTAATTCTCGTATGAATCTCGATCTAGAATCATAACAATTCCTCAAGCGCATTGATCATAGCGATTCTATGGGATCCAGTGCCTTCGCCACATTTGAAACTGAAGAATGCGCCACACATACTCGTCCATCCTTGCATCGCCACTATTAAATCGAACTACTAGTCTGCGGATTCCTTCAATTGAAAAGAATCCAGATTGGGCAATGCAGGCATCCGACATGTAGTCATCAATCAAGTAGCGTAGTGGACCTCGCAGCCATTTTCCAATGGGCAATGTAAAGCCCCGTTTCGGTCTTTCCATGAGCCTTTTAGGGATTATCTCATGAACGATATCCCTGAGAATCAACTTACCCCGCTTTGTGTCAGATTTGAATCCGAATGGCAATGCAGCAGCATATTCGAGAAGTCGATGGTCGAGAAGTGGTTCTCTGCCCTCGAGAGAACAGGACATTGTCGCTCTATCAACCTTGGTGAGTATGTCATCTTGAAGGTAGTAGCGATAGTCAATCGCCAATGCAACCGAAGATGGATGAGCATTTGTTAGCATTGGGGACTCAAATACACTGCTTTGATAATCCCCCTTTACCATAAGGCTCTTGAAAAGGCTAGGTTGCATAGACAACATAGCTTCCCGCAACTTGGCTGGTCTATCAGCTCTTGGGACACTCAGCACTTCCCCTAGTAAGTCCAGCCTTGCGCGATTCGCCGAATGCCTCGGCCAAAGACCTGCCAAGAATGAGGGTAGCGCTGCTGTAATTTTGTGAGATGACATTCGCTCAATCATGTCATTCACTCTAATGAACGCTCTCTGAGTGTCATAGCCGAAAAACAATTCGTCTCCGCCATCTGCAGACAGGGCAACCGTGACTTCTGACCGCGCCAAGCTGCTCACCAGCATCGTGGGAATGCTCGAGCTATCTCCAAAGGGCTCATCGTAGTGCTCTGGAAGGGAAGGAATAAGCGCCTGTGCTTCACGAGTTGTACAGATATATTCCCGGTGTGCTGTCCCCAGGTATTCAGCAATTCTTTTGGCATCGGGCGCCTCATTGTTACCTTCGTGGAATCCAATAGTGAAGGTCTTAATTCTCTGAGTGCGATCGCTCTGCAAAAATGCAGCCACTGCAGCACTATCGTATCCACCGCTTAGGAATAATCCAACAGGAACATCAGACACCATCCTATAGTTGACGGCAGATTTTATAAGACTCCTGAGTGCATCTTTTGCTTCCTCATACCTCATTTCCCTCACTGCGATCGAATAACAGGCATATGCATCCCAATACCTCTCAATTGTAAGCTCTCTTTGCTCTAAGTCAAATATTGCATAGTGTCCCGCCTGCAGTTTCGACGTATTCTGATATATGGAGCTAGGGGCAGGAACATAGCCGAATCTGAGGAAGCTCGCAACAGCGTTGATATCTATCTGCTTGTGCATTTGCGGATGCAGGACTAGTGCCTTCAGCTCACTCCCGAATAGGAGAATTCCATCAGACCAATAGTAGAATAGTGGCTTAACCCCGGCACGATCTCTGAATAGGTAGACTCTGTCTAACCTTTGGTCAAGGAGTGCAAATGCGAACATGCCTATGAACCTTGCGACACAATCTGCGCCCCACTCCTCAAATGCATGCAAGACAACTTCCGTATCAGATTGGGAATGAAAGACGTGGCCCTTGGACTCGAGGTCAGAACGAATTTCCCTGAAGTTGTAAATTTCACCATTGAACGTAATCGTTAGCCATTTGTATGTCATTGGCTGGTGACCTGCATTCGACAAGTCAATTATCGACAAGCGTGCATGGCCAAAACCAACCATTGCCTGTCCGACATGAGACACACTCGTACCGTTATCATCAGGGCCACGATGATGCAACCTCGCGACCATTCTTGACAGAATATCCTGACCACTAGTGCCTTTATAGTCAATATAGCCGCAAATGCCGCACATATGTATTTGGAGGTATCACACGCCGCTCGCAGATGCTTCCGCGCTCGGCCAACTTGACTTGATGGGGATTCATGCATCCCATTTGGTTTATATGGAGCACTAGGTGATAACTTTCGCGAAATCTATACCATTTAGTTGCAGACAAGAACACTGTGCACATACGGCGGTCTATCCTATAGAGAAAAACACTTACCGTAGGCCACCACATCTCGCTAGCCCTCTCTCATCTGGCACTGTCTAGCACATTATGTACACCCTTTCTTTGCCACTGCTTATCGATTTGCCAGCGACTCACTATGAATGCCATGAGAAACCAATATAACTTGTGTTCCAATAACTGGCCGGACAAAATTGTGCCTAGCAAAGGCATCGACATCATTAATGGTAGCGAGCGTGTTCCTCGGTCGACATGCTGGTATGCCGTTCGAAGAACACGATAAAGGAATACACCGAAGACTATTATGCCCACAACGCCGGTATAAATCAGAATCTCGAGGAGCACATTGTGAGGGCTGACGAAGCCTTTAAACAGAAGGTCAATCTTTTGCATATAACCAGTTTTCCCAATCCCCCATAAGACATTCTCTCCCGAGATATCCATTATTGTTGTCCAGAGCATGTCTCTCGCAGAAACATCACCCGATTCTGCTGTCGCTATAAGCCTCTGAAAGAGAAAACTGTCCCTCAACGCAAACCACCAGATCACAATGCCGGCTGCGAACGCGCCAAGAACCAGTGGGACTTTTCTCGTCTTCCTCCCTGAGAACCTCAAATAGAGAAATACAAAAACACCACTAACAAAACTTAAGAAGCCAACCCTCGACCCAGTTGCCACCAGGAATCCAAGCATGAATGGCACAGCAATCAGCAGCCCGTATCTCTTGCCTGACATTTGCAGTGGATTGTCCCATATGATGACCACAAGAATAAGGAGCGCAATACAAACCTTCAATCCAGCATCATTAGCATTGCCCCCAAACATCGCAAATCTACCTTCAAGGGGTGATGATGTTCCCAAGCCTAGATAAAAAAGGAGCGTCAGCACCATGCCGCTGATTGCGAACACAACAAGCGATCTGAGGAGTATTTGAGGCTCATGCGAAGAATAGTTTAACATGACTATGAAAATCAGGATGTTCAAAAAGAACTCAAGTTCGAACCAGGGAGTGTTGCCATCGCCCGTGTTCATTATATTTACTGAAGCAAGCAGAACGAAATACGCGAGGAGAGGGAATGTGTATTCTTTCCATCTCGCTATCGAGAAATATTCCGACCCGTCAATCATGCTAGCCAACAGAAGAACACTGATCGTAATCTTCGTGGTGAGATACGGAATCCCGAGCCCGAATAGGTCCATCATTTCGTAGTTCAACGAAAAGACAAACACGTACAGCACAATTCGTTGTGCCCGCCTCATTGTCGGGAGTTCATTCTGTGATTATTTCTACAGCCGCGACATCGTGAGTCATTCTGGATTTCTATTGACAGTTCCCAGCCCTAAATTATGAGATATTCAGCAGGGCGCGCATCGACACTATCTGCGCTCATCGCAGGCATAAAAGCCAAGCAGACATCTGATCTTAAGTCCTATTAGCGAGGGCCCGTCGAAGCGATACTTGCGACTAAGATCGCGATGTGGCATGGCGCCGAGAGCTACCGATTCTATTACAGCATTTCAGGCATGATGGACTGGACGATTGCATAGAAAATGAGCCTGGCCTTAGAGCACTGTCCAACCTTCACGCACCAAATGTCGCGCATCATTATTACGCTCAGATGAAACGTACCAAGTCCTTGGACATACGATTATGCCTCCCTTCGGCTCCATGAGCCATGCGCTCCACCAGCTGAACGTACTATTAGCCATTATGATGTGGTCGCACTGCCCCATTAGCATCATATCATAGTGGCTATTCTTGCCAGTGTTTACATTGACGATCCTGTAGGGCACTGGAAGCTCAATATGCTGGGCGACCCAGTCATAATCATCAGAAAACACGTAGAAGAAAGGCTCTTGCACTCTTGCAGATATCAGCTCTAATCCCCTCTGATAATAGCTTAGTGGTAAAGACGCATGAGCACCATGATGATCGCCCTCGAGTGCATAGTCACCCCGACGTATATGTATTGCTACGCTAGTATGACTAAGGATAGAACGTGATACTTCGTCCACCGAAGTTGGGGGTGGCTGTACCCAAACGAAATCCCTTCGAAGCTCTTGTTCCACACCACTGAAATACTTCGGATTCTGCCAATACCCGATGAGAATAGAGTCTTTCGCGAGTTTGGCAACTGAATCATCATAAACATGTGGCTGTTTTTCAGTCAAATATGGAATTGGACTCCCTAGGATACCATTGCGTATGATGGGGTACCGATTCATAACTCGATCCACCAGACCAGGGAATGCAGCAGGAGAATCCTTATCTAAGCAACGATCAATTCTCACCCTGAATACTGCAAGCTCATATTCTCGCTTAGTAGAGACGAGATTCCCACCTTCATTATGTATACCTCTAAAAATGACGCCAAGCGACGTACCTAGTCTATTCGCCAGAGATCGGCCAATCGCATATTGGAACATCTGGTTTCCCAGACCACCGAACAAGTGTACTGTCACCATTTCACAATTCACGGCGCATTGAATGGACAAGCCTGATCCTACCGATCCTCAACCACACCCCTCCCTTTGAAAATTAGACGTGCTGCTTCCAACCTTAGACTATTCAAGGCAGAAATCAAAAGCTTCCGTTTGTCAGCTATTCTCCAAATAATGCTCTCTCTGGCTACGGTTGCAGCGAACACCGAGAACGACTTCTTCCCCCCTAAGTCAAGTATGCGCAGGAAGAGCTCCGCGAATGCTTTCTCGACATCATCTCTCTCATCTCTCTTTGTGCAGCCACCCAATGCGACTTCGTACCTCTCTGTCAAGAACTTGAGACAGACTCCAACATCTCGATATATATTGTTTTGACCGCTGGAAAGTAAATTGATCCAACTTTGAATCAATCCACTTGTCGGTTGTGCACCTGTCACGTCCTCAATATTTCGCGAACAAATGTACGCAATGCGTTCGAACGCATCCTTGCCGTAGCGTGATGACACGGAGTTGCGAGATGCCCTTAGTTCGACGAGACTCTCATCCAGGTTCTCGCATTTGTCCCGTGCGAGAACACGACTCCATAGCTCATAATCCTGGCTCGTCCGGAATTTGCCTGAGTATCCCTTGTACACGTCAATTACAGGTCCTCTCCTGAACATGACGCTAGAATGAATAAACGGATTGTCGAGCATTGAATAGAATCTAATTCCCTGGTAAGTCAATGGCAGCCTTGTGCGTCGATTTCCTACAAATGGGATTTGATGCCAAGCGCGAATATCCGCCTGACCGCCGAGGACGACAACATCAGGATGATCCTCCAGGTACCTTACTTGGCTCTCGAGCCTTTTGGGAAACGCAACATCATCAGCATCAATTCTAGCGACATACTTCCCAATCGCCGAAGACAATGCCAAGTTCAGAGAATTCGTCAGGCCACGATTAACAGGATTGTCAATTATCCGTATTCGAGAATCGTTATACGATCTTATAACTCTCTCACTGCCATCAGTCGATCCATCATTCACAATTATGAATTCATAGTGACAGAAGCTCTGATTCAGAATTGAATCAATCGCTTCTGCGACGGAATCCTCAGCATTGTAAACGGACATGATTATTGACACCGCGCACTGCATTATCTGGGATGTCCCGCTAAATGCCAATATTGGACATTGATTGGATCCCTCTAAGCACCACATTGCCGAAAGGATTTATCGTCATCGTTTCCATCCAGCGCACTTCCCGCCCATTGGGGGTCATCGAAGTGCAGTTCTCCAGAAAGCGGATTATATATGATCCCTTTTCCGAGCTTTTACATGATAGCCAAAGCAACCCAAGTCACGTTCGTGATGAGCCCTCTTCCTTGTGACCAGAATTATCCTCATGATGACTGCAATTAGCCCCTTGACAAGAATGGAAGACTTGCCCCCCATGGATTGAAGTCTAAGTAACTCTTGACCTATTAGATCGAAATAGTCACCGTTTTCTTCAATCGACAGAATTTCGAAGTTCATTTTCTCAAGATGATACTGGTAGAAGTACTTGTTGAAACCAGTATAGTAATGATACGGGGCATAGTGAGTCAGACTGCAGAAGGGGGCGGATAGAAGTAGAGTCCCATCCTTCTTCAGTAACCTTCGAAACTCTCGAAGGGCTGCGATTGGATCCGGTACGTGTTCGAGCACTTCAGTGCAAAGGATCGCATCAAATGATTGATCAGGCTCTGGAATACTGGCGATGTCACTAACTATGTCAATCGCACTCGTATCCCAGGTCCCTGTTTGAAGGCCTTCCCGATTCCCAGTCCCTTCATATTCACAGAAATCCTGACTAACGTACTGCAAATGATTGCAGAATCGTCTGTATTGACTTTGCCCGGCTCCTGCGTCAAGCAGCCGCGTCCCGGGTTTCAACTCTAGGAGCCTTGCTTCAACCCATCTAGCTCGCCTCTCTGCATTCCCTGTCCCTAATTGCCCACGGAATCGATTAGCCATTGTTGTCATCAAATGACGCCTTTCTCTTCGAGTATGAATTCTGCATAGCATCCAGACCATATTGGTGCGACATAGAGCGTGCCCACCTGCAAATACAGCGGCAAGCCATAGAAAGCTGCACGATGCCAATTTTTCAAACAAACACTAACGCGCCGCTGGATTACCAGCTGAGTCAAAACGGAATGATTTCATTATCCGCCGAAGATCCTATGAAAGCCCGCCCTTAACAACCAAATCAAGCGAACTACCATAGAGGGAATGACCCCATAGTATTTGCGCAACAAGTAGAAATATCCATCTTTGGACAGTCTATGGAGTCTGCCAATCTTTTCTGAATCCTCTCTGATGGAATTGATCGTTGCGCTTCTTTGATGGCTGACGCAGGCGTTTCTAGCCACCGCAAGGCTATACCCCAAATCCTCTATTCGACGACACCAATCGTATTCGTCCCAACCATGAACAAGTCGTTCATCCTTTAGGCCAACCTCGTTCAATACGTGACGACGTATGAGGATACATGCACCGTAAAGAACTGTCCCCCGAGGACATACCCCCCCCTCAAGCACCGGCGCCTGTTCATATGATCCCTTACGAGGGTAGATAATCTCGCGCACCGCACTCCAAAATGAAATTTGGGGACCACAAGAACGCTGTAGTTCTCCACTTGGATAACGAAACGTTGGTGCCACAGCCCCGACATTTCTGTGTTTCTCCAAGAAATCTATCATTCGGCTTATCGCGTGATCGCGCACCTCCACATCAGGGTTAATGCTCAGAATATAATCACCTTTCGACCTCGCAAGATTAATATTATCCGCTGCCGTGAAGAACAGATTTGATGATTGTCTAATCCCACTGACATTACGGCGACCTGCCAGCAGCGGAATCGGATCATCTACACTTGCATTGTCAACAACAAGAACTTCATGTTCTGCAACCGCGAGGTCAGGTTCAAGACTCTCCAGAAGCTTGAGAAGCTGCGGCGTACAGTTGTAGGTAACTACGCATACTGAAAGTCGCAAGGCCATACTCCATTCTAAACTTCGGGGGCGTCCTTAAATAATTCAGCACCCGCTACTCATGCCAGTAGTCTTGGACTGAAGAAGCCCATGTCTTCCAGATAATTCAGAAGCGTTTGTCTGAGTTGCCGATGATCTGCGAAAATGCTGGCGACTCGGCAAGAGCATACATTCTCCCTACGCTGAATCCCAAGATTGGAGAACAATATCCACGAAAGACAATGCTCTAGATTACAAAAGACACATCGGCGACACTGGTTGCACACATCAAATCGATTTATGAGCCTGAAGACTGCGAAGCCTCGAGAAGGCCAGCACATTGATGGGAATCATATGCAGAATTCCATATCCAATGGCCGCAGCCCATGCTATGCCAGCTAGTCCCCATCGGCCAATGAAGACAATTTTCAAGATAAGTGTTGCAATCCCCGCTATACTGCTTATCAAAACAAAACTCTTGAGGAAATGAGATGTATGCATGAGGGGCATCGATGCTTCAGTGAACCCAGCAAATAGCCTGAAGCAGGCATACCCCATCAGAAGTGCGGATGAAGGCACAATGATTGACCCAATCCACCATCCCAAGAGTTGATTGGAAAAGAATGAAAGGAAGCCAATGATGACTACGCTATACACCATCATTATGGACTGCATTCTCTGGAGTGAATAACGAGCCCATTTGTAATCATGCATGGCAATGGCTTCATTCAATGCTGGCCACATGGGCATTACCAAGAAAGATGACAACAAGGTTATCGAGAAGAGCCTGAAGACGATAGAATAGGTCGCGACCTCTGACGATCCCAAAAACTGAGCGATGATGACATTATCCAATGAAGTCCCAAAAACATTTACGAACCATAGAACCAAGAAAGCGCTGCCCGATTTCAACAACATCCATGCAAGCTCTGTCCTGAATAACTGCACCTTTGGCGACAACTCCTTCTCGTGCACGCGGAAGAGCCAATACCAATTTAAAAGTTGACCTACCAGTGGAGCTATGGCCATCACGGCAACCAAGCTAACCACACCACCCTCCCAATAAAGAGTAAAGAGGATTCCAATCAGCCCCATGATGCTGCCAAATATCTGCCAATAGTTATTGATATAACCTTGCTGTAGTCCTACGCGAACTTTTTGCGCGACCGTGAGAGGAAGACTGAAAACAAATGTTAAGAAGACAATCATGGTCGCCGGACCGGCCTCATTCTTTGCCGCATATGACTCAACACCATATACACGCCACCAATCGACATATGGATAGGCCAGTAAGAACACGGCGATCAATAAAAATGCAGAGATCGTTAGAATCACAAACGTTGTTGAAACGGCTTCCTTACCTAATTCCCGGTCTCTTTCTCCACTTGACTTCGAAATCATGTTTACCAAGCCATTCCCCAATCCCAAATCCGCAAAGCCGAGAAGAAGAAGAAACGAGTTAATCGTCATCCACATCCCGTACCTCTCTGTGCCGAGGTAGCCGAGAGTCAATGGAACCGTGATAAGACCAGCCAGCATCATGATGCCGCGCGTCACAATCGACGACAGACTCGTATGCGCGGCCTTAATATATCTGCCATCAATAACCTCGAGTCTTTTCTTCGCTCGATTAGCCAGATGCTGTACGAACGACTTGGCCCGACTATGCGACGCTCTACTCATGACTTGCGCAATGAGTCCAAGCGCTGAACCGACAGAATTTGTCTTCTATTTCCACTGTATCTACCCTCAATTTCCTCAGCTAGTTCAAAGAACTACTTTCGTCCACCCTATGACATTCCATATATGGTAGGACATGGGAGAACGGAAAATTACCAACCATATTCCTGCACATGCGCGATTGTGGTAGCAAGTCCATCCTTCAGTTGAGTAGTCGGCCGCCAACCAAGCATGTGCTTTGCTTTTTGGATATTGGCCTGAGTCGAAACCATGTCGAGTGGGCTCGCCGGTTCAAAGACAATCACGGCTTTGCGCCCAGAAATATCCTCTATGAGTCTAACAAATTGGATGACAGTTGTTGGCTGATTCCCGGCTCCGATGTTAATTATTTCGTATCCCAACTTCACTCTCCCAGCGTGCAGTGTAGCCAACGCAATGTCGTCAACATATGTAAAATCTCTGCTATGGTTCCCGTCTCCATATATTGTGATAGCCTCACCAGACAGTATCGCCTTGATGAACCTAAACGGCGCCATATCGGGTCTTCCCATCGGCCCATACGCAGTGAAGTATCTCAGCACTGAGACATCAATGTTGTACAAATGATGATATGAATATGCCAATACTTCCGCAGCTTTCTTGGAGGACGCATAGGGTGACAAGGGAGTATTTGCGGGATTAGATTCTTCGAATGGCGTGTCGAAGCCCGCATACAAGCTTGATGTCGATGCTAAGACAATCTTTTGCACTCCGTTGTGCTGCATTGCATCAAGTATATTCAACGTACCATTGACGTTTGTCCGAAAATATGCATGCGGGTTTTCAACACTATATCGCACTCCCGCTCTGGCTGCCAGGTGATAGACGACATCAATCTCCTTCGAATCGAAGATCCTAGCGATATGCTCGGTATTTTCTATATCATTATGGGCAAATTGAAAGTTCGGCTTACCTCGAAGTCTCTCCAAGCGAAATAGCTTCAGAGCGACATCATAGTAGTCGTTTAGATTGTCAACCCCATAGACAGACTCCCCTGCATCCAATAACATTTCAGACACCCTTGCACCAATAAATCCTGCTGCCCCAGTTACTAAATTGATTCTTTTTTTAGTCATACCGGCCTCTAGTGTCACAACGCATTACGCAAGTCCAATGTTAGGCGCATCAATTCCTTGGTCGCAACCAGAAGAGAGCATAGCCAGACCTACAGTGACAATCGTTGCATCGACCTGAAATGGTCGACCGTCCGTTCCAGACCCTTTTCAAATTGCACAACAGGCTGATATCCAATAGTATTTCTGAGAAGAGCGACATCAGCCATGCTTCTACGCACATCGCCAGGACGATTCTCGCCATACGTCGGGGCTATATCGATCCCAAGTATTCTGTTGAGGTTCTCGACCAGCTCTTTCAAGGTCACTTGAGCGCCAACCGCACAGTTTGCGACCAATGGTCCCGAGTAGGAATATTCGGCAGCCTTAATATTTGCCTCTATCACGTTGGAGATATAAGTGAAGTCCCTGCTTTGCCTCCCATCACCATAAATATGTGGTCGATCGCCACGTATCATTGTTGAGATAAATTTTGGGATTACAGCAGCATACGGAGAATCAGGATCCTGGTACGGCCCAAATACGTTAAAGTATCTAAGACAAATGGACTCCATTTGAAAGAGCTCAGCAAAAGTCCTCATATAATATTCGCCCGCGAGCTTAGAAACGGCATATGGCGATGCCGGCATCGGCTGCTGATCCTCCTTCCGTGGAAATCCTTTTGCATTTCCATAGACCGACGAGGAGGACGCAAACACTATTCGCCTGGTGCCCCGATCTTTCGCTGCAGTGAGAATATTGACTGTGCCTCCCACATTAACATCATTGCTGGAAATCGGATCGGCTATCGAACGCGGCACTGAAGGTAGTGCGGCTTGATGAAAGACAACCTCGATCCCGTCCATAGCATTGTAGACAGTCCGATAGTTCCTAATATCACCTTCAATGAAATCTATTTCGCCATGGACATCCTCGAGGTTCCTTCTATTTCCTGTGGCAAGATTATCAAGCACTCGCACATGATGGCCACGACTCAGCAATTCGTGACATAGGTGGGATCCGATAAAACCTGCCCCACCGCTCACAAGGCATTTCATGGCAGCTCCCGCTGTTGGTGATCTCTCAAACGACGAGGTGCAAAACGATTATTAAACTGATATTCCCTGAAAGGACTCAAGCACGTGGAAGGAGCTATGGGTCAACTCCTGAGGACAGGACAGCGTATATTCCGCGCATTTCTCTTGCGATGAGGTGTTTCGTCGCATAGAAGACCGCAATTGACATAAAGGCGACAAAAGAAACCATTAAAAAGATTATTGCTCTTCTTGGGCCTGATTTCAGAACCGGTTCCCTGGCCTCTTCTTTGAGGTTAATTATCGGAGCATCCTTGACCTCATCAATTCTTGCTAATTCAAGCTGTTGGAAGAGCTCGACGTTCACACGATGGTACATCTCAGCTGCTCGCAGGAGCCTAGACTCCTCTAGCAGGAGTTGAGGAGATTGAGAAATTATGACATTTCTCTCACGAAAATTCTTAAGCAAATCTTCGTAGTTTCTCAGAGAATCCTGAATTTCTGCTTGCCTGAGTTCAAGGTATTTCCGCCTCTCAGCAGCGTTCGATTTCCGTTGGGTTTGGACATACCAATCTAGGCTGGCGGCAAGCTCATTCGCAACATCAGCAGCTAGCTTTGACTCGGGCATTTCTACCCTCACCGTCATCATTCCTTCTACCTTATCCAACTCGATTTGTAGCCGGGATTTTTGCATCATCCTGAACACCGAAAGGAACCTAAGTCTCTCACGCTCTGCTTCGCCGAAGGATTCATCGGCCCCGACCTCAAAAAACTCCAACAAGTTCACCAATGAATCGTATTTTTCAGTTTGATACTTGTGATATATTACGCGACCAAGGACTGTTTCGCTGAGCAATATTGATTCGTAAATCTTTACTGATCCGCCTTCTGCAACATTAACACCTGTCAAGTTGAAAAGTCCGCCAAGACGTTCGATCCCTGAACTGGAGGAGTACACAGGCAAAATCGTAATCGTCGCTCTGTAGTATGGTTCGGCTACAAGAAACAAATAGATGAGCGATAAGCACTGAATAAGAACCGTCCATCCGAAGATAGAATAGCGATGGCGCCAAGCTATTTGGAAGTATGGCGAGAATTCGAGAGCAAGCTTCGCCAACTTGGCTGAAACACTGGTCGAACTTACTTGTGTCACCCTCCAATTCCTCCTTGACTATTAGATAATGAAACTCGGCTTGCTGTCGAACGACAGCACAAATTGACTAGCCTTTGTACAACAAAGAGGAATTACCTCTGATCACATTTCTTGTATCGACAATTGGTACTCCGTAAGATACAAGGTTCATTTGAAGGTACTCCTTGTGCGCTGTAGCGATTACCAGAAGGTCGAAATCCCTCTCAATGTAGACCGATTTGCGCCCCGCAAGAGTTTTGTGCTCTCTAGTGTTCGGAATCTCGGCGACATAAGGATCATTATAGCAGACTTGTGCCCCCGCCTGCTCCAGCTTCTCCATAATGTGAAGACTCGGAGACTCTCTTATGTCGTCAATATCAGGCTTGTAGGTGAGCCCTAAGACGAGAATCCTTGAATTCTTGAGTGATTTTCTTCTGTCATTCAATGCTATAGTGCAGCGGGACACCACGAAGTCTGGCATTCCGGTGTTTATCTCACCGGCCAGTTCTATGAAACGTGTCGTAACATCGAATTCGCGTGCCTTCCAAGTCAGGTAAAAAGGATCAATGGGGATACAATGCCCCCCAAGCCCCGGCCCAGGATAGAAAGGCATGAATCCAAAAGGCTTTGTCTTGGCCGCCCCTATGACCTCCCATATATCAATGCCCATTTTCATGAATGCCACTTTGAGCTCATTGACCAAGGCAATATTGACCGACCTGAAAATATTCTCGAGTAGCTTGGTCGATTCGGCAACCTGGGTTGACGATACCGGAACCGTTCGAACAACGATTTGACCATACAATTTATCAGCCACAGCAAGCGCATCTGGCGACGTCCCGCCAACGACCTTCGGGATGGTTTCGGTGGTGTAATTGGGATTATTAGGGTCCTCCCTTTCCGGGGAAAAAGCGGCATAGAAATCAATTTCAGATTTCAGATTAGCAGATTCCAGAATCGGGATTACGACTTCGACGGTTGTGCCGGGATAGGTAGTGGATTCGAGGACGAAGAGCTGTCCGCGGCGCATGTGGGGCACGATCGCTTCACAAGTCGACACGATGTAGCTCATGTCCGGTTCGCGATGCTTTGTCAACGGCGTCGGGACACAGATCAGCACACCGTCGCATTCCCGGATCTTTGAGAAATCGGCTGTGGCAGTGAACTTGCCGGACTTGACCGACTTGCTAACCCGGTCTCCCGGGATATGCTTGATATAGCTCTCCCCTTTATTCAGTCTTTGGACTTTGGTCTGATCTATATCCAAACCGACCGTGGTGAAGCCTTTTTCGGCGAAGCAGAGGGCTAACGGAAGACCTACATACCCCTGCCCTATTACGCCTACTGTGAAGGACTTGTCTTCGATTTTCTTGAGGAGGACTGATTTGATGTCAGAGGACATGGGAAAACTCGGTGACTCAGTTGTGATGTTTATGGTTCAACGTTCAACGTGTCGAAATTTTGGGCCCTTGAGACTCGATCCGTCGAGATATCTCATAAGCGAATATATCTTGCCGCCTAAGCGCTCGGTCCGGGCGAGCAAATTCTCAAATTGCGTTTGGTCAATATAGCCGCAGTCAAAAGCTCGGTAAATCTGAGAGCGCGATTCACCGCAGGAACCTTTCGCGATGCTTAGGAATTGCCGAAATTCTTTGTTCCCGTTACGCTCAAAACCTTCTGCAATACAATCCATGACTGAACCTGACGAACCACGAATTTGATCTCGAAATTTGAAATCCTTCGCGAAGCCACCGACAGACGTGAGTTCGTGAATAAGCTTACAGAGTGCCCTGGCATCCTGCCAAATCTCAAGGTCTTCAAATCTCTCCGCTCTCATAGTATCTCCCCCGCTCCATTGAACATTGAACCTTGAACCGTAAGCAACAACCGCTAGATCTAAATCCCTTGCACGGAATCAATCCTCATCACGAAAAACTAGAAATTAGAAATTGGAAATTAGAAATTTGGAATTTGGAATCAGGAATTACCCATCTGCCCGTCCGACTTTCGCCCATTCATGCTCTAACCTCAGGTCGGCAACAAACGAAGCCAACACGGCACGATCGACAGAATCCGGAGAAATTCGCAATATTCCGCCGATGTCCCGAAGATGCTTCTCGCTCCCACCTTCGCGATACGCCATCAGCTTCCTGATGACAACATACTCCGCAGGAGCGATCCAGACCTGCTCGCCTCCGATATCCACGGGATTCCGTCTTTCCATACCCCAATGGTGAAGAGCTTCCTGTGCGATATAGAAATCAGCCTTAAAACCCGTCTCGGTATGGACCACGTTAAATGAGCCGCTCCTGCTTCGCCGGACCTCCTCGAACACAGTCTCTGCAGGAGGAGTGTAGAACGACTCCTTCGGATAGCACTCCCTGAGAACCCCGATCTCGGCCTGCGATAACGCGATCACCAGGTCCACATCGTGTGTCAACCGGGGCTCGCCATACACCGTGACCGCCGCCGAACCCGTGACCATATAGCGGATCCCGGTCCGATTCAGCGGAACGATGAAGAGGAGGAACAAATCCTCATTCATCGGCGAGAGAGAAAAGGCGATTGACCTCGGCCTGGACCATCTGAGGCGACCAGTCGGGATGCTGACGCCTCACATAGGCGGCCTTCAGGGACCTGGCCGACCAATACAGGAGAGTCGCGCTCTTCCATTTCTGGGCCGGCGTCATGCTTCGCAAGACCTCTGTTTGCTTCTCATCGCGTGTTTGCATGGGCCAGATATCCGGGTTGAATCGTCAATTGGTTAGCTGGTGAATTTGTTAACTGGCTTTGCGGGCCAATTAACAAGTTCCGAATTAACCAATTAACGAATCCCCAATTAACCAGTCAACAAGTCCCCAATTAACCAACCTCACCCGCTGCGTCCGGTCAGCTGCCCCCTTCGACTCGTCGCCCGACTCAGGCCTTCGGCCTTCGCTCGCGACTCGCTCAGGATCGTAACTTCTGTCCTCTGATCTCTGGCTTCTGAACTCCGCCCTCTGTCCTCTGACTTCTGACCTCTGATCCCTGGGTTCTTGCCAGATCTCGAAATCCTCAAGAATTCCGAATTCGGAACTGCTAAGCCGTTGTAAATCAGCCATTTAGCTGAAAGCAAAAGAATATCGGGAAAATCAGGCGGAAAACAAAGTGGTGGGCGTGAGTGGAATCACGTGAAGAGAATAGTGAATAGAGAATAGAGAATCGTGTAGATCTGGCATTTGGGTGAATGGTGTAGGTCAGAGTTTTGGGAGGATTCCAGCGGCCTTGAGTTCCGGGAGTGTCCTGCCCTTCTGGTCCTTCGGAGATACCGAGGTAGGCTGCTCCGGCCATTCGATGCCGATGGACTCGTCATTCCAGATGAGCGTGTGATGGAACGTGGGCTGCGAGGAAAGGTCTGAGGCGGAGCTTGAAGCTGGAGAACTGAGAACAGAGAACCGGGAACAGAGAACAGAGAACCGAGGCTCGTGAATCGAGAATCGAGAATCGTGAATCGTGTAGGTCAGGGATTTGGAAGGATCTTGCGCTTCTTGAGGTCTTCCAGAGTTCTCCCCTGTTGATCCTTGTCTGAAACTGACGTTGGTTGCTCAGGCCAGGTGATTCCAATCGATGGATCGCTCCAGAGGAGTGTATGCTCGGAAGCCGGGTCGTACAGGGCGGTGCACTTGTAGATCACGATGGTGTCGTCGGATAGGGCCAGGAATCCGTGGGCGAAACCCTCGGGGACCCAGAGTTGGTCGTGGCCGCCTCTGGCAGTTATTCATGTTGCCGCTCTTTCTTTTGGAAAGAAAGAGCGGCAGAGAAAGAAACACTTCCCGAAAACGAAACGTGACCTTTCTAAACGGCTCACGGAGGCGCCCCTCGGCCGTCTAAGGGACGACTCCGGGGCGCGTCCACCGCACTGCACGTCAAGATGGAGGAATCGGAATACTGAGTTCATATGTGCAGTGCGCTGATCGAAGTGCAACAGAACACCACTCGTAGGACCGTCGTTTTCGGGTCTTGGAGACAAAACAGTAGATCGTGCGTTTCAGGATGGGGCAAGTTTTCTGACAACTGCGAAGTGACTACTTTGCCCTGCCCTCAATGATTTCGTGCGGGCTGCCGATTCCATGGAGGGAACAGAGACTCCTCCTCACGAGCAAGAAGAACCTAGCGAGGAGGCATGGGTAGAACCGGGAAGCAGTGAGGGTGAAGAGTGCCCGCCAAAGAACTAGCGGGTAAAAATGGTGGAGGTCAGATCTTTGGAAGTACTCCGCTAATTTTGAGGTCTGCGAGAGTTTTCCCCTTTAGGTCCTTCGGGGATACCGAGGTGGGCTGCTCCGGCCAGTTGATGCCGATGGCGTCGTCGTTCCAGATGAGCGTGTGCTCACTCTCCGGGCTGTAGAGGGATGTGCATTTGTAGGTCACGATGGTCTCGTCGGATAGGGCCAGGAACCCGTGGGCGAAGCCCTCGGGGACCCAGAGTTGAGCGTGATCCTCTTCGGACAGCTCGACGCCTTCCCATTTACCGAAGTTCGCCGAACCGATCCTGATGTCGACCGCAACATCGAAGATGCGTCCCTGGATAACAGAGACCAGTTTGCCCTGAGCGTTGGGCTGCTGGAAGTGTAATCCCCTGAGAGTTCCCCGGGCCGAGCGGGAGATGTTGTCCTGGAGAAATGGCCCCTCAATGCCCGCCTCTGCATACCTGCCGGCGTGGAAGGATTCCAGGAAGTAGCCGCGGGAATCCTTGAAGATATCCGGGTACACCAGTTTGACTTCTGGGAGCTTGGTTGGAACTACCTTCATTAGATCAGTCCAGGTTGGTTAATCGTGAATAGTGAATCGACAATCGGACTACGTTTTGCGATTGACGATTCACGATTTACTATTCACCCATGGAAAGTGAATCGTGAATGGTGAACCTGCCTACCGGCAGGCAGGTCGGCAATCGGACAACTTTGGGTGAATCGTGAATGGTGAATAGACAATCGAAATTCAATTTGTAGAATTTGGACTATCTCACAGATCGTAGCAGTCCACTGAGCAACATCTGGACTTCCTCGATTGCATCCAGCAGACGTTCGTATGAGGCCTGCTCAACGTACCCTAGTCGAAAAGCTGTCTCAACCTGAGTATCCAGCTCGCTCAAAGAGCCTTGGGATATCTCCAGAAATCTTGCCCGATCCTTCTTCCCGGTCTTTGCCATGCCTTCCGCGATGTTCGATGGGACCGAGATCGCAGCTCTTTGGACCTGAGCAGCAAGGACATACACTTGCTCTCTTGGAAATCCCTTTGTCATGTTATAAACATCTGCTACCAAATCAATGGCCTTTTGCCACACCCGCAGAGTTTTGTGCGGTCGATTGTTTCTCATAATGCCCCCTCAGATATTATGGAAACGGATGATTGCAGAGCATGAACGGTGAATCGTCAATCAGGCTACAAATTGCCTTGCGATTGTCGATTCACGATTAACTATTCACCCTCGTCAGCGATTCCGATCAAATACCGGCCATAATCGTTCTTGCTCATCTCCTCTCCCAACAGGATCAGCTGTTCCTTCGTGATCCACCCATTTCGGAATGCAATCTCTTCTGGACATGCAATTTTCAATCCCTGCCGCTGCTCGATCGTCTCGATGTACTCCGACGCCTGGAGCAGAGACTCGTGCGTTCCCGTATCAAGCCAGGCATAGCCTCTTCCCAATACTTCCACGCTGAGCTGCCCGCTCTTCAGGTATACCTTATTGACATCCGTGATCTCCAGCTCACCACGGGCAGACGGTTTCAGGTTTGCAGCAATGTCCAGGACCTGATTGTCGTAGAAATATAATCCAGTTACGGCGAAATGTGATTTCGGTTTCTGCGGCTTCTCCTCGATAGAGAGGGCTTTGCCATTCTTGTCGAATTCGACAACCCCGTATCTCTCCGGATCCCTCACATAGTAGCCATATACGACAGCCCCCTTCTGGACCGCAGCGCCCCGTCGGACCACTTCCTGCAGATCGTGTCCGAAGAAGATGTTATCGCCCAGGATCAGGCATGAGGAATCTTTGCCGACGAAATTCCTGCCTATAATGAACGCCTGAGCGAGTCCTTCCGGTTTGGGCTGCTCGGCATACTCGAGCCGCAGTCCCCACCCAGACCCGTCCCCGAGAAGTTCCCTGAACCGGGGGAGGTCCTGCGGGGTCGAAATGACGAGAATATCCCGTATGCCGGCCACCATGAGCGTCGACAAGGGATAGTAGATCATCGGCTTGTCGTAGACTGGCAGGAGCTGCTTGGAAACGACGCGGGTGACTGGGTACAAACGAGTACCTGACCCGCCTGCTAAGATCAGACCTTTCATGAGGGGAAGCCCTTGTGGAGAATAGAGAATGGAGAATGGAGAATAGTGTAGGTCATGGGTATTGGGATTTGGTGCCGGAACCGCCGGCTAGGATGATGCCTTTCATAGGAACACCGTGAAGCTGGGAGAAGTGAGATGGGAGATGGGAGATGTATATGTCATTTTATTAGCGTTCCTTTGTTGCACGAATCAGTCCTGTGAGCAGTGCCTGAACTTCCAGGATGGACATGAGGAGTGTCTTTCTCGTATTCTCGTCAATGTAGCCCACCCGATGTGCGATTTCCACCTGAGTGTCCACTTCGCTTAACGAGGATTGCGATATCCCCAAGAACTGCAACTTGTCCTTGGAAGTTCTTCGTGACAATCCCTCAGCGATATTGGATGGCACCGATACTGCTGCTCTTCGAATCTGTGCACCAAGTCTATAAAGTTCGTGCGATGGAAATCCATTCGCCAGCCCATAGATAGATACTACTAATTGCATTGCCTTTTGCCATACCAACAGGCGTTTATGTGGCTTTTCCGTGTAGATCATGCGCCCCTCCTTTCCTCATCTTCATGGACCACCTCATCTCACTTCTCCCCCGCCAAATCCTACGACATCTTCATCTTACATCTCCCCTCTCCCTTCTAACTGCACTTCAGATCTTCCCCAATCTCTCCCTCCGATACTTCCCGGATTGCACTCTTTCCCACCATTTCCGGTTGTCAATATACCACTGTACCGTCCGCCTCAGTCCTTCCTCAAATGTCACCTCAGGTTTCCAGCCGAGTTCCCGGGAGATCTTTTCCGCTGAGATCGCATACCGCAGATCATGTCCCGGACGGTCTGTCACGAATCGGATCAGTTCTTCATGCTTGCCGGCCTGCGGGGCAATGTCATCAAGGATCCTGCATATCGCCCTGACGACATCAATGTTCTTCCGCTCGCTGTTTCCGCCGATGTTGTATGTTTCTCCGACCGCTCCCCTTTCGAGCACAAGCAGCAGTGCCCGGGCGTGGTCTTCGACATACAGCCAGTCCCGCACATTTTCGCCCTTCCCATAGACAGGCAATTCCTTGCCCTCCAACGCATTGAGTGTCACTAACGGGATCAGCTTCTCGGGGAATTGATACGGACCATAGTTGTTCGAACAATTCGTCACCAGAACAGGGAGTCCGTACGTGTCATGCCAGGCGCGCACAAGATGATCGGACGAGGCTTTCGAGGCCGAATACGGAGAATGCGGATCGTACGGGGTCGTTTCGTGAAACAGGCCCTCAGCTCCTAGTGAACCGTAGACCTCATCGGTCGAAATATGATGGAAGCGAAAACCCCCCATGCCCTTTGCTCTCTGCCCTCTGCAGTATTTCAGGCTTTCCTCAAGCATCACGTACGTACCAACGACATTTGTCTGGATGAAATCTCCGGGCGAGTCGATCGACCGATCAACATGCGACTCTGCAGCTAGATGCATGACAGCATCAGGCTGGAAATCGCTAAGCGCAGAGCGCATGGCGCTTGCATCGCAGATATCTGCCTGGAGGAACTGATACCGGGGGTCCTTGTCGATCGAGGCGAGTGACTCCAGATTGCCGGCGTACGTCAGCTTGTCGACGTTGAGGACGGCGTGGGAGGTATTTGCGATGATGTGGCGGATGAGAGCAGAGCCGATGAAGCCAGCGCCGCCCGTGATGAGGATCTTCATGGGAGAATGGAGAATAGAGAATAGAGAATGGTGTAGGTCATGGTTTTAATAGGACGCAGATGACGCAGAAGAAAAGGATTTACGCAGATCGTACGTCAATACAATTTGTAAATGCTCTTTTACCGGTCTTGTCATCTGTGTCAATCATCTTTTTCTGCGTCAATCCGCGTCCCATTACTTCTGATATTTTAAACTCTCCCTCGTCGCTCCCCTCAGTGCGATCTCCAGCATGGTCTCCCACACCGGGATCTCCAGATCGTAATCCTTGTCCAGCTTCTCATTCGTCAGCACCGAAAATCCCGGGCGCTGGGCCTTGACCTTGTACTCAGAGCCGGGGATGGGGACGATCGAGGCGACATACTCGGGATCGAACCTCAGCAAGGTAAGGAAAGCTTTGGTGAAGTCGAACCAGGAGACGTGGCCGGAGGCAGTACAATTGTAGAGAACGGGCAGAGGTCGGAGGTCAGAGGTCAGATGACTGCTTTGGTAAAGCTCCCTGGCGATGATGTGCCGGGTAACCAGGGCCAACCAGCCACTCCAGGTGGGGGTGCCGAACTGGTCGTTGATGATGCGAAGCGGTTTGCCCTCAGATGCAGCGGTGACGATGGTCCGGATGAAATTGGCCCCACGGGTAGAATAGACCCACGATGTCCTCAGCACTCTGCTCCATCCCTCCCGCTGCATGATGGCCTCATCGCCGGCCAGCTTGCTGCGTCCGTAGGAGTTCAGCGGCGAGGGCTTGTCATCCTCGGTGTATGGCCTGGATCCCTTGCCGTCGAACACGTAGTCGGTAGAGTAATGGATCAGGAGCGCTCCGAGCTTCTTCGCCTCTTCCGCCAGGACTCCGGGAGCGGTCCCGTTGATGGCCATGGCGACATCCGGCTCGTCCTCGGCCTTCTCGACGTTGGTGTAGGCGGCGGCGTTGACGATGACCTTGGGCTGATGCTTCCGGACGAGAGACCGGAGCTGGTCGGAGTTGGAGAAGTCGATGTCGGGATAGTCGAGGGGGATGACCTCACCGAGACCGAGGAGGGTATACTGGAGGTCGTAGCCGACCTGGCCGTTCTTGCCGAGGAGGAGGATGTTCATTGGAGAATTGAGAATGGAGAATGGAGAATAGTGTGGGTCAAATCAACGTTCGAGAACCGAAAACCGAGAATAGAGAATCGTGTAGGTCATGGTGCTTATGGTTGTTGTCGAATGGTTCGGATCAATCCGGAGAGCAACATCTGAACATCTTGCACATCAGCAATGGTCTCTCTCACATACTCTTCATCAAGATAGCCGATCATTCCAGAGAGTTCGATCTGCGTATCGATCTCAGACAATGACCCCTGAGCTGTTAGGAGAAATCTGACCTTGTCCTTCGATGTTCCCTTTGCGAGTCCTTCTGCTATGTTTGAGGGAACCGAAACTGCCGCCCTCCTGAGCTGACCGGCCAAGCCATATTGCTCTCTGGTTGGAAATTCTTCTGTTCTCGAATAGATTTTCTTGGCCAGGTCCATTGCGCGATTCCACACTTTTAACTTCTTGTGCGGTCGATTAGAGTATGCCATGATAACCCCCTCAGATTAACGTGGATACAAATACCGTGATTTACACGATTCTCGATTCTCTGTTCTCTATTCTCCCTCAAAGCTACGACCTACACTATTCTCGATTCTCAGTTCTCTATTCTCCCCCAAAGAACTCCGCAATGCAATCCACGACATACCTGAGCTGCTCTTCTGTCAACTCAGGGTAAACCGGCAACGCCAGGCTCTGCTGGGCACAAGAAATGGAGACCGGAAACTCACCCGGATCCCCCTTCAAGTACCTGAAACACTCCTGTTGATGCAAGGGCACAGGGTAGTAGATCTCAGTTGCCACGCCCGACGTGGAGAGATGATCTCTGAGGGCGTCGCGACGATCGACCCTGATCACGTACTGATTATATATATGCAGATTGGGATGATTAGATGGAAGATGAGAGTAGAGAGACGCGGGTGTAAGGACAGGATTTTTGCCGTCGGATTGTGTTCTCCCCGGTCCTTCTGAGAGGCCTGCCTCCTGGAACAGCCTGTGGTACACGGCAGCGTTCTTCCATCTTCCATTATTCCATTTTTCCAGGTGCGGTAGCTTTACCCTGAGTACCGCTGCTTGAATCGCATCAAGTCTGAAGTTCCCCCCGACAAACTTGTGATAATACTTGGGATTCATCCCGTGCATCCGGAGGTCGCGGAGCTTCCGGGCGAGGGCGTCGTCGTTCGTGGTGACCAGGCCGCCGTCGCCGTAGCCGCCAAGGTTCTTGCTCGGGAAGAAGGAGAAGCATCCCATCAGGCCGATGGTTCCCACCTGACGGCCGTCCTTGTAGCGGACGCCGATGGCCTGGGCGGCATCCTCGACAACCGGGATCTCCCCTGCCACATCCATGATAGCATCCATGTTCGCTGCCTGTCCAAAAAGATGCACCGGGATGACAGCTTTGGTTCTTGGAGTGATGGAATGTTGGAATGATGGAATGGAAAGGTTGAAGCTGACCGGGTCGATATCTGCAAAGACCGGCGTAGCCCCCAGTCTTGCTACGACTCCTGCAGTGGCGAAGAAGGTGTAGTCGGGAACGATCACCTCGTCGCCAGGTCCGATGTCCAGGGCCATCAGGGCCGCAAGGAGGGCGTCGGTGCCGGAGGACATGCCTATGGCATGCTTGGCGCCGGTGTAGGAGGCGACTTCCTTTTCGAAATTGTCTACCTCTGGTCCAAGGATGAAGTACTGGGACTCGGCTACGCGCAAGAGAGCCTGGTCGAGCTCAGGTTTCAGGGATTGGTATTGAGCTTTGAGGTCAAGGAGAGGAATTTTCATAAGTATGTCCTGATGGTCAGGATAGTCAGAGCTCTATTTCCATGCTGCAACTCTTTCTTTGGAAAGAAAGAGTTGCACAGAAAGAAACCTGGCCCGAAAACGAAATGATACCGCCCTAAACAGCTCATGGAAGCGCCCCTCAGCAGTCTCAGGGACGACTCCGGGGCGCGTCCACCGCACTGCACGTCGAAATGTGCAATCCGACAAGCTTAATTCAGATGTGCAGTGCGCTGATCGAGTTGCCATGTAACATCAATCGAAAGACCATCGTTTTCGGGTCGTACGGACAAAACAGTAGGTCGTATGTTGCAGGAAGATCCTTCTGCCTGAGCACCGCGAGGCAGGCATTGCCGACTGACTTTTCGTGCGGCCAGCTGATCCCATTGGAAGAACAAAGTGTCCTGCAATCGAACATGGATACTCACGAAGTCTACGATCGTTCATAACTCGACTTCGGGGCCGAGGATGAAGTATTGAGACTCGGCTACGCGCAAGAGTGCCTGGTCGAGCTCAGGTTTGAGGGATTGGTATTGAGCTTTGAGGTCGAGGAGAGGAATTTTCATGGTAATTGCCAAATGACAATCGACAACTGACAAGGACTAACAACCGCCAATTGAAAACTGTCAATTCATTCGTCTATTCTTCTGTGTATTGGCCAGCGACCAATAGTTCAACTCAATGCAGTCATTCTGTCAAGAAACCAGATTGTGCCGACAAGCACAAGGACTTGACGTTTGGCAGTTGTCAATTGACAGTCGTTGTTCGTTGATTGTTGGCAGTTGGCAGTACTACCAGATTTATAGTGACCCAACAATCAGCTTTATCCCGAAAAAAGCCATCGCCACCGCCAGTATCCTCACGATCCAATCGGCATGGATCCGGTTCGAAAGGCGCGCTCCCACCTGGGCCCCTATGACCGTGCCCGCGCAGATGAGGAGTACCATGCCTGCGTCATGCTCGTATGACTTTGTCACTACGTGTGTCACAACAGCGGCGATCGCCATGACCATCAGGACAAAGTGTGATGTGGCCGTTGCTAAATGCACTGGAAACCTGAGGACCTTTATCATGACGGGCACGTGGACGATGCCGCCGCCGATCCCCAGGAGACTTGAAACGTAGCCGACTCCGACGCTAAGCATTGTCCCCAACCGACGCGCCCCGGGGGAAACGACTGCGGACATGCTTCCACTCCCCGGTTCGTGGCCGGAGACCGCCACGGTTCGCTTCAGTACGAGAAAGACCGCCCCGGCGATCATGACCAGTCCCAGAACGACCTCGAACGAACTCCTCTCAAACAACGACGTCGAGAAGGATCCTGCAATGGCTCCCGGGATCGTTGCCAGTGCGAAAAGGACGGCCGTCCTGTACTCTATCCGCTTCATCCTGGCGTAGGCAATCGTGCCGGAGGTAGCGTTGGCTGCCACGGCTGCAAGGGAGACTGCTGTCAGCGCTTCAGGTTGAGCATCAGGATACATGACGAGCAGCACAGGCAACAGGATGAATCCGCCCCCGAGACCGATGAGGGTGCCGATGGTGCCGACGAGGAAGCCGAGGGCGAGGAGTGCGGCGGAGGCCATCAGAGAGTCAATTCAGAATATGAGCGAGAGAGGAAGTGGTGGCCTCGTCGGAAGAGCATACACGGAGAAACACGGAGAGACACGGGGAACCACGGAGCCCGGATCGAGCGCGAAACATCTGGACAGTCCCCGATTCATTCTCTGTGGTTCTCTGTGGTCCTCAGTGGCTCTCCGTGTAAGCATTATTTCCCTCTCTTCTGCAGATAGAATCCGAGGTTCGACCACATTCTTAGAACCTGACCTTCGTTTCCACGATTGCTGTCATCGAACGCCGGCCTCCCTGGTCGATCATCTTGAGTTTGGCTTCAGTTTCAATCCTCCTGTTGTTCCTCGACGTACTCCATGCGGCCTCGAGAGCGCTCAGGAGGTGATTGACCACGATGACCGTGGTTATCGTCGTCGCTGTGTAGTACAGATCATTCGCTTTACCGCGCATTTTGCTGTAGTCGAGGAATCTCTGGGAAACACGGTCGGCGAGGAGGTCTGAAGGAGTGAAGCCCGAGGCGTCGTCCCATCCGCCGCCGTATTGGGCATACTTGCCGATGAGCTCGTAGTACTGCTGTTCGGGCCGGACCGGGAGCCTATGGGTGAAGCCGGTGCCGGTGACCCGCCCGATGCCCTCTTCCACCCTGTTCAGCTCGGTCCAGTCGACACGCTCCCACGGGGGAAGGCTCGCGTCGCTGCTGATGATGATGTTGTTCGGGTTGACCTGGGGATTGAGCTGGCCGATGTTGGTGCGGATCCAGTTCGTGTACTCCACCACGCTCCAGTGTTCATCCGCATATGCCTGAAAGAGCGTCGTTTGCTCGTCGGCGTCGGCCTTGTAGATGGCGTAGCCGGTCCAGAGCGCGATCTCGGCGCCGAGGAAGGCGAGGGACTTCCAGGAGAGGGACCAGTCTTCGGAGTAGGCTTGGCCTAATCCCGGAAGGGCCATGGAGAGGAGCCCGGCAGCGATTGGGGATTTCGGATTTCCAATTGTCAATTTCGAATTGGATTGTGCGGCGGAGCGGAGCAGAATCAGGTCGCTGGAGAGGTTGCCGGTCAGGGGAGTTGGACACGGAGAACCACCGAGAACAACGGAGAACCACGGAGAAATGGTAGAGTTCTCGACAGGTTGGGATCCTTCCCTCCGTGGTCCCCCGTGGTTCCACGTGGTCCTCTGTGTAAATGCTTCTGAACTCAACATAACAATGAGGATCAGAATTGCTGCATTTAATTTCATCTCGTCCTCGCCGATCTGGGTCCCATTCCCTCCAGAATATCAAAGTCGAACAGGAACCATGGATAATATTCCGCTGCGCACGCTACATCCTGGCAGGCCAAGACCAGCAACGGACGCATCGCAATTGACAAGTATCCTTTCGTCGCGCCCGTGGCTCTCGTTGCGATCGCCGCGAGATATTTCGACGGGAGCCTCATACCCGACCTGCTATCGCATCCGTGCAGTCTGCCGTTCTGCTATACCTTCCAGAATGTCGAAGTCAAAAAGAATATTGAAATACAACCTCCACTCCTTCCCGTATCGTATCGTCTCCCCCTGCACTCTCCGCTCGAACTCATCCAACCCGTATGCCGCCATGAAGGAGAAACGCGTCGGGTAGGCGTACCAGGAGAACGCCTCGAGCCGAAGTTCCACCCCTACATCCTTCCGGAACCGGGCCCTGTCCAGCCCGCCCGTCCATGCGTCCCCGGCCTCGGCGAACGCCGACGCATACAGTTTTGTGAAATACATGTGGAGCAGGCGGAAGTCCAATTTCTGGGCCAGGGGAAAGCGGTACGCGATCTGAGCGAGCGCTACGCGCGTCCCTTCTATACTATAGAAGGGATACCCCCTGAGCCCCACCATGCCGCCGCCGTAGAAATGGAAGATGGTGTCCGCCTCCCCTCCGGTGATCGCCCCTCCCCGCAGGGAGAGGTTGAGCGTGTGCCGCTCGAAGGGCATCCGCAGATGCTCGTTCCAGTTGAGCTCCCAGCGCCAGAACCTGTAGTCGTTGTAGCGCGGCACAAGAATGCCGTCGACGACGTCATACTCGAGATCTCGGTTGTACTCGTTCGCCTCATACGTCGCCCTGAATCGGATGCTCCTTCCCACCGGATTGATGGCCATGTCGACGGTCGGATGGATGTCGCGCATCCTCCCTTCAAGCCAGAACGCATTACCGATGAGATAGACGTTGCGGAACGATGGATTGAGACCCACGGTCGGAATGAAGAACGACCCGAGGTCGGCGTTGTAGCGGCTCCAGGTGTAGCCGAGCGTGGCCGTCATGTGCTCGGAGTAGAAGGGCTGGGTCAGCGTGGCGTCGAATTCGAGCAGGTTATAGCCGATCTCCACCGGGATGTCGTAGAGCTTGTCGACGAAGAGCGGGAAGGTGGTGTTGGTCTTCCGGGAGATGTTGTAGATCTCGAGGCTGAGTGTCGGCTCCAGACCGATCCAGGAGACGATGGGGAGCGCATCCCTGAACTGGAAGATGAGGAACAGGTCCCGCTCCAGCTGACGGTTGACGGCGGCTCCGCCGAAGAGGCTGATCTTGTCGAGCACCTCGTTCGAGGCGAAATACAGCCCCGGCTTGAGTACGTCCAGGCCCTTCGCAGACTCATTGTAGTTGTCAATCCGAAGCAGCGGGAAGAAGGACATGTTGGAGAAAACGGATCTGTACGGGCGAGAGAGAAGCTGGGTGGAATCCTGGGGAATTTCGAATTGCGAATTGTCAATTGTGGATTGGGTAGGTCCATCGTGAGGGGACATGGAGCTAGCAGAATCCTGAGGGAGTGGGGACTTCCCGCCTACGTGCGTCGCACTGCGGCGGGCAGGCGCACTGGGCACTTCGGAGAAAGATGATATTTCGGATTTCGGATTTCGGATTTCGGATTCAGTTAGCGTTTTGGAATTAGCGTTTAGCATTTCCTCTGCCGTCCCCAACATGATCTTCGGAGGTTGGATGGCCGGAGGTTCCAGGTACGCGATCTTGTAGCCAGAAGCATCGTAGCGTGCAAAGACAAGACTCCCTGTTGAATCCACGTTCGGATAGAACGCTCCGCCGAGGACCTCGGTGACCTTCTGGATGTCGCCGGAGTGGAGGCTCCGACGGTAGATGTTGAAGATGCCTCCCTGGTCCCACGAGAAGTACAGCCAGTTGCCGTCGGAGGAGAAGTGGGGATTACGGGAATCACCGCGAAGGCCCAAAAGCTCAGGCACCACATTGTCATCCTGACGAAAGTCAGGATCCATACGATCGGCTTCCGGGATAGTCATTCGTACGGATCCTGAATCGCGCCGTTCGGCGCGTTCAGGATGACGATGGGAGTCCGGTTTTGCGTTGCTTAGATGGAATACTGCTACCGTCTGATTGTGTCCTTCAGAAAACCCGAACGCGATAGACTTGCCATCCACAGACCAGGCGGGCGTGAAGACCTGTTCTCCGTTGGAAAATCTGGTGAGGAGCCGGTAATTGGAAAGAGGAAATTGGAGAGTAGAGGTAGAGCCACCTTCTACCGCATCCGACGACAACTCTGCGACGGCGATGTTCATTGTGCCGCCTGAACTCACCGCAAACGCCAGCTTTGTGCCGTCACGGCTGAGCGTCGGTGAGAAGGCTCTCCAGCCGTACGTCAGCCGCTCCTCCTCTTCCTCCTTCAGATCATATCTATAGATGTCCGAGATGGACGACCAATGGGGATTGTCCGGAGTGATGCGGGCATAGTACAAATAGCGCCCATCGGGCGATTCGGAAATGGTCGATCGAACCGGGCCTACGATCTTCCTTTTGTCTTTGGTCTTTCTATCGTAAACGACCAAAGAGGAAAGACCAAAATAGTCCTCTCCCTTGTTCGAAACATAGTAGATCTTCGAACCATCCCTGCTGAAGATGGGATACGCATTCCCGAATCCTTCCGCTTCGATCAGCTCCCCCTCGGTCCGCCTCTCCGCTATCTGCCTACTGCGTAGTGTGTAGTGCGTACGCATCTTCTCTATCCAATCATGGTAGACCTCTTCCCCGCTCTTTCCTAGTACGTCCTGTATCGCACCCGATATGGTCGTTCTAAAGAACGACCCTAGAGTCCGGGCAATCTCGATGACCTTATCTTCCCCATACGTCTCGCCGATATATTGCACGAACGAAAACCCTGCGTTGTACGACGATTCGTTCCCGAGACTCGTCTTGCCAAAGACAGCCATCTCTTCCCACGTCAACGGCTTTCCCTCAAGGAGATGCATCCGCAGGATCATGTCGCGGTGGCTGTCCCAGTAGTCGTACTTCAGCTCCGGATGATTGTGCTGGGCCGTTCCTTCCGCGAACCATGCCGGAACGACGAAGCCCGAGATCGGGTATGAGACGAGGATGTTCGGATAGCCGTAGAGAACGTCGGGCCTGCGCTCGGACTCGTAGCCGAGCCATTGCAGATAGACCGCAGGGATCTTCCGGGTCCACTTCATCGACACCTGCATCTGGAAGATGTGCGTCAGCTCGTGTGTGAGGACGTTCTTCAGCCAGGGATGGACTCCCCTGAGGTCGAAATCGAGGGCAGGGACCCAGATCTCTATCTTGTTGTCGTAGAAATACGCCGCTCCATTGGAGTAGTCGTCGTGATCCTTGAGGATGATGGAGAGCTTTTGATCAGGAGTATATGAGTATAAAGTAGAAAGATAGGAGTAGATGGACTCCAGAAATGGGGCAGATTCTTTGGCGAAGCGTTCGGTTCCCTGATGGTAGTGGACGAGAAAATGGTCCGTGGAGATTGTGGACCAGGAGAGCTCGGTGTGGGGGAAGACATCCTGGGCCGAGAGCTGCCAGCTGAGGAACATAGAAAGTGCAAGCATACGTACGCAGTACGCAGTTCGCACTAGGGAGAAGGCGCGTCGGCTCTCAGACGAAGAATGATGCCAACCTGCACAGATTGCCTTCCATCTCGGGATCTTCACATCTCTCTCCGTAGTGAGCGCTGAGTGCTGCGCACTTCTATCCCCATCTGGTCGCTCCACCTGTGCAACGACTCTCAGCATATCAGTCCGCTAGTTGAACCGCACATCGCATTCCACAACCCGATCCCGTTCGACCCGCACATCTTTGAATATCGGCGTGATAGGCACGTCGGGTACGAAGGTGAGGTAGATCAGGCTCGTCACGCTGTAGTTGCCGAAGAAGCGTGTGCCGTTGCTCGAATAGACAGCGACGGGATAGAATCCGACGGGAAACGACTCATCCGGGATGACGTAGTGGCCGACGGAATCGGTCACTGCGACCACATTGTCCCTCACGAGATGCGGGTACCTGAGGATCTCCGTTGCTCCCTTGAGATAGGTGACCCAGTATGCTCCCGACGGCGCGTCCGTGCCATTCTCCCGGAGCTCGTCCCAGTCATAGACAAAGTCAGCTGTGTCGGTGACTGTGCGCACTATGGTCCGCACTGCGTGTCCGTCCACCGTATAGATCCGGACGACGAAGGTCTCGAGGGGATTCGTCACCGGGACAGAGCGTACCGGCGGGTCGTTCATATCCTCAAGTTCCAGGTCGTAATCGACGCGCACCTTGACGCCCGGCATGGGATTCCCGATAGGGTCGAGCACGAAGCCGCGGATCTCGTATCCGTCCGTCTGGAGGACAGGCGGGCCGGTGAAGACCTCGCGTTCGCAGGAAGAGAAGAGAACGACGGACAGAACAATCGAGGACCTGACGATCATGATTGAGCGGTTCGATGATGATGACTGATCGGGGAATGATGGAAGGCTGATGAGACGTCCAGGGTTTTGGAAGAATCGAACGAGACGGAGACTCCGGAGGATATGGAATAATGGAAAGCTGATGGTATGTCCAGGGTTATGGAACAATGGAATCTGTTTGGGTTGCTCTGTCATTTCCTGGTTGACGCCGTTGCCCTCTGCGTCGTGCTGTGAGCCGAATCGCCGCCGAGGGTCCGGTGGATTTGCCAGCCCTTCGTGCAGACAAATGTCTCGAGGTTACGCATGCATGATGAACGAATCCATCACCGCGTCACTTCGCGACGCGTGCCTGTTTATCGGATCTCCCGGGTCGACCATGAATGGTCGACCCTGAGGTCGTACGGTCGCTACGCGACCGGGTAACTCTGACAGACGTTGAACTCCTACGGAGTTCAGACAACTTTTTTGGCCTTGCGGCCGAACGGTCGCTACGCGACCGTGCACTGCCTCGAGATATTGGATCCCTACGGGGTCCGATTGACCTATCAGTGCATCCTGCAAGAAATGTGCGACCCCTACGGGGTCGATTTGTCTCTCCCGGACCGATCCTGAGCACGCTCGCTCGGGGTTTTCACCGCGTCACTTCGCGACGCGTGCCTGTTTATCGAATCTCCCGGGTCGACCATGAATGGTCGACCCTGAGGTCGTACGGTCGCTACGCGACCGGGTAACTCTGACAGACGTTGAACTCCTACGGAGTTCAGACAACTTTTTTGGCCTTGCGGCCGAACGGTCGCTACGCGACCGTGCACTGCCTGGAGATATTGGATCCCTACGGGGTCCGATTGACTTATCCGTGCATCCTGCAAGAAATGTGCGACCCCTACGGGGTCAATCCTGAGGCTCCTTGAGCCCGGAGCTCCCTGCCTCGCCTGCGCTCAGCAGACAGGCGCTCCGGGCGCCAGCCAAACATAACACAGCATCAACTCCGAATGCCCAATGATGAATATCGAATCCTGAGAGATGTTGCACTGCTAGGGAGCTCATGCAACTGTCCCAACGAACGCAGGAATTGAGTGCTACGGACGGCTTCATTTGATCACCGCAATTTTGATCCGCCTCTCTGCTGTCCTTCCGCCTGCGGCGATCTCGATGCGCGCGATGTATACGCCCGACTGTATCCCCGTTACATCCCAGATAACTTCTCCATCCTGGCCTGCCATCGCGGTACCCGTCAGTTGCGTGATCTTGTCACCCGCGAGGTCGAAGATGTCGACGGTCACCGTTCCATCCTGGTCGCTGAAGTAGCGGATGCGCGTTTCATGTCCGTAGACGGGATTGGGCCAGTTGTAAGTCCGGTCAGCGGGAAGGAGTCCCGAGCCGATCTGCACGGGATTCACCGTTGTGGCTACCGAAGCGTAGGAGCCCGAAGGAGTCCCGGTCGCCACCGGCCACAGAAGGTCTGAAACGTTGACGGAACGTCCGTACTTCCAGCCGCCAACACGGCCGGTCGATTGCACGGAGAACAGCGCAAGGACCGACAGGCTGCCATCGTTCACACGTCCCAACGCAGCCGAGGGAAGGCCCGGGTCCCCCAGTTGGATGCCCAGGCGCACACCGTCGATGGATTGATATAGCGAGCCCGATGTATCGAAACGGAAGAGGTCTGCTCCCCTCCCGGAGGAGGACCGGAGAAGAAGCGGAGATGCCCCCCTTCCGCCTGACGTGCGAACGGGGTAGTTCTCCAGAAGAACGCCCGCGAGGTTGAACGCGAAAATGCGCCCCTGGCTTGTCGAAAGGACGAGGTCTGTCTTCGTATCCGCATCGACATCCGCGAGGACGAGCGAGCCATCGTACGACTCGCCGCTTGCGAGGGATCCTGACAGCTCACGGTCGCTGTGCTGCCCAAGCGTGGTCCCAGCCAGCTCGAAGAGATGGACCTTCGACGGAGAAGCCGCTGGTCCTGTGAGAACTGCGAGAAGCCGGCCGCCGTTGGCTGCATTTCCGGAAGCCATCGCCTGGATTGGGTCGCCGAGGTCTCTTTGCGTTTCGGATAAAATACCGTTCAGATCTGTGATGCGAAGTGATGCGCCCCTGCCCCGTGCGATGACGGCACCGTCGCCAGTTGCAGCAACGCTGTGCGGTTCGGTATCGGAGAAGACCTGACGCCCCGTGATAGAAAAGACGCTGATCCCGTCCTGGCCGTATGCGACCAGGAAAGAATCGACGGCAGCGAGCCGCCAGATGTTCATGCCTATGGGAACATCCTTCACAAGGACGGAATCAGCCAGGCCGTCCCCGTCCCCATCGCTTAAAGCCCATACATAGACCCGGCCCAGAGTTGCCGCTGCGATCATGGGCTGGCTGGTCACGGAAAAAAGGACCGGCGCGCTGATGAGCGATTCCCCTACCTGGGCGATGATCCCCGTGCTATCGGACGGATCGAGGATGGACACACCCCCAGCGGTCCACCCGTGCACCTTGGACGGCGCCAGCGGCGAGTAGTTTGGTGTGCCGGGCATCTGTATGGCCGACGTGAACAGCTCGCTGACCCCATCATTGTCGACATCATACGTGACCGCGGCAGTGGCCAGCGCGTGCAGCTGCTTGGGAAAACCCGGTAGCGACGAGATGTCGGACGCACCGTACTCGACGGTGAACGTCATCCGCGGTGAGCGGACGGAGAAATCGCGGATGGTGACGAGGCTACGGGCGCCGGAATTCGCATTGCTGTTCGGGTAGCTGGAGGCACCAAACGTATTGGTATAGGTGAGGGAGAGATTGCCGTCGTACCAGCAATCGAGCGGCGAGCCGAGCTCAGCGCCGGAGCCTCCCGTGTAGGCGTCATATGCCCTGCCGATATCCTGTGCGCCATCGGCCTCTTCGAGATCGACGCCTCTGTGTTCAATGTCCGCATTGATCGAGTTCGAAGGGAGCCCTGCCTGAACGATGTTCTCGTCGATATGCCATATCAGGATACCGCCGCCGGTGTAGGCCGTCTCTTCGAACATGAAACCGATGAGGGCCCAGTCGAAATCCTCGACATCCGTGACCGATCCGTTGATCGCTGAGACGTTGTCGAACGAAAAGTAGAATGAGGAATCCTTCGGGAACGTCAGGATGCTCGAGACACCGTTGCGGACGACGGTCAGGCGCTGCCCGTTGCCATGTGGATCGCGGTTCCGGTTCTCGACCAGATAGTACTCGCTGGAGTTCATCGGGACCTTGTATATTGTGTCGACATCGGATGTCAGACCGATCGCGGGCGCGGTCAGGGTGGAAAGCGGTGCATTGACGACGATGGGTTCGGCCCAGCCGAGGTAGACCCTCTCCCATGCGCTTGGTTCAGGAGGGAAGAGCCCGAAGTAGGCAAAGATAGATGCGCCGTCCATCAGCCCGTTCTGCCCGATGGCAGATGTCCCCGAGCCCGTCTCGAACAGGTCCGGAAGTCCAAGGTGGCTTCCGATGGACGCAGCAAACAGGCCGTTGAAGGAGATCATCACGGTGTCTCCCTCGAGCTCGTTGCCGGTGAAACGGCTTTCCGTCTCGGGGAGGATCATGGTATTCGTGATCAGGTGAGACCCGCTGCGGACGCTGATGCCATTGAACGCTGTACTGTCCAGTGCCTCCTTGAAACCCTGCAGACTCAGGTAGATAGAAGGTATGTCATACGGGGCCGGATCATACCCATAGAGGGACACGAGGTCGATGTCCTTCCCCGTGCCTGCGTGGAAGAGCACGTATGCGTCATACGCAGCGATGTCGACAGAGGGGAACTGGGTGTCGGCGATCGTCCAGGCCTCGATGGCGAGCCGGGCGAGCCCTCTGAACTCCGGCTCATCGTCCTGCGAGTAGTCCGACATCTTTCCGGACACCGTCACGATGGACGGAAGCACTTCCCCTTCGACGGTCAGCTTTCCGTTGGAGACCTTCGCGAAGTAGTTCTGAACGAACGTGATCTTGGACTGGAAGAAGAACCGGTCGTGCGGAGGGGGGTCGATGGCACGGCCGGCATAGGACGTCATATCGAACTTCCCGGTGCCGACCGTTTGTGTCTCTTCATCTTCCTGGAACTCGACCATGACGGCGAGAACACGGAGGGTATCCAGACCCCTCACCTGAAGTTGAGGGGAGAGGGTACTGTTCTGAAGTTGAGGGGCGGAGTATGGCGCCAGAGGACGGCCGGAGGGCCATGTCACCCGTTTTTGTGCGGGAGATGCCGATACGACCAGGAATGAACAGAGAACCGCCGCCAGGAACATCACCGACAGGCGGTTCCAACGTGGGAACGTCATAGTTGACCTGCTTGCTGAAGGATCTTTACAAGGATTCCGCCAGTCCGCCCCAATTGATGGAGAGAGAGAATCGGAGTGTTTCGCTGAGAGGGTGTTGATCCTCGAAGGCGCTGATATAGCTGAAGTCGAACCCATAGATGTCGTACCGGATGCCGGCGCCGAATGTCATAAACTTCCGGTTCCCTGCATTCGGATCCTCGTAGAAGTATCCGGCACGGAGCGCAATGAGCTTGGGAGACCCGTACCAGTATTCCACGCCGATACTTCCGACGAACTGACGCATCTGATCGCCGAACGATCCCTGTGTCCATGTGGTGAAGAGAGCCTCATAGAACTCGTCCGTGTGCGTGCTGTCCCTTCTGATAAGAAGGCGGCTCACGTCGCCTATGAGCGTGAGGTTGTTGAACTCGCTCTGGAGAGCGTCGAACCTGAACCCGAGCCGAAGGTTCATCGGCAGAGGGTCGGCCTGTGCCTGGTCGATGTAGGTGAGCTTCGGACCGATGTTCGAAAGGTTCGCACCGAAGGACCATGCGTTGCCCATGTCGAGGTCCGTGAACGGAACGAAGAGCGACTGCGGCCGGTAAAGGATGCCGACGTCAAAGCTGAATCCGGTCGCCACTCCGGTCCCCTGCTCGTTCGCTGTACCGAAGGGCGCGAGGCTGCTGTGGATGAGGCGAACGTTGAGTCCAAGACCGAGATTATCGCCGATCTTCGTACCGTACCCTGCCGCGACCGCAATCTCATACCCCTTGAAGGTCTCGAGGGGCGTCGGGTCATTGAGCGTTTTGACGAACTCGCCCAGATTGAGGTAGGTGATGCCGAGTGCGAGCACGCCGTCGACCTCTTCGACCGGCTGCTTGTAGACGGCATGAGCTATCCAGAGGTCGGAGAGCCCGAACTGCGGAAGCCAGTTCGCCTGGGTGATGCCGACACCCGAGCCGGACTGAAATGCGTACCCGGCGGGATTCCAGAAGATGGCCCATTCGTCGTCGGCCATCGCCACACCGGTCTCCCCCATTGCGCTTGCGCGCGAATTGGGAGCGATGAGCAGGAACGGGACCGCGGACGTTGTAACCTGGGCGCGGGCCTCTGAAGCCACGAGTCCGGCCAGAACCGCTATCAAAACCATTCGTCGGAACATCAAGGATCTACCTCCTTTGAGCAGATAGAGCATGGTAAAGTATCAATTTTTGGACGCTTGAGCAAAGCAGTGGGCCTGATTTCCATCAAATGCCCAACAAAATCCGGTGTTGCGTGATGAGTGTCACGGATCGTCTCCCGCGGACGATCACCGCGTCGCTTCGCGACGCGCGTATTCTTGTTGCATCTGCCGGGTCGACCATAAATGGTCGACCCTGGGATCGTACGGTCGCTTCGCGACCGTGTCCTGCCTGGAGATATTGGACCCCTACGGGGTCCGATTTACCTATTCTTGCATCCTGCAAGAAATGTGCGACTCCTGACGGAGTCGATCAGCCTCGACACTGGAGGCTCCTTAAGCCAAACACCACACAGAAACACCTCCGAATATCCAATGCCCAACGAGGAATAGTTGGCCTTAGATCCTAAGACCACCATCTTTCTCCGTAGTCCGAACTGAGTGCTGAGTACTGCTTCACCTCATCACCACCAGCTTCTCGATGACCTCTTTCGTCTCTCCGGTGTCAACGCTCTTCATGATGACCTTGTACAGATACACACCGTTGGCGATCTCGTTCCCCTCCCTGTCGCGGCCATCCCAGGGGATGCTCACGAACCGGTCGGTGATGCTCCACGACTCTATCTCTTTGATCATCCGTCCCGCCACCGTGTAGATGCGGATGCGGATGTCCACGGGGGCGGATGAGATCCTCTGCATCGTGAACGCCGTTGTGCGCGAGAACGGGTTGGGATAGTTCACCACATGGAAGAGGTCAGCCTCCCCGCCTGAGCGTACCTCGAAATCGACCTCCGCGGTCGAAGAATTGTTGTGGATGTCCCAAGCCCTCACGCGGAGCGACTGCCGGCCATCGGGAAGGTCGGTCAGCGTTCGCACAGCCCGGCCGCTCTGATATGTGTCCAGGTTCCCCTTATAATCGTTCGACAGGTCGATGACGCGTTGGTCGGCCGAGAGCACCGCTTCGAGGTTATGTCCGATGCCTATCGTCGAGGTATTGATGCCGCTCTCGTCCATGAGCTCGACGATCAGCGTCGGGTCCTGGGGGACGACATCGCCCGAACGGAAATCCTGCGAATGCACACGGACGATTATCTGCGGTCCCGTCGTGTCGACCGCCGCGGTCGTGTCGGTCCCTGAAATGACGAGCTGCTCCGTCGTGCCGACGGCATCAGCCACCGCTCCCAGGGCGTAGAGCGACAGGCGCGCCCTGCTGCCGAACGTCACATCCTTCGGCACGGGAACGCGCGCCGCGAATCTCCCCCCAGCGACGGAGATCTCGCCGCGATACAACGCCGTTCCGCTCTTCTCATACTGGTAACCGCCCCACTCGGGAACGGAGATGATCCGCTTCGAATCGAACAGCTCCATCAGTCCTGTGCCGTTGAATCCTGCGGAGACGGTCGAGTCGCCGTTGCGCACAGCGCCGGAGACCGTGACGACGCCAAGTGTCGGGACAGAGACGACCGAATCCGATGTGGCCACACCATTGATGGAGTCGATGGTGAGCGAACCCTGAGGGCGCAGCAGACGGACCGTAGGGTCTCCCAGAAGATGGTATTTCTGGTCGTTCGTGCCGAACCGTACCTGCTTCATCGCCCAGAAGGCGTCGCCGAGCCTGAGCGGCATCCCGGCTGAATCCTCTTTAAAGAGGTTCTCATAGAGCCGGTAGTTGAGCTCTGCATTGTCGAACGAAAAGACGGACCGCGTGGCGGTCACGACTGCGATCGCGCCTCCTCCGGGCATCGTCACAAGGAGCTCGCCCGAACTCTGTTCGTTCGGGTCGTCCCACTGCGCATAGTTGCACGTGGCGGCTACGAGCAGCGGCAACTTGGACGCATTGCGGAGCTGGGGGATATCTGCCTCCCTCGTGAAGACCGCCTCATGTGTCCACAATCGCGGATTCCCGTGGCCCGTAAAATTGATGATGAGCGAGCCCTCGTTGAAGGCAGAGACGATGTCCCTGTTCGCCGCCGGCTTCCGGCGTCCCGACGCGCTGATGACCGTCGGGTATTCTACGAGATAGATCTTCTGTTGTTCGAACGTCTTCGGCGTGAATCCCCGCGCAAGGCTCTCCGCCTGGCTCGTATGCAGGCTTCCCTCGAACGGATTGCTCGAGGTCTGGCCATCGTCGGCCACGAAGCTGATGCGATTGCGCCACGAATCGAGAGGGCTTTCCGTGTCGTAGCGGATGATCTTCTCGACCATCGCCTCCATCTCTCCGAGCGAGCGTCCCGGCAACCGGCCGATCGCAAGCGAGATCCGGGCTGAGCCGGGATCGAGCTGCACGAAGAAATCATCGGAGGTGAAGCTGTTTATCTGGAAGTTCGATTCAGCGGTCTCGACGGGAAGGACCCAGTTGCGCTCCGAGGTGGAGATGTTCCTGTAATCGAAATGACCATTCCCGAAGAACAGCACATACCGGACCGGGCCGATGTACGAGGACCGCGCATATGCCAGGAAATCCCGTACAGCGAACGGGTCAGGCGTTCCACCGCCGAACTCCCGGAAGATGTCGTCGATGTTCGCGACGAGCGTCGGAATGCCGTCGAGACTTTCGCGATGCTGTTTGAGCCTGTTCGCCTCCTCGAGGAATTCCGGCGGTGAGATGATGATGAAGGAGACCGGCGATCCGTAGCCACGGAGAGCAGTCGGCGTGATGCGGCGCGGGTCCTGCGGGGTCAGGTACCCTCCCTCTCCAAGGACCGCGATCTCTGCAGGAGATCCCGCCGTGTGGCTCAGACGGAACGTGCACACAGACGCATTGACAGGGTCGAACTCGAGTCCCACGACCTCTGTGACGTTCGCGTGATCGGTCACATCGAACACCCGCGTGGCGCGCGAGGAGAAGCTCTGGACAGTGTAGGAAAGCGTCGCAGACGTGTCGGGCGCGGGGAAGAAGAGCCTGTCCTCCGACGCTGTGAGAGACCGGCGGTAGAAGATCTCGAACCAATCGATCCACCCTTTCGCTGCCTGGTTACGCGGACCAAAGGTGAACTTCAGAACACTCCTGCTGTCCGGCAGGCTCCCCGGATGGGTGAATGTCACGACAGGAGATTCGTATGCATAGTTGTAGATCTGGTCCACGCTCCCCACGTCGGACGTGAACATCAGGACGGGATTCCCGACGGGAGTGTCGTGCTCCGTGACGCGGAACGTATCGATCGTGGCCGAACGCGAAAAGAAGACCGCGCGATACGTGATGGGCTGGCCGGAGACAAGACCCGGAAGCTGGTTCATGAACGTGGAAGAGGTCGATGAGACGTCGAACGACGTCCCCACCCAGCGGCGCCCTGAGCTGACAAAATTCACCTTATCCTCATCGACGGCGATGCGTCCCAGCACCTGCGAGACAGCCGTCGGCGCCGACGCGGCACTCTGGACGGTTCCCATCGGGCGACCCGACGAGGCAGCATCGAACGTGAAGTAGCAGGGAGTCTTTTCCATGTACGGATTCATCGTGTGCGCATAGCGTTTCTGCGCAGGATCGTAGGACCAATGCCGGACCGAACGGCCGTAGAAGAGCACATAGTCGCCGTCATCAAGCTCATTATCTCCGTCAGCATCGACTATCCTCCTGGCAAGCTCGGTGATCCCTTGCGGCCGGGCAGCCGTTAAGGCCTCCGGGACGGGTGTCCCGCCGTTCCCAAACAGCCGGAGCCGGTCGATCGCACGAAGGTCCGCTTCCGACACGCCGGCATTCCGGAACCACGTGCGCGTCAGTTTGTACATCCCCGTTTCCTGAACATCGAATCGGTACCACTCCCCTGCCGCGAACCGGGAGGGAGCACCCGCCTCGCGTGCGAACATCGTGGATGAAAGGGTCCCGGGAGAGGTCGGATCCTTCAGCAAGGACGGCATCGTCCCCGCAGTTCCGCTGTACGCAACATGTACGATCAGATCCTCATTGTATCGGAGGGTCCCTGAGGAGGGCTCGTACGATGCAACGACGACTTCGAGGAGCGCAGAAACAGCGTCTCCGGAAGGCACGGAGTGCGTGATCCGAGCACGCTCCCCGCCCGGATACGCGAGAGCCGGCAGCTGAGCCGAGTTGCCTGGTGAAGCGGCCAACGACAGAGAATGGACGGCCCCTTCGGTGGTGGTCACACTGACCTCTCCCACTTTGATCTGCAATGGGATCTGCCGCACGACAATGATGTCGCCTCCGGGACGGACATACGTCCGCTCTCCGGCGAGGACGGGTCCTATTGATCCCTCAACGGGTTCCTGCACGTTGACCGTGAGGCGGAAGGCCGTTGCGGATGCTGATTGCGAGACGATGCCCTGCTGGACACGGATCTGTGCAACGGCCGGGAGAGTGAGGATCAGTATGGAAATCAGAAAGCGAATAGGTTTGTCCTTGTGAAACCTCCGAAGCGGTCTCTCGCAAAGTTCGCGAAGACCGCCAAGAAGCGTTGCTCTTTCACAGAGAAGACATCCGACCGTTGCGTTCAATGCGCCTGCCTGGTCAAGGCTGGCCCTCTGGTTGACGAGATCGTTCGGTCTATGAACGAAAAAAGCCGGTACAGGAGCTTCCTGTCCGGCTGGAATACGCGTAAGCAGCGCAGGTAACAGGGCTCATGAATCATCTGAACTTCAAGATCACCCGCATGACGGCGGGCATGAACCCTTACCAAAAAGACTAGCGCTGACTCCGAATCTTGTGATCGATAGGAAAAGATAGCAATGCGGAGGAGGATTGTCAAGCGCAGGAGGAGAACGGATGGAAGACCGGAGAGATCGGGGGGTTGGAATGATGGAAAACCGGGTAGAACATGGTTATGGAATGATGGAAGACCGGAGAGATCGGAGGATTGGAATGATGGAATGGTGGAGGATGGAATGCCGTGAGAGTCTTCCGCCGTTCGAGCAGCATGTCCAGGTTCCCGCCGTAGGGGGCATTCCATTATTCCAGCATCATGATCTTTGCTTGTCTTCCATTTTCCCCCTCTCCGGGGATGCTCCACCCCACCCAACGCGCACCTTCGTTGTAGATTCCGCGATTTTTGAGTACATTGAGGAGTTAGCATCACTTTCTGAAGCGAGCGCATGTCAAAGCCCCTCAACATCCTTTTTGTTTCGAGCGAAGTAGAACCCTTTGCCAAGACCGGCGGACTCGCCGATGTATCGAGCGCACTCCCGAAGGCCATCAAGGAGCTGGGCCATGAGATCCGCATCATGATGCCCCGCTATAAATTCATCAGTGAGCGCAAGTTTCGCCTGCATGACATCATCAGGCTGAAGGACATCCCCCTCAAGGTCGGGTCAAACAAGCAGATGGGGAATGTGAAATCGTCCTTCATCACGAACCTGAAGGAGAAGGTCCAGGTCTACTTCCTCGACAACGACGAGTATTTCGGACGGGACGGGGTCTACCAGGACCTGGCTCACAAGCACGATTACAAAGACAACGACGAACGGTTCATCTTCTTCGCAAAGGGTGTCCTGGAGACGCTCAAGCGGCTCGGTTGGCAGCCCGATATCATCCATTGCAACGACTGGCAGACCGGGCTTATCCCTGCCTATCTCAAGACAGTCCACAAGGATGATCCGTTCTTCGCCGCTATGAAGTCCGTGTTCACGGTCCACAACCTCGCCTACCAGGGATCGTTCCCGGCCGATTCATTCCAGAAGTCGGGTCTTCCCAAGGACCTCTTCCATCATGAGGGGGTCGAAGCGTACGGGAAGTTCAATTTCCTCAAAACAGGACTCTTCTTTGCTGACGCCATCACGACGGTCAGCAAGAAATACTCACAGGAGATCTGTTCAGAGGAATTCGGCGCGGGGCTGGACGGCCTCCTGAACCACCGCAAAAAGGACCTGTACGGCCTTATCAATGGCATCGACGTCTCTGCCTGGGACCCCTCGACTGACAATTACATTTTCCGGAAGTATGATGTAAAGTCCGTCGAATCGAAGTGCGACAACAAGAAGGCTCTTGTTGAACGGTTCGGGATGGAATACGTTCCTGAGCGACCTGTCATAGGCGCCATCACACGCCTGGTGGACCAGAAAGGGTTCGATCTGGTCCTGGAGGTACTCGAGGACATCATCAAGCTTGACACCCAGTTCGTGATGCTGGCCTCCGGGGACAAGGCGCTCGAGACAGCTTTCGAGAAGATCCAGAAGAAGCACCCCAAGAACATCGCCCTTGTGTTCGGATTCGATGAGGAGCTCGCCCACATGATCGAGGCAGGGAGCGACATGATCATGATGCCCTCCCGCTACGAGCCCTGCGGACTGAACCAGATGTACAGCATGCGCTACGGGACCGTGCCGATCGTCCGTGCCACCGGCGGCCTCGACGATACTGTCGAGGATTACAGCTCAGCCGGCAAGGGAACGGGTTTCAAATTCGAGAAATACGACGGCAAGGAGCTGCTCAAGGCGGTTCAGCGGGCAGTCGGCGTGTTCAAGAAGCGCAAGGAGTGGATCAAGATCATGCGCAACGGCATGGCGATGGACTTTTCCTGGGAACATTCCGCGAAGCAATACATCTCACTCTATCGGGACCTGCTGAAGCAATCGTCGTGACACGAAACCGTATCGGGCTGTTCCTGGACCGCGACGGGACGATCAACGCTGAGGTCGATTTTCTCACATCCCCCGAAGACGTCGTTCTCCTCCCCTCAGCGTCCCGCGTCGTGCGCGAGGCGAACGCAATGGGGATGGCCGTCATCGTCGTCACGAACCAATCGGGTGTGGCCCGGGGATTCCTGACGGAGCGGGATCTCGAAGCCGTCCACGCGCGTCTGATAGAGTTGCTGGAGGCCGAAGGCGCCAGGATCGATGCTGTCTACTACTGTCCTCACCACCCCACCGAAGGCCGGGCACCGTATGTCATGGATTGTCCGTGCCGGAAACCCCGGCCCGGCATGCTCCTGATGGGGCGGGACGCGTTCGGACTCGATCTCGGCCGGTCTTTCCTGATCGGGGACCGGTGTGCCGACCTGGAGGCAGGACGGACTGCCGGATGCACAACCGGCCTCGTCCTGACCGGCTATGGGACAGGAGAGCGTGCAGCATGCGAGGAGCAACGCCTTGCCGACCACATAGGCGCTGATATCGGCGAAGTATGGGATGTATTCAAACGTCTTGCAGAGGGTCATGAACAGAGGCCATCGTAGAGGGTCACTCACCGGCACACAACACATGCGCATACGCTTTCCCATTACCATACTTCTCCTGATGACCCTTGCGGGCCTGCTGGTCCAGGGCTGCGCCGATGATCCATCGGGCGTGGGCGTGGGCATTCTTCCGCCGTCAGACCTCCCCGAGTTCTTCGTCGATACTTTGTACGCATCAGGATTCTCGTCCACGTACACAAAGATATCCACGGCCTCGCAGAACCCGCTCATTGCAACATGGGCACCGACCACGCTCCTTCTCGGGCAGCGCGGGACGCTCGTTGCCGGGACCTACATCCGTTTTTCCGGATTCCCCGACACTCTCCAGGGCATTGCGGTGACATCGGCCGAGCTTATCCTCTTCCCAAAGGCCGCCTACGGTGACTCTGTGGGCATCACGACCGGACAATACAGCGTCTACCGGGGGCGCGGAACGTGGACCGGAGACTCGCTGACGTATGATTCGCTCGACGCCTTCCCGGGCTCGTATATCGACATCACACCTGCTCCTATCGCTTCCGGGTCGGTGCGGAGCGATTCGATAGAGGTCTCCTTACCGATCGACACCGCGCTCGTCCGCGAATGGTTCACCGTGACGATCGACACGAGCACGAACAATCAGGGCATGTTCCTGACGATGCAGGCAGCGAACACCATTTTCGGCTTCTGGTCGTTCGCTCATTCAGGTACGCAGTATTTCCCGGTGCTCAGGGTCACCTACGAGAAGAACGGCTCTTCGGGCACGTACGAACACCGCACGGGAACCGCCCGGTACCTGGCGAAGGTCCCCGAGGGGGACCTCATACAGGACCCTTCGAAGGTGTACGTTCAAACGGGCATCGCGTACCGGGGCAGGCTGACATTCGACCTGTCTGTGCTCCCTATTCCCGTTTCGGTGAACAGCGCGCGGTTCGAGCTCTCGCTCGATTCCGTTTCGTCGGACATCAGCATTCATAGCGTCGATTCGCTGTTCGTGTTCGCGGAGCGAAGCACCGGTTCCATCGAGGAGGGGACGATCGGTCTCGGCATCCCCGTTCCCCAGCCCGGACGCCGCGCATACGATTTTGATGCCGGCAGAGTCTTTCAATATTGGCAAGCCCTGAACGTCGATCCGACGCTCGTCGTTGCCGGATTGGCGGAGAACGCGACGCTCACGCGATTCGTCTTCCACGGACCGGCGGCGAGCGCACCGCTGAAGCCGATGCTCATCGTCACCTATTCCAAGGTCCTTGCCAAGGCACATCCCGGGGGAGCCGCCCGATGAGACGTTTGCTCTTGATATTCCTTGTTTTCGCGTCGACGGCGCTCGCGATGGCTGGAGGGCCTGTCTATTCCCGCTACGGCATCGGAACGCTCCTGTGGTTCGGCAACAGCCGCGCGATGGCGATGGGCGGCCTCGGGTACGGCCTTCTCGGCGAGGGGTCCATCAACCTCGTGAATCCTGCAGGGCTGAGCGGCATCACGCTGACCCGATTCGACGGGTCTTTTTACTACAACTCCTACAGTTCGACATCCAACGGCCTGTCGGGCAACTACTGGCAGTCGGGACTGCAGAACATCGCACTCGCCATCCCTATCGACACCTCGCTCGGCCTGGTCATGAGCCTTGAATCCGCCCCCTACTCGACCGTCGGATATCATTCCCTGCGCGTTGCCGACCAATCGGGGATCATTACCACGCAGACATTTACCGGGTCCGGCGGGCTTTCGACGGTCTCTCTCGGAGGGTCCGTCAATATCCTCAAGAACCTCTCGGTCGGAGCAAAGGCCTCCTATCTCTTCGGCCGCACACAGCAGTTCGTGAGCATCGACTTCGAGGACTCGCAGTTCACTGACGATCAGCAGGACCGGTCGACCTACTACAACGCGTTCCTCGTCACAGCAGGCGCGGCTATCCGGCTGAAGGGCATCTCGTTCCTCCCCGGCGACCTCAATCTTGGTCTCAGCATCAGTCTTCCGACCGCCCCCACATCAGAACGGGTACGCGCCTACATGGTCCTCGATACCGCGGTCATCACCAAGGGCACATACGATATCCCGCTTCGCGTCGGTGCGGGAGCAAGCCTCATGATGCACGAGCGGTACACCGCGATCGCCGACATCGCCTACCAGGATTGGTCGTCGGTCGCGACCGATGCTCCTGCTTCGTTGAAGAGCGCACTGCGGGTCTCGGCCGGCTTCGAGATCATGCCTGCGCGCCATGAGATCGGCTATTTCGACCGCATAGGCTACAGGATCGGCGCCGGATTCGAGCAGACATACGTCTCGGTCTCCGGGACGCGCATCAACGATATGTTCGGGACGATCGGCACATCACTCCCCATCGGCCCCGGCAGGCTGAACGTCTCCCTGCAGGCCGGCATCCGGGGCACGGACGCAGCCGGGTTACAGAAGGACACCTACATTTCCCTTAACCTTGGGGTAACGAGCAGCGAGGTATGGTTCATGGAGTTCACGGAGGATTGACCATGATCGCCATTGGCAGCGACCACGCGGGCATCGAGTACAAAGAGAAGATCAAGAAGATCCTGACCGACAGAGGGCTTCAGGTCCATGATGTCGGTCCGGTGACGAAGGAATCGACAGACTATCCCCTTTGGGGGCATCAGGTCGCCCAGCTCGTCCAGGACGGCGTCGCGGTACAGGGAATCCTCATCTGCGGCACGGGGATTGGCATGTCGATGGTCGCCAACCGCCATCAAGGGGTCCGAGCCGCGGTCTGCGAATCTGTCACCGCTGCCCGGCTTGCGAGGGAGCATAATAATGCGAACATCCTGTGCGTCGGCGAGCGAATCACCGGATGGGAGTCCGTCGTCGATATCGTATCGGCCTTCCTTTCGAGCTCCTTCGACGGCGGTGAGCGTCACGCCAGGCGGGTGGCCCAGATCGACCTGCAGAAAGGCGGAGGTGCCGCATGATGAAACATCTGCAATCGAGCGACCCTGACATCTTTGCGGCTATCACTGCGGAGGTGGACCGGCAGAACACGAAGCTGGAGCTTATCGCATCCGAGAATTTCGCAAGCCTTGCCGTCCTGGAGGCCATCGGCACAGTGCTCAACAACAAGTACGCCGAGGGATATCCGGGGAAGCGATACTACGGAGGCTGTGAGTTCGTCGACGTGGCGGAGAATATCGCTCGCGACCGGGCCAAGCAGCTCTTCGGGGCGGAGTACGCGAACGTGCAGCCCCACTCGGGCTCGCAGGCGAACATGGCGGTCTACTTCACATTCCTCAAGCCGGGCGATGCGGTCCTGGGCATGGACCTGTCGCACGGCGGCCACCTGACGCACGGCTCCCCCGTCAACTTCTCGGGGCAGTTCTATAATTTCTCTGCGTACGGAGTGGACAAAGAGACCGGCACCATCGACTACAACGACGTCGAGCACAAGGCCCGGACCGTCAAGCCGAAGATGATCACGGTCGGCGCGAGCGCATATTCCCGCAACATCGATTACCGGAAGTTCCGCGAGATCGCCGACAGCGTCGGAGCCTTCCTGTTCGCCGACATCGCTCATCCGGCCGGGCTCATCGCCGCAAAGCTGCTGAACGACCCTATCCCCCACTGCCATGTCGTGACCACCACAACGCACAAGACCCTTCGGGGCCCGCGGGGCGGGATGATCCTGATGGGAAAGGACTTCGACAATCCGTTCGGGCTGACCTGGCCGAAGTCGGGACGCACACGACGCATGTCTGAGCTGCTCGACTCGATGGTGATCCCCGGCATCCAGGGAGGGCCGCTGATGCACGTCATCGCCGCGAAGGCGGTGGGATTCGGCGAGAACCTCCGGCCGGAGTTCCGCACCTACGCGGAGCAGGTCATTCGCAACGCTCAGGCACTGGCCTCAGCCCTTTCGGGCCTCGGTTTCAGCATCCTCTCAGGCGGTACGGACAATCACCTGATGCTCATCGACCTGCGGAACAAGGACGTCACCGGCAAGGATGCTCAGGAAGCGCTGGACCTTGCGGGCATCACCGTGAACAAGAACTCCGTTCCGTTCGACGACAAATCGCCCCTGATCACGAGCGGCATCCGGATCGGAACCCCTGCACTAACGACGCGCGGCATGAACGAGAAGGAGATGGAGATCATCGCCGGCCTGATCGACCACGCACTGGCGCAACGGGCCGACGAGAAGGGGCTGGCGGCGATCGCACGGGAGGTGAAGGACCTGTGTTCAGGTTTTCCCCTGTATCCCGAGCTCGCCCGGCCGGGAACGTAGGCACAGGATATCGGTAACTCATGGCATCCCCAGGGACTTCTCCAACGGCCGCGAACGAGCTGGCCGGGAAGGATTCGAGAGAAATGACCTTCCTCGACCACCTCGAGGAGCTGCGCTGGTCCATCATCAAGGCCCTCATCGGCCTGGTGGTCGCGACCGCTTTCTGCGGCTACTATGCTGAATTCATCGTCAAGGACCTGCTGCTCAAGCCGCTGACCGAGGTCGGCCTCAAGTCTCAGGTACTCTCCCCGTACGGCATCATCCTCCTGTACATGCAGACCGTGATCATCGGCGGGATGATCATCAGCATGCCGAGCACGCTGTTCTTCCTCTGGAAGTTCGTCGCTCCGGGACTGCTGCGAAAGGAACGGCGGTACGTCTCCCGCATCGTCTTCTTCACATCCCTCTGCTTCTTCGCCGGCGTCGGATTCGCCTATTTCATCCTTCTGCCCACCGCCCTGGCGTTCTTCTCGGCCTTCGGGACCGACACGATCGACCTCAATGTCGCGATCGACCAGTATGTCACGTTCGTGCTGATGATGCTGCTCGGCGCGGGGCTGGTGTTCGAGCTTCCCATGGCTGCCTACTTCCTGTCCAAGATGGGCATGCTAACGCCTGCATTTATGCGACGCTACCGGAAGCACGCCATCGTGGCCATTCTCATCATCGCAGCGATCATCACGCCGACGCCCGATATCGTCACACAGGTGCTTCTCGCGGCGCCGCTCATGCTGCTTTACGAACTGAGCATTTTCATCTCGTACGTCTCGCAGCCGAAGCCTCTGGCGGAGAGCACATGAACGCTTCCCGCACACAGTTATCCGCCCTCCGCGCCCCTGTTGCGGGGGAGCTCCGGGAGTTCAATGACCGGTTCAAGGAGGCCATCCGTTCGAAGGTCGGGCTCCTTGACATGATCACGCGGTACATCGTCCGGCAGAAGGGAAAGCGCGTCCGCCCTCTGATGGTGCTGCTCAGTGCACAAGCATGCGGGGGGGTCACGGAGCGGTCCTATCGCGGCGCGACCCTTGTCGAGATCCTGCACACCGCGACCCTCGTCCATGACGACGTCGTGGACGACGCTGACACGCGGCGCGGGTTCGCCTCGATCAACGCTGTCTGGAAGAACAAGATCGGCGTGCTCCTGGGCGATTTCCTGCTGGCCCGCGGCCTCATGCTAGCGCTCGAATACGGCGACCACGACTTCCTGGAGAGTACCTCCCTGGCCGTCAAGCGCATGAGCGAAGGCGAGCTGCTCCAGATCCAGAAAAGCCGGCAGTTGGACAACGATGAGGCGACGTACATGCGCATCATCAGTGATAAGACAGCATCGCTGTTCTCGACGTGCACCGAGATCGGCGCGATGAGCGCCACGAAGGACAGCGACTGGACGGACCGGCTTCGGTCGTATGGTGAGCACGTCGGACTCGCCTTCCAGATCAGGGACGATCTTCTGGACTACCTGGGAAAACGTTCGATCATCGGGAAGCCGACAGGGATCGACATCAAAGAGAAGAAGCTGACACTGCCGCTCATCCACTCCCTGCAGGCAGCCGAGAGACGGGAGGCAGTGCGGGTGTTGAAGATGATCCGGAAGGGAGCGACCCAGAAGCAGATCGACTGGATCCTGGAGTTCGTAAAGGCGAACGGCGGTATCGACTACGCACTCGTCAAGGCACAAGCGTTCGGCGATGTTGCACGGAATGCCATCCTCCCTCTCCCCGATTCTTCGGCAAAGGATGCTCTGGTCGGGTTCGTGGATTTCGTGCTCGATAGGGACAAGTAGACGCATCGACAAGGGCCCGGAAACGGGCGTCAGCAGCGAGGCTTCAGGTTTGCATTGACCCCGGTAATACCGGGGTCTTTCATTTCTTAGAGGGATGCTTTGCCCACCGCGTCGGTTCCCGACGCGTTGTATGCTCCTTGCATCCTCGGGTCGACCATGAATGGTCGACCCTATGATCGTACGGTCGCTTCGCGACGGCGATGCAACAGACCGCATTACTGTGACTGACAGATCGTACGGTCGCTTCGGGAGGGCATTATTGGCGGCGAAATGTTGGGGTGGTCGAGGTGCAGATGCCGGAGGCGAATTCTCACCGCGTCGGTTCCCGACGCGCTTTATACTCTTTGCGTTTTCGGGTCGACCATGAATGGTCGACCCTATGGTCGTACGGTCGCTTCGCGACCGGGATGGTGCCTGAAGGCGTTCCCCAAAAAGGTCGGCCCCTGGATCACTCGGTCGCATCCCGACCGGATTGTATCATCGATGGCTGACCGAACCGGCGATGGGATCGGGATGCCGGAGGCCAATCCTCGCCGCGTCGGTTCCCGACGCGCTTTATGCTCCTCGCATCCTCGGGTCGACCATGAATGGTCGACCCTATGATCGTACCGTCGCTTCGCGACCGGGAGGGCATGGACCACAGTGCTTACTGAACAGCCGTGACATTACGCAGGACCGTCGCGAAGCGACGGCATGACATTTCAGCCGGACCCTTCAGGGTCCGGCGTGTTCTACCGAGACATACGACGCGTCGCGCAGCGACGCGGTGATGCCGGAGGTTCACTGGATGGCATCCGGTTAATCCCATACGTACCGTGGGTCATATGGTATCTGATGATCCTCCAGGAATTTCAGATATTCTTCCTTGAAGCTCCTCTTTCGGTGGTGTTCCTTCTGGCTGCGCACGTACTCAACCACCCTGTGCAGGTCTGATCTCGATATGGAGAATGCCGAATATCCATCCTGCCACTGGAATGACCGCAGCCCAGGGAATTCTTGATGTATCCAATGCGACGATCCCCCCTTCAGCAGCTGCATCATTCTGCTGACGGATATCGTGGGCTTTATCCGGATGACGAGATGGACATGGTCATGATATCCTCCGATTGCAAGCGGGATCATGTCATTCTCGCGGGCGATGCCGCCCAGATAGGCCCAGATTCTCGGAGCGATCTCATCAACCAAGATGGGCTGTCGTCGTTTTGTGCTAAACACAATATGGAAATAGAGGCATGTGAAGGATGATGCCATCGCGGGTCCCCCTTTTTTCTGTCCTGAGGGCGCAATGTATCATACTGAATTCAACTTGGGATATGTTGCTACACTGAGGTGACCGCGTCGGTTCCCGACGCGTTGTATGCTCCTTGCATCCTCGGGTCGACCATGA
>CAZHOJ010000001.1:67270-623987 GCA_964534125.1 uncultured Ignavibacteriaceae bacterium
CGACCCTATGATCGTACGGTCGCTTCGCGACGGCGATGCAACAGACCGCATTACTCTGTCTGACAGATCGTACGATCTCTTCGCAACTAACCTCGCTGCAACCTCCACAATAGAAAAGCCCCGGTCTCCCGGGGCTTTGACGTCTGCATCGAATGTTGTGCCCGCCTACGATCCCAGCTTCTTCTTGGTTTCCTCAACCTCACGTTCGAGCTTCTCGATCGTGTCCTTCAGCTTCGTTACCTCCTTATCGGTGTTCCGAAGCCGCATCGCAACGATCTCGGCTAGCTGCAGCACGATCTTGATGCCGAGGCTGGTCTTCTTCTCGATGAGGTCGAACAGGTCCGGCCGGAAGAAGCCGATGAGAGAACAATCGTCCTTACAGATGGCATTGGCCGACCGCGGTGACTCATCCAGCAATGCCAGCTCGCCGAAGAAATCCCCTTCCGAGAGCGTGACAAGCTCCTGCTGCTCGCCGTCCTTCCCCGCTATCGTGATCGATACGGACCCGTCCTGGATGATGTACATCCCGAGGCCCGGATCACCCTGATAGAAGACCGGCTCTCCCGACCGGTACTCGCGGCGATGGACAATGGAGGCCACCTCCTTGAGCTCCCGCGTGGAGAGCATCTTGAACGCAGGAACTTTGGAGAGAAGGTCTTCCGTGGAGCCCTTCTTCACGCTCCGGCCGGAGAACACATTCTTCCAGATCGCCGCTCCCGTTGTGGTCTTCGTTTCGCTCATGCGACTACCCCGGAATCAGATGAAATGCAGCCAGTTATGCTTGTCGTTGGCGTTCCTGAGGATGTCGAAGAACACCTTCTGCAGCTCTTTCGTCACATTTCCCGGCTTGCCGGTACCGACCGGAATGCGGTCCACGGAGCGGACGGGCGTGATCTCGGCCGCCGTTCCGGTGAAGAACACCTCCTCGACGGTATACAGCATCTCACGGGGGATATTCATCTCCACGACATGATACCCCAGTTCCCTGGCGAGCGTGATGACCGACGACCGCGTCACCCCGGGCAGGAGCGCAGCAGAGATGGGAGGCGTGAAGACTGTCCCCTCACGAACAAGGAAGATGTTCTCTCCGCTCCCCTCGCTCACATTCCCGTGGACATCGAGGGCGATCCCCTCTACGTACCCGCCGGCAATGGCCTCGAGCTTGACGAGCTGTGAGTTGAGATAATTGCCCCCGGCTTTGGCGAGAGTCGGGAACGTGTCCGGCGCTGCACGTCGCCACGAGGAGACGCAGGCATCGATGCCATTCTCCAGGGCCTCAGCACCGAGATACGCTCCCCACTCCCAGACCGCGATGGCAAGATCCACCGGACATCCGGTGGGATTCACACCAACCTCACCATACCCCCGGTAGACGATGGGCCGAACGTAGCATTCCTCGAGCTTGTTCGCCTTGATGGTGTCTGCTATCCCCTTCTCGATCTCCTCACTGGAGTACGGGATGGGTGCACGATAGATCCTTGCTGAATCATACAGCCGGCGGAGATGTCCCTCCAGCCTGAATATTGCCGACCCCTTCTTCGTCTTGTAACAGCGGATGCCTTCGAACCAGCTCGACCCATAGTGAACGACATGTGACAGGATATGTATGTTCGCCTGTTTCCATGGCACGAGCCGGCCATTCATCCAGATGACCTCGGCTTCTTTGACTGGCATTGTACGTCCGTCCTATGTTTGGATGGTAGGAGTAAGTGGTCGTTCGTACAACCGGTAACGCTTTTCGATCTGTCCCTTCATGAGCTGCGCCGCCCGGTTCATCGGCTCGTTATCCTCCAACACCCAGCTCGCTTCCCCGTAGTAGTAGCCGAGCCTCTTTGCGCGGACCGCCGTCTCGTAGAAGAGGACACCTGCCGCTCCGGTATACTGGAACTGGGGCAGGACACCAAGCACGATGATGCGTACGGTATCGATCTTTTTACGCTTCGTGTAGAGGTGCCACAAGCCCGGAACGATCCCCCCGCTCTTGTTGAACCGGAGCGCTTGATGAATATCGGGAATCGATAGTGAAAAGCCAATGACCTGTCCTTCCTTTTCGGCGAAGATCACGAGGTCCGGCACGACGATCGGTTTCAGGTCTGCCGCAAGCGCATCGATCTCTTTGTCGGTCATCGCAACAGCGCCCCAGTTCCTCGCCCACGCTTTGTTGTACACTTCCTTGATGAGCTCGACATCCTCATTGAACCGCTTCATGTTGATCGTGCGAAAACTCACTCCATACCGCCTCCGCACGATATCCCCCGAGCGTTCCAGTTTTTCGGAATAGACGGTGTCCTGATTCAGCTTGTACGCGTAGAGGTCCTTTGACCTCCGGAAGCCCGCATCCTCGATCAACGCCTCATAGTATGGCGGATTGTACGGCATCAGGATCGCCGGGCTCTTGTCGAACCCTTCGACAAGCAGTCCGTACTCGTCGTTCACAGACGGATTGGCAGGACCTCTGACGATGCTGACCCCGTGTTCCCGGAAGAACGCGTCCGCTGCCCGGAAGAGAGCCCGCGATACTTCTGTGTCGTTCACCGACTCGAAGAAACCGAAGAATCCTGCTTTTTCCTCATGCGTGGTGTTGTGATTATGATTGATGATGGCTCCGATGCGTCCGACCACCTTCCCCTCCCGTTCCGCCAGGAAGAATTCGGTGTCCGCATGCTCATAGAACGGATTCTTCTTCGTGTCCATGAGCTTCCTGCGGTCCATCTTCAGGGGTGGTACCCACACAGGATCGCCCGCATACATCGACCAGAGCAGATCGATGAACGCGTCTCTGTCCTTCGATGTTCGTACGGGTCTGATGGTAACACTACTCATGGCTCATTCTCCCTGATAAACACGACAGCGCCGCCATGTGACGTCACGGCGGCGCTGCATGATTCCCTTATTCGTGTGCTCCCGGCGCCTTATGAGAGGACGCCCATGTTCTTTCCGACCGTCTGGAACACCTCGAGGATCTTGTCCAGATGCTCGTCCTCGTGGGTGGCCATGTAGCTTGTCCGAAGCATCTCCATGCCAGGAGGAACGCCGGGCCGGATGAACGCATTGACGAACACTCCGGCGTCGAACAGCTGCCGCCACATCATGAGGACCTTGTCGGTATCCCCGATGATGACAGGTACGACCGCTGAATCGTGGTCCCCGACGCGATACCCCATGTTCCCGAGGCCGATACGCATCTTGCGGGCGTTCCGCATCAGCTTGTCGATACGCTCCGGCTCCCGCTCCAGAACGTCCAGCGCAGCGATGGCCGATGCCACGGAGGCAGGCGTCGGACTTGCACTGAAGATCAGCGCAGGGGCATGGTGCTTGAGATAATTGATGACGGAACGATCTCCGACCACAAAGCCGCCGAGGGAGGCGAAGGTCTTGCTGAAGGTCCCCATTGTCATGTCCGTCTCTTTGACGAGGTCGTAGTGGCTGGCCGTGCCGCGGCCGCCTTTGCCGATGACGCCGACGGCATGCGCGTCGTCGATGAGGACGCGGGCATTGTACTTCCGTGCGACCTTGATCATGTTCGGAAGGTCGACGATCTCGCCGGATGTCGAAAAGACACCATCCGAGACGATGAGCTTGGGCTCGTCAACTGGCAGCCGGGAGATCACGGCCTCGAGATGGGCCATGTCGTTATGCTTATACCGGATGATCGCCTCGTTCGGACGCGTGCCGACATACGATGCCGCACCGGCCGCGATCAGCGTGCCGGCGACGATACAGGCGTGGTTGTCCTTGTCGGTGACGACATGTTCTCCCTGCTGGACGAGCGTCGGGATGATGCCCTGTGCCGTCTGGAAGCCGGTACTGTAGAGCAGGCAATCCTCCTTGCCGAAGAACGCCGCGAGCCGCGACTCAAGCTCGACGTGAAGGTCGAGCGTACCGGTCAGGTACCGTGACCCGGAACATCCCGTGCCATATTTCTCCACCGCCTTGATGGCCGCTTCCTTCACTTTGGGATGCGCGGTCAGGCCGAGATAGTTGTTCGACCCGGCCATGATGATCTTCCGGCCTTCGATGTGGACGACCGGCCCTTCGTTCTCTTCAATGGCGTGGAAGTACGGGTAGAAGCCCGCTGCCTTCGTATCATCGGCGCGGGTGAAGCTCCTACATTTGTCGAATAGGTCCAAGCGACACTCCTTACGGCATGACGGAGTTCACCCGCCTTGCGCGGTTCGTCTTTGATTGCACAGGAAAAACTTAATATACTACCAGACCCTCCGAATGTCAATGTCAGCCTTCAAGGAACACCTTCGAGCATGACGCACCGTCCCCTCTTCGTGACCGGCGGGACCGGGTTCGTCGGGAGCCATGTCGTTGAGCAACTCCTCCGGGAGGGCCACCACGTTCGCTGTCTCGTCCGACCCGGCCGCACTTCCCTGTCGTGGCTGACTGACCTTCCGGTCGAGATCGTCCAGGGCGACATCGATTCGCCGAACGACCGCCGGCGAATGCTGAAGGACGTCCAGCGTATCATCCACATCGCAGGCGTCACCAAAGCACCGACGGAAGACATCTACCGCCGCGGAAACGTCGCACTCACACGCAGCCTGCTCGATGCAGCGGTTGAACATGGCGCAGAGCGGTTCGTGTACCTCAGCAGCCTTGCCGCCGTCGGACCAAGCACAGATGCCTCCCCTCCCGATGAATCCTCTGCCTGCGCACCGATCACTGCGTACGGAGCCTCCAAGCTCGAGGCAGAGAACGTGTGCCGGGAATATACTGGACGGATAGGCATGACCATATTGCGTCCCCCCGCGGTGTACGGCCCGCGCGACAGGGATATCCTGGAGATGTTCCGGTGGGTCTCGTACGGCATCCGGCCCATCATCGGCAACAGGAACAAGATGCTGAGCCTCATTCACGTCAGGGACCTCGCTGACGCCATCATCCTGGCAGCCATGGACCCACGCGCGACGGGGAAGACGTATTTTCTGAGCGATCCGGAACCGTATGAATTTTCAGCCCTGATCGACCTCATGGCCGGCATCTCAGGACAGAGAGGGGTCCGGGTCTTCTTCCCCTCTGCAGTCCTCTACGGGACTGCTATGCTGTCTCAACTGGTCTCCGCATTGCTGCGACGTCAGGCAGTGCTGACAATAGAAAAGGCGCGTGATATTCTGCAACCCTACTGGATCTGCAGTTCACGCGCCTTCACTCAGGACCTCGGATTCACGAGCCGGATACCTATCGAGGACGGCCTTCGGGAGACCTACGAATGGTACCGCTCCCAGAGCTGGTTGTGATCCGTTCAACGCCCCCCAGAATCGGTCACCATCCCCTGGCTTCCTTCCCTCTCTACCCGACCCTGGTCTTCAGGTCGTTCAATTCCTGCCGGATCTCTGCGGGCAGCCGGTCCCCGAACTGACTGTAGAACTCCTCGATCCCGACGATACCCTTCCTCCAACCCTCCTTGTCGACTGTCGAGATCTTGTCCAGAGCCTGCTGTGGCACGGAAAGTCCTTCCACGTTCAGCGATCCTTGCGCCGGCAGGTATCCGATCTCTGTCTCGACAGCCTCTGCTGTGCCGTTGATACGGCCGAGGATCCACTGAAGGATACGGATATTCTCACCGTAGCCGGGCCAGATGAATTTCCCGTCCTCGTCCTTCCTGAACCAGTTCACCCTGAAGATCTTCGGCTGATGCTTTATCTTCTTCCCCATCTCGAGCCAATGACCGAAGTAGTCGGCCATGTTATAGCCGCAGAAAGGCAGCATAGCCATCGGGTCCCGGCGCACAACACCCACAGCCCCGGTCGCCGCCGCCGTCGTCTCCGCGCCCATGCTCGATCCCATGAAGACCCCATGCTTCCAGTTGAAAGCCTCGTTGACGAGCGGCACGGTGACCGATCGCCTGCTCCCGAATATGATGGCAGAAATGATCACGCCTTCGGGGTCTTCCCAGTGAGGCGAGATCGTGGGACACTGCCGGGCGGGGGCTGTGAAACGGGAATTGGGATGCGCCGCTTTCTCGCCGTTGGCCTGCCACAGGTTCCCCTTCCAGTCGGTCATCCCTGACGGCGGCTGGGTCCCCATCCCCTCCCACCACGGCTCTCCGGAGGAGGTCAGCCCGACATTGGTGTAGATGGTGTTCCGGTCGATGGTCCTCATGGCGATAGGATTCGTCGCCATGCTTGTACCTGGGGCGACACCGAAGAATCCCGCTTCAGGATTGATCGCCCGAAGATATCCATCGTCGTCGACATACATCCATGCGATGTCATCACCGACCGTCCACACGCGATATCCTTCCTCCTGCAGCGTCGAGACGAGCATTGCGAGGTTGGTCTTGCCCGAGGCCGACGGGAACGCCGCCGCCATATAGGTGACCTTTCCGGAGGGATCTTCGACGCCGATGATGAGCATGTGCTCCGCCATCCATCCTTGCTGTTTCGCCATGTAGGACGCAATGCGGAGCGCGAAACACTTCTTGCCAAGGAGCGCATTGCCGCCGTAGCCGGACCCGATGCTCCAGATAAGTTTCTCCTTCGGGAAATGCAGGATGAAGCGCCGCTCCGGATGGCAATCGGCGACCGAATGCATGCCGGGGACCCACTCACCGGTCTTTCCATAGTGTTCCATGGCAACCGTGCCAACCCGCGTCATGATGTGCATGTTCGCCGCAACATATGGACTGTCGGTGATCTGGACGCCCATCTTGCTGAATGGCGACCCTGCCGGCCCCATGAGATAGGGAATGACGTACATGGTCCTCCCTTTCATAGCGCCATCAAAGAGCGGCCGCACACGTTCCTTGGCCTGGTCCGGCGACATCCAGTTGTTGTTCGGTCCGGCATCCTCCTTCGTGTCGAGGCAGATGAAGGTCAGCTGCTCGGTACGGGCGACATCGTTCGGATTACTGCGGTGGAGGTAGCAGCCCGGATGGGTCTTCTGATTGAGCTCGAGCAAGGTCTTGTCAGCAAGCATGCCCGAAATGAGCGTATGATACTCGTTCTGCGAGCCGTCACACCAATAGATCCTGTCAGGCTTCGTGAGGGCGGCCGATTCTTCGACCCATTTTCCGATGTCGCTGCTCATGCGGTGATCTCCTCTGTGTTGATTCGCTATGGACAGATGCGTCAGGAACGGGCCTGCCAGCCCCGGACGATGCCAACTTCGATGCGTATCTCGTCCCCGAGGATCGTGCTTGGTATCGGGTCGGGGTAGTACTTCTGACAGCATGCATAGGCCTCAAGACTGGACGCATTCCAGTATGAGGCACAGTTCGCACAATGGATGTTCTCACCTTCCAGATAGAAATCGCGGGACCTGCAGCCTTCGCTGATGCTCATGGCCGTTACCAACCGGCCTGAAGGTGTGAGATATGCCAGGACCGGAATGTCCTGCACGCCCTCCGGATCCATGAACCTGACGATCGCATGGTCGCGCACTTCGCTCAGGGAGATAATGAAGAATGGACCTTCCCTGTGCGCCTCAACGAGCGTGCTGTTCATCCGGCCGGAAACGTCAGGCGCCCCGACCTCCGGCTGCTGTGCAATGACCGGGTGGTATTCCCTGAATGCCTCCCCGTAGTATGCGTACAGTCCGATGAGGACGACCACGGGGACGACCACGCGGAGCAGCCGGCTCGTCAATCCCCTGTTCGTCGCAGCTCGTACGCCTGCAACGACCTGCCCTCCCAGCACCTTCGCACCGCACTGCGGGCATGTGTCAATGCCTTCGGGAATGGCCGAACCACACAATCGGCAGACGTCTGTCATGCAGCCCTTCCTTTCATCGAAATGATCCGAACAGATGTGTCAGAATGCGTGGCCGGCAGCGTCATCCACCCGCTCCGGTTCTCCGATAAGCTTCCGAACCGCCGTCACCCGCTCGCGCACTTCTTCTGAGGTGTCACCCAGGACCGTCACATGTCCCATCTTGCGCTTCTCTTCGACGCGGACCTTTCCATATACGTGGAGCTTTGTTCCGGGGATCTGATGCAACGCACCGATATCGAGCCGCGAGAGGTGCTTGCCGAGGAGGTTCACCATTGCACACGGCGTGGACAGTTCCGGTTCAGGGACCGTCAACCCCAGCGCGACCCGAACGAGCGCTTCGAACTGGGAGAAGGAGCACGCATCGAGCGAAAAATGACCGGAATTGTGTGGACGCGGAGCGATCTCGTTGACGAGCACCCGCTGGTCCTTCGTTACGAACATCTCGATGCACAGAACGCCGACCACATCGAGGCCATCAATGACCCGCCGACCGAGCGCGAGAGCATCCTGGCGGACGTTCTCAGGGACAAGGGCGGGCACTTCCGTCAGATGCAGGATATGGTCCCGGTGTTCGTTCCGGACGACCGGAAACTCAACGACTGAGCCATCATCCGACCTCACGGCGATGACCGAGACCTCGCAATCGAGGTCGAGAAATTCCTCGACGACCACCTCATGATAACCGCCCTGAAGGCTTTTCAGATATGCCTGGGCGTCGGCCCGCGACCGGAGAAGCGCCTGCCCTTTTCCGTCATACCCTGCCCGCGCTGTCTTGACCACGACCGGATATCCGATCTCGTCGCACGCCTTCAGCATCTCCTCGGGTGATGCGGGCACCCGGAACCGCGCGAGCGGAATACCCCGCTGCTCGAGGGCACGCTTCTCTTTCTCCCGGTGCTGTGCGATGTCCAGCACTGCATGCCCCGGCCGCACGCGCGTCATCCCTTCCATCCTCTTCACAAGCGAGACGTCGATATGCTCGAACTCGTAGGTGATGGCATCAGAGACCTCCACGAGCCTCATAGCTGCATCGGTGTCGCTGAAGGGGGCGGTGATAATGGTGTCAACAATGCGGCCCGCAGGGCAATCAGGATCCGGGTCCCACACCGCTGTGCGATAGCCCATACGGTGGGCTTCCCGGATGGTCATCATGCCGAGCTGACCGCCGCCGATGATGCCGAGGACAGAACCCTGTGGCAGAGGAAGGCTCATGGCCTGGAGGCGAGGACCTTGTTCTTCATGTCGGAGACGTACGCGTCGAGCGCCTTTCGCAGGTCCGGGTCTTCGTTCGCCAGGATCCGGACCGCCAGAAGCCCGGCATTTGTGGCATTCCCGATCGCGACCGTGGCAACAGGAACACCGGCGGGCATCTGCACGATGGAGAGAAGGGAGTCGAGTCCTTTCAGGGCTTTCGACTTCACCGGGACGCCGATGACGGGAAGCGTGGTCTTCGATGCGACCATACCGGGAAGATGTGCGGCTCCGCCTGCCCCGGCTATGATGACCTTGAGGCCGCGTTGCGCCGCCTGAGATGCATAGGAGAACATATAATCCGGCGTACGGTGGGCGGACACGACCTTATATTCATGCGGGACACCGAACGCCTTCAGTACTTTTCGGGCATCGTCCATCGTTTCGGAATCCGAGGTGCTGCCCATGATGATGCCCACCAGCGGCTTCCGGGAAGACCGGGGAGACGTCCTGCGCGTTGCGCGCTTTGGAAATGCCTGAGCTCTGTGTGGCATGGTCACTCCTTTGTGTTCTGTGCCCCGCGGGCGACCGTGTTCGCGATGAGTGCTGCCGTCGACCCTGCACCGAATCCGTTGTCGATGTTCACAACGGTCAGACCGGGCGTGCAGGACTGGAGCATCGTCATCAATGCTCCCTCACCCTTCCCTCCGTATCCGTACCCCACGCTTGTCGGAACACCGATCACCGGGACCGGAAGAAGGCCACGCAGGACCGACGGAAGGGCCCCTTCCATACCGGCGACAGCGACGGCAATGCTGATGCCCTCATCGAGCACCTTCCGGACAGGCTCCAGGAGCCTGTGTATACCTGCTATCCCTACATCATAGAAGGTCAGTACGGTGCATCCCATCAATTCAGCAGTGATCCGCGCCTCTTCAGCGACGGGGAGGTCGGATGTTCCGGCGGCAAACACAGCCACTTTCCCTCCCGTGCGCTCGGACGTAAACTTGGGATCACGGGCCACGAGAAGACGCGCCGCCTCATGCCATTCGGTCCTGACAGACGTACCGAGCGACCGCAGGATCTCCTCGATGTCGGCAGGTTTCACCCTCGTTGCCAGTCCATATCCCGCGTGCGCGACGAACGATCTCAGACTTTCGGCGACCTGCGTGACCCTCTTCGTCTCGGCAAGGACAGCTTCGGGGATCCCCGTGCGGGCACCGCGGGCATGGTCAAGGTTTGCGAAAGAACGAAGGATCTCTGACGAATCATGCATGGGATACGGTCCTGCGAAACAGCAAATATACGGTTTTTAGGGAAATCGGACCGGGCAGATCGCCCTCAGTTCTCCGGTTGCTCACTGGCCCTGCGCAAGCGGTCCAGGATGGTCTCCCCGAGGCCTGAGGCCTGAGGTTCCTCGATAAGGATACACTCCACGCCTTCCTCGTCCATCCACCGAAGCGCCGAGAAGAGATTCTTCGCATAGTCGGCCAGATCAGACCCGATGCGTGCAGAGATGGCATCGCTCTTTGCAGGGACCGCGGCTGTGTAGAGAAGGATCCCCACCTTTTTCTTCTCCCGCAACAGTTCGCCGGCACGATGGAGCAGAGACGCTGACTCGCCATATGCGAACCGTTCCACCGCTGACCGTGGTGCATAGTGACGATACCGCATCCCGGGCGATCGCGCAGGTCCATCGGCACTGTCCGCGACCCTGACCTCTCCAACGACCTCACGAACCTGCTCCACCGTCAGGCCTCCCTGCCGCAGAATGACCGGAGTCTCTTTTGTCACATCGACAACGGTGGATTCCAGGCCGATCGATGTCGATCCGGAATCGAGGATGACATCGACCCTGTCATGGAGGTCTTCGAACACATGCTGAGCAGTGGTCGGAGAAGGACGGCCGGACAGATTCGCGCTCGGACCAACGATGCCGCGACCCAATCGTTCCGCAAGCATCCGGGGAACGGGGTGGTCGGGGATACGCACTGCGACCGTCGCGAGCCCTGCGCGAGCCTCGGCGGGCACCGATCCATTCGATGGAAGTACGAGCGTGAGCGGACCGGGCCAATACCTGTCCGCGAGAGCCAATCCGGGAGCAGGGATATCCTCGACGACTGCACGAACCTGCCCGAGTGTCGCAACGTGGAGGATGAGCGGATTGTCTGCCGGCCTCCCCTTTGCAGCGAACACCTTTCGCACCGCCCCGGCGTTCATGCCGTCAGCCCCAAGTCCATAGACCGTCTCCGTGGGGAACGCGACCAGACCGCCATCCCGGAGGACGGTCACAGCATCGTCGAACGACGGATCATCTGAACGATAGGTCAGTACGGATAGAATTCGGGTCACAGGGTCTTTGGTTGAATGTGATCGAGTGAGCAATCCGGCATGCGGGAACAGATCCCGCGCATTCCAGTGAGCGGATCAGCAGGGCCATGTCGCGTGCCCGAACGGTCAGGACGACATACATCTGCCAGAACTGCAAATTTGAGAATTGAAATATACCCAAAAGAGGCAGAATATTGAAAAAGGAACGGCCAGCTTTGAGGACTGGCCGTTGTTCCGGTGAGCTCAGGCATTGCCGCCTGGACGCCGCGGTGGCCGACGCCGCCTTCGCGGTCTTTGTCCCGTGGGGGCCGATGATTGCCCTTCTTGTTTTGGCGGTGGCGGTTGTGTCCCCGGTTTGTTCTGGTCGGGGGACGATCCGCCTCGTCCGCTCCCTCCCCGTCGCCGACCCCTCCGCCTGTATCCGGGCCGTCCTCGCTGACCGACCTGCGTTCCCGCTTCAGTCCTTGCATCCCCCTCCGGCTCGCCCGAGGTCCTTCCTGTCTGCTCTTCCCGCGGCTGACGTTCCATCTGTTCCCGGTACGATGTGCCCCGCTGATGGAGGCTTGGAGCCTGCACATACGGCGGCCGTTTCGATTCCGCAAGCAAGGCACTCATCCTGACTGCGTTCGCCGTATGCCACATACGCGTCCCCAGCCGGAAGAGAATGTATGCCTGCTGGACGATGAGCATGATGATGACCCCCAGTACCGAGGTCATTCCGATGACGTCCTCGACAAGCCAATAGAGGAGAGTCGCGAGCACCAGAACGACCAGAACCGAACCATGGAGCATGATCATGCGAACGGGATGACGGACGACAAAAGAGAGACCGTCCCACGCGGCCTTGAACATCGAATCGCGGTTCTCCCGCACCGTCACCACGCGGGAATATTCGGCGCCAAGACTTATGAGCACCACCGCGAACCCGACGAGCAGGACGACAATACCGGCGCCCGTGAGGTACGCGTCCTCGGTCGCATTCCCTTCCGTGACGACCTGGAACAGCATGACGCCCAGGAACCCGGCGACGGCGAGGAGAACGAGCGCGAACAGCAGCCACACCAGGAAGAGCCGGAATGCCCGCCATCCAAAGCTCACAATGCCGCCAAAGAACTCGCGTGCCCCGCCGTTGGTGTCCATGACGCGCACAAGCCCCACACCGAGGATCGCGTGGACCACGATCGAGATCATTGCGACCGGCCCGAACGCGTTGCGGAACACGGTGACCGCGTCCGCATGTGCCCGCATCAGGTCGCTGAACACGCTATACGCGAATCCGGGGAAGAGTTCGTCGACGATGGGTGCATTCCCGACCATGACGGACATCGCCGAGCGGAACATCATCGCCAACGGAAGCGTTAGAAGCAGGTTCACCGCATACAGAAGTCCGAGCACCCCCCATTTGGAGACAGCCCGTTGCGCCCCCTGCCGTACGAGTACCAGTGATCCAGTGTTTTCCATGCCTGATCCTCCTAGAAGACGGCAGTGACTTGTGCAGCGTTCTGGAGCCAGAAGAGGTACTTGATCGCGTACTTCCAGACCGCCCGGAACGAGACGTCCTCCGACCTGGCGTTGTTCAACAGGTCGACGTCCATCCTGATCTTCCGGTCAGGGTCGACCGCTGCATACACGACCTTGGATGTCCTGACCTCGGTGAAGGTCTTGTACCGGTCATTCCCGTCCCATGTGGTCCGCAGCGTGTCCCCGTTGTCGAACACCATCATCACATCCACCGGAAGCCGTATTCCGCCTTTCCTGAAGACACGGACGATGGACCGGTACGTCGTGACAGAGTCGCGTTCGCTCGATTCGAATCCCCGTCCATGCGGCCGTCCGACCGTCTTGCTTTCGATGGCCGAGATCTCGTAGTCGCAGACCTCCGACCCGCTGAAAGTCTGCTCGAAGAACCAGTCCAGGTTCTCTCCGAACTGTGTGCCATGGTGTTTCCGCACTACCTCGTTCATGACCGCTTCGAAGTCCTTCCTCCCCGGGTGACGGAACCGCCACCGTTCGAAATATATCCGCATCGCCTCGTCCATCGCCGGAAGTCCGATGATGCCTTCGAGGGTCTTCAGGACGGTCGCCGTCTTCGCATAGGTGAGAGAGCCGTATCCGCCGGCATCGAACTTCCACGCATACGTGTCGAGGGGCTGGACATTGGGCCTGTCCATCCCCACGTACGAGTTCCGGACGGATTCCGCATCCCCCATCGCATATCCCAGCACGTCCATCGTTGCCGTCCGGTCGCCGTAGAGGTGGTCCATGATGCGGAGCTCGGCGTATGTGTTGAGCCCTTCATCCAGCCAGGCCTCCTCGAACTCATTGCTCCCGATGAGGCCGTAGAAATACTCGTGCCCGAACTCATGGATCGTGACATTCTCAACCTCGCGCAGGCCTTCAGGCAGGTACCGGATGCTACCGCCCGTGATGAGCGTCGGATACTCCATACCGGCGGCGCCGAACGCGTACACCGGAGGATCGACGATCGTCAGCGTCGTGTACGGATAGGCCCCCAACCAGGAGTCGAAGTACTCGAGCGCGCCTTTGGCCGAGGCGACATACCGGTCCTTCTTCGACGCCACATGCTCCGGCTGGATCAGTAGCCTGATGTTCACATGCTCCCACTGTTCCTCGAAGACCTCGTAATCCGACGAGCAGGTCCACGAGAAATCATGCACATCCTCGGCCCTGTACGTATAGGCCCTGGCCGTGTCCCCTATCTCTTCGGTCCTTATCAGAAGACCGGAGGCACCGAGGACATAGGACGCCGGTACGGTCATTGTCACGTCATACACACCATAGTCCGCGTAGAATTCTGTGTTGGAATGGAACTGATGGCAGTTCCAGCCCCCTTCCGTCCGGCCCCGCATTCCCGCCGGCTCATAGACCCCGATCTTCGGGAACCACTGGCCGACCATGAAGAAGGTGCCGCTGTAGCCGGTGCGCGCCGACACTTTCGGCAGCTTCGCTTCGAAGGCGATATCCAATTGTATGGTCTCGCCGGGTCGAACCGGTGTCTTGAGCGGAACGCGAAGCACGGTCATGTCATGCTCATTGCCATCGTCCGGCGCGATGAACTCGGACCCCGCAAGCAGGTCCCCGTCGGTCGCGTGTACCATCGAGAGCACATCGGTCCATCCATATGGATCGCTCCCTCCGGATCGCCCCCGATGCTCGCCGCCCGACTCGCGCATGTACGTCGATTCGGTATTGCGGAAGGCATTCAGGTACAGATGGAACCGGAGCTCTGTGACGAGCTCGCCGGAGATGTTGGTCCAGCGCAGGACCTCCTCTCCGAAGATCATCTTTGCAGCGGGATCGAGCCGCACGGCGATCTCATAGTTCGCATTGCGCGGGCTCATCGGCTCGGATGAGATCGTTTGTGCGTGCGCTGATACGATCCCCAGTGCGATGATGCATGCGACCAGACCCGCAACGTATTGTCTCATATCACCCTCGTGAATTGTCCCGGATATCGAACATACTGCATTTTTCTCAGTGCAGAGTCCGCACTGCCTCCTTCTTTACGAATTCCCCTACGCCGCTCCATTTCAGCGAATAGACCTTCCCGTCGAAGCCCTGCGTGAACAGGATATCATCCCATCCCAGAACTTTGTCGTCCCACGTCACCTGGAAGGTCTCATAATGCCGGTGTTCGAGCATCCCGATGTGCATCGGTCCGAAGGAGAACGTCAGGCCATCGTCCTGCGCCGTGATCTCTATGTCCCCATACATCGTGTTCGCGTACGTCCCGGCGTATTCCTTCAGCGGGAAGGCCGGCGTTGTATCCTGGATCCGCTCCTGTTCCCTTTTCGCTTTTCTCTCCGCGCTCTTCTGTTCGCTCTCCCGCAGCTGCTCCATGTAGACCGCTGCCCAGTCCCCCTTTTCAACGCCAAGGTAGTGGTCGAGGATCCACAGCGTGAGCGCCCAGTGCAGACGTGCGCGCGGACCATTCATGATGATGACCACGCCGACACCCGCCTGCGGCATGAATGATACGCGCGTGCGCATGCCATCCAGCCATCCGCTGTGCGAGACGAGAAGCTTGCCGTAGTAGTCGTCCATCCCCCAACCGAGGCCATATGAGGACATATTCGACATCGGGAGGAGCGCTTTGGTGACAGAGTCCCGGCGCTGGACCATTTGGGGAGTTCTCATTTCCTCCATGACATCGGATGAAACGATCCGCTTCCCATCGACCACGCCGTTCCCGAGGTTCAGCCGGACCCATTGCGCCATGTCATGAGCGGAGGAATTCACCGACCCTGCACCCCCGACGTTGTCGAAGTTCGGCCAACGCACGGGGACGACCGCGCCGTCGACGAGTTCGTGCGGTGTTGCGACGTTCTCCTTCCCCTCGAGTGCGGTGATGCTGGTCGACGAGGAGGACATCCCCAGTGGTTCGAACAGGCGTGTCTGGATGAAATCATCCCACGACATGCCGCTGACCGCCCGGACGATCTCGCCTGCAGTGACGTACATGATGTTCTGGTACGAGTAGCGGCTCCGGAAGCTCCAGCTCGGCTCGAGATAACGGACACGCTCGATGACCTCATCGCGGCCGTACGGGGAGCCGTACCAGAGCAGATCCCCCCGTGACAGTCCGCTCCGATGTGTCAGAAGGTCCCTGATCTTCATCTCCCGTGTGACCCAGGGGTCGGAAAGCTGAAAGCCGGGCAGGTGTTTTGTGACCGGATCGTCCCACGAGATCTTTCCTTCGTCCACGAGCATTCCCAGGCACGCAACGGTCATCGCCTTCGTCGTCGAAGCGACAGAGAATACGGTATGCTCATCTATCGGTGCCGAACCCCCGACTTTCCGAACGCCGTATCCTCTTTCATAGACGATCTCGCCGCCCTTGACGATCGCCAGCGCGAGTCCGGGGACGTTCCACTCCGTCATCGCGCGCTGGATGTACTCATCGAGACCGGGTACGGGAGAGGTCTGAGATCGGGCGGACTGGGAGGAAAGGATAAGGCTGGAGCAGAGGAGCATCAGGGGAAGAACAGACCGATGATTCATACCAATCCTGGAATGTTGATGGAAGACCCGGAACGCAACGGTATCAACCTACTGATAGACGTCAGGAATTGCAACTCCCCGTCAGAGCAACTGGCCGACAGCGATCGTGAAGAACAGACCGCGCGGTGACGATACCCTGTAGGTGACGTCCGCACGCAGGATCTTGAACAGATGATTGAGGCCGATCCCAGCCTCGGTGTACACTCCGCTCATCGAAGGACCGAGAGGAGACGGTCCGCCGGGAGATGCGGTCCGGGCAGCTGTCGCAAAGAGGATGGCTTCCCAGCCCTGTTTGTACAGGAAGGGGATGCCCGTCCACAGGAATGGCGCGTTCCGGAAGTTATGCTCCACGGAAAGCACCACATACTCCTTGCCGGCAAACTCCTTCACCCGGGCACCCCGAAGCACGCCTATCGGCGCCACGAGAGAAGATTGGGTCTCGGGAGTGAAATGCCGCTGGGGCGGCGACGATCTGTTGGTCCACCCAGCGGACAGGCTGACCGCGAGATACGCGGGGAACGGGCTCCGCTCGATGAAGGTATCGAGCCGATACACACCCCTCCCCCTCAGCTGGACGAAATTCATATCGCTCCCGAACGAGCGGTCGGCGACCTCAGCCTCGACCATGAACCTGTCCTGGATGATGAGATCGATCGGGATATCCTGCTGGTGGAACTGCACCAGCGCGCGCACGCTCACCACATCGCCTTCCTGTATCGCGGGATTCGGCCTGAACGTCCGGGAAGGATACACCAAACCATAGTTCGTCGTCTGCGAGGCCGTCGCGTGGCGCTCGTACCCCAGCCCCAGGTCGGTCCTCAAGCGTCTGGTCCACGCATAGCGGGCAAACAATGCACCGCCCGTGGCACGGTAATAATCGAAGTAGTCGTTCTTGTACAGGAACGCGTCGACGGAGTTCTCGAGGCGAAAATGTCTTTCTTCATTGTGGATGGGCATGATCCGGGAATAGGTCTCGGCACCGATGCCGAATGTCCGGCCGGACAACCATGCCAGCCCCGACAATCCCCATTGCATCCGCTTGTCGGCGAAGCCATAGCCGAGTTTTCCAGCGACATCCATATGAGGGAGCAGCGTATCCTCAGAGAATGTGCCTCCAAGGTAGAACCCTTCGACACGGCTGTACCGGGGGTCGATGTACTGCATGACCGAAAAGCTGCTCTCCTCCCCCAGATCTCCGATAGGGGTCGAAGGCATGAAGACCTTGTCGAGTGTCTGGGTGCTGTCGATGTGGGTGAACGCGATCTCCTGCTCACGCGTCAGAGGGAGCACGTCGCGTTCCGCCCAGAAGGCCGTGTCGATGATGCTCGCGGACGAATCGACATACCGGCGTTTCCGGTTCGTGAACAGCGTGTCCGGCACGTCAGCGTTCACATCGTAGCTGTAGATGGAGGATACGGATTCGAACCGCATGGGCGGGATCGAGAAGAGCAGGAGGTCGATCTTCACCTCCGCGCTCATGCGGATATCGACAGGAAGCCAATAGCGTGTCCTGATGGGAGCGAACTGCTGCTGGTATCGGATGCTCAGGTCCGGCACAAGCGGGATGGTAAAGACCTCGTTCGGTTCGACGTCCACTCCCGCAAGCACGAACCGCCTGTCCACCACGCTGATGGTCCCGCGGAAGAGCGGCGTCGTCTTCGAGGAGGGATTCAACGAGATGAGGAATACCTTCCGCCCCTCGCTCTCCCGCGTCTCTTCCAGCCGGAAATCATAGTAGTCAAAAGCCTCCTCCGCCGTGGGACCGATGAACCGGAAATTCGCCAGCCGTATCTCGTCATCGTAGAAGTTCAGGATCATGCCGACGGCGGCAAAATTCTGTTCGCCGGGGACATTCTCCGTCTGACGTTTCTGCCGGATGACCTCCCGGAGCGTATCGCCGCGCTTCCAGTAGCCGGTGGAGTACGATTCCATGATGCTCGCGATGGCCGTGTCGCGCCTGATCATCTGCCGGGTGAAGGCCTCGAAGGTATACGACCGCAGCGACGACATCCATTCCATCTTCCGCTGGATGACCTCGCGCATGATCCTCACTGCGGGGTCTTCTCCCGACACGATAACAGGCGGCATCTGGACCGGCGACGGCTCGAGGCGTACATCGAGAAAGACAGCCCCGGGGACTGTGACCGATACGGTGTCTGCCTTGTAGCCGACGTAGGAGAAGGCGAGCCGGTGCTCACCGAAGGGAAGGGCGATACGGAACTTGCCGTCGGCGTTGGCGATGGTGCCGAGGTCCGTACCGACCAGGCGGATGCTGGCGGCGGGAAGGAGCTCCCTCGTCGAGGCATCACGGACCGTTCCGTTGATGGCCTGTGCGCTCCCCCGCTCCGCGCCCAGCAGTATGAGGAATGCGAGCAAAAGGACCGTATGCGACCGCTCCCGGTTCATGCGGGATCCGGCGGGGGCCAGGCGGCGGGTATCATCGCTCGATCATGCTGCATCACCCGCATCGATGGCCTCGAGCAACAGCTCAGCGACATCCTTGACCGCAACCGATTCACCGGCCTCCTTCGCCTTGACGCCGTCATGCAGCATCGTCATGCAGAACGGACACGCCGTCGCCACGACGCCCGCACCGGTGGCCAGGGCATCCTCCGTGCGCTCGATGTTCACACGCTTCCCGACGGTCTCTTCCATCCACATCTGCCCGCCTCCGGCACCGCAGCACAGGCCCCGGGACTTCGTGCGCTCCATCTCGACGAGGTCGATCCCTCCGACAGCCTGCAGGGCCTGACGGGGCTGATCATATACCTCATTATATCGGCCGAGATAGCAGCTGTCATGGTACGTCACCTTTGCCGACACTTCCTTCGAGACCTTCAGGCGCCCCTCATCGATGAGACGCACAAGGTAATCGGTATGGTGCAGGACGGTATAGTTCCCCCCGAAATCGGGATACTCATTGCGCAGCGTGTTGAAGCAATGCGGGCAGCTCGTAACGATGGTCCTCACCTTGTACTTGTTGAGGGTCACGATGTTCTCGCGGATGAGCGTCTGCGCCAGATATTCATTGCCGATGCGGCGAGCGGGATCGCCCGTGCACTTTTCCTGGTTCCCCAGAATAGCAAAGGACACTCCCGCCTTCTTCATCAGCGCTGCGAACGCCCGCACGACCTTCTTGTACCTGTCGTCGAACGAGCCCGCACACCCTACCCAGAACAGCACATCAGGTTCCGGCACCTGATCGATGGTGGGAACGTCGATTCCCTCCGCCCAATCGGCCCTGCTGGAGGGCGGGAAGGCCCATGGTGAGAAGTTCGTTTCGAGGTTCTTGAAGACTGTCTGTACCTCCGGCGGAAATGCCGATTCCATCAGGACGAGGTTCCGGCGCATCTCGACGATGGCATCCACGTGCTCGATGTTCACCGGACATTCCTGCACACATGCCAGGCAGGTCGTGCAGGCGAAGAGCTCCTCTGCGGTGATGAAATGAGGCACCAGACCGTTCCCCATGATGTCCTGGTGTTGCTCCTGCGCCCCCGCTATGACGACGGGGCCTTTCTCTTCTGTTCGCTTCCGGATATCAACGATGATCTTCCGGGGAGAAAGGAGCTTTCCCGTGATGTTCGCCGGACACGACGCAGTGCAGCGTCCGCATTCCGTACACGTGTATCCGTCCATGATCTGCTTCCACGAGAGATCATGGACATCGGCTGCGCCGAACGACTCAGCATCTTCCGCCTCGAGGTTGATCGGCTTCAGCCGACCCCGCGGCCGGGTCGAGCTCAGGAACACATTCGGCACCGAGAGAAGGACATGGAAATGCTTCGAGGAGGGGAGGTAGTTCAGGAATCCAAGCACGAGAACGATATGCGTCCACCAGAAGGCGTCGAACCAGACCTCCAGCGTCCCGGGATCCATGCCGCTGAATGCCGGCATCGCCAATGCTGACATGAACCGGATGCCAGCATGGTCCCCCTGGTCCAGGGCCATACGCGCCGCGTTCTGCCCGAACATCGTGAGCATAACGAACAGTATCGTGAACAGGATCGCAATGGCATCGACCCTGCCGTGCCGGTCCACCTGCAGGCGCTTTGGCGTGAAGAAAGCGCGGCGTAGCAGCGCCCATACGACCGCCAGGACGACGCCGGTCCCGAACAGGTCCTGCGAGAACGCTATCACAGCGAACACACCTTCCGGAAGCACGTCCGAAAGCCGGAAGGACGGGATAAGCCCTTCGAGTATTGCTTCGATGACGGCGGTCAGCAGAACGAGGAAACCCCAGAAAATAAGCGCATGCATCAGGCCCGGACCGAACTCCCGGAACAGCTTGCTCTGCCCGATGGCGATCTTCAGAGTCCGGAGAAGCCGCTCACCGATCCTGTCCGTCCGATCCTCTGCAGTCCCCATCCGCATGAATGCGATCTTCCGCCGCATGGTAAGCACAAAGAAGACCATGGCGGCCAGGAACACGACCAGAAAGAAGACCATTCGCATCGCATCAGTCCTTCGCAAGTGAACGAAGAGTTGCATCCATGACCGTCACAGCATGCCCGGCGATCCAGACCCGCCGTACCTCGTCCTCGTCGAGGACAACGCGGATCGTGACCCTCCCCGGACGCCCGATGGCATCCCCCTGCTCCCCGATGTACTCCAGCCGGCCATCGGTCAGCTCCTCGAACGGAACAGCGATACCCTTGCGGCGAACGAAGGTGGCGAGATAGACTCCCAGCGGGCCGTTCGCGGAACCGGTCACCGGATCCTCGTCCACGCCCAGCGAAGGGGCAAAGAACCGGGAGTGGACAGCCGATGAAGGGCTGACCGTCTCGAGCGTGAAAAGGCAGACACCCCCCACGCTTCGGGGACGAAAGATGTTCTCCAGAGCACGAAGATCGGGACGAAGCCCATGGAGACGCTCGAGGGAGCGCATAGGCAGATAGACATATGCATCGCGGACTGCGGGAAGGCCCGGATACAGATCCTCTTCACCCAGCCCAACTGCAGCGAGGATGTCCTTCCGCCCTTCCTGCAGCTCGCGGAAGGATGGCAGCGGAAGCTCGAACTGGATGGTATTGCCCGAGGAGGCCTTGTCGACGAGGATGCCCAGCAACCCGCTCCGCGTCTCAATAGTGAACCGGTACGTTCCTTCTCTCGCCATGCCATACTTCCCCTCCTCCGACAAGGCGTGGAACGACGCTATCGTCGCATGGCCACACAGGTCGACCTCCTCGGCCGGTGTGAACCAGCGAATGCGCAGATCCGCCCCCTTCTGCGTCGGCGGAAGGACGAAGGCCGTTTCGGAGAGGTTCATTTCCCGGGCGATGGCCTGCATCTCCTCATCCGACAGGCCCCTGGCATCGATAACGACGCCGGCAGGATTCCCGGCCCATGCGTGGCGTGTGAAAGCATCGACATGCTTCAGCTGATAGGTACGCATCGTTCAGTCCTTCCGTGCGGACATCCTGACACAGACGAGCTCCCGTTCCCGCCGGATGAAGAACACCTGCTTATCCCGGACAAAGAACGCGTCGTAGACGGGCATATGGGCCTCGGCGTGAAGCACATCGCTGAAAAGCGTACGGCCTTTCGCATCGGTGATCGCGAGATGGTGCTCCAGCAATGGTTCACCACGACGCTGAGCCGCATGATAAGAGAATATCCACCGGTCATCAACCCGTGCCGCTTCGCACGCCCCGACGAGAGAGCGGTCACGCAGCACGGTACGGAACTCATTCCATCCCTCCTCACCCTCGCTCAAAGGAATCGGGTAGATGATCCCCTCAGGGTCTCCGAACGCGGACGCGTTGTTCCCTGCATCTCCACCGGGGCGACTCCCCGCCGGGAGGGGCTCGCCGGTCAGAGCAGAGATGGGAACATCTCCCGACTCAGGGTCTGCGCCATTCCGCACGATCAATATTTCTCCCTGAGCACCGCGAAGCTGCATACCGGCCAGCTGCCACACAACTGCGCCCGAGGTTCGGTCCAACGCAATGATGCCGGCGTGCTCGGGCATATCGGGTCTTGCGAACAGATGCAGGTAGACCATGTTCCCATGCGCCGCTTCGATCCCGACCCACCAATCCTCTTCTGCTGCCATATTCTCCCACAGGGGCCGGCCGGTCCCCAGGTCGATGCAAAAGAACCTGACCTGCTTCTTCTGCTCATCCCGGGATTCCCCCACCAGGAAACCGTCCTGTGTCGGGAGCATGCGCCAGATGCCGCCGCCAGGGGCATACGACCATGCAGGTGAGAGTGAGCGGGAAGAAAAAAGGGATGTGAACGGGCGCATGCTCAGAACTGAATATTGGAACTGACGTTGACAGCAAGGGTATCCCGGGCCCGGGCACCTACCACACCGACCCCACCGCTGACATTCGTGTGATCCGGAAGGTCTGTCCGGATCGAGAACTCATCGCGGAAGCCGTTCACTATGCTGTAGTAGGAATACAGGCTCTCGTCGACGAGGTCCAGATGGAAAATGGCCCGCCTGAACCTGACCGTATATGGAAGATGTTGTTCCATGACCTGGCCGAGCAAAGAGATGTACGCCTCCGTCTGAAATGTGGCTGCTGTGACGACGGTGAACGGCGTCCCGACAGCAAGAGTCAGAGGGGCAAGGTCTGCATACCGCGGTGTGCTCGATCCATCGACCTCGACGAGCCGCTGGGGAACCTCGACCAGTTCCGTCGATGGGACAGGACTGAGGACATCATAGAGCATGTAGAACCTCATGAGATATCCCCGCGCTTCCGGAGGCGCCCTGAAAGTAACGATGATGTCCTGGCCGTCGTAGAGACCCGGGGCCGACAGCATGGTCGGATCCGAGACACGCAGCTGCTGGGAGGGTTGCGGCACTGACGCAGCGCCTGTCGCCGTCCCGTAACCGGGGACCGTCACTGTGAGCGTGTACGTGCGCCCGCGCTCGGGAACCAGCGGTGTGCCGATGAACACCCGCAGCTGGCTGCCGTACCGTCCTGCATCAGGATGCGGCACGAGCGAATCCGACAGCGTGAGCGCCCCCCCCTCCCAGGTGATGCGCACCTGAGCGGCCGAAAGGTCGGGTTCGTCCGTATGCGCAAGAGGGTCGAATTCCGGCGGATCATACGTGGCATGCACCCGAACGAATTGCGTGTCTGACAACGGACTGAGCACCGTATAGACAGCCAACGCCTTCTCGAACGATCCCTTCGGGTCGAACGACGGGTCGCACCCTGCAGACACGAGCACGCAACAGCATATGATGAAAGGGACCTGGCGTGCCATCAGTATTCCAGGGACACAGTGACCGAGGGAAAGAAGGGAAGCATGTTCGTCCTCTCTCCGGTTGTGCGGTCGAAATACAGGAGATTCTTCTGGTTGTATGCGTTCACCACGTGCACTCCCGCACTCCCACGGACGGACCCGATCGTGAACGAATAGGTGAGACTCATATCGAGGCGATGATAGGACGGCAGGCGTGAAGCGTTCTTCTCGCCAAGGCGAAGGTAGGCCGTCCCCTTCTCGCCGAGGAGGGAACCTTCGAACAGCGACGTCAGCGGCAGGCGGTCGTAATACCCGATCGATTGCGAGAACGGAAATCCGGACCCATATTCCCAACGCATGGTCAGCTCCAACTCGTCCGTAATATGAACGACATCGAGCACCTTGAATGCGTGCCGCCGGTCGTAGGATGGCGGATAGCTGATGCCGCCGTTGCTGATGGTCGCCCACCCGAGCGTGTACGTGGCGAACACATCGTTCCACGCCAGGCCGTGACGGATCAGGAACTCGAGTCCGTAGGATGCTCCTGTCCCCCGAACGTAATCGGGGTCGGTCTCATCCACCTTGTCGCGGTTGTATGCCACGAGCGAGCCATAGTCCTTGTAATAGGCCTGGACACCCGTTGAGAGCTGCTTGCTGATGTTCCCGTCCAGTCCCGCAACATAGTGCGTCGCACGCTCTGAATGAATTTCATCGGGAACCCGTATCCACGCATCGAAGATCGAGACGACATCATCCTCATTGTTGACCGTGATGACGTGCTGACTGTACTGTCCGTAAGAGAGCTTCAGCCGCCACCCCTCCGTCAGCAGCGCGCTCAGGTTCACACGCGGCTCGAGGATATCGATGCCCGCATCGTCCCGCTGGAATATCGATCCCACGTCGACATGGAGTCCCCCATCGAGACGGACCGGTCCAAGGTGTGCCTCGTACCGGACCCAGGTCCAGAAGTCGACATAGCTGCTCTTCAGGACGAGGGGAGTGCCCAGCGTGTTCACGAGCCGGTACTCCAGCGTCGGGAATGTGAACTCGAACCCGAAGTAGTAGACGTCCCGCGAATCCGTGTAGCTCGTCGCGTTCGCCTTGATGCCTGTCTCCCGCACTCTGGTCGATGCCGGAGAGACCGACGACGCCTTGGCAATGCGCGATGCCTTGAAATCATTCTCATACACAAGGACATCGACGAACAGCCGGTCATCGATGAGCCCGCCGCCGCTGAAACCAGTGGACGAGTTCCGCCAGCGATAGTCCGGCGATGTACCAGATCCGGACCGGAGGTTGTCGCCGCTGAAGAAGCTCGAGACACCATAACGGGAGTGCGTTTCGAGATCCTCGTTCGTCACCTTGAGGAACGCGTCATAGAACGACAGCGGGAGGTCCCTGTCGAGCGCATACCCGAGAGCGTTCCGAAAGGTCGACACGCGGCCACTGAAGAGGAATCGGACATCGTTGATGACGGGGCCTTCCAGCTGAAGCTTGGAGGAGACGAGGTTCGCTTCGACCTTGCCGGACAATGTGCGCCTGTTGCCGTCCTTTGTCAGCATGTTCACGACGGACGAGAGCCGGCCGCCGTAGCCGGGGGGATGCGCCCCGGTGTAGACTTCTGTTGTCTTGATGATGTCCGCGTCGAAAATGCTCAGCAACCCGAACGCATGGAAGGGATTATAGATGCGCATGCCGTCGAGCAGGATCAGGTTCTGGTCCCCCGCCCCGCCGCGGACGTAGAAGTGGGTATTGACGTCGCTTGTCGAGACGATCCCCGGAAGGATCTGAATGGCCCGGAAGACGTCCGGCTGAAGCGCCACCGGGACTGCCTTGATCTCCGAGATGTCGAGGATGTGGATGCTCGTGTTGATCTCCTCGAGCTGCCGGCGTGCCTTTTCGGTCACGACGACCTCTGAGAACTCCACCGGCTGCGGTACAAGATCGATGTTGACCACAGCGGTCTGGCCCGCCCGGACGGTCACCTCGACGGTCCTGGAAATGAACCCGATGGAACTCGCCGTGATCTCATGCCTGCCGGCAGGGACGGATGTCAGGAAGTAGAAACCGTTGATGTTGCTCGGAGCGCCCTTCTCCAGGCTCCGTATCATCACCGTCGCGAACGGCACCCTCTCTCCGTTCGTGGAATCCGAGATGATCCCCCGGATGTCACCGGTCTGTGCCTGAAGGAGCGATCCTCCGCTGAGGATCACCCCTGCCACCAGCATGGAACACACGCGGTTCATGAACGTCCTCGGCTCCATCCGATGCGTACGGCGGGTGGTGTGGTCAATTCTGATCTCAGTCTTGTCCCGGAGACGCCCGTGTGGCATCCCCGCGAGGGGCACAGTTCCGGTCCGGAGATACATGCTCTCCGGTATCCTGCCTCTGCTCTGTTGATGGTGCAGGCGGTCCGAGCCGGAATGTGCGTATGTCCCTTTGATGAAGATACGAAAAATGAATGAAGAGCCCCGTCAGGGAACCACTACCGCCTCCACCATCCCTCGGAGCGCATTGGTCAGGAAGACGCGGTCAGCAGACAGGACATCCTGTTTCGTCAGTGTTCGCTCCTCCGTCCGCCATTGCTTCGAGGCGAGGATCCGGCGACGCATGGTCCCGGCAAGGATGCCGGATGATATCGGAGGCGTCAGCAGTAGTCCATCCTTTTCGATGAACACATTCGTCCGTGCTCCCTCGGCAACCTCCCCCCGCTCATTCATGACGATCGCATCGAACCAACCCCGAACCCTGGCATCCTCGAGAACCTCATCATAGACCCGGCGATGAGTGGTCTTATGGAACTGAAAGCGATCGTCTGACGATATCGTCCTGCTGCTGAATCCGGTCAGGACGGACAACGGAAGCGGTCCCAGCTTCGCGACGTCGTGCGCGAAGGACAGGTCCGGTCCGTAGCGAAGACGCACCCGCGCCTCCTGGAGCGGTTTCCTGAGCAGTTCCTCGTGCACCTCTCTCAGATACTCGCGAGCTTTGGCCGCACTGAATGGCCATCCGAAATATTTGCAGGATCCTTCCATGCGCCGAAGGTGGTCCGCAGGATGAACGAATCCTTTGCGGGGAGTCCAGAGCATCGTCTCGAACAGTTCAAATCCGACCGGCTCACGGGCCACGAAGAGGGCCTTCTGAAGGCATTCCTCGTACTCCCGCCGTGCACCTGAGGCCACTGTCACGCCGCTCCCAACATGGATAGAAAACTCTCCCATCCGCTCGTTAACCTCCGCTGTCCGGATGGCAACGCTGAAAGCCATGTCGCCCTGCGGTGACGCGCACCCGATGGCACCCGTATACACGCCGCGGGGTCCTTCCTCTATCTCGTGGATGATGCGCATCGTTTCGATCTTTGGTGCGCCGGTGACTGATCCGCTCGGGAACAGCGCATTGAACGCATCGACGAGTGCGAGCCGTCCCTTGAGCCGGGACTCCACTGTGCTCGTGGCCTGGACGATCGAGGGGTACACTTCGATATCAAAGAACGAACGTACCTGCACCGAACCCGGGACCGCGATCCTGCCGGCGTCGTTCCGGAGAAGGTCGACGATCATCCTGTTCTCCGCCCTGTCCTTTTCGGAAGAGGCGAGTTCCTTGATGCGCTCCTGGTCCTCCTCAGCAGTCCGGCCACGCGGGGCCGTTCCCTTCATCGGCCGCAGTGTGAGCGTATCCCCGCGCACACTGAAGAAGAGCTCAGGAGAGAGAGAAAGTATGTCGAGGCCGTCATGCGAGATCATGCCGGCATACCCCACCGGCTGCGCCGCACGGAGGCGGGCATACAGCGCGGCGGATGATCCGCTCCATCGTCCGCGGACGGGGAAGGTAAGGTTGACCTGATAGGAATTGCCGGATCGGAGATATCTCTGGACCGTGGAGAAGGACCGTTCATATGCCTGATATCTGACATCCGGGTGCACCTCCCCGATGGTCGCGCGGGTATCCAAAGGCATGGGAGGATGAGTCGACCGGGGACGCCGGACACGGACGGGCGGATCGAACACGCCGAACCAGACAAGATATGGAGGATCATCATGCGGGTCGCGGGCCGGCACCGGCAGGAACGCCGGGGACGCTTCGTAGGACACATACCCCGCGATCCACTTCCCCTGTTCGAGCATCACCTGCGCACGCACAAGGGCGGGAAGGACCTCCTGGACACGCCGGGCCCGGATCGTGTCGACGGGATCGACGAACAGCAGCGACTCGTCCAGACGCGTCGCAGGGACGTGTGATTCGAGAAGCACTGAAGGAGAGCGCGAGGCAAGAAGATGGAGCCCCGGTTCCGAGAGGATGCCGCCATGAGAGCGCAGGTCTGCTTCAAGGCGGCCACGGATGGAAGATGATGAACTCATATGCTCAATATACAAAGCCGCCACTGCTAGATACAGCAATGGCGGCCTCCTTAATACTCAATACTCCTCCGGGAAGCTGCACGCACTCCCGGGAATCTATGCTGGGGGGTCAATCCGTCTGAGCGAGCAGTTCCTCCACCTTTTGCACGACCTCATCATCGAGCGGCTCCGTGCCAGACATGAATTTCGACACGACCCGACCCTTCCTGTCCACAAGATATTTCTGGAAGTTCCACTTCACCGGTCCCGCAACGCCCGGCGCCGAGGTGATGTATGCATACAGGGGATGCTGATCGCTTCCCTTCACGCTGATCTTGGAGAACATGTCGAACGTGACGCCGTATTCGAGCGTGCAGAACTGCTTGATCTCTTCGTCCGTTCCCGGCTCCTGCCACATGAAGTTATTTGCAGGAAAGCCGAGGATCATGAATCCCTTGTCCTTGTACCTTTCGTACAGCTTCTGCAGGTCCTCATATTGCGATGTATAGCCACACTTCGACGCCACATTGACGATCATCAGCACCTTCCCTGCATACTCTGCAAGGGGACGGTCCTCGCCGTCGATCGTCTTCATCGTGAAATCATACACTGACTTTTTCCCTTCGACCGGCCGATCTGGTCTCATAAAGGCTCCAAAGGAAACGATCCCGGCGACCAGGAACGTCGTGAACGAAAATAGTGACATGTGATCTCCATGCGGAATGATGAGCAGAGGTATAACGCCTGCCGGGCAGGCCTGGTTCCCCGGACACAGGACCGGATGCCGGGGCGGATCACTTCAGGAGCATGACCTTCTGTATCGCATGACGCGGCCCGGCGGTCAGGCGGATAAAGTACACGCCGCTTGGAACCTCATCTGCCTGCCATGTCCGAAGGTGGATGCCGGCCTCCGCATGACCCGATTCAAGGGTGGCAACCTCGCGGCCCAGCAGATCATGCACAACGAGGGATATGTCTCCCGACTGCGGCAGACTGAATCTCAGCGTTGTCACAGCATTGAACGGATTTGGATACGCGTGGTCGAGCCCGAAGGTCAGCGGAACATCCCCATCCTTTGCAACGGAGGTCACGACCTTCGTCGCCCGCACCGCATCCGTGCGGAGCACGACTCCTCCCTGGCCCGACGGATCGTTCGATATCTCGACGACGACCGGGCGGAACGCTTCGATCGAATACTCACCGAGCGACACCCAGGCGCCGGAGCCGGCATTCTGGTCCCGCTGTGAGGAATGGACCAGTTCACCCCCGACAAAGATCCTGTAGGTGGCGTTGGTAGCCGAATTCACCGTCGTCGGATGGATGTATGCAATGTCGTAGAGCCCCGACTCCCAGACCTGGAAATCGAATGTCGCATGCACTCCCGCGCCGTCCGACACATATGCGAACCTGCTGCTCGTGCCGACCGACTGCCCCACGCTCGTATGCCATGTGCCATACTCATGGTACACACCACTGCTGTCGTTGTCGATCACATAGACATCCTGCGGAACGATATCCAGCAGGTTCATCTTGATGGCATCCGCCCTGAGGACCGCTCCGCTGGTGTAGTTGCCGTCGTTCCATACGGTGATCGTTACCACGCTGTCAACAGTAAGGTGAAACACGCCGATGTCGGTCCAGGCGCCGCCGGGGCGCTGCGAAAGATAGATGGACCCCCGATCGGCGCTGCCATCATGTACCGTGTATCTTGCCTTGTCGGTCGCATTTTCGGAGGATGGCACCATGAAGGCGATGCGGTAGTATCCGGTCTTCCGAACATGCGTCTGGAAGCGCGCGTACTGGCCGCCCGACCGGGAGAGGATCACATACCTGCTCGTCGGACCGTAGGAGGTCACCACGCTGTTGGCCCACGCACCCTGCTCGGTGTAAATCGGACCCGCATCATTGTCGACGATGCGCACCTCCCGTTCCACGGTCATCCGGAGAGAGATGCGCATATCCTGCATCGCGGGCTCCGCAAAGGAGATCACAGCGGTATCCTGGACAGCGCCGAGAGAATCAGGCAACACCAGACACGCCAGTTCCACAGATCCGGCCGGCGGAATGACAAGCGGGAGCGAAAGCGGATCGACGAGACGGATGACGCGCGCGTCGAAAGCGGATACCGTGATCGGAAGGAGGCCAGCGTTCTGAACCTGGATCTTCGACTGGATGGTATCTCCCAGCGATACATATCCGAGCGAGAGATCCTTCGTGGTGGTGACCGCCTTGTACTGCGGCACCAGCGGCGTGACACGCACAACGTCCACGCTCATCGTCGCAGCACCCGTTTCAGCATATCCTGTCAGGGTCACCTCGACATCCTGCCCCGCCTGGAGCGGGAAGATGCCCGTTTCGATCCATTCTTCGTGAGGGATCTCTGTGTAGATCGTATCAGCGAGAGTGGTCAGGCCCTGAGCGATCCGGACACGGTATGCCTGAGGCGAAGAAGATCCCTCCGGGATCTGGAGAAAGATAGCATGCGGCCGGCTTGCGGTGACGGCATGCCTCCATGAGACGCTCGCACTGTCCCCGAGCGGGACCTGTGCCTGCCGATAGGTCGTTCCCCAGGTCGTCCCCCCCAGCGTGACCCATCCACCACGGAGCTCCAGATATCCAGCCGAAAGGTCGTCGATGAAGCCGTCGGGAGGCACGAACCGGTGATGCCACGTTGTATAGTTGCCCGAAGTGTCAGTGGCTGCCACGGCAATATGCGCAAGTTGCGCCGTATCCATTGGCTGAGCGGAGATCCATTCTGTCGCGCTCACAGGCGTCATTGGAACCTGCCAGTACTCCTCGCCGAGGGACTTGGCCGCAACGAACGGGACCGGCTGAAAGAGGGGCTCATCGGTCACGATGCGGACATAGATAGAGGAGCCTGAGCCCTCGAACGTGGCTGTCACGACGGGCGGAAGCGAGTCTGTCAATCTGAGGAACCTTTGCATCCCTTCGACCGCAGTGGTGAACCGAAAATTGACGCCCGGATACGCGACAGCAAGGGTCTCCAGCACTGCATTGGTCCGCCTCAGGTTATCGAAGATGTTGTCGTCGGGCAGGTGGTCCCACAGGCACATGATCTGGTCGTTCCCGGCATCGGCCTGCTGGAAGGCAGGTTCAAGCCTGTCCCTTGTGGTGCTGTACAACGAGAGCGACCGGAGGTTCCACCCGCGCCCCGGCCCGGGGACCTGATAGTCATTCGGGTCCGGATGATATGGCACCCAGGTCGAGGGAGCTCTTGACCAGTCGATGATGTTGTCTGTCGGCTCCGTGTCGGACACCTTCCGGGACGGATATGCGTTGTGCATCGAGTATGGCAGAACCTCGTCGAGACGCTGCTGCCATGCATTGTCCATGAAATGCCATCCGCTCCTGAACGAGACCGGGAACTCATCCTCCTCGATCAGCTGCTGGGCGAGCGTGAAGTCGAAATCCTCGCGGCACTCGTCGAACGTCCTCGACTGATTCCACCACCACGTTCCGTCCCCGTCATAGTCCGACCAGAAGAACGTATGATAGTGCAGGCTCAGCTCGTCTCCCCACTTCTGCATCGGGGAGAGATAGTACTTCTTCATCAGGTACATCGTCATAATGTTGGCATAGGGGACGTTGGTGTTCGTCCCGTCGCGGAAAATGCTCCCCGACATCATCCACCAGGTCATGATCAGCGGCGTCCCGTACGAGTCCCTGATCTCGTTCCGGAACGCGTCGGTCATGATGGCGGCCGCATTCTCTGCCGGCGACGTGTACAGGGTCAGCCCATACGTCGGGAACCGTTTCCCCGTATCCATGCCGGTCCAGATGGCAGTGTCGGAACCGTAGACGATGTAGACGACGCCCTTCTCCTGAGCGGCGGTAACCAACGAGAGCATCGTCACGATAAAGAGCGTGCGGAGGGAGCGGGAGAGAGTATCGAACAGCTGGCAATTGGAATGCATGATGATCAGAAGGGATACAGACGAAGGTCTCTGCCAGACAATCGCTTGGCAATCTGGATGACCTGTCCAAGATGATACGAAAAATGCTCTACGGCGTGATACACGGCTTCGAGAGCTGTCACGTCATAGGCCTGAATGTGGCGCTTCCGGAGGAGTTCTTCCTTCCCGACCGCGCCGATGACCGCGCAGGCTTCCTCGACGGTCCGATGGAGGGACGCGAGGAGTTCCTCCTTCGTCGCTGCTCCGGTCGTGGAAAACTCTGCCTCCCGGATACGCGCATCCGGCGCTCCGCCCACCCCGGCGATGATCCATTGCCTGAGGTTTCCTTCCATATGAAGCAGGATGTTGCCGGGACTGTTCAGGGACGGGCTGTCCGCGGTCCAGAGGTCCGCTTCCGGGACGAACATGAAAGCTTTTGAGAGACGCGGAAGGAAGTCAGAACGAAGTTTGGTCGCAGAGAGGCGCAGGAAATGGGTGGCTGGATCCTGTCCCGATGGATCGACGGGGATCATGGTCCATCATCGGGTGCTGGCGGCTTCCGGTTGCTTTTCGTGCCGGACCGTTTCCGTTTCTCGTCCAGCCGCTTCTCCACCGCCTGTCTGCCCGGGCGGGTCCGCCTGCGTTCTTTCTCCGGCACCAGGGCCTCACGGATCTCTTCGAGCGCCATCCGCAGAACGTCCTCCTTGTTCTGTCCCTGACTCCGGAACCGCTGCGATACGAAGTGCAGCCGGCCGCGCGTGTCAAGGCGGTTCTGCAATTTCGACCTCAGAGCCTCCACCTGTGATCCGGTCAGCCCTGCGATGCCATCGAGATCGATGGCAAGCTCGACGCGCGTATCGAGCTTGTTGACGTTCTGGCCGCCGGGGCCGGAGCTGCGCGAAGTGCGGAAACGGTGTGACCGCTCAGGGATGAAGATGCCGGTCTCTATATGGATGTCCGGCATATCGGACCTCAGAAGAAGTAGTAGTGGACCGCAAGCTGCGGGAGAGGTAAGACAGTCCCGTTCGAAGAATACACGAACTGGCCCTCGATCGTGGCGTGGAGCGCTCCCTGGATCTGGAACTCTCCGCCGATGCCCGCTCCCAGCCGGAACGGACCTTCGACCGTGTTGCTCCCGTCACCGGAATAGAAGTAGCCCGTCGATCCGACGAAGAAGAACCGTGTCGCGTCCCCTCTCACGAGGTCGTACTGATACTCTGCTCCGGCACTCATCAGAAGCTTCGACTGCGTCTTGACGATGCCGAACACGCCCTGGAAGGACATCTTGGAGGGAAGGTGCGCTCGAAAACTGAAACCGACCCCTGAGGCCCATCCCCCCGAGAATCCGAGTCCATATACGGTCTTTCCGAGGCTGGATGCCTTTTGGAGGCCTGTCGTGCTCACCTGCGCGCCGGCCGGCTGGACCAGACAGACCATAGAGAACAGAGCAGATATCAGGAGTCTTTTCATCGTTGGGCGTTCTTCCTTGGAATCAGCAGTAAAATACCGATTTCCTGAGAACAATCAAAGAATACCCGTGGATGGGATGTCAGAACTCCGCGCTGATGCCGATCGACGGGAGGATGCCAATCGACTGGTTTACCTCTGCCTGCTGCGTCCGGGTATTGTACCGCGGGACATCCAGCGGCTGACGGTTGTAGATGTTCTGCACATCGACATAGGTGATCAGTGTCCAGGAATCGAACTGCCATCTGCGGTCAACACGAACATCCAGACTATGGTTCGTGCCTACTCGTGCCGTGTTGTATTCTGCCGGTGACTGCACGCCACCCGGGCCGAACGGTGTGTACGGCCGGCCTGTCGCCAGCCTGAATTTCGTGCTGATCTCCCAATGCTCATTGAAGATGTACCCCCCACCGACGTTCAGGATCCAGTGCTGGTCGAACGAGCCGGGACGGGAGATGCCGTCCAGCGCCACGAATTCGGCCGTATTGTAACTCACGCTGACCGTGCCGTAGCAGGGCACTTCCGAAAGCCTCTTCTGGACGAGCAATTCGATCCCCTGCGACCTTCCTGTCCCTGCGCTCGTCAGCGGGTCGAAGCCGAACGAGGCGAATCCTTCCTCGGAACCGCCAAAACCGGCTCCGGTATTGGCCATCACCAGGTACGGCCGCGTCAGGCTTGCCGGATAGTCACTATAGTTCTTTCTGTATACCTCGATGCTTACCCTCGTATCGGGCCGCAACAGATAATCTGCACCCAGAATGTACTGATTGACCCCGATGGGCTTCAGCCCGCGATTGAAGGGATTGCCGGCCAGCCAGACATATGAAGGAGACTGATAATAGCGTCCGACAGAACCGTTCAGGTTGAGCGTCGGCAGCAGGGCATACGTGAAGGAAAACCTGGGCGCCAGAGTGAACGGCTTGTCGATCAGGTCGAAGTAGTCTGCCCGGACCCCGCCCGTCAGGCGCCAGTCGCCGAGCGATTGCGAGAACTGAACGTATCCGGCTGCCTTCCATGCGTCCGTGCCGTACGAACGGGAGATCGAGAGCGAATCCCCGAAACTCGACTCGAATGCCGGAATGATCACAGCATTGTCGAAGCTAATGAATTTCGACTGCACACCGCCGCTGAGCTCGCTTCCGGTGCCAATAAGCCATACGACATCGCCCCGGAGCGTGTTCTCGATCTCTCTGGAGGAACTCCCAAAGATCGGGTTGAGCAGCGAATCGCTTTGCAGGTAATCGAAGGACACATCGACCCGGCTGAACGTGACAGACGTGTATCCGGACGTGAAGAGATGCCTCCATGTCGCTCCCGCAACCACCTGGTCCTGGTCGCTTCCCAGCACCCGTGAATTGTCGAACCGCTGCTCTTCGGTGTCGTTGAAGAATCGTACGTTGTCGAGCACGCCGATCCCTATGATACTCAGCTCATCATTCTGCCCCAGCCGGTAATCCGCCTTGCCGAGAAAGTCCCAGTACTCAGGAACGAACCCGAATCCAGCGGCTTTGAAAATGAAATCAAGATAGCTCCGCCGTGCCGAGAAGATGAAACTGCCCTTACTGCTCATAGGCCCCTCGAGATTCAACCCGAACTGCGAGGCAGAAATGGTGGCCTTGCCACCGAGATGATCGGTACGTCCTTCGCGAAGGTTGATGGTCAGGACGGATGAAAGCTTATCGCCGTATCGAGCAGCGAAACCACCGGTGGAGAAGCGGGTGTCGCGGACGAAATCAAGGTTGATGTAGCTGAGCGGCCCTCCGCTTGCTCCCTGTGTTCCGAAGTGGTTGATGTTCGGGACCTCGATATTGTCGATGACGAAGAGGTTCTCGGACGGAGCGCCGCCGCGTACGATGAGGTCATTTCTGCCCGCCTGCACCTGGGCAACGCCCGGCAGGATCGAGATGGCCCGAACGACATCTTCCAGTCCGCCGGGAAGGCGACGGATCTCCTCATTGGACTGTGACAGCGTACTGACCGGCTTGTCCGGGAGCTTCTGAAAATACGAGGCAGTGACGCTCACCCCCTCGACCTCCACAAGAGACTCGATGATGTCGATGCGCAATTCTGCGGGCCGCGACGGAGAGACCACAACGTCCGTGCGCACGTTGGGTGAGTAGCCGACGGAAGTGACGCGGACGATATACGTGCCGGACGGAACGTTACGGACCTCAAATACTCCGTCAAGATCAGTGGACGCGCCGAGAGTCGTGCCGACGAGAAGGACGTTGGCGCCGAATACTGGCTCCTGCGTCGAACTATTGACGACCCGGCCTTTGATGACGCCTTTCTCATCCAACTCAGCGGATTGAAGGCCTGAAACAAGGACAAGAAGAACAGCAAGCTTACGCATGTCTTGGAGACCTACATTAGTATTGGAAGGATACTGCCTGAACTGATTCTCAGAAGAACCCTGAAAACAACCTGAAAATGAAGGTTTTCGATGGCAGTCAAGGAGTATAACGAACCAGCCGGAGGGTTAGTTCCGCCAAATCGTGCAAATCGTGCATAAATGGAAAAGCAGTGCTTCTATAGTACGAGCAGATTGCCGTCCTTCATGATCTGTTGATCGTCAAGCCAAACCGACGGCTTTCTGATCAGTCCATCGAGATGACTCTGGACCCGGACCTTCCCTCCCATAGAGATATTGTCTCCGAAGGCGATGTGTATGGTCCCCATGACCTTCTCATCTTCGAGGATGACGCCGGTGATCTGCGCTTTATCGTTCGTCCCGATGCCGAACTCTGCCACCGAGCGCGCCAGACGTCCGTGGATCGCCCACAGGTCTTCGAGCTTCTTCGCTTCAGCGCCCTTCACTTCTTCGGCATATCCTTTTCGTACAGTGATCGTCAACGGCGACGACAGCATCCCTATACCTGCCATCGATCCGTCTATGACGACCGTTCCTTCAGACTGATCCTCGAGCGGAGCGAGGAATGCTTCACCGGTGGGCAGGTTCCCCGCCTTCCCCTTTTCCCGGAACAGGCCATGCGACGCGATCGTAGTCCTCCCCTTGACCGGCATCGTGATGTTCGTGCCCGCAGGCGACGTCACCTTGATGACCTCTGTCTTGTCGAGCAGCTCCTTCAGCTTGTTCGTCCGTTCGGCGATGGCGAAGTAATCGGCATTCATGCATCGCACCATGACCTCCTCGGTGATCCCCGGCAGTGTCGCGATGCGAACACCGAGCGCCTGTGCAGATCGTTTCGCATCCGTGTGGGTCATGGACATGCTCGTGGGACAGAAGACGAGGTCCGCCTTCTTCATCAGCTCAGCCACCTCATCCGGCGGTTCCTCCCCCGGCACCCTGCGCGGCGTGATCTCCACGAGGAACACCGGATTGCCCGAATCCCTGACCACATCGAAGATGGCTTGCCCCACCGTGCGGCACGGTGCGTCCGTAATGACGATAACTTTCTCACCTTCCTTCATGCCCATGCAGTCGCGGGCAGCGATCAATGATGCATTATGGAGTGGGTCCATGCGTCTCGTCCTTCGATTGTATTGTGATCGTCTCGAGCCCGTGGGCGTCCGGTCCGGTCTCCGCACGACGCAACAAGTACGAGAACAGCAATCCGAACACTCCCAGTGCAGTGAACAGCCACATGCCGGCGGCATATCCGGACGGATTGTCCGGACCCGCCATGAACATGTCGTTCAGCAGCCCGATGAGCCATGGAACGGCTGCCATGCCAAGTTGCTGACACAGGGTCATCAGTGAATACCCCGTCCCGAGACGGCTTTGCTCGACAATGTAGGCGACCGCCGGCCACATGATGGCAGGGATGAGTGAGAACGCGATCCCCAAAAGCGACATCACGATGAGAAGCGTCAGAGGAAGCGACACCTCATCGAAGAACGGGAGCTGAAGCGTCACGTCCGGGCCGGGGGGTGCATATGTGACCACGAGGAAGAGCGGCAGGATCATGATGGTCCCCATGGTCATAAAGAGGGACCTCTTCCCGATCCTGTCGACCAGCAGCCCGAACAACGGCGTGGCGATCATGGCCGACATCGGAAGGAAACTGTTCAGGAATCCGCCGGCTTCCCGCGACAGCCCGTGCGCCTCGATGAAGTACTTGATGGCGAAGGCACGGAACGGAAAGATCGTCGAATAGAACACAACGCACAGGCCGACGACATACCAGTAGGACTTACTGAACGTGAACAGCCCCTTCAGTTCGAACTTGTCCGTATCCCCCTGCGAGCCGAGGTCATAGACCTTCTCTGCCCTGGCCTCGAGGATCCAGTTCAGAACACCCCCGACGACACAGGTGGTCGCGACCATCGTCGCCAGCCATAACGGGTCCTGCCACGAGTCGAACGATGACCGCGCCCACGCAGGCGACCAGTCCGCAGCAACGGACCCGAGCCGTGCGAAGGTGAGGTTGAGCCCGAAGGCGAAACTGAGCTCTTTTCCCTTGAACCACTTCGCCAGGGCCGTGGTGACCGCGACGATCAGCGGTTCAGCCCCGATGCCCAGGAGGAAGCGTCCCAGCAGCATGATCTCGATCTCGGGCGAGGAGGCTGTTACGAACGCAGCGAACAGGCAGATCGCGCCGAACCAGAGGATCGACTTCTTCGTGCCGAACCGGTCGATGATATACCCGCCGACAAGGAGCACGATGATCGCCGCTATGCTATAGACCGTGTACAGCAGTCCCAGCTGCTGGTCGGTGAATCCGAGCTGTTCTTTGAGCAGGTCGAACACCGGCCCCGTGGAATCGTACACGTAATAGTTGCCGAACATCCCGAGGCTTATCGCGATCAGGACGATCCAGCGGTACACCACCGATGGCGGCGGTTTGGCGGGGACGTGTCCCGCTGCTATGTCGTTCGTCATCGTTCTCTCGTATCCGGGATGAAGACCGGCGTCAGTTGACGTTCTTCAGGACAGCGGTCAGGAATTTCCAGAACCGCTCCACCGTGTCGATATGGAGCTTCTCGTCCGGTGAGTGGACCCCCTCCATCGTGGGACCGAAAGAGATCATATCCATGCCGGGATACTTCTCACCAATGATGCCGCACTCCAGTCCGGCGTGGATAGCCTTGATCTCGGGCTCCTTCGACCAGAGCTGGGCGTACGTCCCCTTGGCCACCTTCAGGATCTCGGATGCCAGGTTCGGCTTCCAGCCCGGATATCCGTCGGCGACCTTCACCGTGGCCCCGCCAAGCGTGAAGATGGTCCTGACCGTCTCGTTGATTTCCTGCATCTCGGACCCGACCGAGCTTCGCTGGCTGGTCCCAACGACGATCTTCTTTCCGTCCATGACGATGGACGCGAGGTTCGTCGAGGTTTCCACCAATCCCGGGATGTCCGAGCTCATCTTCATGACTCCGTGCGGAAGTGCGGTGATCGTCCGCAGCAGCTTCTCCTGCAATGGAGCGGTGAGGACCTTTGCCTTCTTCGCATCGCCGGCCGGCGTGATGGTGATGTCGAGGTCCGGATCGACGGACGTGACCTCGCCCTTCAGCGTCGCGTTGAGCGATGCGACAAGCTTCTTCGCCGCATTCAGTTTCGCCGCAGGGACGAACACGAGCGCTTCAGCTTCGCGCGGGATGGCGTTCCGCTTGTTCCCTCCGTTGATGGACGCCACGCGCACACCGAGCTCCGCCAGCCGCAGAAGCACTCTGCCGATCATCTTCACGGCGTTGCCGCGATTCTTGTCGATCTCCATCCCGGAATGTCCCCCTTTGAGGCCCTTCACAGCGAGCAGCATTGCTTTCGTCCGGGCGGGCGCCTTCTGATATGAGGCGGTCCAGGTGCCGACGCAATCCGTTCCGCCGGAACACCCCACATAGAGTGACCCCTCTTCCTCAGAGTCGAGGTTCATCAGCGTGCGGCTCTGGAGGAACGACCCCTTGAGGTTGGTCGCGCCCGTCAGGCCGGTCTCTTCATCGACGGTGAACAGGAACTCGAGCGGCCCATGCGCGATGCTCTTGTCCTCCATAATGGCAAGCATGGTGGCGACGGCGATGCCGTTATCGGCCCCGAGCGTCGTCCCGTTGGCCATGAGCATATTCCCTTTCCGCACGAGCTCGATCGGGTCCTTCAGAAAATCATGCACGGTGTCCTTATTCTTCTCCGGGACCATATCGAGGTGTCCCTGCAGGCATATCATCTTCGCCTGTTCGCGCCCCGGTGCTGCCGGTTTGCGGACCACCACGTTCCCGTACTTGTCCTTCGCCGCGGACAGGCCCAGCTTCGTCGCTGTGTCAAGGACGTACTTCGTCATGCGTTCTTCGTGCTTCGACGGCCGGGGGATCTTCGCGATCTCTGCGAAGTATTTCCACACCGGTTCCGGCTTCAATCCATCAATCGCGGATACCATAGCGCTCTCCTCTCAGATGTTCGTGTAGGTCATGTTCAAGTATGAGGTTGTCCGGGAGACTGTTCTGTGAACGTCCTTTCGGAGGCCCTGTCGGGCCGCGGTATGTCGAGCAGGCTCCCCTTCTCGAGGCGCCTGATGAAGGTACCGATCCGCTCATAAACCGGTTCGGCCTGTTCACCGAACTGGCGGAGCAGGCTGTCCCCCATAGCAGCGACCGTCGTCGTGCCGTCACACTGGCGCCAGATGGCACTCCCAAGGTCATCGAGTTTCACGCGGAAATACTGTGACCGGAGGAGAGGCAGGAGCCATTGGACGAGGAACCTGTTGCGGAACTTCGGAACGAGGATGATCACCCTGCCGTTCTCCCCTTCTTCCCACGCAACAGCACGCTGGGGCCGGAGGTCATACAGATTGTACGTCTTCTTCGGGGATGCCACGTTTCACACTCTCCATGAAACGACGACGGAGCAGCGACGATTGGTCCGCTGCTCCGTCATCATGTAATCAGACTGCCATCCGCCCTGGCTTACATCGCGCTCGGCGGAGCAGGCTCGTCCGGTCGGCCCGCATTTCTCAGCGGGATCATGACCAGCACGGCGCCCACGATCAGGAAGACCAGGATGCTCGGGATGAACGACGGATCCGCGAAGACTTTCATCGCGTCGATGGCATCGACCGAATAGAAGGCGATCCCTGCGAAGAGAAGGCCGACAAGCGCCTCACCGGCGATCAATCCCGCGGCAAGAAGCACGCCGTTGTTCTCCGTGCGCGTCTTCTGCGCCTCGTTCAGCGCACGCCGCTTGGCCATCATGTCGACGATGCCCTTGATCACGCCGCCGACGAAGATGGCGAATGTCGTTTCGAGCGGCAGGTACATGCCGACACAGACGAGCATCGGGCTCTTGACCTGGACCAGGATGAAACCGATGGCAAGCAGGATACCGACGATGATGAGCGGCCAGGCCATGTTCCCGCCAACAATGCCCTCAGACACGAAAGACATCAGGCTTGCCTGAGGCGCAGGAAGCGCCCTGCCACCGAGACCCTCGCCGCCCGCATTGATATCGCCCTGGTGAAGGATGATAATGGGGAAGATCATGACGGCAGATGACACGACGACACCGAGAAGGTCGCCAGCCTGCATCTTCCACGGCGTGCCGCCGAGGATGTGCCCCACCTTCAGGTCCTGCAGCATCTCACCAGCCACTGCTGCGGCGACGCAGATCACACCGGCAACGCCCAGAACTGCAGCGATACCGGTCGTACCCGACTGGCCGAGTGCGACCATCAGCAGCGCCGCCACGATGACCGTCGCGAGCGTCAGTCCGCTGATAGGGTTATTGCTCGACCCGATGAGCCCGACGAGGTACCCGGACACGGCCGCGAAGAAGAAGCCCGCAATGACCATCACGATGGTCGCGGTGAAGGCCGCGGTGAAATCCTGCGCGAAATACTGATACAGGAAGAACGTTGCTACTGCTGCCGCAGCGACGCCGATCCCCACCCACTTCAGATTGATATCATGCTCGACGCGGTTGACAGTGAATCCGCCAGCAGCGGCCTTCTTCACGTCGCTGATCGACCGGGACAGACCGCCGATGAGGCTCTTGCGCATTTTCCAGAGCGTGTATACCGCGCTCATCAGCATGCCGCCGATCGCGATGGGACGCACAAGGAACTTCCAGATCGACTGGGCCTGGGAGATCCACCAATGTTCATCGCCTCCGCCACTGGTCGCTTCCAGTTCCGGTCCTACGAGGTACAGCAGGAGCGGTACGAACAGTCCCCACGCAAGCAGACCGCCGGCGAAGTTCAGGGCGGCAAGGCGGGGACCGATGATATATCCGACACCCATGTACGCCGGGCTGACGCCTGGCGTCGAGAGCATCATGCCGCCGCTCGCCTGAAGGCTTCCGCCTCCCTTGCCGAGCGCCACCGTGCCCTTCGTGAAGGGTATGAACTTTTCCCAGGACGCTGCGAAGACGCTTACCATCTTCATCGTCTGAATGAGCGCACCGAGCAGACCCGCGAGGAACAGGTACATCGCCCCCGTCCCTCCCGACCGTCCTGTCTTGTGGATCTCACCCGCTGCGACCGATTCCGGATACGGCAGGTCGACATCCTCGACCATGACGCGCCGAAGGAGCGTGACAAAGAGGACGCCGAGCACGCCGCCGATGACCATGATGGCCGTGGCCTCGAAATACCGGTCCTCAAGGTTGTCCCACACGCCCGAGATGACGAACGCCGGAATGGTGAAGATAGCACCGGCCGCGATCGATTCGCCGATGGACCCGACCGTACGGGCCATATTCTCTTCGAGAATGTTGCCTTTGGTCAGCCGGAGGAATGCCATGCTGATCACGGCTGCCGGATATGTCGCGGCGATGGTCATCCCGGCCTTGAGGCCGAGATATGCGTTCGCCGCGCCAAGGATGACGGACATGAACAGGCCGAGAATGACGGCCTTCGCCGTGAATTCCGGAAGACTCGTCTCCGCCGGAACGTATGGCGTGTAGCGTTTGCCGCCTCCCGTGGAGCTGATATCAGCCATACCTATCTCTCCTTATGATGATCTGTGGTGGGGGTGTATGACAGAAGAACTTACAAAAAGATTTGCGAGAAGCCCCAAAAAAAGCCGGTAAGAGTGCCCTGCCAGGACCTCCTCCCGAGCTCAATTCTGCTGTGAAAAGGACTTCGGCCCCGCATTGAGCCCGAAGATGGCCTTGAACACATATCCGGCGATCTCTGGATTCTCTCTCAGCCGTCGGACACTGTACGCATACCAGTGCTCCCCGAACGGCACATAGACCCGCAGAGGATGTCCGTCGCGCCGAATGGCGTCCCGGAGGTCCTCCCGGACTCCGAGCAGCATCTGATATTCATACCGGTCCTGCGGGACCGACCGCTGCCTGATGACATCCAGGCTCCGGCGGATCAGGACCTCGTCGTGCGTCGCGATACCAACAAAGCAGTTGCCATCCAGCAGCTGGATGAAGAGCCTCAGGAAGTTCTCCCTGACCTCCTCCTTCCCCTTGTAGGCCACGGATTCCGGCTCGATGTAGATCCCCTTGCAGAGCCTGACCTCTCCTCCGCCACGCTCCACGAGCGTCCGGATGTCCGACGAAGCGCGCCGGAGATAGGCCTGCGAGACCATGCCGACGTTCGGGAATCCTTCCTTCCGGAGCCGATAGAAGATGTCCAGCGTCTTGTCGACGGTGGACGCGTCCTCCATGTCGAGCGTCAACCGGTTCGACTGGCGCCGTGCACGGTCGGCAAGGATGCGCGCATTTGCATAGCATGCCTCCTGGTCGAGGAGCTGCCCCATCTGGCTGAGCTTGACAGAGACGGTCGAGGTAAGAGAGGACGCCGCTATCGCAGCAAAGATCTCCTCGATCTGCTGGCGGTTGCTTTCCGCTTCATCCAGACGGGAGATGTATTCGCCGAGAAGGTCGGTGGTGGTCGAGAACCCGGCGGCATTCAATGCGCGGATCTGATCGACGGCTTCCTGCAGCGTCACGCCCGCGATGTATCTGCGGGAGACAGCACCGACGATCGATATGGGAACGAACGGAAGGGTGGCGACGACGAAGCGATTCAGTATGGACATAGGGCCTGCAACGACTGGGTGTCATCCTGCTCCGTGAGCGTGCTCAATATACCGAGAGAGCTGTGGAGAAGCAACGGACTTCGGCTCGCTGGGTCCACGCAACATCAGAAGGTGAACACGAAACTTACCTTCGGCTCGACGCGCTTCTGAGTCTTGTATCCGGTGACCTGACCGAGGTCGTTCTTCTCCTCTGCAAAGGTCCACTGGTACAGCATCGACACGATCATGAACGGGTATGGCTTGTACCCCACTTCAGCGTGGAGAACGGAATTATTATCAACTTTGAAAACGGACCCGACGTTACGCTTGTCATACCCCGCCTTCAGCTGGATCAGCGGCAGTACGTCAGCGGTCAGCAGTTCCAGATGGATCGTCCCCTGATTCTTGACACCGACAGGAGCTGTATACCCGCCGACCACATCGACCACTCCAAGCAAGCCGATGACGATCTCCCCATAATACGCTTCCCTTCCCTTGGCCTGCTTCAGAGCGTTTGCCTTCGAAGTGTAATTGACGCTGTCTATTGGAGTGAATCTTTCAAGTTCATAGAGCGCATCGAAATATGAGGGAACGAACTGATCGCCGAACCACTGACGTTCATACTTGCCACCGATCGTCACAAGGCCCAGGCCCGAGAAGTCGAATGTAATGCCGGTCATGATGCCCGAGCCGTAGCCCCCGATCGCCGCAAAGTCCAGATACAGGCCCGACTTGAATATGGGATAGTCGATGATCGGCAGTCCCAGGTCGAGCCCCATGATGGTCATGCTTCCGTTATCGAAAGCACCGAGGGTAGGGTGTCTGTAGCTATTCGCCCTGTCGTGGAAGTCCGATGCGATGGTCGCACCGACCTCCATGTTGTTCACGACGGGAAGCTTCGCCAGCGACGTGAATTTGAGCGGCTTCACGTACCCGCGAATACCGAAAAGTCCGGCACCACCGAAATCGCTGTAGAGCATCTCGGCCCCGAACTTCTCCAGGTTCACATCGAGGGCCAGTCCCACCTTCCGGAGTTCGTAGCTCGGGCTGTTGTTGTAGTTGTAGATGATGGAACCATGCCCAAGCCGGGCGTAGTCGAGCTGCCCGAGCCGGATGTAGAGATCGTCCCCCTTGTGACCCCAGCGGACATACCGGACCATCCGCAGGTAGTCGTATCCCTCGTCATAGTCCTCCTTTCTGATCGTTCCGTCCGTTCCCACACGCAGGTTCAGGTCGAGCCCGAAACCCAGCTTGCCGAACGACAGATCGGGACGAAGGTTGACGAGGTAGAACGTCTTTCCGTCGATGACGGTCGCACCCAGCCCGAGGGGGATGGTGCCGGAGGATGCAGCATCGGCCGCCGATGGCGCCCGACCGCCCACCTGCGCGAACGAAAGGGACAGGGCTGTCAAGGTCACGGTGAGGACGATCAGTGTACGCTTCATGATGACACCTCTCTAGAAAAGGGCCGCATATCAGATACCGAAAAGGAGCCTGCAGATGAACAGTGCTCCGAGCATGCCGAACAGGTCGGCCACCAGCCCGGCCGGGAGCGCATGACGCGTGTTCCGGACGCCCGCCGAGCCGAAGTAGACCGCGAGCACGTAGAAGGTTGTCTCTGTGCTGCCGAACATGGTCGACACCAACACTCCAATGAACGAATCCGGTCCATGAGTTTGTATGATCTCCGTCATGACCCCGAGAGAACCGCTGCCAGACAGGGGCCGGAGAAGGGCCATTGGCATGGCCTCGGCCGGCATGCCGATGAGGTTCGTAACGGGAGAAAGCACCGCAAGCAGCAGATCCAGCGCCCCGGACGCCCGGAAGATGCCGATGGCAAAGAGCATCGCCACGAGGTACGGGATGATGCGCACCGCCGTATTGAATCCTTCCTTCGCCCCTTCGACGAAGACCTCGTACACCTTGACCTTCCTGAAGAATCCCCAGCCGAGGAAGACGGCGATGATGATGGGGATGGCGACGATCGAAATGATGTTGATGAAGGCACGGAAGAGCTCGGTCATGACGCACCTCCTTCTTCCACGCGGAAGCGCTTCATGCGCTGCATCAGCTTGACGGCGATGAGACCCGCGACCGTTGCACATCCGGCACCGAACAAAGAGGTTCCGATGATGATGCCCGGATTCGCCGAGCCGGCAGCCGAGCGGATCGCAATGGCCGTCGCCGGGAGCAGTGTCAGTCCTGCTGTATTGATCACCAGGAACGTGCACATCGCGTTCGTGGCCGTCCCTGCCTTCGGATTGATCTTATTCAGTTCCTCCATGGCCTTCAGGCCGAGCGGTGTCGCTGCATTCGACAACCCGAGCATGTTCGCAGAGATGTTCATGATCATCGCACCGACGGCAGGATGATCGTGCGGAACGTCAGGAAAGAGCCGGACGGTCACAGGACGGAGCACGCGTGTCAGCACGGTCACAAGCCCCGCTTCCTCGGCGATCTTCACCAGCCCGAGCCACAACGCCATGATGCCGATGAGCCCAAGAGCGATGTCGACCGCAATGTTCGCATAGTCCAGCGCAGCTTTCGTTACCGCCCGGAGCTTGACGAACCGTATGGACTCGAACTGGATCGAGCCGGCTGCGGGAAGCCCCTGCGCGAGCATGAATCCCTTCACCTCTCCCTTCAGCTCTCCGTCCTCCCCTCCGACACTCAGCATCTTCTTCCACATGGCCGGCGCGTTGTCGGACGGGGTCAGCACGAACGTCGTCCGCACGTCTCCGCGCCGGAGCCGGACATGCTCCCTGACCTCCGCAGGAGGGGCGTCGACGCCATAGAAGGCAGCGAACGCAGCCTGATCGGCGACGACAGTCGCCTCCCAGATATTTCCAGCCTTATCAGCTTGCCGGGCGTCCTCGAACCGGACCTCCAGCGCCTGGCCGTTCCTGTAGGGATTCATGACCTCATCGGAGACATCATTCCCGACCGCAACGAGAATGCCGATGACGAGCATCGCAATCCAGATATGATTGAGCATGAACTTACCCCGAGTGTGAAAGGTACGAGAACCCGCTGCCCCTGGGGAACGATCGCATCACAGCGATAACCTTGGCATGTTTTCGGAGAATTTCAAACGGGAGTTGAAAGATAGAGGAGCAGGTACGTGACCGCCGCTCCCACCACGGCACAGAGCACGTTGACGGTATCGTTGCGAAGCGACCGTTTTCCGGACACATGCACAGCTCCGGTCCCGCAGTGGATATGTCGCTCCGTCTCCTTTCCGCAGACGGAACACCGGAAACGTGCCTGCAGCGTCTCTCCAATGATGCTGTCGGCCACGGACCCTGAAACACCCCCGATGAGGCCTGCAATAAGGAGCGCCGTTGAGGAGACCCATTGCGATCCGAGTGCTGCGATAAGGAACGCGCCCGCTGCCCCCGCCATCGTCCCTGCCAGCGAGACGCCTCCGCTCGTTCCCCGCGGGACAGGTCGAAATGTCGTCAGCGAGACCGTCTCCCCTTTCGACAGCACACCCACTTCCGTCCCCCACGTGTCTGCGGTGACCGCTGCAATGCTCCCGATGAACGCCGGGTACAGATCGATCCCCGGAAATGCGTACTGCACCAGCAGAAGCACTCCGGCAACGCCGCCGTTCGCTGCCACCTGACCGTGGTCGCGTGTCGAACTCTTCTCGAACACAGAAGCAAGGTCGACCTTGGCACGTTTGCCATAGACGGACAGAAGGCTCGACAGGATGAAGAACACAAGGATGGGGATGGTCCATTTCCACCCGCCGAACCCGTACATCACCGCCGCGAGCAGGAATGTCGACACGCTGCCGCTCAGCGTGAGGAACCGGGCGGCATAGGACAGCGCTGCGATGATGAGACCGAACGAGATCCCGAGAAGCACCTGATCGACCGGTGCCTGCGTCGAGGGGAACAGGAACACCGACAGCACGACCGCATTCGCAAAGGGGAGCGTCAGATTATCGAGCCCCTTCGACGAGAGCGCCTCCGTGGCCGTCGCGACCACTGCGACGCTCCCCCCCATGATGAACAGGAAGTACCAGGAAGGCTGCAGGGGGTGCCAGAGCACAAGGCTGCCTGCCACGACCGCGGCCCAGGTGACGAACGCCAATGCAGCAGAGCCCTCGTACGATTTGGGGTCGCCGGTGAGCGAGAAAGTATGCGGAGAACGCAGAGATTCACCCACCAGCGCAGCCGCCGCGTCCCCGAGCGAGAACGTGAACATGGAGAGAACGACGATCTCCGGAGACCGCTGCCAGAAGAAGAGCGCGAGAACGAACAGCGAGATCGGGAAATACACCGTCCCGTACGACTGCCGGCGGGCAAGTCCGTGCATCCCTTTCAGCCATCCCTTCCGGACGGCCATGAAGTTCACCGCCGTGAACAGGGCCGAAAGCAGCAGGATCGGGACCGGGCTGACAAAGAGGTCCGGACCGAACAGGATGCCGAATCCAACGCCGCCATGGACGATCTTTCGGGAGAACTCCGGATGCAGATGAAAGGTCTTCCGGAGCAGCTCGCTCAATCCGATGGCACCGCTGATGACCAGCACGACAATGACGAAGCGCTGCCACTCGGCAGCATCGGGCATCACGAGGAAGGTGTCAGTCACGGGCCACCGCCGGGACACGGTCGTGCAGGGAGGACCCGCGGATGATAGCGTGCAGCAGAAGCTCGACCTCAGCGACCGGGTCAGCATCCGAGGTCTTGATCGTCCTGTCAGCGTCCCGCAGCGCGTGCAGAGCCGCTTCGATCTCCTCGCCGGTATAGGACCTCGCCACGCCCATCATGAGCTTCGTCCGGTACGGATGCATCCGGACGGTGTCCGCGATCTCGTTCTGCGACATCCGCTTCGCGAGGCATTCCCGCACACCGAGAAGGTCCACAAAATACCTGGTGACATTGGCAATGATGAGAGGTGCCTGTTCACCGTACAGCATCATGCGCCGTACGATGGTGACTGCCTGCTTGTAGTCCTTCTTTCCGATAGCGTCCTGCAGGTTGAACACCGTGAATCCACGGCTCGCTCCCACGGCATCCGTGACATCGTCCACGGTGACCTCTGCCCGCTCGCCGACGAACGTCGTGAGCTTCTCGATCTCCCGCATGATCGTATGGAGGGAAGTGCCGACGTAGGATTGCAGAAGGAACGCAGCTTCGGCGCCCATCGTCTTGCTGAACTGCCGGACGCGACCCTGGATCCATCCCGGGACCTCCCGCTCAGGAAGGGGCTTGCAGTCGACAAAGTCATGCTTCTTTCTAAGCTCGGGAAATGGCCGCTTGCGAAGGTCTGTCCGCTCGACAGAGAGGACGAGCAGCGTTGACTGCAGCGGTTCCGACAGGTAGGATTGGAACAGGTCGCGCGCCTGGTCGTTGGCCACGATCCGTTCGAAACGGCGGACAACGACGACGCGCCTCTCGGCCATCATCGGAAAAGCGGATGCGCGGGCCAGGACATCCTGGACGGTCACACGGGTCCCATCGAGCACATCGACGTTGAAGTCCCGCGTTCCCTCATCCACAGATGTCGCAAGGAGGAGCGCGATCGCCTCATCGGCAAGAAGCTGCTCTTCGCCGGCGAAGAGGACGATCGGGGAGATACGCCCCTCCCGGATCCTCGAAACATACTCTTCCGGGAAGTACGAAGCCATGTGCGCTCAGCCTGCCTGGCCCGTCATCAGTCGATGGTCACAGCTGAAATGACGATGTCCTCTTTCGGCCGTCCGTCGGTCGGCCCCATCTGCGGGACGATCTCTGCATCTGCGATCGCGTCGACGACCTCCATCCCGCTGGTCACCTTGCCGAAGATGGTATAGTTCTTCGGAAGCCACTGAGCGTCCTGCAGCACGATGAAGAACTGGCTGCTGTTGGTGTTCGGCCCCTTGTTCGCCATCGCCAGCGTCCCGCGAAGGTAACCCGCCGTATATGATGGAGTGGCAGGGTTCAGCTCGTCCTCGAACTCCCGGCCATAGATGCTCTTCCCTCCGCGGCCGGTTCCAGTCGAATCGCCGCCCTGGATCACGAAGCCTTTGGAGATGCGGTGAAAGATCGTGCCATTGAAGTAGCCTTCTTTTGCCAGGCCGACGAAGTTCGCGACGGTCTTCGGCGCATCGGATTCATAGAGTTCCACGGTGATGGTGCCTTTGGTGGTCTCAAGGGTTGCGCTCACGGTCTTGCCTTTCTCTTGTGTTGATGATTTTGTCTGGCACCCCGCGATGAGTGCGACCGCTGTGATGAGGAGGAACAGGGAACGAGCGACCATCGATGGCTCTCCTTTGCTGATGATCAGAGGAACAGGATACCGGCTGAGCCGGCAATGAGACAGTAGAATGCGAACAACCGGATGCGCCCGAACGAGATGACGCGGAGCAGCAGCTTGATGGCCCCGTATCCCGAGATGTATGCGGTCAGGGACGCAACCGCGAGGACGAGCACGCTCTCCGAGGTCGTACCGTCGGCGAGGACATCCAGGACTTTCAGGGCCGTCGCTCCGAGAATGACGGGGACAGACATCAGGAACGAGAACCGTGCGGCCTCGGTCGGATCGACCTTCCAGTACATCGCCATGCTGATGGTCGAGCCGGAGCGGGAAATGCCCGGAATGATCGCCAGGGCCTGCGCACAGCCGACGAAGAAAGCGATGAGAAGGTTGAACGGCCGCTTCTCCACAGAGCGGAACAAGCGCGTCAGGAAGAGAATGAGACCGGTGACGATGAGCATCGTCGCGACAAGCTTCGGGTCGCTGAAGGCTTCGCTGATGGAGTCCTCGAGCGTAAGACCGATGATCCCGGCCGGGATGGCCGAGAGCAGGATCTGGACCGCCATACGGAAGGAAGGGTCCTCCGCATACGCCGCTCGCAAGCGGTTCGGATGCGTCACTCCCCTGACAACGCTCAGCGTGAGGTCCCGGGCTTCCCGTGCATAGACCGTGAGGATGCTCAGAACCGTCCCGAAGTGTACGAACACCTCGAACACAATGTCCTGATCCCCTCCGACGCCAAGCAGATGCTGAGAGAGGACAAGATGGCCTGAACTGCTGATGGGGAGAAATTCCGTGAGGCCCTGAACCAGACCAAGGATGATCGCGTCGATGATGGACATAGGACCCGTTATAATTGAAATGAAAGACCGAACCGTAATGCGAGCGAGAACGTCTTGAGCGTCGCCGTGACGCCATTCCCTGTGCGCGGCAAGCTTCCCGCCGCATCCTTCAGCTCCGGAATGGATGACCACCGAAGGTCGACGGCGATCATGCCCGCGAACATTTCGTCGAAATATGTGTACGCAACGGCCTGAGCCAACAGACCGATCCCGTTCCCTGAATATTCTGTACCGCTGAGAAGCCCGGGCGCCGTGACCATCAGTCGGCCCGAATGATAGCCGACCCCGCCGCCGAATCCATACGCCATCGTTCCGGACGAGGTCATATGCCGCACCACAACTGTGGGCATCGACATCTGCGGCTCGATCACCCAGCCGGAACCCGGCGCGGCCGGCTGCGTCTCGATGGTCCGCGACGAGGAGACATAGTCAAGTCCCACAGACCAGCCATCGACGAGGTTCATCTCGACACCGCCGTTCAGGTCGAACATCGACTGGAACTCCTCGATGCGGTCGCCCGCAGCGCCGCCGAGTATGTTCGCGTAGTCGGCGACCGATGGCAGATGAGCCACTCCGATTCCGATGCCCCCGTACGTCCGGACCGTCCAGGCGTCCTGCCCCACAACGATCTGCCCCGCGAGCAGGATCAGACCGAGACTATAGCGCAACGGGCGTCCCACGGCGGAGGGATTCCTCGATCCTGAAGGTTGTCCGCGTCACCGCGACAGCGTCGGCAAATGCGATCGGCGAGCCTGTGCCGTTCTTCACGGCCTGCATCGTCTCGCGCATCTCCTGCCCGTGTCCCTTGTCGACCGTCGACCATGCCCGTTCGGTCTTCTTCGATCCCGTGTAGCGGGTGAGCGTAGAGAAGTTGTCCAGCATCGCTGTCCTCCCTCCGCCGTACATCTCGATGTACTCCTTCGGTACGGATGGGTCCCCGTTCGCAAGGTACATGATGGTCGCCATCGAGCCATCGGCACACTTGAGCATGATCGAAACGGAGTCGTCTCCCATCGTCGCGCTGACGGGGCCGACCCGTTCTGCATACACCCTCTCGACACGAGAGCCGGTCAGGTACTGGATCGTATCGACGAAATGGCAGACCTCTCCGACGATCCGGCCTCCCCCTTCCTCGGGATTCAGCGTCCAGTGGCCTTTCGGCAGGAGTCCTGCGTGCACCCTGTAGGTGATGGCGTAGGGGGCCGTCGTGCCCTCGAAAAAGGATTTCAGGTCGCAGACCGATGGGGCAAATCGTCTGTTGAATCCTGGCATGACAACGCGTGCATCCCTGTCCGGCAACGATGCATGCAGCGATACAAGTTCCTCCAGCTCGTCGGGCAGCATGGTGAGCGGTTTCTCGACGAACACATGCTTCCCGGCGCGAAGGGCGGCCATGACCTGGTTCGCATGGTGTCCATGCCGCGATGCGATGAACACAGTGCCGATCTTGTCGTCACCGAGCACATCCGTGATGTCCGTTGTCGCCTTCGAGAAACCGAATTGCCGTTTGATGTTCTCTGCAGAGACGCCCGTCGCCGTGCACACGGACCGGAGCACGACCCCTTCGAGCGCTTTCAGCGGCGGCAGCAGGGTCGATTGAGCAAAGGACCCGGCGCCGATGAAGCCGAGCGTGCCCGGCTCACCCGATGCCGCCTGAATGGTCGCGTCTTTCTTCCGAGCCCCGGCCTTCCGGTCTTTCGGCGAGTAGGTCAGCACGACCCCGAACGGTCGCTTCCCTCCGGATGCACCCGTCCCGGCGATGACGCCGAATGCGGTCTGCGCCTTCTCGAGGGGATACGTGTGCGTCGTCAGCAGGGATGGACGGAGGCGTCCGGCCTTCATCAGCCGCAGCACTTCTTCCATGTTGCGGCGCTCGGTCCATCGTACGTAACCGACGGGATAGTCCTTTCCTCCCTCCTCATACTCCGGATCGTACCGCCCCGGGCCGTACGACCGCGACAGCCGGAAATCAAGCTCTTTCATATAGTATGGAGCCCGCGGAATCTTCAGCCCGACATCCCCCACCAGCACGACCTTCCCCCGGTCCCTCGCGATGAGCCCTGCGAGCTCGATCGGGTCCTCACTGGAGGTCGCGGCCGTGATGATCACAGCGTCTGCGCCGATCCCGGCAGTCGCATGCTGCACAAGGCTCTTGATGTCGTCGGACCGGGCAAATGCCGCATCAGCTCCGGATGTGCGTGCAAGCTTCACCGCCGCCTTGTCCGGGTCGATACCAAACACAACACAACCGCTCGCCTTCAGCATCTGGAGCGTCAGCTGCCCGACGAGACCGAGACCGATGACTGCAACGGATTCGCCCAGACTGACCTCCGCCTGACGGATGCCCTGAAGGGCGATGGATGCGATCGTTGTATAGGCCGCGTCAGTCAGTTCCACGCCCGCCGGGATCCGGGCACAAAGATTCTTCGGAACAACGATGGTCTCTGCATGATTCGCGTACGCAGCACCAGCACACGCGACCAGGTCACCGACGGCTATGTCGGTCACGCCGTCACCCACCTGAACCACCCGGCCTGCGGCAGAATACCCCATGCCGCCGAACGATTCGAGACGTCCTTTCACGCGTTGGTACGTCGAGGCCAAACCGCGGCTCCGGACATCCTGGAGCACTTTCGCAACCAGGTCAGGATTCTTCCGGGCCTTCTGCAGCAGGGACTGCTTCCGGTCGGAGACGGATGCCCGCTCCGTTCCGGCGCTGATGACTGACGCAAACACCTGCACGAGCACGAAGCCTTTTCGAAGCGCCGGATCCTGCAGCTCTTCGATGCTGATCTCACCTGATTTGACGCGACTCACAACCTGTTTCATTCTGACGACCTTTCAGGGGCGATGTCCTTCTGCCGGATGTTCCCGATGCGACCGTGGTCAGCGACATAGAAATACGCCCCGATGATCATAACGACGACATACTGGATCTCATGGGTGATGATGGCCATGCTCAATGCGGCTGTCTGACCCACACCATACAACCCCGTCAGGGCAGCCGGTAGGAATGAATGGTACGTCCCCATAGCACCGGGCGCGGGAAGCGCGAAGGCGATGGTCGTCACGACCAGCAGGACCACAGCGGCGCCGAATCCGAGCTGGAGCCGGGCGATCTCGTCAAACATGAAGAGCGCCAGGTACAGCCCAAAGACATACAGCCCCCACATCACGATGCTCCAGATGAGCACCCAGGTCCATGACCCCCGCAGATGGGTCACATCCAGCCCCGACCGGAACGACTGCAGGACCGACCCGATACGATCGGACAGACGACCAGGAAAACGCGCTCTGAGGCGCTCGACGAATCCGACGAACCACTCGAGGCGGAAGAACAGCAGCACGAAGAGCACCGTTGCGCCGACCGAACCTGCCAGGAAGACCGGCTGCATACTCGCCGGATCGTCAACGAACGGGTCGATCGCGGACGGATAGAGTGTCAGCGTCAACCCGACCATGAATGAGAATGTGAGAAAATCGAGCACACGCTCGATGATGACGGTGCCAAGGGCCGCACTGCGGGAGACATCCTCGAGCTTCCCGACCACCAGCGGCCGTACAAGTTCGCCCACGCGGGGCAACAGATTGTTCACAGCGTATCCGATCATAACAGCAGAGAAGAGATTCCTGAGCGACATCTCCTTCTTCAGAGGAGCGAGGAGATACCGCCACCGGACCGTCCTCACCCAATGGCTCAGCACACCGACCGGTATGAGCATCAGCACCCAGACGATGTTAGCTTGCAGAAGCGTGTTCCATAATGCCCCGACATCCGCCGAGCGGAAGGCCAGGTACAGGAACACTCCTGTGATGAGGATACTGACGGACGTGCGAAGAAGGGATCTCAGCTTCACGATAGGGTCCGGAGGGTGCTAGCGAAGGTCGACGACCTCGGTCCCTTGCGGCGCAGCGAACCTGAAGGTCGCGTCATCGATGCCGGAGTTGAGGCGCACAGAGGAAATGGCGTAGGTGGTCTCGGTCTCGTTCTGATCGATGATCTGGATCCGTCGCACCTCCATCGATGATTCGAGGAGCCAGAGGCGCACGGTCCGGACGAAGGAGCGGTCATCCTTCGGTGTGAGCTTGAGCAGAAGGAGAGGTCCTTCGGGGCCATCCTCGCGGCCGATGACCGTACTGTAGTATGTCGCCGGCAGCGTGAGCAGGAACTCATCCGGCGAGACGGAATTCCGCTGCTCCTTGTAGGTGTCGATGATCACCTGCGCATTGGCAGGGACATACGCCCAGACAGTGGAGCCGTCCGTCACGATGGTCTGATGCTCTGACTCGAGCCTGTACTGCTTCGGCTTCTTGAACAGGATGGTCCCGTCGAAGGTCTGCGTGATGCTCGCATATCCGAGCACGACCGTCTGCGTGAACGACGCACGGGCGTCATCGATCATCTCGTACCGTGCCTCCATGCGCGAGGTCACCTCCTGTACCGACGGCAGCGGTTGACCACGGAGGAGCTCGGCAGGGACAAGGATGAGGATTGCGATCAGGAGGAGTCGGTTCATCAGAGGATCTTCAGGATTTCGTTGAGCTGTTCTTCGGTCTCACACAGCACCTGGCGGGCCTTACTCCCATCGAAGGGACCGACAATACCGGCCATCTCAAGCTCATCGACGAGGCGTGCTGCGCGGGAGTATCCCACCTTGAGCCGGCGCTGCAGGAGGGACACAGAGCCCTGCTGATGGCGCACGATGATACGCGCTGCCTCCTCAAAAAGCTCGTCCGTGCTGCCGCCGTTGCCCGCTGCTGCGCTCCGCTTCCGCTCGAGCACCGAAGGAAGAGCCGCCGGGGCCTGATACCCCCGCTGCTTTCCGACGTGGACAGTCAATCGCTCGACCTCATCGGAGGAAATGAACGCGTTCTGCAGCCGGACGGGCTTCGAGCTCCCGGGAGGGAGATACAGCATGTCACCGTTGCCGAGGAGCTGTTCAGCTCCGTTCATGTCCAGGATGGTGCGGGAATCGACCTTCGACGATACCTGATATGCTATACGCGCCGGGAAGTTCGCCTTGATCACTCCGGTGATGACATCCACGGACGGGCGCTGGGTGGCAAGCACAAGATGGATCCCGACGGCGCGGGCCAGCTGGGCCAGACGCGCGATCGGCTCTTCCACCTCCCTGGCAGCCGTGATCATCAGGTCCGCCAGCTCGTCCACGATGACGACGATGTATGGCAGTTTCCGGTGTTTGATCTCCTCTGTGTCGTGGAGCTTGCCGGCCTTCAGTTTCTTGTTGTAGTCGGCGATGTTCCGGACACCAGCCGCCGCCAGTTTATCGTAGCGGCTCTCCATTTCTATTTCGAGCCCCTTGAGGAGCAGTACCGCGTTCTGCGGGGTTGTGACGATCTCCTCGTCGGTATCCGGCGACACTGCAAGGAAGTGGCGCCGCAGTTGCCCGAATGGCGTCAGTTCGATCTTCTTCGGGTCGATGATGGCCAGCTTCAGCTCGCTGGGATGCATCCTGTACAGAAGGCTTGCGATGATGGTGTTCACGCCGACGCTCTTGCCTGAACCTGTCGCGCCGGCGATCAACACGTGCGGCAGCCTTGCCAGGTCCTCCACATAGACCTCGCCGGAGATGGTCTTCCCCATCGCGATCGGAAGGGCCGCACCCGAGTCCCGGAAGGTGGCAGAATTGATGAGGCTTCGGATGGTGACAAGCACCGGATTGTGGTTCGGTATCTCCACGCCCACAGTCCCCTTGCCCGGGATGGGCGCGATGATCCGGATACCCTTCGCTTTGAGCGCCAGGGCGATATCGTCCTGCAGATTCTCGATCCGGCTGATCTTGACACCTGTCGCCGGAACGAGCTCATACAGCGTCACGACCGGTCCGGGAGTCACCGAGACGCTCTCGATGGCCACGCCGAAATCTGCGAGCTTCGATTGGAGCAGTTCGGCGTTCATCTTCAGCTCCCCCTCGTCCACTTCTTCCGACGCGCGATGGATATCCAGCAGTTCCACCGACGGGAACACATAGTCGATATCCACTGCGCCGTCTTCGGCCTGGTCGCGCTCATCGAAGTTGACCTCCTCGACCTTCACGCTCTCCTGGATGTCGAGGCGGAGTCCCTTGTCGGGCGAATACTCGACGTCTACCGGATCGGGCGTTGCCACCACCGGCGGTGGTTCCGGCTTCGGCTGCGGCGGAAGAGCTGCGGGGACCGGCCGTGGAACTGCTGGTGCGGGCTTCGTCACCTTCGGTGGCGCTGTGTCGGCCTCGGGCCTGCGAATATTGATCTTCTGCTTCGGGGCAGGAAGGTGCTTCGGAAGCGCGGAGATCGCCTTCTTCACCTTCTGCACGAACGCCAGACCTGAATCCTGCACCCATTCGACGGTACTCTGCCACGCCGTCCGGAGGTCGATGTCGAGCACGAGAATGAAGAGAACGAGATACGTCGCGACGAGAAGGACGACGGCGCCAGTGAAGCCAAGAATGCTGACAAAAATATGCGCGAGGAAATGCCCGACCACGCCGCTCCATTCGAGCGACAGCATGTCATCGACATGCTTCAGCGTGCCTGCGGAAGCAGCGAACAGGACCGCAAAGGAGACCGTGTACGTCGTGATGGAAGCGAGGCGGCGGAGATTTCTGGGAGAGATGAGATGCATGCTCCACAGAAATCCGAGGAAGGGTACGATGATGGACGCGTAGCCGATCGTGGAGTTGATCCACCAGTTGGAAAGGATCGCTCCCAGAAGGCCGAGCCAGTTCTTCGTCGTCGCGGCCTTGGCGGCGACCGCCTCATCGTTCGTGAAGACGCGCCACAGATCGAGAAGGCCGATCTCCCCGCTTGCCTGGTCGGACGAGGTGTATGAGACGAGGCTCAACAGGAGCATCAAAGACACGACGACGCCGGCAAATCCGAGCATCTGCCGCCGTTTTTCGGGCGGGAAGGAACCCATGCCCCCCGCCGTGGTCTGTGATGCACGCCGGAGGAGCTCAGCCATCGTTGGAGCCTTCGTCAGGGGCCGCCGGTGGATGTACTCCGGCGAACTTTTTGATCACGGTCCCCACCTGTATCGGGAGAACATCGAATGCGTCGATCGTACTGCAGAGCTTGAGGTCGCTGCCGAAGCCGATCTCGGCGAGGTACGCTCCGTGATCGCAGGTCCGCAGCAGTTTCGGAATGGAGCGTGCGTTGGCCTTATAGAGTGCCAGCGCCGCCGCAGACGAGTCTGTCAGCGAGACCTCGAGCTCGGACCGTTTCATCAACTGGTTGATGATCATGCCCGCACAGACGGAATCCTCCATGCTGAAGCTTCGTACACCGTTCCACTTCCCGGCACAGAGCAGCAGAAAATCCTTCGATTCCTTGGCGATGTACGAGACGACCGTCGTGAGGTTCGCGAAGCCGCCAACGATCAGCCGGCGCGCATACCGGCTCTTGGCCATGGCGACAGACCCGTTCGTCGTGCAGAAGATGATCGATTTCCCGCTTACCGTGGCGGGATCGTACTCCGCAGGCGAATTGCCGAGGTTGAAGCCCTCTATCCTGCGGCCATTCCGCTCGCCACCACGGAGGGTGACCTCCCCAAAGAGGCTCCCGGAGATCTTCACCGCCGATTCGATGGACGCGACCGGTATGATCTCCCGCGCACCGTTGGCGAGGGCGGTCACGATGGTCGTGCTCGCCCGAAGCACGTCGATGACGACAACGTTGCGATCGCGCAACTGGATGTCGTCAAGCGGCGCGGCGGAAAATGCGACGTCTATGTTCATAGCGTGTGCGATCGGTCAGTCCTTCCTGGAATAGAACGGCAATGGGACAACGGTCGCCTGCACAGAGCGTCCCCGGATGTCGACATCGACCGAAGAACCGGGCGCGCTGAGGTCCGGTGTGACATAGCCGAGTGCAATGGACGCTTCGAGCGAGGGTGAGAACGATCCGCTCGTCACCTTCCCGATGCTTGCCCCTTCTTTCGAAATGACGTATCCCGTCCGGGCGATGTTCCTGCCGGGAAGGGAGAGCCCGACCAGCCGCTGCCGCACACCTTTTTCCTTCTCATCCGCGAGGACAAGACGGCCGATGAAGTCACCTTTCGAAAGCTTTGTGATCCACCCCAGCCCGGCCTGCAGGGGCGTCGTCGATTCATCGATGTCCTGCCCATAGAGGCAGAAGCCCATCTCGAGCCGGAGCGTATCACGCGCTCCCAGTCCGATGGGAACGATGCCATGGGGCTTTCCGGACCCGAAAATGGCATTCCAGATGTCGTCTGCCGTCTCAGCGGCGTTCTCAAAATACAGCTCAAATCCCGGCTCGCCCGTGTATCCTGTGCGTGAGATGATCGCATCGTGGCCGGCGATGGTTCCCCGCGAGAAGCGATAGTACTGCATCTCGTCCAGCTTCGTCTCCGTCAGCCGCTGCAGTGTGTCGACAGCACGGGGCCCCTGCACGGCGAGAAGCGAGACGGTATCGCTGATGTCCCGGATCTCCACGTCAGCCGGACGATGAGACTCCAGCCACGAAAGGTCCTTCTGGATGTTCGACGCATTCACGACGAGCAGGTACCGGTCCGCACAATGGTACACGAGAAGATCATCGACGATGCCACCCGTCTGGGTACACATCGCAGAATACTGCACCTTCCCCTCGGTGAGCTTTGTGACGTCATTGACGGTCATCCGCTGCAGAAATGCCTGTGCACCCGGGCCGCGTACCTCGATCTCCCCCATATGCGAGACGTCGAAGACGCCGACCCCTGTGCGCACCGCCCGATGTTCCTCGATGATGCCGGTGTACTGGACCGGCATATCGAATCCGCCGAAGGGCACTAACTTCGCCCCCAGCGCCACATGCAGATGATGGAACGCTGTCCTTTTCATTGCGGTCAGGATTGCACCTTCTTCCAGTCGGAGAGAAACTTCTCCAGGCCGAGGGTCGTGAGCGGATGGTTGGCCAGCTGGTCGATCACCTTGAACGGCATCGTGATGACGTCCGCGCCAAGCAGCGCCGCTTCGACCACATGAACAGGATGACGGACGCTCGCGACGAGTACCTGTGTTTTGTAATCATAGTTCCGGTAGATCTGGACGATCTGCTGGATGAGGTCCATGCCCGTGTGGCTGATATCGTCAAGACGCCCGATGAAGGGGCTGATGTAGGTCGCCCCCGCCTTGGCGGCCAGGAGCGCCTGCGTCGGCGAGAAACAGAGCGTCACGTTCGTCTTGATCCCCTCCTGCGAGAAGGTCTTCACGGCCTTCAGCCCGTCCGTAATGAGCGGCACCTTGATGACGATGTTCGTGTGTATCTTCGCGAGCTCCCGCCCTTCGGAAAGAATACCGGCCGTATCGGTGGAGATGACCTCCGCACTGATGGGCCCGTCGACGATGGAGCAGATCTCCTCCAGGAGCTGACGGAAATCCTTCTTCTCCTTCGCCACGAGACTGGGGTTCGTCGTCACGCCATCCAGAACGCCAAGCGCTGCAGCCTCCCGGATCTCATCAACATTTGCCGTATCGATAAAGAACTTCATGGTCGCAACTCCCTCTAGCTTGTAAACTGGTCCGTGATGTCCTTCTTGTCGCGCGGTGAGATGAAGATGTAGTCGTCCGCTGCGATGTTCTCGTCGGGAACGACGCGGACCTTGACGAAGAGCTTCAGCTGGATGCGCACCATGCGGCTTATCGTTCCATGCGTTAGCTGCTCGGCGATGGAAGGATTCACGCGCAGTTCGACCTTCCAGCCCTTCCGTGCCGATGCAAAGCGCCGGATCCACCGTTCGATCTCGTTGATGGTAGCGCCCTTGGACTGAACGAAGCCCGATCCGCCGCACGTCGGACACGGTTCGCTGAAGCTCAGCAGAACGGTCTCCCTGATGCGCTGCCGCGTCAGCTGCACGAGCCCGAACTCCGTCATCGGAAGGACGGTCACCTTCGCACGATCGCGGCGAAGCTCCTTCTTCATCTCATCGTACACCTTCTTCCGGTTCTTGTCCTCATCCAGGTCGATGAAATCGACCACGACGAGCCCCCCGATGTCCCGCAGCCGCAGCTGCCGGGCGATCTCGCGGGCCGCTTCGAGGTCCGTCTTCAGCGAGTTCAGCTCCTGCTCACGTTTGGCGGCATAGCGTCCGCTGTTGACATCGATGACGGTCATGGCCTCCGTCCGCTCGATGTAAAGGTACCCGCCGCTCTTGAGCCAGATCTTCTTGCTGAAGAGGTTCTGAAAGTCCTTTTCAATGCCGAAGGCATCGAACACGGGAGCCTTCTGTTTGTAGAGCTCGATGCGGTCCGACATGGTCGGGGACGAGGCCTCGACGTACGCCTTGATCTCCTTGTAGAGCTTCTTGTCGTCCGTGACGATCTTCTCGACCGTGTCCTGGAACAGGTCGCGGATGACGCTGGACGTGGTGTCCATATCCTTGTAGATGAGCGCGGGGGCTGTCACGTTCTTGACCGACCGCTCGATATCATGCCAGTGGGAAACGAGCTGCTCCAGGTCCTGCTTGAGCATCTCGTCCGTCTTCCCCTCAGCCACGGTCCGTATGATGGCGCCAAAACCCTTCGGAAGGAATCCGCGGACGACCTTCTTCAACCGGCGCCGTTCCTTGAAATTGTTCAGCTTCTTGGAGGCCCCGACCTTGCCATCGAACGGAATGAGCACAAGGAACCGACCCGGGAGCGATATCTCGGAGCGGACCCGCACACCCTTCTTCCCCTGGGGCTCCTTGGTCACCTGAACAAGGATATCCTGCCCCTTCTGAAGATTGACCTCCTGCGCCCGTCGGTCGCCCCGGCCATTCCGTCCACGACCTTCCTGGTCCTGACCAGCGACCTCTCCCTGTCCTTTCTCCTTCTGCTGCCCCTGAGCTCGCTGTGCCTGGGCCGGCGGAGCTCCGTTCCCCTCCTCCTCACCCCCCTCGTCGTCGTCGTCGAACATCGCATTGTAGGCCTCCACCGTTCCGATATCCGAGAAATGGAGGAAGGCGTCCTGCTCGAGTCCGATGTCGACGAACGCCGCACGAATGCCGTGCATCACCTTGGCAACTTTGCCCAGGTAGATGTCGCCGACGTTGCGCTCTTTTTCGGGGGTCTTGACGAAAAGCTCAGCGAGCTTGCCATCCTCGAGGATGGCAATACGGTGCTCACTGGCGGTTGAATTGATGATGATCTCTTTGCGCATAATGGCTGTCCGTCCACAAGCATCCACGGATCTTCGAGGGGTACGATGAGGACCAGTGAACCGGCGGAGCCATTCCTGCGACGATGTGAGATCGGCGGGAATAAGACACTTGGGGGTGATCAGCTCCGATGTTCGCTGGCATACGCCGAGGCCCGGATCGTGTACGGGTGCGGACTATGTTGAGAGTGGATGAAAGATGCCCGTCGGGTCCATTCATAGACGCCCGGGGCAGAAAAGCCGCTGCCAGCCGGCCGAGAGCAGGCAGGATGCGGCGAAATGCGAGCACAAACAAAAAGAGGCCAAGCTCCCCTGCGTCACTCAGGACAATTTGCCGACCGTTGCTTCCTTCCGGACCTGGCGGGGTTAGGCAACGACCAGTTGCGCAGGACTTGACCTCAGATAACACTAAACTTGTCGACCTTTCTCGATGCAGTGGAGCTGATCGGGATCGTTCTTTGCGCTGTCACGGGACGGAAACCGACGACCTCGGATCAACGCCAGCTATCGCGGCTCCAGGGCGGCTGAACCACCTGCGCCCTTCGTTCTGCATCCGGTTATGGATGAGTGATACCAATTGTGGAGCTGATCGGGATCGTCCGTCGCGCGACCGCGGGACGGAAACCGACGACCTCAAATCAACGCCGACTATCGTTGTTCCGCGGCAGCTACACCACCTGCCGCCATTCTTTCCGCATCTGCTTGCGGTTCAGTGATAGCTTTCGTGGAGCTGATCGGGATCGTCCGTCGCGCGACCGCGCGACGAGATCTCGTCCCGCTCCGCGGGACGGAAACCGACGACCTCGAATCAACGCCGACTATCGTGGTTCCGCGGCAGCTACACCACCTGCCGCCATTCTTTCCACATCTGTTTGCGGTCCAGTGATAGCTTTCGTGGAGCTGATCGGGATCGAACCGACGACCTCTTCGTTGCGAACGAAGCGCTCTCCCAACTGAGCTACAGCCCCTTCACACACATGTGTGGCGGTCCGGGGACGGATGATCTGCCGGTGTTCCGGCTCCCGAAGAGGCTCGAATGCAGCGCTCTCCGGCAATCACTTCACATCTGACATGAAATGTAAGAAACAACCCTCTCACATACAACCGGTTGCTTCCACCCCGAATATTGCCCACCTTAGTCCCCCACTCCTCATCGTCACGAAAGCCCCCGCATGTCAGAAGATATCGGACACGCATTCCAGGACTACAGGCACATCATCCGGAAGCTCCGGAAGGACTGCCCCTGGGACCGCGAACAGACGCATGCCTCCCTCCGGAACCATCTCCTCGAGGAGGCGTATGAAGCCGCTGAAGCGATCGACACGGGCGACCTGTCTCACCTGAGGGACGAATTGGGCGACCTGCTCCTTCACATCGTCCTCCATGCCACCATCGCCGAGGAATCCGGGACCTTCTCGCTCGAAGATGTCATCAGCCGGAATCAGGAAAAGCTCATCAGGCGCCATCCTCACGTGTTCGGCAATGAGACATTCGCGACACAGGAAGAGGTGAAGAAGAACTGGGAGCGCACAAAGCTGAAGGAAGGCCGGTCCTCGGTGGTCGACGGTCTCCCTCATGCTCTTCCTGCGCTCATCCGCGCCACGCGCCTCCAGGACAAGGTCTCAAAGGTCGGTTTTGACTGGGACAACAGGGACGATGTCTGGAAGAAGGTCGAAGAGGAGAGCTCTGAACTCCGCGAGGCCATCTCGAACGGGGAGCAGGAGCGCATCGAGCATGAGTTCGGAGATCTGCTCTTCGCCATCGTGAATTACGGGCGCTTCATTCACGCACACCCGGAGGATGCCCTGCGCATCGCTACCCTGCGGTTCGAACAGCGGTTCCGGAGGGTCGAACAGCTTCTCGCTGATCGGGGTAAGCGACCCGAAGAGGTCAGCCTTGCGGACATGGATGAACTGTGGGAACAGGCGAAGAGGGAGCAGGGGAATCCGGGCGGGTCCTAGGCCTGCGGCGCCTCGGGCGGATGGGCGCCGTTGCCGTTCGAAGTATTGAACCGCTCATATGCGTCGATGATCTCCTTCACCAGCCGGTGCCGCACCACATCGTTCCGGTCGAGGTAGACGAACGAGACACCCTGTACACCCTTCAACACCTCCTGGATCTGCACCAACCCTGAGACCGTTTTCGCCGGCAGGTCGATCTGCGTCGTATCCCCCGTGATGATGGCCCTCGAATGCGTACCGAGCCTCGTCAGGAACATCTTCATCTGGCCTGATGTGGCGTTCTGTGCTTCGTCGAGAATGACGAACGCATTATGGAGAGTGCGGCCACGCATGTACGCCAGCGGCACGATCTCGATGATACGCTTCTCGATGTAGCTCCTCAGCTTCTCCGCGGTCAGCATGTCGTCGAGCGCGTCATAGAGCGGACGGAGATACGGATCGACCTTTTCCCGGAAATCTCCTGGCAGGAATCCCAGGTTCTCGCCGGCCTCCACCGCCGGCCGCGCAAGCACGATCTTCGTCACATCCCGGTTCTTGAGCGCAGCCACCGCGACCGCGACGGCAAGGTACGTCTTTCCTGTACCCGCAGGGCCGATGGAGAACACGATATCGCTCTTCTGGACCTGCTGAAGGTACGCGCGCTGACCCGGCGTCCGTGCCTTGATGATTCCCGTCTTCGTATAGAGAACGGCGAACTCCGCGTCCTCTGCTCGCTCCGCCCCTGTGCTCTCCACTGGTCCCGATCCGTTGACGGCCACGAGGTCGATCACCGTCTCGACATCGTTCGCTTCCAGACTGCCGTTCTTGTTCAGGATGAAGATGAGCTCCTTCACGATCTTCTCGATCCTCGACACATCCTCCTGCTCCCCGCGAATGGTCATTGCATCGCCACGCACAGCGATCGTCGCGTCGAAGTGCTCCGCGATGAGGTGGAGGTGTGCGTCGTTGAATCCCAGCAGATGCAGGGGATCGACACCGGTCAGCTGGATCTTCTTCTCAGTCAAGGGAAGCCGTGTGGAGGGGTGCAGAAGCGACGAACGCCCCCTGCGCACCGTGTGCGTGGGGGGCGTTCGGTATGGACGAATGGATCACGTGCAACTGGTCGTCGTTGCGTCGATCCGTCAGTTGCTCGGGGCCGCAGCCTTCTGTTTCTTGTTCCAGTAGGAGCGGAGAGCAGAACGTTCTTCTTTCGTCAGGTCCGCCTTCGGGGGGATCTTCAGCTTCTGGCCCGGCTGAATGACGTCCGGATTCTTGATCTGGTCACGGTTCCCCTGCCAGATCTTTGGCCACAGGAAGGCGTTGTCATAGACCTTCGGTTTCTTGGCGATGTTCCACAGACAGTCCCTGTCCTTCGCCCAGGTGCCGACCGTGTAGGTCTGCATCGCTGCGCCGGACGCGATGACCTGCTCCAGCGTCCGCTTCAGGGCATTGAGCCGGTTCTGCTGGTCATCCACGCGCTTTGCATTCGCTTCAAGCTTGCTGAGCGGGTCCATCTTCGCAGCGTCGATCCACTTCTGCACGGAATCGAGCTCGGCACGACGTGTGTACAGGTCCTGGTTCGAGAGCCGGGAAAGCTCGTTCAGACGGGCATCGATCTTGTCGAGCCCCTCATTGAACGGCTTTTCCTTGTCACCGACGAGCGAGGCCAACTCGTCCTGACAGTTCTTCAGGGCGGCTGCCTTCTCTGCATCGGTCTTCTTGAGATTCTCGACCTCGGCAGTGAGTGCGTTCAGTTTGTTCTGGAGGTCGTTCCGCTTGGCGGTCAGCTCGGTGATCTGCTGCTGCCATGCTTCCTTCGTCATCTCCTGCTGTGCGACCGCGGTCAGCGAGACTGCAGCAACAAGAAGGATGACGGACAACAGGCGTAGGGTCTTCATAGTGTCCTCTCCTTTCCTAGTTGCTACCGGTGGCTGATTGAAGTGCCGCTTTGTCCGTCAGGCACTTCGCAAGCTGCGCTTCCTTGTCGCCGATCGATTTCAGCAGTGCTTGCTTTTCAGATTCGCGATTGGCGATGTCGCGCTCGAGGGATGTTACTTCGGCCTTGAGGTCTTCCAGCTGCTTCAGTTCTTCATCCGACGGTGCATTACTGCAACCGACGACCAAAGCTGCGGAAAACAACCCTGCCAAAGCAAGCGAGACCAGTTTCTTCATGTGGATCTCTCCTTTGGGTTCTACGTTTTCCAGATAGGTCGGTAGTAGCGTTTCTCTAGGTGCAAGTATAAATAGTTCTGCCCCGAAAGTCAAGGAAATCAACGGAAAAACCGCCCAAAACCGGGAACATCACAGGAGATGTTCCTCTGCGAAGCTCAGATATGCGTTTCCTGCGATGATAATATGGTCCTGAACCGGGATACCAAGGATCTTTCCAGCCTCGACGAGCTGACGTGTCAACGTGACGTCCTCCGGCGATGGCGATGGATTGCCACTCGGATGGTTATGGATGAAGATGACGCTCGCAGCTTTCCGTTGCACTGCCTGGCTGAAGCATTCACGCGGGTGTGCGAGGGACGCGTTCAGCGTCCCCGATGAGATACGAACGTCCGACTCCAGCTCGTTCGAGGAACTGAGAAGCGCGACCCAGAATTCTTCATGGCGCAGCGTGCGAAGCTTCGGACCGAAAACGGAGACGACGTCCTCGGGAGAGTTCAAGCATGGGCGGGACCCGCGGCGGGAGACCTCAACGCGACGTCCAATTTCGAAGGCTGCGATAAGGGCGCAGGACCTCACCTCACCCAGACCGAACTGCACGATGTTCTCCGGCAACGAGGAAGCAAGCGCATGGAGGGAACCGGCCTTCCGCAGAAGATCCCGGGCGAGATCGATCGCGGACGAGCCCGGCACGCCCGTTCGGAGGAGGATAGCAATGAGCGTCGCATCGCTCAGTTCACGCGGCCCATACCGCAGAAGCAATTCACGCGGCCGTTCACCCGCAGGCCATTCCCGGATGGAAAGACGTTCGCCCATGCGCCCCCCTTCTTTCATTCTCCACACACATCCATCGCCACTCAACCACTGATCGTCAGGACATCCGCCCCTTAATACACCCCATCATCGCTCGGCGATACGACCTCCGGATCGGCCGGTTCCACGGTAAGGTCGATATGGCCGATGCGCACCACGCCTGTCGACTGGTACTGGACGATCCACAGGAATCCGTTGACGCGCTCCGGCGTGAAGGAGATGTTCGAACGGAGACCCTTGAATCCGCGGACCTGTGAGAGCCCTTCGGAGATCTCGGCGCGGACCGTTGCGCCTTTGGCGATGACGCTCAGCACCACCTGTGCAGCGTCATATCCCATGAGCGCGTTCACTGATGGCGGCCTGTTCAGCCGGTTCCGGAACTCCCTGGCAAAAGCTTTGTACGCCGAGTCCTTCACATCGACATACGCATCGACAGAATAGACCGCACCGAGCGTGTATCGCCTGTTCCTGTCGAGCTCCGCCGGCTCGTCCCAGTCTCCGCTGCCGAGCATCGTGCCCGTGAAGTTGAAGAACTTCAGCTGCGAGCTGACGACCGCGATCTCGTCCGAGCTCGCGATCGGCAGGAAGATCGCGTCGACATTGTCCACAGCGATGCCCAGACTGTCGATGTCGACCTCCCGATACAGCACGGGAAGCCTGAGTGAATCTGCAAGATGCAGGCTCCCCGGACCGAAAAGCGAATCGAGCGACATCGACGACCCGGTTTCCACCAGCGAATCGATCATCCGCTGATCGGCCCCGGCGATCACCATCTCCAGGATGAGACGATGCTGCATCGGGACGCTGAAATCCAGGTACGGGATCACCTTCCGCTGCAACGCTGTGCGGCGGATCTCCTCGATCTGCGAACGGAGGTCCGTCGATCCCGCGTAGTACCACTGCACGCTCACAAGATCGTCCCCCTGTTCGTTCGCCTGTTGGATGAAGCCGTCCGCCATCAGCTTGCCAACGGCATCTGCGGGTGCGAGAACGGCGAACGTATCCGCCTGCATCTCCCGATGGGCGTACGCCGCCATTGCCCTGCCGCGGACGCTGTAGGTCGGATTCGCCTGGAAGATGTGCGATCCGATGGTGGAAATGCCGTTCGAGGTCGCTGTTGGTGTGAGCATCGGCACACCCTTGGCCTGAGCGATACCCGCAGCGGCAAAGGCCTCCTCGCTCGATATTGGACCGAGGATCGCCACCACTTCGTCATCCGAGGACAGCTCTGTCACCACCTGAGCGGCCGACGACGGCTCCGCCTCGGTATCACGCACTTCGAGCAGCACCTTCGAGATCGACGTCTCATTGAAATGGTCCGCCGCGATGCGCATCCCCTCGAGAAACTCTACGCCCACATCGCGCACGCCGGGCCGCGTCGACCGCAGCATCAGGGGAAGGGCCACGCCGATCTTCAGCGTCCTCCCCGCCTCCAGGCGGGCAAGGAGCGCCTGTACCTGATCGACGTACTTCACCGACGGGGAGACGCCGGCAACGCCGTCGAGGATCCCGACCGCCCGGCGGATATCCCCCTGTCGTTCCACCCGTTCTGCAAGACGGAGCGACATCAGGACGCGCAGCACCACATCCGGGGCGCGTGCGATGCCGTCCTCAAGCCGCTGGAGCGGGAGGTTCAGCGATGCCAGCCGATCGACGACCTGCTCCGACCGCCGCCAGAGCGTCGTGTCATCCGACATCTCCCTCACTATGATGAGCTCGTCGAGCGCGTCTTCGTAGCGTTGCAGGCTGTAGTAGTCGAGGGCGAGGGTGTAGTGCGCATCATCGACGTACGCCGAGTTGGGATACAGGTCGAGAAGGTCCTTCAGCAGACGAATGGATTCCCTGTACCGGCGGGATTCATGGAGCGCCTTGCCCCCCATGATGTATGCGCCAGTCGTCCTGTGGCTTCGGGGATGCTCGCGCAGGTGGAGGAGGAACATGCTGGAAGCGGAATCGTACTCGCCGGCGATGAACAACCGCATGGCCGACACGAAGGAACGCTCGGCAGCTCCATCGAACTCGAGACTGTCCTTGATGGTCTGTCCCGGGGCGAGCATCGCCGCCCCGAATAGTATAGCGGATAGCAGGAAGAGCTGACGGATCATTGCTTGTCTCCCTCGGCCTTCCGGTGAACGACCCGGAACCCCGCGAGCGCCTTCCGGTGCTCCGGATCCATGGAAAGGACCTTCTCAAAACATTCTTCAGCGCCGCGGAGATCCCCCCGCTCGAGTTCCAGGAAGCCGAACTCTGCGATCGCATCTGTGAGCATGGGATTGAGCTCGAGGGCCTTGCGAAGGTACCGCTCCGATTCTTCCAGGCGCTTCAGTTGCAGCATCGACTCGCCGCATCGAAGCCATCCGCGCGGCTCGGCGGGGTCGAGGTCCACACATGCAGCGAAGGCCGAGAGCGCCTCTTCCCACTCCTTCTTCTTCGCATGCATGGTCCCGAGCAGAAAATGCGCCGTCCAGTTGTCCGGCTCGTCCTCGAGCGCACGATGCAGGTGTGTCCGCGCCTCATCGAGCTTCGACCGCCGGAGCAGGACCTCGGCGAGTGATTCGTGGATGCGCGGATAGGAAGGCTCGCCTCGCAGGACCGTCCGGAAGTGGTACTCCGCGACGCTCCACTTGTGCCCCTCTGCATAGATCGCGCCCAGCAGGAAATGAAGCCTGCTCCGAAGATGCCGGTCGAGCTTCTTCTCCGAGCGGAGCACGCGGACGAGGTACCGATGGGCCTCCTGGACACGCCCCGACCTATACATCAACGATCCCAACAGGAACTGATACGGCTCCGGACTCTGCGACACTCTCGCTCGTTCGAGGAGGAGACTCTCGGCCGCATCCACTCTGTTCATCGATGCATAGGCGTGGGCAAGCTCGACCCAGATCTCGTCGTAGTCAGGATGCTGGGTGACGAGCTTGTGGAGCACCTGGATGGCATGCAGCCATTTGCGGTCGGCGATGAACTGCCGCGCACGCGACATCTCAGCCAGAATGACATACTCTTCCATAGCTCAGTCAAGATAGGTGTGGAGGTGAAGAGATTCAATCACAGATCTCTCCGGAGCGCATACAATCCTATCGAGAATGCGACACCCGCAACCGCCGTCGAGATCATTCCCATGATCGCCCCCGGAGCGACGATCGACCACCGGTCGAACGGCCTGAAGATAAAGAGCGACTCGAAGTACAGGCTCAGCGGGTATATCACAACTACGAGGAGAATAAAGAGGAAAACAAGGGTCACGAGGAACGTCAGTGTAGCACCCTGCGTGGATGCGATGCGGATCGGGTTCTTTTCCTCGAAGCTCATGAAATACGTCCCCAATCCCAGATTGACCGCCACGACAGCGATGGACGTCCAGAAGGCGTTGAAGACGCCGAACCACGGCAGCATCGGCTGACGGCCCGAGAAGCGCGAGAATGGGGCGTTCGTCGCCACCGAGACCGCCAACGAGAGGAGAAAGACGATGACGAACGCCAGACCATACTTGAAGGCGAGGATCGTTCGCGGCGGAATGGGTGCGCTCCGCAGCATCCAGAAGGCCTTCCCCTCGAGGCTGATGGATGGATAGACGAATCGAAGTGCGATGGAACTTATCAGGAAGCCGCTGAACGCGTAGAGGACCAGATAGGTCACCAGCTGGATGTCCGTCACGCGGACCCTCAGGTTCAGATTGCTGATGCTGAGCGCGAACAGCCCGGTCAGAACGAGCATCACTATGAGGTGGATGACCTGGCTCGGCTCCCGCATGAACGTGAGATACTCCTTCTTGAACAATGATTCGGCCCACCCCTTCAGGAGGCCGCTGCGCCTGAAGTCGACGACATTCATTTTTGCTGGATCGTACGGCGCTGATCCCGCCGCCTGTATCTTCAGGCTCGTCAGCCACGTGTTGAAGTAGTACCGCCGCGCGACCAACAGCACGAACGCGAACGACAGGACGACGCTGCCCAGCAGGAGGAGCGCCGGCAAGAGGGCTCCGGTCACCTCCCCCTTCGCTACCGACAGGAGGAACTCGGCCACCCAGTGGCTTGGAAGGTAGTCAAGGAATCCGGGTTCGAGACGGGACAGGTATGCGTCGACATTCGGATAGAAGCGGTTCACCTGCTCGATGAGCCTGACAGGATTCGAGAAGCGGAAGAATATGATGATGAACCCGAAGTACAGGACGAACAGCCCCCCCATGACGGTGCGGAAACCGATCCGGCCAGCGATGCGCATGATCCCCATCAGGATGAGCACCGCCAGACAGGCGGCGAGGAACATGAACGGGATGAGGACGAACACCATCACCCCGAGGAAAAAGTACCACGGATACCCGAAGTATGCGCCGTATCCCGCCAGGACGGCGAAGGCGACCATGAACAGCGTCGCGGAGCTGTAGAAGAAATTGTCGAGGAACTTCATGATGAAGACCGTGAGGTACGGCACGGGCTTGGTCAGGAAGAAGATGACGTCGTTCGCCTTGTAGAGGGTTGAGTACGAAACGATGATGTTGCCGAGGTTGACCGCCATGAAGAACACGAACAGGATCATGGAGATGAACCGATGGTACAGGTACAGACCCGTGCGGGTCTCTTCGAGGACGTACTCGGTGATGCCGAAGGAAAGCGAGTACGCGCCCCACGCAAATCCACCGAAGACCAGGAGGGACCCGATGCCGCGGATGAGGGGAACGGAGCGGAAGTCGAAGGTCGCGCTGAGGAACGAACGGAACTTGTAGGAGAGTATGTGAAGGAAGAGCGTCACCGCGTGATCTCGAGGAAGACGTTCTCGAGCTTTCCGCCGAGGCTCTCCTCGAACGCCTGGACACCCTCTTTGACATCGCAGTACACGAGCTTGCCCTTATGGATGATGCCAATGCGATCGCAGATCTCCTCCGCCATCGGAAGACTGTGCGTTGACATCAGGATGGAGATACCTGCATGCGCCTGGCTCATCAGCGTCTCCCGGACGATCTTCGCGCTTCGCGGGTCGAGGCCCACCATCGGCTCGTCAATGATGATCGTCTTGGGCTCGTGGAGCACGGCCGCCGCGATGGAAATGCGCTGCCGCATGCCCTGCGAATAGTCCTCCGCCTTCTTATCGATCCACTGGCCGATCTCGAAGTGCTCGATCACCTCCTTGATCTTCCGGTGCAGGTCCTCCTTCGCGATGCCGAACAGCCCCCCCACGAAGTAGAGGAACTCGCGGCCCGTCAGCTTCTCATAGAGGAACGGTTGGTCCGGGATGTACGCCAGCGAATGCTTTGCGTCGATCGGCTGAGCGGATGTATCAAACCCGTTGACGCGGATGGTCCCCGAGGTCGGCGTGAACAACCCGGCGATCATCTTGATGGTCGTGGTCTTCCCCGCACCGTTCGGACCGAGGAACCCGAACAACTCACCGGGCGGGATGGTCAGTGTCAGGTCATCGACGGCGGTGAATGTACCGAAGGTCTTTGTGACGTTCTGAAGTTCAATCATGGATTGGCCCTGCAGCCCCGCGGCACGGAAGCCTTACTCCCATTCGATCGTGGCAGGGGGCTTCGAACTCACGTCATACACGACGCGGTTGATGCCCCGCAGCTCGTTGGTGATGCGCGATGAGACACGTTGGAGGAGATCGAACGGAAGGCGAGCCCAGTCGGCCGTCATGCCGTCGACACTGGTGACCGCACGGAGCGCGCAGGTGCGCTCGTACGTGCGCCCATCCCCCATCACGCCGACGGACTGGACCGGCAGGAGCACGGTGAAAGCCTGCCATACCGCATCGTATTGCCCGCTCTTGTGAAGCTCATCGATGAAGATGGCATCCGCTTCGCGCACGAGGCGAAGCTTCTCCCGCGTGATATCTCCGAGGACACGCACCGCCAGCCCCGGTCCCGGGAACGGATGCCGGCCGATGAGCATATCAGGAAGTCCGAGCAGCCTGCCGATGGCGCGAACCTCGTCCTTGAACAGCTCCCGGAAGGGCTCGATGAGCCTGAACGTCAGGTCCTTCGGCAGTCCCCCGACGTTGTGGTGGGTCTTGATGGTCTCCGACGGGCCCTTGAACGAGACCGACTCGATGACGTCCGGATACAGGGTCCCCTGCGCCAGGAACTCCGTGTCGCCCGTAAGCTTCTTCGTTTCGTCCTGAAAGATGTCGATGAACGTCTTGCCGATGATCTTACGCTTCTGCTCCGGATCAGCGACACCCGCGAGCCTGGTCAGGAATGTGTCCGTCGCGTCGACATACCGGAGGTCCATCGAGAACCTTTCCCGGAAGACCGACACCACCTGTTCGCTCTCGTCCTTGCGCATCAACCCGTTGTTGATGTGGATACAGACCAGCTGATCGCCGATCGCTTCATGCAGGAGGACGGCCAGCACCGACGAATCGACGCCGCCGCTCAGAGCGCACAGAACCCTCCCCTTCCCAACGGTCTTCCTGATGTCCTCCTTTGCCTGCCCGACGAACGATGCGGGCGTCCAACCCCCACGAAGTCCGCTGACGGTGAACAGAAAATTATAGAGGATGTCCTTTCCCCTGGGAGTATGCACCACTTCGGGATGGAACTGCACGCCGAAGATCCGGCGCGCTGCATCGCGAACGGCACAGATCGGAGAATTGTCGGAATGTGCGATGGGCTCGAAGCCATCGGGAAGTCTCTTCAGCGCATCGCCATGACTCATCCACACGGTCGTCTCGGTCCCGATGCCCGCAAGGAGGTCATCAGCAGCATCTACCTTCAGGTCGGCATGGCCGTACTCGCGACGGGCTGAGGAATCGACCTGGCCTCCCAGCTGATGTGCGATGATCTGGAGCCCGTAGCAGATGCCCAGCACCGGAACGCCCAGGGTGAACACGCCCGGGTCCGAAAGCGGAGCGTCCTTGGCATACACGCTCGACGGTCCCCCCGACAGGATGATGGCAGATGGTTTGATCTGCCGTACCTTCTCGAGAGGGATGCTGAACGGATGGATCTCGGAAAAGACTCCAAGTTCACGCACACGCCTCGCGATGAGCTGCGTGTACTGTGATCCGAAATCGAGGACGAGGACGTTTTCCTGATGCGTCATGCTGGTCGTCGTTCAGCGGCCCCCGCGTCAGACCTTGTCATGCTTGACATGCTTCTTGACGATCTCCGTCACGGACCTGAAGTCGATCTTGCCGCTCCCCATCTTGGGAAGTTCCGGAATGACGACAAACTCCTTGGGGAGAGCGATGTTCGGCAGTTCCGACGACATCGCTTTCAGCGTCGCCTTTTCATCGACCTTCTGTGTGATCGCGGCGACGATCTTCGCGCCCCGTTTCTGGTCCGGCAGCTCGACGACGCAACAGGACGCGCCATCCGGAAGGAAGCGTTCGAGGATATCCTCGACCTTGACGAGCGACACCATCTCACCGCCGACCTTGAGGAACCGCTTCAGCCGGCCGACATGCCACAGGTAGCCATCCTCGTCCATCCATCCCATGTCCCCCGTGTCGTACCATCCGTGCCGGATGGCGAGCGATGTCTGTTCGAAATCGTCGAAGTACCCTTTCATCACGTTGTCACCCTTCACGAGGATCTTCCCGATCTCGCCGGTCCTAGACTTCTCGCCGGTCTCGTAGTTCTCCACCAGCACACTCACGCCCGGCAGTGGACGGCCGACGCTCCCGGGGCGATTGTGGCTGTCGGTGTTGACGGTGATGCCGGGCGACGTTTCCGTCGTGCCGTACGCCTCCAGGAGAACTCGTCCATGCTTCTCGAAGTACCCCTTCCGGAGAGAATCGGGACACTTGTCGGCGCCGCTGAGCATGATCCGAAGGCTCGCAAAATCCCCGGGCTCGGATTTCTCCAGATATCCCCAGAAGAACGCAGGCGTACCGACCATGAGGGTGCACTTCTCTTCCCGCACGACGGTGCAGACCGTCTTGAAGTCGAGCGGATTAGCATACGTGACGAGCGTCATCCCCTCGTAGATGGGGGCCCAGAGGTTCGCGGTCTGGCCGAAGATGTGAAAGTACGGCAGCTGAGCGAGGAAGATGTCCTCCGTGTGGAGCTCGAACACCGTCTCGAGGCTCTGAATGTTGGCAATGATGTTCCGATGCGTCAGCTGGACCGCTTTCGGGTCCTTCTCACTTCCGCTCGTGAAGAGGATGAAGGCGGTGTCGTCCTCGGAACCCTGAGCGAATTTTTTGATGAGGGCGGCGGCGGAAAGTTTCGTTCGAAGGGCTGCCCGTATCTTGTCGATGGCAGATACTTCGTTCATCAGGTCCTCTATGAAGACCATGCCCGGAACGACCGGACAATTGATCTTGTCGAGGAGCGCACGCGCGGTGATGATCGTCTTGAAGTCGCACTTGTCCTGAGCATAGCGGCAATTCCGTTCTGCGCCCGTCGAATAATTGATCATGACGGGAACGCGCCCGCTCATGAGAGATCCCAGAATGGCCAACACAGCGCCGACCGATGTGGGAAGCATGATGCCGATGAACCCTTCGTCGAACCGCTTGTACTTTTCCGCAAGGATGACCGAGCCGATCAGTCCCCGGGAATACGTGACCTTGCGACCGAGCATCCGGTCGTTCACGAAGAGTTTTGACCCGAAGGCTTTGGCGCTCAGAATGAACTTCTCATGAAGGAGCATGGGTGGCTCTCCCTATATGAATAGACCCTGAATGAAGACAGAAAGAAGCATACATCCCGGACCGCTACGCCTCAGGTCGCGCAGGCGTCTGTCGGTGGCGTCTCCGAGGACACCGCTGCACGATGAGACCACCTCCTGATCCCTGATCAGGCTCTGGCGGCTTTCAGCGTATCGCGCACCTGGTGCATCAGCGTTTCTATGTACCTCAATCGCTCATTCTCATTCCTGATAGAGAGGATGTAGTTCCGCTCCTCCCGCAGGATCTGCTTTGTATGCTCATCGGGGGTCGGATAGAATTTCTCCGTAAACCAAACGAACGTGTCGATCGCTGCCATGATTCCTCACTCATCTTGGTCCACACTTCATGGTTCCTGCATCCCGCATCAACAGGACCGTCAAAAAGCTTTTCAAAGTGAGTAAAAAAGGGGTCCGAATCAACACGGGGGCCTGTCTCCGAATCAGCACGGGGATGGACACGAAGTGGGACATGACCACGGTTTTTGCAGAATTTTGACGCAGGTCCGGGCTGGCATATCAATTGCGCCTCTTCTGACAGACAGCCGAAATCCTCGAAGGTGGCAACATGAAACCGATACTTACTCTCAGCACAGCGATCATCCTCCTCGGACTAGCCGCGTCCGACCGTGCCGTCGCTGATCCGATCACCGAATATCATGACGATGACCACGAGATGTTCTATGATGATCTTCTCCCCTATGGCGAGTGGATCGCGCTCGAGCCGGGACTCCATGTGTGGCGTCCCCGATCCGTCCATTATGATTGGCAGCCGTACTCCCACGGTCGCTGGGTCTGGACCCGGCATGGATGGTACTGGATGAGCAGCGAGCCCTTCGGTTGGGCGGTGTTCCACTACGGACGCTGGTCGATGCATCCGCGATACGGATGGGTCTGGTATCCTGACCGTGTGTGGGGGCCGGCATGGGTCGAATGGCGCTATGGCGACGCATATGTCGGCTGGGCACCACTTCCACCGCTGGCGGTCTTCCACGTGACGTTCGGGATCCGATTCACACGCCATTGGGTCGCACCGGTGCATTCATGGTGCTTCGTCCCATATGCCTCGTTCGGTTCCGTCATTCGACGCGACCATATCCTTCCATACGAACGAGTCCGGCGGATCATCGGCACGACGCGCCGCGGACGCACTGCTTGGATAGAGCGCGACATGATCGTCAACAGAGGAATCGACAGGGATCTCATCGAGCGACGGGGAGGCACCCGGATACGGGAGTATGAGGTCGGGACGTCAGCCCGCGGACGGTCGGAGGAGATACGCAACGGGAGGATCGAATCGTACCGACCCGATCGGGACAGCGACCGCATCGAAGCTGTGACGCGGACACCCGGAACCGACACCCGTCAGGTCGAGGGAACCAGGCAGACATCCGGACGGAGTGAATCCCGGCGGGAGAACATCACGAGGCCGCAGCAGGATCAGCGTCAGTCACCTCAGCCAGCGCAGCGGCCGGGTGTGCGGGACAGACGCGTGGCCCCGAGTGTCCGCAGTCAGCCGGAACGGAGCGCTCCCTCGCAACCCAGCAGGCCCCCCGACCGGACCACACGACGGAACCGGGACAACTGACCGCACCGACGAACCTTCACACTGCACGTACACAAACGAAGATCCCCGGCACACAGCCGGGGATTTCTTTATCGCTGACGGGAAGGCCTTTCTTCTGAGCCCGCTATTTCTCCGCGGTGGCATCATTGTCCAGTCGTGACACAAGCTCCTGCATGTCGCGAGGAAGCTCCGATCCGAACCTCATCATCTCCCTCGTGACCGGATGCTCGAATCCGATCGTCCGGGCATGGAGCGCCTGGCGCTGCATGAGTTTCAGGAGGTTTGCCGCCTGCTGGGAACGCTTTCCTGTCAGTCCGCCCCACGTCGCGCTCCGGCCGCCGTACGTCGCATCGCCGAAGACCGGATGCCCGATGTGGGCAAGATGGACACGGATCTGGTGCGTGCGTCCGGTGAGCAGCTTCAATTGCAGCATCGACAGAAAGCGCCACGTCGTTGTCACCTCGAAGCCGGTCGTCGCCGGCTTTCCACCCCTTGTCACCGCCACCTTCTTCCTGTCGCGTTTGCTCCGCGCGAGCGCTGCGTCGATCGATCCCTGGTGCGTCCGCATCCTACCCCAGACGACGGCCTGATATTCCCTCTCAATGGACCGCCGCGCAAACTGGCCTGCAAGATGCGCATGCGCCGCATCTTTCTTTGCCACCACCAGCAAGCCGGAGGTATCCTTATCGAGCCGGTGCACGATGCCCGGCCGGAGTCGCTCAGCCCCGCTGCCCAGGGACGCGCAATGATGCAGGAGGGCATTGACCAGGGTTCCGGTGTAGTGCCCATATGCAGGATGCGTCACCATGCCGGCAGGCTTGTTCACAACGAGCAATGCATCATCCTCGTACACGATGTCGAGCGGGATCGGCTCCGGAAGGACATCCGGCGGTGGCGTACCCGGGATAACAACGACGATCTCATCCCCCGGCTGCACCTGGTAGCTTGGGCGAGCGGACTTTCCGTTGACGGTCACCCACCCGGCATCGATGCCCTGCCGCACCTTGGACCGCGTTGCGTTCTCGATCTGATGGGTGAGATAGACGTCGAGCCGGATCCGCTGCTGGCCCTGCGCTGCGGTCAGACGGATGGTCTCGCGAATGCCTGCGTCGGGGGAGGTGACCATCCGGTCACGAAGCTGAGGGTCCCGCCGTCGTTTCTTCGGACGGCACGGGCACTTGATCTGCGTCGGGCTCCTTCGCCCTGTTGTCGGGCAGGAGCCATTGGGAAAGGAGCATCAGCGCGACACCGCAGGAGACCGCAGTGTCGGCGATATTGAACACGAACCACCGGGTAAGTTCGAAACCGGCAAAGGAGATATCGAAGAAGTCGACGTCCAGAAAATCGACGACCTTCCCGTACAGGAGGGGACCTTCCCCGAAGATGACGCCATAGAAGACCCGGTCGATGAGGTTGCCGATCGCGCCTCCGAGGATGAAAGCGAGCGAAAGCCGCATCGGGAACGGGTCGGTGCGGATCGTGTACAGGTAATATGTGATGCCGATGGCTGCGGCGAGAGTGAAGAGGGTGAGGAACAACTTGCTCCCGGCATCGATGCCGAAGGCCATGCCGGGATTCTCGACGAACGTGATACGGAAGACGTCACCCAGGAGCGGGATACTCTCGCCAACCTGCAGACCTGTGTGATAGAGGTTCAGCGACGGCAGGGCAAACCCCTTGACGAGGAGCTTGGTCGCCTGATCGATGGCAACGATGACGCCGGTAACGATGAGAACGCGCACAGCAGCCCTCCCTCGAGTGGATCAGACCCGCTGTCCGCCGGCCTTCTTCAACTTGCACTGGACGCACTGCTGTGTGTGGGGCACAGCTTCAAGGCGCTCCTTCTCGATGAGCTTGCCGCATTCCGTGCACCAGCCGTAATTGTCAGCGTCGATACGCTTCAGGGCATCGTCGAGATAGTTGAGGAACTTTCCTTCGCGCGACGCGAACAGGAAGACCTTCTCGCGCTCCATTGCATCGGTCCCCTGCTCCATGTGGAGAGAGTACGTCGAGCTCTCGTTCGCATACTCACCCGTCTCGACATCCATCATGCTTGCCTTGAGCGACTCCAGCTCTTCGAGGATCTCTTTCCGCTTTTCCTGGATGATGCGCTTGAAGTGTTCGAGATCCCTGACGCCATACCCTTTCCCGCGACGCAGGACCTTCTTCGGCTCAGCGGCAGAGGCAGCCCGCGCAGCCGATGCGGGGGGCGCTATTCTTTCACGTGCTTTCGTACCCATTACATATCTCCTACGCCAACGATTCTCTTCACAATTCTCACAGTGGAGCGACTAAATTACACTAAATCTTCGTAACTGCAACCTCGACCTTTTCTCCGTTAATGTCAACGGACTCACCCAGAGAACCAGTGTGCCCGTCTTCCACCCGTACTTCCTCCGCAAGCGTTTCGCTGCAAATGTAGGCAGACAAACGGGTCAGGGCCTCCGCGACTGCCGCACCGCAGCGAACGCGTATGCGGATACGGTCGGTGACCTCTAGCCCCGTCTCCTTTCGGAGATTCTGGACCCGGTTGACGAACTCGCGCGCGATACCCTCCTGCCTGAGCTCATCGGTCAGGGTGGTGTCGAGCGCAACAGTGATGGCACCTTCCGATGCGACCAGCCACCCCGGGATATCCTCATGCAGGATCTCGACATCCTCGCGAGTGATGACCACCTCGGAACCATCGACCTGTATCCGAAGGTCCTGACCGGCTTCGAGGGATGCAAGCTGCGTCGAACTGAGGTCCCGCACCTGCGCGGCAACCTTCTGGACGTTCTTCCCGTGTTTGGCCCCGAGAGAACGGAAATTCGGCTTCGGCTTGCGCCGGATGACGACCGATTCCTGGTCGACGAATTCCAGGTCCCTGACGTTCACCTCCTCGAGAATGACGGCCTTCATGTATTCGATGTCAGCACGCTCCTTTTCGGAGAAGACGGGCAGGAGTATCCGCTGCAACGGCTGCCGGACCTTGAGCTTCGTCCGCTCCCGCATCGAGCGCACCAGGCTGGCGATGAGCATCGCCCGTTCCATGCGTGACTCGAGCGCCGTGTCGATCAGTTCTTTCCTGGCGACGGGGAACGCTTCAAGGTGCACCGACGACCCGGCCTCCCCCTCTCCCGTCCCCGTCAGGCTCCTGAAGAGGTCCTCTGCTGTGAACGGAGCGAACGGAGCGATGAGCAGCGACAGGCTATGGAGGCACTCGTACAGTGTCTGGTAGGCCGCGTCCTTGTCCCTTCCCTTCTCGCTCTTCCAGAAGCGCCGCCGGTTCCGCCGCACATACCAGTTCGAGAGCTGGTCCACCGTGAAGTCTGTGATGGCGCGGGCCGCCCGGGTGAGGTCGTAGGCATCGAGGCTTGCGGTCACCTGCAGGATGAGCGACTGCAGTTCCGACAGGATCCATCGATCGATCTCAGCGCGTTCCGCATACGGAACGAGCGGCCGGCGATGGTCGAAGCCATCGATGTTCGCATACAGCGCGAAGAAGGAATACGTGTTCGAAAGCGTGCTGAAGAATTTCCGCTGGACCTCGGCGATCCCCTCCTCATCGAAGAGCGTGGGGCGCCAGACAGGGCTGTTGGAGAGAAGATACCAGCGCGTCGCGTCGGCACCATACGTGCCGATAAGCCCGAACGGGTCGACCGTGTTCCCCTTCGATTTGGACATCTTCTGCCCGGTCTTGTCGAGGATGAGCTCGTTGACCAGGACGTTCCTGTAGGCCGGCTTGTCGAACAGGAAGGTGCCGATGGAATGCAGCGTATAGAACCAGCCGCGGGTCTGGTCGATGCCCTCGGAGATGAAGTCACCCGGGTAGGACCGTTCGAAGACATCCTTGTTCTCGAAGGGGTAGTGCCACTGGGCGAACGGCATGGATCCCGAGTCGAACCAGACGTCGATCAGCTCGGGTGTCCGTCTCATCGTTCCTCCGCATGAGCACGTGAACGTCACCCCATCGACGAACGGCTTATGCAGGTCGAGCGGTTCAGGGAGATGCCCACCCTCTTTCAGGTCGGCGATGCTCCCGACACATTTTTGTTTTCTGCACGATTCACAGATCCAGATGGGCAGCGGTGTCCCCCAGAAACGGTCACGGGAGAGCGCCCAGTCCTTGTTCTCGTCGAGCCAGTTACCGAACCGTCCGGTCCCGACCTCAGGCGGGTACCACTTGATGGTGGCATTCAGCTCGCTCATCCTCTTCGCATACGACGTCGTCCTGATGTACCAGGAATCCCGCGCATAATACAGGAGCGGCGAAGAGCAGCGCCAGCAGTGCGGATAGCTGTGTTCGTATTGTTCCTTCCGGAACAGGAGGCCGCGCTGCTTCAGGTGCGCAATGATCTCCTTGTCGGCGTCCTTGACGAACTGGCCGGCAAAATCGGTGACCGCTGGCTCGAACTCACCGGAAGCATTGACAGGATGGATGACGGGCAGCCCGAACGTTCGGCCCGCCTGATAATCATCCTCACCATACGCAGGGGCCATGTGCACGATGCCCGTGCCATCCTCCGTCGTCACGAACCCGGCCGGCACGACGTACCACCCCTTTTCATTCACCTCGTGATATGAAAAGAGGCGTTCATACTCCATCCCTTCGAGGGCCTTGCCTTTGTGCCGTTCGAGCACGGGCGCATCCTCACCCACGACCGAACGACGCGCATCGGCCAGGATGAGATGCTCCCCGTTGTGGTCGACGGTGACATAGTCGACATCAGGATGGATCGCAAGAGCGACGTTGGATATGAGCGTCCATGGGGTCGTTGTCCAGACGAGGAACCAGGTGTTCTCCTTCCCTTTCACTTTCATCTTCACATAGACTGAGGGGTCCTTGACGTCCTTATAGCCGAGCGAAACCTCATGGCTCGAGAGCGGCGTCTCGCACCGGGGACAGTACGGCTGGATCTTGAATCCCTTGTAGATCATCCCCTTGTCGAAGTACTGCCTGAGGGCCCACCACACCGATTCGATGTATTCGTTCTCGAACGTCACGTAGGGTGCGCTCAGGTCGACCCAATACCCCATATCGCGCGTCATGCGCTCCCAGTCTTCCTTGTACTTCCAGACCGAGCGTTTGCATTCCTCGTTGAAGGCTGCGATTCCGTACTTGACGATCTCGTCCTTATGCTTGAAGCCGAGCATCTTCTCGACCTCGATCTCCACCGGAAGGCCGTGGGTGTCCCAGCCGGCCTTTCGCGGCACCTTATATCCCTTCATCGTCTTGTAGCGGCAGACGAGGTCCTTGAGCGTACGGCTCATGACATGATGGATGCCCGGCCGGCCATTGGCGGTCGGCGGACCTTCGTAGAAGGAGAAGACCTCGGCGCCATCGCGGGCGGAGATGCTGCGCGCGAACACATCGTTCGCATCCCAGAAGGCCTGGACCTGCTGTTCGAGTTCGGACGGAGAACGTTTTGTTGGATGTTGCGGATACATAGGCTCTGCGTTGTTACTTCTTTGTAAGATATTGATAGATCCAGACAGCGAGGGTCAACACAAGGCTCAGGAGGACACTCGTCGTCAGTGGAATGTACACATCCCACTCATCCTTCCGGATATGAATGTCACCCGGCAGCTTTCCCAGGAACGGGACCTTCGGAGCGACCAGAAGCACGAGGCCGACAACGACCATGACCGCACCGACGGCGGCCAGATATCTGCCGACGGTCTGCATCGGTTCCGACATATCCATTACCGGCGACGGGCAGGGCGGCGGGACGGAAGCCGGCGAACGACCTCCTTCATGAGGGCGGTCATCCTGGGCTCAGTGGTCCGGGCCACCCGGATGACCTCTTCCAGGGTCACGGGCTGCAGCGAATCGGGGAAGCACTCGTCCGTCAGGATAGAGCACCCGAGCACGTCCATATCCATATGCCGTGCGACGATCGTCTCCGGCACCGTGGACATGCCCACGGCGTCTGCTCCAATGATCCGCAGGAACCGGTACTCCGCCCGCGTCTCGAGCATCGGCCCCTGCATAGCGACATAGACGCCCCGCTGCAGGGGTATCTTCAGGTCGAGCGCCGCTGTGCGGGCGAGGTCCTGCAGATGGGACGCGTACGGCTCCGACATATCCGGGAACCGGGGCCCGAGGGAATCATCGTTCGGGCCGATAAGCGGATTATCACCCAGCAGGTTGATGTGGTCGGTCATGAGCATCACATCCCCGCGGGAGAAGAGCGGATTGAGCGCCCCAGCAGCGTTCGAGATGAGCAGCGTCCGTACGCCGAGGAATTTCATGACCCGCACGGGGAACGTGACCTCCCCGAGGCTGTACCCTTCGTACAGGTGGAACCTCCCCTGCATCGCTACGACCTGTTTGCCGGCCAGCGTCCCGAAGAGCAACCTCCCCGAATGAGACTCGACGGTCGAGACGGGGAAGTGCGGAATGTCTCCGTATGGGATACGGACCTTCACCGACATCTCCCTGGCCAGGCCTCCCAGGCCGGTACCGAGGATAATGCCGACAGCCGGGCGCGCCGACGTCTTCGAGCGTATGAAGGCGACCGCGTCGCCGATCTTCTTTCTCAGGTCAGAGCTCACAGCTTTTTCAGGATATCGTCAAGTGCGAGTTTCGTTTTGCCGGATCCTTTTGAGGTGTCACGGGAGGATCCATCGTCGTCATCGATCTCGAGCGCACGAATGAGGTCGAGCTCCGACGAAAGAAGGATCTTCAGCCTGCTGATCACAGATTCCTTGCGCGCCTTCATGGAGGAGATCTCTTCCTTGATCCGCGCGAAGTCTGTGCGAGCGGAGTCGACGATCTGCTGCGCCTTGAGCTCCGCCTCTTTGATGATGAGATCTGCCTCTTTCCGCGAATTCTCGATCGACTTCCCGCTCGTTTCCTGCGCCTGGAGGAGCGTCTGCTGCAGCGTCTTCTCCATCTGCTTGTAGTCAGCCAGCTGGGTCTCCATCTCGATGAGCTTGTCCCGCAGGTGCTTGTTCTCGCCGAGAACATCCTCGAGGTCGTTGGAAACCATGTCCAGGAAGGTCTCCACTTCGACGCTGTCGTACCCCCGCATGACCTTCTTGAACTGTTGCCGCTTGATTTCGAGAGGGGTGATCTTCATACGATCCTCATTGAGCGTGGGGTGTCCGTTGACCGAATATCGCTGTCCCGATCCGGATGATGGTCGCTCCTTCCCGGATAGCGACCTGATAATCAGAGGTCATGCCCATCGACAGTTCATCGAAGGTCATCCTCTGCGGGGCCTCCTGGCGCATCATGGCCTGCAGGCGTCTCAGCTCTCTGAACGACGGGCACGCATCTTCAGGGTCTTCAGAGAAGGGGCCCATCGTCATGAGACCCCGCACCCTGATGCGGTCGAGCCCATCCAACTCCTTCACGAACGGAAGGAGCCGGTCAGGTGGCAGTCCGGATTTCGTCGCCTCGTCCGTCGTGTGGACCTCAACGAGTACATCCACTGTCTGGTCCGCCGCCTCGCCCCGCTTCTGGAGTTCGCGGGCAAGGGATATACGGTCGAGCGAATGGATCAGATGCGTCCGGCCGACGACCTCGCGGGCCTTGTTCGATTGCAGATGCCCTATGAAATGCCATTTCACACCGAGGTCACGGAGCTCCGCCTCTTTCCGCCGGAACTCCTGGGCATAGTTCTCACCAAAATGGCTTTGCCCTGCCTCAATGGCCTCTCTGATCCGGACCGCATCGAAGGTTTTCGATACAGCAACGATCAGAATGCCGTCCGGATCCCGGCCGCATGACAGGGCGGCATTCCTAACGCTTTGCCGAACGGCGGCCAGATGTTCTGCAACAGAACCCATCTTGTAGCTTGTAAATATACTCGCCGGAGGCCCGAATTGCAACGAAATCGAGGATAACGTTTTATCAGAAAACCCTTTACATTGCCTTATTCAATCGTTACTTGACTTCGCCTCCAAATCTTTCTTTATTGATAATAGCTCGTTTCACCAAGCAACAGGCCCCGGATGGCAGATATCGACAGATTTGACGACGAAGAACCGATGCGATCGGGCGAGAGATGGGAGGACGAGCTTCGCCGGTTCCGGGAGCATCTCGGCAGCAATGGACAGGATATCAACAGTCCTGAGGCCCTCGAAGAGATCATCCAGTTCTACTTCGAGCACGAGAAGTTCGAAGAAGCCCTCACCTACACCGACCGGCTCCTCTCTTTCGAGCCCTTCAACGCAGACGTCTGGCAGCGAAAAGGGATGATCCTGAACAATCTTTTCAGGTATCAGGAGGCCCTTTCTGCGTACGAAAAGGCTCTTAGCCTCAATCCTACTGATGCAGAGATCTTCGTCAACCGGGGTATAACCCTCGACAACCTCAATCGTGTCGAGGAATCGCTGGCCTCGTTCGAGGTGGCTCTCCAATTGGAGCCCTCGAACATGGACGCCCTCTTTCATAAGGGTATCACTTTTGAGAAACAGGAACGTTTCGAGGAGGCTACTGGCCTCTTCAAGCGGATCCTGAACCTCGACTCTGAGAACGCAGAGGCTTGGTACGAGCTCGGCTACTGCTATGACTACCTCGACAAGCTGGGCGAGGCGGTGAAGGCATACGATGAGCACCTGAACAGGGACCCTTACAATTTCAATGCCTGGTACAACAGGGGCATTGTCCTGAACAGGACCGGCTCTTACGAGGATTCGATCAAGAGTTACGAACTGGCTCTGGCCATCCGGGAGGAATTCCCCTCAGCGTGGTACAATATGGGGAACGCGTACGCCAATCTTACGAACCTCGCCGAGGCCATCCGCTGCTACAAGAAGACCCTCGACTACGAACCGGACGATGTACCGGCCTGGCACAATCTCGGCAATGCGTACGAAGAACAGGGCAATTACCGGGAAGCAATCGTCGCGTTCACGAATGCCCTGAAACATGACGAGAAACACTTCGAGTCGTTCTTCGGGCGAGGCTGCTGCTGGGACGCCATCGGCCAGGCAAAGCGCGCACTTGTGGACTACAAGCGCGGACTCGAGATCAACCCGGAATATCCGGAGCTCTGGTACGCGCGCGCAGACGCGGAGTACAATCTCGGCAAACAGGATGAGTGCCTTGACAGCTACCGGAAGGTCCTGGAGCTAGAACCACGCAACGCTGAAGCATGGTTCGACTACGGGGACACGCTCCTCGAGATGGGTTCATTCGACAGCGCCATCCAGGCCCTCGACAAGTCGATCGAGCATCGGCCGGGATTTGCACTTGCACATTTTTCTCTCGCGAAAGCGTTCATCGCGAAGCGGGATCTCCCCCAGGCGAAGGAAGAGCTCGCCAAAGCGGTCAGGCTCCAACCCGAACTTGTCCGGGATTTCACCCTCTTGTATCCCGACCTGGCCTCGCAGCCGCCGTTCCGGGACCTGATGCGCACCTGACATTGCAGCTGCTGTCGTTTCCCTCCATGGTCCATCGCCTTGCAATCCTGGGTCATCCGCTCGGTCATTCACTCTCTCCCATCGTCCATACCACAGCACTTGCTGCCTGCGGGCTGGAGGGGACCTATGAGACGTGTGATGTACGTCCAGACGACCTGACAAGGATCTGGAAAGAGCAGATCCGGAACACATATACCGGATGCAACGTTACGATCCCTCACAAGGTGGCGATGAGTGCGCTCTGCGATGCGCTGAGCGACACTGCGAGAGCGACCGGGGCGGTGAATACATTGGTTCGCCGGGGCGACCTCTGGGAAGGGCACAACACTGATGTCGTCGGACTCCGGGATGTCCTGGAGCCATTCGCCGACCGGATAGCGGGAAAGGAAGCAACAGTCATCGGTGCCGGTGGCGCAGCCCGTGCGGCAATTATGGTCCTGGCGGGGTTGGGCATAGCGAGACTGCATATCGTCAACAGAGATCCTGAACGGGCACGGCAACTCGCCGGCGAGTGGGAGAGACACACGGGAACGATCGAAGTCCACAGTATGGCTGAGCCGGCAGCGGCCCAGTGTATCAAACAGAGTTCGCTCGTCATGCAGATGACCTCCGTGGGCATGCACCCCCGCCCTGATGAGCGCGTCCTGCCCGGAGCCGCACTTTTCAGGAAGGACCAGATCGCCTTCGACGCGGTCTATCGTCCCCGACAGACGAGGTTCCTGGCTGACGCCACGGCAGCCGGAGCGATCACGATCGACGGGCTCGGGATGTTCCTTCACCAGGCCGCGGCGTCCTTCGAGCTATGGACAGGACAGAGACCGCCGTTGGAATCGCTCCGAAAGACGATCGAACACAAAATGGCAGAGATATGATCGACGATTCCCTGAACCAGAAGTATGAGACCCTCAGATCCACCCTGACCGCAATGGGGAGCGTCGCCATCGGGTATTCCGGCGGCATCGACAGCACCCTGCTGATCCGCGTGGCAACGGACGTGCTTCAGGACCGCGCTCTGGCTGTCATAGGGCGCTCCGAGACATACCCGTCACGCGAGTTCGAGGAGGCCATCGACCTCGCGCGCCAGTTCGGGACGCGGTATCGGGTCGTCTCGACCGAGGAGACCGACGACCTGAAATTTGCCGAGAACCCGCCGAACCGGTGCTATTTCTGCAAGACCGAACTGTTCGGCAAGCTGCATGGCATCGCGAAGGAAGAGGGGATCGTCTGGGTCGCCGACGGAACGATCGTCAATGATATGAAGGACTTCCGCCCGGGCATGCGGGCCAAGGACGAGCAGAACATCCGGTCCCCCCTGTTCGAGGCCGGACTGACGAAGGACGATGTGCGGGCGCTCGCCCGCGAGCTTGGCATCCCCAACTGGGACAAGCCCTCCTTTGCCTGCCTGGCATCACGGTTCCCGTACGGGCATGGGATCACAAAAGAACAGCTCCGGATCGTCGATGAGGCCGAGTCGTTCCTCCGGGACCTTGGGTTCCGGCAGTTCCGTTTCCGCCACCACGACGACCGGACGGCGCGGCTCGAGTTCGGCCAGCAGGAATTCCAGCGCGTCTTCGAGCCATCGCTCCGGAGGCTGCTGCTGGAACGGTTCACATCGCTCGGCTACGTCTACGTCACGATCGACCTCAAGGGCTACCGGACCGGTTCGATGAACGAGGTCCTCTCGAGCGACGAGCGTGCATCCCACACAGCGACGCCCTCGCCCCCCTCAACACAGGATTGACATCCTCCCCATCGGCGTGTATATTACGATTGAACAATCATTCAATCGTAAGCCTTCCCATGACCGCACGCCATGTCCATCAGCCGCTCATCGCAGCGGCACGACGCTCCCTTTCCCGCCCTGAAGAGGTCGAACGGATGGCGGAGCTCTTCAAGGTCCTGTCAGACCCCTCCCGTCTCCGCATCGTCATCGCGCTCGGGCACCAGGAGCTGTGCACGTACGACCTCGCCCAGGCACTCGGCATGAGCGAGTCGGCGGTCTCGCACCAGCTCCGCCTCCTGAAGACCCTCCGACTTGTCCGGCAGCGGAAGGAAGGAAAGCTGGTCTTCTCCTCCATCGATGACGAGCACATCGAGGACCTGCTCCGCGTCGCCAGACGGCACATCAGGGAGACGCTCTGATGGCAGAGGGACAGCGAACCACCATTCTCGTCCCCGATGTCTGCTGTGCGGTCGAGGAAGCCTCCGTGCGGAAAGCCTTCGGTGCGGTCGAGGGCATCGAGGACATCACATTCGACCTCGCCAACAGGACCCTCTCGATCAGGCACAGCACCGACACCGGCATCCTCCTCGATACTCTTCAACGGTCAGGATTCCCCGGGAGAGTGACATCGAGAGAGACGAGCGGATCGTCGGCGGTCTCATCACGCATCCGCTGGTCGGTCGGAATCTCGCTCGTGCTGCTTGGAACAGGACTCGTCCTCACATGGGCGGGCCTGTTTCCGGGACTGGCACCCCCTCTCCTGCTAGCGGCCATGGCAGCAGGAGGATGGGACATCGCGCTCCGGGGATTCCGGTCGCTCCGTGCACGACGGCTCGACGTGAACGTGCTGATGACTGCCGCTGCCGCTGGCGCGGTAATCCTTGGCGAATATGCGGAAGGGGCTGCCGTTCTCTCACTCTACGCCCTTTCGTTGCTGCTCGAAGCCATGAGCATCGACCGGACCAGAAGGGCGATCGGCGAACTGCTCGCGCTATCGCCCGAGACTGCCCATGTGCTCGCAGAGAACGGGGAGCAGGAGGTACCTATCCGGGACATCGGCGTCGGGACGACGGTGCTCGTACGGCCCGGGGAAAGAATTCCGCTCGACGGCACGGTGAGCAGAGGCGAGACGTCTGTCGACGAGTCGGCGCTGACGGGAGAATCCCTTCCGGTCTACAAGGGAACCGAGAGCAACGTCTTCGCAGGCACACTGAACGGTCAGGGTGCGATCGAATTCGCCGTAGCGGCACGGGCTGGGGACACGAAGCTGCAGGCGATCTCCGACATGGTCGATGCTGCCCGGCAGAAGAAGAACAGCGTGCAGACCTTCATGGAGAAGTTCGCGCGCTGGTATGTCCCCTCAGTGTTCATCCTCTCCCTCGTTGTGGCAACGCTCCCTCCCCTGGTGACGGGATCATCGCTGACCGAATGGACATACCGGGCGCTGACGCTTCTCGTCATATCGTGTCCCTGCGCACTGCTCCTTTCGACCCCTATGGCGGTCGTCAGTGCTATCACCGGTGCCGCGAAGAAAGGCATCCTTATCCGGAGTGGCGATGTGCTGGAACGATTATCGCGGGTCCGGACCGTCGCCATAGACAAGACCGGCACCGTCACACGCGGATTTCACGATGTCACTCGCGTCGAGTCGCTGGACTCCATGGAGACGTCTGCCATCGTCCGGATCGCGGCGGCTCTGGAATCGCGCTCGGAGCACCCGCTCGCACGGGCGATCATCCGGTATGCACGGTCGAACGCAATCCCCGTGGACGCTCAGCTCGCCCAGTTCCGCTCGTTCCCGGGCAAGGGTGTGACAGGGACCGTCGACGGAACTGAATACCTCATCGGAAATCATGCATTCATCGAGGAGCACGGACTCTGCTCCGAAAGCCTCGAGGCCCGGATCTCCGCGATGGAGCGGGACGGACATACGGTGCTCGTTCTCGCCACAAAGAACGGCCCGATCGGACTTCTTGCCGCGCGCGACACGGCCCGATCCGACGCCGGGATGGCCATCAAGAGCATCGAGCGGGCGACCGGATCCCCCGTCACGATCCTGACCGGGGACAGCGAGGCCGTCGGGGAGGCTCTCGGCCGGGAGCTCGGCATCCGTTCGGTGCGGACGGGGCTCCTTCCCGAAGCGAAGACGTCCGAGATCCGCAGAATGACGGAAGCGCTGGGGCCCGTGGCCATGGTGGGTGATGGTATCAATGATGCTCCCGCGCTCGCTGAAGCCCATGTCGGCATTGCCATCGGTGGGACCGGCTCGGACGCAGCGATCGAGGCGGCGGACGTCGTCTTCCGCTCCCCCTCCCTCACACAAGTGGCGCCGCTCCTCTCCCTCGGACATGCAGCACACAGGACCATCAGGTTCAACATCGTGGTCTCTCTCCTCACGAAAGCGGCCTTCCTGGTCCTCGGGATCGCCGGCCTTTCGAGCCTCTGGCTGGCGATACTCGCAGACGACGGGATCACGCTACTCGTGCTGCTCAACAGCCTGCGGCTCCTCAGGTTCGGCGCAAAGGACGCTGTCTGGAGCGCATAATGCGCTTTTCTGGTTGACTTTGAGCGGTTTTCTGCGTACCATTTTTATCTCATTTGATATACTATCATCGGAATTTCCATGTACGCTATAGTTGAGATCGCAGGGACCCAGGTCAGGGTCGAAAAATCGCAGAAGGTCTACGTTCCACGCCTCACGTCGGAGGTAGGCAAGACCGTGCGATTTGACAAGGTCCTTCTCAGAAGTGACGAATCGAAGACCGAGGTCGGATCGCCCTACATTGACGGCTCATTCGTCGAGGTGAAGGTGCTCGCACACCCCAAGGACGACAAGGTCATCGTGTTCAAGAAGAAGAAGCGGAAAGGCTACAGGGTCCGCAGGGGTCATCGTCAGCCCTTCACGCACATCGAAGTCACCACGGTATCGTAAAAGGCACAGCATATGGCACACAAAAAAGGTGGTGGAAGTACAAAGAACGGCCGCGACAGTAACGCCCAGCGGCTCGGTGTCAAACGTTTCGGCGGACAGACGGTCCGTGCCGGGAACATTCTCGTCCGGCAGCGGGGGACGAAGATGCACCCCGGGGCCAATGTCGCACGCGGAAGCGATGATACCCTCTTCGCGCTCATCGACGGGCTCGTCACGTTCGAACGCGTCGGGAAGACACGACAGCGCGTGAGCGTATATCCAGCGGCCTAACGAGCATACGCAAGCAACAACCTCCCCCTAAGGGAGGTTTTTTTTTCTCAACCATCTGAACACCGGAGAATCACCATGAGCAAGATCACCGTCATCGGCGCCGGTCATGTTGGAGCATCCGCAGCATACCGCATCGCCCAGGAAGAACTGGCCAACGAGGTCGTTCTTGTGGATGTGGTCGAGGGACTCCCCCAGGGGAAGGGCCTCGACATGTACGAATCGGCACCCGTCGAGGGTTTCGATACGCGCGTCATCGGCACGAATGGGTATGACGAGACAGCAGGGTCCGACATCATCGTCATGACGGCAGGTCTCGCCCGCAAGCCGGGGATGAGCCGGGACGACCTGCAGAAGACGAACGCCGACATCGTCAAGGCCTGCATCGAGCAGGCGGCAAAGAAATCCCCGAAAGCGATCCTTGTGGTCGTTTCGAACCCGCTCGATGTCATGACCTACGTGGCAAAGAAGGTCAGCGGATTCGACCGCAAGCGCGTCATCGGCATGGCCGGCGTGCTCGACTCAGCACGGTTCCGCACGTTCATCTCGATGGAACTGAAGGTCTCCGTTGAAGATGTCTCCGCCTTCGTGCTGGGCGGTCATGGCGACTCGATGGTCCCGCTCCCCCGCTACTCGACGGTCGCAGGCATTCCGTTGCCGGACCTGATGGACACAGAGACGATCGAACGGCTTGTCAAGCGCACACGCGATGGCGGCATCGAGATCGTCAATTACCTGAAGACCGGGAGCGCCTATTATGCTCCCGCCACGTCCGCCGTACAGATGGTGGAGGCGATCGTGAAGAACAAAAAGCGCATTCTCCCGTGCGCGGTGTGGCTCGAAGGGGAGTATGGCCTGAAGGACGTGGTCGTCGGTGTGCCGATAAAGATCGGCAAGGACGGTATGGAAGAGATCATCCAGATCAAGCTGACGGACGAGGAGCAGGCGGCCCTGAACAAGTCGGCCGAGGGCGTCCGCGCGAACATGGGCAAGCTCTCTGTCTGATATGATACACACCGGACAGCGGCACCTTCTGCGCACCATTCTGCTCTCGGCAGGACTCCTCATCGCAGGAATCGGTTGTGGCGATGATGCGACGACCGATCCGGACACGGCGAGGGACATACCGGAAACGGACCTGTTCCCCTTCGCTCTCGGACGGAAGCTCGTCTACAATGAGTACCTGCTGGACAGCCTGACATCGCAGAAGGTGCCTGGTTCCGACCATCGTCGGACCATCCACGCAGATGCGGGAGTGACCCGCAACGGAAAGAATGCCTTCCTTCTCCTCGATTCGATCTACACACCCGACGGACAGCTGGCCGAGGTCGAATCGACCTTCACCGCGGTCGAGAACGGGAACCTGTACCTCGAATTCCAGGAGGGATGGCGGCTGGCCTTCGACCGGAGCAAACGGACGAATACGAGATATGCTGTCGGGACGCTCGTCGATCAGAGCCTCGGTTTCGTTATCGCAGTCCCGGTGGACGCGACGATCAGGAATCCCGAATCGATCACGACACCAGCAGGTTCGTTCCAGGCATACAAGCTGGAGCTCGTAGGAAGGGTCGATCTAGGGGGAACGATAGTAGAGTCACCGAGGCATTACTACTTTGCTGCAGGTGTGGGCATCGTCCGGTACGTTGTGCCTGTCACGCCCGATCCACAGACAGGCATTAACGCTTCCGGGACTGAGATGGTGCTGGTGGAGAAAAACTTCTAGGCTGCCTGCAATCGCTGTTTTTCAGGAAGGGCTGGTCCGTGTTCATGCGGTCCAGCCTTTCTCATTTCTGATACAATCACGCTGTTGAATTACCCTTCCTCATTATCACAATTGACATTTCGTGTTCCGACCGGTAGATTAACGCGTTCTCCAACCACCTAATAATGAAAGGAGCGGCCGGTGAACACCTTACGGTACATTATCCTCACCGCAATCGCTGCGCTGGTAATAACGTCAGTCGTAACTGGCGGTGGATTTCAGTTGAATGAACATGGTTCCCGGGCGATGGCAATGGGCGGCGCTTGGGCTGCACGTGCATACGACGGATCGGCGATCTTCTTCAATCCCGCCGGTCTTGGTTTTCAGCAAGGGACCCACCTTTATCTTGGCACCACATTGATCGCTCCCGGCGCGACATTCTACGGCCCGACAGTGAGCGGTTTTCCATCCGGGCAGAAGTGGGAAATGGTATCGCAGGTCTTCACACCGATCAACTTCTATGCGACGTCAGCTCTGACGGACGACATCGTCGTGGGCCTTGGAGTGTACAATCCATACGGACTCGGCACAGAGTGGCCTGACCAATGGGCCGGCTCCACGATCACGCAGAAGGTCGACCTGCAAACGTTCTACATCTCCCCCACTGTTTCCTACCGTGTGATGGAGAACCTCTCGGTCGGTGTCGGATTCAACTTCGTAACGGGTACGGCCGAGATCCATCGGTATGTGGACAACTTCAATCCGGCCGGCCAGGTGAGCATCGAGGCAAGCGGACTAGGCTATGGGTTCAACGTTGGGGTCATGTACAAGCCGACCGACGCGTTATCCGTAGGGGCCACGTACCGCAGCTCGACGAAGATCACACCCACCGGGACCGCGACCTTCACGCCGAACCGCTCGGTCTATCCGGCGGGCGACGTGGAAACAGAGATGGAGCTTCCCTCGACGGCATTCCTCGGCGTCGCCTATAAGGTCATGGACAATCTCGAGGTCGAGGTGGATTATCAGTACATCGGTTGGTCCTCCTACAAAGAACTGGCATTCACGTTCAAGAAGGATGGCTCCCGCGTCGTTTCGCCGAAGGAATATGAGGACACGTTCATCCTCCGGGCCGGGGCCGAGTACACAATGGGCGACCTTCAGCTGCGCGCCGGATACCTGTATGACAACAATCCCGTGCCTGACAGCAAACTGGAGCCGCTGCTCCCCGATGCGAACAGGAACGGCATCAATGTCGGTCTCGGATACAAGCTCACAGAGACCATCACGGTCGACGTCTCCTACCTGTACCTGAAGTTCGACGAGCGGACAGCCGCCAACACAGACATCAACTTTGACGGCTTATACCAGGCAGACGCGCATCTGTTCGGTATCAACTTCGGCTATGCCTTCTGAACTCTGAACCCATGAATGCTCACTTTGATAATGGAGTGTCTATGAAATCCCATCTGACATTAGCTATCGCCCTCATCTTTCTGGCGGCGATCGTCGGTGGATGCGCGGACGAGGCTCCTCCGGGACCCTCGCTTGGCGGCACATCCATCTCGAAATATGTGGCTGTCGGCAACAGCCTGACGGCCGGCTATCAATCGAACGGACTGTACCGGTCGGCCCAGGAATACAGTTTCCCGAACCTCGTCCAGAAACAGCTGCGTGACGCGGGCGCGAACCTGGGCGATTTCGTGCAGCCGCTCTGGTCCGATCCCGGCTCCCCAAGCTCGACCAATCCGAGCATCGCAGGGCGATATGAGCTGCTCGTCCTCGATCCGGTGAGCCCGGTCATCGGTCCCCGCGGTGTTGCACCGGGAAGCCCGATAAACCTGGCGCTCAACCGTCCCTACGACAATCTGGGGCTCCCCGGCGCGCCGCTGGCCGGATTCCTGGATACCGTCGGTACGTATCATGGAGGTCTTGGCCCGTACATCATCCGGACAAATCCTCCGGTCTCGCAGCCTTTCCCGAAGAGCCCGTACCTGCAGGCTGTCGCTCTGAATCCTGATCTCGTGACGTTCTGGCTTGGTGCGAACGACGTCCTTGGCTATGCCACGACAGGCGGCGCATCGCCGTCGATCCCGGCACCGACCCCGTCGGCAACGTTCACGCTCCTGTACACCAACTCCCTCGGGGCGCTCCGTGCATCGCTGCCGAACGCCAAGATCATTGTCGCCAATGTTCCATCGGTCACAGCCGTCCCCTTCTTCACCACGATCGGGCCGAAAGTGAAAGCTGCCCTGGCCTCTACAGTGTTCGCCGCAGGCGGGGACTTCTACTATCAAAAGGCCGGTGAATCGGGCGCTGCGACAGGAACGACGAAGTTCGATGAGGCAGCCGGTTCTCGTCCCCTCCTCACGCTCCCTGGTGGTGCGTACGCAACCCTGATCGGCACGCCGACGTTCGAACCCTTCCGCAGCCTGTTCGCGCCGTTCGGAGGCTACCCTGCAGCCGCAGCCGCGGGCCTCGACTCAACGAAGCCCTTCGGCCTGCATCCGCAGAATCCATGGCCGAACGCATACGTGCTCGACGCCACGGAGCAGACGAACGTGAGCAATGCCATCACGGCCTTCAATTCGACCATCGCGACCGTCGCCGCGGCGAACAACGCTGAGGTGTTCGATGCGTATGCGTTCTTCAATGATGTTGCAGCGAACGGATACCTGTGGGCAGGGACCGTCTTCACAGCGGACTACGTGACGGGCGGGCTGTTCAGCCTCGACGGCGTGCACCCCTCTTCCCGCGGAAACGGGGTCATCGCGAACCAGTTCATCAAGGTCATGAACCAGAAGTTCGGGATGAGCGTCCAGCCGGTCAACATTTCGAGCATCCCCGGACTTGACGCACCGACGAGCAAGACTGGCAGCGAAGGATATCCCAGCGTCTCTCCTGAGATCCTGAAATCGTTCGAGACGCTGTTCGCCCCATCGACGATCCGCTGACACACAATCAGCCGTACAACAGAAAGCCCCTTCATTGCGAAGGGGCTTTTTTTGTTGTTCGACGGGGAAAGAGCAGCTATCGGAGCAGGTTCAGGTCGACGACCATCGTGATGGCGGAGCCTTTCTCGGTCCGGGAGAACTCGACCTTATCCATCAATGACCTGATGAGGAAGACGCCCCGTCCGTGGTCCTTCAGCAGATTCTCCTGATCGAGCGGATTCGGGAGGTTCGCGGAATCGAAGCCGGGGCCATGGTCCTGGACGGTGACGCTCACCATCTGCGGCGTGGCAGTGATGCAGATAATGACCATCTTCGACGGATCGGACCCATTCCCGTGGATGATAGCGTTATTGACAGCCTCTGTGACCGCGACAAGCAGCCGGTACATCGTCCCATCGTCGAGACGGAGCTTCGCATTCGCTTCCAGAAGGAAGGACTCCACCTTCACGATCTCCCGGGGCGAGCTCGGGAGTTCTATGCGGATCATACATTCCTCAGGCCCGAAGCCACGGGCGCCTTCCCGTTCCTTCTTTGACATCACAGTCGGGTCTCGACGGTAAGTGATAGGTTCGATAGAGATCGTGCCTGGCTGCTGTTCACATACTGCGTTTCCCGCCAGCCTGAGAGCATGATACGGGCAGCCGGTCCGACAGTGGCGGTGATGGAGACTGTCGGTCCTGATGACCCGACCGCGCCATCGTACGCCCGCACATTCTGAACATAGAGATACCGTTCCTGGCGGAAGGACCGGAATCCGATACCGATGGCGACCTTCTCCCACAGAAGATACGTCAGGCGTGGCCAGAGGTACAGTTCCAGGAACGCCCGCTGGGGACGCTCCGTAAAATCGCTCCACCGGATGATCCCTCGTTCAAATAAACGCAGAGATCCAAAGAATTCCAACCCCATGCGGGTGCCGAGGCTCACAGTCAGGGAATCCGTCCAGGCCGCCTGCCGGTACGAGAAGCTCTGCACGGTACTGATGAGGTCCTCGTAATCATACACGGTATACGAGGCCGCGACCTCCGCATGCATCGCATTCCTGAAACCCGCCCGGGACGCCCAGACGACGGCCGGGGCAAGCCGCAGCGTACGGATACGGACATTGTTGGCGCTCTGGAACCTGCTGAGGTATACCAGGTGGTTCTGTCCGCCTTCGAGCTTCATGGAAACGCCAAGCTCCCGCGAGATGTCATACCCGAGGTGCAACCCGACAGTGAACCGTTGTTCATCGCGATCATCAGTATTGAGGGTATCAGGCGTGTCGTAGCGCAGCAGGCCTGCGCTCCCTTCCAAACGAACGGTCCCGCGGCGAACGGGTGATGCTTCGATGGCCACTGTGGTGAGGTACCGCTCGTAGGTATTGGAGCGCCGCCTGGCCTGTGCCCGCCCCGCATCGATCGCGGTCTGCGGGTAGAATTCGACCTCCCGCACATCATGGATCTCCTCACCCGACGCAAAGCCGAAGCCGAGCTGTGTGGAAACCACATCGACGGGATTCCACCGCAGCCGCCCCGCGACATCGATCATCAACTGGTCTATCAGCGCAGGCATGGGAACACTCCCTGCAACCGCCCCCTCCCCATGATATGAGCGGTCGATCGCCCGCTGCACCAACCCGCCTTCGACCGATCCGGCAAGTGTCTGACTTCCCATGAACCACAGGACATTGCGGACACTGAGGACGTCCTCGGACCGACTGAGGTATGTTGCTGCTGACGCCGCCGCTGTTCCGACGGACGAGTACAGCTCCCTCACCTGTTTCGTGTATGTCACTTCAAGCGAATCACCCGACCCAGCCTGAAAATCGCTCAATAGTCTCACGCGCGCATATGCATCTTCCGGCCTGCGCTCACCCAACCGTGACCGGATGATCGATCCAGTTCCCTGCACGGAGACACCGGCCAGGTCCACCTCCTGAGCATCGATGCCGGCCGCATAGGAGAGCCCATCATCGCGCAGATCTTCCTGGCCGTTCGTTTCCCACCCGACGAATCCGCGTGCGGCGATCCCCGGAGCCGGACGGTACTCCGGACCGGCCAGGATCCTGTGCAGCGCATTCGCTTCTATGCCGGCCCCCCTGCTCCCGCCGAGGACCGATGATTCTTCGGAGAGCACGACGGAGAGAACATCAGCAACGGGATACCCGACCAGGAAACTCCCCTTGTACTCGTCCTGACGTGGCGAGCCGGGGACTCTGACGAGACGGGACCGAAGCTGCTGACGAATGTCGTACCGAAGACCTGCGACCGTCCCGGACGCAACCGCATCGCCGGTCCCCATGAACGTATTCAGAAGCCTTTCGAATCCGAACCGCACCATATTTACAGAGTCCACCTGCATGGGAATGGACGGACCGTGGGAAGATTGCGCAGGAAGGGAGAAAGCACAACAGAGGATCACACCCAGGACACTGAAGGCGATCCGGGCGCAGCGTGCAGGTCTATCCGGTCCGCTGGAATTCACCGGAAGAGGTCGTCGCGGGAGTATGCGGGGCTGAAACCGAGGACTTCTGCAGCCCGTGCTGTTGAGATGAGTGACTCGCGGCCGGGAAAGGCATTCTCGGGAACGGGTGTGTCGGGATAGAACCGAGCGAGCAGGTCCCGGGTCCTGACATCCGTCCACTGCTCGGAGGCCGAGATGAAGAAAACCTCATGGCCTGTCGTCGCATCAGGCCGGAGCGCAGCGGACACCGCGGAGCAAACATCGTGCACGTGTATATAGGCCCAGAGATTCTGGGACCACTTCTCGTACTCCCGTACAAGGGAGCGATAGAACGCGACCGCATTCGGCTCTGGCACCCATATCCAGGGAGCCCTGAGCGCAACCGTTCGGATCCCATACGTGCGGCTGTACGCGGCGCAGAGCATTTCGCCGGACACCTTGCTCATCGCATACGGGTCCTGGGGGCGGAGCGGGTGGTCCTCATCGATGGGGACAGAGAGCGGGGACATCCTCTTGCGAGCGAAGGCGAAACCGAGCGTGGATTCGCTCGACATGAAGATGATGGTCCCGACTCCGGCGGACGCTGCCGCCTCCAGCACATTGAATGTCCCGATGGTATTGACCTGGAAGACCTTCTCTCCCGGTTCATCGAGCGGGTGGGGAATGCCCCCCAGGTGCACGACGGCATCGTGACCCGGCAACACTGCATTCACGGAGGAGAGGCTGAGGAGGTCCGCGCGATAGAACTTGCTGTGAGGACCGGACGGATTGCGGAGATCGAGGACGGATACGGTATGGTCGGCCAGCAGCGATTCGACCAGGTACCTCCCGACCATGCCGCTTCCGCCTGTGACGAGGATATTCATGCGCGTTTGGTGGTTTTTGCCGGGCCTCCCGATCGCCGGACCACGTGCCGCATCCTATTCGCTGGGAGGATCCTTATCGGCACCGATAAGTAACGCAAACATGCCCAAAAAGCCAACGACAATGGCCACTGTCAGAGCGAGCTGGTCCCTGGATTTCGTCCGGGAAACGACAGGGGGCCGGGGTTCCCGTTGGACCGGTACATAGTCACGCCATGCTATCTCATTCACCGTGTCGACAGCGAACGCAAATTCATAATCCACCCGGCCGGATTGAAACCGGATCGGCAGGACGACGCGAACCTGCTTGCCTTGGCTCCCCATGATGAGGGCCCGGATGCTGTCGCTGCGATTGTCGACCGTCGGGAAGAGTGGTGTTTCCACCCAGCGTCCCTCGCTGAAGTTGATGTTTCCCGCGGGTATGAGCAGATCACGCATGAAGCCGCGCCCGGGAAGCGGGAACGATGTGCCATACAAGCTGTCCACGTAGAAGTCAGGGGCATGCCGTACGCGGGTGAATCGCCCGTCGACACCGATGACCACCTCATCCCACAGGATGTGCATGGTCCGGTCGGTCCGGTTCTCCAGGCGGAAGAGAACGGCCGCCTCATCGATGGAGAAGCTCACAGCTATCCGCCCGTCCTGGAAGACCATTTCTTTGTCTGCCACAGGAGATGTCATACGGTAGCTGTAGACATACTTCTTCCCTATGCCCGGAACGAACTGCGACGTGGTCCCGCAGCCGATGATCATCAGGACCGAAAGCACGACGCAGAGGATCCTGGAAATCCAGTGTGTGATCAATTTTGCCATTGAGTCATTTTGGTATCAATTATCGTAGACCGTGAACCGTAAACTGTGAATCGTGAGCCGGTAGATCGTGGTTCGTGAACCGTAAACCGTGAACTGCCTGCCCGACGCAGCTTCAGCGAAGGCGGGTGAGCCGGTATATCGTGAATCCTGAGCCGTAAACCGTGAGCCGGAGTCCTTGAGGGGTCTGGTGTCTGCTTCCGGTTCACTGTTCACCATTCACTATTCACGCACCCGTGGTCTACTTCAGATATATCATCTTCTTCGTCGACGTGAAGTGTTTGTCGTTCATCGGATCGATGGAGATGAGCCGATAGAAGTAGGCTCCGCTCGCAAGTCCATTCCCGTACGCATCCCGGCCGTTCCACAGGACTGAATACCTTCCAGCATCCCTCTCGCCACCGTCGATCGTCACCACCTTTTCGCCGAGCATATTGAAGATCTGGATGTATACCCGGGCGATGCGACCGGTGACCTCGGGAACCTCGTATTCGATCGTCGTCTGCGCATTGAACGGATTCGGATAGTTCTGATAGAGCGTATAGGTCGTCGGATACAGAACCTCGCTCCGCGTGACCTTATCACCCGCCAGTTCCGTCGACAGGTTCTCCGTACCCGTACTCACAATGATCGCGACCGAGTCGATGTCCGTCGTATCGAGGCCAGCCAGCGGGAGGCGCAGGATCGGCCCCGAGCCGGGATCGATCGGCGTGTTCGAGAAGTTGAACGCCGCAGCGACGACCTCAGTGCTGGTCCCTGCCACGAAGACGTTCATCATCGATGCGCGGCTGAACTTGATGTCGCGGCCCGGAGGCGGTATGGCCCGCTTGAACCGGACATAGATCTGGACGCCCTTCACCGGTACGTCATTCGTAAGGCACAGACGAATGCCTACATCGGTGAACTCAAGCTGTGCGGTCGTGTTGGTCGCACTGCCCGAGGTGTGCGCATCATCGGCAACGCCTGCCCGGCCCGTCTCAGCAGCAGACTGGCTCATCTGGTCAGTCCCGAGCACAATGTTCGGGTACTCGACGGCGGCTATGCCCATCGTATCCGTCAACACCCAAGCGCCGTGCGACAGGATGTAGTCGCGGACGATGAGCGCATCGCGCAAATCGACCACACCGTTGCTGTCGAGATCTGCTGCGGTGAACTGCCCACCTGTGAGCGTCAGATTGCCGAGAGCATGGTCGACGATGGTCGTCAGGTCCGCAATATCGATGCGGCGGTCGAGGTTTGGATTCCCCCTGACATCCAGAGCCGTGACCGTAAAGAGGGCTGGCTGCAGGTCAGCCAGTGTTGCGGCGACCACATAATCGCCCGGCCTGTTGCCGAGCCGCAGGATGGTCGTGGCCTGTCCTGACGGATCTGTCGTATCCGTTGTCGTGGTCAGCAGCTGGCCCGTCGCGCCAGCAGGCGTCGAGACGATGCTGAAGGAGACGATCTGTCCCGGGACGGCATTCAGACCTGTGTCCAGAGCCGTCACGTGGAACGGCGCTGCGAGTGTTCCGGGGAATGCCAGCGAGTCCGTGGGCACCTTCGCAAGCGACTTCGGAGCACCCGGAATTGCCGTTGCCATGAACGTAACGTCGGGCATGCCTTCGACCTCTGCCAGGACCGTGTAGACGCCGACCTTGGATCCGAGGATCAGGTTCGTCCACGCCACACCGGCAGCGTTGGTCGTATCCGTGTACTTCGACAGCTCGAAATCAACGGCATACGCCGGCGTATCGACCACCGAGAACGCGATCGGGACACCTGCCACAGGATTCCCGTAGGCATCCATCGTTCTCACGACGAACGATGAATCCATGCGCGTGTAGACCTGCTGTGGCACGACAGGCGTCTCATACGCGGCGAACTGGGCCAGCCCGGCGGCGACAGCGGTCGCAGAAAGCTGACGCACCTGTCCGGGCAGCAGGTCTGCCACCGCATACACGGTGTAGATACCCGCCTTGTCGCCGAAGTTGAGAGTCACTGAGGCCTGACCTGAACTGTCCGTGAACGATGAATCGGCTGTCAGGAATTGACCCGTGGCGCCCTGAGGCGCTTCGAGCCCATAGCGCACGATGGCATTCGGTATCGGGTTCTGCTGAACATCGAGCAGTTCCACATACAGGGGCGAGGCCTGCTTCAGGACCGTATCCCGCACTGCCTGGCCGGTCGCGGCAAGGGACGCAGCGGCTCCATGCGTTGCCGTGATACTGAAGTCAGCCGAGCCGGACGGAATGGACGCCGAGGTGGCGGTGACGACATAGACGCCGACCTTTGTGCCGAGCTGCAGCCGGGTGGTCGCCAGACCTGAGGCATCCGTCGTATCTCTGCTGGAGGTCAACGTCTGACCCGATGCACTCGCAGGAGCCGTGGTGATCGCGAAGTCGATCGGAACACCCGCGACGGCATTACCGAGCGAGTCGGTCACGCCCACAACAAGCAGCGAATCGACGAGCGTGAGGATCTGGTTGGACTGACCCGAGCCTGTGACGCGAGCGATGGTCGCAGCTCCGGCCGGATTAGCCAGAATGGACTCGCTCAGCAGCACACCCGGCATCGACAGCGATGTCGCCCTCACAGTGTACAGACCAGCCTGATCACCCAATCGCAGGCGGTTGCTGACCCTGCCAAGGCTGTCTGAGGTGACCGAGCTATTGCTGAAGAACTGGCCTGTGGCACCGGCCGGCACGGCGGTCAGCGAGTAGTCGACCACGACACCGGGGACACCGTTGCCGAGACTGTCGGCCACCGTGTAGACGAACGGCGCAGTAAGCTGAAGCACGGTACCAGTTGCAGTGAGCGGGACAGTCGACGCGATCTGAACCGCCGCACCCGGAAGCGCCGTGATCTGGAAGAGCACGGTGTCAGCCGGAACTGCTGGCGATGTTGCGCGAACGGTGTAAGTTCCGGCCCTGTTCCCAAGAAGCGCACGCGTGTCGGCTCGTCCGATAGCGTCGGAAGTATCTGAGGCCTGCGTGAAGGTCTGGCCCGTGGCACCCGACGGTACGGATGCATAGGCATAGCTGACGGGGACACCCGCCACAGCGTTGCCGAACGCATCAGCAATGCGAACGGCGAGCAGTGAATCGACGAGCGACAGGACGCGTTTCTGCTGGCCGGAGCCGCTCACGAGTGCGAGCAGAGCAGGCGCATCCGGCACTGCGCTCACAGAGACGGTATTCAAGGCACCGGACACCGACGGGGTTGTGACCTGAACGACGTACGTTCCGGCGATTGTGCCGAGCGTCAGCCGTGTGGAAGCGAGGCCGTTCGAATCTGTGACCACGCTCGTGTTCTGGAGCGCCTGACCTGTGGCGCCTGACGGGACGGAAGTGATGGCAAAGTTCACCGTCGCGCCCTGGATCGGATTCCCATACTGGTCGAGCACATAGTGATAGAACGGCGTCATCGTCTGGCCGACCGTGTCGGACAGAACAGGCCCGTTCGATGCGATGAGCTGAGCCGGCGTTCCGGCGGTCGCTTCGGCAGTGAAGAGCCGGAAGAGCGTATCTGCCGCGAGCGCGGATGCCCTGACAACGTATGATCCGGCTACTGAACCGAGCCTGAAGCTGAGCGAAGCCTCGCCCTGGGCGTTCGTCGAAACGACAGTATCTGCCGGCATGGACAGCGAGTCGCCTGACGGCCGGGAGAGTATGGCGAAACGGACAGGTTCGCCGACGGCGAACGAGGAATCGTTGGCCAACAACCTCACCCTGAAGGGTGAAGGTAGGAGAGCGCGGACAGAATCAGTCTGGGCGTCGCCGCTGATGTACTGCATCGCCAGAAGTTCAGAACCAGTATAGCCGACGAACGTCACGGGCAGAATGTCAGGAACCGCCGGAACGTCTGCGGTGACGATATATTTGCCGCTCAGATCGCCGAGCGTCAGCTGCGTGGATGCGACACCGTCCCCATCCGTTACTGCTGATGTGGCCGAGAGGCCATCCCCTGTTGCACCAGACGGTCTTCCGGTGATCGAGAAGGTGACAGTGACGCCGGCAACAGGCTGATCGAAGCCATCGGTGACGCGGACCCTGAAGAGCGAGTCGACCGGCTGCAGGACATACCCGCGTGCCGAGTCCGGACTGAGCGATGCGAACAGGGCCGGGTCCCATTCAAACATGGTGACCGGATCGAGCGGATGGAGCGTATCGGCGAACGTGAACCGTCCGTATGCCTGGAGTCCCGAAATGGTCAGCGTAGTACCCGATATCGTCGACTTTTGTCGGCGCCAGCGGGTCTCACCCGGAGGGAGACGCCATACATCGAGAGCATTCGGATCCTGTCCCTGGAGCTCGTCGGTCACGTACGCGAGGTCGACCGTCGTGACAGCGGTCTGATTTGCCGGGGCGATATCATAGTATCGTTGGATGGATGTGTTCCCTCCTGCGGAGATTGCGATCCCCGACGTCCGAGTGACAGCGGTCGCGTTCGGAGCTGTACTGCTCCACGAAACGGACGCACCTATCCCTCCGAAGTCAGAGGACGGAGTACCCCCCTGCAGGTCCACGGTTTTACTGATGCTGCCGGCAATATATCCCTGTTCTGTGAGTCTTCCTGATGCTGTCCCGAGCGTGACGGCCGAATCAGCCGGAACCTGGAAGGTGACGTTTGGTCCGATGAGCAATGTTTCGGACACGAACAGATTTCCCTCAGCCCATTTTGTGGTGACCGCGGGGCTGGTCAAAGCCAGATTCTGGTACGTTCGTGCCGGGACGAGCTGATTTTCACCCGTCAGCCTCATCGATCCGCCGATAGAAGCGGGCAGTCCGAGGACGGAGTCCCGTACGGCGATCGTACCGGTATTGATGATCTGGCCGCGGTTGATCAGTTTTTGGGCCATCGCCGGGGGCTGAAGCCCACCGGAAATGAGGCCGGCGATCACCAGGGCCGTGATCAGGCGTGGTCTGCCCCTCGGCCGGAGGTCCTGGTACCCGGTCGGACCGGAGGTCCGACCTGGAGCCGTTGCCTCCAGGGGTCGACACGCGTGTCGGCATCTGTTCAGTGGTTTCATTGGATTACCATTTGTTGAATCTCAATTGAATCGCTGCACCCCATGGAGATGTTCGATTGTCGCCCGCCAAACAGATGGCGGGTAAAAGTGACAATTGTCGAATATCTGTCATGATGCTTCCAGACGTTCTGGGAATATCCCATCGGAAAACCCGGTCTTTTCACGTTTCGCGAAAAGCGAAAGGCGAAGAGCGAAATGCGTATGTCGGGGTACCGATGGCTCTTCACAGCCTCTCCTGTGCCCATAGACCTTGCTCAGTGGTCCTTTGAGCTTCCTTGTATCTCGTTTCTTGTCTCCTGGTTGACGCACAACCTTGCATCTCCTTTGGCTCCCGGACAGACGTCCGACCGGACATCTCCCCGCCTCCCAATCCCCGAGGAGGGGAAGGCTGGTCGGAGCACGCCCGCCTTCCCCGATATTCCTCATGGACACGTGTTGCATGGACATTCATGGACAATGCAGATCTCGGAACCTCGCGCGGAGCTCGCAAAGCATGCTTGTGATTTGGAACTTGCCAAATCATACATCTCTTTGCGTCCTTGGCGCTCTTGGCGAGAGGTACGTTTCTGTCACCCCGGAGTGAGCAGCCCCAGGGCGGATCCGTGGATCGTTTGCCCCACACCTCACCGATGAGCGCTTGTCGCGGAAGAAGGAGAATAACTTCCGCCTTGCGCCGGACGGGACCAGCCCGACCGTTCAGGGGATGTGGACTTTCCGGACTACAATCGGAAAACATGGATGTCCTTTGGCTCGGCGTGGATCACGATGGTACACCGTGAACCGCTCACCGTGAGCCGGATTCCTCGCAGATCACTGATCGCGAAAGGCGAAAAGTGAAGAGCGAAATGCGATTATCAGTATTTAGATCTTCGTCTTTCATCTGACTACTGTCTGCTTGCTTCAAAGGCATACCTCACCCATGACATTTCGGATTGCGAATTGCCAATTGCGGATTGCTTATAGCCTTGGACTCTCCGATATCCCGGAGGCCACTGGGCTATATCAGCTGGTTCCGTGCCATCTCTTGGCGAACGGATCAGCCGGGTTCGGTTATGCATGATGACCTTTCATGGCAGACTTGCCCCTGACGGGGAAATGCCCCGCCACACAGACGGCGGGCAGGCAACTGACAACCGCCAATCGCCAATGAATAGCCAACAGCTACAAAGCCACGTCCAGAAGGGACGTGTCGTTGCCATCGGCCGCATTGGTCTGCCCCAACGATGCGGAGGAGCTTTGGTTGTCATGATGGATCTCTCCCGAGCGTCATAGACACACCTTGCCCTGGGGGAAGAGCCAATTCCCGAGAACCGAGATCCGAGAAAGGATCGGAGGTCCGTAGCGCCAAACCTCAATGGCATCAGGCATCAGGAATCCTCCAACTACCCGTAGGCAAATTGCTTCCGGAGGAGCTTTGATCCTCATTTTGGCTTCCTCCCGCCATCCCGGCAAACCGCGCGGGACGTGGTTAGCGGACAATCGTCATCTACCACTTGCCAATTGCCTCTTTCCAATTGCCAGGTATGCATGACTGCTCATGTATTTATTTGACATTTCAACCTTCGCCTCATGACGGACCCTTCCCTGCGCCACCGCGTGTGCAGATCCACATACGTCGGAACTGCCAATCGACAATGATCCCGCCTGCACTGCCGTTTCGGCGGGCAGGCAACTGACAATGAACTGCTCCCGCTTGAATACGCGGGACGCAAACATCGCGCAATTGCCAATGACGAATTGCCAATTTCTCTCTCTGCGTGTGAGTCCATCATTTCCTCCAATGCTTCATTCTCCACTCACGATAGACCACTCCATGCCGCCGTCTCTTGGAGCCAGATACGGCGGAACTGACCCGCCCACACCCAGGCTTCCGCCTCCGTTGACACTTCGGCGGACAGGTCGGCGGGCAGGCAATCGACAATAGACAACTGACAATGAGCTGCCCCTTGCCAATTTCGAATTGCCAATCTCCCTGCAATCCTGCCTGTGCAGATCCACTCGAGAAGACATAAACAAGGTTTAAACCTTACTTCTTGTCGCTTGGTCCTTCCTTGTATCTTGTCTCTTGTATCTTGTGGACCTACAACGTTTCCTCGCTGTGGTCTCATCTTGATCTCCAATTGCTCCACTACCGGTCACCCGATAGCTCCTCTCCTTATATTCACCCGCCCCTGGAGGACGGCTTGAGCAAAGCCATCCTCCGATGCAGGGACCGGGTTTCTATGTCAGGTCATGTTTCCATATGCCTTGTGGGAGAAGGAGAGTAACTCCCGTAATCCTGCTTAGTTGACAGTGACCGTGCCGCTGTTCGTGATGGTACCATCGTTGGCCAGGTCGCCACCCGTAACGGTAAGTGTACCCGATACTGCAAGGGCAGCGCTCGGCTCGACAACAAATGCATCGCCCGCTGCGTTTGTCGTCACGGCACCTGCAATGCTCATGCTGGCATCGCTATACAGAAAGATCTTGCCATACGATGCACCGGCCGCGATCGCACCGGAGGCCCCTGTGTAGAAGGTGGTGATACCACTTGCGCCGGGAACGTACGTGTTCGCAGTTGCCCAACGGATCTGACCGCTGTTGGAGCCGGTCACACCGATCGACAGCGAGTTGCCACCCATGTCAAGCGTCGCTGTGCTGGCAATCGTCAGGTTGTTCGTCGTTGAGAGCGCGCCGCTGACGTTCTTGTAGCTACTGGTATCCGTACCGGAAAGGCTCAGGTCGTAGTAGTCATCGCCGACGATGCTCTGCGATAAACCTGTTCCATTGTATGTGAAGTTGGTTGTGTTGGCAGAGTAGACACGGTCGTCGGTGCCGCCAGAGACCGAGTACGTACCGGAAACTGAGACCGCTGAACCCATCGTGAAGACCGCTCCTCCGCCACCACCCGCGAGCTGAAGGTCAGCATAATTCGCCGACGCCACGGTCTGGCTCGTGGTGTTCTCATACAGGACGAGGCCAGGGAACGTGTAGGTGTTTGCACCGACGGACACTGATCCCTGCGTGCGGAGCGTATCGTTGGACGAGATCGTGATCGGCGTTCCGGCACTGAGGTCAAGAGTGTGGGTAGACAGGTCGAATTTGCCATCATTCGTCAATGAACCACTGGCGTTGAAGACAATATTGCCGGTGGCTGACTTCGTTCCGCCATCCGCAAGCTGCAGGTTGAGATACGTGCCAGCGCGGACGTTCATGTCATCGTTCCGGTTGTAGATGACGGTTCCGCTGCCTGCATCGAATGTGCCCGTTCCCGCCCCAAACACTGTCGGAGTGCTGACGCCGTTCAGGGTCAGTGTATTGGCCGCAACGGCGAACGTAGCACCGGTGCCGATATCAACCTGATAATTGACATCGACGCTGGCCGCGAGGGTCTTTGTCGCAGCACCTGAGAGTATCAGGCCACCGTAGGTCGCGTTCTTAACTGTTGCAGAGACCGAAGTCGACGTACCCTGGTACTCGACCTTTCCTGAATCGGTGCTGAAGTTGGCAGCCGTCGTGTTCGACAATGCTCCACCAATCTTGATCAGGCTGCTGGTGTTCGAATTGTACGTCAGCCCTCCTGAATTGGCGAAGTTGTTCGATATATCCATCGATCCGGCCGTCACACTGTACTGATTGTGCACCTCACCGTTCTCAGTACCATTCCCGTTCGTGAAATCATTCGATACGGTGACAGCACCGTTGTTATGCAGCTTTCCGCCAGCGGCACCTGCCTTGAAGTTATCGAAGTTGGTGGCACTGAGGGTGCTCGTATTTATGATGGTGCCGCTGTTCTTGATCTTCTGCGCCATAGCACTGCTTCCGACAAGGAAGAGCGCTACGAAGACGGCGATGAATGCTCTCGTGTAAGACATTGTGTTTCTCCTTTTTAAAAGATTGCTTTTGAAAGAGCTGTTTCGTGTTTCTTGTTTCGTGCTCCGTGTTTTACTGCTATATGGTTCCATGACCATTTGCTCCTGTTTTCTTGTTTTGTCTTTGGTATTTGATCTTTCTACAACACCTATGCTGCTCAGGCATAGGTCTACTGAGGGAGCGAAAGGCGAAGAGCGAAAAGCGAAAAGTGTACAGCCGGCTCACGATTCACGGTTCACCCGTCGCGTCTCCCCTACGGCGGATGCTGGTTCTTCATGGTGTCCTCCTTTCTGTTCTTCATGGTGTTCATCACTGCACGCTGATCGTGCCGTCATTTGTAAGATTACCATCCACATTCAGGTCCATGCCGGTGATGGTCAGATCGCCGGTCAGGTCCACTGTCAGGTTGTTCGATATCGTCACGCCGAATCCAGCTGCACCACCCATCGCGGCCACTATTCCGCTTATCGTCTTCACGCCCGACCCGGTGAACCACATATTGCCGTAGGCGGCTCCTGGATCGACAGTTCCAGCCGCACTGCTGTAGAATTCGGTCGTGCCTGTTCCGGAGACATACACATTGCTGCCTGACCACATCATCTTTCCGTTATTCACGGAACCGCCGCCAAAGCTTGATCCGCTGAATCCGGCCATATCGAGCGTGGCATTCGCAGCTATGGTCAATGTTCCCCCCACCGTCAGGGCGGCATCCGGCGTTTTATGCGTTGACGTATCAGCAGTTCCACTGATTGTCAAGTTGTTATAGCTTACGCCGCTGGTGATCGTCTGCGTACCAGTTCCGTTGTAGTCGACCGTCGAAGATGTCGTGACAACCGTGGGTGCCGATATGAGCGACAGTGCGCCCGCAACGCCAACCGTCCCTGAACTCGCAAGCGTCTTTGTGCCCGTAGTGAGCGTCAGATGACCGTAGTTCACCGCAGCAACAGTCTGTGATGTCCCCCCGTAGTCGACCGTACTCGTCCCACCCAGAGAGGGCGTGAATGTCGTCGGGAACGCACTCGTGCCGGCCAGCTCAAACGTGGCACCGTTCGCTACTTCAAATGTCGCGCCGCCGTTGCCATCACTGGCAAAGGTGCCATTGTTCAGCGTTCCGCCGAGAATCCGCAGATCGCCCGTCACGTTCGTTGTGGTGACTGCAGCGTTCAGGGTAGCGATAGCGGAATTGTTCACATACAGGTGATGGTAGGTCAGCCCGCTGACGTTGATGGTCTGGTCAGCAGTGCCGGAGAAGGCGAGCGCTGTATTGGCGTTGGGGACCAGCGAACCGGGAGTAATGATCGGCGTGGTCGCTCCATCGACCGAAATCGTGTTGGCCGACGCGAATGAAAGGGTAAGCGCTTTATTGTTCAGGTCGATGAAGCTGAGGTTGAATGACCCGGTCCCGCTCCATTCCTGGCTGCCATTGAGAAGGACCGTTCCGCCATTTCCATTGAACGTGCCGTCATTGACCAGGTCCGTCCCGGCGATGGAACCCTTGATGATGAGGCTCGTTCCCGCTGATCCACTGAGCTTCGCTCCGCTGCTGATCGTGATATTCGTGAGCGTCGCCGTGCTGACATCGATCGTCACCGAATCCCCGCCGGTGGTGGCAATAACCACCTCGGCATTGTTCGTCGGGACAACTCCACCGACCCACGTACCGGGCGCACTCCAGTTCCCGCCGGCTGCCGTGCTCGTGATGAGGCCGGCTGACGACTGACCGACCTGAAAAGCGCCGAACCAGGCGAGCCCTGTGGCCTGCGTGGACGTTGTCGTGACCGTACCGGTCGTCGGCAGGAGCCAGTTCGTTCCGTCATACTGATCGATAACGAAGAGCGTCGGATCGGCACCGGCATCCACATCGCCCGCCACGAAGTTCACGGTCACGTCGGCAGAGGTCACCGAGAAACCGGTTCCCACAACAGTCCAGTATCGGTTTGCACTCTTCGCGGGATTGACGCCCGATGTCGCTACCTGCGGATGATCGCTTCCCAGCGTCGAAGCCGTCAGTGTGCCGGCGCCACTGGAACCCGCAATGCCGATCGTGACCGGCGTGTAGGCACCTGCATCTCCGATCTCGAACGAAAGAGACTGATTGCCGGCAACAACAGGTTTCTTGAGATATCCGACAATGTGTCCGCCTGTCGGGATCACCGTACCATTTGCAGTAAGCGTGTCTGCCGCGGCAGTGATGTTGCCGCTCGTGAAGGTGAGCGTCCCGCCGACAGTGACATCAGAGGAGAGCGTGAGGCCTGAGGCGTTGTTCAGCGTCAGAGCGGCGAATGTCTCACTGGTCGCTGCGCCATTGATGGACTGAGCGGAGGAGCCAGTGAACGAGACTGTGCTTGATGACGGCGTGAACGAGCCGCCATTGTTGGTCCAGTCGCCTCCGATACTGTGACTGAACGTCGACGCATCGAACGCAGTGCCGGACCCCAGGATGACGGAGCCGTTCACGGTGAGTGCACCGGCAGCTGTCGTACTTGCCGTGCCGGAAAGAGTGAACGAGCCGCCGATCGTGAGGGCTCCCGGCAGAGTCTTTGTTCCTGAACCGGCGAGGGTCAGGTTGCCATAGGTCGCAGAAACAATGTCCTGAGCGGTGCCTCCATAGCTGACCGTGCCGGTCGGATCGCTCGTTAGCGAACCGGCAGAGACCGATGTGGATCCGTTGATATTAAACGTCGTGGTACCGACCGAGACCGTGCCTCCATTTAGCGTCGTCGTCCCGCTGACGGTCGTCGGAACGGTCAGGGCATACGTTCCGGCGGTCATCGTCAGGCCAGCACCGATCGAGACAGACCCCGCACTTCCTCCGACGCTCAGGGTCCCGGCCGCTTTATTGACTATCAGACCGCTGAATGTATGGCTGGACGCCGTCCCGTTTATCGCCTGAGCTGATGAACCATTGAAGGTGATCGTGCTCGTGGATGGAGTGACGGTCCCGCCATTGTTCGTCCAGTCGCCGCCGACGGTATGCGTATGGGTCGAAGCGTCGAAGGTCGTTCCTGAACCGAGAATGACTGATCCGGAGACGGCGAGATCACCCTGGGATGCGGTCGAGGCAGTGCCGGAGAGAGTCAGATCGCCATTGATCGTCAGGGGCCCCGGGAATGTCTTCGCCCCTGAGCCGCCGAGCGTCAGATGTATATAGGTCGTAGAGAAGACCGACTGCGCACCGCTTGCGCTGTAGTACACGGTGCCGCCCGTGAGCGATACCACTGCGGCGGTCGGGAAGGAAGCCTGCGTCTCAAGAGTGCCCGCCTGCTGATCGAATGTGCCTGTGACGGTCAAAGCCGTCCCCGTCCCGATGAGGAGGGTGACGTTTGACGTCAGGAGGCTTAGAGCATTTACGGTCCGAGCCGCTCCAAGACTGACGGTGTATGATCCTCCGACGTACGTATTGTCAAGGATCACATTGTCGATCGTGGACGGAGGTCCGTCCGGGAACCAGTTCTGAGCATCACCCCATGAGGTTCCATCCCCACCGCCGTCCCAATAGTACGTCGCTCCAGGCACGGGCTGTGCGATCTGATAGTCGCCGAACCCATCCGCAGCGAGAATGCCTGTTCTCGTGAAGCTCGTGGTTGTGGGGGTTCCCGTCGGGTCGTACGTCAACCACGATGCAGACACATACTTGCCCAGATCATAGTTTGCCGGCACCGTGCCGCCATCATTGTCGCCTGCCGTGTAGGAGAATGTGACATCGTACGAACTGAACGTCATGCCGGTATTGACAGCGGTCCAGTACACGTTGACGCTCTTTGTATTGTCCAGACCCGAGAGACCAATATTCGGATGGTCGCCGCTGACCGCGCTGATCGTCAGTGTGCCGCCGACTGATAGCCCGTTGATCGTGAAGGCAGCCGGCGTATAGCTGGATGCTGTCCCGACCTCGAAGGTCTTCGTTTCGCTCACAGCGTAGGTCTTCCTGAACATACCGATCACATGTCCACTCGTCCTGCTCACCGTGCCGGTGCTGATGAGGGTATTCCCGGCCGTCGTGACGTTGCCGCTCGTGAATGTCAGTGTCCCGCCGACCGTGACATCCGCATTGATGCTCAGGCCGGAGCTATTGTTCAGCGTGAGGCCGTTGAAGGTATGGGAGACTGCTGATCCACCGATCGTTTGGGGAGATGCACCATTGAACGATATCGTACCTGATGATGGCGTGAACGTGCCTCCGTTGTTCGTCCAGTTGCCTGCAACGGAATGCGTGAACGTGGAAGCGGCGAAGGCCGTCCCTGAACCCAGCACGACCGAACCGCCGATTGTCAGTGAACCTGTCGAAGTCGTCGAGGCCGTGCCGGCCAGCGAGAGGGTTCCTGTGAGGGTAAGGGCTCCGGGAAGTGTCTTCGTCCCCGATCCGGAGAGCGTCAGATTGTTGTAGGATAGCGTGGGGACAGACTGCGCGGCGCCGTTGAAGTCTACCGTGTTCCCTGTCAAGGAGTATGTGACAGCGGATGCGGTAAGAGAAAGCGTATTGGCGATGCCGACGGTACCTGCCGCGAACGTCACTGTGGCCCCTCCCCTGGCAGAGGAAACCGTCAGATTGTTGTAGGCGAATGCCGGGACATTCTGTGCTCCCGAGCCATTGAGGTCGATCGTGTTGCCGGTGATGGTGTAACTATTGCCACCGGGGGCAAATGCTCCCGCAACGCCGACGGTGCCTGAGGCCAGTGTCCGCCCCCCGCTGTTGCTGGAAGTCAGATTGTTGTAATTGAAAACGGGGATCGTTTGCGGAGCGGTCCCGTTGAAGTCTACTGTGCTTCCCGTGATTGTGTAGGTGTTCCCGCCCGGCGTGAACGTACCTGCTATGCCGATCGTCCCTGTGGATGCGAGCGTCCGGACACCCAAGTTGCTTGAGGTCAGATTTCCGTAGTTCTGCGCGACGATCGTCTGGGCCGCCGTTCCTGCATAGTTGACGGTGCTGGATGGACCGAGAGTGAATGAGCCATAGCCGCTCGGAAACGCCGACGAGGTGCCGGAAAGGATGAATGTGGCCCCGTTCGAGACGCTGAATGTTGCACCGCCACTGCCAACGATGTCGAATCCGCCATTATTGAAGGTCCCGGTCTGAATGCTGAGGTTCCCCGTGACGTTCGTCGCGGAGATCGCAGCATTCGGAGTGAGACCTGCAGCGCTGGTATTGTTCGAAGCGACATTGTTGAAGATGATGTTCGTGACGTCGAGCGTTTGTGCGGTCGTTCCATTGAAATTGACCGTCGATCCCGTCGAGGTGAAGGTCGCACTCGCCCCTTTCGTGAAGGTGCCGCCGATATTGAGCGTCCCATTCGTCAGATTGAACGTGACGCTGGCCCTGTTATCGAGGATCACACCGCCTGTCACCGTGAGCGTGCCCGCCACTGTCAGGGTGGACAGTCGCGTGGTCACGACACTGCCGTTCACCGTCACCCCTCCCGCGCCCACGCTGAGGACGACCCCGGTATTGACGACCAGTTGGGAATTCTGATTGTTCTTCGTGGGTGCGTTGATCGTGACGCTTGCGGGAGCAGCAGCCGGCGTCGTGGCAACCGTCACCGTGTAGTTGTTGCTGATGATGACAGTCGAACCGGCGGTCGGGACCGTACCGAGATCCCATGTGGTCCCACTGTTCCAGTTACCGGTCGCGACAGCAGTATACGTCTGTCCGAAAGCAACAGAACCTGTCCCGGCCAGGAAGAGCATCAGAAGGAGCGATATGTGAAGGACCTTCTTCACGCTGCTCCTATCGGTTCACCTCTCTATGAAAGAGAAGATCCGTCACGCCGCCGCTCCCACAACCCTATTTGTCTTCCCGTTCACGAGCTCCTTCACGAACCGGCCAAGCGCATCTTTCAACGACGACTTCGTGATGAACGCATCAGCGGAGGCAAGACGCGCCTGCTGTTCGTACATCGATCCGGCCGAGACCGACACGATGGCCACACGGACGTCGGGCATCGCCGCCTTGATGGTGCGGGTCGCTTCGTACCCGTTCGTGCCCGGCATGTTGCCGTCCATGATGATGAGGTCCGGGTTGTAGTACTTTGCGCACTCGATGGCATCGGCGCCGTTGGAGACCTCTCCGACAACGTCGACACCGAACGAGCGCAGCAAAGAGGCGACCATCGACCGGACCAGGTCGTGATCGTCAGCGATGACTGCTCTGAGGTGGTGCATTGTTGCTCCTTGTGATTGGGTGTTCATCATTACACCTGTGGAACGAATGCCGGCCTGCGTGCTCCGCCGTTCGCGCCGAACTCTCTCTCCAGTGCAGGCTTCAGCGATGTCTTCAGGATGAATGCATCGGCCTTCGCTTCAAGCGCCTGAAGCCGATAGATGGGATTGTCATGCATCGTTGCGATCATGACCTTTGTCGCCGGCCAGCGCTGCTTGATGATGCGCGTTGCGTCGAGACCGGTCTTGTTCGGCATCGCGATGTCCATCAGCACGACATCCGGAGACAGCAATTCAACCTGCGAGATCGCTTCATCTCCGTCCGATGCCTCGCCGACGACCGATACGTTCGGAAGCCGACTGAGGAACTCGTGGACTACCCGTCTGAAATCACAGTGGTCGTCCACGATGACGACTCGGATCTGTTTCATGACAGGTCCTTTCTTGTGAGTGGTTAAAGGTTTCTATGTATATCGCTGCTGTAAAGTCTTGAGAAACAAGGAGGTTAGAATCGTGGAGGGGACGTAGGATGCGAAAATGAGGGAAATACGTAGGGAAGTAGGGGAATCTACGTAGATGGGAGGGACTGTAGGCAGTATGCACTACGCACTTGACAGAAAGCAATTTCCTATCTGGAATACGCAGAAACGTGCGAGGGCATCATGGGGCGAAGTACGCAGAACGAATGGAAAAGGCACAAACTGGCGGAATCTGCGAATATGATCAAAAATGGATGATTGTTTGCCGAACCAGCTGAAATGCGCCAAAAACCGCGATTTTAATCTTGGGACGCGGAATGGAAGAGTGCGTCCTGGAGAGGTTTTTCTGACTAGAAGCCATCTCAAAAACATCTCACGCAACGACCGCCACGGTAACAAAGAGAGATCGCAACGTGAGAACCCTACATTATGTTATGTTTTTGCGTTGCGGGCGCTGCCTTCGTTGCGAGCTTTGCGAGAAACCATCCTGTGGAGGGTATTTTTGAGATAGCTTCTACTGAGTGCTGCGTAGTGACTACTGCTTCTTCAGCTTCTTCTCCACAGCATACTTCACCAGTTTTGCGCTGTCGTGAATATCAAGCTTCTGCATGATGTTCGTCTTATGCGTCTCCACGGTCCGCGGACTGATGAAGAGCTTGTCGGATATCTGCTGGTTCGTGAGGCCTTCCGCGACCAGGCCGAGGATCTCGCGTTCTCTGTTCGTGAGGACGTCCGCGTCGCCGATCGGACCTGATTCCGGCGTATCACGCTGCTCCGCCCGGTCGACATAGCCGCGGATCATGATCTCGGAGATCCTCGAGCTGAAGTATTTCTCCCCCTTGGCGACCGTCCGGATGGCCGTCGCGAGCTCTTCCTTCGTGCTGTTCTTAAGGATATATCCCGATGCGCCCGACCGGAATATCTGATACACATATTCCTCGTTCTCGTGCATCGTGAGGACAAGGACCTTCACCTCGGGATACTTCTTCAGGATCTGCTTCGTCGCCTCCGTGCCCGACAATTTGGGCATGGAAATGTCGAGAATGATGACATCCGGCCTGAGACTTCCGGCTTTCGCCACCGCTTCTTCCCCATCCTCTGCTTCGCCAATGACCGTGAAATCTTCGATGGGGTCGAGGAGATTTATCAATCCGCTTCGCACCAAGTGATGATCATCGGCGATGAGTATCTTCGTACGTTTCATGTCTGTGCCTGTTCTATCGTACCTTCCATGGGAAGTTCGACGATGATGAGCGTCCCCTTGCCGGGCGCGCTGTCGATGGAGAGCGTACCATTGAACGAGTTGACCCGTTCCCGCATGCTCGCTAATCCGATGCCCCCTCCCTGCGCCCGCCGCATCCGCTGCATCGCCTCCTCCATCCCCTTCCCGTTGTCCTCGATCGTCAGGCGGAGGATGTGATCAGAGAGAGAGACCTGCAACGTGATCTGCGTCGCTTCTCCATGACGGACGCTGTTGGTGAGCGCCTCCTGAACGATCCGGTACAGGGCGATCTCCTTGCGCTGGCTTATCCGTCCGATATCGCCCTTGCTGAAGAACTGTACCCGGACCCTGCTCTGCTCGCCGAACTTCTCAGAGAGAAGCTGCAGGGCAGGGACGAGGCCGAAGTCCTCGAGAACGCTCGGCATCAGGTCGTACGAGATCTGTCGGGCCTCCTTCATGACACTGTCAAGGAGGCCCTTGACATCGTCGAACTTCTTCCGGTCCTCTTCCCGCACCGAGGGTGCATCTTCCATGATCTCGACATTCAGCTTGATGGCGGTAAGGATCTGCCCCAGGCCATCATGGATCTCACGAGCAATACGCCGTCGCTCCGCTTCCTGTGCGTCCACGCGGGCCCCGGACAGCACCTCCAGTTCCTGCTCGCGCTGAAGCAGGTTCTCATACAGGCTTGCGTTCGCCAGGGCGATGGCCGTCTTTTCGGCGAGGGACACAAGCAGTCGCATCTCCCGTTCCGCGAATGTGTGATAGCTCCGGAATCCCACGGCAAGGACCCCTTCCTGCCGGTCCTCGACCTTGAGCGGAAACCATGCGGACGAGATGATGCCCTCCCCCGACAAACCCGGGAGGGTCGCTGTGTTGAGGTTCTGCTGACCCTTCAATTCCTGCACGACCAATGGCTCGGAACCGGACAGCAGGGCCCGGATGGCAGGCGTAACTTCGAATTGCACATCCTCACTCTCGGTGCGCACATTCCCCCCCATCGCGCGCCAGCAGATGTTTCTGGCCGTGTCGTCATACATGAGGATCCCTGCCCAATGGGCACGTGAGAGGTTCAGCACCTGCTGAATGATGGACGAGAGGATGGTCTTCAGGTCGACAATACCAACGAGCCGCCTGTCGATCTCGCTGAGCGCATCCTGTTCCCATGCCCAGAGGGCCTGCTCCCGCTCAAGAGACTTACGCTCCGTGATGTCCCGGAAGGTCGCCTGGAGAGCCAGAAGGTCCCCCCATCGCACGACCGAGGCACTGGCCTCTACATCGATCAGCTTCCCTTCTTTGGTCGTGGCCCTGAACTCAGCATTCGACAGTATCTGGTCCCCGACGTGCCGCGCCTCCATGGGGACATGGAACGCGAGCTTCCCGGCAGGACCGAAAAGCTCTGCGAAGCGAAGTTCGCTGATCTGCTCGGACTTCTTGAAACCGAAGAGCTCGCGTGCCGATGTGTTCGCATAGACGACCTCCTCTGCCTGCAGAAGGACGAGCGCATCGGGTGAGTTCTCGACAATGGAGCGGTACTGGTCCTCCGCTTCCTTGGCCTTCGCCCGCAGGCGGTTGACATCCGATCTGTCGGAGTGCGTAACGATGATCTCGTCGAGCTCGTGCCGGTCGTCCCGCTTTCCGATAGCATACAGGGAGTAGTGAACTTCCCTCCCTGAGACGGTAATTGCCACATTTGCATTCCACGCCGATGCTGAGGCCAGACCCTTCATCATGCCCGCCCAGAGGGTCTCAGATCGGAGCCCATCTGCAGGAGTATCGAGATAGCGGAACCGATCGGCCCGCCTCAAGTCGGAAGCACCGGCGGCGGGAAACCGGTTCTGGAACGCAGGGTTGGTGAACACTGTTCTGCCCTCCCCGTCGTAGATGACGATGGGATCTTCCGTCAACTGAAGAATGGAAGAGAGCCGGTTGTACGCTGCCAATTCCCGTGTCCGGGCAGAGGCCAACCACAATGTGAACCAGAATCCTGCGGCCACGATGACCATCGACAATCCTGCCCACACATTGATGCTCTGCTGAAAGTCGCGGTTCTCCTCCGCGACGAGTTCCGTGATGTGGTTGCCCAGTGCCTGCTCCACATTCAGGAGGGCGTCATAGCGATACCCATGGTCTGCCACGGATGGATCCCGCAGAAGGCTTTGTCCATACCCACGAAAGGCGCCGACGGTCTCCTCTGCCCGCGCGGAGAGCGATATGTCGTGGACGTCGAGAAGGGAATCGAACGCCGACCACGCGACATCCATTCGCGCTTCGGCCTCGGCAGGTCCGAGAATCCGACCCTCGAGGTCACGCATCATGTGAAACACGGAGAGGAGGAGAGAATCCTGTTGGACGGAGATGTGAAGAAGCTCATGTTCCCGTTCGGACATCGAAAGGAAGCTGAGGTAGAACAGTGCGATGAAGGCTGACACACTGATGAGGACCGCCCAGGCGAACGGGCGGAGCGGTCTGGTTGGTGTTGAGACCATGCGGAAACTCATGCCCGATCGGCGGGCCCGACCGGGCGATGGATCACGAGGCTACTTGCCGGTCAGGGCCTGATATGCTGCGGCATCCAGGAGGGCTCCGATCTCATTCGGGTCCGAGACCTTGATGCGGACCATCCAGCCGTCGGCATACGGCGACTTGTTGACGAGCTCGGGTGTCTCACTCAGGGCAGTATTGACCTCCACGACCTCGCCCGAGATCGGCGCATACAGATCAGAGACGGCCTTGACCGCCTCGATCGTACCGAATGCGGCGTCCTTGGCGAGCGAAGAGCCGACCGATGGGAGTTCCACGAACACCACATCACCCAGCTCTCCCTGAGCGAAATCAGTGATGCCGATAGTGCCTGTCTCCCCGTCGATGCGTACCCACTCGTGTTCCTTCGTGTATTTCAGGTCTGATGGGAATTCCATGATGGTCCTAGTCCTTGAAATTGAACGTCTCGATGAACTTCGTATCGAAATTACCGCTCTGGAACTGTTCGTTGGCCATGAGCTTCATGTGGAACGGTATCGTGGTCCGGGGCCCCTCGATGACGAACTCTTCCAACGCTCCCCTCATCTTGTTGATCGCCTCCCTCCGGGTGGCGCTCTTGACGATGATCTTCGCGATCAGTGAATCATAGTAGGGCGGGATCTCGTAGCCGTCGTAGGCGTGGGAGTCGACCCGGACGCCGAAACCGCTGGGAGCATGGAACGTGTGGATCTTCCCCGGCGACGGCCGAAAATCGTGCATCGGGTCCTCGGCGTTGATACGGCATTCGATGGCGTGGAACTGCGGCTTCGGCGTGAATTTCTTCAGCCGCAGGCCGCTCAGCACCTGGATCTGCTGCTTGACGAGGTCCACGTTGTAGACCTCCTCCGTCACCGTGTGCTCCACCTGGATGCGGGTGTTCATTTCCATGAAATAGAAGTTGTGGTACTTGTCGACGAGGAACTCCATCGTCCCCGCCCCCTCATACTTGACACTCCGTGCACCATTGACGGCAGCATCCCCCATCGCGGCCCGCATCTCTGGGGTCAGGGCCGGAGACGGAGATTCCTCCACGAGCTTCTGGTGCCGGCGCTGGATACTGCAATCCCGCTCGCCATAGTGGACGACGGTCCCGTAGGAATCACCCATCAGCTGGATCTCGACGTGGCGGGGCTCCTCCACAAATTTCTCGATGTACACCGAGGCATCCCCGAACGCCGTTTCCGCCTCGTGGCTCGCCGTACGGAACGCCTTCTCCAGGTCCGCCGGAGTCCGGACGATGCGCATCCCGCGCCCGCCACCGCCGGCCGAGGCCTTGATAATGATGGGGTAGCCCACCTCCTCAGCGATCGTGCGCGCATCCTTCATCTCGCGTACAACCCCTTCGCTCCCCGGGATGACGGGGACTCCCGCGTTCCGCATCGTCTCCTTCGCGAACGCCTTATCCCCCATCGAAGCGATAGCGCTCGCGGACGGACCGATGAAGGTGAGACCCGATGTCGTACAGATGTCGGCGAAATTCGCGTTCTCCGCCAGGAAACCATAACCGGGATGCACCGCATCAGCGGCAGTCACTTCTGCTGCCGCGAGGATGCGGGGAACGTTCAGGTAGCTTTCCTTCGAGGGAGGAGGACCAATGCAGACAGCTTCATCTGCGAACCGGACATGAAGGGAATCACGGTCGGCCGTGGAGTAGACCGCGACGGTCTGAATGCCGAGTTCACGGCAGGCGCGGATGACTCGGAGCGCGATCTCGCCGCGATTTGCGATGAGGATCTTCTTGAACACTATTGCCTCTGAAGCTGATGGAGGAATGGACCGGTCACCCGGGGACCTATGAGGCCGGGTCGATCAGGAACAACGGCTGGTTGTACTCGACCGGCTTGCCGTTCTCCACGAGGATCCTGACGATGGTCCCGTCAATATCCGACTCGATCTCGTTCATCAGTTTCATTGCCTCGACGATGCAGAGCACCTGGCCTGACCGAACCTTCTGGCCCTCGGTCACATACGGATCGGCATCCGGCGATGGGGCTCTGTAGAATGTCCCCACGATAGGCGATAAGACCTCCCGATAGGAGCTGGCTTGAGGCTCCGCCGCCCCATCTATCCTGGATGGATCCAGCTGACCGGCGGGTGAAGTCGCCTGCGGGGCTGGTGCGGCCTGCGGGAAGCCCACCGGATAGGTCATGACCTGCGGGCTGACCTTGTTCCGGGCGACGCGCAGCTTCTTGCCTTCCTCTTCGATCTCGATCTCATCGATGCTGCTGTTCTCGAGAAGCTTGATCACCTTCTTAATGTAGGTGATCTCCATGTTGATCCCGGGCTGTTTCTGTGCTTTCTTCTCAGGCACTAGGCATTCACCCTTTCCAGGTAATCACCGGTCCTGGTATCCACCCGGACGGTGTCACCTTCGTTGATGAAAAGCGGTACGTTGACCGTGGCCCCGGTCTCGACGGTCGCCGGTTTCAGCGCATTGCTGGCCGTATCCCCCTTGACTCCCGGCACTGTCTCCGTCACCCGCAACTCCACCTTGTACGGAAGTTCCGCTCCGATAACATTTCCCTCCGTGATCATGAGCTGGATCGTCTCTCCCTCCTTCAGGAACTTGGCTCCGCCCCCGAGGATAGCCTCATCCACGGGGATCTGCTCATATGACTCCTTATCCATGACCTGGTAGCTCGAACCGTCATGATAAAGATACTGGAACTCCTTCGTCTCCATCCGCACTTCCTCGACCTCCTCCCCCGACCGGAACCTGTTCTCAGTCACCTTTCCGTTGCGCATATTCCGAAGCTTCGCCTGCACGAATGCCCTCAGGTTTCCGGGAGTCCGATGGATATATTCTTCGATCTTGTGGAGCTCCCCGTTATACCTGATAATCATTCCAACTCTGAAATCACTGGTTGTTGCCATATTCGATTAGCCGAAAATTGCCAAAAAGTGATAGAAAATTGACCAAAAGTGCCAAAAAAGGAAGCAAAAACTACCAAAATCGGAAGGTAATGTCAATAGAGAAGTTTGAGAGACTGCGGGGAGCAGAGAGATGGGAGCGGTGTGGGGGGCGGCAATGCAGATCATGTAGCCGGGTGGCAATGAGGCACAAGGGGGCCGAATCCCACAATTGGGACTTTCCTATACCAACCACTATATTTGACCTCACTTTTGGAGGAGAAATGACCAGGGACGTATCCCGCATACGGTATCACAATTCGATCCTGGAGACGATCGGCAACACTCCGCTCGTCCGGCTGACGAAGGTCACGAAGGGACTCAAGCCGCATGTCTTCGCGAAGGTGGAGTCGTTGAATCCTGGCGGCTCTGTGAAGGACCGGATCGGAGTCCACATCATCGAGGAGGCCGAGAGTGCCGGAAAGCTGAAGCCCGGGGGGACCATCGTTGAAGCAACATCGGGTAACACCGGCATGGGGCTGGCCCTGGCTGCCGCAGTGAAGGGCTACCGGTGCATCTTCACAATGCCCGATAAGATGAGCCAGGAGAAGATCAACATCCTCCGCGCGCTGGGAGCCGAGGTCATCGTCACCCCTACCGCCGTCCCGCATGACTCGCCGGAGAGTTATACAGAGGTCGCGAAGAAGGTCGTCCGGGAGACGCCGAACTCTATTCTCGCAAATCAATATGAGAATCCGCGAAATCCTGATGCTCACTACAGGACAACGGGACCGGAACTCTGGGAGCAGACCGGCGGTCAGATCGATTATTTTGTCTGCGGACTGGGGACGGGCGGAACGATCACCGGAACGGGCAAGTACCTGAAGGAGAAGGACCCCAGCATCAAGGTCATAGGCGTCGACCCCAAAGGGTCTATCCTTCGGGAGTACTTCTACACGAAGAAGTACAGCCCGGTGTTCAAGACTTATAAAGTGGAGGGGATCGGACAGGATGTCGTGCCGGGCGTGCTCGATTTTTCGTACGTTGATGAGGTGGTCGAAGCGGACGACCGGGAAAGTTTTCTCATGGGAAGACGACTTGCCCGCGAGGAAGGGCTTCTCGTCGGGGGGTCTGCCGGAACTGCCGTGACGGGGGCGTTGAAGCTCGCAGAGAACCTCGGGCCGGATGACATCATTGTCGTTCTCCTCCCCGACACCGGCGAGCGGTACCTGAGCAAAATGTATAATGATGAATGGATGCGGGCAAACCGGTTCCTGGTGCCGGAACGCATCACGCTGCGGTACATTACCGAGCACAAATCCCAGCTCAAGGAGGTCGTCTCCGTCGAGCCTGGGATGAGCATCCGCAAAGCCCTTGACGCCCTGACGGGCAACAACATATCACAGGCGCCGGTGATGGAGAACGGGACCTGTGTGGGGAGCATCGACGAGGGAGATATCATGTCCTCGGTCGTTGCAGACCCGGCCCGGCTCGACGAACCTGTACGCACCATCATGTCGCCGCCCTTCCCCATCGTCCAGAAGGACGAGCCGATCCAGACTGCGATCGATCACCTTTCGAAGAAACACCCCGCGGTGCTGCTGGAAGAGGACGGAAAGATCTCCGGGATCGTGACGAGGTTCGATGTGTTAGAGCATTTGGCACGGTAGAACAGGGCGAGCGAAAGGTGCGCTCCCCGGGAAGTCAGGTGATTGCGAAAAGGGAAAAGTGTAGGTCACGCTCCATTACTCTGGGGTCAAAGTGGTGGAGTACATTCACCATCATAACCTGAGGGGGTTATCATGACGTACACAGAATGGCCGCATCGACGGCTGAATGTCTGGAAGAAGGCTATGCTACAAGCGCGGGAGGTTTACGAGAAGACCAGGAGCTATCCGCGCAATGAACAATACGGACTCTCCAGTCAGATGCAGAGGGCCGCAGTTTCTGTACCCTCGAACATCGCCGAGGGCTTGGCCAGACCGACACCAAAAGATAAAGTGCGGTTCTTGTACGGGGCCCAGGGATCTCTGAGCGAACTCGACACGCAGGTTGAGCTATCCTGTATGGTCGGCTACATCTCAGAAGGAGAAAAAGAGGCTCTCCAAATCGGTATCCATGAAATCCAGATGCTTCTTACGGGACTTATCAGATCGATCCAGAATTGACATATTCTTTTCCCTTTTCGCTTTTCACTCTTCGCTTTTCGCTCTTTGCCCACTCTGAATAACCAGGACCTACCATGACCAAGAAAGATCACGGTTTTTCCACCAAGGCCATCCACGCTGCCATCGAGCCGGACCCGACGACAGGCAGCATCATGACGCCCGTCCACCTTACCTCCACATATGCACAGGAAGCGCTGGGGGTGAACAAGGGGTATGAATATGCACGCGTGTCGAATCCCACAAGGACGGTGCTGGAGAAGAACGTCGCTGCCCTCGAAGGCGGCAAGGAAGGGCTTGCCTTCGGCTCGGGCATGGCCGCCATCACGACCCTCTTCCACCTGCTGAAGAGCGGGGACCATGTCGTACTCTCCCGAAATGTCTACGGCGGCGTCTACCGTCTCGGCAAGCTGGTCCTCAATAATTTCGACCTCGACTTCGAGTTCATCGACACCACCGACCCGAAGAACATCCGGAAGGCGCTCCGTCAGAACACGAAGATGATCTACGTAGAGACGCCCACCAACCCGACCATCGAGCTGACGGACCTTGGGGCAGTGGCAAAGATCGCGAAGGAACGCCGCATCCTGAGCGTTGTCGACAACACCTTTGCCACACCGTATCTCCAGAATCCGCTCCGGTACGGGATCGACGTCGTCGTCCATAGCGCGACCAAGTATCTCAACGGCCACAGCGATATGCTCGGAGGCCTGCTCGTCCTGAACGACAAGAAGCTCGCAGAGCGGCTCCGGTTCCTCCAAAAATCCATCGGTGGGATACTCAGCCCGTTCGAATCATGGATGTGCCTCCGCGGGATCAAGACGCTCAGCGTCCGGATGGACAGGCACTGCCGGAATGCGATGGAGGTAGCCGAGTTCCTGTCGCGACACCGCAAGGTCCGAAAGGTCAACTATCCGGGCCTTCTGTCACACCCGCAGCATGGACTTGCCACGGAACAGATGCGTGGGTTCGGGGGGATGATATCGTTCGACATGGGCACGCTCGGGAACGCGAAGAAGCTTCTCCGCAGCGTACGTCTCGCAGCACTTGCCGAGAGCCTCGGCGGCGTGGAAACGCTGATCTCCCATCCCGCAACACAGACGCATGCTGCGATCCCAGCAAAGGAACGGAACGAGATAGGAGTGACAGACGGCCTCGTGAGAATTTCGGTAGGGATAGAGGATGTGGAGGATATTCTTGCGGATCTGAAGCAGGCGTTGGGGAAGATATAACGTATTCGCCACCAGACCATATCGCATGGCCGCAGGGGGCATACGCCAAAGGGATCAGTAGACGGAGAGTCAGCATGGGGAGTAAAGCCAGACTGCCACTCAACACGAACGACACCGACGCAGAAGGTGCGGACATCATGGCCAGCGTCACCATGAAGGCCGAACAGGTGCCGACACAAAACACCAACAAGGATGTGATCAAAGAATTGGCCGGTGAGGCCCTGGGGATCGAAAAGGGATTCCTCCGCACACTGATAGACCTCAGGAAGAAACCTGCAGATGTCGTCGAAAGCTACCTGCGGGGTGAACACACCTACCTGAATCCATTCAGGCTCCAGTTCAGCATCGCAGCCGTATGGGCCATCGTGATGAATTTCATCCTCGACTGGTATACTATCGGCCAGGAATACGGCAGGGGCATCAACGGATTTGTCAACAGCATCGGGATCGGACAAGAAAAGAGCGCGGAACGGCTCGCTGAGCTTGAGGCCTCGACAGGATTCATGTTCGATGCATTATTTGCCAAGTACTTCGTCGTTCTTGTGATCGTCCTGATCCCGCTCCAAGCGCTCCTCTGCACGAGATACACACGACATCTGAGGATCCCCCTGAAATACCACCTATCGGTTCTTGCCTATCAAGGAAGCCTGAAAATGATGGTGGGATTCTTCCTTGCTCTTGGATTTGGCGTCCACGTGCTCGCGACATTGGCCGTCATGTTCAGCCTCCTTGCTGCAAGCATGCTGGGTGTACGTTTAGCAACGAACCTCATCTCAGGAATTCCTGTGGAACGATTCTTTCGCGAACATACGGAAGAGATCGACAAAGCCTATAAGAAGTCTGGCATCGTACTTATCCTCGGCTCTGTCGTGTTCGGTATGATCGTGGGAGGCATGTGGGCGATTCTCGGTCATTCACCAGCGCCCTGATACACACAAGGCCGGGACACCCCCGGCCTTGCACAGTGTCCCCCGTCGACCTCAACGATCATTTATACAGCATATATTGCCCACGGATCTTCGCAAAGTCCTCCAGATCTGATTTCCACATTCCGACGATCTCCTCGGCGCTCTTCCCCTCATCGACAGCTGTCCGGAATGCCGGGGTTCCCGAGAGCCGGTCTATCGCACTCACCCTCCATCCGAACGCTTCCCCGAACAGTTCCTTTGCGGTCACGATCATGGCCGTGGCCATCGCCACCGGCTGCAGGGCATCACGGTCCGTGACGATCACGGACACGCCGTTGCACTCCTCATCCTTGTATTTCGGGTTCGTCGTCGTGTTCGGGATCGCGACCGGCGTGAACATGACAGGCTCGAACCTCACGCCCGGGATGCCCGCTGCGTTCAGACGTTCCGCCCACTTCCCGCCGTCAACATAGGGAGCTCCGATCGTTTCGAACGGCTTGGGCGTTCCCCTCCCCTCCGACAAGTTCGTCCCTTCGATCAGACAGGTCCCGGGATAGACCGTGGCGGTCGCCAGCGTCGGCATGTTCGGCGATGGCTTCACCCATGTGAGCCCGGTCTCGTCGTACCACTTATCCCTCTGCCAGCCGGCACATCCGACGACGACGAGGTCTGCGGTGATGCCTCCCTCCAGCCATCCCTCCCCATTGATAAGCCGGGCCAGCTCACCGACGGTCATGCCGTAGGCGATCGGAATGGGGTGAAGGCCGACGAAGGATCGGAGCGAGTCGGTCCGAATAAAGCCCTCAACGAGCGTCCCGCGGATGGGATTCGGACGGTCGAGCACGATGAAGGGGATATTGTTCTCTGCGGCGGCCTCCATCGCATAAGACATCGTGCTGATGTAGGTATAGAACCGAACCCCGACATCCTGAATGTCGAACACGAGGACATCGACATCAGCGAGCATCTCGGGGGTCGGTTTGCGAATCGCGCCGTAGAGCGACACGACGGGGATGCCGGTCGCGGGATCGTCGCTGTCGGTGATCGCATCGCCGTCCGGTGCGTCGCCCCGGATCCCATGCTCCGGACCGAACAGGACCTTGACATCGACATCGGAGCGTGCATGGAGCGCGTCGACAAGATGGGTCCCATCCGAGAGCAGTGCAGTATGATTGGTGACAATCCCGACCCGTTTTCCCTGGACCAGATCGAGGCGATCTGTGAGGAGAATGTCGGCACCAGTTTTGACAGGGGGCGTGGACGAACAAGCAGCGAACATGAACAGGGAGAAGAGGAAGAGTTGGGGTTTCATTGCAATCTCCGAGAAATGCTAAATGCTAAACTTTTAAATACTAACTAAATCTGAAACAGAAAGAAAGAAAAAGACAAAGGGTGGCGCGCTTTACTGAGGTTCGAGTTCTCTCTTGAACGGAATCAAAGGCATTCGCAATATTGATTCACTCAACAGGAGAGATAGAAGATGACGAAGAAGTTCGACCTTGAGGATCGCACCCTTCACTTCAGCAAAGACGTCTTTAGATTCGTCAAGATCCTTCCAGAGATGCCAACGAACCGCGAGGTCACCCGCCAACTTATCAGATCAGCGGGATCGATCGGTGCCAATTATCGAGAGGCAAATGAGGGGCTTGGACACAAGGATTTCCTGATGAAAGTAAGGGTCGCGAGACGAGAGGCAAAAGAGACGATCTACTGGCTTGAGCTCACAGAATGCCGGGAAGCAGAGCTCGGGGAGAAAGCACGGCTTGTCGATGAAGCGACGCAGATCATGAAGATACTAGGAGCGATCGCGTGGAAGTTCGAAAGGGGAAGGCAGAAGAAACTGGAAGGAAACTGAAATCCGGTCTTAGGATTTTGAAGTTTTCGCACTTCAGCCTTCGTTAGCATTTCCCCGTTTAGCATTTAGCATTTCATTCAGATATACGTCCTTGCAATCATCCACCCTGCCATAGTCATCCCATCCCACACCACACCTGAAACGATCTTCGCCTCGAACTCCTGCGGGGTCATTGTGCGGACCTCGAACTCCTCCGTGGCGTCGGGCCGGGGAGGAACTTCCTGCAGATTGCGGGCGATGTAGACGCGGCAGATCTCGTTCGTCACGCCATTGTACGGATTGAATTCACCGGCGATCATCCAATCCCCTGCGATCAGTCCAGCCTCCTCTTCGAGCTCCTCGATAGCGGTCTTCTCATGGTCCGAACCTTCTTTCACACCGCCGCATGGGAATTCGAGGCTTTCCTTGTCGAGGAGGTAGCGGTACTGGTTCACGAGGACGATGCGACCATCTTTGCGGACAGGGACGATGAGGCTGGCACCATGGGTATGGACGTAGTGGTACTCGCCGGGCAAACCGTTGGGAAGGGTACACTCGTCCTTCTTATAGGTCCACCACGGGTTCGTTTGCACGATCGATTCGGAACGCTTTGTCCATTTGCGGAGGAGCATAAGCAGGATCCTTCGAATGGTTACACAAAGGTCCACGAAGAAGAGCACAAAGACACACGAAGGAAGGTGTCATCCTTTCGTGGAACTTCGCGATACCTTCGCGGACCTTCGAGAAATGCTTTTCTTCTCAGACGAGTTCGCTGGCCGAGAAGAAGAACGCCACTTCGACCTTTCCGTTCTCGACGGAATCGGAGCCGTGGACGATGTTCTCCCCCTTGTTGTCAGCATACAGCTTGCGGACAGTACCGTCCGCGGCCTCCGCGGGGTCAGTCGCACCGATCGTGGTGCGGAAGTCGGCGACCGCATTCTGCTTCTGGAGGGCTATGGGGACGCAGGGGCCACTGGTCATGAACTCGACAAGGTCGGCGTAGAACGGGCGTTCCTTGTGAACGGCATAGAAAGCGCCGGCCTGCTCTTTCGTGAGCCGAATCTGCTTCATGCCGAGCACTTTGAATCCTGCATTCTGGATATGAGCGATGACTTTTCCCTGAAGGCCTTTTCTGACGCAATCAGGTTTGAGGATAGCGAGGGTGATTTCCGGGGCCATTGAAGATCTACTGAGAGTGAATGGTGAATAGTGAATAGAGAACAGAGAATAGAGAATAGTGTAGGTCAGGGTTTGGTCAGCGCTTCCGGCCGGCCTTCTTCGGGGTCTTCTTCTTCGATGCCGACTTCTTCGGTGTCGTCCTCTTTGTTTTGGTGGCTTTCTTCGGTTTCGACGCTTTGCCTTTTCCCTTCAGGGCCTTCTCCATCGTCTCACCGATCAGCGCGGGGCTGTCGACGACATGGATCCCTGCCGCCCTCATGGCCTTCATCTTCTCGGCTGCTGTTCCCTTGCCACCGGAGATGATGGCCCCTGCATGTCCCATCCTGCGACCGGGAGGGGCCGTCTGGCCTGCGATGAATCCAACGACCGGCTTCTTCACATAGCGTGCGATATATTCCGCAGCTTCCTCTTCTGCCGTGCCGCCGATCTCGCCGATCATGATGATCCCCTTGGTCTTCGGGTCCTCATGGAACAGCTTGATGGCGTCGATGAAGCGTGTTCCGATGACCGGATCGCCTCCGATGCCGATGCACGTCGACTGTCCTATCCCGCGTTCGGTCAGCTGCCAGACGGCCTCATACGTGAGGGTTCCGCTGCGTGACACGACGCCGACCGAGCCCTGCTTGTGGATGAATCCCGGCATGATGCCGATCTTGCACTCGCCCGGGGTGATGATGCCGGGGCAGTTCGGACCGATGAAGCGCACACCCCTCTTCTTCGTGGCCTCATAGACGCGCGTCATATCGAGGGCCGGAATACCTTCGGTGATGGCCACAACGAGCTTGATGCCCGCGTCTGCCGCTTCGAGGATGGCGTCCGCCGCGAATGCAGCGGGGACGAAGACGATGGACGTGTCCGCCTTCTGCTCACGGACAGCATCACGCACAGTGTTATAGACCGGGACCTCCTTCGGGAAAGGATTCTCGGCGTTCCCTTTGTACTTCGTCCCTCCTTTTCCCGGGGTCACTCCAGCAACGACATTGGTGCCGTACTCAAGCATCTGCATGGTGTGGAATGTCCCCTCGCCGCCAGTGATACCCTGCACCACAACGCGGGTCTTCTTATTGACAAGTATGCTCATGACAGGTTCTGCCTTCGGTTCATAGAATGGTGAACAGGACGATGCCGTGGGAGCACCGCCAGGGACATCGCAGGACCATCCCCGCGTGTCCGTATGCCGGAGCGTGCATCGTCCCCGGGTGTTGCGTTACAGCACCGCCTACTTCTTCGACGACGAATCCGGGGACTTCGTCGCATCGTCGAGCTGTTGCGCCTCTTTCTCGACCTCGCTCTGCACGTCCTTTGCCGCCTTCCGGAACTCCTTGATCCCCTGCCCCAGGCCCTTCGCAAGCTCGGGGAGCTTCTTCGCGCCAAAGAAGATCAGAATGACGAGTAGAATAAGAAAGATCTCGCTGCCGCCAAGACTGCCGAACATTATGTCCTCCTGCCGGACGCTGCCGGCTGTTCCTGTGTCAAATCAGAGAGTACCGCTGAAACGATCGAATCGAAGATGAACCTTCCGTCCGTGTGTCCGAGCGCCTCGTCCGCTGCGCGCTCCGGATGGGGCATCATGCCGAGGACATTGCCTGCCTCGTTCATGAGGCCGGCGATGTTCCCGAGCGAGCCGTTGGGGTTGACATCGTCCGTGATCCGTCCGTCCGGCGTGCTGTAGCGAAAGAGGACCTGTCCGTTGCCCTCGAGACGCTTGAGCGTGTCGGGTTCCGCAAAGTAATTGCCGTCGCCGTGTGCAATGGGGATCTCCAGGACCTGGTCCTGTGTGCACGCGTTCGTCCACACCGTATCGTTCCGCTCCACCTTCAGGTGCATGTGCGTGCAGATGAACCTGAGCGACTGATTCCGGAGAAGGACGCCGGGCAACAGGCCGGATTCCGTCAGGACCTGGAATCCATTGCAGATGCCGATGACCCGGCCGCCCGCCTTCGCGAACCGGACCACGTCCTTCATGATGGGAGAGAACCGCGCGATGGCCCCGCAACGAAGGTAATCGCCGTATGAGAATCCGCCAGGCAGCACGACCACGTCCACATCTCCGAGCGACGACTCCTTGTGCCAGATCAGCCGCGATTCCTGCCCCAGGAGAGCGCCCGTTACATAGTGCGCATCGTGGTCGCAGTTGGAACCGGGGAACACAACAACGCCGAAGCGGACCGTGCTCATTTCTTTTCCACCTCGAGGGTGAAATCTTCCATCACGGGATTGGCGAGCAGCTTCGAGGCGGCCTCCCGGGCGATGGTCTCGGCCTCCGCCTTCGTCCCGGCATCGATGTTCATTTCAATGTACTTCCCGATGCGGACGTTCTCCACCGCCGTGTGGCCGAGGGTGTGGATACCATGCTCGACCGCTTTTCCCTGCGGGTCGAGGATCGACGAGCGGAGCGTCACCGTGATGCGTGCGTGGTACACTGTCATTCCTTTTTCAGAGAGGTTATGGAACCGTCAGATGTCGATCCGTGAGGCTTCTGCCTCCTCTTCCTTCTCGAGCGCCTCCGGCTGGCGAAGCCAGGTCACGAACGACCGCAGCACTCCGAGGCCGATGAAGATGACAAGCACCAGAAAGAACATGGCCCCTTTGGAAAAGACGACCGCCAGCATGGCGACACCCAAACCGACCACCTTCCACGGATTGGCGATGATGGCCTTCCGGGAAAGCTTCGGGAGCGTCTCATACCGGACCCGGCTCACCATCAGCAATCCCAGCGATGCTGTCAGCACCGGCAATGCGGCACTTGCAGTGTCCCCCAGTCCGAATTCCGGCGTCCAGAACTGGAGCATGAACGCACACAGCGTGATGGCCTGCATCGGTATCGGAAGCCCGACAAAATGGTCCTTGTCGAACCCGACGAGCTGGACGTTGAACCGCGCAAGTCGGATCGCACCGAACACGAGCGGGAAGGCCGCGAGCAGCAGCCCCACGTTGCCCAGGGAGGCGAGCGACGCCTTCCAGATCATGTACGACGGCGCCGCACCGAAGGAGACAACATCGGCAAGCGAATCGAGCTCGACGCCGAACTGGGAGGAAGACCTTGTGATCCTCGCCATGACGCCGTCAAGCGAATCGAAAATGCCGGCGAGGATGATGAACCAGGCAGCGTTCTCGATCCGCCCCTCGCTGGCATAGACAATGGACAGGAACCCGCAGTAAAGATTGAGCGTCGTGAACAGGCTCGGTACGACGGCCCTGGTGACCTTCAGTCTTCGTGGCATAGGCTCATGAAGGATAGGTTGCCAGCACGGTCTCGCCTGCTGTCGCCGTGTCCCCTACAGAGACCTTGACGACAGCATCCGGCCGGAAGAATATGTCGACCCGGGAGCCGAACTTGATCATGCCGAAACGCTCCCCGGCGACCACGGTCTGGTCCAGCGACAGCTCACACACGATCCGCCGGGCAACAAAGCCGGCGATCTGCTTGAACAACACCTTCCCGAATCTGTTCTCCATCCCGATGACCATCTGCTCGTTCTTTTCGGACGCTTTGTCCTCGTACGCCGCAAAATACTCCCCCTTTACATATCGCAGGTGCTTGACAATCCCGGAGATGGGGTTCCGGTTCACGTGCACATTCAGCGGCGACATGAAGATGCTCACCTGGATCGCCTTGCCGCCGATGTACTCCGGTTGATCGACCTCCTTGACGATGATGACCTTCCCGTCTGCGGGAGAAAGCAGGAGGTCCTCTCCCTGCGGCGGTGTGCGGTCCGGGTCCCGGAAGAAGTTCGTTGCGAACAGAAAGAAGAACGCCGAGACACCATAGACAAGATACCGAAAGATCTTCGGTTCTATGAACAATGCTGCCAGCACACCCGCGACGATGCACAGGGTGACGACGGTGAAATAGACGTCAAAACCGTATCGAGTGATCATAACGCCCTCTCCGCATGATACGATGACCGCACGAGCGGGCCCGATTCGACGTGTCGGAAACCCATCTCCATACCCATCCGCTTGTACTCAGCGAACTCCTCCGGATGCACATAACGGTCGATCGGGAGATGCTCTTTCGTAGGCTGAAGATACTGTCCTATGGTCAGGACATCGACCTCCGATGCACGGCAGTCCTGCAGCACCCCGAGGACCTGCTCTTTCGTCTCGCCGATACCGACCATGATCCCCGTCTTCGTCAGGAGGCCGGCCTTCTTCGACCGCTCGAGCACCTGCAGCGACTGACGATAGTTGGCCTGGGGACGGACCCTTCTGTACAACGAGGGAACGGTCTCGAGATTGTGATTGAGGATGTCCGGACGCGCGTCCACGACGATCTTCAGCGCATCCTCGTGCCCCTTGAAGTCCGGGATGAGCACCTCGATGGTGCATCCCGGTTTCCGCTCACGGATGAGCCGGATCGTCTCCGCAAAGATGGGGGCTCCGCCGTCCCTCCGCTCGTCGCGGTTGACCGATGTGATGACCGCGTGCCGGATGTTCATCATCGTTACAGCTTCCGCTACCCGGCGCGGTTCATCCCAGTCGAGGCCGTACTCAGGCCGGCCCGTCTTCACCGCACAGAACCCGCAGGAACGGGTGCAGGTGTCACCGAGGATCATGAACGTTGCCGTCCCCGCTTCCCAGCATTCTCCCAGGTTCGGGCACCGGGCCTCCTCGCAGACCGTGTGGAGCCTGTGCGTCCGCATGATGCCGTGCAGACGGTTGTAGCTCTCCCCTGCGGGGATCTTCGCCTTCAGCCACTCAGGTCGCCTGGGTCGCGGTTCGGCGGATGCTGCCGGTATTTCCTGGATGATGAACTCGCTCATGAGACCCTGCTGAAATCGAACTCCTCGATACCGCGCTTCACGGCCGCAAGGAATTCCCCGCCGATAGCGCCGTCAAGGATGCGATGGTCGAACGAAAGCGTGACATATGCCATCGAACGGATGCCGATCAGGTCCAGACCGTCGTCGTCGGTGATGACCATCGGGCGTTTCTTGATGGCCCCGATGCCAAGAATGGCGACCTGCGGCTGATTGATGATGGGAATGCCGATGATGTTGCCGAACACGCCATAGTTGGTGACCGTGAAGGTCCCGCCCATGATCTCGTCCGGCTGGAGCTTCTTGTTCCGCGTACGGACAGCGATGTCGTTGATGGCGCGGGCAAGGCCGAGGAAGCTCTTCTCTTCGGCGTTCCTGATGTTCGGGACGATGAGGCCCGTCGGGGATGCGACGGCCATGCCGAGATTGATGTACTTCCTGACGATGATCTTGTCTCCCTCTACGGACGCGTTCACCAGCGGGAATTGCTGCAGCGCCTGCACCACAGCGTAGAGGAAGAACGGCGTATAGGTCAGCTTGAACCCTTCCGCCGACTCGAAGGATGCCGCATTCTGCGACCGGTAGCTGACGATGCGGGATACATCGAACTCGTCGATGGCCTGGACGTGCGGAGAGGTCGCGACGCTTCGCACCATGTGCTCGGCCATCTTCTGCTGGACGTTGTCCATCTGGAGGATGTCATGACGCGGCGATGGATATTTCTTCTGCAATTCGCCGAGGTCGGCCTTCGCAATGGTGTATGAGGCCCGTGACACGCCGGCCCCCGCTCCGCGGTTCTTCAGATAGGCGAACACATCCGTCTTGGTCACGCGTCCGCCCGTACCGCTCCCCTGGATCTGGTCCAGCTCCCCGACCGTGATCCCCTCCTGTTTCGCTATCGTTCTCACGAGCGGCGAATAGAAGCGCTTTCCATCCCCGCGGCCGATCGATGGTCCACCCGATGCGACGGGGCGCGGCGTCTCGTCGGTTGCTGTGGCCTGAAAAGGGGCGGCAGGCGCCACACCTGCATCCGGTACCGGAGCTGCAGCGTCCGTTTCCACCTGCGCGATGACGGTCCCGACAGGTACTGTCTCCTGCTCCTGAACCACGATCTTCGCGAGCTTCCCCTCGACCGGGGAAGGGATCTCGGAATCGACCTTGTCGGTGCTGATCTCGAGGATGGTCTCGTCCTTCTGGATGGTGTCCCCCACCTTCTTCGTCCAGCGAAGGATCTTCCCCTCCTGAATGCTCTCTCCCATCTTCGGCATGACAACATCTACAAGCATGGATCCTCCGAATGAAGCTCTCGCAAAGTCCGCGAAGCGCGCGAAGACGTATGAATAGATGGAAGTGTAACCGATGTCATCGGTCTAACGTGATTCGAAGCCATCTCAAAAACCCTTTTCGATCTGGACAAATAACCACAAAGAACACATAGAACACAAAATCGGAGAAAAAACACCTATGAGTTCTTTGTGTTCTTTGCGGCTAAATATTTTTGAGATGGGTTCTCATCAATAGCCCGCGACCTCTTCGACGGCCGCGAGGATCTTCTGCTTATTGGGGAGCATTGCGTCCTCGAGCGTCGGCGCATACGGAACATTCGTATCCAGCGCAGCCACGCGTTTTACGGGGGCATCAAGATGCTCGAAGCACGTGTCGGCGATACGGGCAACGATCTCTCCGCCAAATCCGCCCGTCAGCGTGTCCTCATGGGCAACGATGACACGATTCGTCTTCCTGACCGATGCAAAGATCGTCTCTTCGTCCAGCGGATTGAGCGTGCGGAGGTCGATCACTTCCACGCTGATCCCCTTCTCCTCTGCCATCCGTGCTGCTTCCAGCGATTGCTGGACGAGGTACCCGTAGGTCACGATGGTCAGGTCGGTCCCTTCGCGCCTCACCGCCGCCAGGCCGAATGGCAGCACGAAATCCTCTGCGGGCTCAGGAGACGATGCATACCCCTGCCGATACAACCCTTTGTGCTCCATGAACAGGACGGGGTCATCGCCGCGAATCGCGGCCTTGAGCAATCCCTTCGCATCGGCTGCGTTCGACGGGTACGCAAGCCTGATACCGGGAATGTGCGCGAAGAATCCGTCAATGGACTGGCTGTGATAGTGGCCGCCGTGAATGTAACCACCGACCGGAACGCGAATCACGACAGGGCAGGACCATGCTCCGTTCGAGCGATAGTGCATCATCGCCAGCTCGTCCCGTATCTGCATGAAGGCAGGCCAGATGTAGTCGCCGAACTGGATCTCAGGAACCGGCTTCCATCCCTTGAGCGCCATGCCGATGGCCACACCCATGATGCTCGCCTCTGCCAGCGGAGAATTGAAGCACCGTCCGTCGCCGAACTTCGCGGTCAGGCCACGGGTGGCCGTGAAGACCCCACCCTTACCCCCTGCGACATCCTCGCCGAACACGACGACCTTTTCGTTCCGCTCCATCTCCTCTGCAAGGGCATGATTGATGGCATCGACGAGGACGACCTTCTTCCCGACATGGTCCTCTGTCAGGCCCGCACGCAACGAGCGAACATGCGCCTCGCCGTAGACATGGTCCATGACGGTCGAGGCATCAGGAACCGGCTTGGCCTCAGCAGCTTCCGCCGCAGCGTCGACCTCCTGTTTCACGTGCGCCGCAAGCTCTTCCGCCTTCGCATCCGTCAGCAGCCCCTGTTCGATGAGCCACGAGGTCATTTTTGGGATGGGGTCGAGCTTCTTATCGCGCTCGATGTCATCTTTGGAGCGATACTTCGAGTGGTCGTCGGACGAAGAATGCGGAAGGAGCCGGACCGTATGTGCAACGACAAGTGAGGGACCGTCACCCTTTCGTGCCCGGGCGACGGCATTCTTTACGACATCGTACGTGGCGAAAAAGTCTGTTCCGTCCACCTCGAAGCGGTTGAGCCCTTTGAAGCCTGCGGTGATCTCGAACACGGACCCTCCGGCAGTCTGCTGATCGACGGGCACGGAGATGGCGAACTTGTTGTCCTGGATGAAGAAGATGACCGGAAGCGCCTCGCGCGCGGCCCAGTTGACCGCCTCGAAGAACTCCCCCTCGCTCGTAGCGCCCTCGCCCGACGAGACATAGACGACCTCATCCGACCCCTCTTTCTTTGCCGCGAGCGCCATCCCCACTGCCTGCAGGTATTGCGTACCTGTCGGGCTGGATTGCGTCACCATCCGGGCACTCTTCTTTCCCCAATGTGCCGGCATCTGGCGGCCACCGCTACTGGGATCGTCGGCACGATGAAGCGCCGCGAGGAAGATCTCTTCGGTGGTTATGCCATTCTGCAGAGCGAAGCCCACATCCCTGTAGTAGCAGTTCGCCCAGTCATGGCCCGAACGGAATGCGAGCGCCGCGCCGACCTGCGCCGCCTCGTGTCCCGATCCGCCGATGTGGAAGAAGGACTTGCCCTGCTTGAGAACGATGAGATGCTTCTCATCGATCCGCCTTGCGGTAAGCATGGTCTTGTACGCCTGGAGGACCTGTTGCTCCGTCAGGCCGTGCGGCAGTTTCCTGACCGCTGCCGTCTTCTGCTGCGCCGCTGTCTTTGACATTCCCACCTTCTACGTCGTGATCTCTGCTTGTGTGCGGAAGGACCGGTCGTGGATCCCCTCGTCCTGCGACGAGGCCCGAACGGGCTCTGCCTCGAAGACCTGAGCGAACGAGTCCGCGACTGCGCGGTTGACTTCCTCGATCTCTACCCGACGGCCGAGGACCTTCTCCATGGACGTCACACCTTTATGAAAGATGCCGCAGGGGATGATGCGCTCGAACCGGGACAGGTCCGTCGAAACGTTCAGCGCAAATCCGTGCATCGTGATCCACCGGCTCACCTTCACACCAATGGCCGCGATCTTCTCTCCATCGACCCACACTCCTGTGAGCCCCTCCTCTCTGGTGCCATCAATATCGAACGCTGCAAGAGCGCGGATGATGACCTCTTCGAGATTCCGGAGATACCAATGAAGGTCTTCTTTGTGGAGCCGCAGGTCCAGGATAGGATAGCCGACGACCTGACCGGGACCGTGATAGGTGATGTCACCTCCCCGGTCGATATGGAACACCTCTGCACCGGTCCGCCGGAGTTCCTCATCACCCGCCAGGAGGTGGTCATCGTTGGCCCCTTTCCCGAGCGTGTAGACATGGTCGTGCTCGGTCAGCAGGAGCAGGTCGCCCCTGGTCCCCGACTGGCGATCCTCCGAGAGCCTTCGCTGCAACTCCCAGCAGGCTGCGTAGGAGGTCCGGCCAAGTTCCAGGATCGATATGGTCTTCTTCGTCACCTGACCCCTATTTTCGTGCGATAAAGGTCCCGCCCTTCATGGGACCAGCAAATCCTACGAATTCCCATCGCCCGGAGATCGTTCCATCCGCGTGGGTACCGTGGAGGAAGAAATTGTGGTCGGCCCATCCGGGATGGAGATTGATGCTGACCTCGTCCCCCGTCGCCCAACCCTCAAGCGACCCGTCCCCTTCCAGGCCGAGGAGACTCCAGGTGCCGGTTATCAGGCTATCCTCGGCAGCGGCCAGGCTGACCCACCCTTTGGTCTCGAGGCCACCATCATCCCGGTACGCGACCAGGTCATACCGGCCTTCGAACATCGTGTCCTGTTCGACCGGGTCTGTGAGGCAACCGGATGCCAGGACTGCGCAGAACAACACCAGGTATCTCATGGCGTTCCCTCCGCACATCGGAGTATGCTTGGTGAACTATGGAGCATGCGGAAAAGCGTTTCTCGCAACGATCGCAACGGTCAAAGTCCAGCACATCGAACACGCTCGCCACGTTGTTTTTTTATAATTTCGTGCGTTGCATCCGTTGCGAACTTGCCTGCAGGTATTCAGCAGGTAGGTATTCGGCCCGCTCCGCCGAGCGCAGAGCGAGGCGAGCAGTCAGGCGCCGCACGAAACAACTCAAGATGGATATTTCCGCAACCTCCTAGATGTGGATCGCAGCCCCGTGCGAATCGCCGGCGGCTTCCATGATACCCTCTGACAGCGTCGGATGGGCATGCATCGTCTGATGCAGTTCTTCCCATGTCGTCTCCAACGCTTTTGCCATCCCGAGCTCTGCTATCATCTCTGTCGCTTCGGAGCCGATGATGTGTGCGCCGAGCAGTTCTCCGTATTTCTCATCGAAGATGAGCTTCACGGATCCTTCAGTCTCACCGGTCGCCATCGCCTTGCCCAGCGGCCGGAACGGGAATCGTCCGATCTTCAGTTTGTAGCCTTTCGCGAGCGCTGCTTCCTCGGTGAGGCCGACACTTGCCACCTGGGGCTGACAATATGTGCATGACGGAATGTTGGACCTGTCGATGCCGTGCGGCTTCTTGCCTGCGATGTGGTCTGCCGCCACGATCCCCTCGTGTGAGGCAACGTGGGCCAGGAGCGGCGGTCCGGAAATGTCCCCGACGGCATAGATCCCGGGAATGTTCGTCTTCATGTACTGGTCGACGGCGATGAATCCCTTCTCGACCTTGACGCCGAGCGTCTCCAGGCCGAGGTTCTCGCTGTTGCCCTGCACGCCGGTGGCCATCAAAGCAACGTCCCCCTTCACGTCCTGCTTCCCTTCCTTCGTCGACACGGTCACCGTCACATCTTTCCCCGTCTTCACCCCCTCGACCTTTGCCTGCGTCAGGATCGTGATCCCCTGCTTTTTCAGGCTGGCCTCGAGTGTTTTCGTTATCTCCTTGTCCTCGAGCGGCAGCAAGGATGGCATCATCTCGATGATGGTGACCTTGGTCCCGAGAGCATTATAGAAGTATGCGAACTCGACGCCGATGGCACCGCCGCCAATGACGATGAGCGACGACGGCTGTTTTTCGAGGGACATCGCCTCAGTGCTGGTGATGACGTGCTTCCTGTCTATCTCCACTCCAGGTATACTGCGGGGACGAGCACCGGTGGAAATGATGATGTTCTTCGTCTTGATGTTGTCTGTCGTTTTTCCATCTTTTGAGACAGCAATAGACCCTTTTCCGGTGATTTTCGCCGTTCCTGATATTACCTGGATCTTGTTCTTCTTCATCAGGTATTCGACGCCTTTTGAGATGCGGTCGGCAACGCCGCGGCTCCGGGAGATGATCTTGCTGAAGTCGAAGGAGACGTCCTTCACGGTGATGCCGTATTCCCCCGCCTTTTTCAATTCGTTCAGCATCTGGGCGCTCTTGAGGAGGGCCTTGGACGGAATACACCCCCAGTTGAGGCAGATCCCTCCGAGCTTGTCGCGCTCGATGAGCCCCACCTTCAGGCCGTTCTGAGCTGCCCGGATGGCGGCGACATATCCGCCGGGTCCGGCGCCGATCACTGTCACATCGAACTGATGTTCAGCCATTGACTTCCTTTCGTTTGCGCGTGATGGCTCACGCGTCCCTTCATATCTTTTTCTAGTAGATTATAAATATACCGACAGTTGCAGAGACATACAAACGAACCCCCTGCTGGGCGCGCCGGATGCCCGTTTCTTGATTGTTGTTCACTTTAAAGGTAAGTTTGTCCACATTTTTTGGCAGGAACTCTCTTCGAAATCGGGTGCTGATGCCCGGATGAGGTGGGATGGCGGAATCTGAACGCCGGGTCGCGGTCTCCAACCGCAAGGCGCGGCATGAGTACGAGATCCTCGACACGCTCGAGGCAGGCATCGCCCTGACAGGCACCGAGGTCAAATCCCTCCGGCAAGGAAAGGCGAACCTGCAGGATTCCTACGCGATCGTCCAGCGGGGGGAAGTGTTCCTGTACAATGCACATATCAGCCCCTATAAAGAGGGGAGCTACACGAACCACGACCCCGTCCGGGTGCGGAAGCTCCTTCTCCACAGGAACCAGATCCACCGGCTGCAGAGCAAGGTCGCCGAAAAGGGATTCACGCTCATTCCGCTCGCATTCTATTTCAAAGGGCCGCATGTCAAAGTGGACCTTGCGATCGCCCGAGGAAAACGCCAGTACGACAAACGCGAAAGCATCAAACAGCGCGATATCGAGCGTGAGCTTCGACAGCGCATGAAACAACATTCCCGATAGCATAGTGTTCCCGCCACTCAACGAACAGATGGACCTCATCCGCCGGGGCGTCGCCGAGATCATCCCGGAGGAAGACCTCGTCCGCAAGATCGAACGGTCCATCGCACAGAAGAAACCCCTGCAGGTGAAGCTCGGCTGCGACCCAAGCAGACCGGACCTCCACGTGGGGCACTCTGTCGTCCTCCGCAAACTCCGCCAGTTCCAGGACCTCGGGCATCCGGCGGTCCCTATCCTCGGCGACTTCACCGGCATGATCGGCGACCCCTCGGGCAAGAGCAAGACCCGGCCGTCCCTCACGCTGGAGGAGACCCGCGCGAACGGACAATCATATTTCGAGCAGGCCGCCAAGATCCTCTCGTCCGAACATGTCAGGATGGTCTACAATTCCGAGTGGCTCGAGCAGATGAAATTCTCCGACGTCGTCAAGCTTTCCAGCATGTACACCGTCGCCAGAATGCTCGAGCGGGACGATTTTACGCTCCGCTACAAGGCGGGCGAGCCTATCAGCGTGCATGAGTTCCTGTATCCCCTCGCCCAGGCGATGGACTCCGTCGCCATCAGGTCGGACGTCGAGCTGGGCGGGACGGACCAGAAGTTCAATCTCCTCGTGGGGCGCGACATCCAGCGCGAGTTCGGCCAGGAGCCGCAGGTGACCATCACGCTTCCTATCCTCGCCGGGACCGACGGTGTTGAGAAAATGAGCAAGTCGCTCGACAACTACATCGGCATCAGCGAGGCCCCGAAAGAGATCTACGGGAAGACACTGAGCATTCCGGATCATCTTATTTATCTGTACTTTGAACTCGCGACTGATGTGCCCAGCAATGACCTCGCGGCGATCAGGAAGGAGCTTGACGCCGGGACGAATCCCCGCGACCTGAAGCGGAAGCTCGCGCGGACGTTCGTCCGGATGTATCATTCCGAAGATGAGGCTGTCGCTGCGGAGGAGGAGTTCGACCGGGTGTTCGTCCAGAAAGCTGTCCCGGACGACATCGAGAAACGGGATGTGCCGAAGGCGAATCTGCAGGAAGGTATCATCGCGCTCCTGACCAGCACCGGCCTCGTCTCGTCGAAGAGCGAAGCCAGGCGCCTGATCGATCAGGGAGGCGTGTCCATCGACGGCACGAGGGTCGAGAGTCAGCAATCCCCCCTGCCGGATGCGGGATCGTTCGTCGTCAAGGTCGGAAAGCGTCGGTTTCTCAAGATCACTGTAGTTCCATAGCATCAGCCACAGCACAACCGGGCGGTTGTGCCGGGACCGGTGTCCGTTCCATTCACCCCTTCAATGGGAGTACCTGCCGTGTTCGTGCCCAGCAAGATGTTCTTCACAAAGGGAGTGGGGAGGCACAAGGATTATCTTCAGTCATTCGAGCTCGCGCTCCGCGATGCGGGCATCGAAAAGTGCAACATCGTCAGCGTGTCCAGTATCTATCCGCCGAAGTGCAAACGCATCTCCAAAGAGGAGGGCCTGAAATTCCTGGAGGCGGGCGGCATCACGTTCGCCGTCATGGCCCGTACGGCAACGAACGAACCGAACAGGCTCATTGCTGCATCCATCGGCGTCGCACAGCCGTCCGACCCATCGATGTACGGGTACCTCTCCGAGCACCATCCGTTCGGCGAGACTGACGAGAAAGCTGGCGAGTATGCTGAGGACCTTGCGGCGACAATGCTCGCGACAACGCTCGGTCTGGAGTTCGACTCGAACACTGCATGGGACGAACGGGAGCAGATGTTCAAGATGTCCGGCAAGATCGTCCGGACGTTCAATATCACCCAGTCTGCTCAGGGCGAGAAGAACGGCCTCTGGACCACCGTCATAGCAAGTGCGGTGCTCTTGCCGTAATCCGCACGAGACGATGCAACCAGCGTCACCCATCATTCGCAAAAGCGTCCTCGGGGCGCTTTTTGCTTTTCTGCCCCTGTCGACGGCGCCTCTCCCGGCGCAGATCACGCTCGAAGAAAGAGGGCAGGCCGCAGGTATCTGGACGACGTTCCAATCGTACGGAGTCTCCGTTGCCGACTACGACCGCGATGGATGGGACGACATCCTCATCGTCGGCCGGTATGGCGTTGCGCTATTCAGGAACAACAAGGACGCTACCTTCACGGACGTGACGCAGGCTGCGGGACTTCGCTTCACCGCCCACTTCGTAATCGGGCTGTTCGCGGACCTCGACAACGACGGCGACAGCGACCTTTTCCTGGGCAGACGGGACGGCGGGGACAGGAACCATGTATTCCTGAATGAGAACGGTTCGTTCGTCGATCTGCCCGGGGCAGCAGGCATCGACACGGCGGTGAGCATAGGCTCGGCCGCCGTCGGGGACTACGACAACGACGGGTTCGTGGACCTGTTCCTTTCCACCCGCGGAGCTGCTGACCAGCTGTACCGGAACACCTCGGACGGATCCGGCATCGCCTTCGAAAATGTGAGCTCACTCTCGGCCATGGGCGGGCTCTCGTTCAGCATCGGTATGCAGCCCACATGGATCGACTTCGATCATGACGGTGACCAGGACCTGTTCGTGGTGCACGACGCCTTCGACCTGAGCCGGCTCTACATGAACGACGGCGCCCTCCCCTTCCCCAACATCGCAACTCCCATGAACATCGCAAACGTCGGTGCGGGTAACAGTATGGGCGTTACCTGGGGAGACTACGACCGTGATGGATGGCAGGATGTGTACGTCTCACGCATCGATTCTGCCGGCTTGTACCGATATGCCGGGAGCGGGCCCTTTCAGGATGTCGCCGCGCTCGCGGGAGCCGACTCGAACGGCATGACATGGGGCGTGACCTTCGCAGACCTGGACAACGACGGGTGGGAGGACCTGCCGATGGTGAACGTCTCCAGCTTTGGCGGCACACACCCAAGAAGCCTTCTCTACAGGAATAACGGCAACGGCACCTTCACTGACGTCGGCGACGAGACGGGATTCAGTGAGCATCGGGATTTCTACGGACTCGCGAGCGGGGACTTCGACAACGACGGGCGCGTGGACCTCGTCGGAGCCTCGTTCTATCCGATCGGAGAGAACAGGCTCTGGATGAACAGAACTACGGGCGGGAACTCCTGGGTACGCCTCCGGCTGGAAGGCAGAGGTGGGGTGAACACAATGGGTATCGGAGCGAGGATACGGGCGGTGACGCCGGAGGGAACGCATGTCCGCAGTCTTCTTGCCGGATCGGGCTATTGCTCGCAGATGAGTCCGGTCATCCACATCGGCCTCGGCTCAGCAACGACCGTGGACACGCTGGAGATATTCTGGAAAGGCGGGCACTCAGAGACCATCACTGCACTGCCGGCGGATAGTCTGTATGACATCCGGCGTTCTCAGACGACAGCGGTCGATGAACTTCCGAACCTGCCCGTTCAGCCGGGTCGGATCGAGATCTTGGGCATTCATCCCAATCCCTTCAACAGCACGACACGTCTGGTGTTCCGGCTCGATGTCTCAGGGCCGGTCCGGATCGCTCTGTTTGATATGCTCGGAAGGGAGGTCAAGAGACTTCATGATGGATGGATGAGTGATGGGGAGCACTCAGTGCGGATAGAAGCAAGTGGAATGGCCTCAGGGATATTCTATGCCGCGATATTCGTTGCGCCGCGCGTGGCGATCTCGCCAATTCTATTGATCAAGTAGGGGTGTCGCGAAGATCCACGACGGTGACACGAAGAAGATGATTACGCTATAGGCCTCGTGAAAAAGGCCGTCAGCCCCGACCTCCCGACTCCCCTGATCTCTGACCTCCGACCTCTGTCCTCTGACCTCTGACCTCCGACCTCCGACCTCCGTCCTCAGCCTCCCGCCTACTCCTCCTTCCCCTCGATCACGATCACAAATTCCCCTTTTATCCCCGACTCCTGGAACGTCGCCGTCAGTTCCGCTGCAGTTCCTCTGTAGATCTTCTCCGTCGGCAGTGTCAGGTCGAACGCCACGCAGACCCGGCGTTCCTTCCCGAGCACATCCGCAATGTCTCGCATGACCTGTGTGAGCCGGTATGGCGCTTCCATGAGGGCGATGGTGCGAATCTCACGGCGAAGGTCGCGCAACTCCACGATACGACGGTTGCGTTTCGGAGAGAGGAAGCCATAGAAGAGGAAGCTGTCGATCGGGAATCCGGAGACGATGAGCGCGGGGAGCAGCGAAGAGGCGCCGGGAACGGGGACAATCGTGATGCCCGATTCAATGGCCCGCTCGACGAGCGTCTGACCTGGATCGGAGAAGACGGGAGTACCTGCATCGGAGATGAGCGATACGTTCTTCCCTGCGAGAAGATGCCCGAGTATGACGGACGTGGCCGCGGACTCGTTGTGCTCGTTGAGGCTCTCGACGGGTTTTTCGACGCCGAAATGCCGAAGGAGCCTCCCGCCTTCCTTCCGTTCCTCATAGACAATGATGTCAGATTCCTTGAGGATGCGAATGGCCCGAAGGGTCATATCCTCAAGGTTTCCGATGGGGGTCGAAACGAGAAAAAGAGCGCCGGCCATCAGGGCGTGAATGCGGTATCGTCGTCCTCGGTAACATAGAGCCGACGTCCCCGCTCCCATTCCTGGATGAGCTGGATCCCCAGCGCTGTGACAGGAACGGCGATGAGCAATCCCACGAATCCCAGGAAGTACATGAAGATGAGGAGAGAGAGAATGATGAGGAGCGGATGCATGCCGACCTTGCTCCCGACGATGCGGGGCGACAGGAATGTCACTTCGAGCAGGTGAAGGATGCTGATGGATCCGATAGCGAACAACACCTTCGGCAGCACAGGCGGCTCGGAGAAGAACGCAATGACGCCAGATATCCCCATCGTGATGATGAGTCCGAAGTACGGCACCAGGTCCAGAGCGCCGGCAAGCAGGCCGAGGAGCAGCGCGTACTTGATGTCGAACAGTGCGAACAGGACCACCACGGCGATGCCCTGGAGGATGGCGACCGTAATGGCTCCTCGCAAGTAGTGCCCGATGAGGTCGTCAGCCCTCTCCATGTGCAGTGCCACCTTGTCGCGGACGCGCCGCGGGAAGAGCATCTTGAACCGGTACGAGATCTTCGGGAAGTCCGCGAGCACATAGAACGTGAGGAACGGGACGAGGATGACATAGAAGATCTGAGTCAGAACGCTCGTGAGGGAGGCGAGCACGGATGTCGATGCCTGGAATGCCCCGCGGAGGATCTCTTCGAAGTTGGGGGTCAGCCTGTCGGAGATGATCATCCGCAGCTCTTCCGATTCGACGCCATATCGTTCAAGCGTCTTCACGAAGCTGGAGCTCCAGAATGAGGTCCGCCATGTCGTGATGGCTTCCGACACATTCTCGACCACACCTTCGAGCTGCGCCACGGCTATGGGGAGCACGAAGAAGATCGTCAGGACGATACCTGCAATAAAGAGGACCAGCAGGATGAGCGACGTGACCCACCTTGGAACCTTGTACTGCTCGAACAGGTCGACCACCGGCGAGAGGATGTACGCGAACACGATCGAGACGACGAACGGTGCGAGGATGTGCGAGACGGCGTCGAGGAACCACAGCGAGAACAGGATGATGGCCAGCCACATCAGGTTCCGGGCGAGAAGGTACTGCCGCATCGGAAAGAGCAGGAAGATCATGGAACCCAGAACGATGAACGGCGAGAGAATAGTCTGGATCGTGTAGATGAGCGTCATCAGCAGCAGGACACCGCCGACGAGCAGGACGATCTCGATCCGGCCGAGGGACGAGAAGAGCGAGTCCCACTTCATGTCGGGGGAATAGTCCTTTTCCTTCGCCTCTTTCGCCCGTGGTGTGCGTTTCCGTGCAGTCATGTTCTGGATGCCGTTCCTGTATGTCCAAAACCGCCCGCGCCGCGGTCCGTTTCAGAGAGCTCCCCCACCTCTTGCCACTCGACCCGTTCGTAGCGGGAGATGATCATCTGGGCGATGCGGTCCCCGCGCCGGATGACAAAATCTTCATGACCCAGGTTGATGAGGATGATCTTCACCTCTCCCCTGTAGTCCGAGTCGATCGTTCCGGGGCCGTTGAGGATGCCGATGCCATGCTTAATCGCAAGCCCGCTGCGCGGCCGTATCTGGGCCTCATGTCCGTGCGGAAGGGCAATGGCGAATCCTGTTGGCACGAGGGTCCGTTCTCCCGGCCGCACGACGATATCCGCATCCACTGCGGCGCAAACGTCCATTCCGGCGGAGCCTTCCGTGGCATAGGCGGGAAGCTTGATATCATGGTGCCGCGGATCGATCCGCGTGATGGCGCATGTGATGTGCTGAGTATTGTTTCCGCTGGTCATGCGTCCAATATAGCCACACATCGACGCATGTTCCACAGTCCTTGGAACAATGAATTCCGATTGTGGCGAGCCCAAAAAACCCCTATATTAAGTGTCTTATGTTCGTCAGTCTCACTACTGACTTCTGACATCTTTCTACTCTCTACTTTGCCCCGTGGTGTAATTGGCTAACACGCCTGACTCTGGATCAGGAAAGTCTAGGTTCGAGCCCTAGCGGGGCAGCCATACCATTGCAGATTGCAGATGGTAGATTGGAGATTGAGGGAGGTCCTGGTTGACCAGCGTCTGGTACGCGGGTTTTGTATATCCAGCCCTCTCCACGCGAAGAGTCATCAGGCGCGCACCATCCAGAGATCTTCAACAATCTACAATCTTCATTCTAAAATCTTCAATGTTAAGGCCCTATCGTCTAAGGGTTTAGGACGTGGCCCTCTCAAGGCCAAAATACGGGTTCGAATCCCGTTAGGGCTACTAGCTGCACCCTGAAACCATGTCGCGGTTTTTGGATTGTTTTCGGAGAATGCGCCGACAGGAATACCTCCACCCCCCTGAAACTCTGAAGGTATCTGTGCTCTGTCGGTAACATTCGGAATAATGGGCAAGCGTCTGATGTAGCAGCGGGCTTTGCGTTCCACCCGGTCGATCAAGACCACTTCGACCATCCTCCTCAGCAGTTCCTTTCGTTCCTCCACTGTGAGTTCTTCGTAGCCCTTCTCAAACTCCTCCAGAAAGATCCGAACCTCTTCGGCGACCTTATCGGGATCGAGCTTCGGCGGGATCGCCCAGGACAGACGCCTCTTCTCCTCCTGGAGCTTGTCCTGGATCTCCTCCAATTCGCGAATGCGGCTGGCCACCGTCTTCAAGACCGAGCCGGATTCCGCGAGGGCAAGGAGATTTTCGATCTTGACAGTATTCTCTCTCATTACCTCAGTAAGACTTGCGAGCCTTTTCTCAATCAAGCTGGGTTGTTCGAGGTTCATCTGCTCAACGTATTCACGGGTTTGGCCGATGAACTCAGGGACGAGAAGTTTTTCCCTGATACTGGAAAGCACGAAATTCTCCAACTTGGCCTGCTGAATTGAGAAGGAACGACAGACACTCTTCCCTTTGTTAACGTATCCCCCGTCGACGTAGTACCTCCTTCCAGTCTGCGTATGATGGTAGCCCTGGAAGCTGTATCCACAATGCACACATTTGACGATACCCGTCAGGAGGTACTGACTTCTCTGGAAATGTTGATTCTGTTTTGGCTCGCGTGATTTGCGCAGTGCGGCTACCTGCTGGAAGAGATCTTTGGTGATGATTGCAGGATGCGCCTCGGGGACAACAATCCACTCCTCCCGCTCGTTGAACCATTTCGAGTCAAACTCTACGCCTCGTTCCTTCGCAAGGATCTTGCTGAACGAGAGCCGATTGTAGACCCTGTCCCCTTTGTAGGCTGGATTCTGCAGGATCCCGAGAATGGTCACACCTGTCCACTTGTTGTCCAGGTTTCTCCATCGGCCGAGTTTCGGGCATGTTGTCCCCTCCTGATTGAGGGTATCCGCGATTCCGACGAAACCCATCCCCATGGCCCGCATCTCGAAAATTCGTCGAACTGTGCTAACCTCCGCCTCACTAGCCAATTCCCAGACAACCTTTTCCTGTTTGGGAACGGAGCGCATACCGTCCCGCAGCTCCCTCTTTTCCCCGGTTCTCAGGTCTATTGCTACTCTTTTATATCCGTAAGGAGCGCTCCCACCCCGGGAATAGATGCCTTGCTGAGAGGAAAGCATTCCTCGCCGGATCGCGCGAGAGAGTTTCTTTGAGTATTCGGAGGCCTCAGCGGATTCAACGACTTCGACAACGTAGCTGCCGATATCGTCTCCATTCCTGGAGTTGGAGTGGATTATTCTGACCCGGACGTTGAAACGCTCGAAATGGATCTTCCAATAGGCATTCTCGCGGGGGTTAAGGGCTCTTCCCCATCGGCTCTCGTCGTAGACCAGGACGTATGCGAAATCGGGACCTTCCTCCACCCTTTTGACGAGGTTCGCAAAGCCCGGCCGCTGGACAAAATTCGTGCCGGTTCTGCCCTCATCGACGAACCATTCAACGATTTTGTATCCATTAACAGCAGCCCACTTCCCGATCTCTTCTTTCTGCTGAGGAATAGATGTACTGCCCTGTTCGTCCGTCGAACAGCGGCAATATCCGACAGCGACCATCTCAGAACCGCCCGGCTTGCTTTGGTTCATCGTCGTTGTGCTCCTCCCCTTTCGACGTGCTTTCCCTCTCCATCTTTCTCAGGACAGCCCGCGCAATCATACGTGCCAGGAATTGGAATTCGGCTAACGTCAATTCTGAGCCATCCAAGGCTTCAAAGTCGATGCTATCGCTGGGGGTTCGGATCCTCTTCACCTCATATTCACCACCCCCTTGCCATCCGATTGGCCCTGCTCTTCGAGGCCTCCGGCCGTTGTTAGGCCACCACCAAGAGACTTTGATACGACCTCAGATATCCTACCCCTTAAACCACCCTTACCATAGAGGTCTAGAACTACTTTGCGAAACGCTTTGAATTGGCTCTCAGGCAGGCTCATCTCGGCGTAGGTGAGAACCGTCTTCATCGTTTCACGATTAAGGTTCTCGAGCTCGGAGATGAGCTGGGTCGCGGCGTTATGCGAAGATGACAACGTGGGAACTCCTTAGGCTAATAATTTCAGCTGAAACTTTCAATTAGAATTTTCATTCAACGATACTTTTGCGGTCTGAAGAGAAAGAAGGTCCGGAAGACCCTGAAGACGAGATACGCCATAAAGCCGAGCGCAGAGAAGTAGATGTAGAACTCGCGGTTGTCGGTTCCGAGGGAGAAAATCTTGAAGAGCGTAAAGATGCTCACGAGAAAGATGTAGATCGGCCCCATGTTGAAGTACTCTCCCTGCTCGGTCTGGCGGAGTTTCCGGATCTCTTCTGTGCTGACGAACTTCTCGCGGGAGCCGTGCCAGATCATGTTCTTGATGTGGAACGGGTTGCCGTTGGCGGACTTCAGGATCTCGCGCTTGTAAAGCTCTCCGTCTATCACGCGGATGGGGTAATTCTCCAGGAAGTGGTAGATCAGCTGGGAGCACACCGTCTCGGGGAGGGGCTCCAGTTCGATTTGGTTGAAAGAGGACCAGATCTTGCGGAAGTGGAACGTCTGCTTGAGCTGCACAACGCCGGCACACACGACCGAGACTGTGAATACACGTTCGATGAACATCTGGTGGGTGGGCGAGATGCGGTCCAGGCTGTCGAAGAAGATCAGGTGCGGCCGCGAAGCGGCCGCAAGACTGTCGATGATGAGGTCCTGGAGTTTGACGCTTCCGAGACCCCGGAGCTTTTTCTTGGCTGATGGCCAGTCGTGGGCTTCTTCCTTGGAGAATCCGAATCGAAGGTCATCTGTTCGATAGAGGTTCTCGCACATTTCGTTGAGGCAGTCTCCCAGGGGGGCGGAGTGTTCGATGAACATCATTTTGTATTGCCCGGGACGGACCCGGACGCCCAACTGGCCGGTGACCTGGGTGATGACGTTGGCTGAGAAATCGATCCGCCTCGTCTTGCCAGACAGGATGGCCATTGCTTCCATCATGATCCGGCTCTTGCCGATCCCCTTCGGGCCGAGAATAAGAGTGTGGCGTCCCAGCTGGAGGTTCTTGACCAACTGGTAGAGCTCGGTGGTGCGGCCGAAGAATGTGGTGTCATTTCTGAGGTCTTGGCTCATCGGGGAGTCGTTCCAGGACGAAGGTGATCTGGAGCTTGTTATTGTGGTAGAGCTGACGGATATCGCGGATGATACCGCTGGCCGTCGAGCGCATCTCGGATTGCCTGATGGCGGCTTTCTCGCGGGACCGCAGCTGGGCAATATCGTTGGCCAGGCGTTGGCGGTCAATGAGATACTTGGTCTGCAATCTCTCCTGGGCTGACAGAAGTTGAGCGACTGCGTCCCGGGAGAATTCATATCGCCTTCTGGCTTCCCCGACGGCGAGTTCGGTAGTGAAGCCTGTGGAGTACTGTTGCTGGGCATGAGCGAATCCAGTGGAGTCGTCTGCGAGAGCTTTCTCTGCCAGGGCGTGTTTGTGCCCCAGGTCGGCGAGGCCAAAATCGAGCTCCTGACGGAGAGCAAGGATACGTCGCTCGTTGAGTTCAATCTGCTGGTTGTAGAAGCGCGCGAGGTCGCGCTTGATCAAGGCATCGTCTCTGGTGACCGTGTCGCCGACCTGATGGAGGAGGTCGATGCTCTCTTTGGGGTCGAGCTCGAAGGAGAGTTGGAGGAAGGTAGGAGCTGCAGGGGGCATGGAGCCGGGGGCATGGGGCATAGGGGGTGTGGCAGAGAGCATAGGGCCAAGGGCATGAGGCATAGGGCGAAGGGCAGAGGGCTGAAGATCGGGAGACAAAGATGTTTCTTCCTTCTTGAGGACGGTGCGGACCGTGAGAGTGCCTTTGGTTATGAAGATGTTTTCGAGATTCAGGCGCTGGATGTCTCGGTAGGTGGCGTAGTTAAACTTTACAGTGCTGAAGGAGCCGGAAATCAAGCTGAATGTGTTGGATTCCTGGGGAATCGAGAGTGGATCACCAGAGCTCAGGGCGCCGAAGAGCCGGCTTTCGAAGGGGGATTCGAGGTGGACAACCAGCTGCGAAAGGAGCTGATTGCTCATGTCGACAGAAGTGACTTTTGTGATTGCCTGTTCTCCGGCTTTACATACGATCCATTCGGCGACGTATTCTGCATTGTACTCCTTGCCGAGTGAGTGAATCCTTCCCTCCTCTCCCTTGAACAGTACGGTTGTCTGGTCCAGAGCACCGATGATCTCGAAGGTGCCTTCAAGGCGTTCCTTTGTCATCATGTTATATGCCGCAAAATCAGCCAGGACGAAGTGATCCCTTGAATACTGGTTATAGTCGCGGACTGCGGATTCGATGTTCTTCTGCGTAGTCCGAATAAATCGCTCATATCCTTGCCGGGCCACGAGAAACGTAGGGATGCATCCGAGGAAGAAAAGCAGTGCAAGTGTGTGGTCGAGCTTTGACCCTGTTTGGAGACGATATCGGTGAGGGTTGTTGACCTCAAATGGGAATACGCACTTGACGGTGGAGAACGGATAGAAGAGCTTGACCCCATTGACGGTCATGGTGTCGAGGAAGGGATGGGAAGCGTATCCTATGAGAGAACAGACGTAGAGATCCCGCGAGAGGAGCAGCAGTGGTGTGAGCACGATCGCCAAAACGGCGATGAATGTGACCGAGTGAGTGAGTGTCCGATGTCCGTAGTGCCGCTCTACCCGCTTTGAGATAAACGGAAAAGCACGGCCCACGAAGCTGGCGGCTGTGTCGATATCGGGCATGATCGAGGCGATTGCGATGACGACCATGTTGACAGCATTCAATGCCACGCCGGTTGTGGTGAGCAGGAGCAGGTAGATGAAGCCGGCGAAGGTGATGTGGGTTGGAGAAGTCATTTGGCAGAGGGCAGAGGGCATGGGGCAAGGGGAATTTCGCCCGCCTTCGCCAAGGCTTCGGCGGGTAGAGATTTCGAATTGTCAATTGCGAATTGTGAGGAACGGACGTGGGTGTGGGGTTCGAGGTTGAGGTGGACCAATGAGATGTGGATCTCGCAGGTCGGGCACCAAGTGCGGATGGGCTCGGTGTGGCTGGTCCAGTTGTCCCAGTGGAGTCTGCCACGGCACTGCCAGCAGATGGCGAGATAGCTCTGGCCGGCCTTGCGGAACTCGACGAGGTCGTCGGTGTGGCGGACTATGCGGTGACAGACGTCGAACCCCGAAGGGGTTCGTAGGTCGAGAAAGTGCATCACTCTCGCTCCTCGGGGCGGCGGTATGGGAGTTTGAGGTGGCGGTAGATGTCTTTTTCGCTCTCGATGGGGATGATGTCGCCACCCGGTGTGACGAGACCGCTGCCGTCGGCTTTGAGCTGCATGTGGAGCTCGATGGCGCGGCGGGCTAGCTGGATGTTGTGGCGCTGGCTGCCGGTGCGCACGAGAAGGAGCGTCCACCAGGTCTCCGGAGAGGCCGTATAGATGTCGATGGGAATGCGGTCGTCGTCGATGATCTTGTGGAAGCGCTTGAACTTCGGTCCGTTCGTGATCAAGTGAAGCTCCTCGAGAAGGCATAGTTGCGAGAGCTTGGCTTCGAGGAGGTTATTCCTGACCGGCTGGCCAAAGAGAGTGTCATCCCTCTCCCATTGAAATTTGGGGATGGCGATGAGGTCGATGTCGTTGACTGCCGCTCTCGCCCTGCGGATCGAGCCGACGATCTCGATCCTGTCGCAGTAGTCCTGGAGATCCTGGACGAGGGATTGGGCGATGTCACGGATGTAGCCGATGGCGAATGTCATGATGCACCTTTCAGGAATTGGATCGAAGGCGTTTTTTGAGCGTGGATTCCAGAGACTGTTCCTCGGCTGCTGTGGTGAGCTGCACCCAGGGAGCGGTGCCGTCGCCGCTGCCATGCAGGCAGGTCCAGAGCCATCCGAGGGGATTGACTATGCGGGTCTTCTGGCTCGAGCGGAGCATGAGCCGAAGGGCGCGGAGGACGAGCTCCGGGTAGTTGAGCTTTTCCCCAAGGAGCTTGTAGGCGTGATAACACATGTCAACTTTGTGGTAGTGATGTCCTCCGGTGAAGAGTTTCTGAAGCTCTACGTCTGAGGGTATCCAGTCGAATCTGACCGAGTGTTCATCGTTCCACTGGACAATGACCGACCTGAACCGCCGGGAGTACGCCTGGAGACCCTCCTCAGAGAGTTCGATCAGCTCGAGTTCGTCCTTCAGAAACTCGTAGTAATCGGGTGTGGATAAGCTGTGGATACCATCTTCTTCAACTGGCATCTTTTGCGTGCTTTTGTCTGCTTCTGTTCTATTTCTCTTCTTCTTCTGTTCTGCTTCTGTTTCTAGGTGAACTTTGTCTGCTTTTGTCCGAAGGGACTCCGGATGATGTTCGGAGTGTGTCCGAAGTTGGTCCGGAGAGTGTTCGGACAATGTTCGGACAGTGTTCGGAGTGAGTCCGGAGCCGGACTGCTTCCTGTGAAGCCGCCGGGTGTAGTCGTCCGCTCGCTGTTCGAAGGAAGGGCTGTATAAGAGGTGATATTTCAACCACTTGGCTGAATCGAAAAGTCCGACTTCGACGCAAGTGTGGATGACCGTGAGGAGTTTGCGGGTGGAAGTGAACAGGTTTTTCGCAAGAATTCTTACGGGGAGTTTCGGGATGGCGTGTGGACTGATACGGGTGTGGGAGACTGTGATCATGTTTTGTTCCGGGTTTTTCAGGAGTTCATCGAAGTTGTTGTCGGATTGTTCAGAGATGCCGAGGAGTTTCAGATGAAATGTGTCGGAGTGCTGACCGATCTCCTCGAGAAGGCACCAGTAGATGCCGAGTCCCTGGGCTCCATGAGTTGAGCCGAGCATCTGGAGCTTGGGATCGTGCCGGGCGGCTGTTTCGTGATGAAACCATTTCATCCATCACTGCCTTTTGAGCTTGTAGTAGAACTGCTCTACCCTTTCGATGGCGCGCCGCTGTTCGAGCAGTTCGTATTGCTTGTTGTAGAGATCTGCGATCAGAGTGACTGCGGCTTCCTTGAGCTTCCCCCTTCTGAAGAAGGGGGCAAGGTCGATGATTGATTGCACGAGGTCCAAAACGACTATGGCGGTCTCGGCATCGAGTGAGCGGAGGTCGAATTCAGGGGTGAGGAAACGGACCCGTGATTCAGATTCGGCGATGACCGATTCAGTCTTGTCTCCGTAGCTATCGAAGAGCTGTTGGCGGAAAGAGCGAAAGAGACGCTCGAAGAGGCGAATGTATGTGGTGTCATCGACAGGAGGCGGAGTCTCGGCAACGCTGGTCGGAGGAGTCTGGGGGATGGATTCCGGAGCAGAGTCCCCAGGACCAGACTCAGGTGATGGCGCAGGCTGGTTCTGCGGCAATGGCTCAGGAGAAGTCGGCGGCAGATTTGCAGGTATATCCTTGGGCTTGCGGCTCACAGCTTTCTTGCGAGGCGTTCGCTTCTGTTTCCTTTGGGGCTCCCTTGGAGTCTGTTCATCAGCTTCTTCGTGTTCCTGCTCGGGGGAATCGGATCTGATCGGAGTCTGCGTGATGAGGATGGGAGCGTTGGCAGGTTCTCGGGGCTGAAGGTCAGACGGCGCATTGAGGATCTTGTTGATCGTGTCAATGAGCTCCTGTGCCTCATTCTCATCCAGGAAGGGCTCTTCGGGGATCGGGCGGGCGGTCTTTGATGAGTCGAAAATTTCAAGTCTAGGGCGGCCAGGTTCTAGGTCGTCTAGCGCAATCCCGGTGATCGGACCAGACATGGAGGAGAATCGATCGTTGACAAGCTGTTGATTTCTCTCGGTGTCGTAGAGCAGAAGGCGACCGTTGCGGAATGGAGGATGATATTGGGTGAGATCCTCGGGCGTTGAGACCGGGAGGAGACTAATCTGAGGAGCTTCAGAGGTCAGGTCGCTGCATTCTATGATGCCACGACGACAGGAAGTGTCCCTGAGCAGTCTGTGAAGCTGTTTCTTGGGGAGGCCTTTGAGTTGGGTCTTGAGTGATGGCTCAAAGTAGATGGTCGAGCGAAAGAGCTGGAGCAGATCGGGCGACAGCTGGAAGAGAGAGATCGTTGTTTCGTCATTGCTGCCCTGGCCTTCGAATGTGCGGAAGACGTCATCATGGTGAATGTGAAAGCGGAGGTCCTGATTCATGCGGGCAGAGTCGATGATATCGGAGCCGTGAAACAACAGGACATCGAAGAACCTCTGGGAGGGGTGATCTTCGGCGGATGATCGTGTCTGATATGCAACCATGATGTAGCCGTGCACTTCCTTCTTCTGAGAGCGGATCATGTATGAAGGATCAAGATGGAGTCCGGAGACTCCTGTGATGATCTGTTGCGCACCTACGAGCATTAGGGACTTGCGTAAGAGCGGTTCTCGCAGCGAGCGCAACGGGAGCGGCGAACGCAACGAGTGAAAAGGATTAAAAAGCATCGAGAGCGCTGCCCAACTGACCCACACGGACCAACGCGCCTGCCCGAATCCTTGGCGGGTGCGCTACGAGAATCGATTTTCCGGAGACTTCTAGTATCCACGAGATGTTTGAGGAGGAGCTTGCCCTGCCTCTGAGTTGTTGGCCTGTAACTGTAGACTAAAGGTGTCACGCCCCACCGTGTAGAAGGCACCGAAGACCTTTAGGGTGACTGTGCCGAGGACCTGGGCCTTTGGAACAACCGGCGGGCCGGATGATTGTGTCAAGTAGATGCGCCTGACCGAGGGGGCATATTGCAGTCGATCGAGGACTTCCTGATGAGGGTGTCTGAATGGATTCTGAGCACCGACGGAGATGACAACAATCTCAGGGGACAGGGCCCGAAGGAAGGATTCACCCGTCGAATAGCGGCTGCCGTGGTGGTTGAGTTTCATGGCATCCACGTCCCCCACGACTCCTGCCAGTGGAGTCTCGAGGTTGAGGTAACGACCGCTTGTCCCTCCGCAATCTCCCCCAGTGAAGTACCTGAATTGAACCAAGTCGGAATCTGTCGTATCGGCGTAGGAAAGCACCCATGCAATGCTGAGGTCGTTCTCATTTGGTGGCCGCTTCAGGAGATCCGGGGAATCGATCACGCGTCCATTGGCGGCAACGCACCGGAGTGACACATGTTCGGAGAGATCCACGATCTGACCAGAGGCAATGGCGACATGCTGACGACATCCCTCCGCAGCTGACCAGTATTCGAGGAACGCCTTTGACTTCGGAGGAGCCGGGTCCGGGCCCCTATCCGCCATGAAGCGGACGCTGTCGGTGGACAGACTGTGGATGACCTCATCCAGCCCTCCGATATGGTCCTCGTGGTAGTGAGAAGCGAAAGTGAAATCGAGGGATGTGATGCTGCAATCCCTAAGGAATGGGGCGACGATCCTCCTCCCTTTTGTGGTCGCTCCGGCATCGATGAGCACGGTGGTGCCGTTCGACAAGCTTATGAGGGTAGCGTCTCCCTGGCCGACGTCGATGTGGTGGAGGGTGAGGTGCTGGGGCCAGAGGGGCGAGGATACAACAATGAGGAGGACCACCAGAGTACGTCTGATTCCTAGCAGAGAGGTTTCGCGCGGCGCACGCCACGAGAGCGGCGACCGCAACGTTGTATGTGGGTTGGTATTGAGGCGAGAAACTTGCGGGAAATGACGAACCAGCGAACATCGCTTTGGGTGAGGGATAATCGGAATGGAAAGGTGTATGCTCATCTTATGTCAGATGGGGAAAGTTTTGAGCGCAATTGAGTGATCTGGTGTTCTACACCCTTGAGGGCTCTCTGGGTCTTGATGAGTTCGAGCTTCGTCCGCATGAGTTGATCGAACGAGAGGTTGCCCTGGTCGAATCGGAGTTGGTCGAATGCGAGGAGGTCAGTAACAATGCCGATCTCAGACCTGATCGAGTGCATGAGGTCGCGCAGTTCGGAGAGCTCTCGCACATGTTCTATTCGTGAGCGCCGCTTTTGCAGAAGCAATTGAAGGCGCTCGGCCTCAAGGCGTTCGATATCCAGCTGGGCCTGCTCGTGTGCGGAATTGTCGAGAATGTCCTTGATGGAAAAGCTGAAGCTGATACTGTATGGTCGGTATGTGTAATAGGCGCTGTTGTATGGAACTTCCTCGGGAATCAACTGGGGAATCGGATAGCTCCTCGTGATTCGAATTTCGGGGATGAGCCGCAACCAGAACGCTGTTTGGCGAACGCGTGCTTTCGCCTTCCTGATATCGATGTCGATCAGGGCGAAATCGAGAGAATCGGACAGAGACAATATCGTGGGAGCTGCTTCCAACGAGGGGGGAGTGTCGGAAGCAGCCGGTCCGCCCCCCTCACCGGGAGACTGGCGGACTTGTCCGTTAAGGACCACCCACGAACATAGGAGGGCCACCAGGCAGAGGGGGGTGCGATGTGCCCGATGGCCGTACAGGCCGCGAGAAGAACCGATGTGGTTATTCGTCATGGCGGTCATTTCTCCGGCGGCCTATTAGAGAGGATCTCATTCAGGAGCTTCTGGTGCTCGTCCGGTCTGAGCCGGAGCTGGAGGTATGTTTCATAGAGCGATTTGGCGGAGCAGATGACGCCCGCGCCAACGTTGAGCTCGATGAAAAGGGCCTGGATGGAGGCGTAGTCGATGGCCTTCATTTGGGGGTGGCGCAGGAAGAGGGCTGTTGCGTTCGAACCTCGATTGGAGAGATACCAACGAAGCCGGGCAAGGAGCCGGGGATCGAGCTTGATGGCCCTCCCCTTCCCTAGAATGAGGGAGACAGTCCTGCCCGATCTGGCCACATGGGAGAGCTTGAGTCTGGTCAGTTCGACCTGCCGTACCCCGTGGAAGATCATAAGCAGAAGGATCAGCTCGTCGCGGCGGTGGCGGATGATGTCGGATTGAGAACTGCCGGCATGGGGAGTGTTGAGGTAGCTGAATGCCCAGAGGATCCGTTCGGAGGTCAGTGGGATCGTGAGGACCGAGCGAACTGAGAGGGTCTCTGCGGGATTGTGCTGAAGCAGCCCGCGGTCGACCATGAATTTGTAGAAGCGGCGGATGGCAGCGACGCTGCGACGCAATGTAGCGACATTCGGTCCGCGGCCGTTAGAGCCCCGGAGAAAGGATTCGAAGTGCTCGATGCGGAGAGCCCCGAGGTAGCTTGAGTCAAAGTCGTCGGGAGCGAGCTGAAAGTACCTGAGGAACTTATTGACATCGTTGCGGTATGCGGTGAGGGTCCGCTCGGAAAGACCATCGCTCTGCAGTGACTCGAGGAAGAGCGAGAGAGAGATGCGACTGGCCTTGTAAGTGGATGGTTTCAACGTGGTTTTTGACAAGAATTTTCTGTCTGGAATGCCCCGTTTGGCCTGAATTCGCCCGATAACTATGTTTTTCGAGAATCGGAGTTATCCGATAACGGGCTGTTTTGAAAAGCGAGTTATCAGAGCAAGACGTCAATCAGAATCGCGGATGCAATTACGGGGTTGAGGGGTGGGAAGGAAAGCAGGCATTTGCGCCGGCTGGGGACGGAGTAGAAATGGGCTAGCGAAAAGTGAAGAGCGAAAAGCGAAGAGTGTAGGTCGGGGGATCAGGTGGATTTGCGGCGGATGGCGAAAAGTGAAGAGCGAAAAGCGAAGAGTGTAGGTCGGGGGATCAGGTGGCGTTGTGGCGGAGGGAAAGGGGAGCGCTCAGCACTCAGTCGTCAGGGGGAGAAAGAGGAGGGTCGAACGCGTGTAGGCCCTTCGGCGGAATGGTCTGGTGAGTTTTGAGTTTCGATGGAATGTTGTGTAAAGCAGCCCAATGGACCATTTTAGCGTCGGGCTGATTTGAGTGAGGGGGTATATGATGATCAGATCTACGGACCGTAATGGGGCGGCAGCTGCAAAGTTGTCTCCATGCCATGAAGGACAGCACCGACGTGCATCACAACGTGCGTGAGGATAGCAGCGAATGGACTTCCCGAAATGAGGTAGGTTAGAGTGATGATAGCATTCCCGAGGAGAACGAAGAACAAGGAGGTATTCTGAAACTCAGAATAGCCAAGGTGGTAGGCTGCCGTTACAAGCAGACTCGCAGACAATGCAACAGTTGCACGAAGTAGTCGAGACGCTCGGGGAGCGTCGTCATTGAGTTTCAAGCCATGCCTGACCATTCGGACAGGAAGAACATTCAGGAAGAGACCATCCAATGTGCCGTACACAATACCCATCCAGAGAATTGCCCCGATGAGTTCGGGTCCTTCCAAGGCGGGCGAGGCCGGCTGACCGAAGACGTTGGTCAGAAGAAAAACACTCGCTATGAGGAATACAACGATGCCCCACGTCCACGTTCCGAATAAGTCCTTCAACGAGATTGGGAACCTTCTCAAATAGATAGCGCTGAACGTTCCAATGATGAGGGTGAGAGGGAGCAGATAGATTGCCCGCTGCCATTCAAGGATCATAGAGAAAACGGCAGGAACGAGAAATCCCATCGCACAAGCAGCCAGTAGCCAATAAGCGGATTGTCGGTAATCAGTAGAGAGTGTCATTATGCGGTCCCATGACTATTTGCCGGAATGATATAGCCTATCTCCGTTGCCCCGCGCCCAAGATCATTGAACCACCTGGAGATCTCGGTGAACCGGCAAATTCCATGCCACGTGGTTGTGACCCTTCAGTGGCAGATGCGTGGTTTGTCTTGCAGAATTGGCAAATGGTCCGCGCTTCAGCGATGATCCGATTACATTCTTGGGAATTTCCAACAATGGTAGGTCTGAGGTGAGCCCTTGCGATTTGTTGGACGCCGGCCACCTGATGGTCTCGTGAAGATGGGATTGACGGCACCCACCACTCGGTGGGTGATTCGGGGAAGGATGAAGGTCGAGAGTTAGGTGCCTTTGCGGCGGATGGAGCGGTCGGTGAGTCCCAGCAACAATGCAGCCCGGTGCTGGTTGCCATCACAGCGGTCAAGGGCGCGGTGGATGATAGAGGTTTCGATAGCGGCGAGGGAGTCTGAGAGGGAGAACTCGGAGCCCTGGTCGAGCATCTGAAGGATTCTGGCAATTTCGATCTTTTCGGATTCTTCTACTGCGTCTTTGAACGGCTGGACAGCGAGGCTATTGAGATAGGCTCTCAGCTCGGTGACGTTGCCCAGCCATCGCTGTTTCAGGAGTATGCGCTTTAGACTGGAGTCGAGTGAACCGCGGCGAGTGAGGCCGCGGGAATGTGGGATGTGGCGGAGGAAGTGTTCGGCGAGGAGGGGGATGTCGGAGGGGCGTTTTCGGAGGGGTGGGATGTTGAAATGTCGGGATGATTTTAGGATTTCATAAAGTGAGGGGTCAAGGGCCCTCCCTTCTCCGGGAATCCTCCCTCCTCTGGGTAACCTCCCTCTAAAGAGGGAGGGAAGAGTATGTCGTAGAGTGAAGACAATCCTGGCGGACAGGCGATGGGATTCTTGGGCGCCTGGACGGAGAATCTCTCGGGATGAGAGAATACCCGCAAGAGTCTGTTGGATGAAGGGACTTGCGCGGTCGACATGCTTGAGGACGACAGTTGTGGGGATCTCGAGGACGCTTCGGCGGGTTGTCGTGAGTTCGGGTGGCCCTCCGCCGAGGATGGCGATGCGCTGGTCGCGTTCGCTGAGAAGACTGAAGTTGACGACTTCGAGATCGTAAGATGACCTATCGCTGCGGACGTGGATGTGGGATGCGAAGAGAGTCTTTCCAGTGCCTGTCTCTCCGGTGATAACGATGGGTCCAGTTTCCGTGGCGAGGCGAGGCAGTGCTGCCCGCAATCGCCTGATGGCTGGACTCCCCCCTATGATCTCGTCCGGCATCATGCGGCAATCCGCAATTGGCCAGGCAGAGGGGGGATCGCAGACGGAGCGCGGTTAGTCCGGGTGCGACCTGGCGCACAAAAGTAGAGTCTTGGTAAATTTCGCGCAGCGAGCGCTACGGGAGCAACGCACGCTACGAATAAGAAAAATGAACAGAACCCTGTGAGAAGCTCTTTCTATGCACACCTCAGAGAAGAGGGAGCTTGTTGAAGCGTGGGCCTTAGGAGGCAGTGGTTTCTTCGATGGCGAATTCTATTGTGATTGGGGATGCGGTGAGGTCGATGCGTGCGACCTCTCGAGTGTTCTCTTTGAGCTTTTTGGTCTGGATGGTGATAACTCCGCAATCGACGACGGCCCTGATCTTGCCGAAGTCGTTCAGGAGTGTTTCTGAGGAATCGAGCGAAACGGGAGATGGTTTCCCGAAGGGAATGCGGGTACGTTTGAAGTCTTTGAGCGGGTCCATAGAGTCCTTCTTGCCGGACTGTGAGAAAACAGAAAGACCCAAACCGGCGACCGGAATTCAATGTTGCCTCCATGGGGGAAGGAAGCAGCACTGTCGCTCAGTTTGGGTCTCAGGACTCTATGGTCTCTTGGACTCGGGTCTCAGCGTATGATGTGGGATGATAACGAAGGGGTGAGAGGAATGCAACTCTGCTATACTGAGGTGGAAAATTGGAGGGAGGAGTAGTGAAAGGGCGAGTAGGAAGTTCGCAGTGGGCAGTAGGGAGAAAGAAGAAGTACTCAGCACTCAGTACGCAGTGGGGAGAAAGATGAAGATCACGAAGATGGAAGGCGGGAGGATGGCTGTGTTTTGGAATGTTGGAATGGTGGGAGAGATGTCGTGGAGGTCAGGACGAGAGCAAGAATTTGGAATGATGGAATGGTGGGAGAGATGTCATGGAAGGCAGGACAAGGGCAAGGTATTGGAATGATGGAATGGTGGAAGATATGTCGCGGATGTCAGGACAAGAGCAAAGATTTGGAATGATGGAATGGTGGGAGAGATGTCTTGGAAGGCAGGACAAGAGCAAGGTATTGGAATGATGGAATGCTGGAAACAATATTTAGAGGCTGTGGCGATTCTGTTGCCGGCTCCCCGCCATCCCGCCTAAGATCGGCGGGACGCGAGAGACGCGGACAGCGGCGAGGTGTCCCGCCCCCGGCGACAAATCGGTGGAGGCGGGATTCTGGAAAACGAACTCGCCCCGACGATGAGCTTACCCGCGCTACGCTTGCTAAGCTGAGTCGGGGCGGCTCCCCGCCAAACAACGGCGAGGTGCTCGCTCCGGCAGTGGACTTAGCTGCACTGCGTTTGCTAAATCCAGCCGGAGCGGCACGTGCAGGCCCGAGAGCACCTTCACATTCCAGTGCGCTCGAGGGCCTGGAGGTGCCGCCTCCCTCCCCTGCCCCGTGGCACGGGCCGGGCCACTTTACCAATGAGTGCTTGGGAGCGAGTAAGCGGCGAAGGGGATCGAGAAAAGTCCCCGCAGCCGCGCACGAGCGAACAGGCACAAAACAACTGTGCTTTGTGGAAATGGTTGTGAATAGGTAGATTCATGCACAGCATTCGATTGCGCCAAGGTGCAGAATTGCCTGAGTTTGGCGCAAGCAAAGATGTGTTTGAGAAGTGTTTTGCGGCGCTCGGGAGGCTCCTGGCACCACTTAATCCAACTGGGGTCTGCTATGACTGAGGTGTTCATCTTCATTGCTGGCGTGGTCGTCACCTCGATTGGATACCTACTGAAACGAAGGTTCGAAAGATCTTCCCTTCTTGAAGACTTGGAAATCCAACTCAAGCTACTCGAGAGAAACAGGCAGATGAAGGAGCAAAATGTGAGCGAAGAGGAACTGGAAAAGATGCGTCAGCGATTTCCGACCAGGAAGGGAGACCCTGCTATCAAAGAATTCGCCGAGCAGCCACCGGAATTTCACACACAGTCAGAAATGTACGAGTTTGCTGAGAACGAATACCGCCTGCTCCAAAAGGAGCTGGACCTCACTATTCAGTTGGTCTCAAAAGAGAAATCCGAGGAATGGAAGAAGCAGTTTGATCACTCTCAATTATCATGGCTTGAGTATCGGAACAATCAGGCAAAACTCGCGAGCAATCAAGCCCAAGGCGGTACACTCGGACCCTTCTTCTATGTCACTGAGGCAAACTCACTTACTCGAGCAAGAATAGCAGAACTTCGAATGTCGATGGCGCCTTGGGTTGTTCGCCGCAAAACGCTTGGCAGTTGAACTTTGCCTGCGCCTAACAGGCCCAACACCGACCCCGTGCTGGGGAGGAGCTTGTCAACGGGGCAAGCGCTCAGCAGAAAAGAGATGCGCAGCCGCTCCATTGGTTTTGCCGTTCAATGGATTCGCGCTTAGCGCGCCGGCAATTGATCGCTTTTAGTGGCGGTCGGCGCTCGTTTCAGGAGGCAAAACCAACGGCGGTGTTGCGCCAATCGTTATAGGGAAATTGGCGGCGCGCCTCAAGGAGACCTGATGCGACGATTTCACGTGGTAGTCCTGACATTCATCCTCGGCTGTGCTCAGTCGCAGCCACCCATTCTTCTCGAACCGATACCAGACGAGAATGTGACCACCATTTACTCCAATGGTATTCCAATTGCCAGCCTCAACGCTGATAGTATCTTCTATTTACTGTCGCTGGATCAGGTAAAAGTTGCTGGTAAACAGTACTTCAGACTATGGGTGCTTGTTCACAATGTTGCGGATCAGACCGTCCTGCTTGATCCGATCCGTCTCTTCCGTCTTCGTATATCTCAGAAAGGAACTTCTAACAATCGCATGAGAGATATCGCAAGTCCCGCCAGTCCGACCGCCATCCTAAATGACATCGAAGCTGAGGAAGCTTCCATGCAAGCTATCAACTTCATCGGCGGGGCCCTGGAAGCCATGTCGGCCAAGAATACGACTGTCCGTGCTTCCTCTGGTGCATCGATCGAGATAGGGGACGCGATCGCAAAACGCAAAGCCATTTTGCGACAAGCTAATCATAATGCCACCCAGGTATCACTCTGGTACAACGTCTTCAAGTCCAGCATCAACTCCGGCATCCTTCGCAAGAATACCCTTTTCTCTGATCAGGGAGTCAATGGATACGTCTATTTCGAAAACCGGTTAGTTCGCAGCGATCAAGTATTCTCCATCGAAGACTTCGATTTCTCCCTGCTTCTAGAGACTCAATCAGGGAGTACAACCATTGACTACACCAAGGTCAGGGCTGACTGAGCAGATGACGCGCCGCCAACTTCCTATAACAGGCCCAACACCGACCCCGTGCTGGGGAGGAACTTGTCAACGGGGCAAGCGCTCAGCAGAAAAGAGATCCATAGCCGCTCCATTGTTTTTGCAGCAACTTGGTTTTGTGCGCTCCGGCGCAGAGAACGAGTCATCCTTGAGCGCCGTCGCGCACTCGTTCAATAGCGGCAAAAACAACGGCGTGGTTGGCAGAAACCTTATACGCAACACAACGCACCCAGTGGTCATTTGTTGGCTGATGCTCGAATTATCATTGATTCCACTTCGGAATTAGCGTTGATCCACACGATCTTCACTTGAGGATGTTCTCGGGCAAATACACGAAATATTTCGTCTGCAAACGCCTGTCCGACTGTATCAACGTCAGTGAAATCCAAAAGGACTTCACTGAATCGGTCAAACCTTGTCAGGAGTCGTTTTGCCTGTGATCGAGAAATCAAGTTCTCTTGCCCAACCCTCATTAGACTTACTGGGACATGTGTTCTAGAGAAACTGTATTCTTGATTTGGCGAGGCATATTTGTCAAATACTTGCTTAATCGTTCGCTCTGCATCTCGCGATATGGTCATATTCACTTTTGTGCCTTTGGTTTCCTCTGCGGTTTCTAGCAGCCAATCGTTGTCAGATTCGGTATGTGAGAAGTATAGTGTCCCGGACTTCATTGAGAACTTATCAAAAGCTCTAGATGTGAAAAAGATACCCTCTCCGGTGTGATGCCGGGGGTCTGTTGTCATTTTGCCTTTGGCAAGCTCGAGAATCGAGTGTCGAGGATCATCGAGGTTGCGCTCCCTTTGTATCTTCTTGAAGATTCCAATGCCATCATCGTTTATCATCAGATTCACTATTCGACGGTTGAATTGGATATTTATCAGGACGCTTTCACCTTCAGAGTGGTCGACTGCATTGTTTAAGATCTCGGTAAAGCCATACTCACAGATGCGCAAGACGTTTGCGGGTAGTGTAATCAAGGCGGGTAGAATTTGTTTGCTCCAAACAATATCCTCCTTGACCCTAGGTGTGAGTGAGAGTTCAAAAAGTATATCTGCTTCGGGTTTGAGCTGGTATTTTCTGTTCCTCGTTTTCCCAGTGGAAGACAGAATCCCCTCAGACTCCATATTCCTTAGGTAACGATTGGCGGCCTGCCTACTAATCCCGAATTGTTTGGCAACGAGTGCCGCAAGGCGATCGGGATGAGATTCTACGTTGTCAACAATGAATTGACGAATTGATGCTACCTCCAGTTTTGTACTCTTTGTGGCCATTTTTCCTCTTTGTAAACTATAACGCGATCTATTGTAAACAATATTGACTCAATATGCAACTATACATTCGGCAGACTATTTCGGCATTGGTGGCCGAAGAGTGCGTTGGGCAGCGTGTAACAGGCCCGACACCGACCCCGTGCTGGGGAGGAGCTTGTCAACGGGGCAAGCGCTCAGCAGAAAAGAGATCCGTAGCAGCTCCATTGTTTTTGCCGCAACTTGGTTTTGTGCGCTCCGGCGGGGGAACGAGTTGTTCATAAGCGCCGTCGCGCACGCATTCGATAGCGGCAAAAACAACGGCGGTGTTGGGCCAAACGTTATTGGCAATGCCGCCTGGCCTGAGTGAGGCGGACCTGCGGAACCAACATGCAATGCACTTACTGCAATAGGTCCCTGACCGGAGCGTCAGCTGTTGTCCAAGACGGCAAGTATTTTTGCAGCGCGCTCCATCTGAAGCTGTGGCGAGTCAATAACTCATTGATTGGGGACACACAAACTACTCCATCCACGCGGTTCAACGTGCTCCTTACTCGAAGAACAATCCTTGTGCTCATCTATGCCGTCGTTGCAGCCATCGTCCTGACCGAAATTGGAGCATTCATCGCAGGTGAGATTGCCCAGCAACATACCGATCCCTGGAGAATTCAATCCTTAAGACTCGTTCGAGATGCAGCACATGACTTTCGCATCCGGTACGGTTGGCTGGTTGCCGTATTCTCGATGGTCGCAGCAACCATTTGTGCGATCAAAGGCTGGTTACCCGGAACAAAGACCCGCAGGCCCGCCTAACCAGTCACTTTAAGGGCCTAGCAGGTTGCGGAAAAAGTCAGCCAAGTAGGTTTCGCGCAGCGCTCGCAGCGGGAGCAGCGAACGCAACGATCAAAATATCATCAAAAACGTGGCGTGCGTGGCATATCTGACATTCCCTGACCGTCGCGGTCGTTGCGCGAAATGATTTTCCGCAAGCTCCTAGGACACTTGCGGCGGCACACTGCTTCACAGCCCCAACCACAGGAGGTTTCAATGCGGAACTTCTTCAAGTCGGGTGGCGCATTCATTCTTCTATCAATCTTGTTCATGGTAATTGCGGTGATTGCCGAAAAACCGGCCCCGTACGTTAGCCTTGGTGCTCTGTGGCTAGTCTTGGGACTTGCAATGGCGGCCAAGAACAAGAAGCCGCCTTCCTCTGATCAACACAAAGACACTCCCTAGCCAGTCGCTGAACCTGCTCGCGCCTTCGCGGGTCCTTCGTACTGTGAGGATCAAATGAAACTCAATCCCAATTGCCGAAAAGCTCTCTTTTCGTTCTGTGTCGTCGCAATTGCCGCAACCTTTGTACATGCGCAACAACACGAGATTGGGTCATTTGTAGATGCTCGTGACGGCCAATCGTACAGGACCATCAGAATCGGTGGACGATGGTGGATGAGCCAGAACCTCAACTATTCTACTGCATCCGGGAGCTGGATTTCGGACGATGATTCCGCGGGTCGTCAATTCGGACGATTCTACGATTGGCAGACTGCCTTGCATGTTGCACCTGCTGGGTGGCGGCTCCCGACCAAGCAAGAATTCCAGCTTCTGTTGGACTCCCTCGGCGGCACGGATGAGGAGTTGTTCCACAGGCTTGGTGAGGACGGTTCCTCAGGATTCGAGGCGGTGCTCACAGGATCCTACCAGCAAGTCTATGGCCGGAAGGGCTACTACACACAGTTTTGGAGTAGCACGCTGTGGTGGTTTAGCTCATGGTTTGGTATCACAGAGAACCCATGGCGCTTGGTCCTCGGCAGTGGCAAAGGTAGGCCTTTTGCACAGATCGGTCATTCTGCGGAAAGCAACTACGGCTTCAATGTCCGCTGCATCAAGAATGAATAGGGCATTGTCTTGACGACGTTCTCGGCCGCTTGCCCAACAGGTAGCTGATCCTTTGCCGCCGCCTAACCAGTTGCTCAACCTGGCCTCGAAACCTAAACGCGCCATCTCATCAATGAATAGAGTTGAGCAGCGCCTAATACGGGCAACAACGGCGCTCACCCCCTCCGTTCACCCGCCTCCCGCAAGGCTGAAGGCGGAAGGGTCGACGGGTTCGCTGGAGCCCGCTCCATTGTTTTTGCCGCATACTGGTATCGCGATTCCGGGCGCGGAAAATGATACATTTCGAGCGGGCTTCGGCGCTGGCTGAATAGTTCGCAAACGCGCGGCGTTGTTGGGCCAAACGTTGGCTGCAACCGCCACCAACCGGCTGTGCAAGAGTCACTCTTGAGACGGTGGCGCACTCTTGAGTAGGTTGCCTGATTATGAACAACGAGAAATTTGCTGAGCGCTTCTTCAAGAAGCACTTTCGCAGTCAACCATCTGGCTTCCCCATCTGTACAATTGCTTACTACGGTCCCGACGATCAGACCGCGACCAAAGTCGCTGTCGGGATTGTGGACAGCAATGACGAAGTCTTGGAGCTCAAGACATGGTCAGTTCGCGCCCAGGATGTGCGCATTGACCGCGTCATCAATAATGAAATACTCGCGTTTATCGCGGAGCGCAACGTTCAGCGTGTCGCGATGGCCGGGAGAATTCTCGGATGTCCACACGAAGAAGGCACTGATTATCCGGAGGGCGAGACCTGTCCACAGTGTCCGTTTTGGTCGATTCGCGATCGTTGGACTGGTGAGCTTCATCCTTGGTGAGTGTGCGCCACCGAGTCTGGGGTGGGGGACAGTACTGACATAGAGGTAGGTGTATGTGGCGGCAACAGCTGACAGGCGCAAAAAACGGCGCTCACCCCCTCCGCTCACCCGCCTCCCGCAAGGCTGAAGGCGGTAGGGTCGACGGGTTCGCTCGGGGCCGCTCCATTGTTTTGCCGCACCCGCCAAACAGACGGCGGGCAGGCACTGGTCGGCCTGCCTGCGTGCCGGGCACTCCGGCAGGCAGGCGCCTACAGGCGCGGAGAATGATACTTTTCGAGCGGCCTTCGGCGCTGGCCGAATAGTTCGCAAACGCGCGGCGGTGTTCCGCCAAACGTTAGGTGCAATAGGTTTGCTTGTGATCGAGGGGTCAACGACACGCGCTCGATCCAATCGCAATCATAGGGAGAAATGGTACCATGTCTAAATCGCGAGAAAACATGACCCGTTACTCACTGGGTTCGCTGCTTGCATTCGGCGCCCTAAACGCTTTTGGGGGGGGATACTACGGAATGTCTGGAGCAGAAGGCGTGCCGATCAAATGGCTCGAGGGAAGTCCGTTTCGCGACTTTTTCATTCCTAGTCTGATCCTATTTATTGTGGTCGGTGGTTCGTTTCTCTTTGCCGCAATTGCTGTGTTTGCTCGTTTTCACTTCGCCCGACCAGCAGCTTTTGTCTCTGTCGTTGTGGTATTCGTTTGGCTGGCAGTGCAATTGTATATCATCGGTTCTGTTTCTTGGATGCAGCCAACTACAGCATTTGTTGCGTTGGTCATTCTCATCCTTACCTTGTTTCTCCCGACGCAAAAAATGGATGCAGGCTGAATGTTTCATTGGCCATGCGTCTCCAACGAATTTCGTTCATCACTCCTTCACATCTTTCTAAGTCCATAGCAGAATGGCAGAACAGTTCTCTTCGCAAACCAACTGCACATAACACGGGCAACACCGGCACTCACCCCCTCGACTCACCCGCCTCCCGCAAGGCTGAAGGCGGAAGGGTCGACGGGTTCGCTCGGGGCCGCTCCATTGTTTTTGCCGCATACTGGTATCGCGATTCCGGGCGCGGGGAATGATACATTTCGAGCGCTCTTCAGCGCTCGTTTGTAGCTCGCAACAGCGCGGCGTTTTTGCGCCAATCGTTATGCGTCATGGCCACCCGCTTCTCAGGTACTCAAATGGAGGCTGTCGTGCAGTGCACTACTCGTCGACTGTTCATTACACCATTCATCGCAATCACGTGTCTGGCATCCGGTCTCGGTCTCTCCGGCTGCATCTCCTCCCGATCCGTGATCGAGGATCTTGCCAAGTCCCCCCATCATCCCATCCAAGACTCGGAACGTTACTCCTCGCAAAATCCCTTTCAACAAGACTTTTTCTACCTGACCGAAGTGGTGAGGGAATCGCACCCTGAGCCATACGCAGCGTGGACCAGAAAGGATTTCGATGCTGAACAGGAAAGGCTGCTTGGGATTCTCGAGAAGGACACCAGTGAGGTCGTTTTCGAAAGAGCGATAGGAGCCTTCCTATCGCGCCTGAACGATTCTCATACTGGAGCCTCCACAACGCCGGCCTCCGGCCAACTCCAGTATCCTGTCTCCTTCTTCTGGATCAAAGACACACTCATTCTTGCTTCAGTTGCTCGCCAGGAAGACACCTCTCTGATTGGATCTCACGTATTGAGCTTCAACGGCATTCCGTCCGACGAGGTGTTCCAACGTTTCAGAAGCTTTGTCGGCGTTGACAATGTATTCCGCGCGAGACGAGTTCTTCAGTACTACTACGTTCTTCCGATGTATCATCGTGAGGCGCACGTCATCACCTCCGATTCGCTTGAATTCGAACTCCGCACTCCGAGTGGAACTCGTAACACACTCCACGTACTACCGACCGAAAGCCCGAAACGCATCGCACCTTATCAGACGAATCCAATCACGGCAAAAGTCAATCGACCGTTTCTCTACAAAATCCTCAAAGATGAGCGGGCTTGCTATTTTCAATACAACGCAATGGTCGATCTCCGCCTCAAACGGGTTCTTTCGTTTCCGATGAGTATTCTCATCTACCCGGTCGCGTGGTATTACGGCATCGGGTATTTCGAGAATTTCCTTCAAGATATGTTCGAGGAGATGGCCGAAGAAGATGTCCAAACGCTTATCGTTGACCTGAGGAATAATGGCGGCGGCGGTTCGGTGTACGGGGAACAGCTACTCTATTTTCTCGATGTCTCCTCCAACATTCAGACTTATTCAATGGCTGTCCGGGTTTCGCCTTTCTACAGAGAATTTTCGCCAGACTCTTACAGATACTACGACTCTTGTTATGTCAAGAAATACCCCGGCACGACGCTCCCTGACAGTCTCGTTCTCACGTCAGATCTTGCCTTGGAGGATAGTTCTGAACACAAGTACTTCAGAAATGTCACTGACCCGGACTCGGACTACTTCATAGCGTCAACTCGAGCCGTCTTTAGAGGCAAAGTGTACTTTCTTGTGGGTGAAGGCACGTTCAGTTCCGCCATCATCCTGTCAACGCTTCTCAAGGACAACGGGCTCTTCACTGTTGTCGGTCAGCCAACCCAAGGCCGACCATCACATTACGGAGAGACGCTTGTACTCAAGCTGCCCAACTCGGGGATCATTGCCAGGATCTCCTGCAAGAAGTTCTTCCGCCCGGATGCCACAAGCGATTCCGAAGAAGCACTGTATCCTGATGTTGAAATATGGCCAAGTGTAAATGATCGGCGCAATGGTCGCGACCCAGTGCTCGAGTGGGTCCTCGAAGACGCGAGAATCAAGCCGAACTCCACTAAATGATCAATGTGTCAATGAGGTCGTTGTCAAGCGGGCGGCCACGAACGCCTAACAGGCGCAACACCGGCGCTCACCCCCTCGACTCACCCGCATCCCGCAAGGCTGAAGGCGGAAGGGTCGACGGGTTCGCTCGGGGCCGCTCCCTTGTTTTTGCCGCATACTGGTATCGCGATTCCGGGCGCGGAGAATGATACATTTCGAGCGCTCTTCAGCGCTCGTTTATAGCTCGCAACAGCGCGGCGTTTTTGCGCCAATCGTTATGCGCAAGCAAAGATTCTTTTTCTAAGGCGTCTTGCCGTGCCCCTGGTGGGCAACGCCAGCGACTGCTATCGTCAACACTACCAAAGGAGGTTCCCATGACATTCCGAACACTCTTGATCATCAAGGCGGCAGTGTGCGTTGTATTCGGACTATTTCTGTTGTTTGCTCCAGGTGTCTTGCTCGACTTGTTGGGTGCAACACTCAACGATGGCGGCACATTCACTGCCCGGGAGTACGGTGCAGCAATGATCGGCACCCTCCTACTCACTTGGTTCGCCAAGGACGTCAAAGCAGCGGACGCCAGAGGAGCAATCCTTCTTGACCTTTTAATCTACGACCTCATTGGCGTGGTCATTACGAGCTCAGTCGTGGTCTCTGGCGTTTTGAACGTGCTCGGCTGGGGAATCGTTTTCGTATACTTGTTCTTCACAGTCGCTTCGGGCTATCTGCTATTGAGGGAGAAACCATTCAAGCAGGCTCAATCGAGTCAGGCCTAGCAAAGCAGCATACGACATCAGTCTGGGCCGATTCAGCTATGATTTATTTTGTGCGGCAAAACGCAGTGAGTATAGAATTTTGCCAGCGCATAATACCTTTAGGAAGGAGTCAAGAGCACAGTGATGTTCCGAAGCGCCTCTTAGGTTGAGACACGGTCCAATGATGGTCTAAGTTCAGAACCGACTGCTCTCGAGTGCGCTCGGACATCGCTGGGTCTTGCCTTCGGCGGAATTGTCATCACAAAACCCGGAGGAGGTGACAAATGAGATGCTCGCAGGGATTGTTGGTTCTCATGGCGGTCATGATGTCCAATGCCGCCAGCGCTCAGTCACTCAAGGAAGGCGTCTATGTGAACCAGAAGATGCCCGGTCGTTATATCGAAGTACTCGCTAATAATGAATGTTACATGAGTGAGGGTGAGTCAGGAATCTCAGGGTCTCTGTCCATCAAGTCGAGCATGCTGATGCTGAAGTTGGAGGACGGGAGGTCGATGAGGTATCGGGTTATCGGAGATACATTGAGGAGTGGAACCGGGGATAGTTACGTCTTCTGGAGGCAGGGTAAATCCGGGCTGGACTACGAAGAATACTATTCAGCCCAGGTGAAATATCAGCAATACATTAACGAGATGTTTGAATTCGCCGCATCTGCCCAGATGTATTATCGGCGGCCCAAGGAACTCCGTGGGGGCGGGCAATCCTTCGCAGGTTGGAGCCTTCCCCGCCTGAATACTTTTGGCGCAACGTATCGACAGACTCTCGCCGCCGACGGCCAATCCACCACGATTCAAGCAATTCTTGTGTCGGGAAAGAACCTCTATCTTCTTGTGACACCGCAGGGCGCACGGGTTGTGGAGGATAAAGAAATGGCGCCCATGTCGGCGGCTGGTGGCCGTGAGGAATTGGTGCCGAGAGGACTCCGACATGTCCTCAGGATAACCGCAACTGGCTTTTCTGAGCGACTGATTGAGATAAAGCTTGGAGAGACTGTGGACATCATCAACGATGCGGAGGAACTGTTTGCTGTCAGGGGGGTATATGAGGATGATGGGGAAGAGATAATGCGTGCAACCGCGTTTCCGATGAAAGGATATAAGAGGACCCTTGCACCCAAACGAACCGGAAGAATTACCCTTGCCGAGGAGTTGCACCAAGGGTTCAATCCAACGATTATTGTTGTGAAGGAATAGCCACGGAACATGCGGAAGTGTTATTGCACACCCTGATTTTCAGCGAACTGGGATCAACTCTGGAGCGCTTTGCAGTAATGTTGCTCCACGAACCCTTTGAGCAAGGACAATCATCGCTGAACAACAAGCACGCCTTCGGATCCAACAATCAGAAATGGCTTGCGGTCGTTCCGCGCCTGATCTAACCTATATTGACGGGCGGAATTGGGAGAGGTGGGGTGATGGGTGCGACGGAAACCCCGCCAGCGATCTTGCTTGACGGCCCCGCTTGAATACGCAGGGCACAAACATCGTGTGCGGGACGCACAATCGCGGCTGGCGGATAAACGTTGTTGCCGCAAAGTGATATGGCATGGTTTAGATTACGAGTTCGTCAACCATTTTGAAATGAGGCTAGTATGCCAAAGTTCTGGGAAACGTTTCGCGATAAATCGATCGAAGTGATTCTTGCCGGTGCTTCAGGTCTGCTCCTATTCTTGGTCGGAATAATAGTCAATTCGTTTGGTGGTCCGTTCCTCGAAAAGGTTCTACCCGAGATTCCAGCGCAAACCTTGCTAGCCGTCATAGGCATCTTGCTCCTCCTCCTTGCACTCGCTGTGACCGGTATTCTAATTCTCCGTTCAAGATCTTCTAGCAGGATAGACCTTCGTGAATATGCATTCGACAAACGTCTGGGCCTCTACAAGCATAAAACGAACGGCTTGTTTTTTTGCGTTTCTTGTATGTCGAACAACAGAGTATCTCCTCTGCTTGAGCGCGAAGATGGATGGCTTTGTATGGTTAAATCCTGCGAACAATTCTATCATAACCCCGACTATCAACCTGAGCCAGGAATCGAACAACGGATCAACAATCCTCGGCGACCTTGGGATGACTTTTAATTGCCACACAACCAAGAGCGGCTCGGGACCCAACAGAACCCAGATTGAAAGGAGCAATCAGGAGAGGTGGTGTGGTAGGCACAATGGAAAATCCGCGAAGAAACCGGCGGACAGGCCCGCCAAAGATCCCGCCTGAGAGCGCTGCTTGAAAACGCAGGGCACAGACATCGTGGGCGGGAGGCCCCGATCGAAAACATTGGGGGTCGCACGGCGTTGGGCCAAACGTTAATTAGGCACTAGCGTCGCGGTCTGGGCACCACGACTGAGAGGATTGCAAAGCCATGCTACTGTTGAAGATAGTATCTCTAGTTGTCGTCTATGTGACTGCCCTCGTCAAAGATTTATGGGCCGAACCATTAAGTCGGCACATACAGACAAAAAGACTGTTGTTTTGGCTAATGACATTAGCCGCCCTCGTTGGGGTAGTCTCAACTTTGGTGGAAGAACAGCAATCCAATGAGGCGAGCCTGCAACAATCTCAGGACCAGCAATTTCTCGCATTTCAGAATGTTAGTCTACGTGCGAAGCTTGACAGTCTAGTGAGTCTTACTCAGCAGGGCGAGGCAAAATTTGACCGTGAGAATGCTGTTCTTCAGTCAAAAGTCTCAGAGCTCAATTCCAAACTGGAGCCATTTGTAAAGCTAGCGGTCACAAAATATCCAGCGTTCGACATACAAACAGCGTTGAACAGTCTCGCGAGAGATATTGCTGAAGCCAAGGATATGGCGAAACCTGCAATACTGATAGCTGCGACTAAGGAAATCAAGAGAATAGATGGCGGGTACTCTCTTACGCTTCAATTCCGACCTTCTAAGAACCAGATGCTCGGCCGTCTAGAATTTGTAGTTGAAATCGCGCCGGGCTCAAACGCCACAATATTTGATTTTTGGCCAACCCGTCATGGGGGAGCATTCCAAAGTGGAAAAGACTCGAAGAAGATTGCCACCGATGGCAAGAGTGCTCGGCTAATCTACTCGCTAATGAGCGCGGGCAATCCTACGATTGAACTCAAAGTCACGGAAGAAACCGATTTGCTAGTCGCAGGGAACTACCTCGAATCACCAATTCAGATCCGTATTGAATAATCATCATCAATCGCGGCGCCGTTGCCCAACGCAGCCAAGACTGGCGCCAAACATTATAGATCCTGAAATGGAGACTGCAGATTGGGAAGGTTCGCCTGTTTCTGCCGCAGACTGGTAGGTGCCCGTGAGTGCGGGAAAGTCGGGTTTATGAGGACCCTTCGGTCTCCAACTACAACCAACCACAGTTGATTCGATAATGGCCGACATAGTATCTCCGGCAACAAGAAGGGCATTTCAAGAGTCCTACGTGGGCTGGTCAATCCTACGGGAAATATCCAACGATTTCGATGACGTTGGGGTTCGGAAGGGGACCCTGCAACCGGATGAAGCGATAAGTGGGGAACGGCGAACGCTGGTCGAACAGTACTACCGATCCGTGGACTGGAGTTCACCTTCGCAGGTTAGACGTGTCCTGGATGCCTTCGAACTTCATTTGCTGAGGCTTCAGGAACATGGCGCCAAAGACCAGTTTGAGAAACTCATCAGGTTTCTCACTCGAGACAAGCTATTATACAAAGACGACAAGATAGTTTTTTCTACACCCGAAGTTGTTATGGACGATCTCGTTGATCGTGAACTCGGGCTCGATGTGTCCCAGCTGCGGATTAACATCGCTCGCATCCGGGATGCAGTCGAAGAGGATCCGGACTTGGCCATCGGCTCTTCCAAGGAATTAGTGGAAGCGACATGTAAAACCATTCTTGCAGATCGAGGCGTCGCGTTTCCATCTGATGCTGATATTCCAAAGCTGGTCTTCCTAGTTGCCGATAACCTAAGACTAGTCGCCGCAAATGTCACAGATGAGAAGAAGGGCGTCCAGTCAATCAAGCGCGTGCTCGGCAGTCTTTCCAATATCGTCCAAGGCCTTGCAGAACTCAGGAATCTCTATGGTTCCGGGCATGGGAAATCGCCCGGACAAGCGGGATTATCTGCTCGACACGCCAGACTGTGCGCCGGATCGGCAGCCACATTGGCCATGTTCCTGATGGAGACTGCAAAAAGCCGAAGTGAGACGTCATCAACCTGAACTCCAACGACCGTGAGCGTCCGACACGGTCAACAACAGCGCTCAGCAGGGAGTGAAGACGGCCGTTCCAGCCCTCTCTCCCCCCGCCAAACAGATGGTAGGTAAGCGGTGTTGGGTCAAATAGCTCGCGCCAAGCTCGGGACATCTATGATGCAGGCAAAGCAAGCAATTAGGCAAATCGGATTTCTGGGGGTCCCCTCTGATTTCAGTTTTGACAGTGGACAATTGCGGTGCTCGAAGCAATTTGTCGAGGCGAAGCGGTGGGTCGATCGCTTCACCAACCGGGATGGATTCCTCTATCCTCCAATATCTCACACAGCCCGTTTCAACAAGAAGAGCGGAAAGTACAGAACAGTATCGTTTTCTAAACGCCCAGCGCTCCTCCACCAGCTCCCCACTTCGCATGACCTTGTACTTGAAGGACACTGGACAAATGATGCACAGGATTCATCTCCGGCCAGGCTAATACTATTGTCCCTGGCATTTCTCTATGGTACACGACTTGAGTTTTCTGATTGGTGGATCGATGGTAGGATTCCGGTTCGTACTCCGAATATCATACACTTTCAAAAGGAGCATACTCAGCGATTCGTTTCGCAAGCTGTTCACAACTGGCTGGCGATGTCGGAGAAGATCAGGATCCTGGTTGTGAATGCACTCTATGTTTATTCGAGGGCAGGATCGTTAGAGTGGGACTGGGAGAGGTTTTTGCACGAGTACATGGTTTTCGATGCTTGCTATTCTATCGCGGAAGCAGAGGGAAGGTGTCGCTCTGCCAATCAAAAGGGGCGTTTTGATGCTCTCTGCAGAGCCTATGGCGTCAAAGCCAACGACTCTTTGACCAAGTACTTCGTCAAATTGCGGAATAGACTCTTTCATCAGGCATTGTGGGACGATGGTCAGCCCGGGACTGCAAGAAGTGGGGATTCCTTCATGGCACCGATTCATCTGAGACGGTTGAATCACAAACTCCTAGCAGTGATTCTTTCTGGACAATCGGACTATACTTCTTCAGCGTGGTGGTACCTGGGAAATGAGAATTCTTAAGGTGTAGTTGCTCGCACGGCATAGGACGGTGCCAACAACCACGCTATCCAAGCGAAGAACTCAACCGCCCGCTTCCTCGACTCGATGGAGCCATTGTTTGTTGAATATGTGGGGCATCGGGCCGGCCCACCTCCGGCGGGTAAACGTTGTTGGCCGAGTGCTCATCGAATCAGGGATCACCAGGAATTGAAAGTTGAATGAGAAGATCAAATGGCGTGGCGATATCATTGCCATTCAGCCGCGAATCCGGCCTGGTCGTTCATTCGATCAACGGAGTCACAGCTATCTCGGATATTCGCTCTGTGTCGATGGATTCCTGGAAGGAGAGTCTCGGACATTCAGTGTCGGTATTGGTAAGGCGCTTCACCAGAAATTTGAACTTCAGGCGGGTGATGCGGTGGAAGGCGTGGCGCAGCCGGTGGAGCGGGCGGAACTGGAATCGGTTGAGTTCTATAAGGTAAGCTCGTTCAAGCGTCTGTCTCAGTCCAACGGCGACCTGCCTTCATCTCCACCGTGGCTTGGAGTGCCTCCAGGGCTTGATGTGTATCGCGCCCGCGGGCATCGGCGCCTCGCGGTGCAGACCTATGACAACGCCTGCGGCAGATGTGTCTGGGGGTGCAGGATGGCAGTGGAGATGATCATCGATCAGTGGAACCCGACGCAACGCAAGTACCGATACGAGACGTTTTGCTACGGTCCGAAGTCATGTGCGCTGTATAAGGCAGGCCCTCCGCGGAAGGTCCCCGGTCGAAAAGGCATGAGCTGGACCGAGGAGGATTGGGTGGATGAGGATGCGACGAGGCATCGGGGGGAGGATGAGTGAGGTGAACGGGCAGAGCGACGTGTGACGGCGGCCGCGTGCGCACATGGAGGGGGCAACTGTCCGTTGAAGAACAGGCAGACTGACTGAGAGAATCACGGAACCTATGTGTTCCCCCCCGGAGAACACATATGGCTCTTGGTTGATTGCCAGATCTGACTAGGGCGTGGATTTGGGATCTACAAATACCAGGGACAGATAATGTGGATCCAGATGATGGAAATCTTTATCTGTGGTGATGAGGGCTGCACGGGCAACCGACGCGACCGCAGCAATCCACAGGTCGTTCTTGCCCATGTTTCTTGCGGAAGTCCCGAGAGATTTACCCTTCAGTTTCCCTTGACTGAACGCATCGATCTCACCGTACCTTTCCATGATCTCATCCTTATCGATGCCTATGTGAGGGATTTTCTTGAGAAACTGGTTCAGAACATCTCGCTTGGCTTCACCCCATCCTCGCTGATACGAGAGCGATATCAGCTCTCCGCGCGTCACGACGCAAATGGCAGCAAGGTTTGGAGCTGCAAAAGGGGCATAGTCCCGTTCTATGACAGCAGCGAAAGGTGCTGATTTCAGGTAGCCAACCACCGCGCCCGTGTCCAGGATGAAACGACTCACGCGCCTGACTAGCCCTCTTCCTTCAATTCAGCCAGAAGTTCGTCGATGCTCTCTGAACCCGGCCACTTCCCCCATATCTCGGACACCACTTTTTGTGGTTTCGACCCTTTCTGTGCCTGCACCAGCAAGTCGACATGTTCTGTGGCAGCTGGCATCGCGGTGAATACTTCATCCCCCGAACTGCGCGATGTTATTGACTCTGCCTCCAAGTGGCGAGGCTTGGAGGATGGACCATAATGGAGGACGCCCTTCACTGTCACCTGCTTCCCCCACAACGGTCTAACCAGCTCCAGATTCTGGGTTGACTCTTGAATGCGACCTTTTACTGTTCGGCCATCCTCGAGTGTCAATCCAAACCGTCTTTCATTGTGCTGGATCATATTCAGGAAGCCCATCAGCACCACTGTCTGTGGATCAGGTATCTTCTTTTCCAACGCCGTTATCTGGTCGTAGGTCGACCGATCGACTCCAAATCGGTCCGTCTTTCTGATCTCAGAGGTGACTTCGATTCGAACATCTGGAACTTCGAGCAGCTTCCTAAACCCAAGCAGCGTCTCCAGCACACCACGATCGTATAGATCGCTTTCTTCATTCCCTCGCTCGGCATCACGAACTGAGCGTGCCAAGACGGAGATCGCAGTCTCCTCAGGCTTGGGAACCCTATCCCAGAGATCTGGCTGTTTGATTTGCTCGGCGGCGATACTCCCAAGGGTTGGGGCTTCCAGGACGAGCACAGTAGATCCCTTTTTGAGGCCAGTCAGAACGAAGTCAGATGAACCTTGAAGCCAGTTGGGAATGGTACCACGCTTTACGCTTACTCCTTCCAGTGATAATCGTAGAGCGCGCTCGGATCCTTCAGAGAGAATACCCATGATCTCCTTGAGCGTGCTAAAGAGAATCTGACCCTTGCGAGTCTTCAGTCCCTTCAAGGAGATTGAGTATTGTATGCTTTTAGTCTTCTTTTTCGTCATGGGAACCTCTTGCGAGAACACCAAGATATCGAATGTGGAGTTCTCATCAAAGATGCTCCTTGTGGGTGCTGCAAATGGGTTGCCTAGAGGTCCATACTGGCACCATGGAACTTGAGCCACTCCTTCCTTTCCTGATAATCCGGCATGACCTTGTCGACCTCATTCCAGAAAGTCTCACTGTGATCTCGATGATGGGCATGGCACAGTTCATGGACAATGATGTAGTCAATGATCCTTAGAGGTGCCATCATGCATTTCCAGTGAAACGCAATCCGGCCGGCAGGTGAAAAAGATGCCCAGCGGTGACCAAGCTCCTTTACTTCGACTGACTTTGGCGAAACGCCCACTTTTTCCGCGAAGTACGCGACACGATCGGGCAGCAGGCTCTTCCCTCTGGCAACCAAGAAATCCTCGAATGCAGTCCTGGCTGCGTCTATCCGACCCCCTTCAACCAACTTACGCTGAAGAGTGAATCTCCCGTTCTTCAGCTGGAGCGGCTTGTTTTGCTTCCCCACAAGCTGGAGACGATATGCCCGACCAAGATACAGGAAGCCCTCGCCACCTTTGAACTCTCTGATCACACGGGTGACATTGAGATCCCTCCATTCGGCCAGGCCTTTGTATATCCAGTAGTTCTTCGATTCGACAATGTTCGCAACCCGGTCGTCGTCTGCCCACTCCGGGGCGCGGACGAGAACGCTACCATCTCGTTCAATGATGATGTCGGTCGTCTTACGCCGGCTTCGGACGACGTCGTAGGATATTGTCCCGTTGGACTTCTTCATAGTATCATGAATTCTTGTTGAGGTCTTTGTCTCTGGCTCGCGCCAGTTTGATGATCTCTACGGCGAGCCGTTCATACATGGGATTGAGGGTCGATATGTCGGCCAGAAGAATCTCCGTCCCGATGTTGCCGCGGAGTTTCTTCACTTCATTTGATTTATCCCAGAAGTCGAGAATCCCGGTCGTGTCTGCGAGCATCTCCACGATTCTGAGCACAAGATTCTTCAGGGGCGCCGCCTCATCCTTTGGGATGGAAGATCCATTGTAGGCAAGCCCAATTACGAGGTCGTAATATGACGTTGCCTCGAGGGACAAACCCTCCTCTGCGGTACTTCTTCCTGCAACTGCCTCCTGGACGAGAGGACCAAAGAGCCCCACCTGAACAGCCCAATTTGTCCGGTGCTCTTCCAATATCTTCTCCAGTTTCTCGCTCAGCTTCGCGTAATACGCTGGATCTTCATCGAAATGCACGGTGAGGTGTTTTCGTATCGCATGCTCCATCTCACTCGCTTTCGCCTCATCATTGCCCATTGCGTGCTTCTCCACGTGTCCCATAAAATCATCGGAGAGCAGCTCCACGGGGGGTATTTGCGGGTTGATGCCAAGATCGACCAAGTGCTCGTTGATGAGGGCCTTCACCTTCGCCCCTGCGTCCGCAATGCTTACGGAGTTGTCTTTGTACCGCTCCTTCACCATGTGTAGTAAATATCCGAACCTTCGCGCCGGGCCTCTGTAACCATGTCCCGATTGATTGGGAAGGATCAGATTGAGGCTCTGGAGAAACTTCTTGAAATAGACTTCGAAATCAGCCCTACGCTTTATGTCCTTCATGACGACGACCGACGCATGAATGACTGCCGCTTCTGATGCTGCCGTCGTAAGCTCACCCTCCACGAATTGTCCTATAGTATCCACACCAGCGGATTCAAAGTGCTGAATCAAGCGACGATACCGTTCCTCCAGGATTGGCACTTCACTCAGAATGCTTTTGAGCCCTTCGCGAATATCCTGGGCATCCTCTTCGGCATAGATCGAGAGCGCGTACGTTAAGTGATTTGCCAGCCCAATGTAGTCTACGATGAACCCACGGTGTTTCTTTCCTGCGACGCGATTTACGCGGGCGATAGCTTGAAGCAGATTATGCTCCCTGAGTTTTTTGTCGATATACATGACCTGCTCGATGGGGGCGTCGAAGCCGGTCAAGAGCATATCACAGACGATCAGAAACGCGATGCCGGTGAGTTCTTTGTCTGGATCGTCATACATGAACGGCTTGCAGAAGTTGTCCACTGCGTTCCAGCGCCGCGCCTCCGCACGTGCATTAGTGATTACCGCCGGTTCGTTCGTGGAATCAGAGGAAACGACGACAACAGCCTTCAGAAACTTAAGCTTATGGATGAGTTCCTTGTCGGGCGTCGGTTTCAGCTGTTCTCGTTCGATCCGTTCCGCGATTGCCTCACGGATGAACTTCTGATAGCGCACGGCTGCCAGCTTAGAGTGGCACACGACCTGTGCCTTGAACCCATCCGGCAGGATATTGTCCACATAGTGATTAACGAGGTCTCTTGAGATCGCTTCGATTCGCTTCTCCGCCTCAAGGATGTCTCCGGTGGCTCCGTATTTCTTCTTGATGGCAAGGATTTCGTCCTGACTGCGGTCCTTGAAAAGGTCCTCGAACTTCTGGTCGAATCCGTACTTATCCTTTATCGCCACATCTGCTGTACGGCCTTCATATAGAATCTGAAGAGTTGTGCCGTCATGAACGGCATCCATCAGCTTGTATGTGTCGATGTATTCGCCGAACCGTTTGACTGTTCGTTTGGGGCCGTGTTTTTCGGTGATGAGTGGGGTTCCCGTGAAGGCAACGCGTGCCGCATTCGGAAATGCCTCAAACAAATTGTCGCCCAGGTCCGAACTTTGCGTACGATGTGCCTCGTCAATCATGAGGATGATGCGATCAGACTGATTGACTACGCCGAACGTCTTGCTCGATGGGATGCCTGAAGGGAGGTTACTTGGAGATTCTGCCGCTTTGGATACCGGCAGGACGGCCGTTCCTTTTGCATTGTACTTGAGCGCCCGGTCCACCATTAGGGGCAAGACCTCCGCCCGTTCCATAAACTTGTGTACCATAACCATGTTTACGTCGGAGGCACCAGTACTCAAGTGTTCGCGCAATTCTGCCGTGCTTTCGATGACGTTCACCTTACCACCGATCAGGGCTGCCGTTCTCGACAGCTGATCCTCGAGGTCCACACGGTCGTTGACGAGGAGAATCTTGAAGTCCTGCAGATCCTTGTCCGTGCGGATCATTCTGGCGACAAACACCATTGTGAGGGATTTTCCGGACCCTTGCGTATGCCAAACCACTCCAGAACGGTCCTCGGCACTCTCTCCGGTTAGAAGCCGTTCTACGATCTTCCTTGCCGCACGATACTGCTGATACCGACTGATAACCTTGATGCGTTTCCCCTCGTCAGTATCCATAAATACGGTGCACGTTCTCAGGATATCCAAGAGTGACGAAGGATTGAGGAGACCCTGAACAAGCTTCTCTTGTTCCCTCTCGACCCCAAGCGGAGGGGAGTACTTTTGGAGTGATTCTGGCCAGATATCCTTCCATGCATAGAAATGCTCGTGTCCCGAAGTGATGGTGCCGAATTCGGCCTGTTCTCCGCACGTGCGAATGAGTAAGAGATTAGAATAGAAGAATCGCGGTTCGCCCTCGCGCAGTCCCGATTCGACAGTTTCTGTGCGTCCGTTGCGGTAGCGAAGAAGTTGTTCATACGCGGCGTAGAGCGGATTAGCTGTATTCGCGTCCCCGATCTTCGCCTCGACGACAACGAGAGGGATTCCGTTGACGAAAAGGACAATGTCGGGGATTATGAACTTTTTGACGCAACCGGGTGTATCGATTCGGAATTGGTTGATGGCATCGAACCGGTTTCGCTCAGGATGATCGAAGTCGAACAGACGAACAACCGGATCGACTTCGCCCGTCACTTCATTTCTGTCGACCTGGGCCTTGAGAAACAATGCTTGAGACGCTTCGTTGGCCTCAAGAAGTGTTCTATTGGGCTGACGTCGAATTTGATCGCGGAGGTCGTCGAGCTGGTGATTCGTCAGCCAAGCTGTCCCGTCGGAAGTAGGGTTGATGGAGCGGATTGAGTCGCGAAAAATGTCGGGAAGGATCCATTCACGGAAACCTGTGCGGAGACTCCCAGCTGGATTTGATGGTATAATCCCGTGTCCCTGGTCTGTCACCCTCCAACCAAGGTCGGCGAGTTGGTCTAAGAACGGTTTCTCCACATGGAGGTATTCAGACATTGGACAGTACTCATCGATTCGAACTAGTCGGATCCACTGGCAAACGCACTTCGCCTGTCAACAAATCTCTCATCAACCCAGACTTCAGCATCTTGTTCTTGAACAACTCATCTTGTTCGTGTTCAATTCGTCGAGATGCGGTATTGACAACGCTGCAGATAGCGAACTGTTCAACCTTTCGCGGCAATGGCAGGAGGAAGCACTTTAAGTCTGCACCCGATATGCCCGATACCGCAACTTGACGAATATACTTCCGTCGGTCTCGGTAGGCAATCTCGGTTGATAAGAACTGAGCGGCGAACTCCGGAACAATCCTATCTAGTTTCAATCGAGCCCTGATTATGGAGGATTCGAAGGTGGCAGGTTCTGACAACGGTCCCACCATTACGCATTTCCCGGCACCTTCAAGGACAAGTGATCGTCGTCCAAATAACAGATCACCTTCGCCCAAACCGTACATTGCTAACTCACTGGGGGTCACATCTACGCGACTTGCACCCTCAAGATCCAGTTGTAGTCCCCTGAACATATTTCCCATTTGGACCATCAGTGGTCCCTTGCCGTGAAACCGGGCCGGTTTGTACAAGCCGTTACGCGCCGCTTCTGCATAGAGTTCGCCGATTTTCGCAATTTCCCACTCCTTTGGGATCCACCCCAGCGGCGATTCTTTGTAGAGTGCAGGGGCTTCCTCGCGAGGCGGTCGGAGCTTGCCATCGAGTGTCACTCCCCGCGTGAACAGATCGTGCATCAGCCCGGCTTTGATCTTCTGGGTCTTGTCGATAAGCGCTTCGGTGTGGGCGATGGCGTCGTCGATGGTGGTGAGGACTTCGGCGATTCGGCGCTGTTCTTGCGCTTGTTCGCAAGCAATGATCGGGATACGTTTGAGGGCTTGCATATCTAGCATCAGAACGGTGGTTCCACGAGCGATGCGCATCATTTGTGAGCGATACTCAGGAAGACACAAGAGATAATATAGGAAGGCCGGAATCACGTGATCTAGTATTCTCACACGCGTGACATGGTGAGAAAAGGCGACTGGACGATCAGAGAAATTGGTCGGGAGTATTGCGGGGACACCGATAATGTCTCCAGCTGTGACATCCGTGTTTGCAATAACTACATCCTCGTGTCCTAGGATATCGTCAGGGGCATAGGGACCGTTATAGTATTTCGTCCCAGCCAGATTAAGTCCTCCACCTTTTAGAAACGACTTCATGTTGATGTAGGGAATACCCTCATGTTCGGTTTGGAGCAGACTTGCGCTGTAAGTTATTCCCCTCCTCAGCTTCGCAATGTCTCCCAACAACCGCGAGCTCCAACCCGGAATACCGGCTCTACTCATATCCGAGCTCGTGCATAATTGCCTGAATCGCGTCACTCGTTTGCCGTCTGCGATTTTCGATGTCCGACGCCGTGACAGCATATTTAGCATGGAGGTTTCCAATCGCACTCGAACAGGCCCGCATTTCATCGCGCAAATAGGATTTGTATGTTTGAACCAGTATTCGGTGCAATCGCTCGACAATTACGGTTCTTGCTTCTTCCGTGCTAATCCTCGCGCGCGCTGCTTCAACAAGCTCTTCCTGTCTCTTCTCAGTTACGCGCAGATCTGTTCTCAGTTTTCTTGCCTCTACCTCGAACGCCTTGTGACGGGCAAGTTTTACTTCAACGGCTAAAGCATCTTCCTGAAGTTTGTTGTAGTCACCTAGCCCAGGATCCCGCCTGGCTATGCGTGCCTCTCCTTTCAACCGCTTGACTTCTGCCTTCAAAGCCTTCAATTCTTCACTCGGTAGGATTCCTCTGTCATCCTCGTCTTCGTATCCTTCCTCATCGGCTGCGGCGAATAGGGCTGCCAGCTCAGCGATACGGTTGCGCTTGGTCTCCATCTCGGCAAGGACCTCTGGGAACTGACTCTGCAGAATCTCTTCGTCTGGTATCAATTCGGGTCCCCATCCGCTGAAGGCTATCGACTTGAACTCCGGCTTGAAGAATTCAAAGTATCGCGCCAATCCGCCGCGGATCTGGTGCTCGGTGAGCAGGGTCTGGTCTTTGAGCGCTCGTTCGATTGAGCCCACGAGCGTCCGGCGAAGTTCGTACACATTTCCCTTCTTCCCGTCGTCCGGTGCGAGGGCTATCACGTGAGGGAGGTGTTTTTCCCACCACTTGTCGAGCAGATTCCGGAAATTCGCATGGGCCGACTCGACGCCCGGGTCTTTGTTGATAATCGCGGCCAGTGTCTTTCGATCGACCACCTCAGACTTGAAGTCCACATAGTCGTCGGCCTTCTCACGAGGCTGGAATATCCGATCCCGTAATCCGGAATAGTTGCTCCAATAGTGGTCCAGCGCATCGACTTCCCTTTTCGGGATGCCTCCGTGCAAGTGCGCACGCACGTCATGCGGTTCCGGGGGCGGTGCATTATCCACATAGCGTCGAATGTTGCAGTTGTAATCCTCCCCCTGGATCTCAGCAACCGGCACGCGCCTGGCATAGGCCGTAATCTCATCCCGCTTGCCGTCTGTGAGCGTCCTGTATGCGTTCACGATCTTTGAAATGTCTTCGGCCCGAAGGAAATTTTGTGCCTTCCCCTCACGGTAGTCGCGATCGGCGTTGATGAAGACTACGTGCTTTCTGTCCGCTGCACCCTTCTTGTTCATAACGAGGACGCAAGCGGGAATGCCTGTGCCGTAGAATAGACCCGCGGGCAATCCAATGACGGCTTCGAGCCAGCCGTGTTCGATAAAGGCGCGACGAGCCTGTTTCTCCTCGCCGCCGCGGAACAGAACGCCGTGAGGCATAATGGTGGCCATTTTTCCGTCAGCCTTCAGAACGGCTAGCATATGCTGGACGAACATCAGGTCGGCCTTCTTCCCCTTCTCGGGCATCCACACTTCAAAGCGGCCGGGGTATTCAATCCCTTTTCTGATGTAGTTTTGGCTGAAGGGGGGATTCGCGAGCACGCGATCGTAACGCCTGAGCTCGCCACCCTTATCCTTGTGCTGTGGCTTCCGGAGTGTATCCTCCTGCCGGATATCGGCATGAGATATGCCGTGCAAAAGCATGTTCATCTTGCAGATGGACCAGGTGGTGCCAATACTCTCTTGCCCATACAGAGACAGGTCCTTCGGATTGCCACCGATTTCGTTGATGTAGTCGCGCGTCTGAATCAGCATACCGCCGGAACCGCACGTGGGATCGTACACGCTCATGCCGGGCTGGGGTTCGACTAGTTCCACAAGTGTCCGAACGACATCCGCCGGCGTGTAGAATTCGCCAGCCTTCTTCCCAGCTGAATCCGCGAAGAACTTTATTAGATACTCATACGCCGCCCCGAGGAGATCTGGGAACTCAAAATTCTCGTCCTTGAGCGGAATCTTCTCAAAGTTCTGGACGAAGTTGGAGAGTGTATCGTCGTCAAGGGTTCGCTGTCCGATTTTCCTGTTGAAGTTGATGTGTTTGAGAACGTCCTGGAGTGCGTCCACGTTGGATGGGTGATCCTCCAGGGCCTCCAGCGCCTTATTCAGTCCCGTCCCCACGTTGGTCTTGAGGTGCCGGATCTTTGACCAACGCGCGTCCTCTGGAACATAGAACGTGTACTTGTCCGGGTTGTTCAGCTGCGACTCCAGCTTCTTGCCCGACATCCCTCTCGACTTTAGGCTTTTCTCCAGCTTCTCCCGCTCCTGGTCGAACAAATCCGACAGACGCTTCAGGAACAGCATACCGAAGATGTATTCCTTGTATTCGGATGCATCCATGTTTCCGCGTAGATCGTCGCAGGCACGGAAGAGAAGACTGGAGAGTTGACTGAGTGTGAGTTTGGGCATTAACTGAGTCCGAGTTCGAGGGTGAATGGTGCGTCCTTATTGATGAGCAAATGATTCTCGCGTGAGAGGTCTATGTTCCTTGTAACATTTCGACTCTGAAGGAGATCATCGAACATTTCGGCGAATGCGAAAAGCGAGAATGCTGAGGTCAGCATGTCGAGACGACGGACTCGGCCGATTTCAAGGCGGATGACGTCGATAACGCGATCAGAGCCGGTGTTGTGGACGAATTTCATCTACACTCAGGTTTGGGTTAGGTTCCGATAATGGGGCGTCGAGGTGAGAATCTCAACGCGTCGGAATACCTCAGGAAAAGGCGATGAAACTGAACTTATTAAGCATCTGGGAGGGATTCAATCAGTAAGCAGCACAGCGGAAATTTGTCCTGCTGACGCCTCAAAGTCGGATACCATGCTTTCGAAGTGTAGTAAGCACCCTCTCTACTCCGGCTAGCGTCTTCTGTGCAAGATTGATTGCCTTTCGGTCCGAATACCCCCTGCCGAACGCGCGTTTAAATAGTGCAGCAAGATCTTGTGGATTACACTGAGAAATGTCGGTAATTGTGTGCAAATTTGCCTTCTCCAGTTCTACGAGCAACGGCGCCCTGCGGTCTCTGAATAAGGCTCTTTGCTCAATATTAAGTCTTACGAACGCGGACCAGTCCACGACGGCCAGAAGCTCTTTTAAGCGGAGTACTTTGGTGAGTTCTTGCGTCATGCGTGCGACATTCTTCTTCGGCTGGGCTGCGAGAAAAGCATCAGTAACATCCCTGTTGAACTTCCGATTCATCGTGTGGATATCGATCGAATCCGGCCGAACAACGAATGCCATGTACTTGAAGGAGAATTCATCAGCCAATTTGGCCAGTTTCTTCGGAACCTCCAGCAAGAACTTCTCCCGTTCTTCTCTCACTTTTGGGATCACATGAAGCTCGACCCACTGTCGTATGTCCTCCTCGTTGAAGCCCTCGAGAGTTGATACTGGCAGGAGGAATATGTTCATGTTCTCGAATGGCTTGAGCGCACCAGGCCACTGCGTGAGAACTTTGGAAAACGGGAGTTGGGGACGTGGTGGGTCCATTCCATTGAAGATATCGGAAAGGCCCTCTGAACTCTTGGCAATACACAGGTATTCGCCCTGAATCTTGAGCAGTCGCAAGATCCTGTCTTTGTAGGTATGAGAGTGCTCTATGAAAGAGACTATGACCTCCTTGAGTTCATCGAATTCCTCTTCCTTCGAGCGAAGGATCGTCTTGTACTCAGATTCCAATCTTCCCAGTTTCTCGCTGTTCTCACGTTCCCTGAGTGCCAGACGGACCAAGTCAGGAAATGTTCCGAGGACGACATTAGCTATTACGATGAGGCCGGTAATTAGGATTTGAACGAAGAAAGGTAGTGCGGTGAACTTCTCTGGATAGAAGGGGACAAAGACGAGATAGAAAGAGACGCCGACGGAAACGGCGAGTCTAGTCTTATGCTTCCACACTTCTAGAAAAATAGATTTCATGACACCTACGCCTTATCAGAACCACAGGTGAAGGAATTCTTAGACGGAAATCGTAGCATTGCCCCTCGGAGCATATCTGGACAAACCATAGCTAGCTTATTCCGTGTCGCGGAAGAATGCCAGATAGCTATTCTCATCCAGGATAGGACCTGTGATGCTGTGCTGTGACCCATCGAGTGAGAGATTGGCCTTCCGGTGCTTGAAGCATCGACGGGCGAATGAAGGTTCGAGCATTTTTTTAACCCGTTCTCCGACCTCGACGGATTCGTTTACCACGACTAGCGAGCGGAGCGTTCTGTTCTTGTGGAGGGCAACAGAAAAGAGATGTTCCATGAATTGGTCTGTGGACGGGAATGAATAACCGAGAATGGCTATGTGGGTGGCTTCACCAATTCGCTTGGCCGCCTCCCTCCACACATGATTCAGTGGCTCGTGGTTAGCTGCCTTGTTCCAGGTCGGAGGAACCAACAGGAAGGAGGTTTTCCCGAGGCATCCGTGCGGGTCGGTTGCCCGGTGATGGTTCCCATAGTTGTTCACAAAATCGAAATCAGGTTTGTATTCACGGAGATGGGTCAGCTTCTGACATTTGGGGCAGTAGAGCCAGTCGATCGATCCGTGGAGCTTGAGCAGGAGCCTTCTTTCTGGCCTGAACTCGAAGGGGTTGGAATCGACGCAGAATGCGATTTGCCGAAGGTAGTCCAGTTCTGTCAAGCGGCCTTTCTCTCGCGTTGACAGGGCTCTTTCGATTTCAATGTCATAGTTGGTAGTGATAATCGTCGAATTGGGCGAGGCCGTCAAGTAGTTGATTTGCCGATCGTACGCGGTTGAGGTCTCCGACAGGCGAAGCTTCATCGTTGCAGCGAGCAGCGAGAAGAAGGCCTCACGCAGTGGGTATTTGTCTTCAGCCGCTTGTGTGCGCACTTTGTCGTACATGTCGATCATTGAGAAGAGAGACTCCAGATGATCGACGTCAGAAGTCCAGTAGAATTTTGCTGCTGTCAGGCGGTCTTGGAGGTCGAATACTTGTCCAAATTTGGTCTCCACGATTTCAACTACGGGGGGCCTCCCGGGACCAAAATTCTGTTCGATGGCACCTGAATGCAGAATCCGCCGGGCGGTGGGTACAAAGCTATCCATCACGGGGATCCCGCGGAGGGAGCTTATGCCGGCTCCGATGAGGTAGACGGGTCTAAAGTCTGTTTCCCAGGGCATGAGGTATGACAACAGGATTTTGTGTTGATGTGGCAGGCTGATTCTAACGGATTAATGGCTCTTCGGAGCCGCTGCCCATCATCGAAAGACTGTGCTCCAGACAGGCTACTCTATCATTCTTTGCACATATCTGAGGGAGTTGGACTGAAGAGGCGACTCTCCGGCAGCGGAGCGTTCAAACAAATCCAGCGAAACGGCCTTCAGCCTACGCCACATCCAATAAGGGTTAAGTCTAAGAAATCCTTCACCGCGATTCCATGATGATGTGACGTCATCCTTGTCTGTCAAATAGACGGCCTGTCCTAGGTAGCCATGAATCATAGAATTGCGAAATGTCTTATAGATAAGGTCTGAGAATTTCGCAATGGAATCGACCTGTTTGCCAGGCCATCTCTGTTTCAGTTCCTCGTGGAAATCGGTATCGATATCCTCATAGAACGCGGGATCCACTTCCGTTAGAAGTCTTGAGAAGCTCGATCTGTCTTTTCTGCGACCAAACATAACTTGGCCCATGCAATCCGTAGCGACGCAACACATTATCGCGAGTGGAAATGCGCTTTTCCGCTCACCGTCAGATTCGAATCCCAGTTGATCAGTCTGGTCGAACAAGAACTGGCTCAGGCGGAGACGTAGGGCAACTATCTTTGCATTCTCATCCATTGCTCTGACATCGCTGTAGTAGAAGGCGGTTCCGTCGCCCTTGGGGCCGAACACCACATCATCAGGAACACTCATCGGTGGTCACCCATATTCTAATACCTATGTAGTCGATCTAGGATGATTGGGATTTGTGAGGGTTATCATACGTAATCGATTGAAAGAGCGATCCTAAGCAAATAGAGCAGCCAAAGTGGGAACCTTTTTGGCAATCTCCACAGCAACCTCTCCGAGATCTTCGATCTGTTTCTTGAGTTCAGCTTGAGATAAATTGACGCGTGACGCTTCTTTGACCACGGTGATCAATTCATCGTATTTCTGCAAATCAGTCAGATCTGGGGTGATTTGGTCAATCTCGTCTCGAGAAAGACCGCTGAGGACATTCAGTTCATCCTTATATTTTCCCAGGAATGCTTCCCTTCCTTCTTTCAGGCGTCGCCTGATGCGTTGGCGATAGGCTTCAATATCAGATTTCTTTGCCATGGGTTAGTCTCCCTCCACGCCGGGCGGTTTGAGATGTTTGAAAAGGCTTTCGATCTCCGACTTCAGGGCGCGTGCCTTTTCCTCAGCGGTCTCAAGCTTGTCGTCCGCGGCTTCTGCCTCCCTGACCATCCGAGCAATTCTGTAAGAAACGCCAACTAGTCCCTCGCCCACAGTCTTTCGGAGATCCCGTTCGACCCCGATCGCGTCCAAGAGCTCCGCCTGAGCATCGTGGACCTTTGCTATGGAAGCGAGGTGCCCGGTGACAATAGAGTTGGCGTAGTGTAATTGGTGATACGCTCTGTCGATCGAGGATAGCACCTCCTCCTCCTGTCTTATCAGGGGAGCAAGGAGATCATGTCTCATCTCTTCCACATCCTCACGAATTAGCTGAAGTAGCATCTGAGTTGCTTCGGCGGCGGCCAATCGGGATTCCTCTGATGCATCAGAGGCAAGTCCGGCATTCAGGATGGCGACAGTGGAAGTATTGCGGACGTCAGGGTCCGGATCGGATGCCACAGCGATTTCACCATTCATAACGAACTGTATCTGGTGTGGGGCGTAAACGTCATCGACGAAGCGGTTGACATCGTCCTTCATCCGATTGAACAGAATTGTGGCCAACTGACGATGAGATTCATGAACTATCGCCAAGTCACGTCCCACGGTGGCAGAGAGCTCAATGGCCTCAGGCGGAACCTGCGCGCATGCCAAAAGCCAGAGGGGCAAAATAGAAACCATTATGAGATGAAATCGCATGATGTTAGCCTCACAGCGTTAAGTAATTCAAGTTCATGAATTTCTAACCTTGGTTGCACCCTTGCGGACGTCTAGAAATGTGCTGAACAGGGAGACGACCTTGTGTATCCTATTGGCTCCTCCGTCAACAACGGCACCCGTCTTTGACAAGTGTAAAAGATTGAGCTGGTCGACCGATAGATGTTCTGATCCATGCGGGCACGCCGGACTGTACCATGCCAAGCAGGCGTCGGGTCACTGTTTCTTCATTTGGTACTCGAAGAGCTTTCTGGGAGCGATTTGTTTTGCCTGTTCGAGATGCGAAGTGCGTCCGATGATGGCTGCATAGTAGTACCCGACCGCATCCCGTGAGATCCGATACGATGTAGCAAATCCATAAGAAGTATCGTCCTTCCAAAACCTGGAGCCAACCTGCTTTGCATTGTCCATTAGCCGAGAGCTCAGTTCAGGACGGGAGGCAAGATGAAGCAGCGAATCCTGCTCTGCGGCAGGGATATCGCTTGACCGAAGGAAGAGACCGAGATGGAACCTGATGACGGAGATGAGGCTATCCTTCGCACGAGCGGTTGCGAGCTCCTGAGCGATCTTTAAGCTGGTCTTGTCAGTGGCCGTGCCGAAGCCATACAGAAAATACAAGGAGTCCTGAACAGGGATGCTCTGGAGGAGGAACGTGCCGGGCAGGATCATAGCGCCCGGACCAGCCTGAACCTGTGCTTCACGGCCTTCGATGAGGTTCAGCTCGATCTCTGTCATTCGGTTGGAGAAAGCTGCAAGAGCTGCCTGATATGCATCTGCAAGCTGCGGATCGTCCAGCTCGAGGCTCCCGTAGTTGTTACGAAAGGTGTGGATCTCATGCCGATACAGGGCGGCAGCCTTTTCGTATGCCTTCGGGTCGGATCTTACGAGAAGTGTTGATATGCCACCATTAATCACTCCTACCGCCAGGGTGAGGACAACTGTGGCTCCGGTCTTCCATTTCCCCTTGAAGCCCTGAATTGCAGCGATGACCAGGCTGAAAACGAGAACGGCGTAAGAGGCGCCTCTCAGCCAGAGCGATACAGTATTCCAGTGAGACGCCATTTCGATGTAGGCGTCGAGCACTGACATATCCGGCAGCTCTGAGAGCGCGACGGATGTTACGGCGGATGTGATGAGCAGAAGGAGGAAAAACAACTGAATGATCCTCGTCTTCATAGGTCACCTCATTATGTTAGTGGCACACGTCAACGCTGACCAGAGGGCCGCATGTATACAAAGAATATTCGGTGTGTGGCGGGATCCAAGCTCTTCCTAGAAGCGCATCGATGCCGCGAGTTCCGACAAAGGTGGCCAAGCCAGACCCTCGTCGAGAATCAGCACGGTGTCTATGCGGGATGTATTGGATTTGTCTCCCACGATCTTCCGGGCGTCTCGGTAGAGAAGAATCATAAGGAACGCATCCTTGTTCGACTCGAAAAGATGCTCATCCGATTCCCGAATGGTTGCGGTGAGTCCTTCGGCGGAGACGGCCTCATGAGCACCCAAGTAATCGAGATATGCCTCGTATGTCAGCGTATCGAGGTTGCCGTTGTAGACATCCAAGAAGAGCACAGATGCGACTCGGTTGTTTTCGGATGCGAGGTCGTTGTAGAATTCCTCGTCTATTTTGACCGCCTGCTGAGAACAGACGCACGCGGCCAGTGATACAAAGGCAAGAGCAAGCAGGTGTCTGGCGCTGATCTTGGTACTCATCGGCTTCATTCCTTTAAAAGATGGCATCGGAGACCTTCAGGAGATAATGTCGCGTACATACAGTTCATCCCCTCCACTCTTTTCTGAATGTAAATGAAGCACTCTGTGATATCTCCTCGGGTGATGTATTGCTGGGGTGTGAGCCAGTGGTGATCATGTCGTGGCCAATGGCCTGGTAGCACATACGAACGAAGGTTGCACATTGAACGGCATACTCGTTGTCGAAGATGTTCTTCCGTGAGAGGCGTCTGCTAATGATCGCCCACAGTGTGCCGAACAGCTCCCCAACCGGGTATCGCAGATGTTGGTCATCATACGCATACCACAGAGCCTTCTGCAGGAGCGAATTGGTCTCAGTACCGGAGATGTCCATTCCGAGCACGGCCGCATAGTCAAGGTCATCCAGACACCATTTCGTGATGCGGCTTTCCATGACGCCATTCTTGACCTCCCAGTCTGTAACGCTGACATGGAGGTCGCTCTCGAAGATGTATATACCGCCGTCGGCGCGACCGTCGTTCCTCTTCTCCCCCATTAAGAACGTGTGATTGTAGCGGGATGCCCGTCCGTCAGCAGTGAGGCCGGCCTGACCCTCCCGGATGAGTCTGTAGACGGGGCTTGCTGATCCGATCAGGCAGACCCGACCGGGGGCATAGTGGGTGTTGAAAAAATCGAGGACTTGCGCGTTCATGGGGAACCTCCTGTTCCGTGAGGCCCAAGGTGACGAGTGGTGGATCGTGTGACTCCCTACGTCCAGAGCGGCGGAACCTCATCCAGGCTGTTGTTTGCCAGATACCTGCCGGTATCGAGGTCAATGGGCGGAACGTCGTTCTCGTCCAAGAGTGGGCCGTCGCCGAAGATGGCGTCATGAGCCTTTCGGGCGATAGGGATGAACACCTCGTAGAATTTCGGGACTGCGTCGTCGAAGAAATGAATCCGGGGTTTGTGAAGGAAGTTTTCTTCGCGATCAATGGGCTTGCGCACAGTCAGCAGATCTTCGGCATTCTGTCTCAGCTCATCATACGTCGGGAAAAGGAAATCCGATATGAGGCCAATATCCCTATATATGGCTGGGTGTTCACCCTCAGCGATGTCAAACATCCTATACAGTCCGGTGATCCAACCTTGAATGGTGTCAATGTCATAGTCATGGTCAGTCCCGTACACATCTCGTATTGTATCGCGGAAGAGTGTCATCACCTGAGAGAGAATGGGGTATTGCTGCGGGGTAAGGTTCTTGAGCTCCTTGTGGATATTGGAGTAATTGAATTCCCCGGGAGAGCCGCTCCGGAAGTTCAAGAACCGATAGAACAGGACATCGAGCTGCATCTCCAGTACTCGGTGTTCTGTCTGGTGTTCGTGGTAGTCGCCGACCGTATCCCTGACGAAGGGGTGAACCAGACCGTCAGCGATGACATGTGAGACATATCCAATGAAGAAGGCATAAAAGGATCTCAGGTCAGGCTGACTCAGCTCGGCCTTTCGGGCATGGATACGCTGGAGTGCGAGCAAAGGTACGGCGTTAGTCTTTTCGTAGTGGAACTTATCGGCGAGGTCGCTTTCGGTCTCGAAGAAGAAATCGTCGTCTGCTATGCTCGCATAGGGTAAATCGGGGGCGACGGCTCCCACCTGAAAGAAATCCCTGGCTGCGGCCAGGCGATGTCTGAGGATGTCGTCAGGTTGAAGCTGTTCCTGGAGGTGCTTTACCAACAGGATGTGTGTGACTCCGCTTGGCATGATCAATCCTCCCGAATGATAGAAAGCGGGTGGACTCGATTCAGTGGGCTATTTCTTCTTGTCCTTGAGGGCGCTCCGGTTGACATCCAGGAAAGTGGTAAATAGCGAGACAATCTTGTGCATACCATCCGCCCCCCCTCCGATGAGGGCGCCGGTCACTGCTATGTCCACCACGTTGAACCACCTGGCTTGCCACCCGATCATGTCTTCGAGGCTTGTCGGGTCGAGGAACTGGGCCATTGCCCGGGCGCCGGCGAGGGCGATGATGATGCCGAAGATGAGTGAGAAGACGAAAGCGACGTCGCGTGAGGAAGCCTTGTAGGAGGTGAGTTTCCTTTCGAGGCGGTCGAGTTCGGAACGATCGACTGGCTTCGTCTTGGTCGGTTTGAGCTTGGTGATTCTCTTTTCTTCCTGGTCGACGAGAAGCTGGAGCTCGTCGGCCTCCTTCCCTCTCCAGAGTGTCAGGTAGACCTCGGCGGTTCGTTCCACGAAGAGCGAGTAGAGAACGAGTGGCGCCAGGATGGATACGACGGTCTGGGCGTCTTCAAGAAGTGTGAACCTCAGTAAGTCGGCGGTGAAGAAGATGCCTGAGGCAATTGCCGCAGCGATGACGAACCACAGAAAGCGGCGGATCTGTTTCCAGTCGTCCCCTCGAGCCGTCTCGATGTCGCGGAGATGGACTGCCTTGTCGTCCATGTTAGTCCTCCTTGATGGGCCAGTTTGTGTTGACGGAGCTTTCGAGATCAGATTCAATGTCGTCGGGGAGGTCGGGGAAGAAGTCCAGGTTTGTGAGAGTCTCCACGCTGTCGATAGAAACCGCATAGTCGACGACTTTGCCGGGGAGCACCGGGATACGGTGGGGCATAAGGAAGGCCCATGTGAGGAGGGTGCCGTCGAAGTCGTATCCGAGGATAATCTTATAGAAGTGAGTGGGGACCCAGATCTTGTTGGGGCCGATCTTGCGCTGGCGGCCGTTGGGGTATTCGCCGACGGTGCGGGGTTCTTTGAGGCGGAGGTTGAAGATAGTTCCGGTATAGACCCAACAGGAGTCCAGGGCTCTGGCGAGGTCCTGCACGTTCCCTTCGAGGACCTTCCATTTGCCGCCGTTGAGGGAGTGCTTCTGAGGAGCCATGTTCGACATCACGAATGTAGATCGCATCCTCGTAATGCTCCTGGTGAAGTCATCGGCAGGGACCAAGTGTCCGCGGTCGTAGCCGGGGAAGGTATCGTCGGAAACCCGACTCTCGGGCGGAAGCTCTTCATCCTCGTGGAAATAGTCTTTGCGCTTGACGTTTTTGACGAGTTGCGATTTCAGAAGGCGATAGGCGGTCCATTCGGGGACCTTTGCTTCCGTATTGTAGGAGATGAGGAAATACTGTTTGTCGATCATCATTCCCGAGCCGCCGGGGTGTCCGAAGATGGTGTGGTTTTGCGAATAGGAAGGCGCTGCAAGCAATACCACGGAGAGGGAAATCATGAGTCTCATTGTGGTTGGCGCTTAAGTGGTGAGGGGAATTTATTCGCTGGCGGACTCCCAACATTGATGGCTGGTGACTGAACTACCATCGAGAATGTAGGATTGCCAGAAATAAGATGGTATCCCTAAAATTAGTGAGAGGTTAAGGTGTTGTGCCGGAAAGGCTTGGAGAATATGCATTTTGCAATACGACATATTTGTCATGCGATGAAAAGCGGAGTTCTTCTGTTGCTTTGTTCGATTCTTGCAGGTTCGGCTGGAGTCAGGATCCTGGCAGAGCCTCTGAAAGGGGGAAGGTGATCGACCAGATAATCGACATGGCGGCACTTCCCTTGCTGCTTCGAGAGGGAACGGCTCGGATGTTCTGCGGGGTGCAGGCACCGAAGGTGCCAGTGCACATGGGAGTGACCTAGTCCCCCAAACCTTATCCAAGGTGGATATTAGAATCAGGACTATTTGAACTGCTCCCAACAACTTCTCTTCCAATCCGCCTCGGCAAGGTTCTACGACAATTTTGTATCTAATCCGATACAAGACCTTAGACGAAATCGTTGCTCTTTTCGTCTCTGTCCAAGAATATTTCCACCACAAGTTGTTTGGGGATAATCGGTTAGCTCCTTCTACCTAATTTTAGGGATTGACTTTCTTGATAGAGTCCATAACTTCCTGAGTAGTTGGTCTGACATGTTCCGGCCATTGTTCGAGATCGCCATGAGACGACCTGCTACCCCCGCTTCAATATTGTTGGCCCCGCTGCTTCTGACCTCAATATTTCCACGCACGATGTTTGGTCAAGTCGACTCCCCTCTTCTGCACTACTTTCCTCTTCATCTGGGGGATTACTGGGAGTACTCGAGGATGGAAATTCCCCCAACACCGTCCGAATCGTTTTCGAGCAAGATCGTTGGTGATACCACAATGCCGAACGGCAAAACCTATTTCATCAAAACCACACAGATCTTCCCCTACTCGGGGCCCGAAGCTGACTTTGTTAGAGTAGATGACTCTGCGAATGTATACGTCTATATCACCAACAATAACGATTGCCCAGACTCTGAGTACAATATCTTTCGGCTAGCAGCACACGACAGCACTCGTTGGTCAGTATGTGTGGAAGTGTCGCCCGACAGCAGCGATTTTCTAGTTCTTGATTTTACTTCGGATATATACTACGCGTATTTGGGAGATTCTTTCTCCACAAAATCCTTCAGCGGTTGGAATTCGTTGGCATTCCCGACATTCCGCTTAGCTAAAGGTATAGGGATTGTGCAGATTATTGGCGAGGCAGCGGGTTCCATAGTGCTTTCCGGTGCAATAATTGATGGTATGCAGTACGGTGAAGTAACATCGGTCGCATTCACTCCATCAATTAACTCTAAGTCCACGCAACCTGGGTCACTGGATACTTACCCAAATCCGTTCAACATGGATACCATGATCCAGTATAGGATTGACTTGAGCTCAAAGGTGAATATCGTTGTATATGATCTCTTGGGAAGAATGGTGGCCGAGATAGAAGATCAGTATCGGAGCCCTGGTTTGTACTACGCCAAGTTCGATGCGAGGGATCTTCCCAGTGGCATTTACATCCTGACTTTACTATACGATGGACAGAAGCTGGACAGAAAGATACTTCTGCTGAAATAACCAACCAGCTACGTGGAGAATGCAAATGAACACCGCATCAGCTTCACACTCTATAGCTGTTCTGCTTATGTTGGTTCTACTTCCGACGTCGGGTGTATCACAATCCAATCCGCTTGACGGGGAGGTTGTTTGCGGCACCGGGCTAATACAGGAGTCACAATTGCAGCTACGGGTTCTTGGAGGTATGACGACAACAAGTGTTCTTCAAAGGGGCGGCATGCTGAAGACAGCTTCGGGCTACATCCGAGTTCTTGTTGTATTCGTGAGATTTGTTGATGACGTCACCAACACAACATACTGGCCAGATTACACTGTTCTTCCTGGTTGGGCATCGACGATTGTCGACGATGATCTCCCAGCGGGGAATGCCTACTCCAGTCTGAATCTAAGCAATTTCTTTGACCGTGCCTCTGGTGGAGATGGAATGGGGAATTTGGGGAACCTGCAAATCTTGGGAGATATTTACTACGTTACGACCGACAATGCCCGGACTTCATACTATAATGATGCAGCTGTGAACTCTCATGTTTGGGAGAAACTAGACAATCAAGGCGTGGATTTTTCCCTGTATGACAACTGGACCTTCAGAGTCGGCGGTATGGAGTTCGCTCATCAGAACTCCCCGGATGGAGAGGTCGACTACATTTTCATGATGTGGAGGACGGAATCCTTCAGCGGCCCCAGTATCGGCGGATATATGCCGCAGGCAGGTTACTATCTGACCAACGATGGTGTAGTGATCAACTCGAACTCAGGTTCATCTCAGTTCCGGTCCCGGGATATCATGGGCCCTTATCTTGTTCGGCCAAAGACGATATTCTACCCTGCTCATGAATTCTCTCATTATCTGTTTGCCGGCGGAAACGTGAGGGGACACATTGACGGACGGGATGTATATGGGACCACGCCAAACGTTGGGAATGTGATGTTCTTCGGTTTGATGACTTCAAACGCTTCGGGTAACTTCTGTGCGTTTGAGCGATACAGAGCAGGATGGTTGAATCCGCAAGTAATTATCGCCAATCAAGGATCTATCACGCTGAAAGACACACATGTTGAGAACGACGCAATCCTCATTCCCATCAGGCATGATGCGTCTGGAAATATCGTCGAACATTTTCTCGTCGAGAAGTATCATACAACAAATGACTATTCGGGAGCCAATCCCTTCTTGTCCACACAAATCTTCAATCACACATTGAGAAGTGGAATTCTCGTGTATCACATCGAGAATGAAGACTTGTGGGAGGCAATGAACTCTAATGTCGACATAGAATCCGCAGATGGACTCTGGACTTGGAACCTCGCCGCAGGCGAGTCAACACCAACGGATAGAACGGATGACATCATTGGTCATAGCGCACCATCATACTCCTCAGGCTATGACGAGCGCGACCGGATGACGATGACCGTGGGCTCCACGCTCTGGACAGATTACTACGCTCTGTATTGGGGCGACAATGGTTGTGGCTCTGGTAATCCGTGTCCAGGCTCATGTGACGCAATTAAATGCAATCACGGATGGAGGTACTTCAAAAGCTCGTGGCTCGGGGACAATGAAGATTTCTTCAGGCTTGTGGAGAACGATGTCTTCAGCAGATATAGTAATCCCAGCACAGAGTTAAGTGGAGGTGGCCCTAGTGAATGCGGGTTCGAAATCTTGAGCTACAATTCAACCACGAAGGCGTTCAGCTTGAGCGTCGCAGTGAACAACAGTGGGATTCTCGCCCTCAAACCCTCCAAGCCCATGGGCCTTTCCGCCTCCAAGCAGCCCTCCCAGGTAGCGGATCTCTCTTGGATAGCGAATGGAGAGTCAGACGTTACTTCAGGAGGTGGATATAACGTATTTCGTGCTGTCTACCACTCGGGGAATCCAGAACCAACTTATGCGAAGATAAATTCCGCCATAGTTACCTCTACATCTTTTGTTGACAACTCATGGGTTGGGGTAGACCTCCCTGCAGGGACAAACCCAGTCTTCCGATATCGAATCACTGCCGAGGATGCGACCCAAAAGGAATCCGTGAAGTCTGACTCGGTCGAGGTCTCCTACACGTACCAAGAATATCTGCTTGGTTTAGCTTCCCAGAAGCGAACCACATACTATGGTGCAACAAAGTACAACGGCGAGCATCTCCTAGAACACGACGCCTCGGGCAGACTGCACTATGTTTTCCAATCAGGAGGAGAAGTTTTCTATCGCCGCTCTACCGACGAAGGTGTGAGCTGGGGGAACGTCTCTCGTCTCTCTATCGGCGACGGTTCGAATGCATGGCCTTCGATAACGGTTGCGCACAATGGCACACTGATCGTTGTCTGGGTGAGAACGACGAGTACCTACAACTACAATATTCTCTCTGCATATTCGACCGACGCTGGATTCACGTGGACGTCTCCACAACTGATTTCCACCTCCTATGTATCGCTCACTGATGGTCCTACACCTGTCGTGGCTGCCATGAATGGCTCTCAGGCAAAGCTCCTCTGCGTCTGGGCAAAGTCTTCCGGGCTTGCGTATCGAAGCAGTTCCTCGCTCACATCGTGGACGGGATCAGTGGGGACCGTACCAGGATCTGCCTACTACTCAGAACACCCGTCTCTTGCATCGTTTGGAACCGCGTCAACAAGTGCGAACTTGGTCTATAATCGTTCTTCCTCCATATATGCCAATCGCTTTGATGCGAATTCCAACTCATGGTCTGGAGTGGCGACGGCGGCCAGTGGATCATATGCTCGATATGCTTCGATAGGTCTGGACCCCTATGATCTTTGCTATGACGTTTTCTCGCGGTTCAATGGGAGTGAATGGGTGATACGGCAGGGATGGGGCATTGCCTCCAGCAACTGGTGGGAAACGGGTTGGTATGATGAGTTCACCGTGCAGAATCTTGATTCTTTCTGGCCTTCAATCACCTACTACATTAATCCTGACTATTCTTCCGACTGTTATAGTATCGTCTGGTCCGCATACCGTAGTTCGACTTGGAAGGTGATGCAGGCTGACTACAATCCATACTATTACTACGACTGGATAATCTATGAAATGTCGGGAAATGGTCATGGTGGCCATATCACTCATGAAACCGGAATCGGTGGAGCAAAATATCCGACGATGACTTGGGCCGATTTCACAAATACACCGTACCTGTTGCGAACATACCATCCCTCCACAGGTCTTCAAAAGAGCTCTGGTGCATCAACCCCGCTTGCCTTTAGGACTTCACGTTCGGTTGAGATTCGCGACATAGACGCCTCGGCCACCGTCGTCCTCAAATTCGAGGGTCTTAAGTTCATGCGGTATGGACCTCGAGAAAGGGCGTCTGTGGACAGATCCAGGATCTTCGATTATCTGCAGACTGAAGATTTTCGACCGGTAGCTGGTTCCGAAATTGATTTGTCGATCAGTTCCAGTTTGACGATACAGGATTCGCTCGAAAATGAGGTGAACGTCGATCGATTGAGCGACATCTACGGGGACATCGGAATTTCATTGGATGTTGTCGCCGGAGGAGAGGTGATAGGGCAGATCCCCGTGGCAAGTGCCCTCCCCGCCAATGATGGGAAGATGAACAAGAAAATAAGTCTCGACGAATTTGCGGATAGCCAGATCAGACTTGTTCCTAGAGTTGTCTTCAAGGGGGAGGTGGATAGCAGAGAGACCGAAGTCGCCGTTGTCAACCAGATAGAAATTGGGGGATCGTCAGACCTCATTTCAGTTGAGCCTGAACGTGTACATGTAGCTGAAGACCTCTCGATCTTTCCAAATCCTTTCAATCCATCAACTCATATTGTGTACTCCCTACTGAAGACCACGTATGTCAGACTGAGGATCTATGACATGATCGGACGGGAAATGGCAATCTTGGTCGATGGAGAGAAGTCCAGAGGAACTCATGACGCATTTTTCGACGCGTCGGGTCTCCCTAGTGGCTTGTATTTCTGTCGACTTGAGATGGGTGACAAGTCTACGGTCAAAAAACTCATTCTAGTAAGGTAGCATGCTGCCACCTAAGCCACACCTGCGAAGCCCCGTCGATTCGGCGGGGTTTCTTGTTAGAACGAACCTCTGTTTAGAAATTGCCTTCATGTCCCGCGAAGATCCCAAGTGAGGGCAGAGTCTTAACACAATTAAGCATCCGAAATCCAGATAAGCCCGTCAGGTCTGGCTAATCCTACTCAACCCTCGCGAGCAATTCTGTCTTTCGTCTTCGCATTGGACTGCTCCCCGTTTTTGTGCCGGGGCGAGTTGGTCAGCAAGAAGCAGGAGTAGCTGGTCCCTCGGCCCCAGGATCGTCGTCCGTCTCCAGTCGGGGAATTCGAATGAGAGGTCTCGCATCCTTTGGCGGGCATCATCGCGGTCTCGCGAATAAGTGGACCGCCAGACACGCTTTCCATTGTGGCTGAAGAACCGCGTAGTAGATTCCGTTTCGAACAATGAGGGAGGGCATGGGAGTGCGCTTCGCGTCGGCCTGCAGTCCCTGCGACCACAAGGAATCTGCTTCCGGCAGACCGCGCTCCACACCAGAACCCTGACAAGGGAAATGTGCCGTTCTATGAGAACTGTTCACTGATAGAATGCTCTAACGTTGACCGATACACCGAGAAGACACCGGACTTCTGTCAGGAACACGGCGAACGAGGCTTGACTGTTTACCAAAAGGCAAGCTCGCTACTCGGAGTACCTACATTTGAATATTGCTTGCAGGTGCTCTTTTGGGGTGCCCTCCCTTGTCATCCAATACCGGATATCCTCGATAAGAAGATCAACCTACTTCTGCCCGAGATCGGATCCTAGCCGGCAAGCAGGAAGGTAATTCTTACTGATGAAGAAGGGGGAGACTTGTGAGGATTGTGAAGGCGGCGATGGAATAGAAGATGAGGTAAGGGGTAGCATCACCCAGAAGGCTGGTCACCTCCCTCTTCACGCAATGGGGAGACTCACAGATGTTAGATAAAAGTACTGCGGTCTGCTACTCCTCACCAAAGCGTCTAGTCCTGGACAGCTGGAGGGTACTCCGAATAGCTGAATCCGAAAGCATCTTCCCAATCATAGATCCAGCTCAGTTTCAACGGAGTCTCTACCATACTTTCAGCGGTACAGCCCGGAAAGACTTCTTCCTGGTCTCTTGCGAGCAGCACGCAGGGCACAAGGGCCGATTCCTGATTCAGCATGCGAGCAACCTGTTTGTGGCCATCGACAATGAAATAGTGACCTTTGTATTGGACCACATTTACGGGCGAGAACATTGGATCATCCACCTTCGCGGATGATGCAGCATCTACCATAATATGAGTTTCACGAATCGACTGGGTAGGGTAGACGCGTTTGGGAGAAAGCCAATACTTGATGAATGCATGGCCTTCATGCCACGCCGAAAAGCACTCCTGGATTTTGAAAGCTGCTTTGTCAGGAGCGACATGCGACGTGTCCACGATCATGTCGAAATTGATTTCGTTGGAGCAATCAACCCCGTACTTAGCCAGGAATCGCCGATTCTCGCTCTCCTTCCGAGCCCTGAGCTCAGAAAATGCTTCCTCAAAATCGCTGTATTCTTCATTTTGCCTTGTCCTATCAGAGCGCACACGAGATACTGCGATCCGCGGATCGACAGTGAGAAAGACTCTGAATGAGGAAGTGACAAAATGCCATGCCATCCGAGAGTCGACGACATAATTTCTGGGATCGTCCCGGAGTTCTTTGAACACAGAATCGATTTCTTCATCAATTTCCGGATGAGACTCCGCATACTTGTTGAGTTCAAGCGTGCTCATTCCTCTTCTGGCAGCTATATCCCGTTGAACAAGACCCGTGGAGAGGTACGCGTAAGCAAGCTGGTGCGCCAACAGTTTTCCGACGGCACTCTTTCCACTGCCCAGGTCGCCAGCAATGGTGATCTTTGTGTTATTTGCAGTCCTCAAAGCGCGCTCCCATTTGTCGAATGAAGGTGGATTCCATTGATCGCGCTGCTCAGCGCCGCCTGTGACGCACGAAACGTCGGTTGTATTCGCGCAGGATTTCTGATTTACCGCTTATGATGCTCAATTTGTGGGCCTCCTTCTTATGTGCCTCCACCACAAAAATGGAGAACTGCATGACGTCGTCGAGGAAATAGACAGAAGAGCGCCAGCACATTATGCCCAAGCAAACGAGAAGAATGGGTGCACAGGCCATGAGACCATATCCAAGAATGTAAGCCTCAACGTTCCACCACATTCCGTTCAGCGTGTCATATGAGATCATGAATCTTACGATTGCGCTTACGCTATTCAATACAGCAAAGAGTAGGGACACTAAGGCAACGTCCATTAGCATATAGTAGTACGATGCGAAGTAGTGTACTCTCTGTGAGGCGAGCGATGGAATGACACACTCAATCAAGTATTGATAGGCCGGCTTGTCTATGATGTCCGTATCAGGAATGCCTTCCAGCATGAGCTTTTTCAACAACGCCACTCTCCGTCTGTACAGGCTGATTTTCTTGGGCATTTGGGCCGAGAACCAGACAAGCCCGAAGAGGAGCGCTGCTATGACCGTGTAAGGCTTAGAGGCGACTTCCAATGAATTGCCATCGAGCCGAACCGACCCCCAAAGAAACGGTGAGAAGACGGGTGAGCCGATTACTAGGAGCGAGAGTCCAGGAACTGCCATTCTAAAGAATTCCCGAAAGCTGAACTTCCAATCGCTGACGACCTTGTTCGATTCCATGGTGTCCTCATCGCCCAGATGAATAGTTATGTCCGCTAACGAAGAAAGTCGATCCGAGGAAGTTACCAATTCCAAGAGGGAATAGTCTGCTGAGGTACTGTTGCAGCGAAAGCCCATAATAAGCACAGGCGGAGCTCAGGAGACGATTCTTCTCAAACCATTGCTGCACGTGGATAGGATTCATGGTCCATGCGGTTGATAGCCGTGCCTGCATGGCTGAACGATATTGTTCTGGAACGAAATGCCACCGGCTCCCGCCGTCAACAGCTCTCAGGGGGGACATGAGAAGCGAATCGAAAGCTTCATCATCGTTCGCATCAAAGTTATGCAACTTGTCAAAGAGTTCAGTCCCCGGGAGCGGGCTTGTGACCCAGAAGCATGGAAGTGCATAGTGTTTACGTAGAGCGATGTGCGCGAATTCGATATTATCATCGACAACTTCAACGGTCTCTCCAGGATTGCCTATCATGAAGTTGAGTTGGATCAGAATCCCAAGCCTGTGCGCTTTGGCGATGATGGCAGTAATCCGTTCCTTTGAGACGGTGCGGCCCAGGCGTTGCAGCGTGTCACCGTCAAACGTCTCGACTCCGAATTCTATGAGACAGCACCCGGCATGCGCCATGGTTTGCAGCAGTTGTTCGTCGACAAGTTCAATGCGAGTCTGGCATCCCCATAGAAGGTGCATCTCTTCGGCCATCAGTTGATTGCAGAAGGAAACCACCCACGCCCGATCAGCAGTGAAGGTATCGTCCAGGAAATAGACGTGGTCGATCCGAAAGCTTGAGCGCCGCTCTCGAATGAGGGCTAAGATATATTTTACTGAATGTGACCGCACAGTCCGCCCAAACACCGTGTGCGAAGCACAATAACTGCAACGGTAAGGACATCCTCGTTTGGATAATATCCAAGACGCGGCGCGGCCGCGATACAGCATAGCTGGTATTAGTTGTTCAGCATGCTCGTACACAGAGAAGGGCAGAAGATCGAAGGCCGGGAAAGCGAGCGAATCCAAGTCGGCAATAGCCGCTCTCGGCGTTGACCTGCGTGCAATGTTTCGTGTACGATCCCACCAGCATAGCCCTGCTGTGTCAAATGCATCACCACCTGCCTCGACCCTCCAGCATAAGTCAAGCATGGTGTTCTCGCCTTCCCCAAGGATAGCAATGTCTGCGAGGTCATTCCCGACCAAGAGTTCGGGGACATTCGTCGCGTGATTTCCGCCAACGACTATCAGGCGATCCGGGAACGCAGACCTCAGCACCCGCAATTGATCTTTGTACTGAGCATGATTGCAGGAGTATGACGCGGCCATGCCGATGATGCGAGGTTCAAAAGTGTGCAAGGAAGGCAAGAGGCAATCATGGAGACGTGGATCCGCCGCGTCATACACGCGAACTTCAAATTGATTACTGCGCAAATGGCCTGCAATGGAAGCCAGCCCCATTTCGGGATACGGAGGAGAATCCGTGCGCGGAGAGAGAAGTGCAATGCGCATTATCGACGACCCTGGAGGAAATCCAACGTCAATCTCAGATCAGCAAGCATGTCCTTGGTGTTCAGTGGTTCGGACGATGCGCCGAGGCTGGAAGTGTCGATTCGTTCGATACGTTTCGCTCTGCTCGTAAGGACGTGCTTGTCGCAGAGTGTTTGGAGCCTTTGGATGAACTCCGTTGTGATGTTCTTTTCATATGATCGTGAGCGGGCGTGAATACGCTGCATCAACAATTCCAGCGGGGCAGTCAGATAGATTAGAAGATCGGGTGTTTGCGCTTCAAATTCCCCATAAATTCTTCGGTAGGTTTCAAAATCGCCCCCGGCGAGATAGAGCTCAGCATAAACGAGATCTTTGACGAAGACACAATCGGTTACGATCTGCACTCTAGCGCGTTCCCTCTGTATGAGCTTCTGCATGCGCACGCGCTCGACGAGACATTCCAATTGCATCCGGAGCGGGCTCACCTCTCCGCTGGCATGCAGAGGCGTGAGCAATTCAACTGATGGCTCCAATATTTGGCGAAATCCGTACAATGCAGAGACAGCCTCTGCAAGAGACGTCTTCCCGGTGGCCGCATTCCCTTCGATGGCAATATACATGGAGCAGGCTCTCCTGTAATCGGTTGACGAGAGCAAGGTATGTATTGAAAGTATGATTGCCAATTGTTTTGCAGATCATTGCCCTTGCGCTTGGCCTGCCCCCGCGGCCAGCGTGCTCATCATGAAGTTACCCAGTCAATGTAGCTGGGATCAATCGTTTCATGGCAACGCCCAAGTGACGAGCTCGGGCGTTTGATTCCTAATATCAGCATGTGGGATGATTCGTTCAACACCAGGGATGAGGCAAGAGGCAGGTTGCCAACATTTAGTTCAGCTCCTCCGCGGAATGAACGTGGCGACTGGGGCTGGGGTGGTTTCCAGACTCAAACCTCCCCTATTATGCGGTCGATAGTAACCACTGATTGACGGAGATGTTCATGAGTCACGTGTGCATAGATTTCGGTGGTCCTTATACTGGAATGCCCCAGGATCCTTTGGACGAATGCGATCGGGACGTCCTGCTGAATAAGCCATGATGCCCCCGTGTGTCGAAGCGTATGGAAGTGAATCGCCTCGGATAGGCCCGCCTTCCGGACATACTTCTTGAATTGGCCCGAGATGTAGTTACCGAGGAATCTCCGGCCCTTGGCGTTGGGGAAGACATATTCCCCTCTCCTCTCGAGATTGCTCAGAATGTTCATCGCGGTGCCGTTTAGCGGAACTGATCGCCTCCGCCTGGCCTTCACGATGAAATCCGTTCGATTCTTCAGGTGGACGTAGCCCCTCTCGAGGTCGATGTTCTCCTCCCACTTCAGTGAAAGAATCTCTCCCAGTCGCATAGACGTACACACGGCGAAGATGACAATTGACCTCAGCTGAGAGTTGTCGATGGCTTGCAGGAGACGGCCGAATTCCTGAGAATTGAGGAAGACAGGCTCCCGGTCCGGGAGGACGACATTTCTCACCCCCTCGAATGGGTTTCGCTCGATCATCCCAAGCCTCGTGGCTCGGCTGAATGCTGCCTTGAGTGTTCTGAAGTTGATGGCGACGGTCGTAGCGCTTACCTGCTTGAGTCTTTCAGACTTGAACAGCTCAATGTCGTAGGCAGATACTGTTCTTAGGAGCTTGTTGCCAATAACTTTACTGAAGTGAGTCAGGGCGAGGTCGTAGGCGGAGAGTGTGGCGGGAGCGAGTTGTCCTGGCAGCAGCTTTAGAAGCTCATTCCGAAGGTCCAGGATGGTGATCCGTTTCCAGCTGATGAACTCGCCGGAAAGATCTCTCATCCGCTGGAGAGCCTCCTCCCTGTCTCTGGAATAGGTCGAGCGCCAGACGCGTTTGCCATGATAGGAAAAGACTGCGTAGAAGATGCCGTTTCGAGAGATGAGGCAGGGCATGGGGGTGTCCTCCGGTGGTGGGCTGAGGACAAAATAAGAAACGCCCGGCCCTTCGACTTCGCTCAGGACACCGGGCGTTCTCCATTCAGCGACCTACACGATTCATTGTTTACGATTCTCGATTCACCTCCCCCGATTCACTTACTATTTGAGCAAGATCATCTTTTTCACATCCACAAACCTCTTCGATGGATCGTCGACTGAGACTGCTTCGAACCTGCAGGTGTACATCCCCGAGGGGACTGTCACGCGCCACTGTTCATGATGATACCCGGCCGGCAGTTCTCTGTTTACAAGCATGGCCACCTTGTGGCCAAGCATGTCGAATACTTCCAGCGATACTCTGCAGCGGTACGGTATAGCAAACCTGATGGTGGTATGAGGATTGAAGGGATTCGGGTAATTCTGGTCGAGGCCAAACTCGGTCGGGAGAATACCATCCCCCACTGGAATACCCGTCGTCACAACGGCGATCTCCAGGCTCTGCTTTCCGTAGTTCTCATGAACGTCCCGGGCCCGGACAACATAGTACAGTGGCCTGGTTACGGGTGCACCTGCGTCGACGAAGGTCGCATCCGCTGTTGCCCCGACCGAGGATACGGCATCAGGATCGATCCCCGGGTCAATGCCCCGGTATATCTCGTACTGGCCGATGTCCGAGTCTTCCGTCGGCTGCCATTCCAGCACGATGGACTGGCCCTCAACCCGCGCGGTCAGCCCCTGGGGTACGCCGGGTGGGAGGTTGTCAACGGAGGCGGCACTGTCAATGTTCGACAGGAAGAAGACATTCGAGTCTGATGTGTGGGCGACAATCATGAAGTAGTGCTTGCCTGTGGTGGTAGACATGGAGTCGTAGAGCGTCGGAACTGTGCAGGAGTAGTAGGGAAGGCGCAATGCTTCTTGCTCTGCCCACCGTTCCCACGCATATGGTCCTCCTGCAGTGATGACGTCTTCGACCATCTTCGACGGGAGATTCGAGGGAAGATTGCCGGCGGCCTTCGCTCCATCTCCGGCAGTCAACTCCCACGGAACCGCACGCCAGATACTGTAGCGGGGCAAAATGCGCACATCGTGATCGAGCGTGGAGGCGCGCCATCGAAGGATCGCTTTTCCCCCCTGGTCATTCGGCACGTCGGATGCCTCCAGCAGTTGCGGCGCATTCACCAGTCCCGTCTCAAACGCCTTGCGTGCCACATCGTGGGTCTGACGCAGTATCTGGACGCTTGCGAGGTTCGAGGCACCGCGGGCGACCATGACGGCGGCAAAGATCTCTCGCGACTGCCCCGGCGTGAGATTGAAGGGTCCTGTCGTCAGCAGTACCCGCTTGTCCCTCGGGTCATGATCCACCCATCCATTTCCGGTGACCGGATCTCCCGAAAACGCATAGCTGCTGACCGTTCCTGTGCCGGGATTGATTGTCGGAGATCCGTATCGATCGAGACCTTGCAGGTAGTTGTATGCCTGAAGCGGCGTGTTCGGATCGCCCCTCGTGGAATCAACGCTCGCATTGACGAAGTACGTGAAGGCACGTAAAGGAGAACTGCCGCTGTGCTCCAGAAATGTGTAGCCGACGGCAGGAGGAGCGGCGCCATAGCCGTTGTCCGGATTGGGTTCGTCATCATTGTCCCCGTTGTAGCAGATCACGAGGCTCCGGACGGAATCGGAACAGACTGCGTCATCGGAAGGATTACCCACATCCGGATCTGACCAGAGACCTACATATGCATTCTGCCACGTTGAGGAACTCTTGTTGATGATCCTGAACCGCATGAAGACGGTGTTCCCCAATGGACCGTTGGGATCATTGAATCCGAAGATCGTCTGCTGTACCTCTGCGCCGAGCGGGGTAGCTGACGTTACACTGTTGCCGGCGTCCGGATCAGCGTCATTGTAGACGGTCCACAGCGTTTGATCACCGGTGAGCTGAGGTGAACCATCCGGGTTCGCCGGCGCTCCGAGATCGGAGGGCCACTCGGCATAATCCAGATTGGTGCCCGCGTTGTCGCCCGCGGATATCTTGTATACCCTGTACCGTGCATCCGAACGGTCGGCCGGTTGACCGTTCTGAATCGGTCCGGGATCGAATCCGGACGTATAAAATGCGGCGGATACCCGCACCTCACTGTTCACTAGTGCTCCGATCCAGATTCCGGACGAATAGACCGCCGTCTGCCCGCTGGAGATTGGCCACTCCAGGCCTGCACCCCTCGTCAGCGGATCCCGTGAGAATTGACCGTCCCGCTGCACCCACATGCCGATCCTGTTGGCATCGAACTGGTTCACGGCGATCGACTGTGCCGTCACCGGAAGATGCAGCTCACCCGCGTTACTTGTGACGGTCAGAACATCTGACGTCGGTCCCGCTACCAGTGGGCGGAGCGCAAGCGAGAACTCATAGTTCCACGACGGCCCCACATAGAAGAGAAATGTCCCAGGGAGGGAGATGTTCGATCCGCCCTGCTTGACGAAGCCCACCAGCGTCCCGCTGCCATTATTGATGACGTTCAGATGAATCGGCACATCCTCTCCCTGCTCAACATTCCCCAGAGCGAACGAAGTCGGGGATATAGATATCTGGGGAGTCCCGCCTGCCGTTGAGGGGGCATAGTCGCAGAAGAAAGCTCCTCCGTACAACGTGCCGTTGTTGCCGAATCCGCTGGAATCGTAGGCCGCCGTGGTTTCGGATGGTCCGTTGAGCTGGTAGTACGCGACCAGTCCGGCACGGTCACCGAGGGAGAGATTCTGATTCCGTGCGGTCTGGATCTGTGTCGCCGATCTGGCCACGTTCCAAATGCGGACCTCATCGATAAATCCGCGGAAGTGGTTCGACGCTACGCTGTAGGCGCGTCCGATGAACAGCGGATTGACCGTGGCAACAATCGTCAGTGAAGCGGGCGTTTGACCGCGCAACTCTCCGTTCATGTAGATCCTCATCGTATCTCCCGAATACGTCGCGGCGATATGGGTCCATTGATAGAGGGGAACGGGATCACCCCCTGCCTCGCAATGTGCAGCCTGCACGCCATCGGAGATCGAAAAAATGGGGTGCTGTTCCCCTTCGGCCTGGTCGCTCAACACGATTGAATACGCATTCCATGGTTCGCCATACACGTCCAATGGTTTGTGAATGATGACGGGATAGTCTGATACTTTAGCGACCGGGTAGATCCAGGCTTCCAGGCTCAATGAGGTGCTCATGTCGAGCTGGGGAGCGTCATTGACGCGAATCCGGCTGTTGCCCGGGAACATGACAGAGAGATCCTGGGCTGACATCGATCCGAGACTCAGAGAGGCAACCAGCAGAGTGGCGAAAGCACGATGGAAGTGAGTCATGACTCCTCCTATATGTTTACCGGCTGATCTATCCAAAACGAATCAAGCCTCCTTCGAATGCCATGCACTCTCCAGAGGCTTCTCTCGAATCGCCGGTATCCCCAGTCTCTGGGGAGCGGTATTGTGATGCAAATCTACATCAGGCCGGACTCGCAGTCAACGGGAAAGTCGACCAATCCGGTTCCGAGTCTTAGATGTGAGAATCGGGTAAAGAAACATCTCGAAAATTCTTCCTACCGAAGCGTCAGCGCAGGCAGGTCTGCCCCGATGATGAGTTCTTCTACTCGAGGCACCTTCAACCTTGTTGATAGGTGCCTTTTCATACGCAGAAACGCCCGGTCCTTCGACTTCGCTCAGGACGCCGGGCGTTCTTCATTCAGCGACCTATACGATTCACTATTCACGGTTTACGGTTCACTTCCCCAGACTTACCTGTGTAGAACCAGCTTCTTCACATCCGCAAACCTCTTCGATAGACCATCGACTGAGACGGCGTGGAGGCGGTAGAAGATCACGTCAGGAACATCCATCCTTCACCTAGCCTCGCTGCCCGGCACGCCTGATGCTACCTAGCGCAGCGCTATCGCGATCGGTGGCTCCGTGATTTACTTCATCATCTCCGCACATCCTATCAGCTATAAAGAAGGTAGCAAGAATCCTTTCATCCATAATGGACCAAGACACGACTGGCAGTACGTCGAGGGTATCGTTTGCTACGAATGAGTTCAATCCGCGCTGCTGGGAAACTCGGGATATGCGGCAATGTCGACACCCGAGTGCCGGTGGTCAACAGTCAGGGAGATGGTTTCCTCGTGCGCCCTGGATTGAAAGGTGAATGACCAATAAGTATCTTGGATCCATGATCACTTCCGCTTTCCGAGGATCCCGATCTCTTGTTCTGCTTGTCTTCCTTTCCTGTGCTCCGCGCTCCGAATCTCCATTCACGTTTATACGATTTGCGATGGGCACGTTCGTAGAGTACACAGTCCTGGCCGAAGATTCTATCACAGCACGAAAGGCGGTCGATCGGGCTCACGAAGAGGTCCGCCGAATCGACAGGTTGCTGTGGGAAGAGGACAGTGGAGGGGATATCTTCGTGTTCAATACGTCCATTTCAGGGTCTATGGTTTCCCGGGAAACGTTCGATTTCTTGCAACGCAGCAGTTCGTATTCACAGACATCCAAGGGTGCGTTCGACATGACGATCGGACCGGCCCTCGCACTCTATCATTTCGGGGACCCGAACGGGTATCCCCCCGAATCGGCGATGGTCAGCCAACAGACCTTGCTGGTCGGAATTGATGGGATTATTCTCACAAATGTGCGATCCGATTCGGGATACGTCGGGAAGTCGTCGCGAGATATTACACTTGCCGTAGGAGGCGTGGCGAAGGGATACGCTGTGGACCGGGCCATTGCCGTACTGAGAGCCAATGGCGTCAGGAATGCACTGGTCAACGCGGGCGGCGATTTATACTGCCTTGGCACTTCCCCGGCGGGAGCCTGGCGTATTGGCATCCGAGATCCGCGTGCCCGAAACGAGGTCTCGGCAGTCCTCCTGCTTTCAAACAAAGCAGTCGCTACCTCAGGAGATTACGAACAGTACTTTGAACATAATGGGATTCGGTACCACCACATCCTCGATCCAAAGACAGGCTGGCCCGCCCGGACATCCATGAGTTCGACAGTCATTGCCGCGACGGCCGAAAAGGCGGACGCGATGGCTACAGCAATGTTCGTGCTTGGCCCCCTTGAAGGGATCTCTCTGGCAAATTCCCTCTCCGGGATCGAAGCGATGATCATCGATACTTCCGGCGTTACCTTCCTGTCAGAAGGTATGTCCTCCTATCTGGAGTCTGAGCCAGCCGGGCGCAGCGGCAAAGCGCACTAGAAGCTATCTCAAATATACTCTACACAGGATGGTTTCTCGCAAAGCTCGCAAAGAAGGCAACGCCCGCAACGTAAATTTTAACATAATGTAAGGGTCCTACGTTGCGAGCTTTCTTTTTGTCCGTTGCGGTCGTTGCGAGAAATGTTTTTGAGATGGTTTCAAGTCTCTGGTCGCTGTGTCACCGGCCTGGAATGATGTAGATGTTCCGATATTCAATCTCTCTGTGATCACCCTGCAGCATGAGAGGACCAGACATGGCCTCGGCATTGTCGAGGGCCCCTCCGGTCATTCCCGGGATCTCCTTGTTGTCGACAACCTTTTTTCCGTTGAGTATAACCGTCACATATCGCCCCACCAGCTCGACATCCAGCACATTCCATTCTCCCGGGGGATTCATGGCCGCCTCGCTCGGCGCGATGAATCCGTATACTCCGCCGACGCTCGTCAGACCTATGGTCTCGGGATTGTTCATCACCTGCAGCTCGTATCGTCCTCTCAGGTAAATGCCGCTGTTGCTTTGGGGCGCGAGCCTCATCTCCACGTGCAGCTTGAAATCTCCGAACATCTGTCTGGTCACGAGATCGACGCTCGGCGGAGTATTCTTCAGCATTCCATCTTTGATCCGCCATCCGCTCGGAGCGTGCATATATCGGAGTCGCCAATTTGACAGATCATTCTCATGAAGCAGGGTCATTCTGTCTCCCCATGTGACATGCCGCTGGGCAAGCTCCGGGGCCGACACGCCTTCAAAGCTGATCCTGTCACCCGCCGGATTGAACGTCACCCCCTTCATTTTGCGACCGTCCATGCGACAGATAAAGCGAAGATCGACATTCTGCTTTTCGTACTGCGGAGGGAGCGAGAACTCGAGCACTCCGTCATGGAATTCGATCCGCGGAATGGGGCGCGCACTCCCCTCCTTGCCGTTGACAAAGCGTCCGCCTGGCTTACCCTGCTCCTGACTCAACTCAAGCCATGACGGATACGCCCGATCGACATCATAGATGGTCAGGTTCCATCTCCCAAACCACTCTTTTGGAATGTCCTGAGCGAGTGAAACCTGAGACGACACGAGAAGCATGATCAGAGATGCCGGGCCCAAGACCCGTACGAAGAATCGGCCAAATGGAATCATGATTCCCTCCATTCTAAGGTATGATCCTAGAGCTTTTCAGGTCTCAGTTCACCTGCGAGGGAGGCGGCCCCAAGAACTCCGCTGTTCTCAGTATCGGAGCACTCGACGCGAAGCTTTTCAAGCGATTTCGTGTACGCAAATGAGCGGACTCCGGAGATGAGGCTGCTCTGAAAATACCGGTACGCCTTGCTGACCGATCCTCCCAGGATGATCAGCTCGGGATCGTATGCGTACAGCATCGCTTTTACAGCCTCTGCCAGGTGTCCGCCGAAGCGAGCAAAGTGTCTCAAAGCCTCTTCTGAGCCATGCTTCGCGAGGTCCATCAGTTCCTCACCGGTCGCTCCACAGTGACGCTGAAAATATTGTCCGCTGCAATACTCCTCGAAATTGCCCCCGAGGTAGGGGATCATGCCGAATTCACCCGCGCCGCAATTCGCACCTTCATAGAGGCGACCGTCCAGAACGACCCCAGCAGCCATCCCGGTCCCGAGAATGACCCCAAGGAATGAACGGGTTCCCTTGGCCTTGCCAAAGCGCTTTTCAGCGAGAGCGAAGCAATTTGCATCGTTGTTGACAAACACCGGACGGCGGAAGCGCTCCCTCAACCAACGGGCCACTGGTACTTCGTCCCACGAAGGGATGTTCTGCACGTTGTACACTGTCCCCGTCCTCGTGTCGACGACGCTGGGCACACCGATCCCGATCGCCACGACATCATCGGTAAATCCCTTCGCTATGGCCCCAACGATTTCCGTAAACACATCATCTTTCGATGCGTCAGACGTGATTCGACAAGAGGCGAGGCTCTCGATACGGGCACCCACCACCCGGCCGACTCGGACATTTGTCCCTCCGAGATCGATCCCCAAGACTGGTTCCGTCGTTAGCTCTTCCATTCGACTGTCTTGTTGACGATAAGCGGTCTCGACCAGAATCCCACGCTGAGGATGTAACCGAGCGTCAGGTAGATGAAGGACAGACCCGTCCGAAGGCCGAACTGCTCACCCAGCGACCCGACGACCAGAGGTACGATCGCCCCGCCGATGATACCTGTGACAAGGATCCCTGAGAAGGAGCCGTGATGCTCCTTGACGGAATTCAGCGCCAGGGAGAAGATGATGGACCACATGACGGAAGCGAAGAACCCGACCGCGGGGAAAGCGTACAGAGATAGCCAACCGGGGCCGAGGATCGCAGCTGTCAGAGAAGCAATCGCGAGCACTGTGAATCCTATGAGGACCTTACGGCTGTCGATCAGTTTGAGCAGCGCCAGTCCGAGCAGGCACCCGGCTGTCATCATTCCCCAGAACCAGGAGACCGTCGATGCCCCCGTCGTGTGTGGATCGTAACCGTGATAGGTGAGGAGGAACTGCGAAATCCAGTTGGCCACTCCCTGCTCCGAGCCGACGTAGGCGAAGATGCCCACAAAGTACGCGAGAACGAGCCTGTTCTTCAGAAGACCGACGTATATGCCCAAAGTCCCGCTCCGTTCGTCTGCCCGGACCTCTATCTTCGGAAATCGCACCATCGCCAACACAGCGACCATCACGACCGTCGTCGCCGCGAAGAGCCAATAGAGCGATACCCAGGGGAGATCCGGCGGTACGATCCCGGAGAGCTGCCCGGACAGCCATTCGCGGTCAGATTCCGGGGACTGGAGCTCGAGCACCATAGAGCTGTATACCAACGGACTGATGAAGGACGCGAGACCAAAGACCAGCTGAGCCATGACCGAGTTGAACGCAAAATGCTCTTCACCACCGGCTTCCCGGAGCAACGGATTGATGCCGACCTGGAGCATCGCCATCCCAGAACCGATGAGGAAGAGCGAGCACACGGCCGTGATATAGTCCGGATAGACTGCGAGCATGAGAGAGCCGACGAAGGCGATTCCGAAGGCCGACACCAGGACGGGCTTCTGTCCCAGCCGCTCGATCAGCATGCCAGCTGGGATTGAGAAGACGCCATATGCGATGAAAAACGCGAACGGCAACAATGCGACGAGCGTGAGACTCAGGTCGAAACTGGTTAAGATATCTGGAACCAGGGGGCCGATAATATTCGTGAGGAAGGATATCACGAAGAAAATCAGCAGTACCAGAACGACAAGTCCGGAGTTTCTTTTCATATGGGCGGAGGTGTACAGACCGGGGACCTGTGGCAGCTAGTCGAAGAACGGGAACAAGATCTTGAGATTCTCCTTCGTCAGTCTCGTTCCATATTCTGACGCTTCGAAGGGCTCTGCGTAACGGACCTTTGAACCCCGCTCCTTGCCGTACAACTCGATCAGCTTGTCCCTGAATTTGTTGGCGTTGTTCTCGTCCGATCTCTTCCGGGATGCAGCAAGCCACTCGCGACGTTTGGCCGGGTCCTTCGGAACTTCCGCCAAATCTCCTCGATTGTACGGCAACCATTCGTACATCTGCGAGTCGTGCTGGTGATACATATCCATCTTCTTTTCAATAACCTCGTCGATCGAGACGACGACGTCTGGCGTGAATGGATACGGTTTCGTGAACCCGTCACTCAGATACATGAACACTGGGTTCTTGTCCAAATGCGGGGTCTTTGCGACCACATTCGGCACTGTCACCATGTACGCAGCGTCCTGGACGAGGATACTGGTGTATCGGTGGTCGGGGTGGTAGTCGTTGGGACGGGGGGAAAAGACGAGGTCTGGCTTGAACTCCCTGATCAACTTGATCACCTGACGTCGATTCTCAAGAGTTGGCATCAATTCGCCGTCATGGTTGTCCAGCGTGATGTATTCCGCCCCGATGACGGCACCAGCCCGTCGTGCCTCTTCGGTACGACGCCTGGCCAGTGGACCTCCCCCCATCTCAAAGTGCCCCGCATCGCCGTTCGTGAGGGCGACGAGCATGACCTTGTGGCCAAGCGCGATGTACTTGGCTGCAGTTCCTCCCGCTTTGTCCGCATCGTCCGGATGGGCACCGATAATCATGACGCGCAGTTGACGCTGTGCTACGGCCTGGCTCCACGCTCCGAACAGCACGAATACTCCGACAAGTACTACGAAGAACAGGCTGAGTCTGGGTCTCATTGTATGCCTCCTATGAGGAAAGGAACGTGCAACAGAGACAATACGACGCCGGGCATGTCCGTGCCACGGCGTCGTCAGTAGTGCTGGAAGACTGAATAGTGAGTCTCAAACACCGCGCGCTGTGGCCGCGTGCTCTATACTATCTCCATCTCCTCTCTGTCCCACGTGACCTGCCGCTTCTGGAAGAACGCCTCCGTGCCCATGTGACAAGACATGTCCTCGCCAAAAGTCATATCCATGTTACATGCGGTCTGATTCCTCGTTCGCATACAATCGAAGAATTCGTGGAAATGATACTCCTGCGTGGACATTTCGGCATCTTCGTTGATCTTTATGATCTCGGACGGCACACCCGGTTTCTGACGTCCATACCCGAGTGCCTTGTACCGTTCCGCCTGCGGCTCCGCGAAAATGTGAATCTCGTCCCCCTGGTTGGTCATCGTCGCATCGGTCCCGACGTACTCTGTGCTGCGGGGTGAATTGCTCGACGTAAAATTGCCGCTGAAGAACAACGACAGTTCCTTGTCGGGATATTCATACACGGAATGGTAGACATCCGGGACCTTGAAATAGTCCTTCAGTTCGTATGTCCCTCCGGAGGCGACCGCGGTCTTCGGCACATCGATATCCATGATCATGTTGATCGTGGCCAGCGTGTGGGAGAAGAGGTCGCCGTTCATCCCGGTCCCGTAGTCCCAGTAGCAACGCCAACGTATTACCCGGCGCGGATCGAAATCGACGTTGGGAGCCGATCCGAGGAATGCCTTCCAGTCGATCGTCTTTGGCGAAAGGTCTTCGGGGATCGCGAACTCCCAGACCCGGCGCTGGGCGGCTATGTATTTGTATGCGCGTACAACGTGGACCTTTCCCAACGCTCCGGACCGGACGATCTCCCGCATCTTCTTAGCCACCGGACTGTGGACGCCCGACTCGTTCAATTGCACCACGCGTTTGTTCGACTCCACTGCTTTCTTCAGGGCGACAGCTTCTTTCCAGTTGTGCGTTGGACATTTTTCGATGAAGATGTCCTTTCCCGCTTCCACCGCATCGATCGCGATTTTCGCATGCCAATGGTCCGGCGTGAAGATCATCACTGCGTCGATGTCCTTGTCGTCCAGGAGTTTCCGATAGTCTTCGTAGAGCCTGAGGTCTTCGCCAAACATCTCCCCTGCATATGTCCGTGCATCCGTGTAGATGTCGCAGACCGCCCTTATCGGTTCATCAGTGAACGGCTTGACGGGCATCCGGTCCCTGTGTCCGTACCCCCGGGCCCGGTCTGCCCGCGATCCCGTGTCAAAACCGGTCGGCACGGATGCCGCCTGCGGATGGAAGTGACCGAGACGCGTCATCATCTGCCGCGCTCTGATGCCAAATCCCACGACCCCGACACCGATCGCATTGTTCGGCGAACGAGCTTTCAGGATAGCGGGTGCGCCAATCGTTCCAGCCATGGCCAACCCCGCCGTCCCAAGAGCTCCCGCCTTGAGAAATTCCTTCCGGGACATCCTCGATTCACTATCCATAGTGACCTCCGACCTAGAAACGTGTAGAGTGAAGGAAGCAATCGCTCCGCCTCACCCGATAATACCATCCAATCCGTGGCCAGCGCCAAGCGATGCTACAAGTCTGTTCGGCGCACAAATAATCTGACCGGAACGGATGGGGCCTGTCCGAACACACACTTTGTGGCTGCACGAGGAAGTTACAGCGATTAGGACCCCATTCGTGAGCCGGAACTCGGTCTGGCCGACCTTCCCATCGATGACGATCCGCTGGTACGAGCGGGACCTGGGAATGCGTTCGACAACAAGCCCGTCAACGCTGAATTGGATCTCGTCATCGCCCGCCGGCGCGGAGTGGCGAGTGAAGATCAGAAATCCTCCGGGGGCCCTGCGGGACCGCAGCTCTCGTGCGAACGCCCTTAGTTCCGGGTCGGGTTCTCCTGGACGTAACGGGTCCAGCACAGTACCATCGCACAACACGGTGAGGTCCTGAGCGACTCCCGGACCGGGAAGCTCGCTGCAAACGATATCCTCAGCAGCGTACCGCAGCGCTGAGAGGCGTCTCGAATCGCCCGAGGGTGAGTCCGAGATCACCGCAATGTGACGGGAGGGTCCCCCCTCGAGCCAGTATCCCATACCGGCTGCAAGAAGTCCGGTCCCCGCTGTCGCGCACATCTTCAAGAATTCTTCTCTTCGCATACTTATCCCTTTTTGACTGTCTCGCGATCCGGGTCCCAGTGAACGATCCCGCCCCGCTCAATGGAGAGATTCACCAAATGAGCACAAGCAGCGGCCCTATGACCAACCCATGCGTTCTCTTTCGTCATCCCGCCTTTTCGTATTGCAGTGAACCATTCCTGAAAATGCTGCGTCGTCGAATCGATCCCTTCAGAGGTGTAGCTCTCCATACCTTGCAGCAGCTTCGGCTCCCTGGTCTGCGGTCTCTCTTCGAACCGCACGGCCGGGTCTTCGTAGTACTGCTTTTGCAGCTCCAGCGGCCAGCTGTCGACGATCCAGCCATTGTCGTCGTAAACGTTCTCAGGTGAGAATGTGAGACCTCCGCTCATCTCAAGCGTGCCTTCAGTACCCATGATCTGGATCCCGCTCCCGCCGCCACGTGTGTTGTTGAACGTTCCGCTCAAGCTAACCATGAATCCCTCCGCGTACTCCAACGAAGCATTCAAGGTGTCCGGAACATCGCGGCTTTCCTTCCATCGGTACAGCCCTCCCATGCCAATGGCACTCCTGCACATCTTGACGTTCATGATGTAGTGGATCGAGTTGCAGAGATGGACGAAGAGGTCTGTCGACATGCCGCCTGAGTAGTCGGTGTAGCACCGCCAACGGAAGAACCGCTCGAGGCTGAAGGGCCTCTTTTTTGCAGGTCCCTGGAACATGTTCCAGTTCACTGTCGATTCATTTGCATCAGGGGGAATCGGGTAAATCCAGGCTCCGGAGGGCGTGTTCCTGTTGTACGAGGCGCGGATGAGGGTGATCTTTCCGAGCTTGCCAGAGCGGACGATCTCACGGGCTTTCTGTGAAGTGACCGAACTGACCCCGGAGCTCCCGACCTGGACCACAATATTGTTCTTGTCCGCTGCTTCTGCCATCTGCACTCCCTCGTCGACGGTGTATGTCAGCGGCTTTTCGGCATAGATGTGCTTTTTCGCCTTCGCAGCTTCGATGAACTGGGAGGCATGGAGATGGTCAGGAGTGGATATGACGACGCAGTCGATATCCTTTCGGGCGATCATGTCGTGCGGATCGCTGATTTCTACGGCCCGTCCTTCGGTGCGGGCGATGGCCCGCTCGACGCGCCCCTTATATGCGTCGCAGACGGCGACGATCTCTGCTTCCGGAATCTTCTTGATGTTCTCCATGAGTTGCTGAGCCCGGGCTCCAACCGCGATCATCCCAACAGTGGTCTTATCATTTGCGCTGATCCGTTTGCGAGGTTCGGGTTTGGAGCCTGCCTCCTCTCGCTGCATGCCAAATCCCATCGCCGCGATGCCAAGGGTACCCATCTGAATGAAGTTGCGACGATTGACTCTCGGTGATTTCATGCATGATCTCCTTCGCATCGGTGTTCCGTGAAAGATACTATATCGACCATCCTGGTGCCGGTTCTCGCAAAATGTCTTGCAGGGAATTTCTGAGAGGCGGTACTAGACGACACGCTCGTTCATGGCATCCCATGTCACAGTGCGATTCCTCTGGAATGACAATGTGGCCATATGGGCTGTAATGGCCTCCTGAAATCCTTCATCGACATTACAGCTCGGCCGGCCACCGTTCCGGATGCAATCGAGCCACTCTGCGATATGGAGCGTCGTTGTGTCGACCCTCCGTCCCCCTCGGTAGGTGTATTGAAGGCCACGGTCCGCAAAGTACTTTTCAGTAGCGGAGGTCACGGCGTCCAGCGATCGCTGACCGGGCCTGTAGCTGACGAGGGGGAGGTCAGTGTCAAGCACGCCCTGCTCAAGCATTTTCTTATAGCGCGTCGATTGCGGGTCCACATTCACGGTGACACCGCGCGCCACCTCCATCGAGGCATCATGCCCCATGAACATCTTCCGGCGTGGCATGCCGCTGGCCATTGTCCCGCTATACAACAGCGTCAGATGACGGTCGGGGTATTCGAGGGATGCGTGAAAGACATCCGGAACCGTCCTGCCATCGCGGAAATAGTAGATCCCGCCCGACGCCGTTGCAGTCTTCGGGATTCCGAGGCGCATGATCATATTGATGGCGTCGAACTCATGCGTCAACAGGTCGCCCGACATGCCTGTTCCATACTCCCACCATCTACGCCACTGGAAAAATCGTTCCGGATCGAATGGATGGTCGGGGGCAGGACCCAGGAACTGTTTCCAATCGATCGTGTCAGGACTGGCCTTCGGGTGAACGGGCCACAACCATGCAGCGAACGGGCTGTTCCTGTTCGTGTTTGTCTGGACGAGGGTGATCGGACCGAGGATATTCTTCTCAATGATCTCCCGCGCCCGCAGGTAGCTTGCGCTCTGTCGCCCTGTATGTCCGAGCTGGAACACAATCCCGGTCTGCTTGACGGCATTTCGCAGCTCCACCGCCTCTTCGACCGTCCGCGTCATGCATTTTTCAAGGTACACGTGCTTGCCGGCCCGTGCAGCATCGATGGCCATCCGGGCATGCCAATGATCAGGCGTCGCAATGATCACGCCATCGATATCGGGAGCATTCAACATCTCGCGGTAGTCCCTATATCTCCTTGCCCGGGGATCGTTGGCGGCCACGAGCCCCCGCTCAGCTCTCACATCGAAGACATCACAGATACCCGCGATATTCATCTGAATTGACTCTTGCTCGAGAAAATCCTTGAGCGTGGTATCCTTCGGATTCTTGATGGTTGCCTGCCGTTTTTCCTCGAGCCAATCAGGATGGGCGTACCCAGCGGCCCGGGCGAGTTGCTCCCCCCGAAATCCAAATCCGATGATGCCGATGTTGAGGGTTTGTCCCACTGTGGCAGGAGTCGGCGGCTCGTCAGGAAAATCATTCTGTCTGAGGTTCAATTCCCCCAGGATGTTCTCCTTCAACGCCTTGTCGTGCGAGATCTTCTCCAGCAGGCTGTAGGCAAACCCACCGAGGAACGGCACCGTTGCGAACACCTTCAGCCAATCCCGACGCTCCATCCTCCATCCGCCCGACATAGGTGGTGACGTCGGACGATTTTCTGAATTCTCAGGCATGGGTAGGCCCTTCTTCACGTCTTCCTGTTGCTGTCTTTTTGACGGTGTGTGTGGTCCGAAACCTTTCGATCAGCCTGTCAAATCCCACCTGGGTTCCGGTAGGGAAAGCGATAAGAACCAGAACGCCAGCAAACTCAATGAGCGTCTTATTGACGACGAGATAACTACCTTCGAAGGGAATCTGATAGGACAGACCGACGAACGGAGGGGTCACCAGGTAGTAGATCAAAAGCAGCGCGGCGGCCGAGACAGTCGCCGTCCTTGTCAGGACACCCAGAAACATCCCCAACCCGATGGCCATGAGTCCATACATGTTACAGATGTCGACAATAGCCACCCTGGTCGGATCGACGACGATCCATTCGAACAGTCCTGAGAAGAAGCCCTGAGCCTCGTTGAGGTAGCCGACGGACGACCAATGTGGATTGAGGATCTTGGCTATGCCCTCGTACAGGAAATGCCACCCAACCAGGACCCTGAGCGCAACAAGACTCCAGAGCTGGAAACCTGAGTACAATTCTTCTTTTGTCCGATCGACCATGCTGAAACTCTCCATGCGGTGACCTCGCGGCTTGTACAGGAATGATGCAATGCCCCGCGTCGGACGTCACAGAAGGTCGACCAGCGGGATCGGCATCCGGGTATTCAGGCCTCCTTTAAAATCACACGGCGGATCGCATTGGCGGTCCACCGCACAGCAGTCCATTCTTCCTGCTGTATTTGAAGAGGAGTGAGCGTCTTATTGAATTCAGCACCGTTCTGACGGCGGATCCCCGACTCGATGCCCCAGTACCCGGTGTATCCAAATTCCTCCTTGCAGATGCGGAGGCATTCGTCCAGGCTGAACCGCGGATGGCTCCCATCGGGAGCCCATGAGCCTTTCACGGAAATGTCCACGGCATACGGCATCATGGTTCGCAGACTTTCGTAGGTCTGTTCGGCATCAGTCGCGCCGAAGTTTCCGAAGTCAGGCAGAAGTCCAAAATTGGGATTGTCCAGTTTCTTCGCGAGAGAAGCCAGCCAGGGACCGCTCGAAGCCAGCCCCCTCCCATGGTTCTCGATACAAATGACCACCTGAAACTCCTTCGCATATTCGAGGAGCGCATTGAAGGACTCAGCTGACCGCTCAATCGCATCCGGGTCCGCTTCAAGGGTGTCCCCGACACCGGTGCAATTGCATCGAATGGCGAAGCACTCGAGGTACGCTGCGATCTCTACCCACTTGCGATGATTCAAGGCCGCCTGCATGCGTTCTTTTTTGTCCTTTGCTCCCATATCCCCTTCGCGGTCGACCATGATAAGGACGTTCTTTACTCCATAGTCAGCCGCCCTCTGGTTCATCTGTCTGAGCATCAGGTCCCGGACATCGCGGAAGAAGTGGGTCACGTATTCGATGCCATCGATATTGAAGTCTTCCCGGCATATCCGAGCGATATCGAGGAGATCCCAGAGCCCCGCGGCATATGACCTGTTCAGCGACCATGTCGCGAGAGAGATCGCGTCATGGGCCGGTCGCGGAAATCGCCCTCCCAGACCGTCGAGTGCGGCTGCGGCGACCGGCGCGAAGACCGCACCGGATGCAAGCCCGATGCCTGCCAGTCCCGAGCCCGTTCGCTGGAGAAAATCACGACGTGTGTGACCGCTCATAGAGCCTCCAAGATTAGGTGTTGCTGAATTTCCCGTGATCACTACACCCGGCGACGAGCATGTTAGAATCCGTAGCCGACAGTGATCCTGTGTATGCCGCTCACCCCGAGTGCACTGTTCGAATCATTGAACGCCCCGAACGAGGCATAGGCATAGTCGACCTTCAGATACATACCGGCGACGTTCTGCCTCATTCCGAAACCGCCTGTAAATCCTCCCTCATCTTTCGGATATGAGTACCCCCCCCGCAGTGCAAATGCGTCCATGAACACATATTCAGCACCAAGAAGCAACTGTTCGGGATAGTCCCGCGGGTGTGTGATATCGACCACCACGTTCAATGCATGTTCCATCCTGTCCATTTCGATGAAGTCGAGCGCGTTCATCGCAATTCCAATCTTGAAAAGGAGCGGGAGCTCAAACGCCTCCTTCTTGTACGTGACCTCAGTAGAGAAATTTCGGACGCACATGGCGAAGTCGAGGCTTTTAAATCCTGTCCGGTAGAGGATGCCGAAATCCGCGGAGAATGTGTTGACACTGTTGTCTTCGGCGATGAAATTGCCCGACCCATCGATATCGACAACCGAAGTGCCGAGTGACTGCCGCAGGTAACGGATGCTCCCCCCTACAGAGAACTTCACTGACAGGGCCTTCGCATACCCTATTCCCACTGCCATCGCAGCGGGTGAGAAGTCTCCCACATCGAGGTATCCTTGTTCATTCGGAGCAACGATCGTGCCCTGCAGGGTCCCATAGTCGACACGAACGAACGAGATCCCGAAGACCCCAACATCAGTGCCGAATGGTATCAGACTCGCTGCTGCGTGAATGTACCGGATGTCTGCGATCCACTGGGTCGTTCCGAAGCTCAGGTCCAAGGAATGGTCCATCATCGCCATGGTTGCAGGATTGTATAACATCGCCGCTGAGGACATGTTCAGGGCGGTAGACGCGTCCCCCAATGCACTTGCCCGCGCATCGACCGAAACGCCAAGAAACTTCAGTCCTGTCTGGGCTAGTTTCTTCTGTTCCTGTGCGGACGAGATGGACAGTGTGAGTCCGGCCAGCAGGAGGATCCTGAGCATCCTGGTTGTAGGTTTCATGTCGCGTGCCTCCTCGCAAGCAATGGTCGCCTATCGGATGACCGCAAACTTGGTAATGTGTTTCTCTCCCGTGTCGCTGTTCACGATCAGGACGATGTAGATGCCGCTGACAACTATCTGGTTGGACGAGGTCACCGAATACCAGAACTCGTCACCGCTGCCATTGGTGTGTTCGATCGTCTTGATCAATTCGCCCAGTTCTGTGTAGATCTTGATCGTGCAGCGCCCCGGTATATTGTAGAATGCGATCTTGTCCTGGTCGATATCTCCCGGGAATCGTACACTGCCTGCCGCCGAGATGTTATACGGATTGGGCACTACTCGGATCTCGCTCATTGCTGTGCCGGCCTGCCTCAGAAGACGGGCCGGGTCGTAGGTCTGGGTGTAATATCGACCGCTGAGCAGAGCGCCAGCGGGTGTCGCAGGCCCCCCCGCCTGAGGAGACCCAATGCACTGCATGTAGTAGAAGTAGCTAAAGCCGCGAATGACATCGACGTCATCATACGAGGTCGTCCCTACAGGGAGATCGACGATCTTCTCGTACGGAGCATCCACGCTCCCGAGTGCGCGATAGATCTGGAAACCAACGGGGGGATTCGGGTCTCCGCCGTCAAGCGTCCAGCTGATCGAGATCTTGTCGCCCCCTGAGGTCACGTCGAAGGTCAGCGGTGGACGCGGCGGATCGGGTATGCTGAACCCGGCAGTATAGTTCTCCATCGCGCGGCGGAAGGTCTGGAACAGAGAGTCGCGACCCTGGAAGACGATCTTGTTCTTGTCTATTGCACTCATCGCACCCTCCCTGAACAATCTCCCGACCCGTACCTGCTCCTCGTAGCTGATGCTCGCGACACCCTCTGCCATAACAATACGCACGCTCTCCCCGGGACCGATCGTATACGGGCCATAGCCGTTGTTGAACGACGCCCCGCCGGAGCCCCCAAGGTTGGGTCCGGCAGTCTGTTGCCAGAAATCGCCGCTTGGCTCCACTCTGTCGGCATGCCTCGGACTCATATGACCCTTCGTCATGAGAGAATACTCCTGGGTCATCCGGTCCTTGTTGAAGGCGTTCGATCCTGCCAGGAAGAGCACGATATCTGAATCCTCGTATGTTGTCGTACTTGGCTGCGCCGGGTCGTCTGTCGTGTCGGTGGCCGACTTGTCCGCATGAAGCGTAATCACACCCATGAACTGCGATGCACCGAGCCTCCCGATCGTGTCGGCGGGATTATTGTAGGGAATCGCCAGCTCGGGGATGGCCCACATGGGCCCACCGATATTGTCATAGGCGACCTCCTTTTCCGTTGCGAATCCATGCCAGGAAAACTGGGCGCGGAAATTCTCCCCGGGAGGATCAAGCTTCACGCCGTCGCCTCTCGCGTCGTTCATCGTGTTCTTTCCCCAACCGGTCGAGTTCCCGATGACATACCGGGTCGACTTGTTCACAGCATTCCTGTACGAGAAGAAAAAGTGGACCCCTGTCAGGGTCGTATTGGGAAGTTCGATGTCCGGATCGTCGTCTGTATTGCCGGTGTTCGTGAACACGTAGTCGTAGATCATGTAGTTGTCATTATATTGCTGGGCCCATTGGTAGATCTTCCTGGAGTAGGTAATCCCGAGCTGAGTATGCACGACTGCTTCGAGCATCCTATCGGAGGGTAAGGAGCCGTCGGAGATATCCACCGTGACGTCCTTCTCGTACGAAAGATTGCCATCGACAGACACTTCGGTCGGCTGGAACTTCCCGGTCATTTCGAACTTCTGCGGATAGATCGCCCAAAAGGTCGGATTCCGGGGTCCATTGGTGATGACCTTGAATGGGTATAGATCACCCGCCTCATCGGTGAAGTTTGTCGCCCCGATCCATAATCCCCGTGCTGCTTTCATGTCCTGGTACCTGTAAATTGCGGGCCACTGGAATCCGTCCTGCTGGCCTCCTGACATGGTCTGCCCTTCGGTCTCGCAGCCATTCTCACCATACCAATCATGGAGCGCTCCGGCATTCATCCAACGGACCCTCCATTGGGCATCAGACCTGGATCCAATGAATGCCAGGGAGACCAGAAGTGCGAGGAGGACCGGACTGAGGCTAGAGTTGGATCGTGTGACCATCATGGAAGTACCCTCCGTCATCGGCTGGTTCATGGTCGATCACCGCCCTACAGGTCGACCGATACCCTGAATCCCCAGAAGAATGCCCTCGGATTCAGGAAAGTGAGATACGAGAGATTCGGCATATCGATATATGACTTGTTCTTCCGCCACTCCTCTTTTGTATCGTCCGGAGCTGATTCATCCCACGGTATGTATGGACCCACCCGGTAATCTCCCGGCTGATCGTCACCGTAGACCTGCGTGTATCCCGAAACTCCCTCAATGCCCTCCGGAAGATGGAGCGATGTCATGTATGCGTCGTAATCCTCCGCCGTGGCAAACCCGGCCCTGTAGTCCATGTACTTGTGATTCATAATATTGGTGACATCCATCGAAAGCTCGAGCCTCACGGGACCGAACCTGAAGGCCTTCGTAAGCCGAATGTCAATATTGACGAAGTCCCTCCATTGAATATTGTTCTGGTACCCTGGCTTCGAGCCCCCGGGCCCTGTCCAGGAAAAATAGCGCCCGGATTCCCATGAGCCGAGGACACTCAAGCGCCAATCTGCCAGAATGCCGATCCCTCCTAGTGCTGGACCGAAGTCTACCGGCGTGAAGACATCGATGTTCGCCCGGGCGTACGGTGTCGGCACGGGCTTGTCCTGTTCGAACGCTCGGGTATCGCGTTCGAACTGTCGCTGAAGGGCCGGATTCTCCGAGTATCTGCTCAGGCCGAAGAACCCATTCGACTGCACGCTATATGTATAATTGAGGAATCCCTGCACCCATTCTCCCCGAGATTTGCTGATGCTGACCTCGAATCCTCTCACATCCGCGTAGTTCGTGGGCTCAGGGGTGGAATAATTGACAGAGTTGTCTCGACTGGTGTACGTCACTGTACGCGTCTGATTCGAGACATCTTTGTAATATCCGGCAAGCCGCACCAAGACCTGATCTGAGATGTTATGTTCATACCCAAGTTCATACGCAACTGTGAGGGGGAGCGGCTTGTTCGGATCAGCGATGTAGGTGACATTCTTCTGCTGCTGGCTTGTCCGTAGCATGTAGAGGTCTTCAGGAACCGGCATCGAACGGAAGTGACCGTAGTTGAAGTACAGCTTGCTGTCTATGGAAATAGGGAATGACACACCGAGCCGTGGGCTCAGTGTCACGATTCGCTTCGTGTCCTCTTTCTGGAGCAAGCTGTCAATCCCCGGTGCATATTCGCCAGAAAATGCAGAATTATAGGGGTCGTAGCGGTACCATTGTCCTCCTGCATGGGAATAATCCAGTCGGATCCCGACGTTTGCCACCATACCCTCGAACTCCAGTTTGTCCTGCACGTACACTGCTCCGCGTACAGGGTAGGTGTGCCACTTCGAGTGGGTAAAACTGTTCAGAGAAGGCTCGACCAGAGCATAGTTCACGTCGTTGTCCGTATACACGAATTCGGCCCCGACCTTGAAGAAATGGTACTGGTCATACTGTGTCGCGAGGTCAATCCTGAGCGTGTACGTTGTGAGCCGGCTGGTATCACGAGAATTGCTGAATCCCAATCCCATATTCATGGACGATCCTATCCCTGCACTTTGACCACTCCGATATCCATAGGGTGCTTCATCATAGAACGCATCGCCAAACTGATAGAGTGTCTCTGTGTCGCGCGAACGTCCGGGATTCGAGTCGTACGCGAAGGCGACCCGGCTGAGGGAAACATCGTAGTAGGTGGCGGAGCTGAGAACATGCGAGAACTTTGCTCCCAACGTCTTCATGCTCACTCGGGTAGGATTCCAGTAATCTGTCGCGAAGACCCTTCCATCGAGGTAGCTCGCGCTTGCTCGGAGGTCGAGCTGCGGCGCGATCGACTCGGATGATCGGAAGATGCCGGGACCTCCGCTTCGGCTGCTGTTCGTTCCCATTCTCTTTCCCATGAGCCCATCAAGCGTGAGCTTCATGCCTGTGCCAATATCGGATGTCAGTTTCAGCTGATAATTGTACTCCCTGTAGGAATCGTCGGAGAGCGGGATAAAATACATTTCACGTGAACTGCGATACGAGAGAGCAAAGCGGAGGTTCCCAAGCACTTCAGCAACGACGGGAACGGGCCCGGCAATTATCATATCGACATCATAGTCAGGCTTCTCGATGTCGAACTCCTTCCTATGCTGCCAGAGGAACACCTGTTGTGCCGCGAGAGGAGTGAGGTCATTTGACGGGTCAGAGTCACTGACAAGCTCCTGGGAGACCTTGTTCCAGCCCCGAAATGGCTGGAATTGCTTCTGGGTATGGTCGTCCCAGGCCCCATTGGTAGTCCCGCTCCAACAGACGGCATCGTCGACGTACGGCCGGATCCAGTACGAGTCGAGGGCGTTCGGCGAACCCCCAAAATATTTCGGACCAGCAGCCCTGTACCGACCAAGCACTCCGACGTGGTACGAGTCCGTGCGCCCTTCCTTTGTGACCACATTGACGACGCCTGACCGGATATTACCGAACTCAGCATTAAAGCCCCCGGTCTGCACCTGCACTTGTTCTATCGAGGTGAGACTGATGACGGTAAATGGCTTGTTGTCACGCTCGTCCCGAAGAGTAAGACCATCGACCACGAATGCCGTCTCATCAGCACTTCCACCTCGTATAACGAGCCCCCCCTCTGCGCTCGTCTCGACACCGGGCTGCAGCGCAACAGCATCAGAGAGCGTCGCAACGGGCAGTCTGTTGATCTCCTCAATCTGTATGTTCGCCGTACTGGCAGAAAGGTCCTGGCGTACGACTGGCCGTTCGGCCACGACCGTGATCTCGCCGACTTGAATGGCCTCTTCGACAAGCCGGACGTCGATGGAGGTCGTGAGGTCGATGTTCACCACGACATCGATGACGACGGCAGGAGCGTATCCGAGAGATGTGACCCGCATTGCAAATTGACCGGGTGGCACGCTCACGATGACATAGTAGCCATTGACATCTGTTGCCGCCCCCACTCGGGTCCCCTCCACGATAACATTCGCTCCGACGATTGGCTCGCCTGTTCTTGCATCGTGCACGAATCCTGCGATTTTGCCTGATTGTGCGATGAGAGGGATTGACGGCAACACGAGGACGAGAAGGATGAGATACAGTCTCTGTCTCATTGCCTGTGCTCCTTTTGGAAACGAGATGATGTTCACCTGCGTTCTCGCTGCGGAAGAATCGAGATGGTCAACGGCTGGGATGTACCCTGGAGGAAAGTCCTGAGAGCGATTTGCATCCGCTCGGATAGCGCGCTACTTGTATTCAATCCAGCACCGGAGGGGATTGGGCGGAGGGGAAGAGGAACGTTTTCACGGCGGAAGATGCGTTGCGCACAGGGTGTGGCCAGAACGCACATTGGTACCTGCGCTCCAACGCGGGATGGAATCGGCCGTCAGAAGGATCGCTCACGAGTCTCCTGCCTGGAAGAGCGTTCGTGCAGACCCGCAGCACTGTGCTGTCGCGGTCGAAACATGGTTGCTAGGTGCTGACGCCGCACGGAATGTTGACCTTTTTGGAGAGAGAGTCAAGGGAACGATGTACCAACTCTCGGTATGGCGATTCGTATCCTCCCGCCTTGAACACTGTTTTTAACAATAGGAATGATTATTTCGTGCACCCTTTGAGATTGTCGAATGATGATGGAGTCGATTGCATGTTACGGTTGACTTCTCTACTTTTGCCGGTGCGTACCGTATCGATTCGTCGCGGTACGTCAATACCCGTCACTCTCCACCCACGTCGCTCGACAAAGGGACAAGGTGGCGCCATGAATCGAACCTGTTACTTCCTGCGTTCGGCAAGCCTTCCGATCACCCTCTTCCTTCTCCTGCTCGGAGCCGGTTGTGCTGAGCAAGCCGACACTGGGAGCCTTTTTGATCCCACTTATCAGGCGCCGCGACCGGATCCCACCATCACAGCCATCTCCCCGATGGACTCGGCCTTTGCCGGCGTTGACACCTTGACAATCACAGGGATGTATTTCTCCCCGACTACTGCAGAGAATACCGTCCACTTCGACGCGGAGGTCGCCCACGTACTCACCGCGACGCCGACGGAACTCCGGTTCGTCGCTCCGTACCTCCTCGGTGAAATGATCGATGTGAAGCTTGATGTCAAGGGTGCGACGAAGTTCTCGAACACGCTCCCGTACCATTTGAAACCTGCCATTGTGCCGTATGGAGACCTGGGAAAGCTTGACATCGTACGATCGATCGCTACCGATCAGGCAGGCAACCTCTACTTGTCCATGCAATCGCCGGCAGGCGGGGGGATCATAGAGAGGGTCGACGTCAGCGGAGTTCGGACGAACTATGTGGCCGCATCTCCCGGCGTTGTCAACTGGACCGGCCTGCGGGTGGGATCAGGGGGTGCTCTGTTCGCGGCGAGGGGCGTCCGCGCGATCTATCGGTTCCCGCCGGGCGGGGGAGCAGCCGCAGCACTTTGGAAGGCGTTGCCCATCGGTGTTTCGATCGTTGACCTGGACTTTGATGCGAGCGGTAACATGTGGGCGGGGGGCAAGAACGAGAGCGTCTACTGCATCGACCCAAGCACAAGTCACACGGCCCGACCATTCGACGCACAAGTGCGATCACTGAGGGTTTACAATGGATATCTGTATGCAGCAGCGAGTGTGGCATCGGCTGAGAAAATCGTGCGCGCCGAGATCATAGGGGACAGCCTGGGGGCAATGGAGGACTACTTCGATCTCGCTGCCCTCAACGATAGCACGCTGATGGCATTAGCTCTCACCTTCTCGTCGGATGGCAAGCTCATTGTTGCCACAGGCACACCACCAGCCATCGTCATTGTATCTCCCGATAAGTCTTTCGTGAGCCGGCACAGTGACTACACTGACCTCATGAGCCCGTCCACGATAGCGTTGGCTTGGGGGAACGGAGGAGACCTCTTCGCAGTGGCAGGTGATGGATCGACAAGCGGTCTACTTGTGAAGATTCTAACGAATATGACATCAGCACCGTATTACGGACAATAAGTAATCCCCATAGGCTTCTCCCCTTCCCATCAGGACCCGCCCATGCGGGGCCCAGCTGACCTTCTCCGCTGATTCAAGGCGGTTGACAGGGTGATCGATGCTTAAGGCGAGGTGACGGTCTCAAGTGGGAATGTCGTCCCCGCCTGCTTCTGTCGTGGATTTCCCTGACATTGCGCCTTGCGAACCCTACAAACGTTCGCTACCGAGGCACGGCTGTAGGATTATCAGACCTTCCCATTGAAGATCCGCTCGACAATATTGAGGCAAAGCAGTTGATTTCTCGCAAAGACACTTGTACCAATCATGTGGAATTCTCAGGGATATCTGAGATGTGCGGCCCTCGCAACGCATGAAACTCACGACAACCATCGTGCAATTTCGCTGCCAGCTATCTGAGGGCCATCTCTGTAATAAGGTAATTTTTTTCAGGGTGCAGAGGGTTCCCCTTAGGGCTACTCAGTATAGCACGCAAGAGGTCCTGGCAAATCGCCGGGACCTCTCTGTTTTTCGAGGATTTCGCAAAGTGCTTCGATCGCTAGGCTGAGTCGATCGATCAAGTCCCCGTATGTATCCGGTAGGATTGTAGCACCTCCACCACTTACGATCCCGAATGCCGTCGACAGTGTGCTCCAAGATCTGTCGCTGGTTCCACCTGGCCGCCGATCTGTAGTGTCGCTTCAGCACATGTTGCCATCTGAACGGTTGTGGAAGGTGCTACGAATCCGGGAAGTATTTCTCCGAACACTCCGGGCAGAATCCATGCGTGAAGGCTGCCTGGGTCCTATCCTGGACATATTGTTCCACCTGATGCCAATCACCGCATTCATCCCTGATCCTCTTACAGCCGGCGCAGATGGGCAGGATGCCTTCGAGTTGCCGGACGCTGCTGAGCGCGGCGACCAGATCATATTCCACCCGCTGAAGATACAGGATGGTCAAGCCGAACATCATGGCGAGGAAGAGCAATCCATACACGAGGACCGACCATTGTTCCACCGGTCCGGTATGCAGGAAGTCCGGTGGCACTGACGGCGCGACACTTATCATGACGATACGGACGATGCTCCAGGCGATAGTCGCCACCATGATGACTGGGACAATGAACGTGTGCCCCTTGAGAAACTCTGCCTTCGTCCGGCGAAGGACAACGAGCATGATTGCGTTGGGCAGTATGATCCCGATGCTCGCGACGATGATACGGGACCCGAGATCGGGAGCGTTGACCGCATAGTACGACTGGATGATGCCTACAATGATCACCGGAAGAGCAAGAAACATCCACGATACTTTTTTGCCGATGAAACGGAGCAGACCCATGCTGATGAGCCATACTGCGCCCACGGCGAGCATATTCCCGAGAACGATCGACAACAACACCGGGATCTCACCCCGGAGCCCGATAAGGAGACTTGCACCAAAATACGATGCCCCGGAAATCGCCCAGCACCGGAAGCCGGCGTACGTTTTTCGGGTCAGCGAGATGTAGATGAGCCCGAAAGCCATCACTCCCCCTATACCGCTCGTCATCATGAACAGCGTCTTCATGTCAAGCATCGAACGACCCCACTTTTTCCACCGCGGCGGTCTGTCGCTGTCGTCTTGTCATGTCGCATCCCCCTTCGCTGCCCCGAGAACGCTCCGCAATGCAGCCAGCATCGCTGCTGCAGTGAACGGCTTATGCAGGAACGAATTGAACTTTACGTCGTTGCGAAGCCGATCTTCATTGACCTCCATACCGCTGATGGCGATCGCGGGAAGGTCCGGAATGACCCTCCGGAGGGCCCGCAGCGTCATCGTGCCGTCCATAAGCGGCATCATGACGTCGACGATGGCACACCTGATGATGGCGCGTTGCTCCGCGGCGATGACGACAGCTTCAGCACCGTCCTTTGCCGCGAACACCCGGTATCCATGCTTCTCGGCCGATTGGGCCATAACATGCAGGATGCTTTCTTCGTCGTCTATAATGAGAATCGCCTCTCCCGAACCATCCTTCGACGTATCATCTGCAGCCTGCACGCTGTCAGCCTCGATCTCCTCAGCAGGGAAGTATACATGGAACGTCGTTCCCAATGATGGTGCCGTGTCGATATCGATGTGTCCCTGATAGCTCCGCACGATCCCCACTACCGTCGACAACCCGAGGCCGGTCCCCTTCCCCCGCTCCTTTGTTGTGAAGAATGGATCGAAGATCTTCTCGCGGATATCCGGAGGAATCCCGGTCCCTGTATCGCTCACGGTCAGGTGGACATATTTTCTCTCCGGGATGTCCGGATTCATGGCTGCGAACGCTTCATCTGCCTCGAAATTTTCACCCGTGATCGTAAGGCTACCCCCTTGCGGCATCGCGTCCCGTGCGTTCACACAAAGGTTCAGGAGCACCTGGTGCATCTGCGTCGCATCGCCATGCACAAGCCAGAGGTCTTTCTGGACCGCTACAGACGTGTGGATCGACGAAGGAAATGTCTGCTGGACCAGGTCGCGCATTTCATTGATCACGTGCTTCATGTTCATCGGCCCTCGTTCACCCTCCGCCCCGCGTGCAAAGGAAAGGATCTGCCGAACGATGCCGGCTCCCCGCTTCGCCGCCTTTTCCACGACCTCGAGCACATGGACTGCAGCCGCGTCTTTTACGCTGCCGGAAAGGAACTCCACCGACAGGAGGATCGGCCCAAGGACATTGTTCAGGTCGTGCGCGATACCACCCGCAAGGACACCGATACTCTCCATCCTTTGCGCACGCATGAACTGCGCGGTCATCCGTTTCTGCTCGCGGATGTCGGTGTACATGACATATGAGCCGAGCTTCTCGCCGGCAAAGATGATCGGGAATCCGTGGATCAGCACATCGATCTGCTCGCCTGACTTCGCGACCCTGACGGATTCATAGTGGTACGATTCATTGTTCTGCGACGGCCGGTTGTACGTCTGCCACTCGTCCTTCTTCTCTTGCGGGACGATGAGGTCCAACAACTGCTTTCCTGCCCACTCATCCTCCGGGAACCCGAACATACCGACGAACGATGGATTGACCGACATGATCTCTCCCGATCCGCCGAGGAGTGTAATACCGATCGGAGAACTTCTGAACAGCTGTTCGAACAGCGACGTCCGCTGAAGCAGCTCCGCTTCGATCCGCTTCCGGTCGCGGATATCCCTGAAGACCGCCTGCAAGATGGTTATGTCATGAACGGTGATGATCGTGTTGGATATCTCAACGGGGATCCTCTCGCCCGAACGTGCCATGATCACCGCCTCGAACGTCTTGCGCATCGTATTCGGCTCTTCCGCAACGACGGGGTCGAGAGTGTCCTGGATGTCATTGGGGAACAGTGTTCTATAGGTTCTTCCGATAAGGCTGTACGTGTCCCCTCCAAAGAGGGTTATCGCCTTCGCATTGACCTCGAGGATAAGCTGCGTCCGGACATCGACGATGATGATCGCATCCGTGCCGGCATCCATCAGCCCTTTGTACTGGTCGACGGACTCTCGGAGCTTTCGAGTGTCCCGCTCCCTGTCACTGACATCCCTGAAGGAGACGACAGCCCCGGTCGTGCCGCCATCCTCGACCACCGGTTGAACGGTATACTCGGCATGGAAGCTTCGACCATCCTTCCTCCGCAGCATCGCCTGCACCATACGAGAGCTCTTGCCGGCCTCAAGAGCCCTTCTGACCGGACATTCATCCTCCGCAATCGGCCTACCATCGGGAGACTCATGGTTGATAAGGGCATGCATATCCTTCCCTATGACCTCGTCACTCAGCCATCCCAGATACCGCTCGGCCGCAGCATTGATGAAGATGCATCGTCCATCCGAATCGACGCCGTAGATCCCCTCGCCCACAGTACGGAGAAGGAGGTCCTGCTGGGTGAGAAGTCGCAGGTTCTCGTGTTCAGCTTTCCGGAGATTCCTCAGATCGACGATCGAGCCGACGTATCCCTTCCTCCCGGTCTGTACCTCGACGAAAGGATTGGCCCGGCAATCGACCTGGTGGTATTCGCCCGAAACATGTCGAAGCCTGAACTCGAGGTGACAGCGATCGTTTGACGCCATAGCTTTCGCAAGGGCTGTCTCCACATGTTCCCGGTCGTCCGGATGGATCAGTTCCAGCCAGCCATCTCCGAGGAGCTCTTCGTCCGTTGCCCCCGTGAACGCAGTCCATCGCGGATTGAGATAGTCAAAGGACCCGCTTTCGGAGCTCCGCCATATCATGCTCGGGAAATCATTGAAAATGGACAGGTAGGCATCCCGTGCCTGCTCGACCGACCGCGCCATCTTGAACCGTTCGACGATCTGCCACATCTCGGTCATGAACAGCATTAATTGCCGTGCGTCATCGTCGTCATAGGGTCCCGCTTTGTTCCCCACTCCGGCGACAGCAACGATCTTTCCGTTATCGAAGACCGGGACAGACATATGCCGCCGCAGCGGGATGTGCCCCTCCGGAAGTCCTTTTTCCCCGGCCTCGGCCGCGTAGTCATTATGAATCACGGGACGCCCCTCCCGGAAGCAGTCCATCCATATCCCGGCACGTTCGATCGGATAATGGCTTGTCTGCTGGGCTTCACAATGCTTATGAACAGAACGGGACCAGTACATCAACTGAAGACTGACACCATCGGGATCGATGAAATGAACATAGCCGATGGCACTCAAGGTAAGCGCCACAGCATCCTCAAGGGCGACATCAATGATCTCGTTCTCTGACGACCATACTCTCTTGCTCAAAGCGAGAAGTGCGTCGAGTCTCACCTCGTTCATGCGGAGACGCTCTTTAGCCTCCTTCTTCGCCGTAATGTCGACGAGGGCCAGATGCCATCCCGAAATGCCCCCGTCGCCATTGCGTATAGTTGTCGATGTAAGGCTGATCCAAAGCGGCTTTCCTGAAGCCGTACGTGTTGGCACCTCTGTGTTCAGATGATCCTTCCCCTCTTTCAGGGACATCAGGGTTTTCTGAATGACCGACTTCGTTACCCGGTCCCATCCGAAGAATGCGGCGACGCGGACCCCTATCGCATCCGAATCAGCGACCTCGAACATCGCGAGCGCCGTCCTGTTGCACCGGACGATCCTTCCCTGAGGGTCTACTGAAATGACACCAATGGGAGTCGAGTGGTACAGTTCCTTGAATTCCCTTTCGGAACGCGCCATCTGGTCCTGTGCCTCGCGCAGCACTGTAATATCGCGTCCGATGCCCACGACCCCCTTCGCATGGCCATTCCCACCAAAGAGCGGGGACATGACGGTATGGAAGAAGACCCTCCGGTCATCCATCTGGTACGACCATTCGTACGCGACACTCTCACCCGCGAGCACCCGATCTGCCATCTCCATATGGATCGAGCCATCCGCTTCTCCGAAGATCTCCGTCGTTCTCTTGCCGAGGAAGAACTCGGGCTGCCATCCCCCCATTGTCAGCCACTTTCCATGGACGGCGCTGAAGCGTCGGTCGCCGTCAAGCGTGAACACGAAGTCGTCCATGCTATCGACGAGCGTGCGAAACCGCTCTTCGCTGTCCCGGAGTGATCGTGCTGCAGCCCTGTGCTCGGTGACATCGCGCTGGACGGCAAGGAAGCCTTCGATGGTGCCATTCATGTCGAGCATCGGGTCGATGGATGCCTCGATCTCGACGTGCGTCCCGCCTCTGGTAACGTTAATCATATCAGCCCGGAACGATCCACCGATGACGATACCTTTCCACAGGTTCTCGTAGAAGGCATCTGGCTGCAGACCGCTCTTCAGGATGCGTGGTGTCTTCGTGCCAACGATGTCGTCCGGAGCATATCCGTACACATCAGTGAAGGCACGATTTACGTAGAGGAAGATCCCATTCGTATCCGTGACGAAGACGATCTCTTTCGATGCATCGATCGCACGGGACACCATGTGGGCCAGAGAGTTCGTGGGGTTGCTGCTCCCGGGATCCTCGCCGGGCTCGCTATGTTTCGGTGCTTCGTGGGCTTTCATCACATTACTTCCTTTGTATCCTCGCTGCATCCGGTGTATACAGGAAAGCCATCAGGTCGATTGCAGAGAACCGGGGGATTCACCCGAAACCGGTCGGGCATGCCGCCGCAGGATGTTGACCACTGAGTCAAATTCTGTCGATTTGTCGAAGAAGTATTGCGCCCCTGCTTCGAGGGCGCGCGCCCTGTAGCTCATGTAGGTGTAGTTCGTGAGCATGATGGCCAGGGGAGGTTTGCCGAGCGATCGGGTATGCTCAAGAACGTCGAAGCCATCCCCTTCTTCAAGTGCGATGTCGATGATAACAACTTCGGGCTGATGCAGATCTATCTCCTGCCGGGCAATGCTCGCATGTCCCGACGTTCCGACGATCGCCAGACCCGGTTCGAGACCTATCAGCCGGTTCAACCGCTCGAGGATCATCTGTGAGTCCTCCACGAGGTAGACCGACAAGGGCTTGCTGTTCTGTTCCACGATGTGCCTCCTTTTGGTCCTTCAAGAGCAGTAGCAATCTAGCAATGGGAAGGCCGATGCGGTAGCATGAGGAGTCCAAACAGTGTGTCGCAAGAACTATGACGTCGGCAGGGTAACCAACATCGAACATGTCGGCCACAGGGAACAGACGTGCCCGATCCGGACCTGGGCAGGGAGAGGCGATCAGAAATGATGCGTGAACAGACGGGTCAAGAAGGGCTCAGCCGGCCAGATGATCAGCGAGTGAGCCCCTTCTCGAGGGCGAATCGTATAAGGTCGGACGTCGAGCGGAGATGGAGTTTCTCGAGGAGTCTCCTGCGATAGGTATGGACAGTCGAGACGGTGATCGAGAGATCCTTCGCGATGTCGCTGACCTTCTTCCCGCTCCCGATCATCCTCAGCACCTCGATCTCACGGTCGGATAATGCTTCGATCGAGGCTGCTCGCTTATCCGGGTCGGCCAGAAGGTCTGCCATCTGGTCCGCGATGGCAGGCGTGATGTAATGTCCTCCGTGTGCGACCTGACGGATGGCAGTGATGAGCTCCTCCGCGGCGCTCTCTTTCGTCAGATACCCTTTCGCCCCCGCACGGAGGGACCGGATGGCGAACAATCGTTCGGGGTACATTGTCAGCATGAGCACCTTCACGGACGGAAACTGCGGCTGAATATCCGCGAGCAGATCGATGCCGCTCTTGTCGGCGAGCGAGATATCCAGGAGAAGGATGTCCGGAGTCAACGTCGTCAATCCGTCGAGGATACTGTGTGAATCACCGGCTTCGCCCACAATGGTCATATCGGAGGCGGCGGCGAGGATCTTCCGTATCCCTTCCCGTATGAGGCTGTGGTCGTCTGCAACGAAAATGCGGACCATGGTCTACCTCTTCCGTTTCAATCCGATGGGCAACGATACAAGCAAGCGGGTCCCCTTCGCTTGCGCCGACTCTATTGTGAGCCGTCCGCCGAGCGCTTCGATGCGTTCGCGCATGCCTATGAGCCCGAAGGAATCCTTCGAACCGGCCGTGTCTGGTTCAAAACCGACGCCATCATCGACGATCTCGCACAGCCATCGATCGGCCTCGCCTCGGAGAGAGACAGAGACGTTCGAGGCATGTGCATGCTTTGCGATGTTCGTCAGCCCCTCCTGTACGGCCCTGAACAGCGTGGTCGCGATCGGGTCCTGCAGGATCGACACGCTCCCCACGACCGACAGCTCACAACGAATATCATTGCGCTTCTCAAAATCATCAGAAAGCCACTGCAGGGCATCGCCGAACCCCAGCTTGTCCAGCACATCGGGCCGTAATCTTGATGTCATGGCCCGAACGCTCGATATCGATCTGTCCACGAGAGAGCGAAGGCCGTCGAGCTGAGCGATCACACCTGCACAATCGGTGAGCGGGACAGTGCCGGACAGTGACCGTTCAATGAGCGCGATATCCATACGGATGGCGGTCAATTGCTGGCCGATCTCGTCGTGCATCTCACGCGCAAGGTCCTTGCGCTCCCGCTCCCGGATGTCCTGTAGCCGGGCCGCCATCTGCTTCAGCTGAGAAGAGTAGACCCTGAGCGCCTCTTCTGCGCGCTCGCGCTCGGTGATATCGAAGAAGATGACGGAGAAGAGATCCCCATCGACGTGGATGGCCTGCATGTCGATCGTTCTATTGAATGACGGGAGCTTCTGCTGGAACTCGAACGGCTCTTTCGTCTCTACCACCGATCTGACTTTGTCGACAAGAAAGGTCATTTCTTCCTCCGACATGATCTCCGACCCCCGCTTTCCGAGAACGTCCTCTGGCAGGATGCCGACATGTCGGTGGAGCGCCTTATTGACCTGGAGGTACTGGAAATCGAATGCATTGCCTGATGCATCCCTGATGAGTTGACAGATGACCACGCCAAATGTCGAATTGTCGAACAGAAGCTTGAAGCGCTCCTGGCTTGCGCGCAGCGCCTCCTGGGCTTTCCGTCGTTCCGTGACATCCTGAATGATCGCAACGAAGACGGGCGGATCTTCGGAACGGGAGAGGTGCACCCTGACATCGATCGGATACAGACTCCCATTCTTCCGCTTGTGCATGGTCTCGAACATGACCATGTCACGCTCACCGCTCCGGAGAGGAGCAATGAGTGCTTCGAACGTCGTGAGGTCATAGTCCGGCTTGAGATCCATCGGAGTGAGTCGGCCGAGCTCTTCGAGTGTGTAGCCCAGGTTGTGCAATGCGCCCTTGTTCGCCTGAACGAAATGCAGCGTCTTCGCATCGAAGATATAGATCTCATTCGATGATCCATCGAGAATACGTCCGAGACGCTCGAGCTTCTTCTCCGACACTTTCTTGTCCGTTATGTCCTCTGAGAATATAACGATCCCGCCGACATCCCCCTCGAGGGTGTGCCAGGGCCTTACCTCCCATCGGAGCCACTGCTGGGTACCGTCGGCACGCAGGAACATATCCTGCTCCGCCCGGATGACCTCCCCCCTCATCCCCTGCTGATGGATCTCCTTCCAGCGGTCAGAGATCTCCGGAAAGACATCGTAATGTGACCTGCCGATGATATCGCTGGGTATCCCGTAGTCTGTCAGCCAGCGCCTGCTCACCGCCAGGTAGCCCATCTCCTCGTCGAACATCGCGAGTGCCGCGGGGGCGTGCTCGATGAACAGCCGGAGGGTTGCCTCCTGCTCCCGGAGAGCGGATTGCAGCGCTTTCTGTACGGAGATATCGGTGTGCGTACCGAGCATACGCAGCGGCTTCCCATCCGGGTCGCGCTCGGTCACCCTGCCGACAGACAGGATCCACTTCCATTCGCCGGACTTCATCCACTGTCGGAATTCCACACGGTACTCCTTTTCTTTGCCCTCGATGTACCGGCGGAACATCTCTTCGGTCCGTTGTCTGTCATCAGGATGAAGTCGATCCAGCCACGCGGCGTTCGTCTCTTTGAAGGTGGCCGGATCGTACCCGAGCATAGCGGCATACTCGGCGGACACGATCGTATCACCCGTTTGCACATTCAGATCATATAGACCCTGTCGGGCACTCTGCAGCGCCAGGCGAAGCCGCTCCTCGTTCTCAGCCAGGCGGCGTTCCGCCTCGCGCTGGTCTTCCATTATGCTCAGTAACGCACGCCGGGATGCGTTCGATTCCGCGAGGAGACGTTCCGATTCGATGCGCAGCCGGACCTCCCGGCGCTCCGACTGTTTTCTCTCCGTGACATCCTGTACGATCCCCGTGACCTCGAGGAACCTTCCCCGATGATCCCTCTCAGGCGGATCCATGACAGCGATGATATCCCGTTCCTCTCCATCCGGCCTCTGGAAGCTGAATTCGACGCTTGTCCGACCGTGGGCATCCCTCACCCCACGAATCGTCTCTCCGATCGACCGACGGCTCTCCGGATCGATCATCTTTGCCCATGCGACGACCAGCTGTCGGCCAGTAAGAGTCGGACCGATCCCAAAGATCTTGTACATCTGGTCGGACCATACCAGGCTCGCAGGAGCTCGCCCCATCGCCCAGTATCCCACACTGGCGATCTCCTGCGACCGGGCAAGGGCTATCTGCCGCTTCCTAATGCCCTCTTCTTCCCTGGTGCGTTGCAGCCGCCGTACAAACAAGAGCCCGAGAAACATTGTCCCAATGGGATAGATCACCATCACGGGGATCCCGATCGTCGTGATCGTCTGTATCGCCAGATCCCATGGAAGCGCGAACATTGCAGCAAGCATCGCAGCGTGGACGGCCAGCCCAAACAGCAGAAGTTCCTGCCAGGTCAACGATTGCAGGCGCCGCTTCCGGGCATGTCGCCAGACGATACCGATCGTGGCGGACGTAACAATGACCGTCAGTCCGACTATCGCACCGACGCCCCCCTGCCAGATCCGGAATGCCGCGGTCATCATCACTGCGATGGCCGTGGGGACCGTCCCGAAGAACAGTCCCGCAATGCTCAGCATGACCGAACGGGTGTCGAACACCAGCCCGGGCCGAAGAACCCAGGGCGTCAGCATGATCGTGATCCCGATGGCGCCCAGCAGGAGCCCCGTAGGAATGCGCCGGAGCTGCCGTTCAGCGAGCCCCCAGCGGCTCGCCGTGATGTCGAAGATGAACGCCAGAGCGATGAGCAACGCGGCATTCTGGACGAGAACGAGGATCGAGGATTCAGTCATGGCTCAGGTCCCCGATGCCGGCATACTTCGCAGGCCGGCCTGCCGTGCGAAGGAGCTCATTCACCTCCGATTTCAGCTCGAGGACCCGGGACTCGCGGCCGACGGTCAGTGCGTGCCATCGTTTCAACTCGTCGAGCTGCTCCAGGACCATCCGTTCCGTCCGTTTGCGGTCGGTGATGTCGCGGATGAACACGATGATCTCCCCTCCCCCGACATCGCGAAACTGTGCGTTGACATCGACCTCGAATGTTGTACCATCCTTCCGGCAGTGTCTGGACTCGAACCGGTCCGTCCCTCTTGTCCTCAGCATGCCGATATGTTTGAGGGTCTCTTCATGCAGTTCGAGGTCCTCGATGTCCGCGATGCGCATCGTGAGCAACTCTTCCCGTGCATACCCACTCATGCCGCAGTACGCCGCATTGACCTCGAGCAGCCGCCCTTCCAGGTCGGTACGCCAGAATCCGTCCTGTGCGGTCTGCAGGATGCTTCGGTATCGTTCTTCACTGGCCGACAACGCCTCGGCAGCACGTTTGTGCTCTGTCAGGTCGGTCATGATCACCTGAATGGCAGGACGTCCGCTGAAGGTGAACGGGGCGGCGATCACTTCCACATCGACGGGGGAGCCATCGAGGCGCAGATAGACGTCCTCGACGGGATAGAGTCCCTTTTCTCCCTTGAGCATCCTGGCGATGCGGTCCTTCGCTGCCTCCTCTCGGCCCGGGGCGATGATCTGTTCGAGGGACCGCCCGAGAAGGTCCTGGGACGAACCGGCTCTCATCAGTCGGACGGCTGCCTGATTGGCGAAGACGACGCGCCCAGCCTGGTGAACGGCGATGGCGTTCGGCGCTGACTCGACAAGCAATCGATACCGTTCCTCACTCTCCCTCAGAGTTTCTTCTGCACGCTTACGCTCGGTGATGTCCTGCACATATCCCTTCAAGACCGTCGGTCTGCCGCTCCGGTCCGTTTCGAGTTCTCCTCCCTCCGCCCATACATGCCGGTGCGTCCCATCGGGAAGGACGATCCGATACTCTACCGCAGTCGGCTTGCCCCTGAACACGACGTCCACATTCGAAGCCTCCACCCGCGGCCGATCCTCCGGATGGATCGCCCGATTGATCACATCCGTGAGGTCGCCCGCGAAATCGTCCCTGGAGATCCCGAAGATCTCAAACATCTGGTCCGACCACTCCACCCTGTTCTCTGCTATATTCCACGTCCAGCTCCCTACCTTCGACAGGTGCTGCGCCTTGTTCAGGTCTTCCACAATCTTCCTGAGCTGCCGTTCATATTCCTTCTCCCCGCTCAGATCCCGGATCTGCATGCTGGTCTGGATCGCTCCATCCCCGCTGGTGAAAAGTGAACTCGACATATGGCCGGGGAACGTGGACCCATCGCCCCGCTTCATCCGCAGCTCACCTCTAAAAACTCCCTCGCGTTCGCGGGTCTCGAGCGCGCCGGCCAGACGCGGGTCCGATTCATCAACGATCCCCGCTCGTCCGGCCGCCTGGATCTCCTGCTCGGTCCACCGGAACAATCTGCACGCGGCGGGATTGGCCGCGACGATCTCTCCCGTGGGCCGCGTCAGAAGCATCGCCTCGTTCGAATTCTCGAAGAGGAGCCTGTACTTTTCCTCGCTGGCATGCAATTCGGCCTCCGCCCGCAGCCACTCCGTCGCATCGATGCTCATGAACAGGCTGTACGACCTCCCACCAATGACGACGAACCGAAGGGAGATCAAGAGCTGCCGCTCCTTTCCCTGTTTCGTCGATATCGTGACCCGTTCATTGCGAATTTCCCCCGTGCTGGCGAACAGTTCGATGATCCGCTTCCGTTCCGCCTCCCGTATGAATCCGATCTCGAGTGAGGTCCGGCCGACCACTTCCTGCTTTGAAAATCCCGACATGGCGCTCCAGGCGTCATTGACGTCGACAATGGTGGCATCATCCCATGTGCTGATGGAGATAGGGATCGGGCTCAGCGCGAAGATGTTTGCGAACCTTGCTTCGCTCGTCCGGATCTCCTCCTCCAACACCTTCCGCCTGGTGATATCGATGAGACATCCGCGAACGGTCAATCCATGCCCCTCCTCGTCCCGCTCCACAACCTGTCCGCTCACCTCGAGCCAGTGGACTGATCCATCAGGATGCAGGACACGAAAATCGAACGAGTACTTCTCCGGCCCGCCCGGAGCGACCGACCGTTGGATCGTGTCGTTCGACATGTCGCGGTCGTCCGGATGCGTTGCGCCCAGGAAGGTCTGGATATCCCAATGCTCCTGCCACGGGAGCCCATACAGCGCATCATGATTCCGCGACCGTGACATACTGTTCGTCCCGAAGTCGTACTCCCAGACCGCCACATTCGCGAGTTCTGTCGACAGTCGAAGGCGCTCCTCGCTCTCCGCAAGGGCCTGCTGCGCTTCCTTCTTCGCTGAAATGTCGACGACTGTCGTGATGAAATGAAGCGGCTTGCCGGCATCATCGCGCATGAACGAGACGCTGACATCCGCCCATATGAAGGCACCATCTTTCCGCAAATACCGTTTTTCGAAGCGAGTGGCACTCTTCTCCCCCGTGAGTAAGGGCGCAATCTGCGCATCGACAGCAGGCACCTCCTCATCGGGTGTCAGGTCCTGCCACCGCTTGCCTGCGAGTTCGTCCTGTTCGTATCCCAGCATCTCACAGAACGCTTTGTTGACCGATATCTCTCCCGAGGGAAGCGTCAGCGATTTGCCGACATTGGCCGATTCGAAGATCCCTTTGAACCGCTCCTCACTGGCCTGCAGGATGCGCTCGGCCCTCTTCCGTGACTCTAATTCATCCTGAAGCCTCTCATGCGCGAACGCACGCGCCAGCGCGAAGGAAGCCCGTGTAGCCAGGTCCGTGGCCAGGCCAAGATCGTTCTCTGTGAAGCCCGGCTCCACGGCCGTGTTCTTCGCGATGACAAGAATGCCCAGCTTTTCGGTCCCTTTGGTGAGTGGTGCCGCGATCAGACTCTGATGAGGAAATCGCGATGCTATCGAGCGCAGACCCTCGTGTGACGTCCCCAGATCCCGCCTCTCTTCCGGTCCTAGCAGGATCGTTCGACCCTTCTGAAACACCTCAGAACCCAACGGCGGATCATCAATACCGACGATGACACTCGACAACAGCTCCCGCATCGCCTTCTCGTCGGCCGGATCAGGAGCATAGACCTCTGCGATCTCCAGATGCCTGCCGTCGGGCGACAGCAGCCGGATGTTGCTGGCACATTGAAAGATCCTGCCGAACATCTTCACGATGGTCTGAGCTGTGGTTGTGACGGTCGCTTCTGCCTGGAGGAGATCCTGCGATGCATCTGCGATCCGGCGTAGGCGGACGCTTTGCTCCTCTATCGTCCGCAGCGCCTGCACGCGGATCGAAATGTCCCGGACGCTCCACTGAATGAAGTCATGTGCTTGAGATCGGAATTGCCTGGCTGAAATTCCCGCACTGAAGACCTGCCCGTTCTTCCGCACATGTGTGCATTCGAACTCTGCTCGTCCAGCTGAGCGAATGGCCGACAGATGCCCCCGGAATGCGGTCCGCGCTGCGACATCGCCGAGGTCATGAAAACCCAATCCCATCAGCTCCGCCTCCGGATAGCCGTACCATTCTTTCGCCCGGTCGTTCACTTCGATGATCATGCCATGCTGATTTGTCAGGAAGACCGCGTCGTTTGCGACCTGATACAGACTGCCGAGATGGTCCCGAAGTGCTGCCAGATCGTCCCTCCTCCGGACGATCTCCTCTGCCACACGCCGTTTCCCCTCACGTCGTACCGAATCTATTGTGACAAAAACAAGCACGACTCCTGCGAGGACCGAGATAATGACAAGGATCGCATCTTCTTTCACCTCTCTGTACAAGACATCATAGTCGGTCTTCGCGACGATGAACCAGGGAGAGTTCGGCACGCTGTCGACGAACGCGACGACGTCCCTACCACGATAATCCACTCCTGTCATGATGCCGCGATTGCCCCGCAAGCCCCACGCGGCCGGCAACGATTCTGATGCGATCGGCCTTCTGAGCACAAGCGCGGTATGCTCTTGATTGCGGAAGTCATTCAGATAGAGAACATCGTCTCCATCACGACGAAAGAGAATGATCTCGGCGGTCGAATCCGCGACCGGCCACTCCCGGACGATCTCGTACAGCTCGGTATCGGGATCGATCTGAAGGACAATGAGGCCAAGTGTTCTTCCCTCCGGCGTGGTGTCTGCGTGATGGATCGGTATGTAAATGTTCATCCTGATTGTGTTCCCGACCTTCTGAAGATCGGAGAACACAATGGTCGCAGACGTGATCGCTCGTTCGACCTGATCGCCTTCAATGAAGCTTGGAGAGAGCCCGGCAGGGACCGTCAGAAGCACTGCACCGGATGGCGCCAGCGCATACATGGCAGCATATCTCCCGTTCGCAAACATCGCCCCCAGTAGCCCGCCCAGGATCTGCCGGCTCGACGATGAGGATGGATCCCCGAGCAGAGTTTCGAACGACCGACCGACGGCGACCGACCGGTGAAGGAAGTACGCATCCCCCCACCGTTCCGGTCGCCAATGATTCAGTTGCTGTTTTTTAAATGAGCCTATCGCCTCCAGATCGAGGCGCACTCGGCTGGTAATGTCTTTCTCAACATTGTGGAGATAATACGCCCCACCTGTGATGAACACCAGGCTCAGGAGCGATCCGACGAGGATCGGCCTCGCATTTTCAGAGATGATCCGTTTCACATTTTGCATGTTCGCCACTCCGAGTTGAAGATGGCAGGACAACATCCAGACCGCAATGTCCGACCGGAACATGGTCAAAATTTCATACATACGGACCACAATTGCCTGTGAGGCTGCGGTCCTCTCCAATTCCTGGCAATGAAGGCCTTTTTGTGATTTCTTCAATCTTCTGTGCCATCCAATCTGGTTCACCCTCGTGAGGTCTGAAGAATTGCGGTTTTCCGGCTGTACGGACAAAAAATCGTCTCCTCAAACACCGGACCAGGGTGGCGTAGATATTGAACTTTGGTGACCCAGATCAGATCATATGAAGAAGAACATAGCACAGCAGGGCAACAAAGGAACGTCTTCAGCCGGCAGGGAGCAAGTAGCTGTGGACCTCACGCTTGACAAAGTGTTCGGTCTGCTACGCGAGGCCGATGTCCGCAGGAAAGCAGGAAATATCCCGGGGGCATTCGCCATTGTCCGTGAGGCGAAGAGGATTTCACCGCACAACCAATATGTATCCGCTCTCGAAGAGCATTTGGAAACGCTCCGGCCGATGGTAAAGACACAACCACCATCGGTAGCTCTTTCCTGTGGAATTGTCACCGCCCCACTCGCAGATCCTGCCATACCACGCAGTGCATCCGGAGCCGACTCATCGCCGATTCATGCTCTGACGACGTCCACGACCGGAACATCACCGGCCGGGCAGATCGACCGATCTGTCCAGCGAAAGAAGATCGAAGGACCTGCAGCACAATGTTCCGTCCCGGACGAGAAATCGCCTTCTGTCCGCAAACCCGCTGGTGTTGCCTCGCCGGGACAACAGCCGACCGTGGAGTCGGCGGGGACTATTATCGGGAACGATCTTGCCAGCAGACCCCGGGTCGTTGTCATCGATGACGATGATCCTTTTCTGCGGATCACCTGCACCACACTTCGCGATTTCGGTCTCGACCCTCTTCCCTTCGCAACTTCCGATGAAGCGTACGCCTGGCTTGTCAGCAACACGCCGGATGCGATCTTGTGTGATGTCAATCTTGAAACCTCCACGTATGGCGGTTTCACCTTCTTCGAAGAGATCCAGAGACTGCAGCACCTCGCCTATGTTCCCTTCGTATTCCTCTCGGGTCTGTCCGACGAGGCGATCCGTCGCACCGGCAAGGAGCTTGGCGCGGACGATTACCTCACAAAACCGTATGAGGAACGCATGCTCGTCGGTACGCTCCACGGGAAGATCGCCCGGTTCCACCGAATGCAGAAGCGCCGGGCATCGTCATCAGAACGACAGCCGGCGCTCGCCTGAGTGATCCGACCGCACACCTCACGGCTCACCCTTTCATTTCCCATTTCATCGCTGGAACGCTCTCAATGCCGCATCATCAGCGGCACGGCGGTGTCTTCTTCGACAGGGATCTCGGCGATATTGCATGTAATATGGATTGACGTACCAACCCCCTGTGAGCTGCGGATGTTCAGCGAACCTCCGTGAAGCTCCGAGAGCCGGATCGCCAGCTCAAGCCCGAATCCTGTTCCTTGTTGTTCCCTCTTCTTTCTGTCAAATTGCCGGAATACACCCACATCCCTGATCTGCTCTGCGCTCATGCCGATGCCAGCGTCTGAAATGTCGATCGTATACAGACCTTCGATGCGTCGCCCCTGAACTCTCAGTGCTGTTCCCGGATCGGAAAATTTGGCGGCGTTGCCGACGACCTCACGGATCATTTTTGCCAGATGAGAGGCAGAGAACATCAATGATACCGGTTCGACATGCAGAATAAGATCCCTGCTCCTCCCCGCCTCATCGACCACATCGTGCACCGATGCTGCGATGGTCTTTTCGGCATGCTCCGCGACGCTTTGCTGCATCTCGAGCAACCGATCCTGATCTGACGATGCGACCTCGATGTCGGCGAACAACAGGTAGTTCTCCGCCAGCCTGTGAAGCCGCTCACCCGCCAGATGGATCAGATTTCCGAACTTCCTGCGTTCCTCCGGCAGGAGCTCGTCATCATCGCGGATGATCTGCGAGAAGGCGAGGATGGCATTCAGCGGTGTTCTGAACTCATGCGGCAATGCCTGTGAAATGCTCGACTGAAGCTCCCGCAGTTTCTTTTCCCCCTGATACCGCAATGCCTGTCTGATCCGGAACCGCGTGCGGACCGAGGCAAGCAGTTCTGCCTTGGTAAATGGTTTCTCGAGAAAATCGTCGGCGCCAAGGTCCATCCCATCTCTGTAGTTCTTCTTTCCTCCCACACCGGTGATGAAAATGAAAGGTATCGTGGAGATCTTCTCATCAGCCCGGATTCTCTTCAAGACATCAAATCCCGACATCCCCTCCATGAAGATGTCGCATATGACGAGATCGGGGCCCTCAGTACGGATCAGGGAAAGCCCCTCCTCAGCGTTCTGTGCCTCGTGGACGGTATATCCTTCCTCCCGTAGCATGGCCGATACGATGGACCGGATTCCCTCTTCATCGTCAATGATCAGCAGGCTTGCCATGTCATGTACTCCTTATGGATTCTCCCGGATACTTTGTGCACAAACCGAACCACATCCTGCACCTGCCGAGGATGCGAATACACGGCAAAATTCAGCTCAGGAACCCGTTTTGCAGGCTGACCTGCGGGCATCAAATTGTATTTTCTACAATTTCCATTGCTCATGACTGGTCTGAACCGTAGCTTTCAGTACTCCCTGTTCTTCCCCATAAGGTGCCGCAATGACAACACCTGCCAAATATGACCTGCTCCTTGTGGACGATGAGGCAGACTACCTCACCGTCCTTCAGGCCTCCCTGGGTTCGGAGCAATATCATCTCTCGATCGCCAGTGATGGTGTCGAGGCGATCAACCTGCTGCAAAAGCAGGCTTTTGACCTTGTGCTTCTCGACGTCCGTATGCCCAAGGTCGACGGCCTCGAAGTGCTCGAGTTCGTGAAGAACACGACTCCCGACACAGAGGTGATCATGCTTTCCGGCGTTCAGGAGGTGAGCATTGCGGTCGAATGCATCCAGAAGGGAGCCTTCACATACCTCTCGAAGCCCATCAACAAGAAGGAACTGAACGCTGTCATCCGGCATGCCCTCGACAAACGTCTTCTGACCCTCGAGAACAAGCTCCTGCGAACGACCCGGCCCTCAGCCCCCAGGGATCAGACGATCATCGGCGAGAGTCCCGCCATGCATGAGGTGCTCGCAGTCGCCCGGAAGATCGCACCGACCAACAGCCCCGTGCTCATCCAAGGCGGAAGCGGTACCGGAAAGGAGCTCGTCGCGAAGCTTCTCTATGAGAACAGCGGACGAGCCGATTCCCCGTTCATAAGCCTGAATTGCGCCGCCATTCCGGAGACGCTCATCGAGAGCGAACTCTTCGGACACACCAAAGGAGCGTTCACCGACGCCAAGGAAACGAAGACCGGACTGGTCGATCTCGCACACCGCGGCACTCTCTTCCTCGATGAGATCGGCGAAGTGTCCCCTTCGGTCCAGCCCAAACTACTCCGGTTCCTGCAGTTCGGGGAGTACAGGCGGGTCGGTGGAAAGGAGCAGCTTCACGCCGATGTGCGCGTCATCTCCGCCACGAACAGGAATCTTCAGCAGGACGTCCGCGATGGACGCTTTCGAGAAGACCTGCTCTACCGTATCAACGTCATCACGCTCGATATCCCTCCGCTAAGGGACCGAAAAGAGGACATCCCGCATCTTGTCCATCACTTCATCCGCCTGTATGGCGGCACGAAAGAATCTGTCACGATCGAAGACGGGGCGATCGATATGCTGCGTGGTCACGACTGGCCCGGGAACATCCGGGAGCTGGAGAATGTCATGCAGCGAGCCATCATTCTTGCCGACGAGGGTCGCATTCAGCAACGTCACGTTCGCATCAGCCGCCAGGATGGCGGCCCGCAGCATGCCCCAGAGGATGGGATCATCGGACAGGCCATCCCGCTGGAAGTCGTAGAGAAGCAACACATCGCCGGAGTACTGAAGAATGTGGGATGGAACAAGAAGGTTGCAGCGGGAATCCTGGGGATCAGCCTGAAGACGCTGTATACCAAGATCTCAAAATACCAGCTCGCGGAATCAGCGTAGCCTCCCCACGATGCCGAACGCGTTCGCCGTGTCATCCCTGGCGGGCGAGAGGCACCAATGCGGTTCTACTTCTGAAGGAACACACGCTGGACCTGAACACTCCCGGCGTGAACCATCGCAATGATGTACATTCCGGAAGCGACCGGCCTGCCCGCGGTATCATCACCGTTCCATCTCACCATTCCTTCTCCTGACGTACGATATCCCTCCTCGAGCACACGTATCTCTCTGCCTATGATGTCGACGACCGTGATGCGGACATCGCCGGGCTCCTGCAATACATAACGCAGCTCCGTCGAAGGATTGAACGGATTTGGATATGGTGCTGACAAGGCAAATGCGGATCCTTTGAATCCGTCCGCCGGAAAGTAGTCGTTCGCATTGAACCGAAGGTCCTCAGTCTGCATGTCGACGCGCTGGGCGTTCTGGTCGGCGATGAGGGCATCGTCGAAAATGAATGCAACTGCCGGATCCCCCGCTGGTGATACGTCGATCGAGATCGTACCCAGCGTCCACCTACCGGGTGTCACGCTTACCTGCCGGGACCATGACATGACGAGTGCCTTCACGAGCGTGTCGCCATGGATTCGGGAACCGCTCACCCAATTGCTCCCGGTAAATTGTGCATCGAAAGTGAAGTTGCGGATCGCCGAGCCTTCCGAGACATCGATCGAGAACTGGAATCCTGCAATCGGTTCCTCAAGATGAAGCCGAATCTCGACACGATCGCTCGCAGTCCGGACGAGATACATCCGATTCTCTGCTGTTGCACTCGTGGAGAGGATTGAAAGGATCAGGAGGGTCGGGAATATGAATTTTGATGTCTTCATACCCCTGTGTTGGTCTATCTGCGTGCCAGCGATGCTACCGTCTCGCAGGGAGCAGACTACCATCCCCCTAACCTCTTGATCATCAATCGGTTACAACGAGGCTGATCTCTCTGTAGTTCACCATCCCGACTCCACCCAACTGCTGTAATTTCTACAATGCCTCTGTTCGTGCGCGCTCTGAGCTCATGGCGTAGTCTCGAGGTAGTGGAGTTGAGTTGAGCGTGTACCAAGTTGGTCGGCTCCCGGATGATCTGTGGCGGCTCCCGAAGCCCAGTCTTTTCATCCCTGGCAGGCTGCGGAAAGATCCCCTTGGGAAGATTTCGCGCGGCGCCTGCCTGCCGAATGCCTGCAGACAGGCTCGCAACGTTGGCGACGAACGCAACGATCAAATAGTTATCAAAAACGCAGCGCCTGTCCCCGCCCGCCTGTGGCGTTCGGGCGGGCGCCGGCTCCTTGGCGGGTGCGTGGCATATTTGACCCTCTTTGACCGTTGCGCCTGCCTTGGGTCGCCTCCCTTCACCTTTCTACAAATCACTTCGAAACCCCGGGTATTGTCACCGGCAATCCCTCAAAAAATTGCGGATCAGAGGCCCCTCGGCGGGTTACATGACTGGTACGCCATTCGCCACTCAATGGTCAGAAGATTCCCATGAAACCTCTTCCGACCATAATCAAAGTCCTCGCGCTTGTAGCGACGCCTTTCATGCTTCATGCACAGAAAGGCGAACCCGACCGTCTGGATGCGAAACTGTCACCTGCACTGCGGGTCCAGACCCTCACGAATGAGCCGGGCATCCTGCCACATGGACGTTCGCTCTCGAAGTCCTCGGAGACATCTTTATTAGATCTCCTTGTCCTTACTGATGGATCGACGAATATCGCCGATCGCGACTTCGTCGTGAACAGCCGTGTTGGCAACGCCTATACCGCCACCGTTCCCCGCACACGCCTTGGCGAGCTCGCCGCCACCCCCGGAGTGCTTTATATCGAGAGCGCCGGGCTGGAGCAGGCCGCCACGTACTCTGGCGCGCAACTTATGAACGTTGTCGATGTCCACCAGGGCGTCATTGCCAATACGCCATTCACCGGCCGGGGCGTGCTTGTGGCCATCTACGATTCGGGCATCGACTGGTCCTCCCCGCTTTTCCGCGAACCTGGCGACTCGACACGCAGCCGCATCGCTGCCATCTGGGACCAGACGATGACGCATCCTGATATGCCGGCGCCGAGCGGATTCTCGTATGGTACAGAGGTGATACAGCCTGATATCGGCATGATGCTCTCAGACCCTTCCGGAGCCGCTGCCATTGCGATAGACCGTACCCTTCATGGCACCGGCGTTGCGTCCATCGCGGCCGGCTCAATCGGTGGCATCGGCGTCGCTCCCGAAGCCTCCATAGTTGTCATCAAGGGTGGCGACGGTGCATTCTCTGAGGCGCGGATCATCGATGCCCTGAGGTATGTCGATGAGCTCGCTGAACGGATGGGGATGCCGGTGGTCGTGAACCTCAGCCTTGGCAATCATCGTGGTCCTCACGACGGAAGCCGGCTGTACGAGAAGGCCATCGATGCATTCTCCGCGAGACCCGGAAGGATCGTGGTCGTGTCCGCAGGGAACGAAGGAGGGAAGTGGATTCATGCAGAGACACGGTTCGAGGCCCAGGGTGACTCAACCGTCATTCCGTTCAGTATCCCTGCATACATTCCGAACGCAGGTGATTCGAACGACAATATGACAATGGAGATCTGGTTCGATGCTGACGACTCTCTCGAGGTCACGCTTCGCACACCGTCGGGGCATGAGCTGGTGAGCACGACCGGCGGGGCGCTTGCAGTCTCCAATACGACAGAAGGTTGTCTGCTGATCGACAATGCCGCATACGGCCCGTCACCGATGCACGGCAAGAACCTGGCATATATCTACGCGAGCGATTTCCGTGACTGGCTCCCCGCATCCGGCACCTGGCAGCTCCGGATCCGGAACCTGCGCGATCAGGCGACAGGAACCGTTCATGGATGGATCGTCGAGAGCTCACCGAAAAGTTTTGACGCGGCGTTCGTCGGTTCGCATCCTGCTGTAACCGCCTCGGCGCTCGTGCGTTCCCCCGGCAATGCGCGCTCCGCGATCACGGTCGGTTCCATTGACATGTCACCCGAGGCTGTCACGGGAAGTTGGTTCTCGAGCCCAGGTCCATCCGCCGGCGGCCTCCTGAAACCAGATGTTGCCGCTCCGGGGAATGCAGTCCTGACATTACCCTCCCGTGCTCAGGACCATGGCCTTCGGTCTGGAACGAGCTATGCAGCCCCGCACATCACGGGCCTGATCGCCCTCATCCTCCAGTCCCGTCCCGGCGCCACGACTGAGGATATCCGGGAATTGCTGCGGACAGGATCGGCGACGAGCACCTGGTCTTCTGTTGCCGGGTACGGTATCCCGGACGGCCTGGAGGTCATGATGGCCGCCGCCGGGCAGGAGTACCTTGCTCCCGAGCTCATACATGCTTCGCTCATTCGCGATGCAGATGGCGTTCAATCGCTCCGGTGGAGGCCACGACATTCCAGCATGGTCCAGCGCTACACGGTCGATCGAAAGGTCTCCGGACAAGCGAGTGCCTCCTCTCAACAGATCGCCTCCTTCCCATCGACGACGCCCACCGCATCCGGTCAGCTCTCCTGTCGTATCCCGGCCGTGCCGTCGGCAGGAGCGGCGATGTCGCTTTTCGTCACGGAGACCGACAGCCTTGGACGTTCGAAGGAGTTCGGCGAAATACACGTTACGTCAACAACCGCCGTACTGGACGATGACACACCCATTCTGGACAACACCATGTCGACGTACCCAAATCCATTCAATTCCATGACAACGATCGGGTTCACGCTGCGCCATCCGCAGAAGGTCCGCCTTGATGTCTTCGACATCCTTGGCCGTCTCATCGTCACGCTCATGGATTCACATCTCGAAGGCGGCAGGCATACTGTCCCGTTCGAGGCAGGATCGCTGGCGGCCGGTGTGTATGTCGTACGGCTCACGGGTCCTGCGGCGAACCGTATCACACGTATCAACCTTTCCAAATAGTCCCAGGATCATCCTATGATAGCCACTCATCAGGTCCACTCCTTCCCCACACCGCCCGCATCCGACCCTGTCCACGCCGGGCATCCGGCGACGGACAACGGGTCCGGCCCGGCGGCTCTCCTTCACCTTCTGAGCATGGCTCCGACATTTCTGCTTGTCCTGAACGACCGCAGGGGGATAGAGTTCGCGAACGACGCGTTCATTACTGCGATCGGAAAGACGAGCGCCGGCCAGATCGAAGGAAAGAAGTTCGGGGATGAACTTCGGTGCGAGAATGCAGAAAGCGCTCCTGCAGGATGCGGGACGGGCGAAGCCTGCTCGAGCTGCGGCGCATTGCGTGCCATCCGCGAAAGCCGGATACTTGGCGAGAGCGTTCAGGAGTGCCACATCACGCGACGGGGCCTTAACGCACTTGAGCTCCGGGTGTCGGCGCGGAAGGTATCCGTCAACGATGCAGACTACACGCTCATGGCCGCGACGGATATCGGCGATGAAAAGCGGCGGCGCATTCTCGAAAAAGTGTTCTTCCATGACGTCATAAACAGCGCGGGAGCGATGACGGGCATCCTCGAGGTGATGAAAGAAGAAGCGACCAGCGGATCGCACCAGTTGCTCGGCACGGCGTATCAGGCCGCCCATCAGTTGCTCGACGAGATCGAGTCACAGCAGTTCCTCATGTCCGCAGAGAGGGGAGAGATACGCGTGCAGAAGGTCCCGGGTGAGGCCCGGGACGTACTCCACCGCGTCCGCGATATGTACGCATCACATCTGGTCGCCGAAGGACGGTCTATCGTGATCGGACAGACGGGCGACGAACGCGTACCGCTGGAGACCGATTGGACGCTCCTCCGGCGGGTCATCGGCAACATGACGAAGAACGCGCTGGAAGCCTCGCATGCGGGCGACGCTGTCACGTTGAGTCTGACGCAGGACGAGACGCACGTTCATTTTTCCGTCCATAACCCCTCCTTCATTCCGCGGGAGGTCCAGCACATGCTCTTCCAACGCTCCTTCTCGACGAAGGGAGAGAACAGGGGCCTCGGAACGTACAGCATGCGTCTGTTTACGGAGCGATACCTCGGCGGACGGATCGCGTTCCGAAGCTCGTCGGTCAGCGGGACCGTCTTCACTGCAAGCATTCCGCGCATCGTCCCCAACGTGGCCGCACCGGAGCGGGACGAGTACATCACGGCATTGTTCCAGTTGTGGCATGGGCCTGGACGCAACCCAACCAGGACTACAGCGAACGAAGCACGAAATGCCCATGAAGAAGTTTCGGTCCCGCCCGGCGAGCGAGAGATGAAGGAGGGCAGCTCGTCTGGCACGCAAGAGGTCCTGGCGAATTGCCGGGACCTCTATGGTTCTGAACGCTTGGGGTGAGCTCGATACGCTAAATGAGTCGGAGCGGCATGAATCTGTTCAACTACCAGCAAAGAACCCACAACAAGCGGATAGTCCCATTGGGCCTATCTTAATAGCATATTTTGGGATCACTTCTGTTGTGGCACGTCGGCTAGCCATTGAGTGGGCGGCACGGAGATCCACCAAGATCCCGCAGGTTGATCGTACCCCCATGAGAGCACGGGAACCCCTATTCCATAGCTCCTCGCCGATTCTTCTCCCCCTCGCTCGGGATAGCACCGTTTCTATCTTGCATGCATCATACAAGATGCGCGCAGTGGCCGTAATCAACGGCGCTCCGTTGCGCCCCAAAGGATACCTATTATGCATCGTCCGCGTCTGTTCCTCATCGCCGTCATCCCTCTCAGTGGTCTGCTCTCCCAGCCGGACATCATGGCGCAGTCTCACACCGGAACTCTCTCAGGCGAGGTCCGCGACGCCGTCACTCAGCAGGCCCTCCCATACGCGAATGTGATGCTCATCGGTACCCGATGGGGTGCCGCCGCAGATAGCACGGGATATTTTGTTATCCGGGACGTGGCGGCAGGTACTTATCAAGTCCGGGTGAGCCTCCTTGGGTATCGTCCGATCGTGCTCGATGATATTGTCATCGTCAGTGGGCGGGCGACGAACCTACCCGTCGACATGATTCCTTCTGATATCGAAGTGTCTGAAGTTACCGTCACGGGCGGGTATTTTGCGAAACTCCCGGAGCAAGCAGTCAGCCACCGGACACTCACACCCGGCGAGATCCGCCGTTCCGCCGGCTCGGCGGAGGACATTTTCCGGGTCATGCAGTCCCTGCCGGGTGTCGCCACCGCGGGCGGGAAGAGCGCACAGCTCATCGTTCGGGGTGGCAGCCCGGATGAGAACCTCACGCTCCTGGACAACATCGAGATCTACAACCCTATCCACTTCGCCCGGTCTGGCGAATCGATGGGCATTATCAGCATCGTCAACCCTTCCCTTCTCAAAGAAGTGGATTTCATGACCGGGGGATTCTCCGCCCAGTACGGCGACAAGATGTCGTCGGTGTTCGATATGTCCCTCGCGGACGGGAACAAGGAACGACACAACCTCGATATGAACGCGAACCTTGGTGGGTTCGGAGCGCTCGTCGACGGTCCGACCCTCGGGGATGGCACAATGATCATGTCGCTTCGCCGGGGATTTTTCGACCTAATGACGAGCCTGCTCAACCGTCCCGCCGCACCCGCGTATTACGACTTCGTGGGAAAGTATACGGTCGACCTGAATCCGGACCATCGGGTCAGCGTGCTGGGATTCGCATATCTGGATCAGATCGAAAGGGAGGCAACCGGACGGGAGAGTTCTTCGGAGTCCTCCAAGTATCCCTTCCTGACGCGGGACGACTATGGGAATGCGCTGGGCGCAAACTGGCGGGCGCTTCTTTCGTCCAAAGCTTTCGTCGTGACGACTTTGTCCTTCTCCGGTAACGGCTGGAACACCCTGCAGGGAACGGAGACTGATCGCTCTATACGGGGTGAGGACATCGTCGAGAACAGCTATGGCATCAAGAGCACTGTGTCCTGGCAGCTCCTCCCGGTTCTCGACATCAAGGCCGGCGGACAGATCCGCTGGGTGGATTCGAAGCAGGTCTCGTGGAAACCCGCCGACACGACGAGGAGCGGTCAGATCATTCCCGCCTCGTCCGTTTCATATCGTCCGGACGCGGGCAGGAAGGCTTCGGTGTTCCTGCAAGACACGTGGCGCCCCATCCCGACTGTGGCCCTGACGACCGGGATACGGCTCGATGCTTTTACCGTCACGCAGGAGCGGACCGTCAGTCCCCGCACGTCAGTTTCCATAGATGCGACCGATCGTCTTTCGTTCAACGCCGCCTACGGAATCTATGACCAGACCCCGGCATCCTACCAGATGGCGCAGGATCCCGCCAATGTGCTTCTCCGAAGCAGCCGTGCGACCCATGCGATCGTCGGTCTGGGGTATCTTCTGGCCGATGATGTTCGCGCCACCCTGGAGGTGTACCGCAAGGACCTGCAAAATCTTGTGACGGGAAGCGACACGTCTGCAGTCCTCACGAACGCCGGGAGCGGCTACGCCGAAGGCATCGAATTTTCGGTCCAGAAGAAGCATACGTCAGGGTTCGTCGGGAGCGTCTCTTATGCGTATTCGAAGGCAAGACGCAGGGATGGAGATGACCTTCCCCTATATGATTTCGAGTTCGACCGTCCGCATATCCTGAACATCCTCGCGGGCATCGAACTCACGGACGCCTGGCAATTGGGGGCCAGGTTCCAGTATGCATCGGGGAGTCCGTACACCCCGGTCGTGGGGATCGCCAGCAGGAACGGGGTTTTCGTCGTCGTAGACGGCGAGCGCAACGCAGCACGGTATCCTTCCTACCACAAACTCGATGTCCGTCTCGACCGGACCTTTCGATTCGCATCGTGGACGCTTACCGCGTACATTGATCTGTGGAACCTCTACAACCGGCAGAACGTCTTGTCATATTCATATCAGGTCGGTCCCGACGGGGAGGTGCAGACAACTCCCCGGTATGACTTTGGCATCCTTCCGGTGATCGGGTTGTCAGCGAAGTTCTGAATGGAGAGAATGGCATGAGTCTTATTCAGCTGCAGCGCGTTACTAAAATCTACACGACGGGTGAGGTGCCCGTCGTTGCACTCCGGGACCTCTCGATCACCATCGGGCGGCAGGCGTTCGTATCCATCATAGGTCCCTCGGGGAGCGGGAAGTCTACCGCCCTGAATCTCATTGGAACGCTGGCGAAGCCGACGGAGGGAACAGTCGTCGTGGACGGCGTGGATACATCAACGCTCGACCGGACACAGGCCGCTGCATTCCGCGCGCGCACCATCGGCTTCGTGTTCCAGAACTTCAACCTCATCCCCGTCCTCACGGTCTATGAGAACGTGGAATATCCCCTGCTCATGCTGGGACACATGCCGGCTGCCGAACGTTCGGAACGGATCCTGACGCTGCTCGACTCGGTGGGGATGCTGGACCAGAAGGACAAGTTCCCGAACCAGATATCGGGGGGACAGAAACAGCGGGTCGCAGTGGCCCGTGCGCTCGTTACGAAACCGAAGGTGGTCCTCGCCGACGAACCGACGGCCAACCTGGACCACGCCACGGCGTTCCGGGTCATCGGCATTATGCACGAGATGCAGCGGACATTCGGCACGACATTCGTCTTCTCCACCCACGATCCCAAGATCGTCGGCGAGGCGGAGATCGTCTACAATCTGGAGGACGGCGGCCTGGTCCCTCCGGCTAAGGAGGAACGGCCATGATACACCTCATCACGATCGCTCTGCGGAATCTCATGCGTTACCGTCGCCGTACGCTGCTGACATCCTCGCTGATCGCGTTCGGCGTCATTCTGGTGATCGTATTCGGCGGCCTGGCGATCTCCTTCCGGTCGCAGATGATCGGCACCATCACCAACAGCTCGATGGGCGACCTGCAGGTGCATGCCGCAGGATACGTCGAGTCGATCGACAACACGCCGCTCCATCTCTTCCTGGCCGATTCTCACTTCGCTGCCGTCGCACAAACGCTGGAGGGGCGTGAGGAGGTCGCGGCGTTCAGCCCCCGCATCAAATTCGGGGCGATGATCAGCAACTATGCGCAGACATCGAACCTCCGGCTCACGGCCATCCTTCCCGACCGGGAACGAGCGACAGTGACCGACCTTCCGAAACGGATCACGAGGACAGATGGCTCGGCGGAGATCCTCAGGCCCGGCGAGGTGATCATTCCGGTGAATCTCATGAAAGGCCTCGGGCTGAAGACGGGCGACGATATCGTCCTCATCGCCACGAACAAGGAGGGCTCGGTGAACGGCATTCCGGTCCGCGTCGGGGGCATCATCGAAAGCGTGGTCGGACCGACGGGAAAGGATGGCTACATGCACCTTGACGACGCCATGAGCCTGCTGCGAATGGATCGGCCCGAGATCAACGAGATAGCTGTCAAGCTGAAGAGCTTCGACAACCTGAAACCGTTGGCTTCATCGCTCCGGACCTCCTTTGAGGGGTCGGGCATCCCTGCGGAGGTCCACACCTGGGAACAGCTCTCCCCCTTCGCCAGCATCGCGCGGATCGTCGACCTGCTTGTCCTGGTGGTGAAATTCATCCTCATCTCCATCGTGCTCGTGAGTATCCTTAATATCATGACGATGTCTGTTTTCGAACGGGTCAGCGAGATCGGCACCATCGCCGCGATGGGCACGTCGCCCGGGCGCATCCGGCTGATGTTTCTGCTCGAGGGGCTGTCGATGGGACTGGTGAGCACACTGGCGGGGACCGTCATCGGCATCGGCCTCATCTGGCTGCTTCAGGCGATGAGCATCGACTTCCGGTTCGGCTCGATGGACGTCACGCTCGTGCCGGGAATCCCGGTCGATGAGGTCATCATGACCGCCATTATTGTCACCCTCGTCTCCCTGCTGGCTAGTGTTCAGCCCGCATCGCGTGCCGCCGCGATGGAACCGGTCGACGCCCTGGGACACGTCTGATGTCAATCGAACAAGGAACTGTCATGAAGCGTCGCATATCGTATATTCCGCTCTTTCTCTCTTTTCTCTCGGTCTCCGTCGCCCAGGATGCGGACGATCTCCTCAAGCGCATCGACAAGGAGCTGCTCCCGGACTCCTATGAGGCCTATCGTACGATCATCAACGAGGAGCCCGACGGATCCCGAAAGGAGTTCAGTTTCTTCACCATCAAGAAGGGGAAGGACAGGATCGCCATGCTGTATCTCGCGCCTGCCAGCGAGAAGGGGCGCGCGACGCTTCGGCTCGGTGAGAACATGTGGCTCTACATCCCGAACGTCAACCGGCCGGTACGCATCACCAGCCTTCAGTCGGTCACCGGCGGCGTGTTCAACAATGCGGATGTCATGCAGCTGGAATACTCGGAGGAGTACACGGCCACGATGGCGGGTGAGGCCGATGGGGAGATCCTTCTCGACCTGAAGGCGAAGAACAATACCGTGGCGTACGACAAGCTGAAGATGTGGGTCCTGAAGAAGGGGACCATCGTGAAGAAGGTGGAGGCATACTCCGCCTCTGGCATGCTCATCAAGACCCTCGAATTCAAGGATATCAAGGACTTCGGCAACGGCTACGTCAGACCCTCCGTCATCGAGACCCACAGTCCGCTGTACAAAGGATACCGCTCGCTGATGATATACCGGAGCATCAAGCCGCGCCAGCTTCCGGACGAAGCCTTCACCCTGAATTATATGGGACGACTGGGAAGCCTGCGATGAGGCAGACCCTGATCCTTCTGGCCCTGTGGGCTATGCCCCTCATGGCCCAGGACGAGTGGGACATACCCGCCGCCGAGCCGAAGGTGGAGTGGAGCGGAAATCTCGACGTCAAGTACACGCTTCTCCGTTTCTCGGCCTCCTCTCCAATGGCCCGACTGCAGTTCTTCGGACAGCAGGTCCCTGCGACGGCGAGCCAGTCCCGGCTGGAACCATATCTGAACGCTTCCTATACCACACAGGACCTGGAGTTCCGGATGCGCCTCCACGGGACGTACTACGACGACCGCCGCTCCGGTATCGACCTGTTCGAAGCGTATGCCCGGTACAATCCGTCATTCCAGACGTCGCTTCAGGCGGGCAGATCGGTCTACAATTGGGGAAAGGGATACGCGTTCAACCCGGTCGGATTCGTGAATCCTGTCAAAGACCCTGAGAATCCCGAGCTTGCACAGGCCGGACTGCTGTCCGCGCATGCAGAATACTTCAAGAGTTTTTCCTCCGGCGTCCTCCAGGCGTTCTCTGCCCTTGTCGTTGTCGTGCCCCCTTCGCCGGAGCTCAGCGACAGGTTTGCCGACCTCGGGGACACCGACGTGGCCGTCAGGCTCACTGCCCTCATCTGGGATACGGATGTGGATGTCATGACCTACCAGAGCCCGGTGCGGCCGGACCGGTACGGGTTCGATGTATCGCGGAACCTTCTGGAGAATCTGGAGATGCACGTTGAACTCTCGATGACACCCGATGCCCGGAGGACGACGATCAGCAATGGCCTTCCTCTCCAGACCACGGCCGATGTCGTCGACCTGCTGGCGGGTATCCGATTTCTGAGTTCGACGAACACGACCATCATCGCAGAATACTACCGGCAAGGGGGTGGACTGGACGAATCGGAGTTCGGTTCCTATCGGTCGTATCTCCTTACTGCTGCATCTGCCGGAACTCCCGCGGCCGTACAGCAGGCGTTGCAGACGAGCCAGGCTTTCTTCCGCACGAGTACGCTCATGCGGGAGTATGTGTATCTGAAAGTGTCCCAACCGGAGCCGTTCGATATGCTGTACCTGACCCCCGCCATCTTCGCGATCATGAATGTCGACGACGGCAGCTTCCTTCTTTCCGCTCCCATATCCTACCGACCAGCAACGAACGTGGAGTTCATCGTGTGGCCGTCACTTCTGGCCGGCGGAGATGCGACAGAGTTTGGGTCCCGCCAGGCCCGACAGCGGCTTGAATTCTGGATGCGGGCGTATTTCTGACCTCTTGAACCGCGCATACGCGACCCTACGAATGCAGTGGATGAAAGCTTTATGAAGGAATCCCCAGTTCAGTCACGAGGTAGATTTTTTCAGGGTGCAGAAGGCTCCCGTTAGGGCTACTCAGTATAGCACGCAAGAGGTCTCGGTAAATTGCCGGGATCTCTTTGTTTTTCGGGATTTTGCGCTGGCCACTGTTTTGCTAGACTGAGTTAAGTTCGCACGGCCTTTTCCCGCTGCTTGAGGGCCTAGGATTGTGTGCTAGGTGCCTTTTTCATTGAAACGCCCGGCTCATCACCGGGCGTTCTTCATTCCTCGGCCTACACTATTCTCGATTCTCTTACTCCTGATTTACCTCAAGAGTATCATCTTCCTTGTCTTCATAAACGTTCTTCCATCAGCTCCCGTCGCTTCCAGCTTGCAGACATACATCCCGCTCGCAGCTCCTGCGGCATTCCAGGATACAGTGTGGGATCCGGCTGTTCTTTCCCCGTCAATCAGGACAGCCACCTCGCGGCCAAGAAGGTCGAACACAGTGAGTGAGACGTGAGAAGTAAGAGACAATTGGAAGGAGATCTCGGTAGAGGGATTAAAAGGATTCGGGTAGTTTGGGTATAGCACCGGTGAAACGGGCAGTGAAGCGTCAAGCACGCCGGCCACGAAGCCCTTCGACGGGATATAGCGGAACACATCCTCAGACGTCAGGGGATCGAACGTCCTGATCCACAATGAATCTCCCGCGGAAGGATTGATCAGCCCGGAGACATCCAGGTTGACCTGATAGCTCACCTGCGAACTGACGGCGGCATCCGGACGAAGAAGGATCGGCTCGCCGGAATCCCACCTGTTGTTCAGCGGAACATCCTCCCGCACAAATGCCTTCCCCTTCGTACCGGTCGTGACATTGTAGGCCCGGAACGGAAGCACAACCACCGGCTGACCGGTCTGATTCAAGGCCGTATCACCCGGTACTGCATACGACCCGTCAGGGAGGGTCGTCAGATCGTTGAACACAAGCACCCAATCCTCGGAGGTCATGACCCTGTTGAGCAGAATGTTCTGCCACTGGAAGTTAACGATGGTATTGAGTTCAGGACGCGTGAAGCCGGACCTCGACGTATCGATGTCCGGAGGCGTATCATGCACAAGCACCTTCACTCCGTCCAGGGCGGGCGTACTCAAACCCTCCGAAAGCGGATAGCCCTGCAGAAGCATTCCGCCGGCCGTGAGGTCTGAGACGCTCATTGTGCGGGGAGAGCCGGACGGATCAATGGAAAATGTGACCTCGTATTCATGGTCTGTAAGGAGTAACGTGTCGGCCACCATCAGCGAGATAGTTGCTGTAGAATGTCCCGAAGGGTGGGTCAGGGGCGATTCTGTGTAGGTCCCGGCATCAACGTCGACCGAGAATGTGCCGGAAACCATCACCGTATCAGCCGCTCCGTCGGACGCCTTCAGGCGGAACATGTAGGAGGGCGTGTTCGGGACGGACGCAAGGTCGACCGGGTATGAGACAGACTCGTCGGTAGGATATGTGGCGGTATGCAAAAGCGTGAACGGCCCATTGGGACCGAGGCCTCCCTCCAGCATCAACGTCACGGAATCGTCGTCAGCATCATACAGACGCCAGTTCACGGTGAGGAACCGGTTCCTGTAGATATGTCCCTCCTCCACCCCCTCAAAGACGATCTCCGGCGTCGCGTTGCCAGGGTTGTTCACGGTGATCATCGAGGCTGACACGGCATAGGCATGTGTCGTGCGGGCAGTATCATACGCTATCGCCCGGAGCAGATACCGCTGTCCGTCCGGATAGTCCGCAGTGTTCCACTGATACGAGCTTGATGCCGGCACATCGAGCACAAGCGGGTCCCACCTGCCGCCGCCGTCTCTCGAGACCTCGAGCAATACGAGAGCTGAAGGATCTGACCCGGTGTAGGTCCAGTGGATATCCGTTGTGCCACTGACCTCGCCAGCTCCCGCGGTGACCCCACTGACAGTGTATGCCGGATCTCCGCCCGATCCCCCCATGTCGCTGCTGACATTCGTCCACCGCCACATCGTCTTCAGGTATGTCGCATCGAGGAGCATGTCCTCGTAGGAATTCGAGAAAAAGACGATGACGCTCGTCTCGACGCTGTCCCCTGCGGACAGCGCGAAGGGACCCGTCCCGAACACGATCACGTAGTCTCCATGTATCTGCGAGAATTCGTCGCCGATCTGCTGACCGCCTGAAAGGAGGTCCCAGAAATAGCCATCGTTCTTGGGGACATTGGGGATAGTGTTCGTGTACGGAAGTGCCGCCCTGCTATAGAGCCCCTTGTTCTCGGGAGTCTGGATGTACCGGAAGGAAAAATATCCGGTCGGCCGGCCGTACATTCCGATGCCGTCGAAGTCCCACGTGTACACCAGATCGCTCACCTGCGGATGTCCCGGCAGTCCCGCAGGACCGGCGAATGCCACAAGGTCATCGTCATAGTCAGCCGCCCCGCCGACGTGCGGGTCGCCATAGAAACCGAAATAGCAGACCGGAAGATCCTTCGGGCTTTCGTTCCTGAGCCGCCAGGTGACGATTACGGCATCGGGCATACCCGGACCAGATTGCGTGACCCACACCTGAGCGCTCACACCCAGTCCTCGTTTTGTCGTATCGTCCGGGAACGGATAGTAGGCGTACTTTCTGTTGGTGAAGTCGTCCATCACGTAATATGCCTCGTCCACGCCGCGCATCGTCTGCGGACCGTCGATTCCGGGCCAGGATGACCAGGATTCCGGCCAGCTGGCGGGATTGTTCGCCGTCGCGATGGAGGACTGATTCGTTCGCGCGTACCCTGTGCGCGGGAGCCACCCCCATTTCTCGGTACCGTCCGGGCTGTACCCTCCCTGGCTTGGCAGCCACATGCCGTCATCCATAATATGCACGGTCTGGCCGTTCGTGTCGACCACTTCTGCGGCGAACAGCGGACCAAACTCGAACATGTATCCCAGGTCCTTCCAGACAAAATCGGCGACGTTCGCCAGCGTGTTCGGCCGCGTAAGCTGGCCGTAATTATAGACGATCACCTTCGTGTTGTTCGAGTCGAGGATGGCGGACCGGATTTCCTGCATCTCCCCCACAGGCTGCGCCAGTCCAAGCGCCTTGTATTGTGCATGGAGAGAAGGAACGGCAGTGAGAAGAGCCACGAAAAGAACGACACGTCTGGATGTGAGCATGTGGACTCCGTAATGAAAAACAAAGGGCATCCAGACCTCCGAGATGAAGGAGACGTATATCTCCAAGCAACTAGACACAAGATACAAAGCAATACAAAGAGACAAGAACTAAGACGTAATTGCGGTGTTGTCCAGATAAAAGTTGACAGGTGGAACTAGGCTGCGGTCCTTTAGCGGGCACGTGCAGAAACTCGTTGTTCTCATATTACTTGAGGAGTACCAGCTTCCTGAGTCGTGCGGCCTTGTGTCCTTCTGACGTTGTGGCCTCGAGCCTGCAAAAATACACACCGCTCGAGACTGCCAAGGCTTTCCAGATAGCAGTGTACGACCCCGCGGCCTTCTCTCCGTCGTAGAGAACCGCAATCTCTCGTCCTAGCATATCGTACACACTCAATCGAAGGCGTGCTTGTTCAGGTAATCGATACAGAATCTCGGTGGTGGGATTGAATGGATTGGGATAATTCTGTGCCAGTTCGAAGTCGCCCGGAAGCCCGGTGTTCGGCACGATGTCTGTAGCAGGAACTGAACGGACAAGCACGATGTCCCCAGGGCCATTCTTTTTGCGCGTCGTTATCCGGAAGACAGTGCCTGTTTCCGGGGCTGACTGAGGGTATATTCCAGCCGATACATCTCCAAAATTGTAGCCCACGAGGACGATACGACGCAGAACATCCGTTCCGGCTGTCGAGGCGTTCAGGTACCCGTGCGTGCCTGACATCACTTCCGCTGCGATAGCATTGTAGCCTGATTGGCCGGGTGAAGTATTCGCTGGCTTCACCCAGTGGATCCAGTCAGTAAAGGGATCATTGGCGCTCGTTGAAACAGAGTGGTCCGCCACACCCATATGCGATCCATTGTCAACTGAATCGACTCCAGCCTGTGTGAGTAGATTCCATTGGTCGTTGCCATCGACGTCGAGTATATATGGAAAGAGCCGGTAGTCGTCAGAAGAGTCGTCGGGAGTGTCGATGCCGATATTCCAGAGTTCAAATGGCACGGTCGTCATCGTCATATTCGTGAATGCGTTCCATGCAACACTTCCGCCCGATGTAAAACGCATCTCAAAATCGTACGGAGCAATTTCGGGCCATCGCAAACCTGCGGATGTCACCCGGGAGACGAAGTAGTCGATTCCTGCATCCGTTGTTCCCGAGGACATGCCCGTGTGGAATGCCCATCCTTGCGGTGCTCTGAGGCCTATGGATTGCTGAATAGTGCCGTCTGGACGATCGGTACCATCGGGAAGGAGGGGGAATCCGTTGTTGTTGAATGCAAGAGCAGCCTGCTGGAAAGGAATAACAGGTCCCCTTGCGTTCCAGACTGTGTAAAACCCATCGAATCCATCGGGCGCGCTCTTCACGATATACTGCACACCATCAACGATAGGATGAGGCCATACAGGATCACCGGGCCAGAGCCGTTGGTCAGTGAGCTTCGTCTCATTGAGATTCACGTCCAGTAAGGACCAGCCCAGATTGCCACTTCCGTCTGTCAACGTGTAGAACGCTACATGGTAATCGTGCCCCGTCAAGATGGTTGGATCCGCGATGACGGGCACAACCCCGATGGTCGTGATACCGGACACCTTGGCCACAGGCAACGTATCCCTCCATACAGGATCAGGCGTCCATGGAGCGACAGGGATAAGATGGCTCCCGTTGATGGTGAATCCATCATACGACAACGTGTAGTGGATGACCGTACTGTCGATGCCGGAAGGAGCACCCCTCACACTCAGAACGAACGGTTCCGTACCACCGACAACAGAACCTGCTGGAACTGGACCGGCATAGATCTTCGATCCATACATACCATCTGTGAATTCCAGATTCTGGACCGTCAGAGCATCAATTGCATTTTGCCCGTCTATATTCTGGACAGTCACAGCGAAAGTGGCCAGCTCATCCGTATCCAGAAGGCGGTTCTGGCGGCCATCTTCCCACTGCAGGGTCCAATCGCCAATGACCGGCGCTGGCCGAAGCGAGACAATCGGAATAAAATCGGGATCCGATTGAGTCCCTGCTGGCGTAGCTATTGTGAGTGAGCCATGGTACGGGTGCTTCCGGTTGGACACGGCTTGCGCATTCGCCCAACGCCCATCTCCGGACGCCCCATCCCCATGGAGTCCGTCATCGAAGAGTGGCATAGAAAACGGGATTTCTGACAGTATGATCGGATCAAAAATGACTTGGGCTGATTGCACGCCTAGGTCGGCGGGGAACCATACATCGACAGACACTTCTGTGGTTAATGCATTTGGATAGACGGTGGTGACGGTAGGAGCAAGGACGGTCGGTGCGTCGAACAATTGATCGTACAGTTTCTGTGCAACAATATCGTTTGCCTTCATGACGGCGACGCTCGAGAGACGATCTGCACCGATTCCACCGACAAACACAACGACCACATCCTGGGTATCGCCTGGAGCGAACATGAATGGACCCGAGGCGAGTAGTACTCGCCGGTCTGCCGATGCAAAGGACCAGTCTGTACCTGCTCCGTCGAGCCAGCCCGTTCCAAAGACCGGATCTCCTGAGAGAGGGAAGACGGAGAACGGATATGGGCCATGCTCATAGGGGATATCAGCGGTACTGAAGTCTCCTGTTGGCGCAAATCCTCTCAGCACCTTCCACCACCGACCAGTGCTTGTATTGTAGGGCTGAATAGGGGGGTCATAATACGTTGATCCACCTGCGAAGTATCCGAAAGAGGACATCCACAGATTTTTCCGATTGCTTCGGCGTTGGAAATCAAAGATGGCAGTATCTCCCCAGGATGGAACGATAGGACCGGAAAGGAAGTCATATCCCACGGCCGGAGGGGGAAGGCTGAATTTCTGGAAGCTCTCATCGGTGATCCTGCCATTATAGACGAAGCCAAGGCTGAGAGATGAATCACAGCCAACGAGGTCGTCCGAAAAACTTCCGAGGTCCGCATCAGACCATTGGCAGACATACATGCTGTCGATGAAATATGATCCCAATTGGTCACCAGCAGCGTCGTCGATGTCGACTCCTCCTTTGTTGATGAGCCTGTACCGGTTGAAATAAGCATTCCCGAGCGCATCGGATCGCTTATAGCCCCAGACGGTTTTTTGCACCTCGAGGCCGAGCGGGTAGGATCCCGCAAAAAGCCTGCATACATCATCATCCAGATCGTTGAAAACCATCCACAACACCTGGTCAGCTGGGGCATTGATGTTCACGCCGGCAATGCCTGGTTCATCATAGTTGCCCGAGATGAGACTATCCAGGGTGAACGTCGCTGAGAACGGTGGCGGAGCCTGATAAGCGGGCACGCCGTTGCGCTCTATGTACGGAGCTCCTTTTGACACAGGCCATTCCTGCCAATCGAGCGCGTACTGAGCAACTATTTCGTCCTTTTCGGCAGGCGTGACCTCGCTTTCATTGAGGTGTTCGAAAGAGTCCAGCGCATCCTGGATCAATTCTGAGTCTGACATCTGAGCATAGTCGCGCCGTATACGGTACACACGGACGCCTGCGAGATTGGGGTCCTCAGGCACGGCCGATGATCCAAAGCCGACAACGCTGCCAGCAACAGTTCCGGCTATGTACGTTCCTCCCCCTACTCTAATCCTCTGCCCATTCACAGGTGCACTGTTCAAGGCAGCATCCGTGAAGGCCTTGCCTCCCCAAATGAGGCCATCCTGGTACACAACCGTCGCAGTTCGTCGTGGAAAGGTCAGACCTTCATGTCCTGCGGGTGTGAGGTTTGAGATACCGTTCGGACCATGCCAAGTCGCAATGTTATTGATATTCAGCACTGAGTACCCCCGAGATGCCAGTGCGGACTGCGCCTTCGATACAGGCCGGCTTGCTTGCTGCAGGTTTTCTATTGTCTTCACCTGTGCCCGAACACTCGAAAGGGCAACCAGCATAGCAGTCAGTAGGGCAGCATAGCGGATATTCATACGGCCTCCGGATTTACCCTTAATTGACATTCTGGCCAAGGTGATGAGTAAGGCCTTACAGGATCTGCTCATGATGGAGTGCCTCGGCTTTGCATCTGCAAGGATGGTCAACGAGGTAAGGCATCTGCAGATAAGTCCTCCCTTGACCTCGAAGCCTGAGTAGAAGGCCGCAGTTGAGATGGAAGCATAATATGACTGACGACGGAAGAGTCTGAGGTGGGATGCGATAACTGCGCGCAGCCCGCACATCCTTGCCGTCATGCAAATATACTCCCGACGCAATGCAACTGTCAATCCCTAAAATTAGTGAGTCAGAAATGAGAAAGGGATCTCACATGACTCGCGGGCAAGTAGTAGGTTTTCAAGCAGAGCCAACTCTCACCAAATTTCCGCGCCTCCGGTTCGAGATTTCATCGTATGCCATAATTGTGGCGGCCGCAGAGAGTGCGCGACATGCTTATGTGTTTTTGCATGATGTCAGCAACCACTCAGCGGCCTACGGGAAGAATATCTCGGTAATCAGGCAGCGCTTTCCAAGGTGCAGATGGATCGCTTTAGGGCTACTCAGTATAGCACGCAGGAGGTCTCGGTAAATTGCCGGGATCTCTTTGTTTTTAGGGTTCTCGAGAATTCCTTCGATTGCTATGCTGAGGCGGTCGGCCAATTCGGGGCCTCCACTCCCCTGCCCTGCAATCTTGTGCTTCTCTTAGTCTGCGAACTGTCATTTTTGCCAAGAGTCGTTTCCCATTCCTAGCACACCCGCTTGAGGGATTGACACCTTATCGCTCCCGCAGTAGATTGCCACACGGGACGACTGCGTCAGAGCGAAATCCCCCTGCCCTCGATAGCCTTCCCGACCGAAAAGAAGCAGAACAAGACTCTCTCAGCCAGTTGCTGGGTGGTGCATGGTTGTCAATCCGGTCCGTGCCACCGCGAGAATCGCATGTCATCTCTCATCACTCATGCTCTTGCCTTCGTTCTTCTGACCCCACTGGAATTTCCAGAGGTCGATTCCTTGGCTTCATCTTCTGTGGATAGCCTGATAGTGGCTGCATCTGTACAGCTCTCGCAAGGTAATCTTACTGCTGCGTCAGATTTGTGTCACACGGTATTGGAAAACCAACCAAACGCGGTACGGGCGCGCATTCTGCTCGGTCACATAGGTATCATCCAGAATGACCTGGTGGCGGCGCGCAATCACATTGATGAAGCCGTTTCATTACGCCCAGATGATATCGAAACACACTACTATCGCGGCATCGTTTACAGAGAGCTTGGAAAGTGGAAACCGTGGATAGCCGGGAAGGAAAGGGCCTTTCGAGAGTCACTCGCTTCATTTGAATACGTCGTTCAGAAAGACTCTTCCTACCGAGATGCACTTCTCCAACTGGCACTCACCTGCAAAGAACAAGGATCCATATCAGAAGCTGTCAATTCAGCGATTGCCGAGCTTAGATTGAAGCCAGACCTGAGCGCTGGCTATGTCGGACTGATCAGGTTGTTACGAACGTCCGTTGCGGAGAGCAGTGCAGATGAATTGCTGAGGAATCAGAGTCTGGAGCAGACATGGATCGGTGAGTTACTGAAGGCGCTCTTGCTGCGTTCCCAGGGAAGGACAGATGCTGCGACTCATGCTCTGCAATCGCTTCATAGCACCTATGGATACCTACCTTCTCAGATTCCGTATCTCCTGCTTGCCAGAATTGCGGCGTCAGAGGACGAAGAAAGTGGTGTGGAGAACTATTATTGGCAAGCCGTTGCAGAAATCCGTGACCATGTCGGTTCTGATTTGGTCTTCGAGGATACAAAATACGTCTTGACCGTACCAGAAATTCAGAGATATGAGCGACTTGCATCGAACGAGCAACGGCGTCAGTTCTTCCATTCTGTTTGGAACCGACGAAACCCAATTCAGGCTGCAACAACCAATGGGCGACTGAGAGAGCACTACCAGAGGCTGGCATTTGCAGACAAATGGTATCAACGGGAAAGGCCCGGAGTTCCAGGCTTCGCTCATCGTACACCGTATTCGGCCAACCAGGAATTCTCAGACAAGGGGCTCATCTTTATTCGACTGGGAAAACCGGATCAGACGATCCAGACAAGTGGAGAAAATATCGATCCTAATGAGTCATGGCTGTACTTCGCCCGCGATGGACAATCTGAGATGGTATTCCATTTCGGAGGGCTCGATTGGCATCTGGTCCCCGGTTTCATGGATCCGCGTATGCTCGAAGATAGGGTAACCTGGGGAGTACAATACCACATGTTGCAGCAAGCTAAAGACCAGGAGGGACGGCGATTCGCCTGGCAGGTGATGGCAAGGGAGAGCATGCATAGTATCGCACAAGGTCTGAACACTGACCGTAGTGAAATCCCCAAAAAGACAAGGAACTTCAGCGTGGACCATTGGCTGGCCTGCTTCCGAGGCACACATCATGAAACCCTCGTTTCTCTTGTCGCGACAGTTCCAACATCTCAGTTAGTCGAATTGATAGACCAAGGGAGCTCTGAGGTGAGTCTCCTCTCTGAAGTCTCCTTCTTCGACCGTGGTTGGAGGAGAATCGCCTCGCGGACTGACACCCTGACCTTTGCGGCCACACCAAATAGCAACCAAACGAACTTCTACTCGCAACAGTACATGTTATCGCCAGATACTTGTTCGGTAGCTCTCGCTCTCTCAGTTCTGGAGACCAATGTCGTCGGAACTGCCGAAGGTGGAATAGTTGTCCGGGATTTCTCAGGTCCGGGACTGCAGGTGAGTGATCTGATCTTTCCAGTTCCGCAGAAAGGGGCGACAACATTCCGTGGTCAAATGAGCACTGGAAAGATTGCTGCGGGTCCTCAGAGGTCATTCCGGACCTCAGATGCTGTGCATACCTATTTCGAAATCTACAATCTAGGTCGGGGTTCGGACGGCTCCACAGACTACACGGTCAGGTATATCTCTGAGAACCTGGACGTTGCTGACTCAGGTCTGGATCGGGTGATTTCATTCCTGTTCGGTGGAAAGCGAACGAGTATTTCCTCGGAGATTGAGCATCACGGGCAGAGCGAGATGGCTGTTGAGAATCTTGAGAGTGATGTTTCGAATCTCACGCCAGGTCGGTATCTGCTCACGATTCAAGTTGAAGATCATGTAACCGGTCAGAATGCTCGCCTCCAAGAGTACATAAGACTTCTGGAAGGTGAGTAGGCCAGGTTGCAGAGGACAATAAAACACCCGACTGGGCTAGCCAGGATTACTGACACCACGGCACTCCAGTCCTGTTGGACAAAACCGTAGAGTGCCCACAGATGGAGTTGAAAATGAATTCCAGGAACAATGTATTCAAGCCGAATAAACGCCGCCAAAATGACCTAACCTTCGTGGTGGAAGACGGCGGGCAAATGACTCCGGAGGATATGGATGCAATGGCTAAGCTCGTGGCAAGGATGATCCTCCGCAAGCTCCAGAACGAACGTCGAACCACTGCGGACATCATCCCGGAGTCGGGTGAGCAGCTGCACCTGTAATTCGACGACCATTCAGTGTAATCCAGTGGAGTGGTCCCCATAAATACGGACACTTCTCAAGGGTTTCTTGCACAAGGCGAGTTTGGGTCAACGGATGCGCAACTCTGTAATGACGTAGATTTTTTCAGGGTGCAGAAGGCTCCCGTTAGGGCTACGCGAAAACGACACGAGTTAGCGAGGCCGCAAGGCCGATGCTAACTCGTTTGTCGTTTTCAGCGCCTCGCCGAAGTTGTGAGCGAGTCCGCGATGAGCGGGCGAGTCGAACAACGCAGGCGGGCTGCCAGTATAGCACGCAGGAGGTCCTGGCGAATCGCCGGGACCTCCTTTGTTTTTCAGCATTTTGAAACGTCCCTTCCCTCGCCAGGCTGAGGTGATTCGAGAATTCTCCTCCCTCACCGTTTCCCCTCTTGCCTCAACATTCCCACACGTCTAGGTCTTCCGATTTGCTTATCGAACATGTTGGCGCTGGTAGTCGAACCGGGCGTGATCTGGTATGAACAGGACATGTCATCCGGTCGTTCGAGTCTGCCTCATCACCTTCATGAGGTTCGCCAGCTCTGGCATCCTCGGATTATGCGATATGATGGGAACCGCGCCGTCACACGGCTGTAGATGAAGCGTCGGGATGACGCGCCGACCCCCCGACCAGTCAATGACCTGACGTGCCGCAGCCTCATTTTGATCGATATCGACTTCGTCATACGCGATGCCGGAATCACTCAGAATTCGCTTGAGATTGCGGCAATCAGCGCACCATGTGGTAGAATAGACAGTAAGCTTTGGCATGGGTACTTCCTTCATATCAACGATTGGTTAGGTGCCATTGTGGGGGTGTGTCAGGCTTTCATCCCCGCGAGAAACTGTTCTCGAAGCCTGTCATCTGAATCAAATACCCCCGTGAAGTGTGATGTTGCCGTGGTGGAGCCCTGCTTTTCCACCCCCCGCATCATCATGCACATGTGTGATGCCTCGATCCACACTGCGACGCCGAGAGGGTGCAGAACATCCGTGATCGCATCAGCCACCTCCCTCGTCAATCTTTCCTGAACCTGAAGCCGCCGAGCGATTGTGTCCAGCATCCGAGGGATCTTGCTCAAACCAACTATCTTTCCGTCAGGAATATAGGCGATGTGCGCTTTGCCAAAGAACGGAAGCAGATGATGCTCGCACAGCGAATAGAACTCAACGTCCCTGAGCAGGACCATACTCGAAAACTCCTCCGCAAAAAGCGCTGATGCGAGTATCGATCGAGGATCCGTATCGTAACCGCTCGTCAGGAATTGCCATGCTTTCGCCGCACGCTTGGGGGTATTCAACAAGCCCTGCCGCTGATGATCTTCTCCGGCTTCGAATATTAACCCTCTATACAATGCTCGCAGTTCTGTATCGCCTCCGATTGATGGAACAGCTGCGGGCGCGCGACGGCTGATCTCATGGGACTCGAGGATCGGAAGGACGGGGGCAGATGAAACTTTCACGAGTGTTCTCCTGTGTCACAAGCTATGCGCTGATGGACGGTTTATGCCAGGTGTGGAGTGTTCGCGCTGTTCGGCGTCGAAACGATGAACCCAACGACGATACCGTATATCACATGTCCCATGATACTCCCAAGCATCAGGAGAACCATGCTGCCTTCAGGAGCGGGCATCCCCTCCATAAGCGCACCCATTGCGGCCATCATGATCTGGGCAAACACGAACACTGCGAATCCGAAAAGTCCTCCGCGCAGAACCCAGTTGGAAATCCTTACGGTCGGAGCGAACAGATAGGCATATCCGGCAGCGAAGATGATCCCTATCATGAAATGGGCTGCCCATCCCACAAAGAGAGGCGCTCCCATCATGCCAGAGAGCATGGCTGCAGGGTTCATTTCAGGCATTCCCATCAGGGGGGCCATAAAAGTAACGAGCGTCATGACGGCCGTAGCTGCCGATCCGCCCAGGATTGTCTTCTGAATCTTCTGTTTCATTGTTCCTCCTTGATGCTGATATTTGTTGATGAATGAGTTGCCTGATTCGAAAGATGAGTGGTGAAAAGGGACGATTCCTGACAGCATCTTCAACGGAGAAATGGAGCCCGTGGATCGGTGTTCTTTGCCCCGAAAAGAGGGTCCCTGTCAGGAATATTCGGTTCTTGACACTCATTGGAAGGGGTCTGCTCGTCAAATTGTATCGAGTCTCAGTTCCAAGACGGATGTCACCTCGTGTCCGTCGTCCCCCCCCCTGTCCCGAATGAATCCTGACAACATCGGAGGATCTATGACCTTTACGCATGTGCTCGACGTTGATGCGCTCCCTGAGGGAGGAATGAAGACCGTGCGAGCGGGTAAGTATGAAGTCCTGCTCACGAAAATAGACGGAGCCATCTCGGCGATCGGAAATACCTGCGTCCATAAAGGAGGCCCATTGGGGAAAGGGCGACTCAAGAAAATGGACGAAGGGTGTTATGTGGCCTGTCCGTGGCATGGATATGAATACAATATTCGAACGGGTGAGGCACCGGGTGGATATGAGGATCGCGTTGCTGTCTTCGACGTAAAGACTGAGGACGGGAAGATCCTCATTGCGAATGAGCCATCGGTCCGGGCGAAGGCGGCACACCATACAAGCGACACATTATCGGACCTTCGTGAGCTTACCTTTCAGACAACAGGATCATCGTTGAACATTCTGGGGATCTCCACGACGAACATGAATCCCGGCAATGAGCGCTATTCAACATCGGAGGGGGCCCTCGAGACGGCCCTGAAAGTCGCTTCCGACAACCACGGCGCTTCGACCCGCCTTGTGAGGCTTCGGGACGAAGCATTTCGGGCTTGTGAAGGATACTACAGCATTCATGAGAGGGCATGCACCTGGCCGTGCTCCATTACAGAATCGGATCCTGATGACGGACTCACGGAGATGTATCGATCGATGATTCTGTGGGCGGATGTTGTGCTCCTTTCGACGCCCATCCGATGGGGGAATGCGTCATCTTTATACTACAGAATGGCTGAACGGTTGAACTGCGTGCAGAATCAGATAACCCTCCACAATCGCATCCTGATACAGAAGAAGGTGGCTGGATTCATCATCACGGGCGGCCAGGACAACATCCAGCAGGTGGCCGGACAGCTTTCAACGTTCTTTTCTGAACTCGGGTTCACGTTCCCCCCTTTCAATTTTGTCGGCTGGTCGCGTGGGTGGGTCGCGGAGGATATGGAGCAGAATGTTCAGCAATTCAAGGCATCCAGCTATCTAAAGAGATCTATCGAAGAGCTCGTGGGGAATTGTGTGACGCTTTCACGGCAGCTCAAACACGAACACCCGGGCACTCGTGGGACGCCGCTTCCCCGGATCGACGAGTCCCCAACGTATAAGGAAGAACAATGATCGCCCGCATAGCTGAGGCCGCAGCGCTCGTCCTGTTTCTCACAGGAGGAGTCTATGCTCAGAAAGAGATGCAATTGGTCCCAGACTCCCCGGAGGATGTCTGCCCGCTCAAACCTGGTCAGAGAGTGCCGACGGTCCAGCTGACGGAAGTCTCAGGAGAGAGCGTATCGCTTGATTCGATCCTCAGCGGCAGAAAGACGGTGTTGATATTCTATCGTGGTGGCTGGTGTCCGTACTGCAATCTGCACCTTGCAGGCCTCCAGAAGATCGAACATGATCTGCAAGACCTCGGATTTCAGATCGTTGCGGTGTCAGCCGATCGACCGGAAAAACTGCAGGAGAGCATCAAGACACAGTCGCTGACCTACCGGCTACTGTCAGACAGCTCCATGTCAGCGGCTCAGGCCGTTGGGATTGCATTCCGTCTCGACGGAGCAACGGTCGATCGCTATCGGAACCACCACATGGATCTCGAGGAGGCCTCAGGACGGAACCATCACCTACTCCCCGTTCCAGCCGTCTTCCTGATCGATGAGGGATCTTCGGTCAGATTCTCGCATGTCAATCCGAACTACAGGGTCAGGCTCGAGCCTTCATTATTGCTCGCGGCCGCCCGCACGATCGTCTCTGAGGACCGGAAGTGAGCACGATCTTTGTGACGGAGGCGGGTCTTCCGGTGCCGAGTGTTTCGTCAGCAATGATGGCGGAGATTGACAGGCGCGCCATCCATGAGACCGGTCCCGGTCTTCTGCACATGATGGAGAATGCCGGCCGGAATATGTGCCAGCTCGTGCTTCATGAATATGGACAAAGAGTCCGGAGTGGTTCCGTCCTTGTCCTGGCAGGAACGGGAGGCAATGGTGGGGGTGGTGTCAGTGCGGCGAGGCATCTTGCACAACAAGGTGCTACGGTGTCCCTCTGCCTCACGAATCGTGAAGGGAGCATTCCCGAGATTCATGATCAGTTACGGACAGTTACAGAAAGCCCGATCAGTGTGGTCTCAACGCAGGAGGCGCTAAGATCCCGACCTAGCGTCATTGTTGATGCGATGGTGGGCTACAGTCTTCACGGCCCGCTCAGAGGCATCACGAAGGAGTTGGCAGATTGGATGAACGATTCCGGGATCCCTGTCGTTTCCCTGGATGTTCCGTCCGGCCTTCATCCGGACACGGGAGTCTCAGACGGAGTGTCGGTGAGAGCCTCAAAGACGCTCACACTTGCGCTTCCCAAGTCCGGGCTTTGCAGTCCGGAGGCAGGCGAAGTGTTTCTTGCCGATATTGGCCTGCCGGATGGGCTTTTCAAGGACATGGGCCTATACTATCAGAGCCCTTTCGCTCAGGAAGGATATATCCGACTCAAACCAGCATGAACCCGCGATATTTCCGGGCCTCTGTCTATGACAACTTCTATTCAAATCCCTGATGCTGCGATCGTTCTAACGGATATCTCCGGATATACGAGCTACATGCTGAACTCAAAAAGGAGCGTCGTCCACGCCCAGGAGATCATCTTCTCGCTGCTCGAGACGATCATCGACAAAAGTGTTCATCCTCTCATCCTGAACAAGCTTGAAGGGGATGCTGCACTGTTCTACAGTGATTTGCGTGATGATCCGGTGGAGGCCGCAAGGAGCATTGTGGCCCAAGTCTATGCTTGCGTTCCGATGTTTCGCGGGAACGCGGGACAACTCACAAAAGAGAGAGCTTCATGTGACTGTGGAGCATGTCAGAACATTCACATTCTCTCAGTCAAATCGATCATTCATCGGGGATCGCTCACTATCCGCCGCATCCGGGAATTTCAGGAGATCGGCGGCACGGACGTGATCATCGCACACCGATTGCTGAAGAATTCCGTTGGCCTCCGGGAGTATATCATGATGTCCGAGCCTTTCTACCAGCTTGCTGCGGCTCATTTGGAGAACAACGGAGAGAAGCGAACGGAGCACTACGATGATATCGGACCGATCGATGTGAGGGTCTTCCATCCGGGAGTGTGACATCTGGAACGATGTGCTTTAGCGGAACAGTTCGTGCGGAGGTCCTGCGAAGGTGAATCGAAGTCCGCAGCTCCGGCCCCAGCCACAATCGGTGCCAGGGCCGATCATGATGTGACGCTAAGCTTCTGCGAGTGTGCCGTCTGAGACGGAATTCGTCCGGCGTTTGCGAAGATACTCTATGAGACTGTCAAGCGACAATACCCCCGGTCCGAATGCGATCACGAGTAGGTTCGCCAGCATGTAGGTAAATGGAAGTGCCGCGATGAATGACTCCGGGTCTGAGAAGATGTTGGAGAGGGCCTCCCAGTCGTCCGTCAGATAGGCGACCGCCATGATGCCCACGAGGGGGATACTGAAGTAACCGCGACCGAATCCGACGAGGAGGACGATCCCTCCGACCAGCTCAATGCTCCCGACCAGGAAGGCATTCGCCTCCGGAAATGGTACGCCAAGACTCCCGAACCAGGCTCCGACTCGTTCGAGATTGTTGAGCTTGCCCCAGCCTGTGAGCGCAAATTGGTATCCCCAGTACAGACGGACTAGGAGGAGCAGAAGATGCTTGAGACCGACGCGTATCTGTTCGTATGCTGCATCGACCGATGAAACGAACACTGCGGGTGACGCCATGAGTCTTACCTTTCGTTATGTTCGACGGGGAGCATGAAAAAACCCAACTGAAGCCACTCTGAGAACCAGCCCCCGACCGCAGTGAGCGCATCCCCCACCGTCGCAGGCTCCGCCGCTGCCAACCGCTCCATGGCCTGCGCCAGTGTCATCCCCTCCTCGAAAAAGGAGAGGAGGACATACTCCGTCCCGCTGACCTCTTTCCAGACGATATCGAACTCCTCATCCTGATAGATCACGAGGTGCGTGGTCTGCTTCTCCGGCGGAAATGGTACCTCTTCCTCCTGATTCACCCGGTGGAGATAGTCATGACAGCGATGCCCGAGCGTCATCAGACACAGGCCCGGAACCGTCTTCAGATACAGTCCTTCGAGGCCCGACTGCGTACGGGCCCGGATGTGCGCAGCGGTGAGCGTCTCGGCCCGGTCCACGTCCAACAGTTTCGTCAACGCCAATTCGAACCGTGCCAGCTCGGCGAGCTCAGCTGCGTGCCCGATGTCAAGGACCGAAAGAAACCCTGGGAACGAATGTCCGAGGTGATTGAGCGTGTAGCTCCGTGACGGATGGACTTCGCAGTAATCCCGTACAAGGTCCTCGAATGCGTCATGACCGACGGCATGCATGACACCGGGAAAGTCGAGCGCGAGCGAATCCCGCATCCGCAGGAAGTACATTCTCCGATAGATCCCCACCCTCTCCATCTGCGAGAGCGCGGGCGAGGATTCGATGAGCTCGAGAGCCCTGGGCAGGGGTATTTCAGCCTGAGCCGATCTGCTCATCCAGGCCTCGGTATCAGATCCGGGGTGGGTCACCACTGAACGCATCCAGCGCTGATAGGTAGCCAGGGGAGTATCGGAATGGCTCATGATACGTTCGCCTCCTTCGATGCACGGTAGCTCCGTGCCTTCAGGGCCTCAGCGTGAACGACGTCAAAGGACGGTATGTCCTCGTCCCATTCGAGGAGCGTGTTCCGCCCTCCTGTTCGCTGGTACGAGGCTCGGTAGAGCTCCCAGACGTCGTCAATGACGTGGTCATTATGAGTGTCGAGGAGGTGTGTCCCCTTGTCCGTATGCCCGGCAAGATGATACTGGAGGACCCTCTCAGGAGGGACAGCCTCGACGAATTCGACCGACGAATACGCATGATTGACCGAGCTCACGTGGATGTTGTTCACATCCAGAAGGATCCCGCAATCCGCTCTTTCTGCGATATCGACGAGGAAGTCCCATTCCTCCATCGTCGATTCCGTGAAGGCAACGTACGAGGAAACATTCTCCAACCCGAGCGGCCGCTCCATGTAGTCCATGACCTGACGGGCCCGTTCCGCGATATGCCTGACGTTCGACCTGGTGTAGGGGAGCGGAAAAAGGTCATGCATATTGTGCGCATTGACACCTGTCCAGCAGAGATGGTCGGTGATGTAGGGTGCCTTCACGGTGTCGGCAAGTGCTTTGAGTTTCTTCAGGTAGTCCCAGTTGAGCGGGTCCGTGCTTCCGATCGATAATGACACTCCGTGAAGGACGACAGGATATCGTTCGAGCACCTTATCCAGCACGTATCGGGTCTTGCCGCCGGCCTCGAGGTAGGTCTCCGATATGATCTCGAACCAATCGACAGGAGGCTCGTGTTCGAGAATGTGGTCGTAGTGCACACTTCGGAGGCCGACACCGAAGCCGAGATCCGGAATGTTCCACTTGTTTGGAGTCATGATACTTCACCTGGATGATGAGAGGCTCCGGCAGGGAAACAATGCGTCAGTTTCCCTGCCTTCACCGTTTGGAAGATTCGAGGGGCCTACTTGCCGTCCTTCTTCTTCTCAGGGGCCTTCTTGGGAGCTGCTTTTTCGTCCTTCTTCACTTCCTTCTTGGCATCATCTTTCCCGCTGCAGCTGTCCTTGTCCTTTTTTGCATCTTTGGCGCTGCATCCGTCTTTCCCGCTGCAGCTGTCCTTCTTCGCATCCTTCTTGACATCTTTGGCCTTCTTTGTGTCCTTGCCGCTGCATCCGTCCTTCCCGCTGCAGCTGTTCCTGGCAGCAACGTTCCTGGAGTCGATGGCCCTGGCTGACGACCCGGCCGCGGACGCAGATGTGCTCAGCAAGCCTGCAACTGCCGCCGTGATGAGCAGCTTGGAGAGTCTTGTGGTTTCCATGTGGATCCTCCTGAATGGATTGGTGATGTGAGATGGTGTGATTCTCACACGATGAGTGTCAGTCCAGGAGGAATCCTGACACCCTTCTGGGGGCTATTTCGGAAGGTTTTTGAGGATTTTCGAGGAAAGTTCGTTGATCTCATCCGAAGACCGCTCCGGCCTGGATGAATCCGGACCCTGCTCGAGCATCGAATCGATGATGACCGATTGGGACTCGTATGCACGGCATGCAGCGCACATCGCCGTATGGAGATGGAGCTTCAACCCCTCGAGAAGCGAAAGTCCGGCGATCGCCCGTTTCTCGACGAGCTCTGTCGCTTTTATGCATGCAATATGGAACGGATACATGGTCAGTCATCCTCCCAGTTCATTTCGAGGCACGATCTCATCCTGAGCTTGGCACGATGGATGATCTGCCAGTAATTGGTGACGGAAATGCCCAGTTCCTGACATATCTGTTCCGGCTCCCGGCTGTCCAGAAACCTGAGCGACAGGCAGGCCCTCCAATTGTCGGGGAGTTTTCCGAAGCAATCCTCGAAGACGCTTGTGAACTCGGGATCGTCAAGCAGGTTTTCCCGGTCATCGAACCAGGCTCCCGGCGCCTGGCCTGATTTCCATCGGCCTGAAACGTCGAAGTATTCTTCGAGGGATTGTGGGTCTGTCGGTTCGATCTTCCGGGCCCGAATGCGGCCACGATAATGCTCGAGGATCTTGTTGTTGAGTATTCCGAACAGCCACGTACGGGGGTGACTTCTCCCTTCGAAGGATGCGATCTTCTCGAAGGCGACCAGAAATGTGTCCTGGACCAGATCTTCCGCCACCTGCCGATCCGAAATCTTGTGAAGCGCCCAGGAGAGCAGATCGGGGGTAAAGCCGGAAATCCAGGATTCAAGATCTTTCGGCGTGTAGGTCTTTTCCATGAGCATTCATGTGATGCGTCCGACAAAGCTAGTGAAAATCCATGAATCATTCCTCCCGGTTCGTCAACAAGGCACGAGTGGAGACGAAGGAGCGAATGAGCCTCAGGTCGGGTGGCTTGCAGAGCACGCATGAGGTGGCCCCGAAGTGGCGCTATCGCGATCTGCGCTACCGTGAATCCATACAGCATGCCCGCACATCCTCTCAGACCCCGATCACATTGAATTGCCTTTACTTCATGGACGCAGGAATGCTGCCATCTATGTGTCTATTCGCCGTGTAACACTCCCGACAGTTCACGCCAAGTTGTCATCATCAGTTCTGAGGAAATGCCCGCAGGGCTTTCCCCCGTGTTAATCGTCCATGCCATCGAGACCTTTGTTTCGGGCAAATACATGACAGCTGCACTATATCCGATCGACGATCCAGCGTGTCCGATGGAGCGAACACCGAGAATATTGGAATAGTCGGCGATCCCAAGGCCGAAGACCGGTTCCCTCTGCGAGGGATCTGACACCTCAGGGAATGAGAGCATCTCGGCCAGGGAATGATCGGTCAGCACAGACCGTTGGTTGAAAAGTTCGTCAAACCAGCACACCAAGTCCCCTGGCGTGGAATAGATGACCGGGTGTGTGAGGGAGGCTATCCAGGTTACGGGTAGTCCTGACAGATCCTCCATGGCACCGTCGCCGTTCACATCCGCCCAAGGATGGGCGATGTTGAATCCTGCTGGGGGCGCTTCTCCCATTGAAACGAAAGTGTTGGCAAGATCGTGAGGCCGGAGAACATGTTCCTTCAGGAGCTCTTCGATCGGAGAACTGGCAGCTGCCTCGGCGAGCTTCGTCAGAAGCAGATAGTTTGTGCTTGAATAGCGTTGTCCTTCTCCAGGTGCATAATACGCTGGTGAGACGAACGAATCACATGCTTCTACAAGATTCCACGCTCGGGTGCGGTCGATGGAGGTGCCGACCCAGGGGAAGCGGGGATTGTCAAAGACATTGAACACGCCGCTGGTATGATCGAGAAGCTGTCGAACGGTGATATCCCTTCGGACATTGCTGAGCGGTGGGAGCCACGTTGATATGGGATCGCCCAGGCTGAGCTTCCCATCTTCCACGAGCTTCAGGACCAGCACCGCCTCAAGATTCTTCGCCACACTCCCGACGTCGAACAGCATCCTGGTGGACATTGGGGTTCCTCGCTCAGAATACCCGGCTGAGCCGGTCCAGACCTGATGACCCGGCATATGTACCGCCGCCGAGATGCCAAGACACGGATTTCCGCGAGCGGAGGTCATACCGCGTTCGAGTGCGTTCTGTAACTCGTCCGCGGCGGCGAGGGGGGGAAGGTCATTGTCGGCGTGGGGAGGAGGATGGGTTTCGACGCATGCGAACAGCTGAGCCGCGATCAGAACCGACACGAGTGCCCCACGCTGACGACAGAGCGTGGTCATATGACCGTACGGACAACTCATCATAGGTACAATTCCTGGCCTGCGGGATCCCCGTACCGAGGAGGCATTTCCATCCTACGCTGCCAGGGATTTCTTGTTTCAGCAGAACATCGCAGGGTACACGTCCCCGGTAACAGGTAGGGTGTCAGTGGGCCCGCACGGAACGGGCTGAGTACTTGTTCCCGGCGAGGGCTTTCGGAGACGAACAAACCTGATGAACTTCCGTATGCAGGAACATGCTCTTCGATACACCCCGACACGCTTCTGAGCTTGCGCATTCGCATTGTGGTGCGATGATAGGGATATGCCGCATCGTTGCAGCTTCCGTGCTCCTGCTTCTGGCGTGCACGAAGACCGAAGTGCCGACCTCATCCGAAACGCCAGATGGTCATGTCGGCTCCTGGTCCGTCTACACGCCCTATAACTGGGCCCATGACGGCTCACCAGTGCGATCCAGGTATTTCACAGTGTTCAGCGATGCCGCCGACGATGGCATGAAGCAACAGCTGGGAGCGATCGCAGACCAGGAATTCGCTGAAATTACTCTTCTCCTCCAATGCCAGGACTCTTCGGCGTACATCTATCCTCCGGGATACTCAAAGATCGAGATCTATGTTAACCGAAACCATGCCGAGAACATCAACTGGGCGCACTGGGGAGGATTCATTTTCACCATCCGGTCGTCGGATCTCAGCGGAGTGTGGTATGACTACACGACCTATACATTCCGGCATGAGCTCACTCACAACATCGAATTCCTCATCGAAGGAAGAGAGGATCTGCGGACCGATGTTTGGTTCAGAGAAGGGATCGCAGTCTACATTGGTACGCTTGGCAGTCCTGCATTCAGGACGATTCATACGGTCGAAGAGCTGGAAGGCTGGATTGCACAGAATGCGGATGTATCGGGAGCAGGAAATCCGATCGCGATCCGTCTCCACTCAGATCTCCCGACTGGTGCCGATTGGACAGATTACTATCGGATGTTCGAACTCGCAGTCCGGTATCTCCTGTCAGAGAACGGACTCGGCACATCGTGTTCGGACGTAACGAAACTTCTCTTTGATCTGCGCGGAGGGACATCATTTGCCTCTGCCTTCGAAAGCCGTTTCGGCATCAGCATCACTATGTTCCATTCCGAATTCTTCGACCGCATGAAGGTGTTTCTTCGCTCAGACACAATGGAATCTGCAAGGATGACAGCAAGATCACCAGCACGCATCTACGTTTCGCTCGATGACATACGATGTGGTGGCGGCCTTCCCTTCGCCCACTGATTACGCATACCTCTTCGCACAGCGATGGCCAAGGCTCTGCGCAGAGCTATACCTGTGTTGACAGCATAGATTGCGCGAAGGGGTGCGAACGGTAGCTTCGTTCAACCAGTTTGAGTCCCGAGACGCAGCAGGCAATACTGGGAAGACTGTGAGGAGTCGCTGGCGGTAACTGCAGATGCGAAAGACCCTCCGATACGCAGTGCCTGATGACTGTGCAGGCCAAAAAAGCCGAACACGTGAGCAGGCCATCCCTGAGAACCCTTTCAGTCTCATTGAACTGTAATGACTGAGTTGACAAATCCACCCGAGCCCGCCACCCGCTCGTTTTCCGGATCCGTCATCCACTCGCCATCGACAACATACTTATACTCATATGTCCCAGGCTTCAGGTCGATGCGGCAAATCCAGACGTCTCCTGCCTTACCGAAGATCGTGGATGCCGTGTTCCAGCCATTGAATGACCCGGCAAGGGCTACCACAGTTGCGTGCGGAAAGCCTTTTAGTCGGAATTCTGTGTTTCCGCTCATGCTGGCAGATGCTGTCCATGCGTATGAGAGTCCAGTGTCGAGCCTTTGGACCGCAAGCCAATCATACAATGCCTGCATGCTATATGCGTCGGCAGGATCGTGACTTCCGTCTGGAATGATGGTAAGTTCAGCCGGGGCACCAATGGCCTGCAGCTGTTCAATCATTGACACCTGTCGGGAAAGGAATATGCTGTCTTCCCGCTCACCCTGGAAAGCCCACAGGGGAGTATTTTGCAGACGGTACGGATACATGGCGGTAAATGAAGGGGGTCCTGACACGGGTACAAGAGCCGCGAAACGCTGCGGGGACCGTGTTCCCCATTCATACACACCTGATGCCCCATTGCTGAATCCCGTTAGATATATATGCTGAGGGTCTACAGAGTATTTCTCTATTATATCATCCAGGAAGACATCCAAATTCTCGACCTGCATCTCCCAGGAGCTTCGGGCTGGACATTGCGGGGCGGCTACTATGAAGCGCCTCCCTCCAATGGTCTGACATATCGTACCAAAACCATACTTCTCCACCAACTCTATCCTCTCTCCCCTCTGTGCTGACCCGTGAAGGTACAGGATCAGAGGCCATTTCCCTTCGCGAGCATACTGCGCCGGGAGATAGAGTAAATATTGAAATCTGACCTCTTTCGAGATCTCCATGCGAAAGGACTTGGCAGTCGCTCCTGATGTACTGATCTGTGCAACGGTTGGCAGCCACGCGAGGCATACGAAGAGCGAAGACACTAGAATTCGTTTATGCATAGAGAGCACCTCCAGCAACATCTGTTCCGGGGAGCTTGAAAGCGCATTCGAACTGCCCGACATCATCCGACATATCCCACAGATGTGATCGAAGAGCAAGTTAGGGATACCGCCAACTTGAATCAAAAGGAGGACCACCCGGCCATTACCGTCCCCCTGAGTGCTCACAGAGCAATCTCAATTATTCTGTCTGCCCGATATGCCTCATCTTTGGGCGGGTCTGCCCCGATGTTCGCCCCCCCCAATTGAACCTGCGACCACCAATTCACGTGGAAATCTCAGTATTTTCGAATTCCTGAGTCGTGAGTTTTACGAAGAGCCTGCCGCGTTCCCAACTGAACGGCATAGTCGCCCGCCCGACTGGCTCGTTCTGGCGGGCGACGGGCGGGGGCAGGCCAAGCACTCCGGCCCGCGCTGGCGAGCGAGAGACGCAGGCGGGCAGCAAACGAACATTCCCGCCGAGGCGGGAATGTTCGTTTGGAAGAGACAAGGAGGATCCAAGCACCAAAACAGAAGGACAACATCTCCCTCTGGAATGCGAAAGCTCTGCAGCACCCGGGGTGTACCCCCCTGTAACTCGCTTGCCACAACACCGCAATGGTGGAGCGATTCTTAAAAGAAGTAGCGCGCTCCGATGCCGGCGTCGATCCCGAAACCGGTCGAGTTTGTCAGCTGTAGCGAAGGAGCCAGCTCCAGGAACACATCGATCGGTGTTGACCGGGGCAGCCATGCAATACCGATGACGCCACGAACGGCGAGTGACGCGTCATAGCCGCCGCCGGTGTTGATCCGGCCGCCGATACCGTAATACAACGGGAATCGCTCACTCGCTCGGATTGCGTCGAACGAATGCCAGAGGTAGTCCATGTGAAAGTGGACGCGACCCTGCCCGTTATAGTACACGTTGCTCTTTCCGATCCGGTCTCCACCCACAGACCACCCAAGACCGAAATCATACGCATTCTGTCCTGATGTCCAGAGCTTTGCGCTGAGGCCGGTGGGCTCGCCGATGATGATGCCGAGTCCGAACGTCCGCTCCTGTGCGACGGAGGCCTGAAGAGAAAAGATCATACAGAGGGTGAAGAATACTGTCATGACCTGCTTCATGTAACGATCCTTCGTTCGAGGTGAAATGGTTTGAGGATCATCGTGTCCATGAACCATCCTGCCGCAAGCCGAACAGAACACTTCCGGCCGAGGACGATCATGCAGGAATTTTCATTTGCTCGATCAGGCCGGTGTGTACTTTCCCGGTCTTCTTTTCTCTCTTGGCGGCCTTCTTCTCTTTCATCGTCTTCATGGGCTTCTTTTTCTGGTTATCCCTGCTGTTTTGGCCTTTGCTCATGGCTGACTCCTCCTCATGGTACGGTGCGTGATGATCTTCGGGTGATGGTACCCAACATAGTGTCTGCTCGATTACAGACCGAACAGGACGCTCACGGTGAACTGTACAGAATGGAGGTCGCGATCTGAGGAAATGACATGTTTGTCATCTCCCGCCGCGTACGCAGGATCCGAACTATCATTGAGAGCAAGATAGGAGTCGATGCGCTGATCGACGGTCGGGTTCACATCCTTCCACTCCCTTCCGAACAGATTCAGCATGTTGTAGGAAATATTGAAGTCGAGCTGTAGAAGAGGCCCGATGCCCACTTCGGCCCCTGCGGAGAATCCCACGCCGAACCGTGTCGCAGCTTCAACGCTGTAGGTCGCGCTGGCGACACGCGACACCCCCGCAAACTTCGTCTCGCCGCTGATCCTGTTCATGGCGACATTCGCGCCAAGATACGGTGTCATCGGCAGTCCGGGCACCGCAAAATGAAACTCGGATCCTATCTTGAGCGAGATCACCTTCATCGACACATCGACCGACCCCTGCCCCGGCTCCGAATTTCCGGTGTTTCCGAACGACGCGTAGTCGACCTCACCGGTAAGTCCGAACCCCGGGAGACCGACTTTGGCTTTCCCCTGGAAGTTCAGCGTGCTGGCCACTCCGTATCGCGACCCTTCGTAGAATTCCAGTGTCGAGCCGCTGAGATCGGACGCAGGACTGGCTATGCCGAGACCTCCGCCGACCTTGAGCGTCTGGGATACCACAGGGGTCGATGCGAAGAATACAAGCGCAGCACACGTTGTCCAAAGCGGAACCGAACGAATTGTTGTGTTCATTGACCTCTCCTTGTATCACCGCTGGACGCCGACCAGGAACAGACGTCCCGGATCGCTTCAGGCTACCGCAACAGAGTGAGTCTCTTCGTGGAGACGTTTGGGCCGGCTTCCAGGCGATAGAAATAGACGCCACTCGACAATCCGGCTGTTCCGGTTGAACTGCCAAAAGGAACGGTGTATCTCCCCGCCTCCTGACGAGCGTTCACAAGGGTGGCTACTTCGACGCCGAGAACATTGTAGACCTTCAATGAGACTTGACTTCCTTGTTCAATCCTGTACTCGATCACGGTTGAGGGGTTGAATGGATTCGGAAAATTCTGCGACAACCCGAAATCACCCGGTGACGCTTCGTCGTTGACCGATGTGGCTATGGCGGGACCTGTGATCGCATTTGCATCCAGAGTCACTGCGGTCTGGGCGAGAGCCCGCCCTTCCAGCGTGGCTCCCGTATTGAACGCGATCTGCGTCTGGCACAGGATGATCCCCTTCATGACTGCCGTTGTTCCAAGGTTGACCTGACCTGCAACCTGCCAGTAGATGTTCCGTGCCTGGGCCCCACCGCTGAGCGTGACGGCCGCTCCATTGGCCAGAACCAGGTCCTGCGATATCTGGAAGACCCATACATCGGATGAGCTGCCTGAGATCGTCACTCCACCCGCGCCGATGAGCACGCCGGTACCCCATTTATACAGTCCGCCCGTGATCGTTCTTCCGGTAATGTCACCGGCCCCAAGCTCAATGGAATCGGGCAACGTCCGCCCGGCCGCATCCGTATACGCAGTTTCCATGTCGCTGATCGCTGCAGTCATTTTTGCGGGCGTAGGAGTAGTATAGTCCGCAGCATAGGCGCTCCCGGTGATCAGAGACGATGTCGCGAACGTCCCGGAGGCGTCCATGATCAAACCGAATCCCGTCAGGTATGTGGAGGCAGCAGCACTGACCCCGATATCACCCGTGATCGATGTGACTCCGGTCGTGGAAATTCCCGATTTACTGAGAATCACGAAATCGCCGGCCGTTCCGATATTCACTGCCGTCGATTGAGCGATAGCTGCAGCAGGGATCAGCAGCGCGAGCATGCAGGCCCGGGCGCTGAACCGCATTGTTTGGTTTATTGTGAAAGTCCTCATGTCACTCTCCTGTGCTGTTCAACACGATTCGTGATGGTGTGGCATTCTGAGTGTCCATCCTGAATGCCCCATGGTGTCCTGGTGGCGAAGGGGATCTCCGGATGCCTACTTTATGAGAACGAGTTTCTTCATCGCTACGGACATTCCTGCTTCCAGTCTGTAGAAATAGACTCCCGTTGCGAGTCCGTGAACTCCCTCCGTCGTTCCGAATGACACAGAATGACTCCCCGCATCCTGATGGCCCTGAACAAGCGAAGCAACCTCCGTTCCGAGGACGTTGTAGACCTTGAGGGAAACCATCCCTGGTGACGCCAGCGTATAATCAATCGTCGTGGAAGGGTTGAAAGGGTTCGGATAGTTTTGCGACAGTGTGAACACCTCGGGGGTTGAGCCCTCGGCTACTCCGGTAATGAGTGTGGGTTGGGTGATCGCATTGCCATCCAGCGTCACTGCGGTCTGTGCCAGAGCTCTCCCGTCGAGTGTCGCACCCGTATTGAAAGCTATCTGCGTCTTGCACAGGATGATCCCCTTCATTGCAGCCGTCGTGCCGATGGTCGTCGCTCCCTCGACCTGCCAGAAGATGTTCGCAGCCTGCGCGCCGCCACTGAGAGTAACAATGGCTCCGTTGGCCACGGTCAAATCCTGTGCTACCTGGAAGACCCAGATCTCGTCGGGACTGCCGGAAATTGTGACTCCACCAGCAGAAATAAGAACGCCCGTCCCCCACTTGTACAGCCCCGGCGTCAGCGTTTGTCCGGTGACATCTCCGGCGAACAGCTCGGTATGGTCCGGCAAGGTCCGTCCCGCGGCATTGGTGAATGCCGTTTGCATGTCGGCGATGGCCGTCGTCATCGTCGTCGGCGTGGGCACGGTGTAATCAGATGCGTACACATTGCCGGTGATCATCGATGAAGATGCATACGTCCCGGACGAGTGCATGATAAGTCCGAATCCTGTGATGGCTGTCGCCGAAGACGGACTGACACCCATATCTCCGGTGACTGCCGTCACACCGGTGGTGGAAATTCCCGACTGTGCCAGGACCACAAAATTCCCCGCCGTTCCGAGATCGACCCTCGTCGATTGCGGCAATGCGACGATCGGAGTGGACAATGCTACCATCAGGACCGAACCAAGAAGGCGGGTCCAGCGGCTGCATCCCTCCGCTCTGTTCATAGTAACCGTATTCATACAACCTCCAGCGTTAGTGAATGTTCACACATCTCAGTCCTGGCTGCCTCCGCCCCCTGCGGGCGGAAGCATCAGGTTTGAATGCCACAGGGTCCTGCACATCCATCGTCACGGTGCCGGCGTGACGATCGTATTGCCCTCAAGCGTGATCCCGGCAATTCTCGCCATCAATCTGCCTTCTACTGTGGCCCCGGTATTCAGGGAGATCGCCTGATCGGCCATTATGGTTCCTTTGAAGACCGACATTGTTCCGAGCGTGGCCGATGTACCGACCTGCCAGAAGATGTTCGAGGCTTTTGCTCCGCCGCTCAGAATGACCTGGCGCCCCGAGGTGGTGGTCAGCGTGGATGCGATCTGGATGATAAACACGGCATTCGCGTTCCCCTTTGCGTCCAACGTGAGGTCGCCCGACGATATTTCAAGAGATCCGCTGGATTTGTATAACCCAGGCGTAAGCGTCAACCCGCCGATGTTGCCTGCGACGAGAACGAGATCCGTTGCTGTCCGGCCTGCCGCGTCATTGTAAGCGATCGTGAGATCCCCCTTTGCTGCTGTAAGCATTGCGGCAACACCGTCCGGAGATACATCATCGGCGGCATATATCGTGCCGGTCACTTCTGTCAGGCCGAAGCCTGTAATGAACGATCGCGCTGAAGGGCTCAATCCGACATCTCCCGTGACGGCCGATGTCGGCACGTTAGAGATCAGCGATCCCGCGAGGATCGCGAATCCGGAGGTTGACCCGAGGTTGACCGTCGTATGAACAGTCGATTGAACAGGAATCTCGACTGCTGACGGAGCGACAACATCGTCATCCTTGCTGCAACCTGCCGTCAGCAGGACCAACGTGAGGGCGATGGCGAGCGTGCTTACCGTCCTGCCCATCGTGAAACGGTTCTTACAGTCTGATGTGATCGCGAAATCTGACGATTGCTTGTTCACATGATCCTCTTTTCCTGTTTGTCTGCGTGATAACAGTGTCTCGTTTTACACGGATGTCGATGATGCCGACTTTCGTTTACGTGAAGTGCTGCTTGCTTTCGCCCGCGGTGTCCTTGATACTGGCTTGGCTTTCCGACTCCCCGTTTTGAGTTTCTGGAGTCTGGCGTTCGACCTTTTCAGTTGAGCAATATTCCGCTTGAATTCAGCGATCTGTCGCTTGGCTTCTTCCTCCGCAATGCCGAATTTTTCCTGGAGGATCCCGACGAGTTCCTCATGCTTTCCGGCGATCGCCGCAAGCTCGTCATTCATCAGTCTCCCCCAATGATGGACTGCCTTTCCCCTCCGTTGCTTCCACCCTCCCTCGACTCGGTCCCAATTCATGATCTACACTCCTTTTCTTCCCATCCATCAGCGAGGCAATTCAGATCAGACAAAACCCTCTTCAGCAGATGAATCAGTATACCCTTCTGCACAGAGAGGCGTAATGGCCCAAAGGGATGGAAAGAGAGCTAATCCCTTTCGATGATGATGCGGCGTGGAACCGTTCGTACACGGTCTGACGGATGCTTTCGGAAAGCCGGGCGGGTTCCCCCTCAGGAATGATCGGACGGAGATTCAGCCGTACCGTCGGAGAGCGTTCCTCCTGAGAGGTATGCTGAGATGCGTTTGACTCTTACCGAGATCCCTCAATCCCTGATCGGCGCGAAGGACGGAAATCTGGTCCACCGTGATCCTTCGAACGTGTCATGCTGAGGCCGGCTCTTTCTCCTTCTTGTCATGCAGCAGCTGGGAGAGGAACCGTGCACCGTGCACCCACTCGAACAGGACTGCCTCTACCCACCTGAACGGATTCCACAGGTGCAGATACCACTTCCCCCAGATCCGCTGGACATATGCCCTCGTAAACGCCCCGGCGAACGGATTTCGCCGCCTGAACCACAGACGAAGCGGTGAGGGAACGCGTGTCTCGGGGATCTCCTTCGCGATCTTTGTATAGAACGCTGCGAGTTCGTCGGCGCTCAGTTCTCTCCAATCGACGATGTTCTCCTTCGTTTTCAGGATCCAATCATACAAAGCCTCTTCCACCCTGCTCTTGTGCCGGCTTCGGAGCCACACCTCCTCCAGCTGAAAGAACAGTCTGACGATACCCCACAAACGGCCTGCAAGCACTCGTGTTCGATTCATCCAGAAGGGAATGGGCGCCTCCATCGGAAGATCCGCCCGGCGATCATTTCGCCGCCGAACGGTCCAGAAACCGCAATTCATAGGATGCAGGCGTTCGATCCGGGAAGAATACAGATACCATGCAAAAAAGGAGAGCCGTTCTCTATAATAATGAGGGTCCCGTTTCCAGAGCTTCAGCACGTTCACCATATGCGATGTTGAATAGAACTGTTCCCAGGCATCATGGTATGTTTCCATCAGTTCTTCGCACGTCATGCGCTCCGGTTTGACGGCAGCGTGGGCAGAATCGTAGGTGTTGAGGTCGTCGTGCATCCACCTCCCCTCCTTCCACCAGCGCTGATGATCCCTGGAGCCCGGGAGCGGTGAGAGAATGTAGAACGAGGCAGAATCGAACATCATCCGTTGAAGCTCAGCGATGTCTTGTTTGACACTCTGCGGAGTGTCGAACGGCAGCCCGAGGATATATCCCGCGTGACAGGCGATGCCGAGTGAATGACAGTGGGCAACCAGACCTTTGTACTCGGACACCTGGTTCTGGAACTTCTCTTTCGAGCGCAGGTTCTCCCGGTTCACGCTTTCCACCCCGAAGAACACCTGGTTGCAGCCCGCACGGGCCGCCAGCTCGAAGAAGTCTCCGCCGGGCATCTTTCGGGCGGCCAGATCGCTCTGCATCATGAAGGTGAAGGGAATATGTTCGTCTTCGCGCAATCGGATGAGCCCTGCAAACAGGTCCCTCCATCTGGGGTTGCGGGCCGTGTTGTCATCGGTGAAGAAGGCATGTGACACCCCCGCTTCATGGTAGCTGTCTCGTACGAACGCGACCACCTGCGCCGGATCCCGGTACCGCATCGTCCGGCCCTGCACATTGATGATGGTGCAGAAGTCGCAATTGAAGACGCAGCCCCGGCCCGTGTCGATGGTCGTGAACCGGGATGCAAAATTCTCGAATTCATCCCTGGTGATGCGGGGGATCGGGACATCGAAAAGATCCGGAGTGGGGTTCAGAAAATTATAGAGCGGCTGCGCCCTGCCCCGAAGGACATCTTCAGCAACTGCCGGCAGACGGCCCCCCTCGACCTCTCCGGCGACCAGCGTTATGCCCCTTGACATGGCGACCCTGAGATCGGCAGTCACACCGATCATGGCCAGCATTCCGCTCACATGGAAGCCACCTATCATGACGGGAATCCCATGCGGGAGGAACCTGGACGCGATGTCCAATGCCCGTGGGTACTGGTTCGATTGCACTCCGACGAGCATGACGATCGATCTGACCCCGGGGATTTGCGAAGCGGCGATGATCTCTTTGTCCGGTATCCACTCGATGGCTTCGTCGATCTTCCGAATGTTGATCGGGATGCCGTTGAAGAACGGATGGTTCTCGAAATCGCGGACGAGCGTTCCGATCTGAGTGAGGGTGTTACTGCGAATGACGCCGATCCGGGTCTTGACAGGGTATCCGTCGTCGGAGTAGTTGGTGGGACGAATCAATGTGACGTCAAGTTCACGGACCCCAAGGTCAGCCAGTGACAGTCGATCTCCGATCATTCCGTCGGACTGTGCCTCTTCGATTGTCGGGATGAAAGCCTGCATTCTCAATTCCTCCGATGTTTTGGCAGTTTGTGCATCTTTTATGTTCCACGACACGGGAGTGTCGATCCGGATTGGAAGGAGGACGTTTGCCGTCCGGCATCCGGATGGCTGGTGCTTGTCACCGTGAAGGCCGACTCCTGCTCGATCTCGCGGTTCTCTGAATCGTAATGAACGAGCCGCCCCGTTGAGTCGTATCGATACAACGAGGGACCTTCGGATATGCCCTTGTTCTGCGGCACCCGGAGCCGACTCCAGAGCACGCTGCGGCGACCCGTCGTTACCACTGGGAGGTACAGAAATTCCATGAGGACTTCCTTATGGGGCTGAGTGCTCGGCATACGGATTCCGCTTGCGGGCGCTGGTGAGTCTCAACGCTATTGACGTTGAATGAAGAGTAGGAATGAACATTCGAATGAGGAATAGCTCAGAAGGATGAAAAAGGGATTAATTCTCTTGGGGAGAATTGGAGCGAACTTGGGTGACGAAGCGAAGGGGGGTGTCCGTGTTATCGCCGATATCGGACTACTTTCAGGCCTTTCGAGGAACGACGATGTGCCTCGCTTGCCGGTTCACCGGAGTAGTCGTCGAGGGGATTGCTCACGTCCCATCGTTGAGTGCGCAGGATGATAGTGCGGTGTCTCTTCCTGTTCAGGGGGGAGAGACTCAGAGAGGTTGGAGCAGACTGGACTTGCCGGAACGTGCAATAAAAAGGGGGGGTACTCTTCTTAACTGTCGCCGAGATCCTTCAGGCCGTGGATTCTTCCCTGGAGTGCTGTGCGATCTGAAGACGGCTGTGCAACGCGAGCTTTTCCAGAATATTGTGAACGTGGCTCTTCACTGTGAAGGTGGCAATGTTGAGTTTCTGTGCGATCTGTTTGTTGCTCATCCCATCTGAGATAAGCGCAATGATCTCTTTTTCCCGCGGCGTCATGCGGATGGCGCCACGGAAATTACGTTTGCCCTTCAGCACTGCGTGCTCGACGACCTGAAGGAACAGCGAACCTGTCATCGGAGGGGGCAGGATCGTTTCTCCCCCAACAACAGCACGAATGGTCTTGATAACCTCATCCACGTTGGCATTCTTGAGGATGAATCCCTCCGCTCCTGCCTGGACAAATTCCAGTATGTCCGCTTGCGAGGCATTCAGGCCCATCCCTATGATCTTTATGGAAGGAAGTGCCTTCTTCACGGATCGCACAATCTCCAGACTGCTCTGGCTGTGCAGTCCGAGGTCCATCAGTATCACCTGAACCCTGGCTGACTTCGCTTTCGCCAGTGCATCCTCAGAGCCATCCGACGCGGCAACGACCGTAATATCCCCCTGCCCGTTGATCTGGGTGGTGATCCCTTCCCGCAGGATGGGGTTATCTTCTATGAGGAGGATGCGAACTTTTGCCATGACCTTTCGTCGCGCGGGAACTCTGTTCAGATAACAACGAGAGATGGTTGGGAGGACTAGCCGAAAGACGCACCTGAACGATCGGGATGGCATTTCCCAGTCCCGATCGAAAAGTCCCCCGTTAGCTTTCGATAATGTAGCCGTTTTCCGATACCTTGTCAAACCACTCGATCTGGCGCAAAACACGCTGGGAGCGGCGAATCTTCAGTGAAGCCATGATGCACCAGAGTGCCGGGTGCATGAGGGTCACGCCAGACCTGAATTGCCGCTGAGGCGGGGATTCAAGTCCGGAAGAGACAGGATATGAGAGGCACGGAAGAGCCAATATCCGGTTCGAATATCATGGGGGAGTGTCCTTGAAACAGAGAAACCCGGAGGAGCACTCCGGGTTTCTCTTGTACAGACCCTTCAGGTGCCGGGACCTGCACTATTCTCTGTTCTCCATTTTCTGTTCTCTGCCGTTCTTTACCTGATGATCACCATCTTCTGCACTGCCGAATCTCCCTTCCGGTACTTCAGCTCACCTGTCGAAGGATCAACATAGTCCTCCGTTACGAGAAAGTGCACGATGTAGATCCCGCTCACAACGACCTGTCTCGACGAAGTGATCGAGTTCCATTCCTGGTCGCCGCTTCCGTCCTCATGGCTGATGGTGTTGATCAGGTCTCCGTTCTCCGTATAGATCTTGATCTCGCAGTGCCCGGGGATGTTGAGGAACATGATCTTGTCCACCTCGCCCGGGAACTGCAGGTCGGGTGCCGCGATATTGTACGGGTTCGGGACGATCCGGATATCCTTCAGGTTGTCCCCCGCCTGCCGGCGCAGATATGCTGGCTGGTTCGTCCGGGTATAGAACCGGTTGCTCATCAAAGGACCTGCCGGGTTCGGCCCGCCTGTCGTGTTCTGGCTTCCGTCCGTGAAGGCCGAAATGTAGTAGTAGTACGAGAATCCCCGCTGAGGCGTCACATCCTCGTAGGATGTCACTCCCGGCCCCACGCTCGCGATCTCTGTGAACACCGTGTCGGTCTTGCCGGTCGCACGGAACAGCTTGTATCCCGCAAATCCCGCAGTCCCCTCCGAGGGGCTGGGTGTCCAACTGAGGATGATCCTGTCGCCGCCGGACGACACATTGAACAATGGGGGGGGCTGTGGCGGCTGCGGGATCATATACCCGAGGTCGTAGTTGCGCTTCGCCCGGCTGAACGTCAGCATGATCGAATCACGGCCGGTGTAGAACCAGGCGTCCTTGTAGGCGTCCTCATCGGTCGTGGTCGAACCGTCAGGCAGGGTGAACGGACCGTTGTCCGTTGCGTCATCGTGGGCCCTCTTCCACCGTTGACCCACCTCGATACAGGTCGCACGGTCGATGCCTGAAACACCCTCGGCCACGACGATCACCACACTGTCGCCAGGATTAAGGTCGAATGGCCCATATGATATCCACAGGTTCGTCCCGCCGCCGTCCCCGTGCACTTTCCATGCATCGTCGTACGACGCGCCGTAGACCTCGTCGAACCGCTCCGACGGGTGTCCCTTCCCTGCATACGGGATCCCGCTGATCATCCGGTAAAGCTCGATGTGCGAAGGCATGGTACCGTAGGTCATATCCCCCAGGCTTGGATAGGTATCCCCGGCATGCCAGCCGAGCACCACCGGCTGCGCAGGGTCATCGCTCTTGTCCGCGGCGCTCTTGTCCACATGGAGCGTGACGATGCCGGCGTACTGCGGTGCGCGCAATCTCCCGTCGCCCGTTACATAGGGGCCTCCGAGATTGTCGAAGTTGTTCTCGGACGCCTGACCCGCCCACGAATACCCCGCCCTCAACCACTGCGGAATGGGGCTCGCCTCCGTGAGCACGTCGCTGGCATGCGCTGCATAATCCTCCCCACGCCGTGTGACCCACGAGTATTTCCCGTAGGTCTGCGCTCCGCCGATGCTGGATGCCCCATCGCGGCTGACGGCGTAGCGGATGCCGAAGCTGAAATACAGGCCCGTGACGGGCGCGTTCAGCACCTGCGTGTTCGTCCCGTCGACATACCCCGTGTTCTTGAGCGTGAACTCCTTGACAAAGTAGTTGTCGTGGAATTGCTGGCTGAACGCATATACCTTGCGGGTGAACGTCACTCCCATCGACGTGTTCACGATGTTCGTGACGAGCCGGTCTGAAATGAGCGTCGGGTCGATCTCATCAATATCGCCCTGGTACGGCGCGCTGATGTCCATCCCGTCGACGTAAACCCGGGGAAGCTCGAACTTCGCCGTCTGCTTCATCTCCATCGGGAACAGCGAGGTTCCCGCATACGATGCCGCGAAGTAAACGCCGAAGTTCGTCCACACCCTCCCCTGTGCGTCGGTGAAGTTCGCGCAGCCCAGCCATTGCCGCTCGATGACGGCGTTGTCCTGATACAGATAGTCCGCGGGCCAGATAAGCCCTTCGTAGTAGCTGTTGTTCCAGGCGCGCTCAGACCCGTAGGCCGTGAACCCGCTCTGGAGCGTCCCGACCCGCACATAGCGCTTATCAGCCTCATTGACCTGCGACAGCAGCGGGTGGGCGCACACGAAGAGACAGACCGCGGCAGTGAACGCGGCAGCTCGCATTCGTTGGGAGACCATCGGGATTCGTCCTTTCATAGGATCAGGGTCCTGTCAGAAGCTGAGCCTGATGCCGAATGTGAAGCTCCTCGGATTGAGGAACGTGACCGAGGTGACATCGGGCATGTCAATATATGATTTCCGAGCCTTGCGGTCGTTGTTGCGCGCCGTGATGGCGGGATCATTGTTCGGATTCGGCTCCAACGGATCGAATTCCACCCCGTTCGGCCTGTACTCCCCGATCCGGTCGTCCCCTTTATTGTCCCCTTCCTCCCAGGAGAAGCAGAGCGACCGCAGGTAGTCATCGTAGTCGTACTGGTTCGAGAAGCCGGCGTAGCTAAGGTGCTTGAAGTTGAAGATGTTCGTGACGTCCATGTACACGAGGATCCCATATCCGGCGACGTTGATCCCCTTCATCAGCCTGACATCGATGTTATAGGAGTCCTTCCACTGCACGTTGTCCACGATACCCGGGATGGCGTTGGGATTGTATGTCGCATAGCTCCCGGCCTGCCACCGCCCGAGCATCGTGAAGCTGATATCGCCCAGCGGATTAATGCCCATAACATCCGGACCGAAGTCCTTTGGTGACATGAAGGTGATGTTCGCCCGCGCGTACGGCTGCGGATGCGGCTTGGACTGGTAGGGATTCTGCTGTACGTAGGCGCGTTGGGCGTTCACATCCTGCCAGTACTGCGTCAAACCGAAATACCCGGACGAACCGACGTCATACGTATAGTTGATGAAGCCCGTGATCCATGAGCCGCGCACTTTCGAGATGGTCACCTCGAAGCCGCGGATGTCCGCATAGTTGTTGTTCGTGGCAACGTAGTACTTCACGCTCGAATTGATGTTGCTGTAATAGACCCATCCAGGCTGCCGCGACACATCCTTATAGTAGCCCGCGACACGCAGGAAGAACAGGTCCATCACGTTCTGCTCGAACCCGAGCTCGTACGCGACGGTCTTCTCAAGTCGCATGTTCGGATTGCCCAGGTACGTCACCAGGCCGTTCGATTCCCTCTGCAGCCGGAACCTGAACGTCGAGGACGGCTCCGACAGGAAGTGGCCGTAGTTGAAGTACAGCTTCGAGTTCTCTGTGATAGGATGGGAGATGCCAAGCCGCGGGCTCACATACGTCTCCGACTCTGCCGGTTTCCGCGGCGCAACATCCTCGATCGTATTCCCTTTCCCCTGTCCGAGGAGCGGATCATACGACTGAAAATCGTAGTACTCGCCATTGGGATTCGAGTGGTCGATGCGAACGCCGACGTTGGCGATGAATCCCTGGAACTCGAGCTTGTCCTGCAGATAGGCCCCCACGCGGTACGGGAAGACATGGTATATCATGCTCCGCGTCCAGGTGGACATCGAGGGGCTGTAGGCGCCCGAGTTGATGTTCAGGTCGTCATACGTGAACTGGAACCCGGCCTTCACCTGGTTCACGTTGTCAAGCTGCGAGGTCAGGTTCCCCCGGATGGAGGTGCTCGAGTTCACGCTCGCATCCCGTCCCAGATTCATCCATCCGCCAAGGCGCATCACGCCGTCGATGGCGCCGGAGCTGTATCCCCAATATCCCCACGGTGCCTCGTCCACGAGATAGCCGGGGATAGGCTCGTAGACCTTCGACGTATCGCGCAGCGGCTGCTGGAACGTGCTGTACACGCTCTGGTAGTGCTGAATGTCGACCTCATAGAATGTCGTCGAGCTGAGCGTATGCGTCAGCTTCGCTCCCGCGGTGACCCGATAGACAGAGCTCGGGCTGTACCTGTCGGGCATATACAATGCGTTCATCCCCTCCGTCGTGCTCAGAAGGTCCGCCACCTCGTACTGGCTCCGCATGAGGTATCCCGTCGGAGCAGTGGTCCACTCGTAGGGGGAGACCGAATGCTCCTCGCCGTAGAGCCCCATGACGATAAGCTTCATCGAGGATGAGAGCTCGGATGTCAGCTTCAACTGCGTGTGATTGCGACGGAACGCGTCCCGCGACAATGGATAGATGAACATCTCACGCTCGTTGAAGTGCGACAGGAAGAACCGCAGGTTCCCCAGCATCTCGCTGACGAACGGCACCGGTCCTCCGAAACCGGCATCGATAACATAGTCCGGCTTCACGATATCGCCCTGACGGCGGCGCTGCCATTCCCACAGGCGCTTCGCGCCTGCCGGTGTGATGTCGTTGTTTGGATCATCGTCCTGAATGGTCGCTTCCGACACTGTGTTCCAGCCCTGGAAGTAGGGATATTCGCTCTGCATCTCCTGGCTCCAGATGCCGTTGTTCGTGCCCGTCCAGCAGACATCGGGGTCCGTGTACGGCCGGTTGAAATAGGAATTCGGATCGTACATCGAGATGCCGAAATGCTTCGGCGCAGGAGGTGTGAACCGGACATCGATGGCACCCGAATACATATCCACTTCCCCTTCACGCGTCACGACGTTCACGACGCCCGACCGGACATTCCCGTACTCGGCAGAGAATCCACCTGTCTGCACGAGAACCTCCCGCGTGGCCGCCAGACCGACGGCCGCGTAAGGAACGTTGGAGCGTTCGTCGTTCAGGATGAACCCGTCGACGGCGAACACGGTCTGATTCGTCCCGCCTCCTCTGACGACGAGCCCATCAGATCCCTGCTCGATGCCGGCCTGAAGGGTCAGGACATCCGTCACCGATTGCACGGGCATGGTCAGAACATCGGCAGCTTCGACGTTGAACCTGCTCGCAGAGACGTCCGGCGCGACCACGGGGCGCTGGGCTACAACGACGATCTCCTCCCCTTCGATGACGGTCTCAGAGAGCCGGAGACTCAGCTCAGTTGTGAGGTCGATAGCGACGCGTACGTCGACCACCCTGGAGGGGGCGTAGCCGAGCATTGACACCCTGACGGCATGCGTGCCCGGCGGAACGCCGAGAATGACGAAGTAGCCGTCGATGTCCGTCGCTGCACCGAGCGTCGTTCCTTCCACCACGACGTTCGCTGCGATGAGGGGATCGCCGGTCCGGGCATCGGTGATCGTCCCTGCGATCTTACCCGTCTGCGCGAACAGCGCTGTCACGCTCAGAACGACGAGCAACAGCGTGCTGACAGTTCTCCGGGCTTCCTTCGTGCGTCGATTCATGTGTGTGTTCCTCATAGGTCGTCTCCGTCAAAGGCTGAACGAGACCGAAAAACGCTGGAAGTCGCTGAACACATCGTGCGGCATGTAGGAATAGTCGATGGCGAGGCCGAACTGACGCACGCCGATGCCGAACGTTGACCCGTACTCCTGATGATGGGTGACATAGCCGGCCCTCAGGAAGACCGCATCATAGAAGACATACTCGCCGCCGATGCGGAGGAGCTCAGGATAGGACCTCGGATGGACGGCATCGATGGCGACGGTGAGGCTGTGGCCCTCCATCCCGCCGGGCACCAATTCGAGCACGTCCATCGATATGCCGAAGGTGAACTGCAGCGGGAGCTGGAAGTTCTCGCGAACGTACCTGACCTCCTTGGAGAAATTGTTGATCGTCATCCCGAAGGCAAGGCCCTTCCAGCCGGTCCTGTAGATCGTCCCGAAGTCGAATGCGAGGACCCCCACGTCATATGCCTTCTGCACGATGTTGGTGTCCCTGACGACCTGCCCCCCAGCATTGACGTATGTGTTGTAGATGGGAACGGCGCTCTCGCCCAGGCTTTGATAGGCATATTTCACTTGTCCACCGACGACGAACTGCGTCGAGAGCTCCTTTGCATAGCCGATACCGACCATGTACGCCGAAGGCTTCGGATAGCCGACGAGGTCCTCATATCCCTGCTCGGTGGCCGCCACCCGCGTGAACTTGAACTCCCCGTAGTTGACGTTCATCAGACTGATGCCAATGACCCCGTACCGGCCGTCGAACGGGGCGACAGCAATGCCGCCCGACAGATATTTGATGTCGGCGATCCAGCTCAGCTGATTGGTCGAAAGGCTGATGAAATCGCGCATACCGCCAAGCCCTGCCGGGTTATAGAAGAGAGACATGGGCGACCCTTCGACGGTCGTGAAAGCCTCCCCCATGGCCGTGGCCCTGGCATCCGTTCCGACGAGCAGGAAGTTGAACCCTGTCTGGGCCAGTTTCTGCTGCGACCGGGCGGTATCCGGCACCGCGCTGAGGAAAAGGACGATGAGGCACAGAACTAATGCTCTGAAGTTCATTGTGTGATTCCTTCTGACTCGGAGGAAGAATCCTTCAACGGACGGTGTACCATCGGTCATCGTCATTGGGTATTCCCATTGTACGCCGCACCGGACGCACCCCGCACGGTGAAGCGTATGAGCAGTCCTTCGTTTGTGGACGCGTACAGGTGCTCTGTCGCGCCCCACGCCATCTTCTTCACACCCGTCCCGAAGAACTGCTCGTAGAACCCGAAGGGTGCGGTCCATGATCCGTTGCTCCCGACGAACACGATGCCGTACGGAGGCTCCGTGCCGATGACCAGCGTCCCTGTTGACGAGAACGTGATGCCGCCGGCGGTCAGGCCCGGGAACTGAGCGGCGAAGTCGAAATAGACCTCCGGCGTCCCAAGCACACCACCCGCAATGGAAGCACGCCAGACACGGGGACCATCCGACGTGTCCGCCAGGAAATACAGATGAGTGCCATGAACCCGGAGAGAGCTGATGTTCGCGTCGAACGGAAAGGTCGTTACCGATTTGTCAGATGCCAGACGATAGATGTTCACATTGTCACCCCCGGCCCACATATAGCCATCCTGATCGAAATCGATGTCAGTGATCCTGACACCGAACGTCAAAGCAGTCCAGAGCGCCCCGACGGACCCGCCGCCAGGAGCGAACGCGTAGATGGCACGGAACTCCCGCGCGGCGAACAGGGATCCTCCTGCGCCGAACTTCAGGCCGGTCCAGGAGATGACGCCCGATGTTGCGGGAGCGTATCTCGTTCTGACGCCTGCAGCATCGAACGACAGGATGCCGCCATCAGCTGCACCGTAGGCGTATGCGAGGATGAGACCTCCTGATGGATCGATGGTCATCGCCGACACGAGTTCGGCAGGAGCGACATTCGACGCCGGAGCGAGGTCGCCGAACGACACGACCCCTGCCAGCAGTGAGTACGACAGCGGGTTGCTGAAGGCGACAGCGCCGTCCACCGTCACGCGTACGCTGACGCTGGAGTCGACTGCGGCAGCAGGGGCGATCGTCACAAGCCGCGTGGGTGAAGCACTGATGACCGCCGAGCGGACATCATTGAAGTAGATCGTGTTCTCCTCCGGCACGGCCGAGAAATTCTGCCCCGTGATGACGATCGAGTCCATGCCAGCGACTGCAGCCACAGCAGGCGAAATACTGGTCACTGTTGGAGTCGAGGCAGTCGGAGCGGTCGGATCGTAAAGCGAGTGGGTCTCGGGTTCGGTGCAGGAACCGATGAACATGAGGAGGAGAAACGTGACAGGGAACCATCCCTTCAGTCGTCGCATAAGGAACTTGCCTCCCAGCATGAACGACGTGAACGTGATTCTCCCGGAGGACGCGGAGGGTACTGGCGGCCGGCCGGGCTGGATAGACAGATGCTGCGTATCAGACAGAGGACGGCGATGGCTTCCCGGCGTGAGAGATCACTTGTCAGGATTTCGCCGTTGCCGCCTCATTTACAGAAAGCATGCCACCTAAATCGCGCAGAACGGCAAACAAACGATGTAACGAACAGGAAAATGTGCTATTCGTGGGAATCAAGCAAGCCGAATTGCTGAAAATGCGCCGTCAAAATTCTCATTTTTGGTTCGATTTGCCCCCCCCCCCCCCGTGGTCCGGTCCATCTGACCACCCTCTGATTCGTCGACCGCGCAAAAGGAGGTGCCTTTCGCCGGGAAGGTCGTCACTCATCATCCCCCCCCCATGTGATGACGACCGCAGATCTGATTATTGTCGGATTCCCCTCCACGAAAGTCGGCCTTTCCGACAGCACAGTTGTCGTGATGTCCGATCGGATGAGGACGACCATCGAAAGCCGAACGAAACCGGACATTCTGTACTCATCGCATTGCCAGATACGCCGGTACGCGAGTTGCCTTGATGTGTGCCAACAGCCCACCGAACATCAAAGGAGTCACGTCATGCAATCCTTCACAGATCCTGAAACCCTCTGGCTGGACCTCACCAACCTTGCTCTCGGCATTGTGACGCTCGCGTGCCTCGTCATCGTCGGCAAGTCGATCGTCCAGGAGGTGTATGTCCGTGTGCGGAACCGCGTCCTCGTCCATGCGGATGACCATGCAATGCTCGCCCCTGGCCTTGGCCTCACGATGGCCGATGGCGGCGAGCCGATCAAGAAGCGCGGCAACGTCTTCAATCTGCGCGCTTCGAAGCGGGCACAGACCCCCGACAAGGGGAGCGACGAGGACTCACCGAACATCATCCGGTCCGACAACTAGCATCGCGTGTCCTTCACACGTGAGGAGCCGCGTCATGGAAACACCAGGACATCGTTGTCCGTTTCTCCGGGAGGTCCAGGTCAAGAGCTGTCAGGCGTCGACCATCCGCAAGGTGATCCCGCGGTCGCCCGATGCCATTCCGGAAGAGCGATGCTCGTCCAGGGAGTATGTGACCTGCCCCATCGCAAAGGAATTTCATGAGGAACATCCGCAGGCGTCGCGATGCCCGTTCCTTCATGAATCGCTCGTTCAGTACTGCGCCGCCGCTGCGGTTCCCAAGTACATCCCCTACTCCGAATCGATGCTCACCCGCTGCGGCACGGAGAATCATCAGTACTGTGAGCAGTTCCTGACGTACGCGCGGCCCAAAGGACAAAGTGACCACAACGACAATCCGAAGGACCCGACGGTGAGCGTCAGCGGCGTCTCGTATCGCACAGACCGCTCCTACACACCCAACCATATGTGGATGCAGGTCAACGATGACGGATTCTGCCACATCGGCGTGGATGGTTTCTTCGCCTCTGTGATCGGCCGGGTCGAGGATGTCTCATTCGCGACAGACCAATGGGACGGCCGCCCGACCGCCGTCTTCCGGGCCTGTGGCATCGATATGCCGATGGTCTTTCCGTTCACGCTCGGCAAAGCGATCCCCAACACATCGCTCCGGAAACATCCCGAATGGGTGACGGAGCGTCCGTTCTCGTTCGGGTGGCTGTTCGAAGGGCAGACCGCACCTGCGACCACGGCGCCCAGGAAGGACGGCGACCGATCACCCCTGCTGCCGCCGGCGTATGCCGTGAACGCTCTGCGGGACGACATCGACCGGCTCATCCATCATTTCACACGACGTGTCGCTCCGGCCCTCAGTACGGAAAAGCCCCTGATGGCCGATGGCGGATGTCTGTGCTTCGAAGAGATCCACCGGCTGGCACGCGAAGAAATGCTCTACCTGTATAATGAGTTCTTTTCACCGTCACGCGCACCGGAGAGGAGCCGATGATCCGTTCCAGCTTTTTCTTCCCGATCGGTCTCGTCGCAATGCTCGCGTTCGGATGGCTGGTCTTCCCGTCACTCCTCTACGAGAGCGAATCTCAGCCCCTACAGTTCAGCCACGCGGCCCACTCTGAGGAAGGGGCCGGGCTGAGCTGCGAATCATGCCACTCCTTCTCGGACGACGGTCAGTTCATCGGCGTCCCGGGTGTGCAAACGTGCGCAGAGTGCCACGCCGAGCCTCTGGGAGAGACAGAATCGGAGCGTATGCTCGTGGAGGAGTACGTCCGGCAGGACAGGGATATCCCCTGGAAGATCTACGCCCGTCAGCCGGACAATGTCTACTTCTCCCACATCCAGCATGTGCAGGCAGGCGAGCTCACATGTGAGACCTGCCATGCCGGACACGGCACGAGCGATTCCCTGAGGGTCTATCAGGTGAACCGCATCAGCGGGTACAGCAGGGACATCTGGGGGCACGACCTCTCCGGTCTCGATGCCAGGCCAGGCACGGCCATGAAGATGACCACCTGCTCCGGATGCCACACTGAACGAGGCGTGCAAGAAAGCTGCCTCGCTTGTCATCGATGAGGGGCCAGTAATGAGCACGACGATCACACGACGACATATCCTGAAGCTCGCCGGCGGCTCGGCGCTCGGATTCTTGTTCACCCCCATGCCGTGGAAACTGCTGGACGACCTTTCCATCTGGACCCAGAACTGGAGCCTCATCCCTCCACTCCCGCGTGGACCGGTGAGCACGGTCTCGACAGCGTGCACGCTCTGCGCCAGCGGATGCCCTGTCGAGGCGTCCATCGTGAACGGGGTCCCGTTCAGTCTTCTTGGCAGGTCCGGAGGCCTGTGCCCGTTCGGCCTGGCGGGTCATCATCTTATGTATCATCCTTCCCGCCTGAGAGCTGCGGCGGCGCGGATCACTCCTGCGGGTTCCGTCCAGCCCGTCGATGCTGACGCGATGATCGCCGAGCTCGCCGCAGGTCTGAAGGGACCCGGAGGGATCGCCTATGTGACCGCCCGGCCGGACAGCATGACCGCAGACATCGCGGAACATTTGCTGCGGGACATACCTGACGCAGCCGTCTGCACTCCCGTCAGCTGGGACGGAAAGTTCTTCGATGCAGCTCGAATGATACTCCCCGAGGGGCATCCACCGATCGGGATAGAGATCGGCCGTGTAAAGACCATTCTCAGTGTGAGCTCGCCAGTTCTGGAGGGATGGGGAGCATCGCACGGTCTTCTGGACGCGATGCGGGATCGGCGAACGTCGGTGAAAATCATCGAGGCATCCCCGGTGCGATCGGCCGCAGGCGTCTTTGGACGCTCATGGCTGCAGATCCATCCCGGGAGCGAACTTGCGTGTGTCCTGGCCATCACGAAGCTCATCATCGAGGAGCACGTCGGGAACACCGGTCAGTGGGCCACGCAGCTGAAAAAGACACCGCTCGAGCGTCTCGTCATGCAGACCCGACTGCCGGAGGAACGGATACGGGAGACCGCTTCGATCCTCGCCTCGGGCAAACCCTCTTTTGTTATCGCATCGGACTCGGCTGACCGGTCATTGCACAACGCTGTCTGGCAGCTCAATGCGCTGCTGGGTGCTTTCGAACCGGACGGGTATGTGTATCTCCGACGACCATTGCCGGCATCCGATCCGTTGCACCGGCAGGAATTCGAGGACATCCCGGATGGGTCCCTGCGTATGGTCCTGATCGATCCGAGCGTAACGGCTGCTGGCCTGCCCCCGGACATCCTCGGGCAGAAGATGAACGGACCGGACGCTGTCATCGTACGGCTTGGGGCATATGCAGACCCTCTTGCGCTTGTCTCCACGCACGTGCTGAGGACGGCGCTGCCGTACGAGCGACTCTGCGAGACCAGAGCACATGCGGCCGCGGCTTCCTCAGCGTTCGGATTGAGCGTTCCGCTGCATCAGACCAGTGAACCGTCTGCCACTCCGGCGGAACTGCTCCGCTCGCTGGTCGAGCGGGCCGGCCTGAGAAGGACCGCCGGCATCCCCGCGAACGAGACCGACATGCTCCGGAAGGTGACTGAGCAGATACATTCAAAAGGACGCGGAGAGCTCGTCACTTCTTCCGGAGAACGGATGCCGTTGGCGGAAGTCGGAAGCAGCGATGACCTGTGGGAGTCGTTCATGCAGGGAAGCCGTTGGACCGATCGGTCCGCCTCCCGCGGCATTGCCGGGAAGAAAAGATTTCTCCTCGACCCTCGAATGCTCGAGGTGCTGGAAGGAAAGGCTGACGCGACGGCTTCTTCCGAGGAGGATCACCTCATCGCGATCATCGAGGGCCTCGATACAGCAGCGGCGTTCTCTGCGGTCTCGCCGGCCCTCTCGAAGGTCTACCAGGAGAGCGGACTGAAGCCGCGGGCGACCAGGGTCGTCGTCCATCCGGAGACTGCCCGTGCACGCGGGCTCTCGGAGCATGAGGAGGCAGTGTTCGTTGCCGGGGAGAAGGAGATACGCGCCCGCGTCGCCTTCCGGAAGGACATTCCCCCGGGGGTCGCGGTCTTCGCGGCAGCTCCGTTCGGGCTTCCGGATGAAGGGCGCATCGACCGACCGGGACTCGACCAGATGGCTGCTCAGCAGCATACACATCCACGACTGATCACAGGGGATTTCCAGACATGAGTAGCACAGAAACTGTGCAGAGCCGGTATGGCATGATCATCGATCTCGACGCTTGCGTCGGATGCGGGGCGTGCATGGTGGCATGCGCGATCGAGAACAATATTCCGCCCGCAACGCCGGGGATGACCGAGCGGACCGCGCTCACCTCCATGCGGGTGGAAGCGGTACGAGGACCGGATGAGGACGCGGAGGGAAGCTTCTTCCTCCCCATCATGTGCCAGCAATGCTCTTCCGAACCGCCATGCGTGACGGTCTGCCCGCAGAATGCGGTGGAGATCGATCCCTCGAGCGGCATCGTCTACCAGATGCCCCAACGCTGCCTCGGGTGCCGGTACTGCATGGCCGCCTGCCCGTACCATGCGCGGATGTTCAACTGGTGGGACCCGGAGTGGCCGCAGGGGATGGAGAAGGAGCTCAACCCGCGCGTGTCTGTCCGTTCGAGGGGCGTAGCGGAGAAGTGCAATTTCTGCCATGGCCGGCTTCAGGTCGCGCGGGCGAAAGCGATTGCCGAGGGAGCAGACCCGGACAAACCGGTCGAGTACATACCTGCCTGTGTCGAGGCCTGCCCGGTGAAGGCGATCGTGTTCGGAGACCTGAACGACGCGTCTTCCGAAGCCGCACAACTTGCGGGCGACGACGATTCCTTCCAGATGCTGCCGCGGCTCGGCACGGAGCCGAACGTCTTTTACAGGTCCTCACGAAACTGGGTGCGGCAATACCTCCAACGCTCGACGGGGAGCGCGTAACATGACCACCACGGATACGTCACTCATCGCACGCGGTCTGGAGCGGACACCATTCCCCCGGTTCCTGATGTGGCTCACACCCTGGGCTGGTTTATTGCTGTTCGGGCTTATTGGAGCATCCCTCTGCCTGCTGGAAGGCCTGAACCACACGAACATGGACAACCGGTTCGCATTCGGCCTCTGGATCTATCTGGACCTGACCATCATCGCCTTCGGGGCCGGGGCATTCTTCACCGGACTGCTCTACTATATCCTCCGGCGGCGGGAATTCAGGGCCATCATCAACAGCGCGGTCGTCATCGGGTTCATCTGCTACTCCGGGGCAGTGGCGGTCCTGATGGTCGATGTCGGGCAGCCGCTGCGCGCATGGTTCACCTTCTGGCATCCCAACGTTCACTCGATGCTTACGGAGGTGACGTTCTGCATTTCCTGCTACCTGGCAGTTCTCGCGCTCGAGTACACTCCTATCGTCCTGAAGAACAGGAAGCTGAGCAACATACCATCGCTCCTGGCCTTCGAGCATGAGATCCACCGGTGGGTCCCTCTCCTGGCGGCCGTCGGCGTGTTCCTCTCGTTCTTCCATCAGGGATCGCTCGGCGGGCTGTACGGTGTCCTGCGCGGCCGTCCGTTCGCCTTCCGCGAGGGTTTCGGCATCTGGCCGTCTACGTTCTTCCTGTTCATCGTCTCAGCGGCAGCGGTAGGACCGTCATTCCTCGTGGTCGTCACGAAAACGGTCTCAGCTGTCACACGGAAGAAGCTTGTCCGGCCGGAGATCCTCCAGTCCCTGGGGAAGATTTCGGGGATGCTGCTGCTGGTCTACACGCTCGTAAAATCCATCGATACGCTCATCTGGATCAACCGGACCTCCCCCTCGCTCCTCTTCTCTCCGTATGAGTACTATCATCAGGGAGCGTTCGGGTCCTGGCTGTTGTTCACGGAGATCATCTTCCTGGGATTCCTGCCGGCCATCCTGCTCCTCTCGCCCCGCGTGCGTCAGCGGTCGGGCTGGCTTCTCGCATCGTGTCTTCTCGCCTGTGGAGGCGTCGCCCTGAACAGGTATGTCATGACGATCCAGACTCTTGCGCTGCCGACACTGCCCGTCGATGAGCTCCTTCTGTACACCCCGAGCTGGCAGGAGGTAGCGACCTTCCTGGCGGTCGTGGCGTACGGTGTCATTGTCTATTCCATCTCGTACCGCTACCTGAATCTCTTCCCTCAGGAGCGGGAACTCGCATCAGCAGGGAGATAGCATCATGTTCCCCTTTGTGTATGGCTTCGAATGGACCACAGGCACGATGGTCTTTCTGGGCGCCTTCTTCACTGTTCTGCTCATCATCGCCACGGCGGTCGCCACCAGCACGGCCCGTACACTGCGATCGGTCCGACAGGGTATCGCGGAAGCGATGCACTGGAAGGAGAGCTTTTCGCTCATGCCCGCCGCAGCTCGCCGATGCCGTCATGACCTCCTCGGCACCGTCCACAACCGCGTCTGCGCCAACGCGTTCTGCTGCGAGACCTGTCCGGAGCACCGGATGTACCGGTCCCGTGAAGCATCCCGGAAACTACTGCCCGAGGACCGGTTCTATTCTATGGGGGGATTCTACCTCCCCCGGGACCGCTACTACGACCGGGGCCATACCTGGGTGTTCCCGCTCGACGACGGAACGTACAGGATCGGTATGGATGATTTCGCGCGAAGGATGTTTCCTGCCATACCGGAAGTTGCGCTCCCCGAGAAAGGGACGAAACTCGCAAGGGGGAGCGTGGCCTTCACGCTCACAGCGGGTGGTTCAGCGGTGAAGGTGCGGAGCCCGCTGGGCGGTACTGTGATCGATCGCGGGGATTTCTGGGATGGCTGGCTGCTGCACATCCGCCCGGAGAAGGGCACACGCACAGAGCATCTCCTGCGCGGAGATGAGATCAGGTGCTGGCTCAGGGATCAGATGGAATACCTGCAATGGCTCGTCGCAGGCAGGTCAGAACAGTCCGTTCTGGCGGACGGAGGCGTCCCGGTCGAGAATTTTGCCGACGCTGCACCGACAGCATCGTGGCCGGATATCAGGCGAGCGCTCCTGCTCGACCCTTCGATGGATGCGGGATCCGGTACTTCTTGAGTTTGTCGTAGAGGGTCGACCGGTCGATACCGAGTATCCCGGCCGATTCCTTGATATTGCCCTGGGTCCGCTCGAGGACCGATACGATCGCAGCCCGCTCGAGGTCCTGGAGGTTCATGTTCGTCGGGATGACAAGATCCTGATGTCCCTTCTGTCCGTCCCCGAGGAACGCAAGGTCCTCTTCCGTCAGCACCCGCGTGCGGCATGTGACGATGCCCCGCTCGAGCGCGTTCTCCAGTTCGCGGACATTCCCCGGCCAGTTGTAGTCGAGAAGCAGCTTCATCGCTCCCTCGGTCAGCTCTGCCACTTCCTTCCCCAGCTCATGAGAGAGGCGTTCGATGAAGGTCTGGACGAGCAACGGAATATCCTCCCGGCGATCGCGTAGCGGCGGGATGATGATGTTGATCACGTTCAACCTGTAGTACAGGTCATCACGGAACGTCCCCGCCTTCACTGCATCGAGCAGGTTCTTGTTCGTTGCGGCGATCACACGCACATCGACCGTCAGGTCCTCGGTCCCGCCGACACGCGAGAAGGTCTTTTCCTGGAGGATCCGCAGCAGGTCGAGCTGAAGTTTGGGCGGGATATCCCCGATCTCGTCCAGGAAGATGGTGCCCCCGTTCGCGACCTCGAACTTGCCCTTCTTCTGCGCGATGGCGCCTGTGAACGATCCCTTCTCGTGCCCGAACAGCTCCGATTCGAGGAGTGTTTCCGCCAACGCAGCGCAGGAGACACAGACGAAAGGCTTCGACGCCCTGTCGCCCGAATAGTGGATGGCCCTCGCAATGACCTCCTTGCCGGTCCCGCTCTCTCCCTGTATGAGCACCGTGCTCCGAAGACTGGCGACATCCCTCACCAGCTGGAAGATATCCTGCATGCGCGGATTCTTGCTGACGATGTCCATAAGGTGATACTGTCTGCTCAGCTTCTTCTTCAGGATGAGGTTCTCCCGCTCAAGGCTCTTCACTTTGATGATGCGCTCGACGAGCAGCGAGATCTCTTCCGGGCTGCAGGGCTTTACGATGTACTCGTATGCCCCCTCCTTCATCGCGATGATGGCCGTATCGACCGTCGCGTATGCCGTGATGATGATGACCACTGCCTGCGGACGGATCTTACGGATCTCGAGCATCGTCTGGATGCCGTCGATGCCTTCGGGCATCTTGAGATCGACGAAGCAGATGTGAAGTTCCTTTTCCCTGGCGAGATCGATCGCTTCCTGGCCCGATGCGGCGGTCTGGACGGAGTACCCGTCCTCCCGCAGCCAGGCCGCCATCGAATCGCGCATGATGTCCTCATCGTCGACCACCAGGATCGACCATTGCCGTTTCATGACCCTATCCTCCTCTCAGCCGTTCCAAAGGCCCGCTGAGATGATGTTTCGACCATTCCTCCGCCAGGATGGCGCAGGAGCGGCATAGTTGTTCTCCCTTGATGTCGAGCTGCTCCACGGTCGTCGATACAGCCATCGCGCAGACGGGATCGCCGCAATGCACCAGGCCCATGCTGTGGCCCAGCTCGTGCACGACCTCTTTCCGCACCCGCTGGTGGAGCACAGCGTCGTTCTGTGGAAGCTCGTAATACTCCTGCCGCAGGCGCGCGAGCGACACGAGCGCAGCCCGCCCCTCCAGCTGGGCGAGGCCGAACACGTATCGGAGCATCGGGATGAAGATATCGCACTCCGCAATGCCTACGACCCTGAACGCATCTGTCGACGCATCCTCCGCGAGGGACCGGAGAATGAGCACCGCATCGTACTGGTCCCTCGAGCCATTGAACGCGAACGCGGGCCATTCCCGTGACGCCGGATGGCCGACCGTCAGCCCGAGGTTGCGGCGGATGCTCTCACCGGCCGCCCGGAGCACATGCGGCTCTATGGTTCCAAGGGCCAGGACCGCAACATCGCTCACGCTGTCTGTCCGTCAGGCGGACCGGCTGTCTCTGATGTGCCCTTCCCGAACGGGAAGTTCACCGTGAAGACCGTCCCCTTCCCTCGCTCGCTCTCCACGCTTATGATGCCTCCGTGCGCCTCTATGATACCGTAGACGACGGCGAGACCCAGTCCGACCCCCTTCCCCTCTTCCTTCGTCGTGAAAAAGGGGTCGAAGACCTTGTCCCTGAACTCCTCCGGGATGCCCTCACCATTATCCTCCACCTGAAGCTCCACGCCAGACCCGTCCGCCATCCGCCGCGTACGGATGACGACCATGCCGTCCTCGTGTCCGGCGAGGGCTTCGGCGCCGTTCATCACAAGGTTGATGATGACCTGCTGGATCTGCGACGGATCGCACGGCACCTGGGGGAGCCCGGTGTCCAGCTCCGTCCGGAGCTCCACGTGCATCAGCTTCAGCTTGTGAGCGATGACGGTGAGCGTGCTCTCGACGATGCGATTGAGGTTCGTCGGCTCTGATCGCGGGCTGGAACGCCTCGAGAAGGCCAGCAGGTCCGTGACGATACGGCCCACCCGGGATGTCTCCTGGATGATGCGGCTGAGATATTCCTGGAACTCCTTCTCCCGGCCCGGCGGAATGCCTTTCTCCGTCATGATGCGCCGCATCAGCATCGAGAAGTTGAGCACGCCGGAAACAGGATTATTGATCTCGTGCGCCACGCTCGCGCAGAGCTGGCCAAGGGAGACCATCCGGTCTGTCTGCACGAGCCGCTGGTTCGCCACCTTGAGTTGCTGTGTGCGCTCTTCGACCTTTGCTTCGAGCTCTTCGGTGAAGGAATTGAGTTCCCGCATGGCGCGGTTCAGCCGATCACGCATGACATTGAAGGACGCGGCGAGGTCGGCGAGCTCCGTCGTTGCCCTGAACTCGACCGGGGAGTCGAGGTGCATCTCGCTCACCTTGCGTGTCCCCTCGATAAGCGCCTGAATGGGCTTCCCGACGAATTGACGCATGAGAACGACGATCACGAAGCTGATGAGCAGAACGCCGATGATGGTCGTGGCTATGAACTGCTCCCAGATGCTGGCAACCTCCGCGTCGACCGGCCGGGCATCCAGGGCGACATCCAATACTCCCAGAACGTGCACCTCCCGCGGGTGTGCATGGCATGCCGCCTCACTGCAGGACGGCTCATTATAGATGGGTGTAACAAGCGCCAGGCTTCGATTGCCGTTCGATTCTGTGAACAGACGGGCCCTCGACGGCATATCGACGCGGACTAGGGGAGATTCCGACGCATGACAGACATAACAGGCCTCGGCACGTTTGTCCACCTGCCCCGAGTCTGCCGGCTCGGTGGAGAACATGATCCGCCCCTCTTTGTTAAAGATGCGGATACGCCTGATGCCCTGCTTCAGCGCGATCGTTTGCATGATCTCGTAGGCGGAGGTACGATGGTCGGCAAGCATCGCTTGCCACGTTGCACTCGAAATGCCCCTGGAAAGCTGGTCGGCGCCGACAACGAGCGCCTCGATCATGTGCTCTTCCTGGACGCGGGCAGTGTAATAACCGGAGATACCTTCAACGAGGGCGACGACGGTCGTCAGGATGAGGATAAGGCGGGTGCTGAGGCGTTTCGGGACAAATTTCATGCTTCATCCCTGCCGGAAAGTATGCAGGTACTGTCTGAAAATCCCCCACTTCCGTGCCACGCTTCGAAGACGAAAGCGCCTGATTCAATCGAATATCACAGCCCAGAAGTAGGAAAGAGTCGTGATTCGCAAAAAGAATGAGAAGAGCGTAGACCTTGGGCAGACGTGAGAAGAAGATTCGGGGAAGATTGAATCCGAAATGACGAGCTTACACAGAGGAACACGGAGAAAGACGGAGGGCCACGGGGCGGAGAGGACGCTGATTCTCATCCATGGCATTCTGAGACCGGTAGGTAAGGAGTGATCCGAAGGAGAAAACCTGCGAAGGGGCTCACGGAACTGTATGTGCAGTGACGGGAACAAGCAAGAACGACTCTTCTCCGTGGCATACCGTGGTCCTCGGAGGCTCTCCGTGTCTGCTTCTACGGTGGGGTTTACTCATCCTTCATCCGGGACCTGCCAGACAATGGATGGGGATCGTTCTCGAACAGATCAAGGATGAGCACCTCATTCTTACCTTTACGCAGCCATGGACCGGGCACATACAACCGTTGCTGAGGGCCTCTGTTCCAGTACCGACCGATGTTCTGACCATTCACCCAGACGACGCCCTTCGACCATGCGAACATATCCAGAAATGTATCGGCGGTGTCCTGGAGCGTGAAAGTTCCTGCAAAGAACCGCGGGCCGTATTGCTGCGCATCCTCCCCCTTCTTCAATTGTTTGTGCTCCTCAGGACGAAGCCTTATCTGGAAGACCTCCCAATCCATGAGTGTCACGCCCTTCAGGGTCACCCTCTCCGTGATACCTTTTCGGTCTTTCAGGTACTGACCGAAGTTCACCCTCCCCATCGCTTCGACAAGGATGTCGAGAACGGGTTCCTCTTCTTCAGACCGAGGGAGTGTGATGCTCGTTTCCCCCTTCGTTCGGTCGAGCGTGCCGATGAGCCGGCCATCGAGGTACACAAGCGCAAAGTCGTGCGGTTCTGTGACGGTCAGCTTGCCCTCCCGAGGTCCGACAAGCTTCGTGCGGTAGAGGATGAATCCGTAATCCTGTCCCAGCTCTTCCATGCTGCGCGGCTGCGGCAATCCCAGCGGGAGACCGAGAGAGGAAAACAAATCGGCAGCGTGCTCAACTTGTATCTCCGGTATCTCCATCGCCTTCACCGGCCAGGGGGCACTCGGCATCATCGTTCCCGGCGGCTGATGATCCTTCAGGACGTCCCGAAACGAGAGGTACTTCGCCGTGGGATTTCCCATCTCGTTCAGAGGTGCATCGTAATCATACGAGGTCACATCCGGTTCGTAGGCGGAGCCGAAGTTCGCACCGGCCATCCATCCGAAGTTCGTCCCGCCATGGAACATGTACAGATTGAACGACTTCCCGTTCTCCACCATCCAGCGAAGCTCTTCGGTCTGGGCAGCAGTGTTCGAACCGCCCCACGCGGAATCGCCCCAATGCGTGAACCAACCGCACCAGTATTCGCCGGTCATGTGAGGGATGTCTTCCCGGAACGACTCCAGCGCCTCGAACGCCTGCTGAGGCCGTCCGCCGAAGTTCACCACCGGAAGGACATCGGGGAGCGTTCCGGATTCGAGAAGGTATGCAGCAGGCCCATCGGACGTGAAGAAAGGCACGACAAATCCTGCCTTCCGCAGCCCCTGCTCCAGAGAGACGAGGTACCTCTTGTCGTTCGCATAGCTGCCGTATTCGTTCTCCACCTGGACCATAATGACCGGACCGGCGCTGTCGATCTGAAGGGGTGCCAGCTCCTTGCCCAGACGTTCGAGATACCGTAAGGCGGGATTGAGGAATCGCGGGTCACTCGATCGGAGCGCGATGTCCCTGTCCCGCAGGAGCCATGAGGGAAGCCCGCCCAGGTCCCATTCCGAGCACACATATGGACCTGGCCTGATGATGACCCACAATCCAACCTCCTGGGCTGTCCGAACGAACCCGGCCACATCCAGATTGCCCGAAAAATTGAACTGGTTCGGCAGGGGTTCGTGCAGGTTCCAGAAGATGTAGGTGCAGATGGTGTTCAGCCCCATGGCTTTGGCCTTCTGGAGCCGGTCGCGCCAGTATTCGCGGGGAATGCGGGGGTAGTGAAGCTCTCCGGAGAAGACCTGGAATTCCTGTCCGTTCAGGAGGAATGCGCCATCCGATATCCCGAATGTCCCTCCCTCCCGCTCCTCCTCCTGCGCAGCCAGGAGTGTGCCGAGAAGGAAGATGAGCATGATGACGAAAGACCCGCGTACTCGTTTCATACTTATCTCATCCATTGTCCAAGAGTAATCAATGTCATGATAACATTCCAAGGGGGGAATTGGAATGAAGGGAAGGATGAAAATGACGGCCCCCTATGTAATTCCGTCTTGTAGAAAAAACGAAATACCGCTATATTCAGAGTCTTGGTAAATCACCCTTCGACCGGGAGCGCTTGCACGGTCCCTCGCTCAGGGTGACGATGGGGCAAACTAGAGCAACTTTGCACCCGTAGCTCAATCGCCAAAACGGCTGCGAGCGAAGTGTGCGAGCAGTTGCCGTTTTGCGCGTCCCGCCGCAAGGCGGGATCAGCAACACCAGATTTGCACCCGTAGCTCAATTGGATAGAGCATCTGACTACGGATCAGAAGGTTTGGGGTTCGAATCCCTACGGGTGCACAGATGCGGGTCCCGCCTTACGGCGGGATTCGCATCTTAGGGACGAAGCTAACACACGACGCTGGCTCCGGTCAAAATGGAGTTTGGGGTTCCCCGCCCGAACGACTGAACGTGAGCGTGCGAACGTTCGGTCGGGCGGGGAATCCCTACGGGTGCACGAAACAAGGAACATCGTAGAGCGAAAAAGGAATACGCAGTGCGAGTCAGGTAGGCCTCCGATTGGTGGCCGATCTTGAATTCGGGATAGAATGTTTGGGATGAGCGGCCCGGAGAGAATCCGGGCTTCTTCTTTTCAAGGAAATCGAATCCCTACCTGACCACCGAAGCCCGTGAGGGCGCAGGTGGTCGGGTGCACGAAACAAGGAACATCGTAGAGCGAAAAAGGAATACGCAGTGCGAGTCAGGTAGGCCTCCGATTGGTGGCCGATCTTGAATTCGGGATAGAATGTTTGGGATGAGCGGCCCGGAGAGAATCCGGGCTTCTTCTTTTCAAGGAAATCGAATCCCTACCTGACCACCGAAGCCCGTGAGGGCGCAGGTGGTCGGGTGCACGAAACAAGGAATATCGTAGAACGAAAAGGGAATCAGTGGTGTCAGTCAGAACGGCCTTCGATCGGTGGCCGTTCCTGCAATCGGGATAGAAGTTTGGAGGTACGCTGCCCGGAGGAGATCCGGGCTTCTTTCTTTTCAGCAGAAGTGAAGTCTGTCAGCCCATCCTGTCGAGCACCCGGCGGATGGTGGCCAGGATATCGGTAGGGCTGTAGGGTTTTTCGACAACATCCCGTACTCCCTCCGCCAGCATGCGTGCCTTCATGCGCGGCTCGATGAATCCGCTCGCAAGCACCACCGGCGTGTGCGGATTGACCGCCTTCAGTCTCCGATAAAGCTCCTCACCGCTCATCTTGGGCAACCCGATATCCGACAGAACGATATCGATCCGGTCACGGTTTCGAAGATACACTGCGAAGCCCTCCTCTCCATCCCGTGCCCCCAGCACTGAATATCCGTACCTCTCGAATGTGACCTTGTACAGCTCTCGCAGCTCCTGCTCGTCCTCGACGACAAGGATTGTCTCGTGACCTCCGAGCAATCCTTCATCAGAGCGGTCATCGTCGAGCGCCGCCTCGAGCGTCTTGCCAAGGACCGGGAAGCAGCATCGGAAGGTGGTCCCCTTCCCCTCCTCGCTCGCCACTGTCACGAATCCTTTGTGCGTCTCCATGATACCGAAAACGACCGCCAGTCCGAGGCCGGTCCCTTTCCCGTACTCTTTGGTCGAGAAGAACGGCTCGAAGATGCGGGCCTGCGTCTCGGCGTTCATGCCGATACCGGTGTCCGAGACGCTGAGCACGACATACTCGGTGATGGAAGCCTTCGGCTCCACAGCACGAAGTGACGCACCGCTCACCCGATTCGTCGAGATCGCGAGAACTCCGCCATTGGGCATGGCGTCGCGTCCGTTGAGGCAGAGGTTCAGCAGCACCTGATGGACCTGCGTCGCGTCGGCCTCGATCGGCGCAAGGTCCTGCTGCACATGGATCTCGACGGAGACCGTGCGTGGGAAGGTTTCATGAAGAAGCTTCCCGACCTCCCGGACGAGTTCGTTCAGGTCGACAGACTCGTAGACCAACTCCGTCTTCCGCGCAAAGGTCAGCATCTGCCTCACGAGGTTCGACCCCCGCCTGCCCGCTTTGGAGACAGCCTCCACGTTCTTCATGAGAGCAGGACGGTCGGCACACCGTTTCTCAAGCTCTGCAGCATGCCCGATAATGATACTGAGGATGTTGTTGAAGTCGTGGGCAATACCGCTCGCGAGGGTCCCGAGGCTCTCCATCTTCTGCGACTGGATCACCTGCTTCTGCAATTGCCGGTTCTTCGTCACATCCCGGAAGCTCCAGACCCTCCCCACAAATGCCTGCCCGACAGTCTGCGGCAGCGAATACCGCTCGAAGATCCTCCCGTCCCTGAACTCCAATTCGTCATGACTTTCCGCTCCCGGAGTGGTATACAGCTCCTTCACCTTCTTGAGGAAACCTTCCGGATCCTTCAACTGCTCAAGTACGAACGTCAGTGTTTTCTCGTCATCACGGGTCGCGAGAATGTCTTCGGGGATGTTCCACATCTTCATGAACCGCTGGTTGTACCGGACGATCCTTCCCCCATTGTCCACGACAAGGATACCGTCTGCCGTCGACTCGAGCGTTGCCGCGAGAAGCGACAGTGAATGCTCCATGTTCTCAGCCGTACGCTTGCGGTCGATGGCATGCGCGATCTCGGACGAGACGAACTCGAGCATCTGCTGCTCACGCACCCCGTATGCCTTCGGGTCTGTGTAGTGCTGAACGGCCAGGACGCCGATCACCTTCCCGTCCACCTTCAGCGGAACGCCGAGCCATACGGCCGAAGGTACTCCGACGATGTCCGCCTCGCCCAACCGGGCGAGCTCTGCAGTGACGGCATCGTCGCAGAGCACGGACTTGCCGGTCCGCAGGATGTAATCGGTCAGGCCGTGGCCTGGCTTTCCCGGAGGAGAGACCGTGTCGACCTCATCGACGAAATAGGGGAAGGAGACGATGTCCGTCGCATCATCGTACAATGCAATGAAGAAATTCTTGGCGTCGATCGCCTGCGAAACGATCCGGTGGATCTCGGCGAACAGCTCTTCCAGCGTGATCGAGCTCGCAGAGGCACGGGCCACCTCATAGATCGTCCGTTGGAGGGTATCCGCCTGGATCCGGGCCGTGACATCCTGCTTGATGGCGATGAAGTGTGTTATCTCCCCGCGGTCGTCCGTCACAGGAGTTATGGACTGCTCCTCCGTGTAGAGCGTTCCGTCCTTCCGCCGATTGACGATCTCTCCATGCCAGACCTTCCCCGCGAGGATCGTCTTCCAGAGGTTTTCGAAGAACTCCTTGTCGTGAATCCCGGAACGAATGAGGTCACGAGGATTCCTGCCGATGGCCTCTTCGCCTGAAAATCCTGTGAGTGCTGCCATCGCCGGATTCACCCACTGGATCCTACCCTCACGGTCGGTGATCACGATGGCATTTGCTGCTGCGTTCAGGGCCGCGCTTTGCAGGCGAAGGAGAGACTCTGCAAGGCGCCTCTCCTGGATCTGCCTTTCCAGTTCTGCTGCATGCGCCTTGCTCCGTTCGAGCAGCGCCGCATTCTCGATGACCAGGGCCGCCTGGTTGGAAATGGTGCTGCAGAAATTGATGTCGCCCGGGGAGAAACCCCGGACATGCTCTACTGTCCCCACGATAAGGATGCCAAGGACCCGGTCCTCTATGACCAGTGGGAGGTAGAGGATCGAACGGAGTCCCCGGCCGTCAACGATCTCCCGTTCTTCGGGTGAGAATGGCTCATCAGAAGCGTCCGTAACGATCACCGGGACCTGCACATCGAGCGAATGCCGGATGTGCGGGTGCTTGTCCAGCGGTGTATGACGAAAGGTCTCGGGGAGATCGGCCGGGAGCGGGGGCGTCGTTGCCCTGAGGGTGAGACGTCCGCCGTCGATGAGGTAGATAGCCCCTGTATCGAGCTCCAGGAGCTGGACGGTCTTCTCCACGATCGTCTGCAGGACCGTCTGCATGTCGAGTGTCTGCACCAGGGCCTGGCTCGCCTCGAGCAGGATGGAGAGCCCGTGGTGCGCCAGTCCGCCGGATCCTTCCGTAGGGATCGTGCGATCTATGTTCACTTTCTTCGGCATCGGCAGGTTCGACCGTTCCGTCGCTGCAGCATGGTGAGGAAGAGAACTTCCATGAAGGAACATACGCCCAGAAGAATCGGATTTCAAGAATCATTCCCCGAATGACACCGGCCTCAATCAGGCCGAACGAATCACCATTCGCGCGGCGCGGCCGATCTGACCTCCTCCGCCTGGCTGTCTGAAGACTGCCCGGATAGAGCGGACCGTTCCGGCACGGGCCGGTTTTCGCAATCCCGGGACGAGCGGAGCCTCCATTCTTTGATTCTTATGATTCTGTTTCAGAAGTTGCACTTGTCATTCGTCGTCCCGGAGATTCTCATGGTCGTCCGCCTCCCGATCCTCCCGTTCTTCCTTGTCTTTTTTCCCTCCCTGCTGAGCGCCCAAACGGCGTTTGACATCGTGAAACGCGCAGAAGATCTGCTGAGGGGAGAGTCGTCGAAAGGCACGTTCCGCATGACGATCGTCACCCCCGACTATGAACGCACGATGGTCATGGACGCATGGTGGGTGGGGACAGAGAAGGCCCTCATTTCCATCACATCTCCCCGCCGGGAAGCCGGCAATAAGACGCTGAAGGTCGGGAACGAGCTCTGGATGTACCTCCGCAACACGGAGACCACCATCAAGGTCCCACCATCGATGATGCTCCAATCCTGGAACGGCTCGGACTTCACGAATGACGACCTCGTGCGCGAGTCCAGCATCGCCAGGGACTATACGATGGAGATCCTCGGGACCGACACCATCGAAGGTGTCGCGGCCTGGAAGATCGGGCTCACTCCGAAACCCGAAGCTGCCGTCGTCTGGGGCCGTCTCCTCGAATGGATACGCAAGCCCGACTATCTGCCGACAAGGGCTGAATACTACGATGAGAAGGGGGCCCTGGTGCGGACGATGACCTTCACTGACATACGGTCGTTCCATGGCAGGCGCCTCCCGGCAATCCAAACGATGATCAACAATGCCAGGCCGGGGCATTCCACGACCTTCGAGTACATCGACGTGCAGTTCGATATCCCCATCAGCGACCGCATCTTTTCCTTCCGGGAACTGGAACGCGGGAGGAACCGGTGACCCTGCAGGCGACACTCGCGTGGCGCAACATCTGGCGGAACAGGCGCCGCTCGGTCATCACCATCCTCGCCGTCACCTTTGCCGTGATGCTCTCCATCGCCATGCGCGGCATCCAGCTGGGGACGTATGAGGTCAACATCCGGCACATGGCCAACCTGTTCATCGGCTACGTCCAAGTCCAGCAGGAAGGCTTTCGGGACAATCCCACGCTGCGGAACAGCTACCGGTCGGACGATTCTCTCCTTGCATCCCTCGCCTCCGACCCGCGCGTGACCGGCGTCTCTCAACGCATCCTGAGCGATGGACTGGCCAGCTACGGGGACCAGTCTCAGGGTGTCATGATCGTCGCTTTCGATCCCATGGCCGAGGCAGAGGCGTCGACCATGATGGAACGGATACAGGAAGGCCGTTTCTTCCGCAGCAGCGATGCTGACGAGATCGTGGTGGGGGAAAAACTTCTCCGCAATCTCGGCGCCTCTCTCGGGGACGACGTCGTCGTTCTTGCGCAGGGGTATGACGGATCCCTCGGCAACCTGCGGTTCACGATCGTCGGGACCGTCAAGACCGGGATGCCGGAATTCGACAGGGCTGCGATCTTCATGGGCCTGGCAGCGGCCCAGGACCTTCTCGTCATGTACGGCCGTGTCCACACGACGGTCGTCCGCCTCGACGACCTTCAGGACATTCCGGATATCGTGGAGACGCTCGGGTCAATACTGCGAGAGAGCGGACGCATCGCCCTGCCGTGGAACAAGGTCTCGCCCGAGTTCGAACAGGCGATCAAGCTGGACAATGTCAGCGGTATTCTTATGCTGGCGATCCTCATCGCTGTCGTTGCATTCGGCATCACGAACACAGTGCTGATGTCCGTGACCGAGCGGTTCAGAGAGTTCGGCATCATGCTGGCGGTCGGGATGCCCCAGCAGCGACTTCTGAACCTTGTCATGCTGGAAACAACCTACATCCTGCTCATCGGGCTGGTCCTCGGCAACATCCTTGCGGTGGGCATCAATTACTGGCTGATGGTGAGTCCGATCGAGTTCGGAGGCGAATTTCAGGCGATGTACGAAGAATACGGTTTCTTGCCAGTGATCCAATCGACAATCAGGCTGAGCTCCTTCCTGAACACCACCCTCTCAATGGTCCTTATATCCATCGCGGCAACGATCTACCCGCTCGTCAAGCTGGGACGGCTGGAGCCGCTCAAAGGGATACGGTATACGTGATGATCTGGACGCTTGCGTGGCGGAATATCTGGCGAAACACCCGCCGATCGGTCATCATCATGACGTCAGTGATCGTTGGCGTCATCGCGACGGTCCTCACAGACACGCTGACCCGCGGCATGATCGTACAGATATTGGAGAACCAGATTGGTTCCCACGTCTCGTACATCCAGATCCACCGTCAGGGCTTTAATGACAATCCAACGGTCCAAAGCACCCTGCCCGACGCAGACGAAGTCATGGAGGCTGTCTCTGTCATCCCCTCCGTCCGTGCGTACAGCACGCGGGTGCTGACATTCGGCCTCATGAGCAGCGCCACGAGCTCCTCCGGTGTCAGTATTGTCGGGATCTCGCCTGAGAAGGAACGCACTGTCACATCGATCGCCTCCTCGATCGTCCTGGGTGAGTACCTCTCAGGACTCCCGAACGAGGTAGTCATCGGCAGGGAGCTTGCCGAGAAGCTGGGTGTCGGTCTCGGGGACAAGATCGTCGGCATGGCATCCGCTGTCGACGGCCACGTCGGCTCTGATGTCTTCCGGATTGTGGGACTGTACGAAACCTTCAGCAGCGAGTTCGACAAATCCTATGTGTACGTGCCGATAGGGAACGCACAGACATTCCTCAGCATGGGGTCGGATATTTCCGAGGTGGCCATCGTCCTGGACGACCGCGCACAGATCGACAACGTCAAGGCCCGCTTGCGAGGAGACCTGGGCGACCGGTACGAGGTCCTGTCGTACACCGACATCCTTCCGTTGCTGGTCCTGCAGATGAACATCTACCAGGAATCGATGGGCATCTTCTATGCGATCATCGGCTTCGCCCTTATCTTCGGCATCATCAATACGATGCTGATGAGCGTGTTCGAACGGATACGTGAGTTCGGCGTCCTGATGGCGATCGGGATGAAGCAGGGCCGGCTCTTCCGCATGATCGTCCTGGAAGCGTTCTTCCTGGGGATGATCGGCACGGCCATCGGATTTGTGCTCGGATATCTTCTGTATCTGTGGCTTGCTGCGACGGGCATCGACCTGAGCATATTCTCGGAAGGCCTGAAATCGTTCGGCGTGGGGGCTGTCATCTACCCCGTCATGACGTGGGATGTGATGGCCAACGCCCTGATCATCATCCCCCTGATGGCCGTTCTGGGATCGTTGTACCCGTCCTACAGGGCCATCCGGCTCGAGCCGATCGACGCCATCAGGTACGTGTAGACGTATAAAGGAAGACAACATGAGCATCATTGCTGTCGAGCATCTTGATAAGACGTACGAGGACAACGGAATCCCGGTGCACGCTCTGCGCGGCGTCTCTGTGACCATCGATCAGGGGGAGTTCCTGGTGATCGCAGGGCCGTCGGGCTCGGGCAAAACAACACTGCTCAACCTGATCGGAGCTCTGGACAAACCATCATCCGGCCGTATTCTGTTCGATGGAGAGGACCTTGGAACGAAGACGAAAGTGGAACTGTCGGACCTGCGGCTGAAGAAGCTCGGCTTCATCTTTCAGGCCTACAACCTCATCCCCGTTCTCTCTGCCCTGGAGAATATCGAATTCACAATGATGCTCCTTGGAGTCGATCCGAGAGAACGGATGGAGCGCTCGATGGAGGTCATGAAGGAGCTTGGCATCGACGACCTGGCCCACAAGCGCCCGAACGAGATGAGCGGCGGCCAGCAGCAGCGTGTCGCCATCGCACGGGCCATCGTAACAAAGCCCACTGTCGTGCTCGCCGATGAACCGACCGCCAACCTCGATTCGGCGACGGGGGCGGCTCTCCTGGATATGATGGAACGGATGAACGCCGACCGTGGCATCACCTTCCTCTTCTCTTCACATGATCCGCAGGTGATCGAGCGGGGCAGACGCGTCGTCCACCTGCACGACGGACAGGTCACCTCCGATTCGATACGAACGTGAGTCCCGACAGGTCCAGCCCTGCAGTTCCTCCTCCGTTCCGCCGGGCATTCCTGGCCGGACTGTGGCTCATGCTCCTCGTCTTTCCCGAACCCGTCGCCGCGCAACCCCGCGCGGGGTTCTCAGGGTATGTCGTCCAGTTCCCTGTCTACCAGCGCTTCGATGAAGACCTCGCACGGCTCTTCCGCTACCGGCCGGACCAGGCGTTCGACCTCACCCGCCTGCGGATCCGTCCATGGGTGGAATTCGGACCCGAGACCTACCTCCAGGCCGAATATGAGGTCAGCGCCCTGTACGTCCTGAACGACATCGGCTTCGTGGGCCCCACAGCGAGCACACCGAGACAGATCGTCGACCTGCGATGGGACCCCGCAACAGGCAGCCGATGGTTCGTTCAGCATTTCGTCGACCGACTGTTCTTCCGAACGCTCGCGGGCCCGGTCGATCTCAGAGTCGGCCGCCAGCGGATCGCCTGGGGTTCAGGCCGCGTCTGGAATCCGACCGATCTGTTCAATCCGCTGAATCCGACGACCTTCAGCAAGATCGAGAAAGATGGGGTCGATGCGGCCGTGGCGAAGGTCGGTTTCGGGGAGTTCACCGATGCAACGATCGTCTGGAACCCTCAGAAGGACCGTCCGAGCAACTATGGGATGCGAGTGCGGACGAATGCATATGGCTTCGACGGAGCCATCGTTGCCGGATACTTCGACGAGAGAAAGGTCCTCGGTGTGGACGTGACAGGAAGCGTTCTCGACGCCGGCGTCAGGTTCGAGATGTCCGCGGCGCTGGGGAAGACTTCCCGGGAGCCGAACGTGGTACGGTGGGTGTTCGGAATGGACAATCAGTTCACATCAGCGCTATACGGGATGTTCGAGGTGCAGTACAACGGCGCTGGAGCGACAGACCCGAGGCGGTACGACCTTCTCAGGTTGCTGTCAGGAGAGATCATCAATGTCGGCAAGCAGTATGGCACGCTGCAGGCGTCGTACCTCATCAGCCCGCTGCTGACGGCATCGGCTTCGTGGATGCAGAGCTGGACGGACGGAAGCGGATTCTACGGAGGGACGGTGCAATACAGCATCACAGATGAAACAGCCGCATCACTTGGAGTGCAGTATTTCCACGGGGCATTCCTGACGGAGTTCAGGTACTTCCCGACGAGCGTGTTTGTGAGGGTGGATACGTACTTCTGAGGTCAGCAGGGGGCGGGGCGCAGGGGGACGGGAGCAGTCGGCCATTCAGAGGCATCTCTGGAGGGTGGTTATCTCGCGCGAGAGGATCTCTGCCTTGTCCCAAAGATCGTCCCTCGTTTCTCGATCGATATGTCCGCGCATTTCAAGGATGTGCAGGATATTTGCCAATTCGAACGTCGAACGGCGCGCGAACCCGAGAAACCTCGAAAAATCCCGGACGCTGGCTGAGCCGCTTCCCTCCGCAATGTTGTTCGAAATGCTCATGGCTACACCCCTCGTTTGCTCGGCGAATCTGAAGAGCTTTTTCTGCTCCAGCACATCTGCGATGTCGATCACTGCATTCCCGAGATCGATGGCCATCCTCCACACTTCGAGATTCTGAAAACGAAAACTCGTCGACATTCTCCCCCCTTGAGTAGACAGAGAGAATGAGCTAAAGGTTCATAAGAGATACAACTGCTCAGTCTATCACGCCTCCCCCCAGCTCCCCGCCCCCCGCTGATCAGAAATAATAAAGATACTTCACCTTCAGCACCCCTGCCCTGTTCGCCAGGCGAAGGTCGCGCGGGAGAGGTTGTCCGAGCGCATCCACTCTTTCGGGACGGTCGCGCATCTCGTTGAACGCGAAGTAGATCCAACTCTTCGGCAGGAAATTGTAGGAGAACAGCAGCCCGGCGATCGTCTGCTCCAACTTGTCCGACGATTGGAGATACACCATGTCCACGTACAGGCGGATGTTCAGGTCGTTCAGCGGCGTCCACGATGCGTACGGCCGTGTATTGATCGTCACATCTTCTGTAACGTGGTTGGGATCCCATTCGACATACACATTTCCATTTCCACCCACCTGCAACGTCGACAATAGTTGGTAGCTCAGGGATGCACCTGTCCAGCCGTAGTATCCCAGATAGTCCCGATTGAAATTGAACGTCTTTGAATATCCGCCCCAGACGTTTCCCTGCCAATCCGGGGACGGATTTCCCCATACCGAGAACGTGGCCTCGTAGGAGTTGTAGAGGCGTGAGTCTGGGTCCGACACAAGCCCGCCATCCCGCGACCTTCCGCCACTGAGATTGATCTCGAATCCAATATTGGCGCGGAACTGCATGTTGTATCCGAAGACCAGGATCCTGTCCATATAGTCGTCGTACTTCTCATAGGCCACAGCGCCGCCGCCATAGAGCAGTATAGAGCGAATGAACCCGTCCTCATAGTACCATCGGGGTCCCGAGATAGCGACGACCTCAGAGGTTCCGCTCCACGGAACGTACCCGACCTGCGATACATCGAAGTCGCTGCCGATATGACGGCCGCGCACGAGGTTCATCCAGTTGTCCTGGAAATTCGTGAATCCGAAGGAGCCGGCGAGGGACGGCAGGCCGAATGTCCCGAAGTCCGACGCCAGCTGGTACGACAGCTGCCACGTCGAGCCGCGGAATGCGCCGTCGATATCCAGCACGCCGTTGTCGCTCTCGCGCGTCTTCTTGCCGACGAACAGGAGCCCGATGGTTGAGTTCTCCTGGAACTGCGTCTTCAGACGGACAGAACCGAACAGGGCTTGGGGCTCTGTCCGCAGTGAATCGTCCAGGATATAATCGGTCTCTCCCGTCATGGCCATGAAGCCGCCATACTCCCAGTCATCGATCCTTCCGAAAGCTTTTGTCCCCAGGAGAAGCGGCACTTCGCTGCCGCCCGGCAGGATCTTCCCGATCCGCCGCGAATAGAACAGCTCCAGAGGCCGGTAGAAGCCGGTGTTCCGTTCCCGGCCCGACGGCATGAATATCTCGTTCCCCTGTGTGAAGAACGGCCGCCGCTCATTATAGTATGTCTCGAACCGGGAGATGTTGAACTCGAACGGGTCCGCTTCGATCTGGGCGAAATCCGGATTGGCGGTGAGCTGGAACGTAAGCTGGGGGGAAGGATTGTAGAAGATGTCGAGTCCCGCATCCGCATCCCCTTTGTAGTTGCCGCTCTGGAGGTACGTGGCCTTTGTCAGACCGACCGGATAGACCTCAAGGTTCGACCCCTTCTCCGTCGGCTTGAACTCGTCGAACTCGAGCGTACCGAACTTGGATATCCGCTGCCCTTCGTTCTCTTCATATTCACACCAATACAGGTCCTGGTTCAGCCACGGGACCCATCTGTCAAAGTCCAGGCCCCATGACGACAGCGTCTCGTCGTACTGGATCGACCAATACGGTATCTCGACCTCGATGACATACCCCCATTCATAGATCTCCGCATCGGCAAACCATACACCGTCCCAACTGTAGTCCCGGTTCCTCGCGTCGTCGAGCATGCGGGAATCTGCCTTCACTCCCGATGCGCTCACGGCGAACTTGTAGGCTGTCTTCTTGTCGCCGAAGGTATCGAGCATGATGGAACAGATATCGCCGCCAAAATCGTCCAGCTTGCCGGTGGTCCTCTGGATGTTCTCCCTCTTGTCATACCCCACGATGAGACAATAGAGAGCCTCCCGCGTCGTCAGGACGGAGACCGTCGTGCGGACGTCAGGAGACTTTCCATAGAAGGGTTGGAGCTGGAAGAAATCCGTGGCAGAATCAGCGGCTGACCAGACAGGGTCGATACGGCCGTCGATGATGGGTGGCTGATCGACGAGGCGAAGGCGCAGGACCTTCCCATCCTGACCAGCAGCGAGAGCGACGGGAAGGCACACCAAGGCGAGCAACACGTGAAGGCGATGCATCTATCCTCCAGATCTGTGCAATGACGGAATTGGCGGGAACGCCATCAGTCATTTAACGCAGCCCTGAGTGGATTGTTGCAGGATCGGGAAGGATCGGAACTGGCACGGACGCTGCCGCGTCGTCCGATCGTCGAAAACAGAGGAATTGACGGAACCGCGAAAAGGTTGGGTCATGGACAGCAAAGCTATCCACACGCCCAGACGGATACCGAGATACCACCTGCGCGAACCGGCTGCGGAAGGACCTGTTCGATGCCGAAGGGGATCTGGTCCCCCTCCCCAGCGGGGCACGCGCAATCTGGATGGCAACGCTATCCATACACCCGAGGTGATCACCGTGGAGACCACGAACTCAGGAAGCCAGTCAGCCCAAAGCGCCGGAAGGGCTTCGAGAAGCGGGACATCACGCAGGAGGATCTCGGCGTTCAGGTATGGAGCGATCGATTCTGCAGCGATGAGGAAGAGAGTCGGGACCACATAGTATGCCACAAACACGATCGCAGTATACTTCCTTCTCATGAACCGATCACGCATAGCGCCTCCTTCCCGCACTGCCGAGGCTGTCTGGCTCACATCGGTGGGGAGTTTCCCCTCGGGCATCGTTCATATGGCGCATGCCTGGAAGGGATCGCCCGAGGATGGGATGTCGTATCCTTCTCGTGCTGATACAAAACAACATTTTTGCCGGTTCTCTTTCAACGTAACAATCACGCATTTCTTCAGAGAATATTTGAGCCGTGCATAGGAAATTTCCTACCCCCCAAAAGTCCCCATTCATTGCTATATTGCTCTACGCGTGAGAGACGGGATCCCAAGGCAAGACCTGCACCCATCACCCCTCGACTTTCCGCCTGCGTGCCTTCGGCTGGCAGGCGCTCGGGGTGACGATAGGACGAAACAGAGAGTAGTTTTGCACCCGTAGCTCGACCGCCAAAACGGCCTGCGAGCTAGGTGTGCGAGCAGTTGCCGTTTTGAGCCTGCCCGCCGTCGGAAGGCGTACGAGGTGGCAGGCGGGCGTCCCACCACAGGTGGGATCTGCATAGTAAGTCCTGCACCCGTAGCTCAACTGAATAGAGCATCGGTCTTCGGAACCGAGGGTTGGGGGTTTGAATCCCTCCGGGTGCACCAAATCCGAGGTCCTGCAGCTCGGCGGCCTGCTCGCCGGTGTTGATCTGGGACGGCAAGCGGGTTCGTTGCATGTCCGCCGAAGTCCGATGACACAGGCAGGCGGGTGCACTCAGCAAGGAAGAACAGACTACGGAGAAGGAATACGTGTAGGGATCAAGGGCTCTTCAGAAGGAAAGAAGAGCAGCAGGGAGGAAAAAAGTGCAGGAATCGGGGGCCCGGACAATGTCCAGGCCTTTTCTTTTGTACATAATTCCGGCATCGTCGCATGAGCCACGGGCAACGTTTTTGAGTCAGATTCTACCTTTTTACCCGCTGATTCTGTACCATAGAGGCATCCTACCATCGAGCCTGGCCGCATGAAGACCCTCAGGAAGATCATTATGAAGACACGCGACTTCTTCGTCGCCTACCCGGCCGTCCTCTCCGGGTATCTCATCTATATGTACTTTTTCTTCACGACGCTCGAGTTCTATAAGAACTTCCGGACCCGGACACTCGACTACTTCGACATCTATAACAGCTTCGATGCCCTGCTCTGGATGTGGCTGCTCGCGTACGCTCTCGTGAAGGTGATCCAGTTCCGGGAGAAGGCTCATAAGAACGAACAGCTTGCACATGACAGGGAGAAGGAGCTGCAGACGCACAGAGCACAGCTGGATACGATGCAGCAGGTCACACGCGCGCTCCAGCACCAGATCAACAATCCGCTGACCATCGTGTATGCATACGCACAGAAGATGCTGAGGAAGGAAGGGCTCGATCCTGACACGGAGAAGGGACTGACCGAGATCAAGATCGGTGCGGAGCGGATCTCGAAGGCCCTGAAGGACTATTCAGAAGCGAAGACGTACCAGACCATCGACACGCCTGTCGGCAAGATGGCAACACCCGGCGGAGTCTGATGCGGGACCACGAGTTCTGGATGAAGGCCGCCCTGAAGGAAGCGCAACGGGCGTTCGACGAGGATGAGATACCCGTCGGGGCGGTGGTCGTGCACGACGGAAAGCTGATCGGAAAAGGCCACAATCAGATAGAGCAGCTGCAGGACCCCACCGCACATGCCGAGATGATCGCTATCACGGCAGCCGCAACCGCCCTTCAATCCAGACGCCTCGAGAACTGCGCGCTCTACGTCACGCTGGAGCCCTGTCCAATGTGCGCGGGCGCGATCGTCATGGCCCGCATTCCGACGCTCGTCTTCGGCGCGTTCGACCCAAAGGCAGGCGCCAGCGGTACACTCTATACGATCACCGAAGATAAGCGGCTAAACCACAGATGCCATGTGGTGTCCGGGATCTGTGACAGAGAGTCTGAATCGCTGCTCAAGTCGTTCTTCGGAAGGGTCCGTACGCTAAAAGGGCCGGTCTGACCAGCCCTCATCTCACTGCTTGCTTCTTGCTGCTCACCCGCATCATCATCCGCTCGCCGCAAGTCTTTCAGCTCTATCGGCCACCCGAAGCTGTTCGATCAGCTCGTCCAGACCACCATCGATGATCCTGTCGAGGCTGTACAGGGTAAGGCCGATGCGATGGTCGGTCAGCCGGTTCTGAGGGAAATTGTAGGTCCGTATCTTGTCGCTTCGGTCGCCGCTCCGCACCATCAGCTTCCGCTGCGAAGCGACCGCCTGGTTCTGCTCTTCGAGCTTGATCTCATACATCTTCGCGCGAAGCATCTTCATCGCACGCTCACGGTTCTGATACTGTGACCGTTCCTGCTGGCAGGCAACGACGATCCCCGTCGGCCGATGCGTGATGCGTACGGCCGTTTCGACCGTGTTCACGTTCTGCCCCCCCGTGCCCCCCGCCCGGGCCGGGGCGATATCCCGATCAGTCGGCTGGATCTCCACCGCCACGTCCGCGACCTCCGGCATGACCACGACAGAAGCAGCCGATGTGTGGACCCGGCCCTGGGCTTCCGTCTCGGGTACACGCTGGACGCGGTGAACGCCGCTCTCGAACTTCATCAATCCATAGGCGTTCTCCCCGCTGACCGAGAAGGATATTTCCTTGAATCCCCCCTTGTCCGTCTCGTTCCAGTCCAGGAGCTCAGCTTTCCAGCCTTTGACCTCTGCGAACCGGGTATACATCCTGAACAGGTCGGCCGCGAACAGCGCCGCCTCTTCGCCACCGGTCCCTGCCCGGATCTCCATGATGAAGTTCTTCGTATCGTTCGGGTCCTGGGGAACGAGCAGGAACTTCAGCTCCTCTTCCACCTCCTCACGCTCCTGCTTCAGGCGCTGAACGTCCTCCGATGCCATCGTCCGGAGCTCGGGATCGCTCTCGGTATCGAGGATCTCCTTCGCCCCCTGAAGCTCTACATCGATCCTCAGGAACCGCCGCCCCTTCCCGACGATAGGATCCAGGCCCCGGAGTTCGCGTCCCAGTTCCTTCGCTCTCCGCTGGTCCGCGAGGATAGCAGGATCGCTGAGGAGCCTGTTCAGCTCATCGTACCGCTCGAGGATCTTTCTGATCTTCTCATTCATAGGGTCTCAGGCAGCTCTTGCATCCGTTACGCCATCCCGGCGCCACGCGTACTTCCTTGCATCCTCGGTCCCGAGAGCACAGCGCAACGCAATGACCGCCACCTCCGCCTGGGTGGCATCCGGCTCCCGGGTAGTCAGGGCCTGAAGCCAGAGACCGGGAGCGATGAGGATCCTCCCCCACCACGTCGTCGCGTGCTTCGCTGAGAAGCGAATGATCTCATACGATATCCCTCCCACGAGAGGGATGAACGGTATGTGCGTCAGGAGCCTGATAGGGAGCGTCAGCTCTCCGAGCCAGCCGATGAGAAGGAGGTCGAGGAACGCAAAGGACAGGATGGCAACCAGCATCACGATCAGCAGGAAGCTCGTTCCGCAGCGGGGATGGAACCTGCTCTGCCGGAGTATGTCCGCAGGGATGAGGCTGTCGTTCAGCTCGAACGCGAAGACCGCTTTGTGTTCGGCACCGTGGTACTCGAACAGACGCTTGATATCCTTCATCAGCGAGATCGCGGCCAGGTAGACCAGGAAGATCGTCAGCCGGATGGCGCCGGAAACCAGGTTGAACGCAAGGGCCTCCTGCTCGACATCGAACAGCCATGTGGCGATAGCGAGCGGCGTCATGAAGAACAGCAACACACCGAAGGCCAGCGCGAAGATGACCGATCCGATGAGCGCCCACTGTGTCGGCTGAGACCTCTCCTTCGTATCCCCGTCGGCAGCCGTATGATCCCCCTTCTTCCCCGCCTCTTCATCGGCCATTGCCACCTCAGCCGAGAAATTGAGGCTCTTGATGCCGATGTAGAGCATTTCGATGAGACCGACAGCGCCGCGGACCACGGGTCTCCCGAGCTGCGGAAAACGCTCGTTCAATGACGCGTATGCCATTCTCTCGACGACGACCGAGCCATCCGCTCGCCGGACGGCTGTCGCAACGCTGCCCGGGGCACGCATCATGACACCCTCCAACACCGCCTGTCCGCCGATCTGCATCGGCTTGGATGGATCATACTGGGGATTCGTCGGGACCCACGATGAATGGGGTGACCGATGATCGTTCGATTGTGATGTCGTCATGAAGAGAATATACGAAACAATCGGAGGGGGCTCAATCAGGATCAGCCGCGCGGCGTGCCTGCCCGGAGCAGGAAGACCTCGCGAACACGCTTCCACGTCACGATGCGCACGAGGAAGAGGCTCCACACGAAAAGAGCAAGTGCGGCACCCTTGATGAGAATTCCCGGGACAGAAAGCGGTGCCGGGTCGATGAGGAGGACGATCCCGTACACACCTGCCGCCCAGAGCACACCAGGAAGGACCCTCTTCCAGTCGTACCGGACCGGATAGAGCCGCTGACCCACAACATACATCCACACGGTCTGCACCGCATGCCCCGCAAGCGCAGCGAGCGCCGCCCCCATGATGCCCATGCCCGGGACAAGAAGAAGATTGCCGGCAACCGTTACCGCTGCCGATGTCCCGCTGATGACAGGAACGATACCCGTCCGCTTCGTGAGATAGACGCCCGTCAGGAAGACGACATAGCCGCCGGTCAGCAGGTTCGCCGCCAGGAACACCGGAACGATTGCCGTCCCTTGCCAGTAGAACTCAGGAAAGAACGTTCCGCCCCCCAGGGGGAAGCGAACGAGATCATCGACAAACAATGCGACAGCGAGGAAGATGAAGAGCAGGAACGAACTGAAGAAAGTGAATACCCTGGAGAAAAGGTCCTTCGCATCCTCATCCGCCGAATGCTGCAGAAAGAACGGACGCCAGGCGAAATCGAACATCCCCACGGCCAGCATCATGAAGATCGCCAGCCGGGCGTTCAGCTGATACAGGCCGACCGTCGCATCATCGGTGAGCGCTCGCACGATAGGACGATCGATGACCTGCAGCGCGATACCTGCCAGGCCTGCCGGGACAAGGGGAACGCCAAAGGACAGAAGATCCTTTGCCCGGCTCAGGCTTGCCCAGGACACCGCGCCTGAAGGTCGGAGCAGCCCCCGGACCATGAACAGCAGTGCCACGGCGACAATGCCCGATGCCACCACATTGGCGAGGAAGACGCCGACCGCCCCTTCCCCCCGCTGGACCACCAGGACGATGGTCAGACCGACCGTCAGGAGGATGCCCGACACCTTCAGAAGGGCGAACCGGAGGGGCCGCCGCTGCATTCGCAGAAGCGCAAAGGGGATCACGGACAGATTGTCGAGGAACAGGATCGTCGCGGCAAGCCCGATGAGCACCGCCGCATCAGTGCCGAACCCAAGCGACTCTGCGACAGCCCCGCGGAACACGACGACGATAGCGCTCAGCAGAAGTCCCGGCACAACTCCCAGGAGGGAGGTCCGGAACACCTGGCCGCGTCCCCGCTCATCAGCATCGACCCAGTGCCGCATGAACGACTGCTCCATGCCCAGGCCGTACACGACGACCGCAAAGGCCACATACGAATACAGCGTCGCGATAACGCCATTTTCTTCGGGCAGGAGATAGTTCGCATACAGCGGGACCAGAAGGAAGTTCACCATTCTTCCGACGATGGTGCTCAGCCCGTACAGGGCTGTTTCCTTTCCGAGCCGCGCGATCCGGTCGATCATGGTGGGGTCAGAGATGGGCGAAAAGCACAGCGAACACCCGGTGGGACTCCATCATCCGTGTTCTCCGCGCTTCCGCGGGTGCTCACAGCTCTTCGGGAGGTTCGGGCAGAAGGATGGGGATGTCGTCCTTGATGGGATACGATTTCTTGCACGCCTCGCAGACGAGGATGTCTTTCTCCTTCTCGTACCGCAGGTCTCCCTTGCAGACAGGACAACAGATGATGTCGAGCAGTTCTTTGCTAAGCATGGTTCTTCGTCTCTGAAAACGCCTGCTCAAAAAGAGCGGCGACTGTGTGAGGTATACGTCTCGGTTTTCTGGTGTCGCGGTCGAGAAATACGTGAAGCGTGTACCCCTCGGCAAGCGGCTCCGTCTCCCCCGCCCGGCGTACCACATAATCGATACGGATCCTTACTGCCGGCATCTCGCGGATGCTCGACTCGATCTCCAGCAGGTCGTCGTATCCCGCGCTCCGGAGGTAGCGCGCATGCGCTTCGATGACAGGAAGGAGCGTCCCTTGCTTCTCGATCTCCGCATAGGCCAGCCCCATCGCACGGAGCATCTCTGCCCGGGCCTGCTCGAAGAATTCGAAATACCGTCCGTAATACGCGACACCCATCTGGTCCGTCTCAGCATATCGGACCCTCATCCGGGAAAGATGACGGACCACCGTCATTCTTTCCAGTATCCCATGCGGGAGAATTTCTGGATCCTGGCCTGGACCAATTTGTCCGGCTTGAGCTTCTTCAGCTTCCTGATCTCCTCGGCAAGGATCTTCTTGAGCGTCTGGCCCACGGCTGCCGGGTCCCGGTGAGCGCCCCCGAGCGGCTCAGGGACGATCCGGTCCACGATCCCCTGCTCCACGAGGTCAGGTGCGGTCAACCGGAGCGCTTCCGCCGCCCGCTCCTTGTACTCCCATGAGCGCCAAAGGATGCTCGAACATGATTCCGGAGCTATCACAGAATACCAGGCGTTTTCGAACATCAGAATGCGGTCGCCAACACCGATACCCAGCGCGCCTCCCGATGCTCCTTCGCCGATGATCACAACGACGATGGGTACCGGAAGGTGCGACATCTCGAACAGGTTCCTGGCGATCGCCTCTGCCTGCCCCCGTTCCTCCGCCTCGAGGCCCGGGTACGCACCCGGCGTATCAAGGAGCGTCACCACAGGCTTCCCGAACTTCGCTGCCATCTGCATCAGACGGAGTGCCTTCCGGTATCCCTCCGGATTCGGCATACCGAAGTTCCGCATGATGTTCGATTTCGTGTCGCGCCCCTTCTGGTGGCCAATGACCAGGACTGTCTCCCCGTCGAGCTGCCCGAAGCCGCCGACGATGGCCTTATCGTCGCCGAACCGCCGGTCGCCATGCAGCTCCACAAAATCCGTGAGCATCATGCCGATGTAGTCGAGGGTGTACGGCCGGTCGGGATGCCGTGCCAGCTGCACGCGCTGCCACCGGCTCAGATCCTTGTAGATGGAGTGGCGGAGCTGGTCCACCTTTTTCTCGAGCTTCCCGATCTCACGGGCGATGTCGAGATTGTCGGAGTACTTCCGCATCTCTTCGATCTTCTTTTCGAGCTCGTAGACCGGCTTTTCGAAATCGAGGATGACCTTTGCCATAAGCTTCTCGTGTTGTGGGCGCTCAGCGCGAGCGCATGCGTTCGACAACGAAGGTGAGCAGGATCTCGAGGTCCAGCAGGAACGACTGCGTGCGTGCGTACCGCAGCATCAGCTGTTCCTTCTCTTCCAGGGAGGTTCCATCTGCAGACTGCAGCTGCACCAGGCCCGTCAGGCCCGGCTTGCCCAGAAAGAGCATTCCCCCGTTGCTCCCCATCAGCTCTTCCGGCGGACCGACGAGACTCATCGACCCCGCCAGGACCTTCGGGAGCAGACGCACGAATGTGCTCCGTTCGAACGCGCGACGCCGAAATAAATATACGAAAGGATACACCGTAGTCAACCCGACGAGTGAGACCGCGAGATCCAGCACGCGTTTTGCGGTGCGGGCACGTCGTTTCTCGATGTTGTATGTGACCTCAACGAGCGGCACATCGTCGAGCGATTCGACCGACGCCTTGCTGATAAGGAATTCCATCGAACCCGCCACAAGATGGAACGAGACGGGGATCCCTGATGTCGACGATATCATTTCCAGGAGCTGCTTGTTGCTCATCGCATCCGGTGCGACGATGACATCTGTGATGCTGAAGGCGCGAATAACCTTCCGGATAGAGGTCACGTTTCCCAGGACCCGGGAACCGTTCAGGTCGCTGACCGGGGACCGCTCCTTGGACTGCACATATCCGACCACATCATATCCGCTTCCAGCCCGGACCCGAAGCTTGCGTGCGATGGCAGCAGGACCATCCCCGGTCCCGACCACGACCGCTCTCCTGCCAAAGAGCGACGACCTGCCGAGCGGCGTTCCCTTCGTGATGATCCTGAAGAGGACGCGCCAGCCGACCGTCAGGAGTATGCACAAGAGGCCCGAGGTCAGCAGGACCGCCCGCGAAAATGCGAACTCCTTGACGAACGCCGTGAGCGCTGCCAGCATCACGAACGAGACGACCACCCCCGTGACCGTCCGTGAGATCGACATCGACCGATGCGTGTAGACCCCCATCGTCATCAACGTTCCGACCATCAGGACGACCGGCACGATATAGACCGACGGGTATGCATAGTCCGGGAACGAGAGGATCATGCCCTTGCGAAGATATTCGGAGAGGAGGAGCGACCCGAGAAGGATGACCGTATCGAGCAATGCAGGCCAGGCTCTCCGTGCATATGCCCCCAGCCATGCACCAAAGGTCGCCAGCCGGATACCCATTTTCAGCATCCAGAGAAAGACGCCGGGGGTGCCGAAATGCTTCTCCACGAAGATGCGCATGGCCTCGTAGAAGACAGCGATCTCATCGATGGCGCTCCGCCGGGTGCTCTCACCTTTGTAGTGGATGATCGATGTCTCATGGACGTAGTGCACCTCCCATCCGGCTTCCCGGACACGGTAGCACAGGTCCAGGTCCTCCCCATACATGAAGAACCGTTCGTCGAATCCCCCGACGGCCTCGCACGCCGATCGCCTCATGAACATGCACGAGCCGGAGATGGCTTCCACAGGGTAGGACTGGTCGGTAGGAAGGTAGGTCAGGTTGTAACGTCCGAAGAGCCGGCTGCCGGGGAACATGCGCGAAAGGCCTGTGATGCGCGTGAAGGCAATCCAGGGTGTCGGATAGCTCCGTCGTGCCGCAAGCTGGAAGGTCCCGTCCGGATTCAGGATGCGGCAGCCAGCCAGTCCTACCCGTTCATGCTCGCGGAAGTACCGGAGCATGACCTTCACGGTATCCTCCTGGACGAGGGTGTCGGGATTGAGAAGGAGAAAGAACTTCCCCCGAGCCTTCGACATCGCGAGATTGTTCGCTCTGCCGAATCCGATGTTCTCGCGGAGCGCGATGAAGCGGACCCTGGGAAATTGCCGGCGAAGATGCTCGACGCTCCCGTCGGACGAGGCATTGTCGACAACGATGACCTCCGAGCGGACACCTTTGAGCGCTTTGGACAGAGACCGGAGAGCGTTCGAGAGGTATTCCCGGACGTTGTAGTTGACGATGATGACGGAGACGTCAACGTTCCGGTGTGCGGCGCGGCGTGCCAAAGAAGATGCTTCGCAGTTTCAGTTTCCAGACCATCCAGGCTGCCTCGTAGACGATCGACTTCGACATCTTCGAGACACCCACCCGGCGGTCGATGAAGACGATAGGGATCTCCCCGACCGTGAATCCCAGCTTCCAGGCGATGAAGTTCGTCTCGATCTGGAAGGAATATCCGTTCGAGTGGATCCTGCTCAGGTCCATGGCTTCGAGGACCTTTCTCGTATAGCACTTGAATCCTGCCGTTGCATCATGGACGGGCAGCCCTGTGATGATGCGGGTGTAGAGGTTCGCACAATAGCTGAGCAGCAGGCGTTTCATTGGCCAGTTGACGACGTTGACCCCCGAAACATAGCGCGAACCGACGACGAGGTCGAACTCGCTCGTCTTCTCGAACAGGGCATTCAATGCCTTCGGATTATGCGAGAAGTCGGCGTCCATTTCGAACGCATACCCATATCCTTCACGCAGGGCATGCTCGAAACCCGCGACATACGCCGTGCCGAGGCCGAGCTTTGTCGGCCGCTCGAGCAGCTGTACGCGGCTCCCGTTCCTCTTCTGCAGTTCCTTCACGATACCGGCCGTTCCGTCGCGTGAGTTGTCATCGACAACCAGGACGTCGAACTTGCCGTTCTGCTGGAGGATCTTCGGGATGATCCGCCCGATATTGTCCGCCTCATTGTAGGTGGGCATGACTACAAGTGCGCGCTGCCCATTCCGTCCCTGTTGCGGCCTGCCCTGTCCTCCCCGGCGGCGTGGCCCTCTGCGCCTCCGTCCCGGCCGGGAGCCCTGCGGGTGTGTCTGTCCCTGGTTCTCGGTCACGAATGTCCCTTTCTCATCAGCATGACATATAATGTGTTCAACAGGATCTTCATATCGAACCGCCACGATGCGTTCTCGATATAGAAGAGGTCGTATTTCACTTTCGCTTTCACGTCATCGATGCTCTCGTCGTACTTGTGCTTCACCTGGGCCCAACCGGTGATGCCGGGACGCACCTTCAGCCGGCGCCTGTACAATGGTATCTCGTCAGCGAGAGATTCCACGAAATGCGGCCGTTCCGGCCGGGGTCCCACGAGGCTCATATCTCCGACGAGGACATTGATGAACTGGGGCACCTCATCGAGATGCATCCTGCGCAGGAGGCGGCCGACGCGTGTTACACGGGGGTCGTTCTTTCCCGCCCAGACCGGTCCGGAGACCTTTTCGGCATCAGCGACCATCGAACGAAACTTGATGATACGGAAGAGCCTGCCGTTCTTTCCGACCCGTTCCTGGAGGTACAGTGCCGGACCCGGCGAATCGAGCTTGAGCAGCAGGCTGATGAGCAGCCAGACAGGCGCTCCCAGCAGAAGGATCAGCAGAGAGACCGTGATATCCAGCGCCCGTTTGGCGGCCTCCTCCCATGGCTGCATGATCTGCGGACGAATATCGAGAAGCGGCACACCGAAGAGCGATGCAACTCGGGCCTGGCCCGTGACGATATCATACAGGTCCGCCATGATCTTGATGCCCACGTCGCGGCCGTTGCAGGCGCGGAGGACGTCCATCAGCTGCGCATGCTCATGCGATTCGAGCCCCACGAGCACCTCTTGAACCCCCTGTTGCTCGATGACCTCATCCAGTGTTGAAAGGTCCCCCAGGACCGGAACGCCCTTGTACTCTGCACCGGCCTTCGGCTTCCGTCGGCCCGACGCTGGCACCGTAATGAATCCGCGAACATCATACCCCAGCGCCCGCGAGCGGAGGGTCATATCACAAAGCTGGAAGGCACGATCCGACCATCCCACCACGACCGTCGTCTTGATGCCGATCCCTGCGATAAGGAGACGGCGCTGGACATAACGGAGGAGCATTCTCCCCACGGACACGTCGACGACGAGGAGGACCCAATAGCCCACGATAAGCATCCGCGAGGTCGTCGGTGCATTCGTTGCCAGATCGTCAAGGACGATGATGAAGAACAGGGTGAGCACACCGACCACCGTGGCCCTGAAGATGCTGATGAGTTCATCGAGACGGGAGAGTGCGTACCAGGAGCGGTACAGTCCATGCAAGAAGAAGATGAGGAGCCAATAGATCCAGAGCGCGGCCATCGGCAGGTAGAACTCGGGATGAATGGCATACTCGATCCATCCTGATTCGACACGCAGCGCGTAGTAGACCAGGAACGTCAGGTTGATCGTGACGAAGTCGACCACGACGGACGATATGACCTCAGACCTGTTCATGCTGAGGTCACGATACTCCAGATCCGTTCAGCCGCATGGCCATCGCCATATGGATTTGATGTGCTTGCGATGACCGTGGGTGTCTTCGCCTCCCGGAGCACTGCCTCCAGGACACGGTCCCGGTCGGTACCGACGAGCTGTGAGATCCCGCGTTCAATGCTCTCCGTACGTTCCGTCACGTCCCGGAGAACAATGCAGAATTTTCCGAATGACGGTGCCTCCTCCTGTATCCCCCCCGAATCGGTGATGACGAACGAACAGTTCTTCAGGAGGCCCAGCATGTTGAGATACGAAACCGGTTCGACAAGCCGGATGTTCGAGATACTCCCGAGAAGTTCACGTGCCGGGCCCGTAACATGCGGATTCACATGGACCGGATAGACGAACTCAAGCCCCGGGAGATCGGTCGCTGCCTTTCGAAGAGCGTCGAAGATGTCCCGCAGCCCAGGGCCGAAACTCTCACGCCTGTGGGCAGTGACAAGTACATAGGGCCCCGAAAGACCTGGCACAACATGCTCCACGGTGTCAAGCGGGAATCGTTCCTGAAGAATGCGCAATGCATCGACGACCGTGTTGCCGGTGACATGGACGCTGTCTGGGGGCGCTCCCTCTTGCAGCACGGCATCCGCTCCCCTGTGTGTCGGGCAGAAGTGCAGCCGGCTTACGACCGAGATGATACGCCGGTTCGCTTCCTCCGGGAAAGGAGCGTCCAGCCTCCGGCTGCGCAGGCCCGCCTCGACATGAAGAACAGGTATCCGGTGATGGAAGGCTGCAAGCGCCGCAAATGCGGCCGTGCTCGTGTCGCCTTGCACCATCACGCGCGTCGGCCGTATCTCCTCGAGCACGGGAGGAAGGGCGGCCAGCACGGAACTCCCAATATGATTCAGTGATTGGTCCGGCTGCATCAGGCCGAGGTCGATATCCGGCCGTATATCGAACATGCGGAACGCTTCGTCTGCCATGGCGCGGTGCTGACCCGTTGAGCAGACGACCACCTCGCCTCCGCCCCGCGCTCTCCCCTCGAGTACGACGGGCGCAAGTTTGATGACCTCGGGTCGGGTCCCGGCGACGACAAGGATGCGTTCCATCAGGAGCCCACCTCAGCAAGGAAGCTGCGAAACTGACGAATCGCCTTTGGAGCGGTATATCGCGACTCGGCGACCTCCCGAGCACGGCGACTCTTTGCTGCCAGTTCATCTGGGTCGGCCTTCGCTGCCTCGATCGCTTGCTTGAGCGCCGCGACATTGCCCGGTGGGACGATCCATCCGATCCTTTCTTCTGCGACGACGTACGCCAGTTCCGAATCGGGCTCGGTGATCGCGATGATCGGTTTGCCCACGGCCATTGTGTTGTACATCCTGCTCGGAACCGAGATGCCCTGCATACCTTCGATCATGGCAATGACAGCGACATCACAAGCGTTCAGGAGCTCGCACTGAAGACGCGCATCCACGAAGGGGAGCAGCGTGACGTTGTCGGGGCGATGTCTGCTCACATAGCGCTCGACCAGCGTGCGTTTTACCCCCACACCAGCGAAAAGAAAATGAACGTCCGGAAGGCCGGAACATGCCTCCGCGCATGCGAGCACGTCCTCGATCCCGTGCGTTCTCCCCATCGTCCCGGCATAGAGCATAACGAACTTCCGTGAGATACCGTGGTCTGCGAGGATGCTGTTCACCGATCGCGGCATGACAGTCATGCGGTCCGGTTCACCCCAGTTCGGGATGATCCGAACCGGCAGCGAACCCGCATCGACGTACGAACGGACACGCTTCTCCATGTCGCGCCCCAATACGACGACGCCGTCTGCATGCCTATAGAGCCAACGCGCTGTTCGCTGCAGGAGCCGGAACAGCAGATCGGCCCGCTGAAGGATGCCTGTCGGCACGAGCACATCCGGATAGACATCATGCGTCAGCACGATGACCCGGGCACTCCGTGCCACGCCCGCAGCTGCGGCGACGAAGGGCATGACGGGCGGATTCGTGACCACCAACACCGCATCTCCCCTCCTGAGGTTGAACAGCAGATGGAAGAAGACCGGAACACTGATCGTGAGGAGGTTGACCAGTCTGAACAGCAACACCGCCTTGTCCATCCGCGTCGACAAGAACCGCCTGATGGCTACCCCATGACGTTGGTCGGATCCTGTCGCCGTCTGTGGCGGATCGAACTGCATCGTGGGATATGCACAGAGGACCCTCACCTCGAACTCTGCTGCGAGTCCTTCGGCGAGTGTGGTGAGGATCCGGGACGTTGCTTGAGCATCGGGATAATAGAGTTCGGAAACGACCCATAGCCTCTTCTTCATCGTGCGGATGTCACCCTTTCTCTCATCATCCTCAGCCCATCCCGAAAGCCCCTCCAAAGGGCAGAGATCTGCCCATCGCCGTCTCTCCCAAGCACGTTCGGGAACTGCAGAAGGGTCTTCATACCAATATTCATGAGCGAAAATCCAACAACATACCAGCGATAGAACCAGGGATCACCGGCGAACGTCAGAAGCCTGTTCCGCGTGTGATAGTAATTATACAGGGACGTGTAATTCCGAACGGCCGTGCCGCCTCCGCTCTTGTGATACGCGGTCGCATGCGGCGTGTACGCTACGCGATAGCGCGAAACCACCCTTCGGGAAAATTCCACGTCCTCAAAATACATGAAATAGCGCTCATCGAACAATCCTGCCGTCTCGAAGACCTCCCGACGGGCGAGAAACAGCACCCCGGGGATGAAATCCGCATAACCGGGCCTGTCGTTCTTTGTGCGACGCTCGAGATACCCGCCCTTGTTCATCCCCGTGCAGATCCATCGATTGAACCTCCCGGCCCCGGCAAAGACCACGGTGGGACGGTCATTGTAGAAGACCTTGCAGGTCACGACACCCGCTGAGGGATCGTTCTGCAGCACTTCGACCATCGGCCCAGGGAATCCCGGCGTGACCACGACATCATTGTTCATGATCATGATGTATTCTGCCCCCGCCTCAAGCGCGTGCCGGATGCCGAGATTGTTGCCACCGGCATATCCCGTGTTCGTCGGAGACTGCAGGAGCGTCAAACGGGGAAATGCTCTCCGGAGACGGTCGGCAGAATCATCCGTCGATGCATTGTCCACCAGGACGATCTCCAGGTTCTGTCCCGTGATGACCTGTAATGACCTGACACAGGCAATCGTATCGTCGGCACCATTGTAGTTCAGGACGACGACAAAGACCTGCGAAGGCTTCGCTCTCTGCTTACCTCCCCCCAATCGGACCTCCCTCGCCCCGGCGTGCCGCACGCATACCGCGGATCGTCATGAGAATTTTCCGCAGCCTCTGTCGCTCATACAGCAGCATCTTGACCAATCGTCCTGCATGGAGTTTCTTTTCATACGCGAAGTACCGCGGGAACCTCTCTCCATACTCACGCCGGAGATAGACACGATTTCGGCTTTGATAATAGAATCGCTCGGGCGCATGATGCGTCGGATGGACGGTTCTCCCGAAGAAATTCTTCTCGGTCTTCTGTCCCTGTGCATGCTCCAGGATCACGCGGTTGGCGCGGACGACTCTGTATCCGTTGCGCCGCAACCGAAGACAGTACTCATCATCAACGTAGTCGATGAAAAAATCCTCCCTGAACCCCCCCGACCTCCTGTATGCCTCCAAATTGACCAAACTTCCGGATGTCATCAGCGTTACAACATCCTCGAGATCGGCCTCCGGCAGCGCATCAGGAGCGCATCTGTCGACATGAAACGGGCCTGCGACGCCAATAGACGGATCGCTTTCTGCGATCGACACAAGTGTTGAGACCAGATCATCCGGTGCGGCGCTGTCCTGGTCCATCGTGAGCAGGTACTTGCAGCCTCGCTCGATCGCACGTTCAGCACCTGCATTCAGGGCGTATGCGACCCCGCGATTGCTGCCCAACGGGAAATACTCCAGTCCTCCCACACGTTTCAGTCCATCCAGCACATCAGGATGCGGATCGGCCGTATTGTCGAACACGAATACAGCATCACTTCCGGACGCGTAGGAGGCAATGTTCTCTGAGACACGAATCGAAGGATGATACAGCACGACAACAGCCGCGGTTTGCATGTCAGCTGCGCTCCCGCGTCTGCGCACGCGCACTATCAGGGCTGATGAAACCGGGAAGCCCTGTCTTCAACGACTTCAGCACTGCCTCGACGGCCGGCCACTCCGGATCAGGCAGCCGGTGCAGAAAGAAACCGTGCTTCACACGGAATCTCAGTTCACTCCATCGGAATCGCACCGACCGCTGCCACCATCCATTCTTCAGGACACTTTGACTCAGATCCGGATCAAGATCCTCGATGGCTCTCCAGCTTTCGTCCAAATCAGCGAACCACCGGAAGGGAGGGTGAAATCCCTGCTGAATGATGCGGTACGTGTGCTCAACATGATCAAGCGAATTCCGGAAGCCCTCATCCAGCAGACCAACGGATTCCAGGACATCGGACCGGTAGTAGGAGAATGCCCCGACCAGATGCCGGTTGAAACACACGACCGTTCCATCCTCGACCTTCAGCGTCTGGCGCGGATCCGGGGTCCCGTTCGGCCGTTTGTTCATTGGACCGTGATAGCCAAAATTGAAGTGTAGGATCCCTGTCGCGTTTGCGGCGCGGATGTACGCTTCGCAGATCCCAGGATCGACGATCCTGACATCATCTTCGATGAGAAAGAGATGGCGGCAACCTGCCTCGAGCAGCGAACGCAGTGCGTCATTCTTGGATGCTGCGACTCCCTTCGGCCTGTGATGCTGGATCAGCCGCGAAACGCGAGAGGGATAGACCGTATCATCATAGGGTGTACCATCATTCACGATGACGAGCGTATCAACATCCGGGATACTCCCGATGCACAGGCCGAAAAGCTCCGGCCTGTTGAAGGTGATGACGCCTACGCCGATGGTTTCTCCGCCACGCACGAGCTGCATACTGTGGTCAGGCCCTGACGCGAAAGCGTCGGAGCACATCCAGGAACGCTAGTTTTGCCAGTCTCATGCGAAGCTGACGGTCCGTGAGATAACCATACCTGTGACGAATGCGATAGTATTCCCTCAGATTGTCCGATCCGCCGATGGACGATGCTCCACCCTGCTGATAGTTCGCCAGCACCTCTTCGATGAGAAAGAATGGAACTCCCGAATGATGGAACCGAAGCATCAGCTCATAGTCTGCCGCCAATCTGTACTGAAGGTCGAATACTCCGTGCGCCCCATAGATCGCTTTGGATACAAAGTACGCAGGGTGGCCTACGACGTCCTGAAAAAGGAAGTCCGGCGTTACGGCCTTCAGTGTCTCAATCTGCCCCTGATGATGTACCCTCAGAATGCCATAGTGCACGCCTTCCCCGTGGCTCCGATATGATCGAACCACGTGCTCAATAGCGCGGGGCTCATACCAGTCATCTGCGTTCAGGATCCCGATCAGACTTCCCGTTGCATGCTTGATCCCCTTATTCATAGCATCGTATATGCCGGCATCGGGTCCGGAACTCCATATGAGCCGCCCTTTGAACGTTTTTTCGTACGACCGGATGACTTTGACCGTCCCGTCTGTGGAACTGCCATCGATGATGATATATTGGAGACGACGGTACGTCTGTCGAAGCACCGATTCCATAGCCACAGGGAGGGTCGCCTCCGCGTTCCGGCACACGGTGATGATACTTACGAGGGGCGATCCTGACATGGATTCACGCGCCTTCACCTTTGGCTTCAGCGTCGACCCTCTGCCGCGCCTCATCTCGGTCCCTCCGCCTGGGAGCGCAGGAAGACAGAGTCCTCCGAGAGAACTTCACCATTCCTGGGATCGACGATCCTCTCAATGCTCCCATGGTAGGTGAAGCCTCGTTCGAAGACATACCGATATACATCATCGAACAACGGTTGTCCATCGTACAATTCGACGAAGCTTGTTTCAAGCACCAGTACATCGACGAGCCGCAGGGTCTCCTCGGCACCCTGAAGTACCCTGAGCTCATACCCCTGCACGTCTGCCTTCAGCAATATCGGGGCCGACAATTCCAGGGACGGTGCGATCGAGTCAAGCTTCGTCACCTGCACCGGCTCATCCCCGGCCGGCCTTGCACCTGGGAATGCTTCCCGATGACGCGGAGCGAGCCGCAGCAGGGAGGAACTCGCAGCCGCTGATGTGCGGTGCATCGATCCTTCTGTGTCCGTCTCGCCGAGAGCAAATGGATGGATCGATATCGGCTCCAATGAGGGGGTACGCATCAAGAGTTCCGTACGGCATGATGCGAGCGGCTCGAATGCATGGATGTGTGGTCCCGGCAGTATGGTCCTGATCATCGAAGAGAATTGACCCACATTCGCGCCAATATCGAGCACGGTCCTGATCCCGCGCCGCCGAAGCCAGTCATAGCGGCCCCGCTCAAGGTCATGCCGGATGTCCGGATCCTTCCGGACTATGCGATATCCTGCCATGCCAAGGATGGCATTGATGCGCTGCCGTATCATGCGCGTGTCCCTCCCACGAGAAGCCGCTCCGCAAAGCGGGCAACTGCACTGTGGCTACCCAGGTACCGTTCAATGTCCTCAATGGTGATCATACGATAGACCCTCAGGAACATCACGGTCAGCGTCGCGTTCACAACGAAAAGGATGCCCACTCTCGACGCATCATTCAATGGCACCTGAACAATGAAAAGGTTCGAGATGACGAGACTGAGGCCGAACCGGCCCAATCGGCCGGCATAGGACAGCGAGGAGATAGGCAAACTGCCTAAATACTTCCATTGGTACCAAGCACAGAGAAAAGTAGAGCTGACCACCGCAGTGCAGAAGGCCGTGACCGCTCCAAAATATCCCATCATCGGCACAAGCAGGAAGAAGATGCCGACATTGACGACGACGTTCAGCGTTTGAAGGACCAGCGTCTTCTCCGGATGCCCCTTGATGGAAAGGAACTGGTAGAGCGGTACAAAGGTGAGTGTCACAAGGTATGTCGTGACGATCAAGATGGTCCCGATGACAACCTCAGGAAGATGGTTCCCGAGCCAGAGAGAGATCACTGACTCACTCGCAAAAATGACTCCGACCGTCAACGGAAGCACGATGAGCAGCAGTTTCTGCTGGACCTCCTCAATGACCCTTCTGATATCCTCGGTTCGCTCCTTGGAGGCAAGGAGTGGCATCACCGGATACAACATGCGTTCCATGATGCTCCATACCGCCCCCTTCACCCGGAGCGCGATATCAAAGAACCCTACTTCTGCAACGCCGATGAACCGCCCGATGAGGATCTTCGTTGCCGGCTCATAGAAGTAGAACATGATGCTGCTTGCATAAATGCTACGACCATAGCGAAGGTGCTTGCGGGCGACTGGTATGAACTGCGCACCCAGGTCCCAGGGCCTCATGGGTCCCCATTCCATTCTGGCAAGGATCGAAAGAGAGATGAATGCGACCGCCTGCGCTCCTAACATGATCCAGCCGATGGTGGCCAGATCCGGAGCGACGATGAGCGCGATGAGAACGGACACTTTGCTGAGAGCACCCGTGACCAGCTGAACTCCGTTCGTGAGATAGACCTTCTGCTGAGAATCGAGGATCGCGCTTGGCACCTGTCCGATGACGAGCAGGGCGCCCGCGCAGAGAATCGTGAAGTAGAAGAGCCTGACTGAGCCATCATACACGTCCGGCTGAAGCTGGAGGAGGTGCAAAACCACCTGCTCCTCCATGACAATGAGCGCGCTCACAACCATCACGGATGCAGCTCCGATGATCAGGAACGTGACCCAGATATCATTATTCGATAGCTGGCGATCCTTCTGCTCGACCAGATATTTGATGAGCGATGTATTGAATCCAAAGTTTGTGAACGTTCCCAGATTTCCGATGGCCATAATGAGAGCATAGATACCGTAGGTCTCGATCCCGAGGCGACCGATGAATACAGGCACGAGGACGAGCATCAGCCCTGTATTCACGAGGATGTGAGCCACACCCGAAAGAGAATTCTTGATGGATTCTCGTCTCATGTGACTGCGACACCTCTCTCTTGCGCATCGGCCTTTTCATTGCCGATCATAGCGCCGAGAATCAGCCCAAACAGCACGATGAGAGGACCCCACAGCCATGCATCCGTAAAGGCCATCGAGACGATTCCATATGTCGTGGCGATTAACGCCACAAGGCCGATGCGCAAACGTTCTGGATCACGGATCCGTTCGACCGAACGCAACGCCAGACGAACGATCGTAGCAATGAAGACGACATAGCCGACGAATCCGAAGATCCCCGTCTCAGCCAGCACCGCAAGATAGGTCTGGTGCGGAGTCAGGTTCTTGACATATTTCCGGTAGAGCAACGGATGAATGCTCGAATATTCCTGAGAGACAAACGGAAATGCATAGACCCCAACGCCCGTGACGGGGTGCGCCATGAACGCATTGTATGCTGTGCTCCAGATAAGTATCCGCGATACCAGCGAATTCGAGACTGCTCCACCCTGCGAAACGGCCGGCCTGTCGCCTGACGTCTCCGCGATATCAGCGGCACGTTCCTGCACACCCGGATTGAGTCTGAGCGCAACACCAGCGCTGAGTCCGAGGAACATCGCACCGATGGTGATCAGCCGAACGACAGCGCCCCGTGACAATCCGGCCAGTTCAGGCCTCCTCAGAAGGAGGATGGCCAGCACCATCAGTGTGATCACAGCAGAAACCCACGGATTCCGAGTTTGTGTCAGCACAAGCGCCACAGCGGAGATACCGGTAACCAAAACTGCGAGGTATCGTTGCCAGCCTCGTGCAAGGATAGCCAGAGTAGCTGCAACACACACCGCCAGTGCCGAATAATCGACGAACATGATCCCGGTGAACCCATAGCTACGGCGTTGAAGAACGACCGCTTCGAGAATGACTTCGAGGGAATTGAGCACAGCAAAAAAGAGAAAGAGGACCACCAGCCCGAAAAGATGATCCTTGCGTCGGAAGAACATGATCGACCCATACAAGAGGACAAGGAAGGCCGCGACATTCAGCATCCTGTAGGCGCTGAAAAATGGCACAGCCGTGACCAGCAACGACGGAATGATGCAGAGCCCGTAGAAGAGGATCGACCGAGTCAGCGGCGTTGAGATGTCCCATGTCTGGACATTTCTGAATCGCCAGAAGACCGAGAGGAACACCGGAAAGGACACCCATACGGAGAGAGAAAACCAGGAGATAGGAGCATCGATGAACAGCGACGCCACAAGGACCACGAATGCAAACTCGAGACTCGCGACCATCAGGAGCGTGGCAGCAATGGCTGGCACGAGAGCATAGACCTTCGGCGCCGGGCCAAATACAACGACCGTTGTCAGAAACAACAACGTGAGAATGATCGTCAGCACCACGGCACGGTACACCTCATCTCGCCGGGGACCGATTTCCATCGTCCGCACTGACACCGTTACGCTCCTCGGCGGAAGCGAAATGACCAGCTGCGAAGTTCTGCAAACAGATGCTGCACGTTCGGATCCGAAAGTTGGAGCGCCCGTTCCCGCACATACAGTACGAAGAAGACGACGATGCATATGGAGAACGCCGACAGCAACGACAGGAGAACCCTTGGTGGCCATGCGCGTTTCTGTGGCGGGACGGCATAGTCGATGACCTGCAGGATTGGGTAATCCTTCTTCTCTTCTATTTTCGCTTGTTCGTACAGTGGGATGATGAACTCGAGTACGAGATGGTTGATCTCAATCTCCCGGTACCAGCGCAGGAACTGCACAGCCGTTCTCGGCAGCTTCTCAAGTCCGATGAGCGGCCCCCCGGGACTGCCCGTCGCACGGAGTTCAGCCAGCTTCTTCCGGTATGCCTGGACCTGGTCCCGAATCTCGCGGACCTGCGGTGACTCGCGATCGAACTGTTGTTCCAGAATGGCCATTTGCAGCTCCCGTGCCGCCAGTTCCGATTCCATGGTCGTGTGAACTGACAGGATCTCCTCAACCTGTTCCTTCGCCGCGAGCATACCTGTGCGCTCCTGGAACGCCCTCATCGAATCCTCAGCGACCTTCAGCTGCTCACGGATCTCTCCAACCCGGTTCTCGAGGAAGATGCGATTCTCGCGCGAACGGCCGATCTTCAGCGAGATGATCATATCGTTCATCTCGCGGACCAAGAAGTTCGTCATGTCAGCCGCCTGGTGCCGGGAGAATCCGCGGGCTGATATAAGGTAGGCGGATTCGTCAGTCTCCTGTGTCGTGATCCTATTCCTGAGGGTCTTCAGCGCCTCGTCCATATACCCGAACTCCGTCGTATCAATATCGTAGGCTTCCAGGAGATCGAACCTATGGATGACCTTTTCCAGGAGAGTCCGACTCTCCAGAATGATCGTGTACATGTCCGTCTCGGAGCTCAGCGCACCACCACCCGAACCGAGGCCGAGCGGCAGTCCCTTCATTCCACGGAGGATTGAGCTGAGGCCCGACATGTCATCCTCGGCTCGCGGAATGATCACTGCCGTGGCTTCGAACTCCTCCTCAACAAGAAAATAGATCCCGACATAGGTCAGGACCAACGCCCCCAGGAAGACGATAGTCAAGAGTTCCTTCCGCTGAACAAGAAACGCTAGGCATTTCATCATGCACCTATTTGGCGAGCTGGATGATGACGAGAGCGAGCGTGGCGATCGAGCTGAGAATGCTTGCGATCTGGCCATATGCCATGGCCTCGATCGCAAAGGTCTGCTCGACCTCCTTCGGTACCCAGATTGCATCTCCCTCTTCCACGACCGTGTCGTCTGGATCGAGCCACTGACGTGACGCATATTTGATGACCACTGCATCCCCTGTCCGTGCCCTCGCCGTGTACCCGCCCGCCATTCCGACATAGTCTCCGAATGAATGGCCCGCGATGAAGGTCTGGTGCCCGGGGGCTGCGACCTGTCCAAAGACATAGACTGTTCCCGTATGACGTGGCACCGCTATGCGGTCACCCGCTTCGAGGAACGGATCATCGATGGTCCCGGGTGACTCCAGAACACGGCGAAAATCGACGTTCACCCGCTCACCCAAAAGCCGTAGCATACCCTCCTGCCGAACATAGGACGTATCATCCACAGACTTGTTGCCACGCTGCGCCAACAGGAGGTCCTCACCGTAAATTGATGGTGACTGCCGCATGCGATGGAGCGTCGCACCATGGAGCATGGCCTGCTCTGTCGTGCCACCAGCCATCTGAAGAACGTCAGAGAGCCTCGTTGAACCTTTCACGAGCGGGAACGTACCAGGCATATGCACCTCACCGCTCACCGCTACCATGTCAGCCTGCCGAAGCGAACGTTCATACGGGATCCATAGCCTGTCACCAGACTCAAGACTGATCATTGTATCTGCGGAGGCGAGATCGATCTTCTGCGGCTGCTGACCCGGCCGCGCGAGAATGACGCTGTCAATCCTGGCGAAAGATCTGACCCCACGGCCGAACCTGACAAGATCGCAGACCCTGTCACCCGTTACATACTCGAACCTACCCGGGAGCCAGACGGCACCACCGATGGCTATAGAAGGGACATTCTCGTCGAGGACCTGTGCCACGATCTCATCTCCCTCCGAAATATGAGGATTCCAGCGTGAATCCCCTGTGGCATAGAACATATCCAGATCGACCCTCTGCTGCGTTCCGTTGACCCGCTTCAGCAGGATGGAGCGCCGGGCGATGGTCACAGGCTCGGGATCGCGTATCGCTTCTTTTGGCAAAGATGGAAGTTCGGACCGAACGACGAGCGGATTTGCCACGACGGTCGAGACCCTGTCGGACGCCGTGGCTTCAAACATCTTCGGAAACAACGCATTACCGGCCGTGCGAACCAGGACACGGCGGGCTCCGATCAGGATCACAGAGGCCTCCCGGCGAATGCGCCGTGCATTTGTCTGGACTTCCTCGACCGCCTTCGCCAGCGTCTTTCCTCCCACAGAAATCCGACCGACGCTCGGAACGAGCAGATAGCCATCCGCGCCCACGGTCAACGGCATGTTCAACGGCGGAACGGTCTCGATCTGTACTGAAAATCTGTCTCCACCCCCGACTATATACCATTCAGGATCGACCGGCGCGTCCAGCGGATATTGGTCGCCGGTGATCTGCTGTGGAAGGGTGATATCCTGCTTGTCCAGTAGCTGACTCGGCAACATACCCTTGTCCTGACCGGACACTGACACGGTCAACGCCGCAGCCACAGAGAACAACAGCAGAAGCCGCTTGTGAGTCTTCATAGCATATGTCCTTTGGTGTCTCATCCCTACTGGTGCATTATGTCGATCCAGCAATGATCCGTGAGATCCGCTCAGCCGCTTTGCCGTCCCACATTTCCGGAATGCGTCCCTCTCTTCCCCTCCCCGCCAGGATACCTTCAACATGCGGGACTGCCTTCCCGATGTCCGCCCCGCTCAGGATGTTCGTCCCGATCTCAACAGTGACGGGTCGCTCGGTATTGTCCCGAAGCGTGACACAAGGGATAGCGAGGAATGTCGTCTCCTCCTGTATGCCTCCCGAATCGGTCAGCACCAGCGCAGCCTTGCCCATCAGGTGCAGAAAATCCAAATACCCGAGCGGTTCAGTCACGCGGAATCCCCTGAGACCCGTCAGTCTGTCCATCAGCCCGAATTCGGTCAGCATCTTCCGGGTACGTGGATGGACTGGGAAGACAACATCGACCCGGTCTGCGAACTTCTCGAAGAACCCGACAATGTCTGCAAGCGATTCTCTCGTGTCCACATTGCTCGGCCGATGGAGGGTCACCAGCATGAACGGACGCTCCCCGAGATTCAGGGATGCCATGATGGACGATCGCCCCGCCTTCTCGCGGAAATGCACCAGCGAATCGATCATCGTGTTCCCGACGAGATGGACCTTCTTCTCGTCCACTCCCTCCTTCCGGAGATTGTCGACGCCACTCTGCTCGGTCACGAAAAGAAGGTCGGACAAGGAGTCCGTGACGATCCTGTTGATCTCCTCAGGCATGGTCCGGTCGCCACTCCGCAAGCCGGCCTCTACATGAATGACCGGAATGTGCATTTTAGCTGCGACAACGCTGCATGCCAGCGTGGAATTCACATCCCCCACGACCAACACATGGTCGGGCGACTGCTGTTCGAGGACCTTCTCGAATTCCACCATCACCTTCGCGGTCTGCTGGGCATGACTCCCGGAACCTACCCCCAGATAGACATCCGGGACCGGAAGCTCCAGGTCGTCGAAAAAAACCTTAGACATCTTCTCGTCGTAATGCTGCCCGGTGTGCACGATGACCGAACGCAGGCCGCTCCCCGTCCGGGAAAATGCCCGGTGAAGAGGGGCAACCTTCATGAAGTTTGGACGAGCGCCGACAACGCTCAGGATCGTCTTCAAATGCGTCTCAGATGTTGGTTGGGTGGATGAACTCACCGCTGCGGTGAGTCGGAGAAACGGACCGTTCAAGACGGCTGAAGAGAGGTATCAAGCGGCGGGAAATGACCTATTTCGGTTCCTGAATAAGTAAAAACCTACGAAAAACGGCGGGAAATGTCAATTGAGGAAATATTGGAACCGCCAGGGGCAGGGAGCATGGAGAAATGCAGCAGATACACGTCAATTAATACATGGTCAAATACCGACCTGAATCAAGCACAACGCCGCAACTTCCCACTTCATGACGTCTTGCTTCCCGCTTCTCACTCGCTCCTCCCTCCACCTAACCCCATGCCCTCGGCTGCTCAGCAGGTCACATCTGCTCCGGCGCGGATACTCCCAGTATCCCCAATCCATTGGACAGAACAGTCCGGGCGCAGTGGCAAAGCAGCAATCGGGCCTTCGAAAGCGCCCCATCCTCCGTCACCACCCTGTGGTCGTGGTAGAACTTATGGAACGACGTCGAGAGGTCAGCCAGATACGTCGGCAGGCGGTGGATCTCAAAGGTCGTGGCACATCCCTCGACGATCTCCGGGAACTGCAGAATCACCTTGGCAAGCGCGATCTCAGCCTCACCCGTCAGAAGCGACAGGTCCGCATCAGCAAAAGCAGATGGGCTGACGTCGATGCTCTGAGATTCCGCGAACCGCAGGATGCTCGCGATCCGCGCATGCGCATACTGCACGTAATAGACTGGGTTCTTTTCCGATTGCTCCGTGGCAAGGTTCAGGTCGAACTCGAGGTGCGTCCCCGACGAACGCATCAGGAAGAAATACCGCGCGGCATCAGGCCCGACCTCGTCCAGCAGGTCGTCGAGCGTGACAAAGTTCGCCAGACGCTTCGACATCTTCACCTGTTCCCCGTCCCGCATCAGCGTGACGAACTGGTGAATGACCACCTTCACCTTCTCTTTGTCATACCCGAGGGCCTCGACACCGGCAAGAACGTCCGGGATGGTCGCGATGTGATCGGCACCGAAGATGTCAAGGATAAGGTCGAATCCACGGAGGAATTTCTCCCGGTGATATGCGATGTCCGGGAGACGATAGGTCGGCTCCCCGGTGCTCTTGACGATCACCCGGTCCTTCTCAAGTCCGAGCTCGGTCGCCTTCAGCCAGACAGCTCCGTCCTGGTCGTAGGCAAGGCCTTTCTTCCGGAAAGAAGCGATAACATCGTCGATCTTGCCGCTCGTGTAGAGGGAATCCTCGTTGAAGTAGACGTCGTGCCGAACCCCCATCCGTTCGAGGACCGAGCGGATTCCGGCGAACAACGCTTCCTCCGCCTGTTTACCGCACATCCTGTACGCTTCCTCCGCCTCCATGCCGACCAGCGAGTCCCCACGTTCACCACGAATGGCCTGCGCGACGTTCGTGACATACTCTCCCTGGTATCCGTCCTCCGGAAAGGGGTACGCCTCATCAAACAACTGCCGGTAGCGCGCATATGTCGACTCCGCGAGCATGCGCATCTGCCTGCCGGCATTGTTGTAGTAGTACTCCCGCGTCACCGTGTAGCCCTGCCATTCCAGGAGCGCTGCAAGCGTGTCGCCGATCGCTGCCTGCCGGCCATGGCCGACCGAAAGAGGACCGGTCGGGTTCGCGCTCACGTATTCGACGTTCGCAGTCTCCCCTTGGTGAGCCTCGGAGGCACCGAACCGTGCTCCTTTGTCGAGGACCGCCCGCAGTTCCCGAACGTATGTCGCCGGTGAGATGGTGACGTTGATGAATCCCGGCCCCGCAATGCTCGCCGACGTGATGATGGCCGCATCGAAGTCCGCCGCGTCCAGGATCTCCTGCGCAACGGTCCGGGGATTCTTCTTCAGCACCTTGGCAAGAAGGAATGCGACGTTCGTCGTCATGTCGCCATGCGACTCCTGGCGGGGACGCTCAAAAAAGAGTTCGACCTTTCCGTCGTACGACAAGGCCTTGAGCGCTGCAGAGACCCTCTGCTCGAGATAGTCGCGTATCATGCGCTCTTCTTCCTGGAGGAGCCTTTCTTTGTGCGGGGCTTTGCAGCCGCCTTCTTCGGGACAGTGTCGTGTACGGAGGTCGTCTTTGCATCCGACCAGAGACGCTCCAGATTGTAGTAGACACGCGCTTCCTTATGGAACACATGGGCCACCACATCCACGTAGTCCTGAATGACCCACAGTCCGGCCCGCCGCCCTTCCGTATGCCAGGGATACTGGCGCTCATCGATCGAGTCCATTTCGATCGCGTCGGCAATGGCGCGCACCTGCACATCCGAATCGGCAGTACATATGACGAAGTAGTCGGCCGCGCTGGACAATCCGCGCAGGTCCATAATGACGACATCATGCCCCTTTTTCGAGAGCATGCTGTCAGCGATGCGTTTTGCCAGCTGTCGTGCGGTCAAGGAGTATCCCTTCCCTGCAGATGTTTGAGCGACGGAAATGTTTTGTAATCGTACCCGAGGACGACGGTGACATCGACGTACAGCGTCCGATCGGGTTCTGTGCGTATCCTGTCCTCACCGAGCCCGAGCGTTTCCGCAAGGTCCTGCGCCGCGGTAAGGTTTCCAGTGCGGTCGATCAGCATGGTCCGGTCCGTGCCGGCGAGCTGCCGCGAATGGTAGTCCACGACATCGTACCCGAGGGATCGAAGGTAGCGCGTCATCCTGCCTGCAAGGCCGTCGTCACCGGCGATGTTGACGACCTCGAGCTTCCATGGCTTTTCCTCACCCGGGATGACAGAGGCCGGACGGTCCGTCTGCAGCGCGAACTGTTGCGCGCCGACATAGATACCGACGACGAGGAGGACGATGGCAACAAGAAGAATGGCGCCTGCACCGAGACGCTTGCGCGTCCGTCGGCGACGCCCCTGTGAGGACTGCGGAGAGAAGGATGTGGTTTCGGCGTCGATGGAGGTCGAAAGGGATTACTGCTCAGCACACATCATCGGATCCGACTGCCCGGCAGTTCAGCGGTCCGACTCCAGCAGCCCATCCCTCCAGAAAGTACCCATGTAGGGAGCATCGAAGCCCACGAGATACCTGGAGGCCGGCAGCTGCCGGAACTGGATCTGCAGGAATGTATTCTCGCTCGGGCGGTAGTTCAGCTCTGCCCTGCTGACCCTGAATCCGCTCAGTTCCTTGCCAAGCTTTCCCCCGAAGGAATCGAACGGCGAATGGCTGAGGCTGACATCGAGACGAACGCTCAGCGGGTCCGATATCTGGTACTGCATCATATTCGTGTACTCGCCAAGCGAGTAGCCGTTCCCCCCGAATGTCGTATAGGACATCGAGTATGAATGCCCCATCGTGAATCGCGAGGGATCGAACCATCCGAACAGAAGCCCTCCGTCCGTGGTCCGAACGAGCGACTCTCCCACCGGAATGTTGTCCGGCGTCCGGGACTTCCATTGTCCGTCCGCCGACACGCCGAATCCGATGAGAAGAATGAAGAGTACTACCGAGCGCATGTTACCTCACTGAGCACCATGTTCGATACTATAGTAGAGAATTGTCGAGGGAGAATCAAGATTCCCAATTCTGCCCCCTTATCGCTATATTGACGCCTGATCGATCCGCAGAGTTCCACCCACGACCCGAAGGCCTCCATGCCCCCGTCTCTTCCGGGCTCTGTCCGGTCCATACGGCTCCCGGACATTGCCAGCCAGCATGAAGCCCCGGCCGCAACAATGGCCCGACCATGAACCTCCGCCTCCCGATGAAGCCGCTCGAACCGTGGCGACGGACCCTGTACATTGTCTGGGCAGCCCAGTTCATTGCGATGCTCGGGATGAGCTTCGTCGTGCCGTTCCTCCCATTCTATGTGCGGAACCTGGGCGTGCAGGACGAAGCCGCCGTCTCGCTCTGGAGCGGTCTCATCTTCGCCGGTCCGTTCCTCCCCTCCTTTATTCTGACTCCCGTCTGGGGGTTCCTTGGGGACCGATACGGCCAGAAGCTCATGACCGTCCGTGCGGTCTTCGGGCTCGCGATCTCTCAGTTCCTGATCGGCCTTGCCCCCACCGTCGAGATGCTCCTCGTCCTGCGGATGGTGCAGGGGGCCATCAGCGGTTTTCTCGCGGCCGCTCTCGCTCTCGTTTCCTCTCATGCACCCAGGCATCGTTCCGGATATGCCATCGGCCTTCTGCAGACCGCCACGTCAGCGGGAAGCGTGCTCGGACCGTTCTTCGGCGGCATGCTCGCTGATGCGATCGGATACCGCTCTGTCTTCTTCCTGGTGGCCGGGATGTGTACCATCACCGGGTTCATCATTCTTCTGTATGTGTCGGAGCCGGCGAAGGAATCCCCCCTCCCCGGTCACAGGATCTCTCTGAGAAGCAACATCAGGTTCGTCTGGAGCACGCCGTCGCTCCGCCTTGGGATCTTCCTCATCGTTCTGTCGCAATCTGCAGTGTTCCTCGTCCAGCCGGTGTTCGCTCTCTACATCGATTCCATGTTCACATCGACAGAGTTCATCGCGACGGTCGCAGGAGCGATCTTCGCCGTGGCGGGCATTTTCACGGTCCTGTCGGCGCCGTGGTGGGGCCGGCGCAACGACGAGAAGAGCGTGCGAAAGAACCTCTCCATCGCCCTCAGCGGGGCCGCTGCCGCCTATGTGCTCCACTTCTTCGTCGAACATCCGCTCCCGCTCGTATTGCTCCGGGCAGTACTTGGATTCTGCCTCGGGGGTATGCTCCCGTCCCTCTATTCTTACGTCAACAAGCATTCCACCGTTCCGCGCCGCGGAGGGATCCTCGGCATCGCAGCGAGCGGCAACACACTGGCACACCTGCTCGGAGCGCCGATCGGCGGCTTTCTGGGAGCCTCCGTCGGCGTCCGGTCGGTCTTCCTGTTCGCCGGGCTGATCCTCATGACGGCGGTCTGGACGGTACGGACATTCTTCACCGACATCCCCCCCGCCGGGATATCACCTGACGAGACCTGACACATGGCCGGAAAGAAAAAGACGCTGTTCCTCATCGACGGGCTCGGGATCGCCTATCGATCCTTCTTTGCCTTCATCCAACGGCCACTGACGACATCGGACGGCCGGAACGTCTCCGCCATCTACGGCTTCGTCACGTTCCTCAGCCGCATCCTGAGCGAACATGATCCGGACTATCTTGCGGTGGCTTTCGACAGTGCCGAACCGACCTTCCGGCATAAAGAGTACGCAGAGTACAAAGCGACGCGCGAACGGATGCCCGAGGACCTCTCAGACCAGCTTCCTCTCCTCAAAGAGGTCATTCAGGCGCATCGCATTCCGCTCATCGAGGTCCCTGGCTTCGAAGCCGACGACATCATCGGCACGCTCGCACTTCGCGGCGCGAAGGAAAACCTCGATGTGTACATGGTGACCGGCGACAAGGACTTCATGCAGCTCGTCTCCGACGATGTCTTCGTTCTCCGCCCTGGAAAGCAAGGGGCCGAGCCGGAGATCCTCGGCAGGGCTGGCGTGAAGGACCGCTTCGGGGTCCGGCCGGACCAGGTCACCGACGTGCTCGCCCTGACAGGGGACACCTCGGACAATGTCCCCGGCGTCCCGGGCATCGGGGAGAAAACGGCCATCCCGCTCATCCAGGAATTCGGGTCGCTCGACATGGTGTATGCGCATCTGGAGGACATCCCGAAGAAAGGGGTGCGCACAAAGCTCTCGGAGAACAGGGACAAGGCATACCTCTCGAAATCTCTGGTCACCATTCACACCGACGTCCCCCTCAGCGTCACACTCGCTGAGATGGGAAAGAAGGCCCCGGACTCTGAAGCACTCAAAGCGCTCTACGCAGCTCTGGAGTTCCGTTCGATGCTCGGAAAGCTAAATGACAGGAACGCCCGGAAGCCGGCAGACCAGCCTGCCCCGGCTGAGGGACCGGGAGCAGATCTCACCGACATCTCGGCGATCCCCCATGCGTACCATCACGTCACAAACACGAAGGATTTGAAAAGCCTGGTCCGGACGCTCGCTGCCTCCCCGCATCTGGTGTTCGACACGGAGACGACGTCGACCGACGCGCTGCGGGCGGACCTCCTCGGTATCTCCCTGGCAACCAGGGCAGGCGAAGCATGGTTCGTGCGCATCGACAATCCGGATGTCGAAACCGACCTCATGAGCGCAAGCCGTACTGCCGGCGTCCCTCTGGAGCAGGCCATCCAGACCCTCCGGCCTCTGCTCGAAGAACCTGGTACGGTCAAGATCGGCCATAATATCAAGTATGACATGCTCGTGCTCGGTATGCACGGCATCGAGGTGCGCGGCGAGGTCTTCGACACGATGATCGCCAGCTACCTGATACGTGCGGACGGACAGCACAACATGGACGCCGTGGCCAGGGAATATTTGGGGTATCGGACGATCTCCTACACGGACCTGACCGGCAAGGGGAAGGAACAGATCCCCCTGATCGAGGTCGACCCCGAGCGGCTGAAGGACTACGCATGCGAGGATGCGGATGTCACATTCCGGCTGTACGACCTCTTCTCAAAACGTATCGCCGAAGCCGGGCTTGCCGCGCTGGCCACCGGGATCGAGATGCCTCTCGTTCCGGTCCTCGCGAAGATGGAGCGTGCCGGCGTTTCGCTCGATGCTCCGTATCTCCGCACGATGTCGGCGAAGATGGAAAAGCAGATCGATGAACTGACGAGCTCCATTCACGAGCACGCCGGGGGGCCGTTCAACATTAATTCCACACGGCAGCTCGGCGATGTGCTGTTCGACCGCTTGAAGCTCCCCGTCATCCGGAAGACCAAGACCGGCGCCTCCACTGACGTGAACGTGCTCGAAGCGCTCAGACATCAGCATCCCATCGTGGATGCTCTCCTGGAGTACCGGCAGCTCACGAAGCTCAGATCGACCTACATCGATGCCCTGCCGATGATGATCAATCCGAAGACGGGCCGTATCCATACATCCTTCTCGCAGACTGTTGCGGCAACGGGCCGCCTGTCGAGCAGCGATCCGAACCTGCAGAACATTCCCATCCGTACGGAGGCAGGCCGGGCCATCCGGAAGGCATTCGTTCCTGCCCGAAAGGGGGATGTGATCCTCTCGGCTGACTATTCCCAGATCGAACTGCGCATCATGGCCCACATCTCCGGCGATGAGGGACTGCAGCATGCGTTCCGGAACAACGAGGACATTCACACGGCAACGGCGGCAGGCGTATTCGGCGTCCCCCTCGCTAAGGTGGAATCCGGCATGAGAAGGAAAGCGAAGGAAGTGAACTTCGGGATCATGTACGGCATCGGACCCTTCGGCCTGGCAAACCGTCTTGAGATCACGCAGACCGAAGCGAAGGAGATCATCGACAACTATTTCGCCCGGTTCCCGAAGGTCCGGCAGTACATCGACGACACGATCGCGACTGCCAAGCGTACCGGCTATGTCGAGACGCTCAAAGCACGGCGCAGGTACCTTCCCGATCTGAAGAGCGCCAACCGCGCCGTCCGGCAGAATGCGGAGCGCCAGGCCATCAACATGCCGATCCAGGGAACAGCAGCTGACATGATCAAGCTCGCCATGATCCGAATCGATGCAGCCCTCCTCCCGGGAACCCTGACGGCTGAGATGCTGCTGCAAGTACATGACGAGCTGGTGTTCGAATGTGCCACCGGAGACGTACAAGCCCTTACAGCATTGGTCGTCAGAGAGATGCAGGAAGCGCTCCCTCTGAGCGTACCCCTCGAGGTCGAGGTGGGCACAGGACCGAACTGGCTCGACGCCCATTGACGTGAGGTGAGGATGGAGGGTACAGAACAACGCGGCCCGGGGCTCTGCTCCGGGCCGCGCGTTTCACAGTACACCTGAGCACACCTATCGCAGCCGTTGCATCGATCTGAGAAGGATCCCGGCACCGAGCAGAATGACAAGGACCGGCCATCCGTTGCCGTAGAGCTCCTTCAGGTCGCTCATACGCATCACATCCCACCACCAGAGGTAGTATCCTACGCCGCAACCGCCGAACAGCACCGCGGGGACGAGGAGGTCGATCTTGTACGGCGCCGGCAGCCACACGAACACCATCGCCAGACCGATCCAGAGAAAGATGGCGGGGAGCAGTTCCTCCGGCCGGAGCTCCAGCACACCGAAGCTCCATAGCGCGGTATGGACGCCGGCAGTGAACAGGAAGCCGCCGACGAATAACAGGATCGATGAGCTGTCCTTCCAGCCGCGTCCGATGAGGATCACACCTGCGATTCCAAGTGCGAGCCACGCTGACCCTGCGAGGATCTCGAGAGTGATGACATCAAGACTCACCAGGAAAAGACCGAAACCTGCCAGGACCATCAGGATGCCGACCGTCCTGTCCGTATGAAGCGCCCGCGGGCTCATCGGACCGGGGAACCTGCGGCAGAGTGACCGTTCGCATACTCCATCGGCGTGAAGATGGCGAGCGCCAGGTATGTCAGGATCCCGATGGGCAAATGCATCAGAGCGACAACGACGAAGAGCATCCTGATGATCGTGGCATCGACACCCAGATATGTTCCGATCCCTGCGCAGACACCGAAGATCTTTTTGCCCTCGCGCTCACGCGTAAAACGACGCGCCGTAGCCGCCTGCCCGGTCGGCCGATCCTCAGGACCCGTTGAGGCATCCCGCTGTTCCCGCGACCGGAGGAGGAACCACACACCAGCGGCCATCAAGAGCACTGGCATAACAAAGTCCCACGTCCACCCGCCCCACAGATGAAGGTCGATCCATCTCCACTCATCGGCAAGGAATATGAGCCCAAGAGCGATGAGGACCGAACCGAACACGATGCCAGCCACACCACCGTGGCGCTTCTTCCGGGCCGCTTCCTCGACAAAGGGCTGGAGGGGGACGACGAAGATCCAGATGATGTAGAGCAGGATCCCGAATCCCTTGACCAGGGCCATTGCGACCCACGCAACACGGATGAGCACAGGATCAACATCGAGATATTCGCCAAGGCCTCCGCACACACCCCCCAGTACACGGTCTTGCCTGCTCCTGTAGAGACGCTTGTTTTCGATGTTCATGACTCACTCCGGGTTCAAATGTGTTCTACTCACCGGATACGCCCCAGCCTGGACTTTGTTGCACATTCTCCCATTCCGAAAACGACGAAAGCCGGGCAATACCCGGCTTTCCGATAGACATACACTTTTCGCTCTTCGCTTTCCCTCCCTACACCTCCATGATCTCCGTCTCCTTCACCGCCAAAAGGTCGTCGACCTCCTTCACATGCCTATCTGTCAGCTTCTGGCACTCCTGCTCGGCCCGCTTCCTCTCATCCTCCGAGAAGTGTTCAGCCTTTTCCGCTTTCTTCAGATGTTCGATGGCATCCCTGCGGACGTTGCGGATGGCGATCTTCCCTTCCTCGCCAAAGCGTTTTGTGAGCTTCACAAGCTCCCGCCGGCGTTCCTCGTTCAACGGCGGTATCGGCACCCGGATGATCGTGCCATCGCTCGTCGGATTCAGCCCCAGGTTTGCGTTCAGAATGGCCTTCTCGATCGGCTGGATCATGGTCTTTTCCCACGGCTGGACCGAGATCGTGTGCACATCCGGCGTGCTCACGTTCGCGACCTGCTTGAGCGGGGTCATCGTTCCGTAGTAATCGACCTTGACGCCGTCTAACAGGGTCGTCGTGGCCTTCCCCGTGCGGATCTTGGAGAGTTCGTCCCGCACGACTTCGACCGCCTTCCTCATCCGGTCGTCAGCATCTTTCAGGATCACTTTCGAGCTCATACGGCACCCGTGCTATTGTTTGATCAATGTCGGAAACTCCATGACGCGGGATCCCACCTGTTCACCGATGACAAGGCGCCGGAGGTTGTCCGCGATGTTCATGTTGAACACGATCAGCGGTAATTTGTTCTCCTTGGATAGCGTGATAGCTGTAAGGTCCATCACCCGGAGGTCCCGGCGAAGGACGTCCTCGTACGAGATGTCGGAGAACTTCGTCGCCTCAGCGTTCTTTTCGGGGTCGCTGTCATAGACCCCATCGACCCGCGTGCCCTTCAGGATGACATCGGCGTCGATCTCGATGGCACGCAGGACCGCCGCCGTATCGGTCGTAAAATACGGATTCCCCGTTCCCGCCGCAAAGATGACGACGCGCCCTTTCTCCATGTGCCGGATGGCCCTGCGCCGGATGAACGGCTCGGCGATCTTCTCCATGTCGATGGCTGTCTGGCAGCGCGTCGGGACTTCCTCATGCTCCAGTGCATTCTGCAGTGCGAGCGCGTTGATGACCGTCGCGAGCATACCCATATGATCGCCCGTCACCTTATCGATGCCGTCGGAGGAATCCTGCACCCCGCGATAAATGTTCCCTCCGCCGATGACGATCCCCACCTGCACGCCGATCCCTACAACAACCTTGATCTCTTTGGCATATCGACTGACCACCTCAGGATCGATGCCGTAGTCACGCGACCCCATCAACGCCTCGCCGCTCAGCTTCAGGAGTATTCGTTTGTATGCAAGTTTCGCCATAGTACGCTCCGGACAAAAAAAATCCCGAATCGCTTCGGGATCGTTGTGTTTCTAGCTGTTCTGCTCGGGGTATTCACCGAGATGGAACCGGGTGAACCGGCTGATCTCCACCTTCTCGCCGACCTTCGCGACCTGCTCTTCGATGAGGTCCTTGATCGTCTTTCCCGAGTCCTTGATGAAGCTCTGCTCGAGAAGGACCGCTTCCTGATAGAACTTGTCCAGCCGCCCCTGCGCGATCTTCTCGGCGATGTTCTCCGGCTTCCCCTCGTTCATCGCCTGGGTCCTGTAGATCTCGATCTCCTTATCGATCGTCTCCTTCGTCACGTTGTCCCGGCCGATGAACTGCGGATTCATCGCAGCGATCTGCATGGCGATATCATGCGCCAGCTGCTTGAACTCGGGGGTCTTCGCAACGAAGTCCGTCTCACAGTTCAACTCGACCATGGAACCGATCCGGCCGCCCGCATGGATGTACGCCTCGACGACTCCCTGGTTGGCAGCCTTATCGGCCCGCTTTGCGGCCGTTGCAGCCCCTTTCTTCCGAAGATATTCGATCGCTGCATTCATCTCACCATTCGTTTCCTGCAAGGCCTTCTTGCAGTCCATCATGCCTGCGCCGGTCTTTTCGCGCAGCTTCCTGACCTGTTCAGATGTGATCTCTGCCATGACTCTCTCGTGTGTCTATGCGTTCGTTGATTTGTCTGACTTTGCCGCCTCCGCTGACCCCTTTGCCATCGCCTCCTCATCGGCTTTCGCCTGCGCATGCTGACTTCCTTCCAGCACGGCATCTGCGATGGCGCTCGTAATGAGCTGGATGGATTTCAGGGCATCATCGTTCGCCGGGATGGGAAAGTCGACCAGTCCCGGATCGGTGTTGGTGTCGACGATCGCGACCACCGGAATGCCGAGACGGTTCGCCTCTTTGACGGCGATGTCTTCCTTGTTGATGTCGACGACGTACACGATCCCGGGGAGACGGGACATATCCACGACGCCCGCCAGGACCTCCTGAAGCTTGTCGCGCTCGCGGCTGAGCATCAGGCGCTCTTTCTTCGTGATCTTATCGAACGTTCCGTCCGACTCCATCTTCTCGATGTTTGTCAGCCGCTTCACGCTCTTGCGGATCGTGGAGAAGTTCGTCAGCATGCCGCCCATCCACCGTTCCGTGGTATAAAACGCCTTGCAGCGACGGGCCTCTTCCTTGACCACCTCGCTCGCCTGCTGCTTCGTGCCGACGAACAGCGGCTTCTTCCCTTCGGAAACACTGCGCGAGATGGCCTGACAGGCCTCTTCGAGACATTCCTGGGTTCGTTTCAGGTCGATGATATGAATCCCGTTCCGTTCCATGAAGATGTACGGCTTCATCTTGGGATTCCATCGGCGGGTCAGGTGCCCGAAGTGGGAACCTGCCTTGAGGAGAGCGTCGAGCTCTACGCGGGGCATAGATATGTCCTTTCAGTTATGCACCTGCTTCCGTCATGTCCTTCCGGGATCACGCCATCAGCGTGACACTTCCGGTCAGATCGGGAAGCATGTTTGATGGGTGGCCCGTCCGGTGAACGGTCGGGCCGGGTGATACAGAACAGCGATCAGCGCTTCGAGAACTGGAACCGCTTGCGGGCCTTCTTCAGGCCATACTTCTTTCGCTCGACCATGCGGGGATCACGCGTCAGCAGGCCGTTCGCCCTGAGCTTCGGCCGCAGGTCCTCATCGGTCGAGATGAGCGAGCGGGCGATGCCGAGCTGGATGGCCTCTGCCTGACCCGTTGTGCCACCCCCTTCGACCCGGACGGTCACATCGTACCTGCCCATCGAATCGGTCAGCGCGAGAGGCTTGAGGATACCTTCGCGATGGATCTCGAGAGGAAAGTAATTCTCGAATGCCCGGCCATTGACAGTGACCTTGCCGGAGCCATCGGTCAGCTTGACGCGGGCAACGGCGGTCTTACGACGTCCGACTGTGATCGGTCGATTCATACACTCTTATCCTTCTACCTTCAGTTCTTCTGGTTTCTGTGCGGCGTGCGGGTGCTCAGGCCCACGATATACCTTCAGCTTCCGGATGACGCGGCGTCCGAGCCGGTTCTTCGGGATCATGCCCTTCACGGCATGTTCCATCACGTACTCCGGCCTGGTCTTCAGCAGTTCACGGACGCTCTCCATACGGCCCCCGCCCGGATACCCGGTATTATGGAAGAGGGTCTTCAGCTCTTCGCGCTTGCCGGACAGCCTGACCTTCTCGGCATTCACGATGACCACGAAGTCCCCAACATCATTGTTGGGCGTGAACTGCGGCTTGTGCTTGCCCCTCAGGACGTGCGCGACATTGCTGGCGAGGCGCCCGAGGGTCTTGTCAGATGCATCGACCACATACCACCTGCGGTCCGCATCCTCTTTCTTGAAAAATACTGTCGAAGGGGAGGTTTTCACCACGTTCTCCTGATGCCTGGAAGTCTATAGCCTTTAAATGTACATAACCGACGCAAGAATGTCAACGGTTTCCCGAGACAAACGAACGTGGCGGGGAGGAAATCAGAACCGGAGGGGCGGGATCAGTCGATGTCGAGTTTGAACGGCCGGCGGGGTTTTGCCGTGTCCGGACGGAGCGCCTTTTCCGCGCGGACCTTAGGAAGCGCCGGTGTACTCCCGGTGACGGGGACGTTGCTCTCGACCCGGAACTCGAACTGCTGGACAGAATCGCCTCCTTGCACATAGACGCCCCCCGTTGCGTCATCAACGTGGAAGTACATCCCGGCTTCGGACGTATCGGCGTTGAACTGGATCGTCAGCCGGTCCTTGCGTGACTTGAGGCTGATACGGGGCGCGGGCGCTCCTGGCACCGGCGCAGTCGTTCGGAAAACAGGCTCGTTCACCAGCCACTGTATCATCTTGTGCCGCTGGGCCTGGTACTCCCGGAACAGCGTCTGGCTTGCCTTCATCTCCCTCTGGACCCGGTCCATATCGACGGTCAGGGCCCGGATCATCACTGTCTCGGGAGAGAGAACCACGAACCGGTTCGTCGTCCGGGGGACATCCTCCAACGACGCGGACGCAGCCGTGGGAGGTGCGTAGCGCGTGCGCGACGAGAAGATATACGCCGCATCATCCTGTGTCAGAAGCCGCGTGAGCCGGAGCCGCTGCTCAGGCTCCAGGACCGAGACGATCCCTGACGCCATAGCCCTGTTCAGCTTGCTGAGGTCTGCGTTGATGGCAACAGACTCTCCCTGACCGATCAGGACCGAACGCTCAAGCTCCCGTCGTGCATCCGTGAGCAGGCTCTCGATGGCGGCCTTCTGAACGTTCGTCGGGCGGACCTCTGCCACGAAATCCGCGACGGTCACCTTTTTCTGTTTCCTCGGTTGCTGCTTATGTACTTCGATGCGATACCCTTCAGCAGACCGTTCATCGACGTTCAGCATCGCTCCGGCAGATTCGTCGAGCGGCAGGGAGCCATAGAGCGCGAACTGCAGGGTCTTGTCGTTGTCAAGGCCGGTGAAGAGTGGTATGAACGACCCCTCCTGCACGGACTTTTCGTACGCAGTCCGGACCACCTCCGATTGCATCTCCCAGAACCTCAGGAACGACAACCGGTTCTCGAACACATACGAGAACGAAAGCAGCACCAGCAGCGCAAATCCCGATGCGGCCAGCGGAAGGTACTTCTGCGGGAAGGGCAGGAGGTTCACATTCTGGTCCTCCTGCTGACGGATCTTTCCGGACATGCGCGACCAGAACGCGGGATCCTTCTCCAGCCGGTCCGCAGAACCGAGCAGTTCACTGAGCCGCTTCAGTTCGTCGTAGAGCGACCGGAACACGTCATCCGTACGGAGACGGCCCTCGCACTCTGCGGACTCGTCAGGAGTGGTCTCGCCGTCGAGGTACCGTTCGAGCAATGCCCTGTCGCGTGATGAGAGCCTCTGCGTCATGGCATGGTTTCCTTCAGGAGCGGGAGGAGAAGAGTGCGGAGCGTTGTCCGCGCACGTGAGAGGCGCGATTTGACCGTACCGACCTCTACCTGCAAAATGTCGGCGATCTCCTCATACGACAATCCCTCCATGTCCTTGAGGACGACAACAATGCGCTGATGGTCCGGCAGTGCTTTCAGTCCGAGCGCGACGATATCGGAATACTCGTTCGTGGAAGGAGGCGTCGAAAGACGTTTTTCGAGATCTCCGCGAATGCCATCGTCAAGAGCCTGGAACGAGAGGAAGCTCCTTATCTTTTTTCGGCGGAGCTCATCCCTCGCCTTGTTCACGGCGATGCGATACAGCCAGGTGTAGAAGGACGATTCAAACCGGAACTGCGGCAACGCCTGATATGCTTTCAGGAAGACCTCCTGCGAGAGGTCCTCCACCATCTCCCGGTTGCGGAAGATCGAGTAGATGAGGTTCCTGATCCGTTCCTGGTATCGCTCGACAAGGAACCGGTACGCACGCTCCTCCCCCTGCAGGAAGAGCGTGATGAGCGTGTCGTCCGCAGCTTCGGACAGCGAGATGTCAGGAACGGTATCGGGCATTCGGAGTGGATGTGTCCCTTCGGGGACTGCGATGGTCCTTGCGGGGATGACGAACGGATCGAACACTGCCATGGAAGATCGATAGACCATAGGAATCTACGTGAATGCAGCGAAAGAGTTGCCGATGCACTTGTGCTGCGTCTTTTGACGTCACGGGATGCCTCAAGGTTCCCCCCGAAATGCGAAATCCCGCTCGGATTCGCGGGATTTCGCTGGAAATGGGCTGATGAGTGGCCTGATTCAGGATACCTCCGTGGCAACGGGGGCCTTTTCTGGCTGCCTGACTCGTGCCTCGAACTCATCCCTGAACCGCCTCAACATGGATTGCACCGGCCACGCTGCCGCATCTCCCAGCGCACAGACGGTATTTCCTTCAATATTGTTCGCGATCTCAGTAAGGAGGTCCACATCGCCGGGCGATGCGTCATGGTTCTCGAACCGCTTGAGCACTTTCCACAGCCACCCTGTACCCTCACGGCATGGGGTGCACTGCCCGCATGATTCGTGGTAGTAGAACTTCGCAATCCGCGTGAGCACGCGAACGAGATCGGTCGTCTCGTCCATGACGATCAGGCCTGCCGTCCCGACCGACGACCCTGCCGCCTTCAGGGACTCTGCATCCATTCGCACGCCCTCGAGCTGGTCGCCCCGGAGGATCATCGTCGATGACCCGCCCGGAATGACGGCCTTGATACCCTTGTTCCCGGGCACGCCCCCCGCCCATTTGTGGATGATCTCGAGCAACGGAACACCCGTCGGCATCTCAAAGACACCGGGATTGTTCACATGACCGCTCACGCCGACCAGGATCGGTCCCGGATGCTTCGGCTCGCCGACCGAGGCGTACCACTCCGCCCCTTTTTCGATGATGATGGGAACGTTGGAGATGGTCTCGACATTGTTGATGGTTGTCGGATAGCCCCACAAACCGTTCTGCGCGGGGAACGGCGGTTTCACCCGCGGGTATCCCCGCTCTCCCTCGATGGAGTTCATCAGCGATGATTCCTCGCCGCAAATGTACGCTCCCGCTCCCTTGTGCACGTATATGTTCGTGGAGAAGTCCGATCCGGCTATCTTATCTCCTATCAAGCCGTTCGCATATGCGTCCTCGATGGCACGCTCCAGCATACGGATCCACTTCCCATACTCGCCGCGGATGTAGATATACGCCGCCGTGATGCCCATCGCCCAGCAGGCGATGAGGGTCCCCTCGATGAGCAGATGCGGATTGTCCTCGAAGATCTGCCTGTCCTTGAACGTCCCGGGCTCAGATTCGTCCCCGTTCACGCAGAGGTATTTCGGCTTCTCGTTCCCCTTCGGCATGAACGACCACTTTAGCCCGGCCGGGAAGCAGGCCCCTCCTCTGCCGCGGAGGTTCGACTTCTTGACAACGTCGATGACCTCCTCCGGCTTCATCGCGAGGGCCTTCTTCAGGGCGCCGTAGCCACCCCTCGACCGGTACACATCGATCTTGTGAAGGTCCTTGACCTTCGGGAGGATCACATTCTCCCACTTTGTCACGCCGTGTTCGACAGGTTCTCCGATCACGTCAGCTTCTCCAGGATCTCGTCTACCTTCTCAGGCGTCAGGTTCTCGTAGTATTCCTCGCCGATGGCGAACATCGGAGCGAAGCCGCATGCTCCCATGCACTCTGTCTCGGTGATGGTGAACTTCTTGTCGGGTGAGGTCGATCCGCACGTCACCCCCGTCCGCTCTTCGAGGTGCCGGAGGATCTGATCCGACCCCTTCAGCATACAGGAGACGTTCGTACAGACCTCGATGTGGTATCTCCCCTGCGGCTTGTCATGGAGCATCGTGTAAAAGGTCACGACACCAAGCACATGCCCGACGGGCAGGTTCAGGATCTCTGCCACCTCCTTCATCGACTCTTCAGAGATGTAGCCTTCCTGTTCCTGCACCATCCAGAGGACGGGCAGGATAAGGGCCTTCGCTTGCGGATACCGTTTGCGGAGGACCTCGATACGGTCACGGTTGTTCTGATTGAGCATCGTACGGATCGTCCGTTATTTATCGGCCTCCCCCATCACGGGGTCGAGGCTTCCGATGATCGCCACAACATCGGAGATCATCGCGCCATGCAGCATTGTGGGGAGCGACTGGATGTTCGAGAACGAGGGGGAGCGGATCTTCAGCCTCCAGGGCCTTCCTTCACCATGACTGTAGATGTAGAATCCGAGCTCGCCTTTCGGGGCCTCGATCGCATGGTAGATCTCTCCGACCGGTGGTTCTGTTCCAAAATTGATGAGCATGAAGTCATGAATGAGCTCCTCCATGCGCGTATAGATGCGCTCCTTGCGCGGCAGCACTTTCTTCGGCTTCATGGCATGGATGTCGCCCTCGGGCATCGCATCAAGTGCCTGACGAACGAGCGAGGCCGCGACCTTCAGTTCTGCGACCCGTACATAGTATCGGGCGAGGGTGTCTCCCCCCTCAAAGACCGGCACTTCGAAGTCCAGCTTGTCGTACACAAGGTATGGCTGTGACTTCCGGAGGTCATGTTCGATACCGCACGCGCGGAGGCTCGGACCGGTGAGGCCGAGTGCCACGGCCTGGTCCGGCGCGATGTAGCCGACACCATCCGTCCGTTCGACGAAGATGCGGTTCCGGTTGAGGAGCTTCTCGCAGTCGGTCAGGTTCGTATGGAAATCAGCAAGGAACGTTTCGATCATCGCCCGCGCATCGGGAAGGAGGTCATGGGCAAGCCCGCCGATACGTGTAAAGCTCGTCGTGAACCGGGCGCCGACGAGGCACTCAAATATGTCATACAGTTTCTCACGTTCGCGGAACGTCCACATGAACACCGTCAAGGCGCCGACATCCATCGCGAGCGATCCCATCCAGAGCAGGTGCGATGAGATGCGCGCCAGTTCGCTGATGACGGTGCGGAGGTACTGGGCGCGGGGAGGCGCCTCGATGCCAAGGAGCTTCTCCACGGCAAGCACATAGGCCGTATTGTTGGACAGCGGCGAGATGTAATCCAGACGGTCTGTGTGCGGAATGAACTCGTGGTAGGTCGAATGCTCGGCGAGCTTCTCATAGCCACGATGCAGGTAGCCGAGTTCGGGGACACACGCGATGACCGATTCTCCATCGAGTTTGAGGAGGAGCCTGAGCACACCATGCGTTGCCGGGTGCTGCGGCCCCATGTTGAGGATCATCTCGCTTTCGAGAGCGTCGTCGAACTGGACGTTGGTGTTCTGGTCCTCGAGGGCCTTGAGGATACGGGAACGGCGGGTGGTCTCTTCAGTCTGCATCGCCATACGTCATTTCTTCGGCAAGGGGAGCGAACCTGGAATGCCCATGAGCGGAAAGTCCTTCCGCAGAGGATAGTGCTCGAACTCCTCCGGCATATAGATGCGTCGAAGGTCGGGATGCCCGTCGAATATGATACCGAACATGTCGTACGTCTCGCGCTCGTAGAAATTGGCCGCCGCCCAGACGCCCGTCACGGTGCGCACATGCGGATCGTCTTCCTGGAGGAAGACCTTCAGGCGGAGGCGATGCCTGCCCGGAATGGAAAGGAGGTTGTAGATCACACCGAAGCGGTCGACCGGCGTATACATGTCGATACCGCACACATCCACAAGCAGGTCGTACCGCAATGCGGGATCGTCCCGCAGAAAACGGCAGACCTCGATGATCTTCTCACGCGGGATAACGCACGTGAGCTCTCCGCGAAACTCGGATGCGGAGACCAGCGCACCGGTGAGATGTTTTTCGAGCGCTACACGGACCTGTTCGTTCGTCATGAGGCGGATGGAGGCGTGGCGATGGACTTCTGGTGGAATGCTGGCTCGCCGACGAATGCGGGAGATGCTCCGCGGGATTCGCCCCGCTGGACCTTCTGCTGCAGAAGCATGAGCGCGTTCAGGAGATTATCCGGACGCGGCGGACAACCGGCGACGTAGACATCGACCGGGATGAACTGGTCGATGCCCTGCACCACAGAGTAGGTACGGTACATGCCGCCCGAGGAGGTGCATACTCCCATCGCGATCACCCACTTCGGGTCGGGCATCTGGTCGTAGATCTTACGTACGACGTGAGACATTTTGTACGTGGTCGTGCCAGCCACGATCATAACATCGGACTGTCGCGGAGAGAAGCGAAACACCTCGGACCCGAACCGCGCAGAATCGAACCTGGGGCCGGCAAAGGCCATCATCTCGATCGCGCAGCACGAGATCCCCATGGGCATAGGCCAGAGGGAATTCTTGCGGCACCAGTTGATTGCATCTTCCAACCTGGTCGTCACGAAGCTGTCACCGGTCGCTTTCTCTAATCCCATTCTAATGCTCCTTTCTTCCAGACATAGACATAACCGACAAGCAGGACGGCTATGAATATGAACATCGTGATCACGCCCTGGATTCCCAGCTCATCATACGAAACCGCCCAGGGATACAGGAACACGACCTCGATATCGAACAGAATGAAGAGCATAGCGACCATGTAGAATTTCACGGAGAACCGCTCGCGGGCACTCCGGACAGGCTCCATGCCGCTTTCGTAGGTCGTTCCTTTTTGCTCGGTCGGGTGCCTCGGACCGAAGATCCGGTTCAGATTGCCCATCACGAGGCCTACAACGCCGCCGATGGCGATCATGATGAAGATGGGAATGTAGGAGTCGAGCATTGGAGGGATTTCACTGATACAGGTCCAGAAACCTAGAAAAAAGTGGCCTGAGATGCAACGCGCCCGCAGGTCTCGACACTTCCGGTACGACTACGGAATGCGGATGCGCACTCCCTCGAGAGGCCACCGGGACCGGACCTTTACTGTGTCAGACCAGACCGAGCGCCGCTCTGCCGGGCGGAAGGGATACGGATCTCCCGGATCGAACTCACCATTGCCGTTCCGGTCCTTGAACGCGAACAGCGTATACTGACCCGGTCGCAACCGGCGCAGCTCGAAGGAGCCGTCCTCGCGAGCGACAGCGGCGTTCACATCTTTCGCACTTCCCTCGACCGGACGCGCCACGACATGGATGCGGCCCGCTGTGTCGGGCGTTGACCGGGTGATAGCGGTCCCCTCTATTATACCGGTGTCATAGACATCCTCCGTCCTGAAACGGATGACCGAGACCGAATCCCTCACCCCTTCGAGCTTCCAGTCCTGAAGCCCATGCAGCAACACCCGAAGCTCGTACCAGGTGTAGCTCCGTAACTCCCCTGCCGGGACGATTCCTAAAATTGACTCCGTTACCCAGCGCGTGACGGTCGGGTGCGGTTCTCCGGTACTCGTTCTCAACGAAACCCTGTTCTGACCCCATCGGTCCTGCGCGATGGGCTCGCTGAAATGGAACAAGACCTCCTCCCAGACCGGTCTGTCGACCGAGCTGTCGCGGACCGAAACCCTCTGGAGCAGAGGCGGAAGTGTATCCGGCTGAGCAGACGACTGGAACAGCCGGGTCGTCGTCTCGCCGAGAGACCTGTTCCCGGCGAGGTCAAACACGCCCGAAAGGAACAGTCGATACGTCGTTTCAGGTTCGAGATAATCCGTCGTCAGTGTCGCCTGCTTTCTGTCGGGCAGCACCGGCGTAACTGCGAACACCGTCTTCCCCTCTCCGGTCAGCGTGTCGATAATGGACGCTTCGGGCCTCCGGGATCGGGCGGTGTCGATCGGCTCCGAGAATGTGACCGTAAGGTGGTTCGCATCGATGGCAGACACCTCCGTGAGCCGCGGTGCGGTCGTATCCTCCTTCGACAGCTGCAGAACGAGGCCAGTGTTCGAGGTGTCGATCCTCGAAAGCCGAACAGGCGTAACCGGCACCGCGTATTCATCCTCTTCCCTGTCGTAGACGATGTTGCGGGAAGCATCCCGGATGGAGAGAACGAAGTACGAAGCGAGCCGGATATGCGGGAACGTGAACGAGCCATCCTTTCCGGCCTGGGTCACGTAGCTTGGAGACGCGTGCAGCACATTGAGGGTATCTGCTCTGCCCGTCGGAAGTTCATAGGCATAGACCATCACACCGCCCATCTCGTCCTTGGTGTCAATGGGAAGGACCGTCCCTGCGATGAGACCGTTATCGATGGTCGCACCGGTGGAGAACGGAAACGTGAATGCGAATTCCATCCGGTTGCGCCGGGATGGCTCGAGGTCGGTCACGTCCGTCCCGACGGTGACGAGATACGTGGTATTCTCCTGCAGCGGAGAGAGCAGCGTGATAGAAAGGGTCTTTCCCCACCAGTCGAATTCCATATCACTGACCGGAGGGGAGATGAAAATGGATTCCATCGCTGACCTTTTGTCGACGAACTCATCGAACTCGATCTCGATCCTGTCCGTGGAGACATTCAACCCGAATGGCTCCGGAAAGACGGAGATCACACGGGGACCCACGGTATCCATCGGGCCGCCGGACGGAGGGATCTGATTCGCGCACGATATGCCAAGAAGCATGGCAGCGGTCAGCGCAACGGCCGCAGTCCAGGGGGAGAGTCGGAGTTCCACGCAGATCCCGTTCATCGCGTGGGTTCCTGCTGCATGCGCCGGACCCTGCGGTAATCACGCACAGCGCGACGATGTTCGGCATAGGTGCGGGAGAACGTATGACCTCCCAGTCCGGTGGCCACGAAGAAATGGTATTGATGACGCTCCGGATACAGCGTCGCAAGAATGGACGCCCGCCCCGGATTATTGATGGGTCCCGGCGGAAGACCGGTCCTGCGATAGGTATTGTACGGCGATGTGATGCGAAGGTCTGCATACGTGAGACGCCGGGGCCCATCCGGGATGATGTACTGGATGGTCGGGTCGGCTTCGAGCCTCATCCGTTTCTGCAGCCTGTTCCAGTAGACGCCCGCAATGCGCGCCCGCTCCTCATCGAGGTTCGATTCCCCCTCCACGATTGATGCCAGTGTCAGCACATCGTTCATGGTCATGCGAAGAGCCTTCCGCCGTTCGACGAGGGAGTCAACGAAAAACTCCTGGAAGGCCCTCACAAAACGGGTGACGATCTCCCGTTCCGGGGTCTGCCAATGGAACGCATATGTGTCCGGAAGGAGATACCCTTCCAGGGTCTGGGCGCTGATACCGAGCGACCGGATAAACCCGGTGTCGGTGCACAATGCTGCGAACACCGTGGAATCGACTCCGAGTATCCTCGCTGAGCGGCTGGCAACGTAGGAGAAGCGCCATCCTTCGGGAATGGCAAGTCGTTCCAGCTCACGGGCGCTCCCGTCATGCATCCCGGCAAGGATGTCCGTGTTTGACGCGCCTGCCGGGAACCGATATTTGCCGACGAACACCCGGCGATCATATCCCAGCACCCGGGCGGCGAATCGTGTCGCCCACCGGCTATACAGCACGTCAGATGCTTCGAGCGAATCGAGCGCTGCAGTGAACGTGGCGCCGCGAGGCACATAGACGACGACGCCCTCCTCTCCCCTGATCGGATTGGGCATCCAGAATACCCAGGAGGAGAACAACAGCAGTAGGACCACACACGCGGCAAGGACCGTCACCAACCGATGACCGGAGATCCACATCCTGATCCGGCTGAACATTGTTCCCATCATACCGTACAACGAACCGCTCATATCACCTCCGTCGATCCTTGTGGGCTCTCTGCGAGCGTGCGAACATAGGCGGTCCCGCGGCGAACCACCTCAGCTGCCTCCGTGCAGGAGCCGATCTCCCTTAACAGCTGCGACCCGACAACAACTCCATCCGCAGATCGCCACACACGCCGGACATCCGCCGATGTCGCGATGCCGAATCCTACCACAAAAGGCTTCTTCGCATTCCGTCTGACACGTTTCAGAAAGCTCTCGAGGGCGTCCGAGCCTGCGAAGCGAGCGGAGGCGCCCGTCACGCCGGTGACCGAGACGCAATATGAAAAGTCCGAGGAAAGTGCATCGATCTGTATGATACGTTCATCGGTCGTGGTCGGCGCAATGAGATAGACCATGCTCAATCCGCGCCCGACCGCAGAGGCATGCACCCGAGAAGCCTCTTCCGGGGGAAGGTCTGGAATAATGAAGCCATCGACACCTGCCCCACATGCAGCGTCAAAGAACGCATCGATCCCGATCCGCAGAAGCGGATTGACATATCCCATCAGGAGGATGGGAATGGGCGACCGCTGACGGATGTCCTTCACGATCTCAAGCACTCTCCCTGGCGTTGCCCCGTTCATCAATGCACGCTGCGATGCCTGCTGGATGACCGGACCATCGGCGAGAGGGTCCGAAAAGGGAATTCCCAGCTCTATAAGAGAGGCGCCGGCAGATTCCAGGCCTGCCACAAGGTCCGGCGTCACCCCCTTCATCGGGTAGTCCGGCGTGAGGTATGGGATGAGCGCCTTGCGGCCTTCGCGCCCGAGTTCTTCCCATCGCTGTGTGATACGGTTAACCATAGATGTTAGAGCGCCAGGCCTGGTTCAGCAGTGATGGTCAACGGTGAGGTCTTTCCCTCCCGCAGCCGATAGTACCCCGCCAGAGCGATCATGGCGCCATTATCGGTACAGAATTCCATGCGTGGAACGAACAGCCGGGCACCCCGCCGTTCCGCTTCAGCCTCGGCGGCACGACGAAGCGCTTTGTTCGCACTCACTCCTCCGGCGATGCAGACATCCTTTACACCGACGGACCCGGCCGACTCGAAAAGCCTGTCGATGAGCGTATCGACGACAGCGGCCTGGAATGAGGCACAGACATCGTTCACAAAGTCCGGCTCGGCCCTCTGCACATCGAAGTTCTGCCTGCGAAGATAGTAGAGGACTGACGTCTTTAGTCCCGAAAAGCTGAATGAGAACGGTGCATGCTGGGGCTTCGGACGAGGGAAAGAGACGGCCGAAGGATTGCCTGCAGAGGCCCTGGCTTCAACGGATGGACCGCCGGGGTACGTCAATCCGAGCATTTTGGCGACCTTGTCGAATGCTTCGCCGGCAGCGTCATCTATCGTGTTCCCGAGCACCTCCACGTTCATCGGCCCATGTACCAGGGCCAGCTGCGTATGCCCCCCGGAGACGGACAGGTTCAGGAACGGAAAGCCGGGTCTCGGGTCCTCCAGGAGGTTCGATACGATATGGCCTTCCATGTGATTCACTCCCACGAACGGGACACCGAGGCCATAGGCGAGTGATTTCCCGTAGGTGAGGCCGACCAGAAGGGAGCCTACAAGACCTGGCCCATACACCGCCGCCACTCCGTCGAGATCGGCGACGCCCACATCTGCCCTTCTCAACGCCTCGTCGACGACCGGCATGATGGTCCTCAGATGCTCCCGCGATGCAAGCTCCGGCACGACCCCGCCGTACTCTGCGTGAAAGACCTGAGCTTTCACCACGTTGGAACGGAGCAGGCCGTCTGCCACGACAGCGGCGGACGTCTCATCGCAGGAAGTTTCTATGCCGAGAATCGTCATTCTGACACGATGATAACCAAAAAACGCGCTTGCTTCAAGAACGGTCCGCCGGAGCTGAAATCGTATTGCTTCATACGGCAAGATGATGTATATTATATGTCTGAATTGAATTACAGGGAATTGAACGATGGCACGCATGTGTGATATTTGTGGCAAGAAACCGATGACCGGCAACCATGTCAGTCATGCCCACAACCGTACGCGCAGACGGTTCATGCCAAATCTTCAGTCTGTCCGCGCCAAGGTCAACGGGCGCGTCCAGCGGCTGACGGTGTGCACCAACTGCATCAAGAGCGGCAAGGTCCAGAAGGCCGCCTGACCCCCTTATCCGTTCTTCCGGTTTTCGATCCCGCCCCGTGCGGGATTTTTTTTTATCTTCACTCTACCCATCACGACGATGCCACGCTTCTTCTCACCACCGAACCAGCTGACGATGCTCCGGGTGCTCCTCACCCCGGTCTTCGTGGCGCTGTACCTCTCGCCCGATGCGACCTTCCGTCTGTGGTCCATCGTCGTGTTCGTCGCCGGCATGCTGACAGACTGGTACGATGGATGGGTCGCCCGCCGATGGGGGTATATCACGAAGTGGGGCTCGCACATCGATCCAATGGCGGACAAGATCTTCATCTCCGCCGCCTTCTTCTCGTTCGTCTTCAGAGACCTCGTTCCGGCCTGGACGGTATGGGTGATCGTGACCCGCGATATCGGCGTTACCTTCCTCCGTTCGTACTCCGAGATCAGGGGCATCCCGTTCCTGACATCGTTCAGCGCCAAGGTGAAGACCTTCGCCCAGTTCCTCGCCCTCTGCTACATTCTGCTCGCTTCCGTCGGGTCGACCTCGCTGCCCGAAGGGTCGTGGGGACAGGAAGCTGCGACGAACATCTACTCCCTTCCGGCCATGTACTGGCTGATGACCGTAATAGCGATCTTCACGCTTGTCACGGGTGTGCAGTACATCTACGTCAACCGCTCTCACATCCTGAAGGCCTATGGCGCCCGAACCTCCACGTCCGATCCAGCCTGAAAAGCCGGGAGCCTTCACACTCTTCATCGGGTCCGGATTCCTCACCGGATATGCCCCGTTCGCGTCAGGCACGGTCGCGAGCGCCCTTGCCGCAGTCCTGTACTATGCAATACCCGGCTTCGAGGACCCGTTCATCGGCATCCCTCTTATCGCCGGACTTTTCCTCATCGGCATCCGGGCCTCCGGGCAGATGGAAACATACTACGGACACGACCCTGCAGAGGCCACGGTCGATGAAGTGGTGGGCATGTGGATCTCGCTTGCCTTCCTGCCGAAGACGCTGCTCGTGGTGATCACGGGATTCTTCCTTTTCAGGATCTTTGACATCGTCAAGCCGTACCCTGCCCGAAGGTTCGAGCAGCAGCCGGGAGGATACGGCATCATGATGGACGATGTCGTGGCCGCCGTGTATGCCAACATCCTCCTCCACCTCCTTCTGTCAGTCCTTCATCTCTTCGGCCTGGAGTAGCATGTCTGCACATCACACCGCTGAGGTCATTTCCATCGGCGACGAGCTCCTGATCGGCCAGGTGATCAATTCCAACCAGGCGGACATCGCCAGGGACCTGAACTCGATAGGCATCAGCATCCGATACATGACCACCGTCGGCGATACGGAGCAGGAGATCCTCGATGCGTTCGCTGTGGCTGCGCAGCGGTCGGAGGTCGTCCTTGTGACCGGCGGGCTCGGGCCAACGCATGACGACGTGACCCGTGCGGCTGTGTGCACGTTTCTCGGCTGCGAACCGGTCCTGCACGTGCCCACGCTGGACCATATCCGGGAGATGTTCTCCCGGCGAGGCCTCGCACTAACGCCGCTGAACGAAGACCAGGCACGCATCCCTGCGGCCGTCGAGGTTGTGCCGAACAGGCTCGGAACGGCGGCAGGCTACACATTCCGGCGCGACACGGCCACGTTCTTTGTCATGCCGGGCGTCCCGTACGAGATGCAGGCAATGATGAAGGAGACGGTCGCTCCTCTTCTCGCGTCACGGCGGACGGGAAGGGTCCTGTTGCACCGCACGATCAAGACCACCGGCATCGCCGAGTCTCACCTCGCGGAAAAACTGGGACCCACTGACGATCTGCTCATGCATCAGCAGGGTCTCTCCCTCGCATACCTGCCGGGGCCGCATGGTGTCCGGCTGCGGCTGACCGGCACCGGCACAGATGCTGCCTCAGTACAGACCTCCATCGCGCGCGCGGAGCAGAACATACTTGGCAGGGCGGGTGTGTACGTTTACGGGTACGATGATGATGATCTTGAGACCGTCGTCGGAAGGGTCCTTACCGAACGGGGTCTGACGATAGCCGTAGCGGAATCCTGTACAGGCGGGCTGATCCTCGACCGCATCACGAACGTTCCCGGGTCGAGCGCATACCTCGAGCGGGGATTCATCTGTTACAGCGACCGCTCGAAGACCGAGCTTCTCGGCGTACCGGCCGGGACCATCGCTGCCCACGGCGCGGTGAGCGGTGAGGTCGCGCGGTCCATGGCGGAGGGGGCGCGGCTTCGTTCCAGCACCGACATCGGCCTGTCCACAACCGGCATAGCCGGTCCGGCGGGAGGAAGTGACGAGAAACCGGTCGGACTGGTGTATATCGGTTATGCTGATGCGAAAACGACGCTCCACATGCGTTTCGTGTTCGGCAATGACCGCCGCCGCATCAAGGAACGTGCATCGCAGGCGGCTCTGGACCTCCTCAGGCGGAAGCTTCTGGGCTGATGAACCCGGCGCCCAGCATCCGAGCTTTCCTTGCACTGACCCTCCCCGCTGAGGTCCAGCAACGGCTCCATGCGCTCGGTGATTCACTGAGGTCAGATAATGTCGAAGCATCCTGGGAACCCTCGGAGAAACTGCATATCACCATCCGATTCCTGGGAACGCTATCTCAGGAATCACTCCGGACAGTCACCTCCCGTATGGAACCCATCGCTTCGTCGATGTGTCCATTTGACGTCGTCTTCACACATATCGGCGCTTTTCCGCACGCCAGCAACCCGCGCGTGATCTGGGTGGGGGCGCACAAGAACGACGCTCTGATGAAAATGATGAGGGATGTCGAGGCGGAATGCCGACGCACTGGTCTTGCTCCGGAGGAGCGCCAGCCTCATCCACATGCCACGCTCGCCCGAATCAAGCGTCAGCATAGCAATCCGAGCTTGACAGCACTTCTAAAATCGATTACTTTTGACCCAATCCTGATCCGCGCTTCGGAGCTCACGCTTATGAAGAGCGTCCTGCATCAGAGGGGGTCGACGTACAGCACATTAATGTCATTTCCTTTCATCCGTTCCCGGAGTTCCCATGAGTGACGCAACAAGCAAAGATGCCAAGCTTCAGGCGCTGAAGATCGCCATCGAACAGATCGAGAAACAGCACGGCAAAGGCTCCATCATGAAGCTGACGGATGGACCTATCCAGCGGATCGATGCTATCTCCACCGGCTCGATATCGCTGGACGCGGCGCTCGGCATCGGCGGCGTGCCGCGTGGCCGCGTTGTGGAGGTGTATGGCCCGGAATCATCGGGCAAGACGACGCTTTGCCTGCATATCATAGCTGAGGCACAGAAGACCGGCGGTCTCGCTGCATTCGTCGATGCGGAACATGCGATGGATGTGGCGTATGCCCGGAAGCTCGGTGTCGACGTGAACAACCTTCTGCTGTCACAGCCGGAGTACGGCGAGCAGGGACTCGAGATCGTGGAGACGCTCGTCCGAAGCAATGCTCTCGACGTCATCGTCATCGACTCTGTGGCCGCGCTCACGCCTCGGGCAGAGATCGAGGGGGAGATGGGCGATCCGTCCATGGGGGTCCAGGCCCGGCTCATGTCGCAGGCCCTCAGGAAGCTCACGTCTGCCATCAGCAAGTCGAAGACCTGTGTGATCTTCACGAACCAGCTTCGCCTCAAGATCGGCGTAATGTTCGGCAACCCGGAGACGACGACCGGCGGCAATGCCCTGAAGTTCTATGCTTCCGTCCGGCTGGACGTGCGGCGCATCGAGGCCATCAAGGAGGGCCAGCAGGTCATCGGCAACCGGACCCGTGTGAAGGTGGTCAAGAACAAGGTCGCTCCACCCTTCAAGGAGGCCATCTTCGACATCCTCTATAATGAGGGGATCTCGAAAACAGGCGACCTCATCGACGCCGCCGTCGAGGCGAACATCATCGCAAAGTCGGGCTCCTGGTTCTCGTACGGCGACAATCGCATCGGACAGGGCCGCGATGCGGTCCGGAAGTATCTCGCCGAAAATCCCGAGTTGGTGAGCGAGATCGACACAAAGCTCCGGAAGCACCTCGGGTTGATCGATGATCCCGGCACACCCACTCCTGGCGAGCCGGCCGAGGACCAGAAGAAACAGACGGGGAAGAAGAGCTCCCGCTGACCGACCGCATGGTCGTCACGAAGATCGAACGGCTGCGGTCCCGTGCTCCGCGGTACCGCGTTCGATGTGATGACGGAGAGACGATCGTTCTCTCCGAGGATCTGCTTGTGCGGCTGGGCCTGGCGGCAGGAGACGAGATCTCTCCCCAGGACTTCCGGCAGATCAGGGACGCCGGCGAAGCGGATGATGCGCGACAGCGCGCGTATCAGTATATTTCATACCGTCCTCGCTCGGAACACGAGATCATCCAGTATCTCAGGCGCAAGGGTTTCCCGGATGGCCGGGCCGAGGCAACGGTCCAGGACCTCCGACGGCTTGGACTGCTGGATGATGCCCAGTACGCAGCGATGGTCGTCCGCGACGCTATCAGCCGGGGGCGCAGCGGACCAGCGGCTGTCCGCAAAAAGCTCCTTGAGAAACGGGTCGCCAGGGACATCATCGACAGGCTGATCGGGGAGCATTTCACTGACGAGTACCTGGCACGGCAGGCTGCAGAGATCCTCCGGAAGCGGATGGAACGGGCGGGCCGTTCGCGCCGAAAGACCGATCCCGTGAAGCAGAAGGCCCGGTTATACCAGTACCTGTGCCAGCGGGGCTTCAGCCCCAACACAGCTCTCCAGGCGATCAAAGAGGTAGAGGCGTAAATGACCAATCCGAACTTCGGTTCCAACCGTCCTTTTCTCAAAGTCCTCGTACTGCTCACGCTGGTCGTCGCGACGTTCTGGCTGCTCGCCCAGTTCCCCGAGCTTGTCATCATTCTCATCGTCTCCGGGCTGCTGGCCTTCATCCTCCGGCCGCTCGTCACTTTCCTGGAGTACCGAACAGGATTACGGCGATCGCTCTCCGTCATGGTCGTCTTCATCTTCTCCGGCGGAGCGCTCGTCCTTCTCGCCCTGAACATCGTTCCGTTCCTTGTGGAGCGGGCGCACGGATTGTATAGCAGCCTCAGCACATTCCCGTTCGACCAAAAGCTCAAGGAATCAGCGGTCTCCCTCTCCGAGGAACTCCCGTTCATCAATGCAGGCGACATCTCCCAGAAGGTGCACGGCATGATCGCAGCCGGCACGGGCATGCTCGGGTCGGTGCTTGAGGGCCTCGCAGGATTCGTGGTCAACCTGATCATTGTCCCGTTCATCACATACTTCATTCTCGCCGAAGGCGACAGGGGCTTCAAGGAACTCATCGAACGCGTCCCGAACAAGTACTTCGAGATGACGCTGAACGTCCTGCACAGGATGGGAAAGAATCTTGTCGGGTACATGAGGGGATGGATCCTCGACTCCCTCATCGTCGGCATCCTGAGCATGGTGGGGTACCTCATCATCGGCGTCAACTATCCGTTCCTCATCGGCACGATCGCCGGGATCGCCAACCTCGTCCCGTACCTGGGCCCGATCGGCGGAGCCATACCGGCCTTCCTTGTTTCTCTGGTCCAGTTCGGCGATTTCCGGATGGCCCTGCCGATCATCATCGTCACTGGTGTCATTCAGCTCATCGACAACATCATTATCCAGCCAATCGCCTTCTCGAAAACGGTGGACATGCATCCGGTCACGGTCATCTTCGTGCTCATCGTGGGCAACACGCTGATGGGTATCGCCGGGATGCTCCTTGCCATCCCCCTCGCCACCATCCTGAAAGCCACTGCCGTCGAGACCTACTGGGGCCTGAAGCACTACCGCATCACGGCCTGATGTGAGCAGGGTCGTTGTCGATATCGAAACTCTTGCACTGCCGCTCGATACGTTCGACGACGTTCGGCAGGAGTATCTGCTCCGATTCGCCGCAACGCCGGAGGAACGTGAGGACGCCCTTCTCAAACTGAACCTGTACGCTCCCACAGCCCGCATCCTCGCCATTGGGATGCTCAATCCCGACACCGGCGGGGGGAGAGTGTACATCGACGCCCCCGCGATGTCACCATGGGAGAGCGGTGACGGAAGCGTGCAGTTCCTTCCGCTCGAGGAACCAGAGCTCCTGGAGAACTTCTGGAAAGATCTCGTACCCTATCGCCAGATCATCACGTTCAACGGACGCGGATTCGACTGCCCGTTCCTGATGCTACGATCCTCCCTCCTCTCTGTCCGACCATCGCGCAACCTCCTGGGGAATCGCTACGACACGAAGGGACACATCGACCTCCTCGACCAGCTGACGTTCTACGGGGCGACACGGAAGTTCAACCTGGATTTTTACTGCAAGGCGTATGGTATCGACAGCCCGAAATCACACGGGGTGACGGGGCTCGACCTCGGGGGACTCGTACAGGAAGGTAAGTTCAGGGAGATCGCGGAATATTGCCTGGGAGACGTCGAGGCAACGGCGGATCTGTTCAAGAGGTGGGAGAGTACGCTCTCGTTCCAGTAGCGGGCGTCAGAATCGCAGCGTGAGAACGGCGAAAGGATTGTTCCTGATGAGGCCTGTGAAGGGGATGTGCGAATGCGGCCGCAGCATCCCTCCGGGATAGAATCCGAACGTCGATCCCCCCCGTGTTCCAGTCCGAGGAGCTTCGCCGGCCCTTCCCAATCCGTACCACATTCCCAGCGCACCGCCGAGCGTTGCCGCAGAGAGGAACGCTGTCCTGCTCCCCTCGTCCCCCGCGATGATGTAGACCACCCCCAGCCCGATCACGATGCCTCCGGACGTCAGAAGCCGGACCCTCTGTGCATCATCAACGCTGATATTGTGTGCGTCGGCGGCAAGCGCCCCCACGACGTGTCCGCCGAGAAGCCCGATCGTCAGCCCGGTGTAAAGGGTCGTATGCGTTCGCTCCTTCACAGCGTCAGCGAGCGTATACCCCGCCGCCGCGCCGAGGTACCCGATCGCCTCCTGTATCGATGCATCCCCCGGAGCGTAGTCGATCCATCGTGTGAGCATCGCGCCTGCAGTCAACCCTGCTATGCTGCTCAGGATGACGGTGGAAGAATATCGGCGCGGGTTCCTCTCGAGGTCGCGCAGAATGTCAGTGCCCCCGGCGCCCGTCAGATACCCTGACGTGAAACCGAGCAGTATGCCGGCATCCCCGGCAACACCGATCGCGCTCGTCTGTCCCTCCGTCCACCCGGCCGACCGTGACATCTTCATCGCCCCGAAACCTTCGATGATGCTGATGAGCGTGGAGACAGGTATCGCGATGCGATGGTCGAGGTCGCTGCCCGAGATGATCCCCATGAGTGCATATCCGTGCAGGATCCCGCGCGTCGCACCGTACTGGAACGCAAATCCCTGAGCGCGTGTGATGGTCATGTCCGCGGCGTGCCCATCTGCAAAGAAGTAGCATGCCCCGGCGGTGAGCAGGTACGTGCCGATCGCTCCGGGGCCGTCGAGTTCGGCGACCGCGGGGATAGTGAGACCATACCAGCTCAGCCCGAGTCCAGCGAACGTCTGTATGAAGATGTTCCGTCCGTCATCCTGCACATCCACCGGGCGTGCGGTCACATCAGGTCCGAGTTGCGCGTACCGCCGACGGAGCGTTCCGAGGTCATCCTCAGTCATCACCCGCCTGACAACGCGATATCCTGTCGCATCTGCGACCGTCGCAACGAGCGCGAGCGAGGAGTCCGGTGCGAGTTCGATCCACGCCTCGCGAAGACCGGCGATCCCCAGGAAGCCGGTCCTCCCTTCGAACTCTGACGACACGAAGTAGACGGATCCCTGAGCATCGAAGGGAAGAAGCGTCTGGGCGATGCTATGGGCAGGAAGCAGGAGGAACAGAGCGAGGAATGTGGCTGCGACGAGTACCCTGGCAGGAGCGGGCAGACCCACCACACAGAGCCGCTGCAGGTGCACTCGTCACCTCACGAGGGATTGATGTACTGGTGCGCCGTGCTGGCGAGATGGAATTTTTCAGCGACGGGAAATGCCGTATGCCAAGCCGGTGGCACCGGCGATCTTGAGCAAATCCCACCATGAGAAGATCAGGAAGCCGGACGAGAACGCCTGGCCCCAGTCATGGAGGTACATCACGGACAGGTGGAACGTCCCGAGGGTAAAGATGATCAGGAGTCCTGCGATGTTTGCGGCGAGCAAGCGCGGAAGCGACCGACGCGAGCCGACGATAGAGCCGACCGCATACGCCGCAACGGGGAAGGCAAGCAGATAGCCGCCTGTCGGGCCGAGGATCTTTGCGAGTCCGAATCCCGCCCCCGAGAAGACGGGCATTCCGAGGATACCGGCAAGAAGGTACGCACCCATACTCAGGGCACCATACCGGCTCCCCAGAAGCGACCCGGCCAGCAGAACAAAAAGGGTCTGAAGCGTGAACGGAACCGGATAGTGCGGGATCTCGAGCTGTGCCCCGATGGCGGTCAGGGCGGTGAATCCGAGCACCCAGGCCGTACGGGAGGCCGCCGAGAGCTCTTCGAGAGAATGGGCCTGAGTCGTGATTCCCCTTTGCATGCGCAGAATCTCCTCAAAAAGTCCAGTGAACGTACGAATGAGTGCACCCAAAATCAAACCGCTTGGCCCTGGTCAAGCTTCCCTCATGGATACTCATGGCCAGGCCTGAACATCCGCGGCCAGGATTTTTCCCGATGCGCCCGGAAGCGGCGGATTCGTTGACTGAAATGCTGTTTTTGCGTATATTCTAAGCCTGACTTTTTTAGGGTCGGGTTTCAATTTTTTGGTGTGGCGGGCCACTGGGGTGTAGCCAAGTGGTAAGGCAGCGGCCTTTGGAGCCGCCATTCCTAGGTTCGAATCCTAGCACCCCAGCACCATCACAGCATGTCGTGTTGTCCATTCGCAGAGCGAGGCTGACGGGTAGCTGCACGGAGCGTACGGGTTCTGCGGGGACTCGAACGCTCTCACTCAGTCGGGATTCAGGACATGAATGCACCACTGAAGATCTTCTCCGGACGTGCGAACCAGCCGTTAGCCGAGGCGATCTGTACCGAGGTGAAGATCCCGATCGGGGATGTTGAGATACGGAACTTCTCCGACGGTGAGATCTGGGTGAAGTTCGCGGAGAACATCCGTGGAGCGGACGTCTTCATTGTGCAATCGACGCAGCCGCCTTCCGACAACATGTTCGAACTGCTGATGATGATCGACGCTGCAAAGCGCGCATCAGCGCGGAGGGTCACGGCGGTCATCCCGTACTTCGGGTATGCCCGGCAGGACCGCAAGGATCAGCCGAGAGTATCAGTGACGGCGAAGCTCGTGGCAAATCTGATCACGGAAGCAGGAGCAGACCGCGTGATCACGATGGACCTGCACGCAGCACAGATCCAGGGATTCTTCGACATTCCCCTCGATCACCTGTATTCGTCCGCTGTGCTGGTGGAACATTTCCGCACCCTGAAGGTCGACAACCTCGCGGTCTGTTCGCCGGATGTCGGCGGAACGAAGATGGCACGGTCCTACGCCAAGCGGCTGAGTGCTGACCTGATCCTGATCGACAAGCGGCGCCCACGGCCCAACGAGGCGGAAGTGATGAACATCATCGGGTCGGCGAAGGGAAAGAACATCCTGATCGTTGACGACCTGATAGACACCGCAGGGACCTTCGTCAACGCGGTGAAGGCGCTCAAAGGAGCAGGTGCGCTCAATGTCTACGGAGCAGCGACGCATCCTATCCTGTCCGGACAGGCGCTGGAGCGTCTCAACGGTTCGGATATCACGCTCCTGGCAGTGACCGACACGATCCCGCTCCGGACGTCATCCGACAGGATCTCCGTCCGCTCGACGGCCCACCTCTTTGCAGAGGCCATCGTCCGGACCCATCAGAACGAATCTATCAGCTCCTTGTTCGATATCGACAAGGACAAGGCATGAACGAATTGCATATTGGTCTAAGGAGAACCACTGATGTCTGAGGTAACACTGCAAGCAACCATCCGCAAGGAGCCGGGCAAGGCCACAAAGGCAATGCGCCGTGAGGGGAATGTCCCCGGCATCTTCTACGGGCACGGGCTGAAGAACATTCCGCTGTCTGTTCCGGAGAAGACCCTGCGCCCGCTCTATGCAACGACCGCGACACACGTCATTTCCCTGATGCTCGACGACGGGTCCAGCTATCCGTGCATTCTGAAGGACATTGCCTTCGATCCCGTCACGGAACGGCCCTTGCATTTCGACCTGTTCGGGCTGAATCCGGACGAAAAGGTGACCATCGAGGTCCCGGTGCGGCTCACCGGCGGCACGCCGCAGGGCGTGCGTGAGGGCGGCATCCTGCAGCATGTGCTGCACAAGGTCCGGGTCAGCTGTTTCCCGAAGGACATCCCTGAGATGTTCGAACTGGACGTGGCCGGACTAGCTATCAATACGGCGATCCACGTCTCCGATCTTCCCGCCGGGAACGTCGATATCCTCGAGGACCTTCGGTCGACCGTCGTCGCGGTCATTCCGCCAGTCGTTGAGAAGGTCGCCGAGCCCACGGCCGAGGTCGCACCCGAAGAGGGGGCTGTCGAACCGGAGGTCATCGGCAAGGGCAAGAAGGAGGACGAGGAGGAGAAAGAGGGCGACTGACGCTCTCTGGGCGCCGGCTATGCACCTGATCGTCGGGCTCGGGAATCCGGGACGCCGGTACGAAGCCACCCGGCACAACGTCGGGTTCCGTGTCGCTGACCGGCTGAGCGCATCTCTTCGTGCGCGGTTCACGGAAGGCAAAGGGGATTTCTTCGTCGCACGTGGTGAACTGGAGGACGTTCCGTTCGCCATCCTCAAGCCCAGTACCTTCATGAACGACAGCGGCATAGCGGTTCGCGATGCCGCCGTGGCCTACGGCGCGACACCCGGAGAGACGCTCATCGTCTACGACGACTTCCAGCTCCCGCTCGGGAGCATCCGTCTCCGGCCCCGCGGGACGGACGGCGGGCACAACGGGATGGCATCGGTCATCTACCATGCCCAGACGGACGAGATCCCGAGACTGCGGTGCGGCATCGGCCAGGAGGGAATGACAGAGGCGGAACGATCGGCGACCGATTTTGTCCTCTCCCCTTTCGAAGCGGATGAACTGCCGGCAGTCGACCGGATGGTGGACCGGGCCGTCGAGGGAATTCGGCTGTACCTCGGCCAGGGCATCGAGGCAGCCATGAACACGTACAACAGGAACTCAGAACTCAACGCGTAAACAGGGCGACTGCATGGAAGCACTCATTCAATGGATACCGGTACTCGGACTCGCTGGGCTTGCCAGTGCGTTCTTCATCTTCTTCACCCTCAAGCGGCTCCCGGCCGGAACGGAGAAGATGCAGGACATAGCCTCTCAGATCCATGTGGGGGCCATGACGTTCCTCCGCCGTGAGTACTCGGTCCTTGCAGTGTTCGTCGTCCTTGTCGCCATCCTCCTGGGCATCTTCCTCCAGGTCGAGACGGCGATAGCATTCATCAGCGGTGCCATCTCATCGGTACTCGCGGGATTCTTCGGCATGCAGGCCGCGACAAAAGCGAATGTCCGCACTGCAGAGGCCGCCCGCACGTCCGGACAGGGGAAGGCACTCCTCATTGCCTTCGACGGCGGGGCTGTCATGGGCATCAGTGTTGCCAGCCTTGGCCTCATCGGCGTAGGCATCTTCTATGCGCTCTACGGCGACGGCGAACATGCACGGGTCATCAACGGCTTCGCGATGGGCGCGAGCTCCATTGCGCTGTTCGCACGCGTCGGCGGAGGGATCTACACGAAGGCCGCGGACGTGGGTGCAGACCTCGTCGGGAAGGTCGAAGCGGGCATACCGGAGGACGACCCGAGAAATCCGGGCGTTATCGCTGACAACGTCGGTGACAACGTCGGTGATGTCGCGGGGATGGGCGCTGACATCTTCGAATCGTATGTCGGGTCCATCATCGCCACAATCGCTATCGGAGCGACGCTCAGCACAGACGCGCTCGCACACCTCAAGGTGAGCGAGATGGTCACGGATGAGGCGATCACGTCCATCCTGATGTCCATGCCGCTGCTCATGGCCGGCATCGGGCTCATCGCTTCGCTGGCCGGTGTCATCTCGATGCGGGCTTTGAAGTCGATCCAACCGCATAAGGCACTGCGCTATTCGACCCTCCTGTCGGCTGGCCTGTTCCTCGCAGGAGCATATGCGCTCATCACATCAAATGATATCAGCGACAATGTGTTCTGGGCCGTTTTTGGCGGAACGGTGGCCGGGCTCTTCATTGGCGCCGTCACCGAGTACTACACATCAGGTCCACCTGTTCGCAGGATCGGCCTCGCGAGCAAAACCGGCTCCGCTACGAACATCATCCACGGGCTTGCTGTCGGACTCGAGTCGGCCACAGTCCCGGTGCTGACGATCTGCGCGGCCATCCTGGTGTCGAACGAGGTAGCGGGCCTGTACGGCATCGGCATCGCGGCGGTCGGCATGCTGGCGACCGTCGGCATCACGATGACCGTCGACGCTTACGGACCGATCGCCGACAACGCAGGCGGCATCTCTGAGATGAGCGGGCTGGGACCGGATGTCCGGAAGATCACGGATGGCCTCGACTCGCTTGGGAACACGACCGCAGCCATCGGAAAGGGATTTGCTATCGGCTCTGCCGCTCTGACGGCCCTGGCACTCTTCACCGCCTACTCGCAGGCGGTCGATCATGCCCGCATCTTGCAGGGCGGACCTCCGTTCGTCATCGTCATGACCGATCCGCCGGTGGTCCTAGGGCTCTTCATTGGCGGTGTCTTTCCGTTCCTGATCGCCGCGATGACTATGACGGCCGTCGGGCGTGCTGCTGGAAGCATGGTGGACGAGATCCGGCGCCAGTTCCGGGAGATCCCCGGACTCCTCGAAGGAAGGCCGGATGCGAAGCCTGATGCCGCACGCTGCGTGGATATCTCCACACGGGCGGCACTGAAGGAAATGATCATTCCGGGCCTCTCCGCTGTTGCCGCGCCGGTCGTCGTCGGATTCGTGCTCGGCGCTGAAGCGCTCGGTGGCATGCTCGCCGGAGCGACGGTCTCGGGCGTCCTGCTCGCGCTGATGATGGCGAATGCCGGAGGCGCATGGGACAACGCCAAGAAGGCCATCGAAAAGGGTGAGATCGAAGGAGAAGCGAAAGGATCGGACGCTCACAAGGCCGCCGTCGTTGGCGACACTGTCGGCGACCCGTTCAAGGACACGTCCGGACCATCGATGAACATCCTCATCAAGCTCATGTCTATCGTCTCACTCGTCGTCGCGCCGCTCCTGTAGCGACGACGACATAATACACCCTGCCCCGTCTGGTTCCTTTCCATCGGGGCCTGCAATCATCACAGTCCAAAGGGATACACACATGCCACAACAACACACCTACGAGACCGCATTCATCGTGAATGCAGGCCTCGATGATCCGCAGATCGAAGCGGTCGTTGAGAAGGTCAAGGAGGCCATCGCCAAGAACGGCGGGACCGTCCAGGACGTCGACCATTGGGGCCGCAAGCGGTTCACCTACTCCATCCGAAAGAAGAACAACGGATACTACGTCATCTGCACGTTCCAGGGTACGGGCGATACGGTCTCCAAGCTGGACCGGTTCTACCAGCTCGAGGAGAACATCCTCCGGCACCTGACCATCGTGCTGACGAAGAAGGCCCTCAAGGCCCGCGCGCAGAAAGCCGCAGAAGCCCGGGAGGCCGAGGCACAGCAGGACGCCACGCCGGCAGCACAGGATGCGTAGGAACGCACCAGAGACTGCGGCCATTCCATTGACATTCAGCGTGTAACAAGAAAGGTACTTCCATGCCACAAGGACGATCATTCAGCGGACGCGGCCGGCCGGGGACACGGCGCCCGCGCTCCAGGAACCAGCAGCAGCGGAAGAAACGCTCCTGCAGGTTCTGCGACGCAAAGGACATCTACATCGACTATAAGAACGAGAAGCGGCTTTCCCGCTGCGTCTCAGAGCAGGGACGCATCATTCCCCGCCGCATCACCGGCACCTGCTCCAAACACCAGCGCGAGCTGACGGTCGCGATCAAGCGGGCCCGCCATATGGCCCTGTTGCCGTTCGTCGCCGATGCTGTGAGCTGAGGAAAGGAGAGGACCGATGAAAATCATTCTTCGCAAGGATTTCGAACAGCTGGGCAAGGTGGGAGATGTGCGCGACGTGAAGGACGGATACGCACGCAACTACCTCATCCCGCGGAATATCGCCTACGAGGCCACTCCCGGAGCGCTCCGGACCCTGGAGGAAGAACAGAAGCAGCACGTCCGCAAGCTCGAAAAGGAACGGACCGAGGCCGAGAAACTGGCGACGACGCTCGAGAACACTTCCGTCACGCTGACCATGAAGGTCGGTGAGGACGAGAAGCTCTTCGGCTCCGTCACCGCCCAGATGATCGCCGACGCCCTTGCCACCAAGGGCATCACCCTGGACAAGCGCCAGATCGAGCTGGGAGACACCATCAAAGCTCTCGGCATCTACGACATTCCTGTCAGGCTGACAGCCGGTGTGATCGGCAAGGTCAAGGTCTGGATCGTTCGCGACTAGACAGCGGGATCGGCCTGTTGTCCATTCGAGGGCGATGAGAGTTTTCTCATCGCCCTTTTTGCTGGAATCAGAGGCATTCTATTTGCAGATGCTCCTTCCAGATGGTACATTTACATGATGACACGTGTTGTACGAGTGTCGCGGCGATCGTAGATGCGGGGTTGTTGTGCTCCGGGCCATCATCTGACCGTCCGGCTGTTGGCCATCCTCTGCCGCTGTTCCCCTCGCCTTCGACAGTTCTTTCAATACGCAACAACCTATTCTGCTTTCCTCAACCATTTTTCAATCGCAGGACCGACCTTCGATGGGCAAAACGACTGAAAACCTTGAAGAAGTAACTATACGATTCGCCGGAGACTCCGGGGATGGTATGCAGCTGACGGGGATGCAGTTCACGAACACGACTGCACTTCTTGGCAACGACCTGAGCACCCTCCCGGACTATCCCGCGGAGATCCGGGCGCCGCAGGGGACCCTGTTCGGCGTCTCCGGATTCCAGATCCACTTCGGCAGCACCGACATCCACACACCGGGTGATGAATGCGATGTCCTTGTCGCCATGAACGCAGCGGCCCTGAAGGTCAACCTTCCGAGCCTGGTGGACGGCGGCGCTGTCATCGCGAACACGGCGGGCTTCTCCGACAAGAACCTGAAGCTGGCGGGATATGATGCAAATCCGCTGCAGGATGATTCCCTGTCGAGATACCACGTGTACGAGGTGGACATTTCAAAGTTGACGGACGCCGCCCTTGCCGACCTGAACCTGTCGAGCAAGGTCATCGACCGTTCGAAGAACTTCTTCGCCCTCGGCATGATGTACTGGATGTACAATCGCCCGATCGAGACGACCGTCAACTGGTTGCAGGAGAAGTTCTCTTCGAAGCCCGAGATCCTCGAGGCGAACACCCGTGTGCTCAAGGCCGGATGGAACTACGGCGAGACGACCGAGATCTTCAAGGTCCGGTACGAGGTCGCCCCGGCGAAGCTCGCACCCGGCACCTATCGGAACATCACCGGCAATCAGGCGACCGCATGGGGGATGATGGCCGCTGCAAAGAAAGCCAACCTCGACCTCTTCCTCGGCAGCTATCCGATCACGCCGGCGAGCGACATCCTGCATGAACTGTCCATCTACCGGAACTTCGGCGTCAAGACCTTCCAGGCGGAGGATGAGATCGCGGGTATCACATCCGCCATCGGTGCGGCGTTCTGCGGCGCGCTCGCAACGACAACGACGAGCGGTCCGGGTGTGGCGCTCAAGACCGAGGCAATAGGCCTGGCCGTCATGGTGGAACTCCCGCTGGTGATCATCAACGTGCAACGAGGCGGCCCGAGTACCGGCCTTCCGACGAAGACGGAGCAGGCCGACCTTCTCCAGGCGGTCTACGGACGGAACGGTGAGGCTCCCATTCCGGTCGTCGCAGCGACGACGCCGGGCGACTGCTTCAACGCCGTCTTCGAAGGCGCGAGGCTGGCGCTCAAGTACATGACCCCGGTCATGGTCCTCACCGACGGATACCTCGGCAACGGCTCAGAGCCGTGGCTCATCCCATCCATGAAGGACCTCCCGGACATCACACCCTCATTCCATACGGATCCGGAGACCTTCCTCCCCTACAAGCGGGATGAGAAAACGCTTTCGCGGCCGTGGGCGATACCGGGAACGCCCGGTCTTGAACACCGCATCGGCGGCCTGGAGAAACATCACGAGACCGGGAATGTCAGCTACGACCCTGCGAACCACGACCGTATGGTGCATCTGCGGGCGGAGAAGATCAACCGCATCGCCGACGATATCCCTCCTGCCATCGTCGAAGGGGATGAAAAAGGCGAGCTGCTCGTGGTCGGCTGGGGAGGAACGTACGGCTCCATCAAATCCGCCGTGCTCTATGCCCGAAAGAAGGGGCTTCCCGTCTCACATCTCCACCTGCGGCATCTCCACCCCTTCCCCAAGAACCTCGGGCAGGTCCTGAAGAACTTCAAGCAGATCCTGGTGCCGGAGATCAACCTCGGGCAGCTGATCCAGATCCTGCGCTCCACCTACCTGATCAAGGCCGAGGGACTGAACAAGGTGCGCGGGCTGCCGTTCAAATCGACCGAGATCGAACAGAAAATCGAAGACATGCTGAAAGGGAACGCTTAGTCATGGCCACACTCGCCGAAGAGATCATCTCCGGAGCATCGAATTTCGAGATGCCGAAGTACACGTCCCGGGATTTTTCCAGCCATCAGGACGTCCGCTGGTGTCCGGGCTGCGGTGACTATTCGATCCTCGCCCAGACGCAGCGGATCATGCCTGACCTCGGCATTCCGCGCCACAAGATGGTGTTCGTGTCCGGCATCGGTTGCTCGAGCCGGTTCCCGTACTACATGAACACGTATGGATTCCACAGCATCCATGGCCGCGCGACCGCTATTGCCTCAGGCGTCAAGCTCAGCCGGCCCGACCTTTCCGTGTGGGTCGTCACCGGCGACGGCGACGGCATGTCCATCGGCGGCAACCACATGATCCACCTCCTGCGCCGGAACTTCGACATCAAGGTCCTGCTCTTCAATAACCAGATCTACGGCCTCACGAAGGGACAGTACTCTCCGACCTCCGAGAAGGGAAAGGTGACGAAGTCGACACCTCTGGGGTCGCTCGATTATCCGTTCAATCCGGCCGCCCTGGCCCTCGGCGCCAGCGCCACATTCGTGGCCCGGACGCTCGACCGCGATCCCAAGCACATGCAGACGATCCTGAAGAGAGCGGCGGACCACAAGGGAACCTCGTTCGTCGAGATCTACCAGAACTGTAATGTGTTCAACGACGGCGCGTTCGCCCTCTTCACCGAGAAGGATACGAAAGAGGACAACGTGGTGTTCCTCGAGCACAAGAAGCCTCTCATCTTCGGCAAGAACAAGGACAAGGGCATCCGCCTCGAGGGCTTTACCCCGACGGTCGTTTCAATTGCTGATGGGTCCTATTCGGCTGATGATCTGCTCGTCCATGACGAGACAGATACCACCCTGTCGTTCATCCTGGCCGATATGACGTACAAGCCGCATCTTCCGCGGCCGATCGGTGTATTCCTCTCCGAGGTCCGTCCGACCTATGAGGACATGATGACCGACCAGATCACCGCTGCCCGCACGAAGCGGGGGGACGGGGACCTGGACAAGCTGTTCAGATCGGGCGACACCTGGACGATCAAATGATGTCATAGGACAATCTCTCCCCAAGGTGTGGCGCCGGAGCCGGTTGCCACACCTTTTTTTCGTATCCTGCACCACGATGATCCAGGCGCCGACATATCAAAGCTTCGATGCATTCAATGCACTCCTGACAGATGCCGGGTCTGCGGTCCTGAGCACACATATCAATCCGGATGGGGATGGCCTGGGCTCGCAGCTTGCTCTCGCCTCTTTCCTGGAGAGCCGTGATATCCGCACCACCATCCTGAACGCTGATCGCGTCCCCTCGTCGTACAGGTTCCTCGATCCCAATGGTACAACACTCCTCCATTTCGATGCAGAACGCCATACGAAGACCGTGGAGGAGGCAGACCTGTTCATCGTTGTGGATACGAACCATCCGGACCGCCTCGGTTCGCTGGCCCCGATCGCCCGCAACCATAGAGGCAGGAAGGTCATCATCGACCATCATCTGGAACCCAGTCCGTTCGCTGACGTCGTGGTCAGCGATGCAGATGCCTGCGCCACCGGCGAGATCGTCTTCCGGTTCCTCGAGCATGTACAGGCGCTTCCGCTGACCGCTGATATCGCCACGGCGCTGTACACCGCCATCATGACGGATACGGGGTCGTTCCGCTTCCCCAAGACGGACGGGGATGTCCATCGGATCGTTGCAGGGCTCGTGGACGCCGGTGCCGATCCCGCTGCGGTATATGACAGCGTGTACGACCAGGGAGACGTGAACAGGCTGCGACTCCTGGGACAGGTGCTCGCATCCTTACAACTCCACCTCGACGGGCAGGCCTGTGTGCTGAGCGTGTCGGAAGAGATGTTCCGCAGGACCGGAACGTCAGAGGCCGACACAGACAAGTTCGTCACCTACGGGCTGGCAATGTCCGGTGTGCGCGTAGCGCTGATGTTCTCGGAACTGCCGTCCCAGGTGAAGTTGAATGTCCGCTCGAAGGGTACCGTACCTGCGAACGAGATCGCCAAGGCGTTCGGTGGGAACGGCCATCTGAACGCAGCAGGTGCACGGATACCGCGTATCAGTCTCGACAAGATCATCCCCGACGTGCTGAAAACGACGTCACGCTACCTCACGAAGGAATGACCATGGAACGACGCCTTTCGACCGGACCTGTCCAGCGGGTCCATGATGACCTGGTGGTCTATCTGACGACCGACGACAGGGCATCCCTCTCCCGGCTGCAGCGCCAGCTGGACGCGCGCGGCTCCGCCGGGGTGGCACATGCCGTCGCCTCGAGGGACTTCTCCGCGGCACTCAAAGAGACGAGTCTGCACTACCCGAAGGACCGGAGAGGCCGGGGTCGTGTTCTGCTCGTCGGGCTTGGTCCCCGGCGCGGATTGACACCCGAGCGGATTCGACAGGCCTGTGCGGCTGCGGCGAAAGAAGCCCGTCGCCTCAAGGTCCCGTCGTTCACGATCGTTCTGCCCCGGAATCTTCCCAGTCCGCCGGAATCGATCCTCGCAGCATTTGAAAGCACGGACCTCTCATTATACAGGTTCGATAAGTATAAGGCGCCTCCAAAGGGCCGGTCTAACGGGCCAAAGGAATACACGATCCACGTCGAGGACAGAGAGAAAAGGACTTCCGCGGAGCGTGCACGGACCATCGCCGACGCAGTCGTCGCCGGAACCCGATTTGCGCGGGACCTTGCCAATGCTCCCGGCAACGAGATCTACCCGGAATCCCTTGCTGAGGCAGCACGGGAGAGCGCTTCCCGCAACGGATACTCAGCGACCATCCTTGACGAAAAGGAGATCAGCGCCGCGAATATGGGTGGCCTGATCGCAGTGGGACGCGGCAGCGCCCACCCTCCCCGCTTCATCATCCTGGAGACGGGTCCGACGTCGATGAAACCGATAGTTCTCGTCGGAAAGGGCGTGACCTTCGACACCGGGGGGATATCGATCAAACCTTCGGCCGGCATGGCCGAGATGAAAATGGATATGTCTGGGGCCGCCGCGGTCCTCGGTACGTTCGAAGCGATCTCACGCCTCGGACTTCGCCGGCACGTCATCGGTCTTGTCCCCGCCGTCGAGAACATGCCGGACGGCAATGCGCAGCGTCCTGGAGATATTGTGAAACAGCTGTCGGGCAAGACGTCGGAGGTCGACAATACCGACGCTGAGGGACGGCTCATCCTTGCCGATGCGCTCTCCTATGCATCACGGTACAAACCCGCGGCAGTCATCGACCTCGCGACTCTGACGGGGGCGGTCGTTGTGGCCCTGGGTCACGTCGCTGCTGGCATGATGGGGAACAGCGAGAGGATCATGGACAGGCTCACGGCCTCCGGTCATCGGACGTACGAGCGGGTCTGGAAGCTTCCCTTGTTCGAGGAGTACGAAGCGCTGATCCGCAGCGACGTCGCGGATGTGAAGAATGTCGGTGGCCGATGGGCTGGAGCCATCACGGCTGCGATGTTCCTGAAGCAGCACATCGGGCCATATCCATGGGTGCATCTTGACATCGCCGGGACGGCGATGCTCGAGGCTGATGGAGACTACACGCAACGGGGCGGGAGCGGATTCGGGGTCCGGCTTCTCACCGACCTCCTTCGCCGATGGGCGTGAGCCCCCGTCCCACACTGACCGACCGCCTCCGAACTGATCTCGTTCGCACATCTCGGGCGAACTCCTCACCGATCCGGACACGCTTGAACGATACAGCAGAACGCAGGGGTGGTATTCGATACGGCCTCTCGCGGTCCTCGCTCCCCACTCTGTCCAGGACATACAGATCGCAGTCCGGACCTGCTCTTCACTCGGCATCTCCATCATCCCGCGCGGAGGCGGCACCGGGCTTGCCGGCCACGCCGTGGGCTTTGGCCTGATCATCGATACCTCCCGCCACCTCACGCACATCTCCCTGTCAGAGAACGACACTGTGTCCGTCGGCGCCGGCGTCATCCTCGGAGACCTGCTCGATCATCTCAGGCCTTCCGGGCGCTGGTTCCCGATCGATCCAACCTCCGCATCCCGATGCACGATCGGCGGTATGATCGCGACGAACGCGTCGGGCTGGCACACACCCCTCTACGGCTCGACGAAGGACCACGTTCAACGCATCTCGCTCGTGCTCTCTGACGGAAGCCTCGCAGAGATCGGCCCGCCACAGTCTGACCGGGACAATGGAACAGCACAGCCCATTCAGGACCGGCTCGAAGTATCGCTCCGTCCCCACGAGACACTGATCAAGCAGTCCTTTCCCCGGGTCTCGAAGAACTCGTCCGGATACGACCTGCCCGGCGCGCTCGCCTCTACTCCACTCGACCTCCGCAAGCTCATCACAGGCTCGGAAGGAACACTCGGTGTCGTTGCAGGGGCTTCGTTGCGGACCATGGCCCTCCCAGGCTCCGTGGGGGGTGTCCTGCTGACAGGCGGATCATATGATGTCGTCCTTGAAGCCCTCGCCAGAATCTCCGACATCCCATATGCAGCCGCCGAGCTCCTCGACAGGAGCTATACAGTGCATGCCGGGCTCCCGGACGCCTGGACCGACGGGAACACATCCATCCTCCTTTACGTTGACATTCATGCCGGCACTGACGGTGAACGCGATGCGCTCCTCGGGCAGATCGACAGGGCCGTGCGGGGCATACCGCACCTTCGCTCGATCCTGCTCACGACGCCCGAAGAGCGGACCACATTGTTCGATGGGCGGAAACGAGCGAGCGAGTACCTGAACCTCGAGTCCGGTACACGCAAGGCATCCTTCATCGACGATGGAGCTGTTCCCCCTGACCGGCTCGGAGAATATGTCGCGTTCCTGACGAGCCTTCTCTCAGAGAAAGGAATCCCGTTCATTCTGTACGGTCACGCCGGCAACGGAAACGTGCACTGTGCACCCCTCATGGATGTGCGCAACCTTGACCATTACCGGATGATTGACGAGATTGCTTTTCGTGTCGCAGATAGGATCGCCTCTCTCGGAGGGACGCTTTCCGGAGAGCATGGTGACGGTTTCGTACGAACGCCGTTCGTCGAACGCATCTACGGCCCTGACGTCTTCAGACTGTTCCGGACGGTCAGGGAGACCTTCGACCCACAGGGGATCTTTCATCCGGGCCTCATCACAGGCCCTCAGAACGTCAGCATCGCACATGACCTTTCATTCGCATAGTCCGACCCTTTGCACGGCGCTGCTCTGCTGCCTGATGATATCCCCTGTGGACGCCCAGCGTCCGGAGCAATCACCCAACTCGATCCGCGTCCAGTATCAGGCCTTCGAGCGACCCGCCTCAGGCGACTCGTCGGTCGTTGACTTCCTGTTCCGCATCCCCGGTCATCAGTTCGTGTTCCTGCGGGACCACGCCAATGGCTCCTTCGTGGCACGCGGCGAGGTCTTCGTCGAATTCAGAGAGGCAGACGGTCAGCACATCATTCGTGACTTTTCGACGATCGAGATCAGGCGTCAACAGCAGGTGCGGGACCAGGATGACATCGAGGACTATCAGGGAATGATGCGCCTCTCCATTCCCCACGGAGAATACCGGGCCATTGTAGAGGTCAAGGATCTCGAGACCGGGAGGTCCTTCCTTGACCGGTCGCAACGGTATACATTCGGCCTGAGCAGCGATTCTGCTGGTATCCTCGGAAATCCACTCCTGGTCTACCGGGACACGGTTTCCGGAGCTTTCATCCCCTTCAACCGTGGCGGATCGGTTCGGTTCGGTTCCCGCGGCGGGATGATCGTCTCCGTACGGGGAGATGCGGACTCGCTTCCGGTTTCGTGGGAACTGTCGCAATCGTATGTCGAAGGGGATGTGAAGATCGAACCGGTCAGCGGTTCCCTCACGGTCGTCCGGGGTCACATCGCAGTATCCCCCCACCCTTCGCCGCGTCTTGCATATGCCCTCGATGACGGTGTGAACGGCACCTGGGCCTCTTTCTATGTCGGGCTCCCCATCGAGAAACTCGAGCCCGGAGCCTACACATTGCTGATGACCCTCCGCGATGCTTCCGGCTCCCGGATCCGGAAGATCGAGTTCCCGGTCGCGTGGGAAGACAAGCCAATGTCGCTCACACGATTCGACCTCTCTGTCGATGCCCTCCGCTACATCGCTTCAGAGGAAGACATTGACGACATGATAGGATTCATGGCAGACGGAGGGCGGTCGCGGTTCAGGGAGTTCTGGTCCCGAAAGGACCCCGACACGACCACGGCGTACAACGAGGTCATGGCAGAATACTACCGGCGGGTGGACGAAACGATCCTTCGCTTCTCGACACGGGGCGAGCTCGACGGCTACCGGACGGACCGCGGCCGCATCTACATCCTGTTCGGAGCCCCTGTCTCGATGGACAGGATCTTCCGACCAGACACAGGCCCCAGGGAGGTGTGGGATTACCCCTCCATCCGCAAGCGGTTCATCTTCACCGATCCATCGAGGACTGGTGAGTACACGCTGAGCCAGACCGAGGAACTATGAAGCCCGTCATCGCACTCACCATTGGTGATTTCAACGGCATCGGCCCCGAGGTCGCACTGCTGACGGCTATGCACCCGCGGGTGCGCAAGGTCTGCCGGCCGGTGCTCGTCGGCCCCATGGACATCTTCGAGAACTCGGCGAAGCACCTGCGGAAGCGCGTGCAGCTCGACAAAGCGGTCTTTCCGGCACTCCCGGGAAAAGGGATCCCGGTGGTGGATGTCGGCGATGGACTCTGGATAGACGTTTCATTCGGCAAGCCCTCGAAGGCATCGGGGAAGACGGCTGGCCAGGCCATCGAAAAGGCGATCGAACTCTGCACCACGGGCAAGGCACACGCGATGACAACGGCCCCGGCCTCGAAACACGCCCTTCATCTCGCCGGATACACCTTTCCCGGTCAGACAGAGTTTGTGACGATGCTCAGCAGGTCGCAGCGTGTGCTGATGGTGATGGCCTCATCCCAGCTTCGGGTCGGACTCGTGACGATCCACGTCCCGGTAGACGAGATCACCGGACAGATCACGCAGGAGAAGATCCAGGAGAAGATATCCATCCTGCAGGAATGTCTCGTCCGCGATTTCGGCGAGAAGAAGCCCCGCATCGGCGTCCTCGGCCTCAATCCGCATGCAGGCGAGAACGGCGACATCGGCACGGATGAGACAGAGGTCATCATCCCTGCGATCGAGGCTGCCCGGGAGGCAGGCACACTCGTCGAGGGCCCCTTCCCCGCTGATGCGTACTTCGGATCGGGGATGTACAAGGCGTACACAGCCACGCTCGCGATGTATCACGACCAGGGGCTTATCGCATCGAAGCTGCTCTCATTTGGCAAGGGGGTCAATATGTCGGCCGGCCTGCCTATCGTCCGCACCTCCCCGGACCATGGTACGGCATACGACATCGCCGGAAAGAAGAAGGCCGATCCTTCATCCTTCATAGAAGCCGTTGTCCTTGCGGCTCAGATCGCCACAAAACGGGCCCGATCATGATCGAACTGCAAAAGGTCAGTGTGTCGTTCGACGGGCAGAAGGTCCTCAGCGATGTGAACTTCGCCATGAAGCGGGGGGAATTCGTCTATCTCGTGGGACAGACGGGGGCCGGGAAAAGCTCGCTCATGCGATTGTTGTACTTCGACATCATCCCTTCGGCAGGACGAGTGCGCGTAGCGGGATACGACAGCGCGACCGTCGCTCCACGGGAGGTCCCATACCTTCGCCGGCGGCTGGGTATCGTCTTCCAGGACTTCAAACTGCTGGACGACAGGTCCGTGTACGACAACGTCGCTTTCGCGCTGTATGTGACGCAGACGCGCCGGTCAGAGCTCAAGAAGAAGGTCCTCCATGCCCTTGCGGATGTCGGCCTGAGCCACAAGCGGAACCAGATGCCGCATGAACTGTCGGGAGGAGAACAGCAACGCGTGGTCATAGCCCGTGCCCTCGTGAATGAACCCGCCATCCTCATCGCCGACGAGCCGACCGGCAATCTCGATCCCGTTTCATCGGCGGAGATCATGGATGTGATGATGAAGATCAACATGAGGGGAACGGCCGTCCTCATGGCGACCCACAACTATGATCTTGTCAAGAAATACCCGGCACGGGTGGTACAACTGAAGGATGGGGGGCTGCATGCGGTGGACCTGAAGAAGGGAGTGCGGCGCGGGTAGTCACGGGAACGCAGGGAGTCATCACAATGAAGAGGCCGGGCATCAGCCCGGCCTTTCTGTTTCAAAGGACCTGTTCGACCCTTCGGACATCCCTGAACTCCAGCAGCAGGGCCCGTTCGATGCCTGCGCGAAGGGTCATCCTCGAGAGCGGGCATGACGTGCAGGCTCCGGTGAGCCGGACCTCGACGATCCCGTCCTCGGTGACGCGCACACATTCCACATCACCGCCGTCCACCTGCAGGTACGGCCGCATGCGATCGAGGGTCCGCTCCACCTGTTCGAGGGATGGCATCATCACGCTGACGGGGTGTTCCCGAGCAGGATCTCGACCTTCGGAGCTTTGATCCCGTCGACATTCTGAATGCTCACCTGTGCTGCGAGGTTCCGCGCGATACTTCGGATGGTCTGTGCCTGAGGTGAGTCGGGCTCCGCGCGGACCAGGGGATTCCCGTTGTCGCCGCCGATGCGCATGCCGGTTGTGATCGGGATCTCGCCCAGGAACGGCACGTCCAGCTCTTCCGCCGTCCGCTTTCCCCCACCGGTGTCGAATATGTTCTCACGCTGACCGCAATGCGTGCACAGGTAGTAGGACATGTTCTCCACGATGCCCAGGACCGGAACGTTCAGTTTGTTGAACATCACGAGGCCCTTCCTCGCATCGGCCAGCGCCACATCCTGCGGCGTTGTCACGATCACAGCACCCGTGAGCGGTATCGTCTGGGCTATCGTCAGCTGGATGTCGCCGGTGCCCGGCGGGAGGTCGAAGATGAGATAGTCGAGATCGCCCCACATCACGTCCCCCATGAACTGCTTCACTGCTCCGCTGGCCATCGGCCCGCGCCAGATCACCGCCTGCATCGGGTCCACGAGGAACCCGATCGACATCACTTTCATGCCGTACTTTTCGATGGGATGCAGCTTGTTCTGCGACACCTTCGGCCGTGCATCGATGGCCAGCATCGTGGGCATCGACGGACCATAGATGTCCGCATCAACGATACCGACAGAGGCCCCGTCCATTGCGAGGGCCATGGCAAGATTGACAGCGACGGTCGATTTCCCGACACCCCCCTTGCCGCTCGCGACTGCGATGGTATTCTTCACGCCGGGGAGCACAGCATCCTTCTGCGTATTCACGTGCGCAACGACGCTCGATGAGAGCCTGACGTTGACCGACGCGACCCCCTCGATCGAACCGCGGATCGCACGCTCGCATTCGACCACGAACTGGTCCCTCACGGGACATGCCGGGGTCGTCAGCACGAGGTCAAACGAGACCGCTCCGCCGTCGATGACGATGTTCTGTACGAACCCGAGCGTGACAATGTCACGATGCAGGTCGGGATCCTGCACGACCTTCAGGGCTTCCAGGATATTCTCTTTGTTCAGTGCACGTTTTGCCACTCAGAACCTCTCTCGAAGATGATACTCCATGAGCTATAGAACGCCCCCGGTGGAGTCTGCGTTCCCCTCCGTCCGGGTCACACCAGGCTCCTCCCTGTCAACCGTTCGTACGCCTCGAGATACAGGGCCGAGGTCTTCAGAATGACCTCCTCCGGCAACGCAGGCGGTGGAGGCTGGCGATTGAAAGAGATGGAGATGAGATAATCTCGGACGAACTGTTTGTCGAAACTGTCCTGGCTTCTGCCCGGCTCGTACCGGTCGGCAGGCCAGAACCGGGAAGAATCCGGTGTGAGGAGCTCGTCGATGAGGATGATCTCACCCGTCTCGTTCGTGCCGAACTCCATCTTGGTATCTGCGATGATGATCCCCTTCGACCGTGCCTCTTCAGCTGCTCTCGTATAGATCCGGGTGGCAAGCGACCGCACACGCTCCGCCTGGTCCCTCCCGATCATTCCTGCGATCGTCTCAAAATCGACGTTCTCATCGTGTCGTCCCCCCTGTTCCTTCGTTGCCGGAGTGAAGATCGGCTCCGGAAGCTTGTCCGACTCGCGGAGACCGGCGGGAAGCCGGACACCACAGACGGCTCCCGTCTTTTGATAGTCGACCCAACCCGAACCAGAAAGATATCCACGGACGACGCATTCGACAGGCAGCGGCTTCGACTTCTTCACGAGCATCGATCGACCGGCAAGGCTCGCCGCATGGGGCTTGCACGATCCGGGATACACTGAAGGGTCCGAGGAGATGAAGTGGTTCTCGACGATATCCGCCATCCGGCCGAACCAGTACTCGGATATCTTCGTAAGCACCGTTCCCTTGAACGGGATCCCCTCGTTCATAATGACATCGAACGCGGACAGGCGGTCGGTTGCGACGATGAGAAGATGGTCGCCGGCGTCATACATATCCCTGACCTTCCCGCTGTGGAGATATGTCATCCCGGCGAAGGAGGTTCTTGTGATGACCGGTTCGCTGCGGAGACGATCAGTGTCTGCTGCCATAGTTCACCTCAGGGATGGATGGTGCATGTCAGGTGCACCGCTTGTTTCAGCCGCTTCATGTATTCGCGCCGGGGGATGCTGGTACCGCCGAACTGGCGCAAGTGGGGCGTGACGAACTGCGCATCGAGGAGCGTGAAGCCCCGCAGCTTCATCCGTTCAGCCAGCGCGATCAATGTGACCTTCGATGCGTCGGTCTTCCGGGAGAACATCGATTCTCCGAAGAACCCCCCACCGACGCTCACCCCGTACAAGCCTCCCGCCAGCATATCCCCCGACCAGGCTTCTACGCTGTGCGCGAATCCCCTTGCATGGAGCTCGGTGTATGCGTCCAGAATCTCCCCGGATATCCACGTTTCCTCCCTGTCGGCACATGCCTCCATGACCTCGCGAAAAGCGGTATTCCAACGGACCTCGAAAATGCCGGAACGGATCGTCCGCCGGAGGGACCGCGATGGCGTGCATGCCTGAAGGTCGATGATCCCGCGGGGATCTGGAGCATACCAGGAAATGGCCCCATCTGCGGGGTCCGCCATGGGGAACATCCCGATGGTGTACGCGGCAAGCACATCCTCCCAACGGAGCTTCTGACCAGCCCGCCTCGTGCCTTCCATCGTTCACCTCACTTTCAGCAGTACCTTCCCGATGCTCTTCCTGCTCTGAAGGAATGTGTGCGCCTCGGCGGCCTGCTCGAACGGAAAGACCTTTCCGATGACCGGAACGATCTGCTTCTTTTCATACATCCTCATGAGGTTCCGTCCGACCTCACGAAAATACACGGTCTTGTCAGCAAGAAAATACAGATTGAATCCCATGAGGGAGATGTTGCGCGTTGGCAGTGACGAGGGGACCAGGAACGGGAAGGCCAGGAACTCACGAGCAAGCCGCACGTAGTCGAGTCGTTTTCGTCCCGCTGCCGCTGCGAACCCGTACAGCACATAGCGACCCATCGGCGCGAGGAGCCTCCACGACTTACGCAGGACCTTTCCACCGACCGAGTCCATGACGACATCGACCAGATTCCCGCCGAGCAATTCCCGCACATGCTCCTCGAAATCCTCCTTCATATAATCGATGACGTGGTCCGCGCCTTGCTGCTTCGCAACCTCGAGCTTCTCGTGAGACGATGCGGTACCGATCATGCGAAGGTTCCAGGCATTGCCGAGCTGAAGCGCAGCAGTGCCGACCCCTCCGGCAGCCGCATGGATCAGAACAGTCTCTCCCCTCCGCGCATGCGCAAGTGTCCTCAAGCCATGCCACGCGCTGAGGTACGTGACAAGAAAGGCCGCCGCAGTTTCGAACGACATGGCTCTAGGGATGGGGAACACGTGGTGCGCGGGGACACAGGCCTCCTCTGCATATGCACCTTGCCGGGAGAATCCGACCACACGCGCGCCGATCCTCAGATCGCGGACTCCAGGCCCACGATCGATGACAGTACCGGAGAATTCGATGCCGGGGATGAAGGGAGGATCCGGAATGCTCGGATAGACTCCCAGGCGTCCGAAGACATCTGCGAAGTTCAGACCGGCATAATGGACCCTGACCCGAACCATCCCCTCGCGGAGCTCCGGAGCGGGGACATCCACAAGCTTCAGCTTGTCCGGCGGCCCGAATCCTTTGAGAAGGATCGCCCTCACAGGAGTCCCAATGATCGGCGGGAAGACGTCCTAGACACCGAAACTCGTCCCGACTGCTTTCGCTGCCATGACGAGCTGGGAATCCGGCGGCACTGTTCGAAGTTCGAAGATGGCCTGCTTGACCGGTACCGCGGTCACATCCTGCCCCCTGAGGCTCACCATATGTCCGAACCGCCCCTCCTGTGCCACCTGCAATGCCATTGAGCCGAATTTTGTTGCCAGGACCCTGTCGAACGGGGTCGGACTTCCACCTCTCTGCACATGTCCGAGCACGGTCACGCGGGTCTCAAGGCCCGTTTCCGCTTCGATCTTCTTCCCGACAAGGTCCCCGATACCGCCCAGACGAAGCGGATCTGTCCGTTTCTTGTCGTGTTCCTTCACGACAAGCTCACCATCTGCCGGCTTCGCTCCCTCGGCAACGCAGACGATGCTGAACCTGCTCCCCATTCGTCCGCGCTTGAGCACATGTTCGTAGACCTTCTCCCACACAAAAGGCATTTCGGGAATGAGGATGACATCCGCCCCCCCCGCAACGCCGGCACCGAGCGCGATCCAGCCGGCGTATCGTCCCATGACCTCGATGACCATGACCCGATGGTGTGCCGAAGCCGTCGAATGCAGCCTGTCAATCGCTTCAGCAGCGACGCTCATCGCTGAGTCGAAACCAAACGTCATGTCGGTCGCGGAGAGGTCGTTGTCGATGGTCTTGGGGATACCGATCATGTTCAGGCCCAGCTCCGTGAACCTGTTGACGATATGCATCGTCCCGTCGCCTCCGATCGCGAAGAGGGCGTCGAGTTCCCAATCCTGATAGTTCCGGATGGCATTCTGGGAGTAGTCGTAGACCTCAACTCCCCGGGGGGTTTCCACCGGATACTGGAACGGATTGCCCTTGTTCGATGTCCCGAGGATAGTCCCGCCGAGGCTGACGATGCCGCGCACGTCCTTCGGTTTGAGTTCCCTTGACCTGCCTTCGACGAGGCCTTCGAAACCATCCTCGATCCCGATGACAGTCGACCCGATCGACATTGCCGGTTTTGCGATACTGCGGATGACCGCATTCAGGCCGGGGCAATCGCCGCCCCCCGTCAGAATGCCGACACGTTTCAGCTGCTTCGGTGCCATGGTTTTATGGTGACCTTCCTTCCCGTTGAATGTCGCTGCCTTTGAAAATACTGAGAAATGCTGATGCCTCCAATGCACCCCGGACAGAAGGGGCAAAAAAAAGGGGCTTTCGCATGGAGATCGCGAAGCCCCTGTCCGGAATAAATGACTACGTCACGCTGCCTTCTTCGCCTCCTGCGCATCCTGGTACTTCTCACCCAGGTACGCTCCGCCCAGGGCAAAGAGAAAACCGAGCGCAAGGCCCGCCACCAGGTCGGACGCATCCACCGGGAGGTTGATGATGAACTCGAGGAATACCCAGTCAATGATGACAGTGAAGATACCCGCCACGGCCGGTTCCTTCAGCGTCACACCGGGCGACTTATAGCCGACAATGAATCCGGTGATCAGGAAGGAAACAAGGAACGCGACCAGCGCGACACTCAGGTTCACGTTGAACAGTGGAGCGGACAGAAGCACGAACATCACGTTCAGAGCAAAACCGATCACGACGCCTGTCAGGACCCATTTCCAGTGGAAAACATCATCCACCCTGTCGGATTCCGCGGTCGAATCGGACGCTTCCTGAAGTTTCTCCCCTGCCCAACTGCCGACCAGTGCAAAACCAACGCCGAGCACCAGGAGGAGGATATCGATCAGCTGGCTGTCGACGAGCTGATCATGGTCCAAATCTGTCGTGTACAGAAGGACCAGCATGAGGAACATGACAAGTCCACCCGCAAGGCCGGCCTCGCGGATCGTTACACCCGGCGAGAAGTAGCCGACGATGACCCCCGTGACGGCAAACCCGACCATCATGATCAGCGCCTGGATCTCCGGGCTGTGGAATGTTGGTGCAACGATGTAGTACGACGAGCCTACAATGATGACCCCCGCGATAACGCCCGCGATGACCCACTTCCACTCGGTCCCGGACTGTCCTTTGGTTTGTTCCATGTACTCTACGCCTCCATGCTGGGTGTTCTAAGACAAAAAAACCGCGTCAATATTGAAAAAACAATGTCGAAAATCAAGGAATGGCGGGTCTGTCCTTGACATCGGTCGAGGGGAGCGGCACTGGCGCATGCTCTTCTCTCAATTGCTGGGCACTGTTGAGTTTTTCCTCGAATGCCGTAAGCGATTTTTCCGCCTTGTCGTAGTTGTTCCGTGCGTTGGTCAGGTGAGTCCCCAGGGTCTCGAACACAGTCCGGAACTTCTGAAGTTCATATCCCAGCCGGTCGAGCGTCTTGATGATCTCCTTCGCGTTCGCCTCGACCTGAAGTCCCTTGAAGCCGAGGGCGATCACCCGGAGGTGCGCATAGAAGCTGTTGGGTGAGACCGGTACGACCCTGTGCTTGCTCGCGTACGCATACAGGCCATCTTCCTCGTCGAACCGTTCGTCCTTGATGATCGTCTCGTAGTAGATGTTCTCTGCCGGTATGTACATCAGCGCGAAGTCGAACGTCCCTTCGTCAGGCAGGATGTACTTCTTCGAGATATCATCGATGTGCTTTCTGACATCCTGGCGGAACGTTCGGGCCGCAGCTGTCCGATCCTGGTCCGACTTTGCATCGACCAGCCTGCGGAAGTTCTCAAGAGGGAATTTCGAATCGACGGGAACCATGCCGCCTGACGTGTGTATCACCGCATCCACCTTCTCTCCGCTCCGGAATTTGTGCTGGAAGGTGTATGCGTTCACAGGAAGCACCTGGCGGAGGAGGTCTTCGAGCAGAAGTTCACCGAGGCCGCCCCGGAGCTTGGGAGCCCTGAGCATCTCTTCGAGCTTGCCGACGTTCATCCCGAGCTCGCGGATATTCTCTGTCGCTTTTCCCAGCTCACCGAGCTGCTTCTGGACATCATGGATGACGCGGGCGGCGTTGTCCAGCCGCGATCCAACCTGACCGGTGTTCTCCTGAAGCTGTGATGTGACACCGCCGAGGTGGGTGTTCACCGAGGAGAGTTGCTGGCTCATCTGATCGGAGGTCAGCTTCAGCGTCTGCACCATCGTTTCCTGCGTCGTGGTCAGCGAGCGGCCCACAGCTTCGGTGGTTGCACGCAGACTCTCCTGGACCTCGGTCCGCAGGTTGTCGATCTGCTGCTGTACCGCAGCTTCCCGGCCGTCACCGCCCCGCACCCCGACGTGCCCCCGGATGACGAGGACCGTCAGTGCCACCAGCATCACAAGAACCACGATCTCGAATGGCGTCATTGTCCGCTCGTCCTATCCAAGCACTCCGAGCTTCCTGCCCGCCTTCTGGAACGCCGCCAGGGCCTGGTCGAGCTCGGACGTGGTATGAGCTGCTGAGATCTGAGCACGGAGGCGCGCCTCCCCCTGCGGTACGACCGGATACCAGAGCCCCTTGATGTAGACCCCGAGTTTCTGAAGCTCGACGCTCATCTTCTGGGCGAGCGCTGCTTCGCCGAGCATGACCGGCACGATGGGGTGCGACCCCTGCAGGATGGTGAAGCCCAGCCGCTGGATCTCCTGACGGAAGTACAGCGTGTTGCGGTGGAGGCGGGCGACGATGGATGCATCCTTCTTCAGAAGGTCGAGCGCGGCGATCGACGCCATGACGATGGACGGAGGGAGCGAATTCGAGAAGACATACGTCCGTGCCTTCTGACGCATGTATTCAACCATCACATCCGAACCTGCGATGAATCCGCCGGCAGCACCGCCGATCGCCTTGCCGAGCGTGCCGATGATGACGTCCACTTTCCCCAGCAGGCCGAAGTGCTCCGCGATCCCCTTCCCTCTTTTGCCCATCACACCGATGCCATGCGCATCATCCACGAACAGCAAGGCATCGTATTTCCGGGCCAGTTGCACGAGCCGGGGAAGAGGTGCGACATCCCCCTCCATGCTGAACACGCCATCTGTCGCGATGATGCGGTTCCGGAACGCCTTTCCCGTATCCTCCTCCAGCTGACGCTCGAGGTCGTCCGCATCGTTGTGACGGTAGATCTTCCGCTCCGTCACCTCGCTCCTGCAGAGGCGCTGGCCGTCGATGATGCTTGCATGATTGAGCCGGTCGCTGTAGATGACGTCCCGGTACGATTCCATCCCCAGCTTCTCGTTCGTCAGCGCTGAGAAGAATCCCACATTCGCGGCGAACGACGACGAGAACAGGATCGCATCGTCACACCCCACAAAGGACGCGATCTTCTTCTCCAGTTCCCGATGGATGGTCTGCGTGCCGCACAGGAACCGGGCCGATGCGACCCCGTATCCGTACTGCCGGATACCATCGATCGACGCCTTCCTGATCACCGGGTGGTTCGACATCCCAAGATAGTTGTTGGACGCGAGCATGACGAGCTTCTTCCGCCCGACGGTCACGGTCCCTCCCTGGGGCGACCGCAGCTGCGTCTCCCGCTTGAACGTCTGCGAATCCTCGAGCCGTTTCAGTTCCTCCCGCAAAAGATCATATGTTCTCATTGGTCTGTCCTTTCAGGTCCGGACGCTGGCTCACCGCTGGTCCGCTCGTGCTCCCGCTGGCCGCAGCGGCCGAAGGCTCCGTTGGTGCGAGTCCCGGCTTGAGCAGCACCTTGTACGCCTCACCGCGCCGGATGACAGCGAATGCCTCCTCGAAGTGCTCGAGGGGGAAGGTGTGCGATATGAATCCTGTCGACAGGAACGTGTCCGCGAGCCCGTTCCGGAGCAGATCCTCCATCTGGTCCCATGTCTGGAAGACACGACGTCCGATGATGCCTCTGATCGTCACTCCCCTGAAAATGATATCTTCCGCAAAATCGACGGGCATCTCTCCGGACGGGATGCCGAGGAGGGCGATCTCCCCTCCCATGCGGACGGCATGAAGGGCGTCCTTATAGGCCCGGTACGACCCGGACATCTCGTACACAGCATCCACGCCGGCCCCGTCCGTCTCCCGCAGGACGGTCTCCCGGAATGCCGCCCGCTCATCGTTCCGTGCCACATCGAAGCAGCCATCGGCTCCGTACTGTTTCGCCATGTCGAATCTGTGCCCGACAAGCTGTTCATGCGGCAGCAGATCGGACGACGCATCCGTGACGAACACCTTCTTCGCGCCAGCATGACGTGCGACCGCGACAGCCATCAGACCCTGCACGCCGCATCCGAGGACGGCCACCGAGCTGCCGCGGACCTTCGACGACAGCACAGTATGCGTCGCATTCCCGAGCGCATCCATATAGCTGATGATATCCGGATGGATCTCTTCGCCGTAGAAGAGCCGTACATTGTCCGCCGGCACTTTCACGAATTCCGCCCAGGCACCATCGTCATGGACACCCTTGATGATGGTCTTGCGGCAGACATGCCGCTCCCCCTTCCGGCACTGATAGCATAGCCCGCACGTCACATGCATCTCCGCCGTTGCATGGAACTTTTCCTCCAGGAACTCCATGAACCCGGATTCCCGGGAGAACGTGCCTGGCGTTTTGCCGGCCATCATTGCCTGCAGGGTGCGGTTGGATTTTGCCTTCCGGAAGATGAGCTTCGCCAGATGCTTCCGGGCATTCTGGCCCGCATCGACGATGCGGCCGGAGAACTCATGCCCGATCGTTACCGGCGTTGTGACCGCACGTTCCATCTCGCGCCGGAAAGCATCCTTCGAGTTATAGATGCCGACATCAGTGCCGCAGATGGCACCGGCGTGGACCGCTATGATGACCTCCTCGCTCCGGGTCACGAGCGGTTCGGACTTCTTTTCGAGCATGAGACCGAACGGCCAGGGCTCACCAGGAACCGGCCGTGGCTTGACGATTGCTCTCATGTACTCTCCTTCGTATCGGTGCCCTCATGAGCATGCGTCATGGACGTGCGGCCTTCCATTGTCTGTACGTGAGCCGAATGTCCTCCAGGACCTCCGTATCGATGCGATCATCAGTACGGATACGGACATCGTAGTTCTCCCATCCCATAAAATCGCTGAGCGCGCGCTTCATCTGTTCGTCGTAGATACCATCGATCGGACCGTCATAGAACTTTTGTCCTTTGTAGGCCTCATCCCCGAGGATGGTCTGAAGCTCGCGGCATATGGACTCGTCGACAGGAACAAGGTGGGATGGGTCGGAACGGAAGAAATAGAGCCGGTGCAGTGCATACAACCGCTCGAGCTCTGCGAGCGGCGTCGGGTGGTCATAGATCGAGATGTCAATATAGTCGTCGGACGATCCGTCGTAGGACCCGCCTTTTCGCTTCACGACGAGTGCGGCGGATTGTTCGCCGCGCCTGTCACCGCCGGCCTTCCCGCCGGCAATGAGCGCTGCGACGAGCCGGTCCGCGAGCGACCCCGGGGTCGTCTCGAATGTTCGCGCCATCGCCTCGACCGTCTCTTTGCCGACGAGGATATTCCCCTGTGCCGCGAACGTCTTTCCCGCGACGAGCTGGCCCTTCGCACCCTTCACCGTACCCGCAGCACCGCCAGCCCAGTCAAAGCACTCTTCACCTGTCCACGTGGCCGCATTCCCGGCATGGTCAACGATCCCGACCTGGCGGGTCTGTCTGCCCTCGTCGGTCCGGATGAGGATGTCCAGCGCTTCCTCCGCCGTCGCTCCGTTCCGCATCAATGTGAGCCCGCGCGGACCGAAGGTCGTGTTCGCGAAGGACTGCGTGGCGATGGCACCGACGCCCGCCTCTGCCCAGGGCACGACCGGCCGGACGTTGGGGAACTTGGACTGCACAGCGACGCCGACATCGCCATTCTCCGGGTCGACAGCGACAATGGAGAACGTCGCGACAAGCTCATCGTGCTCGAACGAGGGACCGGGACACAGAAGGATGACAAGAAGAACGACAACCGCAGCCAGTATGAACGACCTCATGCTTTGCTCCTTTGCGTCTGTTCGGACATCAGGTCGACCGTCGGAACCGGACCGCAAATGATCCATCCATGCCATGAATATGGGGGAAGGTCTCCACAAATCCATCCTGCTGCACGACGTCCCCTTTGACGAACTCACCCGCGTGCTCGACGCGATATTCAGCGTGGGTCTCCAGAAAATGCCTTACGTTCTCGACATTCTCCTCCGGTTCGGTCGTGCATGTGCTGTAGACGAGCACGCCGCCGGGCTTCACCAGGCTGGCCGCGTTATCGAGAAGGGACCGCTGGAGCGCTGCCAGCGTGTCGATATCCGACCTGTCCCGGTTCCACTTCGCATCGGGTTTCTTCGAGAGCGTTCCTAACCCCGAGCAGGGGGCGTCTACCAGGACCTTGTCAGCCGGCGACGTCTGGAAGGTGGTCGCATCGGCAGCGACGGTGTGGATATTCGCGATGCCGAGCCGCTGGCATGCATTCCGGACCAGGTTCAGGCGCGTTTCGTACCGGTCGACCGCGATGATCTCCCCCTCGTTCTTCATCAGTTCTCCGATGAACGTCGCCTTGCCTCCTGGAGCGGCGCACAGGTCGAGGACCTTGTCGCCCGGGCGGGGGTCCAGCAAGCGCACGGGAAGACCCGCGCTCTCATCCTGGACCATGAAGAATCCCTTGGCATACAGCTCCGACGAGCCGATGCCGGCGAGATGCCGGACCTTGACAAAGCAGTCGAGGTACGTCGAACGGGTATATTCAAGCTGATGCTGGCCGAGGAGAGAACAGAAGTAGTCGGGGTCGATCTTCAGTCGGTTCGCACGGAGCGCGAGGTCAGGGATCCGGTTGTTGGCTTCCATCAGTTTCCGCGCCCCCTCCGGTCCGAACCGGTCGTACCAGCGTTTCGCTATCCAGATGGGGTGCGACTCCACAACGGCAAGATGCCGGATCTTATCCTCGGAGGGGTCGGGATACCGGATATTGTCGATGTTGCGGATGATGTTCCGAAGGACTGCGTTCACGAGGTCCGCCGCCTTCTGTCCGCGAAGCCGTTTGATGAACTCGACAGCTTCGTTGACGGCCGCAGAATGGGGCACCCTGTCGAGAAAGAGGATCTGATACAGCGCGACGCGGAGCGCGTTCTTGATGTTGGTCTCTGCCTTGGTGAAATTGCCATGGAAGAACCCCGTCAGCACCCAATCGAGCTTCATCTGCCAGCGGACGACGCCCGTCACGATCTCGTTCATGAAGCCCTTATCGAGCTCGTTGAGGTCATCGCTGCGCAGTTCACGGTCGAGAAGGCGGTCGAGATAGGCATCCGATCGGCCGACCCTGTTCAGGATCTTGATGGCAGTCCCGCGGGCGCCGGTGTAAACGGACCGGGGTTCGGCTATTTCGGCGACGGTATGCTCAGAGGTGGTCATGGATGTGGGCTATCCGGAGATGGGCAGCCGCTGTCGGGTCAAAAGGGGCCGCAGGTGTCCGTCTTTGGACAGAACAAGATAAAAAACAAAAGCGGAATGTCGATGTCCCGACATTCCGCCTCAGATCCAAAGACGGGAAAGGACTATTGCTGTGCGGGAGCACCTTCCTGCTGACGACGGGCGTACTTCCGCTTGAACCGCTCCACGCGGCCTGCGGAGTCGACGAGCTTCTGGCGTCCCGTGTAGAACGGATGGCACGCCGAGCAGATCTCAACATGGAGGTCGCCCACGGCGGAACGCGTCTCGAAGGAGTTGCCGCATACGCAGGTAACGACCGCTTTCTTGTAAGCTGGATGGATATTCTTCTTCATAGCACTGGTCCCTGTTCCTTTCAGACTTAAAATATACGACCTTTTGGCCCGCAAGGCAAGTGCGTCGAACCGTCTTGCTCCTTGCCTGTTTCCTTCCTAAGTTGACGTCATGTTCAGGCCTGTCGCAGCAGCCCTCGCTGTCTTCCTCTTCCTCCCTGGCTTGCAGGCGCAGGATGCGTATGCATTCCTGCGGACGGATGTCTCTCCAAGGATCGCCGCGATGGGTGGCGCATTCACCTCTATGCAGGGAGACCCGAACTCACTGTTCATGAATCCCGCCGCCCTGGGCTCGGTCGAGGGACGCCGTCTGTCGGTCTCCTACATGGACCATCTGATGGACATCAATGCAGGCTCGATAGCTTTAAGCCTGCCCGAAACCCCGGTCGGTCCCCTTACTGCGGGGGTGCAATTTGTCCACTACGGGACGTTCGATCAGACCGATCAATCGGCGAACGTCTACGGCACCTTCACGGCATCCGACCTCGCGGTCTCGGTTGGGAGATCCTTCCGGCTGGACGATCGCCTCAGCGTCGGAGCAGCAGTGAAGATCATCTCTTCCTCCCTCGGCGAGTACCGTTCGCAGGCAGTTGCGGCTGACCTTGGGGCAAGTTATGTCATCCCCGAGGAGCAGCTCAGCATCGGCCTCTCGCTGCTCCACTTCGGCACGCAGCTTTCGACATACGCCGGATCGTCCGAATCGCTCCCGACCGACCTCCGGCTCGGCATCACCAAGCGGCCAGAACATCTCCCCGTCTTCCTCAACCTCAACTTCCATGGGCTGAACGATCCGGACCTACCGATCCTGGAGCGGTTCAGGCAATTCTCCCTCGGCGCGGAGTTCGACATGAGCTCAGCGCTGCGACTCCGGCTTGGGTTCAATAACAGGGTCCGTCAGGACCTTCGCATGGGATCGAGCGCGGGATTGGCGGGTTTTTCCGTGGGGGCGGGAGTGCTCATTTCCTCATACCAGATCGACTACGGCTTCAACTCCTACGGATCGATCGGCGGACTGCACCGCATCGGTATTTCCGCCTGCCTCTGATCTCACCCTCAGAGCAAACCCTCTATCAGCTCATCAGTAACGTAGTACAGCAGTATCCCGACGAAAACGATGACCGGCGGGATCCGATCCTTGGCCTTATTGATCTCCGGGATGAGGTCCGATGCTCCGACATAGATGAGCGTCCCGCCCGACATCGCAAGGATGCGGCCAAGCCAGACGTCGCTGATACCCGGGAGCACAAAGTACACCAGCACACCGACCATCGTCGCAATACCGAGGCCGAGCGACGACCGGACCACTGCCGAGCGGGAGAAGTTCGCCGACATCATGATGGACCCCATGGTCAATCCCTCGGGGAACTTATGCAGCAGAATGGCGATCGAGATGAGCACCCCGACAGCATATGTATGGGTGAAGCCGACGGCTATTGAGAGTCCGTCGAAGAACGCATGGACCGTGAGGCCGAAAAAGGCAGACAGACCCGCGATCTTTGAGGTCATCGCTTCGGTATGCGTCTCCTCACCGAAATGAAAATGGCTGACCATTGTGTGCTCGAAGAAGTGAAGCGTCGCGTATCCGAGGAGGACGAGCAGGAACGCCTCCTCGCCCGCGAGGGCGTGGGACGTCGGCAGGAGCTTCATGAACACGAGCGACAGCATGAAGCCAGCACCGAGGGCGAGAAGGAACGACTGCGCCCGTGCCGGCCATACGCGCTTCCTCGAAAGCAGGAACCCACCGAGGAACTCGGCGCTCGCGGCGATGAATCCGATGACAAGTACGACAAGCGTCATGATCCCCTCCTGTACGGTGCCTTCAGATATGCACGCGCATCCCTGTGTGACCGCTGATACTCGTCCATTGCGAGGACGATCCGATAGTACTGCTTCGCCTCCTCCCTTTTTCCCCGCGCGTCGCTGATCATTCCCAGATGGAGGTTGGCCATGGCCCGGAATCCGGATGGCCCTTCCTTATCGACCTTCCGGGAGAGCTGGTCGCTCTGCAGGAACCTTTCGCGCGCCTCATCGAATTCCCCCCGGAAGAAGTGGTACCGGCCCAGATAGTAGAACGCCTCCCGCCCATCATAGGTATCATACCCCTCCTGTTGTTTCCCGTACCGATCGGCGACGCCAGCGAACACCCGAGCCGCCTCATTCAAACGGCCGAGCGAGATGTAGCAGCGTCCGAGATACCGATGGAAGACCGGATTCCGGGGATACGCCTCATGAAGCTTTGTGGCAAGGTCCAGAGCTGCGCGGAAATCCTTTTCGAAGAGGTACATATTCTGCATCAGGAAGTAGGTCGCTTCCACGCGGGCGTATGTGCCTTCGTCACTCGCTTCCCGCAATTGCCGGAGTCCTGCCCGTCGATCGCCGGAGGGGAAGAACATCAGGAGCGGTTTGACGATAGGGTACTTCTCCGGTACGACATCCGCATAGTAGTTGTAGATGCCGATCCCGAGAAGGATGTCCTTGTTCCGCGGGTCGAGCTCGTAGGCCTTGCGAACGATGGGGAGAGCGCCGATACCGTCGCTGGCGGCCGAGAACCATGATCCCCGGTTCGCCCGCAACCGGCCCCGGAATCCTATCGACCCTCCTTTGAAGAAGAGCGCCGTCACATCGCGGGGATCCTTCTTTAACCGGCGGTCGCAGACATCGATCACACCCTCGAGCATGCGGTAGAACCGGTCATCACGGGATTCATCGTCGAACGTGATGAGGATCCGCCACCATTCGACCATGGCCAGGAAGAAATGACCTGCCGGATGCTCAGGGTGTTCACGGACGAGAGGACGGAGGATCTCCTCGGCCTGATCGAACTCGATGTTGTAGATGTGGTCGATGCTCTCGCGGATCTTCCCCGCGAAGGCCGAATCCTCAACCGCAACGGGAGAGGTCGCAGCGGAAAGCGGTACGAACGCCCAGAGGAGAAAGGCGCATACGGCGGCACTTCGTATGGGACCGTGTCCTTTCCGTGCAGGATGTGCTTCCATGGAGCGCCGGCGTCGCGACATGCATGCCTAGGAGAGGAGCTTGCCCGAAACATACGCCTGAATGCCCGATGCTGGGATGCGCTCCTGTTTCATCGAATCACGCTCACGGATGGTAACTGTCTGGTCCGTGAGGGTATCGGCATCGACGGTGACGCAGAAGGGCGTACCTGCCTCATCCTGCCGCCTGTACCTCCTGCCGATGGCGCCGCTGTCGTCGTAGAACACCTTGAACGACCGACGGAGGTCCTTTTCGATGGACCGGGCTACTTCGGGCATCCCGTCCCTGTTCACGAGCGGGAAGATGGCGATCTTGACCGGAGCCAGGCGGGGATGCAGACGCAGGACCGTCCGCAGCTCTGTCGTCCCTTCGGCCGTCGGCGCCTCTTCCTCGCCATACGCATCGACGAGGAAAGCCATGAACGACCTGCTCGCACCGGCAGAGGTCTCGATGACGTAGGGGGTATACTTCTCCTTCGTTCCTTCGTCGAACACCTTGAATCCCTTACCGGAATACTGCTCATGCCGTGACAGGTCGAAGTCTGTTCGGTTGTGGATCCCCTCTATCTCGCCCCATCCGAACGGGAACAGATATTCGATGTCGTACGCATCCTTCGCATAGTGCGCAAGCTTGTCCTTCGGATGCTGGTGCCAGCGAAGGCCCTCAGCACGCAGACCGAGGGAGGTGAACCACGCCATCCGCTCGCTGCGCCAGTACTCGAACCATTCGTCGTCCGCCCCGGGCTTCACGAAGAACTGCATCTCCATCTGCTCGAACTCCCTCGTCCGGAACAGAAAGTTCTTGGTGTTGATCTCGTTCCGGAATGCCTTTCCGATCTGCGCGATGCCAAAGGGGACCTTCTGCCGCGAAGCGGTCTGGACATTGAGCATGTTGACGAAGATGCCTTGGGCGGTCTCGGGCCTGAGGTAGACCACTGCGGACGAGTCCTCGACGGGGCCCACGAACGTCTTGAACATGAGGTTGAAAGTGCGGGCATCCGTAAAGCTTCCTTTATTGCCGCACGCGGGACAGGGCACATGCGGAAGCACACCGGCGATCCCCTCGTCGGTCGCTGTCAGCCGGTCGAACGCCTCCATGACCACATCGTCCTTCTGCTGTCCCTCGAACTCTCCTGGCCGGACGGCCCTCAGGATCTCCTTCTTCTTCTTCATGGACAGTTCTTCGACGAGCGTGTCTGTACGATAGCGGGATTTGCAGCTCCGGCAATCCACCATCGGATCGGTGAAGTTCTCCACATGGCCGGACGCCTCCCACACGCGGGGATGCATCAGGATGGAAGCGTCGATCCCCTCCACATTCTCCCGATATGTGAGGTTCTTCCACCATTCGGACTTCAGATTGTTGAGCATCTCGACCCCGAGCGGACCATAATCCCAGCAGCCGTTCAGACCGCCGTAGATCTCGCTCGACTGGAAGACGAATCCCCGCCGCTTGGCGAGCGAAACGATCTTCTCCATGGTCTTCTGGTTATCCCGGCTTTGTGATGAGCTCATGTGTTCCTGCATGCTTCTGTCGTGGATTCGTTATCTGCCTTTGAACGACGGTTTCCGCTTCTCCAGGAAGGCTGCCGTTCCTTCCTTGAAGTCTTCCGTACCGCAACATGTACCGAACAGGTTCGCCTCTATCTCAAGCCCGTCCGTCAGTCGGGTCTCCTGGGTCGCGTGCACCGCTTTCAGCGCCATCCGGATGGCCACCTGACCCTTCGAGGCGATCTTCGTCGCCATCTCCTTTGCTTTGGCCAGAAGCTCCCCCTGGGGGTAGACGGCATTGACGAGTCCAACGCGAAGCGCTTCCTCGGCCGTGATATGGTCCCCGGTCAGTATCATTTCCATCGCTTTCGACTCTCCCACCTGCCGCGCGAGGCGCTGCGTGCCCCCATATCCCGGGATCACACCAAGGTTCACTTCGGGCTGGCCGAATCGCGCGTTCTCCGAGGCCAGTCGGATATGACAGGCGAGCGCAAGCTCCAGCCCGCCGCCCAGTGCATATCCGTTGACCGCTGCGATGACGGGCTTGCCGAGGTCCTCGATGCGCCCGAAGATCTCCTGCCCCCCCGCAGCGAATTCCTTCCCCGTCCTCTCATCGAGCGCCGTCAGCTCGCCGATATCCGTTCCAGCGACGAAAGACTTCTCGCCGCTCCCCGTGAGGATCACTACAGCGACGCTCTCGTCCTGCTTCAGTTCCTCGAAAAGCTTTCTGATCTCCGTCTTCGCGGTGGCGTTGAGCGCGTTCAGTTTATCCGGCCTGTTGATGGTGACGACGCAGGTTCGGTCCTGTTTGTCTACGAGAAGCGTTTCGTATGCCATGGCTGCAACCGCTCCTTTCTCGTCTATGGTTTCAGCGCCTTTCGGACAGCGCGCTGCTGTGTTTGGGTGATGCGTCCGGCCTGCACGGCCTCTCGCACAGCGAACGAGACCAGTTGATCGAACAATGGGACAAGGTGCGGGACCTGTCTTCGGATGTCGGACCGATGCCGGCGAACCGTCTCTGCATCGCCGCGAGCGACGGGGCCGGTGATGGCCCGCATCGGTCCCACCTCGAGCCCGTTCCTGACAGAACCCAGGAGCAGCGATCGGAGCGGAAGGATCCCTCCCGAGATGCCGGCCGACCGTGCGAACAGCTCTGCGGCCCGAAGCATCACAAGAGGATAGTTCGACGCAAAAGTGCAGGCAATATGATACTGAGTTTTCTTCGATTTTGGAATGGAGACGGGATGACCCCCGAGGGTACGAACGAATGGTCGCGCCCAGCGCTGAGCATCTGCGCTCCCTTCAATACCGAACCATTCATCCTTGAGCGAACGCACGATCGCCGACGCCCCGGCCAGTGGCGGGAACGAACGGATCGGATGGATCGAGCAGACGGTCAAACCGACCTTCCGGAGCGGACGGAGCGATTCCGACGTTGCCATCCCGGACGTATGGAACACCTTCCTTCTGCGTCTGCTCCTGCCGATGTGAGCAGCAAGGCGGCGGGCCACCCGCTCTATCTCCGCATCAGGCACCGCAATGATGAACATCGTCGCATCAGCAGGTATTCCAAGAAGGTCCGTACCCCAGCGCGCAGTCTTCGTCGCCCGCGCAAGTTTTCTGGCAGATGAGGCGGAGCGGCTGACCACAGACGCGATCCGATGGCCTGCTGTGCGCGTCGCCCTGGCCAAAGCATTCCCCACCGCACCCGCTCCGATGATAACAATGACCTCCCTCCGCTTCATGCGGTCCCCTTTCCGAAAACAGCGGCCATGTATCCGACAACGCTGGACCGGTCTCCCGAGATGTCCCCCGAATTGCAGCTGTGGAGCACCCGGGCTTCATCAGCTCCAAGGGACGCCGAAGCCAGCATCACTGTCGCGACCGGCCCGCCTCCGCACGCCTCGATATGCTGCGTTTCGAGCCCCCGGAGAAATCCTTCGGCGTCGAACGCATCCACACGTGCCGCACTTGCGGCATCGATCCTTCGGGCGACGTCATATGGATGGAAATGGGAAAGGTCGGAAGAGGCAAGGATGATCGCAGGTTCGCCGTTCAGGGCCTCGGCGAGAGCCCCGGCAAGGTCTGTGCAGTACTCACGGTCCTGACTGCCCATGACGATAGGGACGATCGTCGCGTGCGGAAGGACGACCTGCAGGAAAGGAAGCTGGACCTCGAGCGCATGTTCCATCCGGTGTCCCAGATCGCTCAGCAAGATAGCCTCAGAACGTTCAGCGATCTTGCGCGCCAAGGCTGTATGCACGGACACCACGCCGAGCGGCGTTTCGTATGCATCCCCGTTGAATACGGAGACGGGTTCAAAGTAGTCACGATGGCTGGGGCCCACAAGCACCACGCACTCCGCACTGCTCCCGGCCAGCGACCGATACACATACGCGGCTGTGCTTCCTGAATACATGTATCCGGCGTGCGGAACGACACCACCTATGACCGACAGAGAGGGGATGTCATGCTCCGCGATCGCCGTGAGATATTGTTCCACGGTATCACGGAGCACGTGCGGCTCCTCCGGATAGAACTGGCCTGCGACCGCAGGCGGGCGAACAATACTCATCGGTGGTCTTCCTTCGACGCCTTCATGTCAGGAGAAACTCCGAGGTGCTCACTTTCAAACGTGAAGATCTTCGTGTCCGGGTCTTTCCAGGCGTTCCGGGGAAGTCCCGCCTTCACGCAACAGTATCCCAGGAATGCCTCCCTGTCCCATCCTGCCTCGACCGCCACCTCCGGGAGCAGCAGCCCCCGATGCCACCCCTTCTCGATGACGAGCCCGTGCTTTCCGATCGTGATCGCTGAGGTATCAGCACACGGCCGAATGGGTGACAGGATGGAGATCTCGATGGACAGGCTCTCCATTTCGGACAGATGTACGCGTGCAAAACGGGGATCCTCAGAGGCGGACTTCACGGCCAGGTGCCGCACCGCCTCGGCGATCGTCTCCACAGGCTCGACATAGCCGATGCAACCACGGAGCTCAGCCCCCTGGCGAAGCGTCACGAAGACACCTCGCTTCTGTTTTAGGAGGGACGGAGACAGAGCGGGTTCGGGTGCAGATCGTCCAAGCGACCTCAGGATAGCACTCCGGGCGAGCCCGATCAGCGCCGTCCGGTCTGCATCTGTTATGCGGATCGATCCCATCGTTGCAAGGTACCCACGCAACGTAAGAGGTGCAAGAAAGGCCGGCGTATTGATTCTCGGAGATGTCGGTTCTATATTCTCACCGGGCAGAGGACATTATGGCATTGATGGTCAGCATATCAGGGATCCGGGGCATCATCGGGGAGACATTGACACCCGAAACCGTCGTCATGTACGCATCGGCCTTTGCCGAATATTGCGGCAGAGGTCCGATCGCCGTCGGGCGGGACGGACGCATCTCGGGCAAGGCTATTACGCATCTCGTCACATCCACATTGATCCAGATGGGTTCGGATGTGGTCACGCTCGGAGTCGTTCCGACACCGACAGTCGCCCTTGCGGTGGAAAAGCTCGGCCTCGCCGGAGGGATCTCGGTCACAGCGAGCCACAATCCCATGGAATGGAACGGGCTGAAGTTCTTCGCGCCGACCGGGCTCTTCCTTGATGCGGAGCAGAACGAAGCGTTCTGGGCCATCGCCCGCTCCCCCGGGAGGAAGTATCATTCCTGGGAGCGCTGGGGAAAGGTCGATGCGCGCGATGATTTCCGCCAGGTCCACCTCGACGAAATCCTGAAGCTCTCCTATATCGATGCCGACAGGCTCCGTACGAGGCGGTTCAGGGTCGCCCTCGACTGCGTCAACGCTTCTGGGGGAGCGATCGTCCCACAACTCCTCGAAAAGATAGGGTGCGACGTCGCCCCCATTCACTGCGATGTATCGGGGATCTTCGCCCACACACCGGAGCCCATCCCCGAGAATCTCGGCGACCTTGCAGAGCACGTGCGGTCCACCGGAGCAGACATCGGCATCGCGATCGACCCGGATTCCGACCGGCTCGTCATCCTCGATGAGGCGGGCAGACCGATCGGCGAGGAATACTCCATCGCGAGCGTCGTGGATTTTGTGCTTCGCAAAGAGCGTGAGGCGGGACGGACCGGTCATACGGTCGTCGTGAATCTTTCGACCACCAGGGCCGTGGATGACATTGCACGGTCGTACGATGCGACGTGCGTACGGACGCCGGTCGGTGAGATCAATGTGGCAAAACGGATGACAGAGCTCGGAGCGCTTGTGGGCGGCGAAGGGTCGGGCGGGATCATTCTTCCGGCGATCCATACAGGGCGCGACGCGCTCGTCGGCATACCGCTCGTCCTCCAGTCACTGCTCGACCATGGCGGCCCGGTCTCGGCGTGGAAAGCGTCCCTGCCGCAGTATGAGATCACGAAGGGAAAGATCGCTGTCGGCAATATCTCCCCTGCCGCGATACTCCGGAAGATGGCGGATGCATACTCGTCCAAGGCAACGGTGAATATGGACGACGGCGTGAAGCTCGACTTCGAGCATTCATGGGTCCACCTCCGGGCGTCCAACACGGAGCCGATCATTCGTATCATTGCAGAAGCACCGACGAGCGCTGCATCCTCCGACCTCGTCGCTTCGTTCACTCAGGAGCTGCAGCGTATGATCTGACGCTTGTTTTGCTACACACCACCCATCCATTTCTGAGGGGGAATGTATGGCACCATTCGATATCGGCGACCTGCTCCGGATCCAATCGATCCCGGGGCTGGGCCCGCTCAAGCTCCATGCACTCATCAGTCATTTCGGTTCGCCCGAAAAAGCGATGTCCGCGCACCCGCGCGAGCTCGTCCGCGTTCCGGGCATCAACAAGAAGCTCGCGGCGACCATACGACGGCACGCTGTGCCGGAAGCGCTCATTGCAGAACAATTACGGGCCGTTGAGAAGGCGGGCGGCGAGATCATCCCGTTCTGGGACGACCGCTATCCCGCTCTGCTCAAGAAGATCTATGATCCGCCTCTCCTTCTGTACGTGCTTGGCGAGCTTGAGCCAAACGAGAGGGCTCTCCTTGCGATCGTCGGCACGCGTGTACCGAGCCCGTATGGGATCAAGGTCGTCGCGCATCTGGTGGGCAAACTCGTGCGGAACGGATATGGCATCGTCAGCGGACTGGCGCGTGGCATCGACACACTCGCCCACAGCGAAGCGCTCCGGAACAACGGAAGGACGATCGGCGTGCTTGGTTCCGGGATCGACGTGCCGTATCCTCGCGAGAATGCCGAACTCATGAGAGCAATGTGCCGGCATGGCGCTGTCGTGTCGGAGTTCGCAATGGGGACTGAACCGGATGCTCCGAACTTCCCGCGTCGCAACCGTATCGTCAGCGGTATGACATTAGGTACCATCGTGGTCGAATCAGCACGCGATGGAGGCGCCATGATCACCGCATCGTCAGCACTCGACCAGAACAGGGAGGTCTTCGCCATTCCAGGGCCGATGTTCAATCCGACGAGCGAAGGCCCCCATACGCTTTTGCGGGAAGGCCGGGCAAAACTTGTGCATCACATCGACGACATTCTGGAGGAGCTGCCAGGGCAGCGGCACGCGACCGGCCATGAGGGACCCAGCACGATCCCACCAGACCTGACACTCTTCGAGCAGACGATCCTCGAGTTCCTGTCGGACGAACCGACGCACGTCGACACGATCGCAGACCGCGCTTCGATGAACATCTCTGACGCTCTCGTGGCTCTGCTCGGCCTGGAGTGCAAGCGGCTCGTCCGCCAACTGCCGGGCCGGTTCTTCATTTCCTTGAGGTAGGAGGAGACGAACGTTGGCTTCAACTGCTCACGATCCAGAGGATTTGAGCCTTTCCCCAGGTTTGGCATACCTTTTGTAAGCGGGCATTTTTTCGTTATACTGAAGAAGAGAATAGCAGGACGCATCGTGTCCGTTCCATCGTTCCATATCGACATCGATCCGGCCATCGAGGAAACCTCGTTTGCATGTGATCTTAAGGCGTGCCGGGGCGCATGCTGTACGCTTCGGGGAGGCCGGGGTGCACCGTTGCTTGACGAAGAACTCAGCCATATCCTCGACATCCTCCCCACCGTCCTCCCGACCCTTCCTGACGTCCATCAGAACGTGATCGATTCGTATGGAGCCGTCGAGGGTCCGCCCGGAGACTATCATACCACCTGCATCGACAACGCCGCCTGTGTCTTCGTGCGGTTTGAAGGCCCGGTCGCGCACTGTGCGATCGAGCAGGCCTATCACCGGGGGGAGATCGCGTGGCGCAAACCGCTTTCCTGCCACCTCTTCCCCATCCGCATCGACCGGGGCGAGATCTCCCACATCAGGTTCGAGTACATCTCCGAATGCAGACCGGCGCTTCAGCGCGGTCAGCTGGAGGGGATCCCTCTTACATCCTTCGTCGCTGATGCGCTCGACCGGGCATTCGGAATGACCTGGTCCTCCCTGAAGGAGCGGGCAAAGCAATGAGCATCCTCTCCCTTCAGCAGCAGCTGAAGCTCGGCATGAAGCTGACGCCGCAGCAGGTGCAGTATCTGAAACTGCTGCAGCTCCCCATGCTTGCGCTCGAGCAGCGCGTCAAGCTCGAACTCGAACAGAACCCCATGCTCGAGACGGGAGAGGAGATGGAACTCGAGCTTCAGCAGAACGATCCTTCCCCGGAGGAGGATTCTGCTGAGGCGGAAAAGAACGAAGAGGACTACTATACGCTCGAGGACTACATCCAGGACGAGAACTCCGGCTACAAGAGCCCGGAGGCGGTCCCGCGCGACGACGAAGAGTACGAATCCCCGCTTCCTGCGACCATTCCGCTCCGTGAGCGGTTGCTGTCGCAGTTCCATATGCTCGAGTTCACCCCCGACGACGACCTGCTGGCAGAGGAGATCCTCGGGAACATCGACGAGGACGGCTATCTCCGCCGCGACCTGGCCCTCATCGTCCAGGATCTGAACCTCACGCACGATCTTTCGATCACGATCGACCAGGCGGAACGGGTCCTGCTGTTGATCCAGCAGCTCGACCCCCCGGGTGTCGCTGCCCGGTCTTTGCAGGAGTGTCTCGCCGCACAGCTCCGCGTCGCCACGATCCAGCCGCCACTCAAGGAACTCGCTCTCCGTATCGTCACGCAGCATTTTGAGGACCTCCGCCAGCGACGGTTCGACGCCCTTCAGAAGGCCTTCCACATCACCCAACCGACCCTCAAGAAGGCGCTCGAGCTCATCCGGCATCTGAACCCGAAGCCGGGCGAGGGGGAGTTCTCCGCACAGGAGAACTATGTCACCCCTGATTTCATCATCAGCCGCGATAACGGCGATTTTATGGTGCTGTTGAACGACCGGACCGTCCCCCCGCTCCGCATCAACAATGCGTACAAAGAGATGGCGACGCCGAAGGGGAAGAAGGTGTCGACGGAGGCCAAGGACTTCATCCGCAAAAAGTTCGAGGCCGCGAAGTGGTTCATCGCCTCCATCCACCAGCGACGAACGACCCTGCTGCGCGTCATGAATGCCATCGTGGACAGGCAGCGGCAGTGGTTCGAGAACGGTGAGGTCCTGAAGCCGATGATCTACAAGGACGTTGCGGACGTCGTCGGGGTGGACATCTCGACCATCAGCCGCGTGGTCAACAGCAAATATGCGCAGACGGAGTACGGGGTATACCCGCTCCGGTACTTCTTCACCTCGGGACTCTCGTCAGAATCCGGCGAGGACGTCTCCAACACGGCTGTCAAGCAGCGCATCCGCGACCTCATCACGGCCGAGGATCCCAAGAAGCCGCTGAACGACGACGCCATCGCCAAGATCCTCAGGACCGACGGCATCCATATCGCGCGGCGGACCGTGGCAAAATACCGGGAGGCGCTGGGGATTCCCATCGCCCGCCTGCGCGTCAAGATCTGACCGCATCACGATGCTCTTGTCTGCCCGTCATCGGCAGCGGAACGAGAGCATGGAACGGAGACCCACATGACAGACAACCGCATTCGAAGCACCACCATCCTGGGGCTGCGCCATAAAGGCCGTGTCGTCATCGGAGGGGACGGGCAGGTCTCCCTTGGACAAACGGTCATGAAGCAGCAGTCCAACAAGATCAGAAGCCTGGCGGACGGGTCGGTCCTTACTGGATTCGCGGGCTCAGCAGCCGATGCATTCAGCCTGCTCGAACGATTCGAAGAGCAGCTCTCGCAGCATCAGGGGCAGCTTGTCCGGGCGGCCGTCGAGCTTGCCAAGTTGTGGCGAACGGATAAATACCTTCGTCAGCTTGAGGCGCTCCTCGCCGTCGTCGACAGGAACCATGCTCTCATCATCTCCGGTACGGGGGAAGTGATCGAACCGGACGACGGCATCGTTGCCATCGGGTCCGGCGGCATGTACGCCCTCGCGGCGGCCCGCATGCTGGCGAAACACACCGACCTGGATGCGCGGACCATTGTGGAGGAGTCCCTCGGAGCGGCCGCTGAGATCTGCGTGTATACCAACCGGAACCTCACCATCCGCGAACTCGGAAAGGACGGAGCATGAGCCTGGAACGACGTCCGGGAGAGACGGGAACACCGCGGGAGATCGTGGGCGAGCTCGATCGCTTCATCGTCGGGCAGAAGGATGCCAAGCGCGCCGTCGCGATCGCGTTGCGGAACCGGTGGCGCCGCCTCCAGGTGCCGGCAGAGCTCCGCGAGGAGATCACGCCGAACAACATCATCATGATCGGCCCAACAGGTGTCGGCAAGACAGAGATCGCACGGCGGCTCTCACGGCTGGCCGGCGCTCCGTTCATCAAGGTCGAGGCCTCCAAGTTCACGGAGGTCGGCTACGTCGGACGGGACGTGGAATCGATCATCCGCGAGCTCACAGAGCTTGCGGTGAACATGGTCAAGTCCGAGAAGGCAAAGGAAGTGGAACAGCGCGCGGAGCGCATCGCGGAGGACCGCATTCTCGACATCCTCCTCCCCCGCCCGTCCGGCATCTCCGGGAGCACACACACAGAAGGAAGCGGGACCGCCGCAGAGCTCGAGCAGACGCGGGAGAAGTTCAGGGAGATGCTGAGAAAGGGGACGCTCGACCACAGGACCGTCGAGGTGGAGGTCCCGGCCACGCAGATGCCTTCGATGCAGGTGTTCGGTCCCATGAACCTCGACGACATGGGCATCAACCTGCAGGACATGCTGGGCAACATCCTTCCAAAGAGGACGAAGCAGCAGCGTGTGACCGTTGCGGAGGCCCGGCGTCTCCTCACGCAGCATGAGGCCCAGAAGCTCATCGATGCAGAGGCAGCGATCCGTGAGGCCATCGAGCGTGTCGAGAACTCAGGGATCGTCTTCCTGGATGAGATCGACAAGATCGCGAGCGCAAAGTCCCAGGCATCAGGAGGACCCGATGTATCGCGCGAGGGAGTGCAGCGCGATCTTCTCCCGATCGTCGAAGGGTCGAACGTCACCACGAAATACGGGATGATCAGGACCGATCACATTCTGTTCATCGCCTCCGGCGCGTTCCATGCTGCCAAGCCATCCGACCTCATTCCGGAGCTCCAGGGGCGGTTCCCGATCCGCGTCGAGCTGCAGAGCCTGACGAAGGAGGATTTCGTCAGGATCCTGACGATGCCTGAGAACGCCCTGCTGAAGCAGTACGCCGCGCTCCTTGCGACAGAGGGTGTCACCCTCGCTTTCGACGACAGCGCCGTACAGGAGATCGCAGCCCTGGCGACCGAAGTGAACACGAACATCGAGAACATCGGCGCCCGACGTCTCCACACCATCCTCACCACGCTGCTGGACGAGCTGCTGTTCTCGACGCCTCAGGACGGGGGGCCGACAGATGTGACGCTCACCGGCGCATATGTGCAGGAGAAACTCGCGACGCTGGTGAGGAACAGGGACCTGTCGAGGTATATTCTGTAGCAGAGCGCAAAGGGCCTGGCGCCAAGCCAAAAAAGAAAGGCCGGGGGAATCCCCGGCCTTTTTGCTGTACCGATGTCCCTATGTGTTCAGATCTTCAGGCGAAGACCGAACGAGAACTGTGCCATCTGGAAGTTCGAGGGGGAGAACAGCATACCGAAGTTCTCCGTCGCAAGGTCCAGCTGGAGGACGTGAAAGTCCAGTCCGAAACCTGCCGCCCAACGGAACGAATCGCCGCCGCCAACCGCGATGCCGGTCCGCAAGGGCAGGAGCGGTATGAGCCGGTACTCCATGCCGAGCGAGAGCCTGGGGGTCGTGGAATTGCCCAGCGATTCATTGAATCCCTGCGTGTAGTCAGCAGCAAGCAGCATGCGGCCCGGCAGCCACTTCAGGAATGCAACCTGATCCGACCGCATGGCGACGCCGAGGCGAAGCTGAGTGGGCAGGGACGTGCTGAATGATTCTCCGGGCCGGTTCTTGCCCTGCAGCGACTCTTCGAGAGAATCGGTCCCCTCGACAGTGAAGGGATTCGTGATGCTGATGCTCCCCTCCCCATCCGTTTCGACCACATTCTGGTCCCATGTGATCGACCCCATGTTCACGATCGATGCTGACACGTGGATGCCTGTCCCGATATCCGCGCTCAGGCCAATGTCGAATGCATTTCCCTTCCCCGCCGGTTCCGGGAAGGGTGTGAAGTCCTCGTCTGCACCATCCTGGAACATTTCGATACCGGCCCTGCGGACGAGGAAATCAGCGTTCCCAGCCAGCTCGAACTGGTTCCCCACCAGCACATTGCCGAACGTCGTGTTGTACCGGACGGTCTCGAACACGCCATACCCGCGCACCATCTTGTACGAGAAGCCCGCATACAGCTTCGTCAGGAACGGGATCTTGACGGGTATCTCGCGCGCATACGTGAAGTTGTATTCCCTCCACCACCATGCCGTCATCTTCGTTCCGCCGAAATTGTACTGCGTCCCGGCAGAATCGAGGCCGACAAGGCCCATCTTGAAGAAATCACGCGCCAGGAATGTCTCGAGGCCGATGTGTTCGGTGATACCGAAGCCAAGGCCGCCGATGACGTCATTGTGAATGGCGATCGCCAGAGTGGTAATGTCAAACGTCGTCCACGTACCGGCTTCCTCCGGGATGAGGGACAGGAGCTCATCCTTGTCCTGGTCCGTGAGGTATTTCGACACGCGTTCACCCGTCGGACCCTCGACGCCTGTGAAGTACTTTTTATAGATATCATAGCTGAACAGCTCGGTCCGGACCTGGAAACCAAGCGGTGCGATGCCGATGTCCATCAGCCGGTTCTCGGTGCGCCCGAGCTGAGCCGGATTGATGCCCAGCCCCTCGATACCGATGGCCGTGGCGCTCGTTGTGCGCGCCATACCCACGCCGCGCGGATTATTGCGGTCCTGCGATGCTGCAGAACCGATGAGGAGCACGGAAAGAAGGATCGTCGTCGTTGTTCTCATGGTCAGTCCTCCTCCGGCTTCAGAGTGTAGACAAGGTTCCCGGACATTTTGATCCGGATGAAGTCGGTCGCCTGATACCGGACAGGCAGTGTGCCGCTGCCCGATGTCTGTGCGGTCAGCCGGATGAACATGGTATCTGCCTGATTGAACAGGCCCATCTCGCTTTGTGTCAGTGTGACGCGGAACTCTGATAGCTGGTCTCCGGTCGTCGATCCGTTGCCGTCCACCGGCGCCGCCACGATCGTGCGCGCGCCTCCCGAAGTCGGGATGGTCATAAGAAGCGCCCGAGGCGAGAATGGGTTGTTCGGATCGGTCGGCCCCCACAGGTCTGCACTGAAGCCCAGGCTCACGGGCATATGATTCGTCGCCGACACCCGCACCGTGCTCTGCTTGATATCCTTCGTGAAGTCTGTCGGGAAGGACTCTCCATCGAGCGGCACGGACTCCGTCAGGAGGCCGTTCGCCAGACCGAACTTCAGGGGGAAGTAGGTATTGATCCGCTGGAAGACCTCCGTCGGCTGTTCCACTGTTCCCTGGTCGAAGTTCGGATTGATGACGAGCTGACCACGGACCACGAAGGTATCCGGGAAGTTGGGGACGAATCGTGACAGGAAAGTATTCAGGCCGCTTGCATCCCCGAGAACGATCCGTGCGAACTGGTTCGGGCCCGGAACGACAAGATTCTCAGTGCTTCCCTGCGGTGGCGGGACCACGAGACTGTCCTCGACGCCCGTCTTATTATTCTTCGCCCAGAGGACGAGGTCATACCCGATCGGGAATCCGCCGCTCAGTCCAAGGTCGACGGCGATGCGGACATCCTCGAATGTGAAGGTCCCGCTGAACTTGTCCGCCGCCTCGCCGAGATCTGCTCCGCTGGCGCCGGAATTCACAGCGACGGTGGTGGGACGGATGCGGCCCTCGACGCTGTTCAGGACAAAATCGCCCTGCGGAAGGAACTCGGCAGTGATGAAGTCGTTCTTCGTAATGGTCGATTTTTCGCCGCCGGAGTTGATCGTCTCGATACCGACGGAGAATTTCATCCGCGAACCGATGGCATCAGGGACCGGGTCGACAAGCTCGACAGTGTCGAGCGACACCGGGTAGTCCCGTACCGTGTTCGGTGGGATGTCCTCCTCGATGACCAGGACGCTGTTCGTTGCCGGATTCCGGAAATTATCGAACTGCATCAGCACGCCAATGCTGATACCAAGATTGTTCGTGATCCTGGCGGCGAATCCCCCGGAGCTGAAGGTCGCGCGTGTGACCGTCACGGAGTCGTCGATCACGAGGACCGAATCGTTTATCGATGTCATTTGCTGTGCAGGGATGATCGCTGCGGCGCTGTCGACCAGGATCGGGCTGCTGCTGAAATCGAAGGTCATACCCGAGTTCGCATCGAAGGTGACAGGGCTCCCGCCGCTAGACGCAAGGTTCACAGTGACGGGATCGATCTGGAGATTTCCTGCAACCAGCTTGCCCGCGAGATCATCCGTCTCCGAGGCCGACGTGTTCGGCGGGATCGGAGCGGCGAATGTGAAGCTCGCTATCTGAGCATTGTCTGTCTGATTCCTGAGGATAACAGGTCCCGCAAAACTCATCTCCACCGGGAAGTTGTTGGTCACGGTAAGTGTCAGGGTCCCGCTCGAGACGGCCATGAAATCGAAGAGCGCCGAGAAGTCGACCGGGGATGCAGGAAGATTCCCTGATCCTCCGGGGAAGGGGAACGTACCCGACGGGAAACCGAGGCTGGACGCGCTGATGGTCACGGGGGCGGAGGGGATGCCTGCTACCTCAAAGACGCCAACCTCAACGCCGGCACCGCTCGCTTGTGGCCGGACCTTGATGGAGTCGATCGCCGTCGGTGCAGCCTCCTGCGTATCCTCGAAGTAGTAGCCGCCGAGGCCGTCCGGTTTTACCGTCGACGTATCTTTCGAGAACAGGTCATCCATCGTTCTCGTAATATCCGTCAGCGGGATACTGAGCTGAATGTCGGACGTCGGAGCGATGAACTCCTCCGGCGTCTCGATGCACTGAAGGGCCAGGAAGCCCGTCACGAGGAGCATCGCGGGCGTCAGGCTGCGGAAATAAGTGTGCTTCATGGTCGGGATTCACCCTCCCTGTGTGGTGAAAAGATGAGCATGCGAATAAATGAAACTAGGAATGCCTGGCAGGAGATACAACAGTGATGGCCCCTAGTAGACGTCGTCTTAGAAGATTCTAACGCAATTTCACGTCCGGGATGTGGCCGGCATCACAGTGAGGCCGGCCACTCTCTCCCAGGGTCAATGAACTCTCGGTTCCTTCGGCGTCAGCGTGAAGCCGCCGGGGGTTCCGGCCACCATCTCGCCCGCGATCTTGATCTCCCCGAACTTGGACTCGAACTTATCGACGTTGTCCTTCAATGCGTTGAGGAGCATCTTCGTGTGCTGCGGCGTCATCACAATGCGCGCATGCACTTTCGCTTTCGGAACACCGGGAAGCACGCGCGTGAAGTCGATGACGAACTCCGCCGGTGAATGCGTGATGATGGCGAGGTTGGAGTAGATCCCTTCCCCCTCCTTCTCGCCCAGCTCAATGTTGATCTGCTGCGGCTGTTGCTGAGGCTTCTCTGACATGTGTGTCAGTTTCCTTTCCGGATCTGGTCGGCCTTGTCGAGGGCGTTGATGGCCTTGTCGGCATCGCCGAGACGCGCATAGATCGTTCCGAGCGTTTCCCACACTGCCGGATCGTCGGACTTCAACTGCGAGACCTTCTCGAGGTACGGCAGCGCATTCTGGAACTTCTCCTTGTACTCATCCGATTCCGTCCCGGCATCCTGCGCCTGCTTGATCACGTCGACGCCCCAGTTATAGTACGTGGCGCCGAGATCGAACAGTGCATCCGTATACGCAGAGTCGATCGCAAGCGCCTGCTGGAACGAGTTGACGGCCAGCTGGTACTTGCCCGTCGAACGCTTCAACACACCGAGGATGTAGTGGTTGACCTTGTTGGTGGGCTCGTTGTTCACGGCCTGTGCAAACCCCTCGATGGCCTCCTCGAGCTTGTCAGCCTGGACATAGGCATCAAGAAGGAGGTTCAGGTTGTCATTGTCCTTCGGATTCACCCTCTTCACCTCTTCGAACATACTGACGGCGTTCCCGAATTCCACCTGGGCCTGGTTGTACTTGGTCGAGTCGATGTCGGGGTTGTACGTGCCCGTCTGGGAGAAACTCTCGACGCGGTCCTTGTCGAAGACGACCTCGAGCATGTACGTCGTGTAGCTCCAGGTCTCCTTCGTGGACCGGCGGCCGCCGTCCTTCTTGCTGTCAGGCGGGCCCAGGAGACGCATAACATCCCCCTTAGGCATCCGTTTCTCGAGGTTCTTGACGTTTTTGAAAGCTCCGATCTTGTCGGCGTTCTCGGCCTCGAACTCCCGCTTCAGCACCTTTCCACGGTTCAGATAGATACGGCCGCCCTGCTTATAGGACTCTGTGTCCTTCCCCCTCGCCCAGGCAGTCTTGAACGCGGAGATCGCTGCTTCCTCGTCACCTTTGTTGTTGTAGGCATAGCCCAGGTACCGATAGGTGATCATGGTGTCCGGCCAGGCCTCCGATGCGCGGGTGAACTGCTCGATGGCCGCATCAAAATATTGGACTGAGTCTTCTGATCCTTTCTGGAGCGCACCGACACCGTTGTTCAGGTGTACCGCCCAGCGGTTGAACCGGATGGCCTTGATATCCACCGCATGCTTCTTGTCAAGCTCGAGCGCCTTGGTGAAGGCCTCGTTCATTTTGATGTAATTCCCCTGTTCAGACTGCAGCTGTCCGAGCAGGAACCAGGCCTCTTCATTGCCCGGATTATTCTGCGTCTCGATCTCGAGGAGCCTGATCGCTTCGGTGAAATTCTTCTGCTGAATGTAGACCTTCGCTCCGGTGAATTCCGGAGAGCCGCACTGGAAACCCTGGAAAACGAGGATAGCCAGGAGGGAAACGGTGAGGGTCCAAATCGCTCTCTGTTTCATCGTTCCTTTCCTTACAAGTATTTCGTGGTTCGTGGTGGTAGTCGCATCGGGAAAAGTTAGTTAATATACCGAACACTTCAGGGATGCGCAACCGGCCATCTGCCATCTTTGCAATTCCCTGCACATTTGGGTAACTTTGTTGCTGATTTGAGGTTACCTCTCTATGGACGGATGCGTATTCTGCAAGATTGTCAGGAAGGAACTCCCGGCAGAAGTGCTGTTCGAGGATGACCATGTCATCGGAATCCTCGACATCAATCCTATCCATTACGGCCATTCGCTGATCATCCCGAAGGCCCACTGCGAGGATTTTCTCGGACTGCCCGAAGCAGCCCACGCGTCCGTCATGACGGCCGCGAAGAAGCTGACAAGGGCCATCGTCGACGGACTGGACCTCGAGGGATACAACCTGTTCACGAACAATGGACGCATCGCCGGCCAATCGGTCTTTCATTTTCATCTCCACATTACACCCCGTTACGCGGACGACAACATCAAATTCGTCCTGAAGCTGAAGAGGTATGAGGATGGGGAAATGACTGCAACTGCAGAAACCATACGGCGTCATCTGACGCCCTGAATCAGATCTGAGGAGCCATGACCATGCCAGCATACAAGAAGCTCACGCCGCCGACCACAGGAGAGAACATCACGCTCAGGGACGGGAAGCTTGTCGTTCCTGACCATCCGATCATCCCATTCATCGAAGGGGATGGCACAGGCCCTGACATCTGGGCAGCGTCCGTCCGCGTTTTCGACGCGGCTGTGAAGAAGGCCTACGGCGGGAAACGCTCCATCGTCTGGTTCGAGGTCTTCGCCGGCGAGAAGGCGAACGAGGTCTACGGCCCGAACACGTGGCTGCATGACGACACGCTGGAAGCTATTAAAGAGCATATTGTCGCCATCAAAGGGCCGCTGACGACCCCCGTAGGTGGCGGTATCCGGTCCATCAACGTCGCCCTTCGCCAGCTCCTCGACCTCTATGTCTGCCTGCGGCCGGTGCGCTATTTCAACGGTGTTCCCTCTCCCGTCAAGCGCCCGGACCTCGTCGATATGGTCATTTTCCGCGAGAACACGGAAGATATCTACGCCGGCATCGAATGGAAGGCCGGAACGCCCGAGGCGAAGAAGGCCGTCGAATGGTTGCAGAAGGAGATGGGTGTCACGAAGATCCGTTTCCCCGAGACCGCCAGTATCGGCGTGAAACCGGTCTCCGTCGAAGGCACAAACCGACTCGTCCGGGCTGCTATCGAGTACGCCCAGCAGAACAAGCGGAAATCAGTGACCCTGGTTCACAAGGGCAACATCATGAAGTTCACCGAGGGGGGCTTCCGCGACTGGGGATATGAGCTTGCGCAAAAGGAGTTTGGTGGTGAACTGCTGGACGGCGGGCCATGGGTCAAACTGCCTGATGGCATCATCGTCAAGGATGTCATCGCAGACGCCTTCCTGCAGCAGATCCTGACCCGACCCGCGGAGTATGACGTCATCGCGACGCTCAACCTGAACGGTGACTACATCTCCGATGCCCTCGCCGCACAGGTCGGCGGCATCGGCATCGCACCCGGAGGGAATGTCAACTACGAGAACGGGTTCGCGGTCTTCGAGGCAACGCACGGGACCGCCCCCAAGTACGCGGGGCTGGACAAGGTGAATCCGGGCTCGGTGATCCTGTCGGGCGAGATGATGCTGCGATACCTCGGATGGACAGAGGCAGCAGACCTCATCGTCAAGGGGCTCGAGTCTGCGATCGCGAAGAAGGTCGTGACGTACGACTTTGCCCGCCTGATGGAAGGCGCGAAGGAAGTGAAGTGCTCAGAGTTCGGGACAGCGGTGATTGAGAGTATGTGAGATGTGAGATGGGAGATGGGAGATGAGAGACGACAGAGGACAGAAGTCAGAGGTCAGAAATCAATAGGAAGATAACAGGGACGATGATGGTTGGAGAGATGGCAACGCCGGCGCGGCCGGAGACGGTCTACGACACGGAGGTCGAGGTTCAGACCCCCGCGAGGGTCCTTTTGTACAATGACGAGGTCCACACCTTCGATGAGGTCATCAACCAGATCATCAAAGCGACAGGATGCAACCCGGGAAAGGCTGAAGCGCTGACCTGGGAGGTACACTCAAAAGGAAAAGCCATGATCTTCGAGGGCCCGATGTCCGAGTGCATCCGGGTTTCGGGCGTCCTCGAGGAGATCAGTCTGAACACGCAGATAGAGGTCTGACCGGCTGGACCGGCACGACCACAGGGCCCCACCTTTCACGGACGAACACGAACCGCTCATGCGTTCCACCCTACCCCTCCCCCGATGACATCCCGAGAGATCCGACAGAGTTTCTTCGACTTCTTCGCAGCAAAAGGGCACACCATCGTCCCCAGCGCCCCCGTGATACCGGGGGACGATCCGACGTTGCTCTTTACGAATGCGGGAATGAACCAGTTCAAGGACGTCTTCCTCGGCAGCGGCTCGCGTCCCTACACCCGTGCCGTCGATACACAGAAGTGCATCCGCGTCAGCGGCAAGCACAACGACCTCGAGGAGGTCGGACGCGACACCTACCATCACACCTTCTTCGAGATGCTGGGGAACTGGTCCTTTGGCGATTACTACAAGCGCGAAGCTATCGCCTGGGCCTGGGAACTCCTGACGAACGTCTGGAAGCTTCCAAAACAGCGGCTCTGGGCGACAGTCTACAAGGACGACGACGAAGCCGAAGCTCTGTGGAAGGAGGTGACGGACATCGATCCGACCCACGTCCTGCGGTTCGGCGAGAAGGACAACTTCTGGGAAATGGGCGATACCGGCCCCTGCGGACCGTGCTCGGAGATCCATGTCGACCTGACACCGGCCGGGAATGCAGAGGCGTCGAAAGTGAACGCCGGCACGCCTGATGTCATCGAGATCTGGAACCTCGTGTTCATTCAGTATGACCGGGACGGAACGGGCGAGCTCCACCCGCTGCCGGCAAAACACGTCGACACGGGCATGGGATTCGAAAGGATCTGTGCCGTCCTGCAGAAGAAGTCATCCAACTACGACTCGGATGTCTTTACTCCCCTTATTCTTAAGGTTTCGGAGATCAGCGCAACGCCTTACGACGGGCGGATCGATGGCTCGCTCCGGCCCGAACAGGTGCAGGCCGATACGGCCATGCGGGTCATCGCAGACCACATCCGGACCCTGACCTTCGCTATCGCAGACGGCGCCATCCCATCGAACGAGGGGCGGGGGTACGTGCTCCGCCGCATCCTCCGGCGAGCAGCCCGGTTCGGCCGGTCGATCGGCCTCCGGGAGCCCTTCCTTCACCGGCTTGTCGGCACCCTCTCTGAGACCATGGGCGACGTCTTCCCCGAGATCGTCCGAAAGCGTGAGCACGTGGAGCGCCTCATCAAGGGCGAAGAGGAGAGCTTCAACGCAACGCTCGACCGTGGCCTGGAGGAGTTCGAGAAGTTGGCAGAGGGCAGAGGGCATGGGGTGAAGGGTGTTTTATCGGGCGAAGATGCATTTAGGTTGTACGATACCTTTGGTTTTCCGTTCGATCTCACTGCCCTCATGGCCCACGAACGTGGACTCTCTGTCGACGAGCAGGGATTCAACGAGGCACTTGCAGCACAAAGGGAAAGATCAAGAGAAGGCGTCAAAACAGAACGGACCTTGACGAATCTTAGGGAGATCCAGAAAGGGCTCGATAGACAATCCACGATATTCTCAGGTTACAATGCCGGATCCCTCCGCGCCACAGTAACAAGTATTTCAGAGCCATTCCTCACACTCGACCGGACTCCATTCTTCGCTGAATCCGGCGGTCAGATTGGGGACACAGGGATCATTGTCTTTGGGAATCATCGACTGAAAATCGTCGACACGCAAAAGGACGGGGATGTCATTGGTCACCGGTATGTAGGAATCGCCGGACCATTGCTCGGCAATCCTGTTGACGCCCGAATCGATGAGGATCGGCGTCTGAATATTACGAGAAATCATACGGCGACGCACATCGTGCACGAAGCACTTCGACGCGTGCTCGGCGGGCATCTGCACCAGCAGGGTTCGTTGGTTGCGGATACACACCTGCGGTTTGATTTCAACCACTTCGAACGTGTGACGCCCGAAAAGCTTCAGGCTATCGAAGAGATGGTGAATGAGAGGATTGGCGAAAACATTACCGTCAACGCGCTGAACGATCCCTCCGAATGGGTGAGCATCGACGAGGCCAAGAAGCGCTGGCCGAACGTCAAGATGTTCTTCGGCGAGAAATACGGAGACAGGGTGCGCGTCGTGGAGATCGATCCGTCGTTCAGCGTCGAGCTTTGCGGGGGAACGCACGTCGGCTCGACTTCGGACATCGGATATTTCGCTTTTCGTTCCGAAGGAAGTGTCGCAAGCGGGATCCGCCGCATCGATGCAGTGACGGGTGATGGTGCATTGCTCCTCGCAGAACACCGGGGACGCGACCTTCTCGAAAAGACAGAAAGCGCCACAGCTCTGGTGGACGGACTGTTCTCCCGGCTCGCAGATGCGGGCAGGGCAGCGAACGAGCCCGAGTGGAACGCCCGCCGGGATAACCTTGCCTCTCTGGCGCAGAAGCTGGAACGGTTCAACACATCTGTGAGAACAGGCAGCGGGCTCCGCACGGCATTCCGGACGCTCGGCGAGCTCGATCGGGAGGCCGAATCGCTCCTCCTCGCCATCGCCTCGGTCCGCAAAACGATCGAACGGACGCTCGAGAAAGACTCACTGAAGCAGGCCGCGTCTGACATCACTTCGCTTGTCGGATCGGCCGGCATGGTCGAGGGATTCAAGGTCGTCGCAGCTCAGGTCGCGGTGAACGGCATGGATGCACTCAAGTCGGCCGGCGACACGCTCCGCTTGCAGCTCGGCTCCGGCATTGGTGTCCTGGCGACGGTCATCGACGACAAAGTGCAGGTTGTGTGCGTGGTGACCGACGACCTCATCGCCGCGAAGGGGCTGAAGGCGGGGGCCATTGTCGGCATCATCGCCAAGGAACTGGGCGGCGGCGGTGGCGGACGCCCTCACCTGGCGACCGCCGGAGGGAAGGACGTGACAAAGGTCACGGAGGTGCTGGCATCGGTGCCAAAGATTGTGCGATCTTTCCTGTAATTTCCTGAGAGCCCATGAAAACCTACCAGAAGCTGAAAGAGATCCAGGACCGGAGAGGCACGGGATACGTCATTCTGATCGATCCTGACAAGACGGACCCGGCCGGACATCCCCGATTCGTGGAGGAGGCCACCGAGGCCGGGGTGGATGCGTTCTTCGTCGGCGGAAGCCTCATGGTCAAGGACCAGTTCGAGCACGTGCTTCGCCTCACGAAGGAAGCCACTCCCCTTCCGGTCATCATTTTTCCAGGAAGCCTCTTCCAGGTTTCTCCCATCGCGGATGCCATCCTCTTCCTTGTCCTCATCAGCGGGAGGAATCCTGATCACCTCATCGGGAATCAGGTAACAGCCGCCCCTTTCATCAAGGCGAGCGGATTGGAGGCCATCTCCACGGCCTATATGCTCGTCGAGGGGGGGTCGACGACCTCCGCTGAGTTCATGAGCAACACGAAGCCGATCCCCCGGAACAAGCCTGACATCGCCGTCGCGCATGCTCTGGCAGCAGAGTTCATCGGCATGAAAATGCTCTACTTCGATGCAGGAAGCGGCGCAGACGCCCCGGTGAGCGAAAAGATGATCGGCGCCGTTGCAAAGCACTGTTCACTCCCCATCATTGTCGGCGGGGGCATCCGCACGCCGGAAGCCGCAGGTTCACTTGCGAGGGCCGGCGCAGCCTTCATCGTGACGGGGAACATCACCGAAGTGAACCGGGACGGGGCCTTTCTCAGGGACATGGCGAACGCCGTCCATTCCCCGCGGACCGTCAGGAACGCCTAGAGGCCGGGACCTACCATGGCACACCTTCCCATGACACTGCTCGTACGCGAGACATTCATCAAGGATTCTCTTCGCGACAGCGCTGCCGTGAAGCAGAAGATCGCCGAGACGCTGCCACGCCAGATCTCGACCGGCATCGACATGCTCATCAAAGCGCTCAGCGCCAGAAAGAAGGTGCTGCTGTGCGGCAACGGCGGCAGTGCGGCCGATGCGCAGCATCTGGCGACGGAGTTCGTCATACGTCTCGATGGATCGATCAAACGCCCCGGGCTTCCGGCCATCGCCCTCACCACCGACACCTCCATGCTCACTGCAGGAGCGAACGATATCGGCTACGACAATGTGTTCGCGCGGGCGGTCGAGGCACTGGGGAACGAAGGAGACGTCCTCATCGGCATTTCCACCAGCGGGAAGTCCGAGAGCGTGAACAACGCTCTGCGCACTGCGCGGACCAGAGGGATGGCGACGATCGGCCTCCTCGGAAAGGACGGCGGAACCACGAAGGACCTCGTGGACCTCGCGATCATCGTCCCGTCCGACGACACGCAGCGTATCCAGGAAGCGCACATCACCATCGGGCACATCATCTTCCAGCAGGCGGAGAAGGAGCTGTACGGATAGCGCGTGCCAGGCGCCGGGCGCAAAGCGTCTGACGGTCATGCACGCCTCCCCCTTCGCCCTTTGCCCTATGCGCTTCGACGTCATTCGCAATGCCCTCATCCCGACATAAGGACATCCTGATCCCCCTCCTGACGGCGCTCGTCGACGTCACGGCGATAGAGCTTTCATTCCTGTTCTCCTACCAGCTCCGGTTCCACTCACCGCTCACAGACGTCTTTCCCGTCACGCTCGGGTTTCCGCCCCTCGAGGCCTACATCCTCGGCTCGTTCTTCGTCATCCCCATCTGGATCTGGCTGCTGATGCGGCGCGGGATGTATGCGACACGCCGGGTGCAGTATTTTTCCGACGAGTTCTTCGCCCTCGTGCGGGTGATCACGGTGGGCATGCTTGTCGTCATGGCCGCGGCATTCTTCTACCGCACATTCTCTTTTTCACGGCTCGTCTTTGCACTCCTGTACGGCAGCTCCATTCTCTTCCTGTCGCTCGGCCGGTGGGCGATGCTGCGGTTCGAGCAGGCCTGGTACGAGAGCGGACGGGACGTCAGGAACGTCCTACTGGTCGGCAGGGGAACGTATGCCGGCAGGACGGCAGAGAGCTTCCACCGCCGGACGGACCTCGGCTACAAAGTGATCGGCTTGTGCACGGTGACCGAAGGAGGACCGACGCCCGAGGGAGTCCCTGTGCTGGGACATGTGTCCGACCTTCAGGAGATCATCCGGGCCCACGGCATCGACCTCGTTCTGCTCACGCTCGACGCGTCCGAACACGAGCTCACTGAGAAGCTCGTCCGCGAATGCGACGGCCTCGATGTCGAGCTGATGATCGTTCCCGACCTTGTCGACATCATAACAAGCCAGGTGCGTATCACGGACATCGACGGCGTTCCCTTCCTTCGTCTGAAGGGGCTCGCGCTCAGCCCTTGGAATGCGTTCGTCAAGCGCCTGTTCGATGTCCTGTTCGCCTCAGTCGTGCTGATCCTCATCTCCCCCATCTTCATCCTGTTGGCGCTTCTCGTGAAGTTGACCTCGAGCGGTCCTGTGTTCTTCGTCCAGGAGCGCGTTGGGCTTGACGGCAGGCCCTTCAATGTGCTCAAGTTCCGTTCGATGCGGACGGATGCAGAGAAAGAGACCGGACCGGTGTGGGCAACGAAGACCGATCCGCGGACGACATCCATCGGAAGATTTCTCCGCAGGTTCAGCCTCGATGAGCTGCCGCAGCTCCTGAACGTCATCAGGGGCGACATGAGCCTTGTGGGTCCCCGCCCCGAGCGTCCCCACTTCGTCGAACAGTTCACGAAGGATGTGCCCCGTTACCTGGAACGACACCGCGTCAAGACCGGCATGACCGGCTGGGCACAGGTGAACGGCCTAAGAGGCAACGCTCCCATCGAAGACCGCACACGGTACGATATCTATTATGTCGAGAACTGGTCGCTGGTCTTCGACCTGAAGATCATCCTCAAGACGATACGGGCGGTGCTGTTCGGGGAGGATGCGTATTAACGGCAGACATAAGTCGACAGTCGACAGATGACCGACCGAAGCCAGAGGGCAGAGATGGCTCTCTGACATGGTCGCATCAGCGACCGCATGAACTCATGGCTGGCTTTTTCATTCTCTGCCTCGACTACCCGAAAGATCGCACCAACTGACCCCGTCAGGGGTCGCACCTTTCTAACACACGCCCCCATAGAACGAAAAAGCACCCCATCGGGGTGCCACATCCTGTTGAAGAATGCATGTTGATTCCATCTGCCCCCTCCTCTTCCCTCGGTACAGCTGGCGCCTCTACTTCAGTGTGAAGATGAACGTCACCAGGCAGTCCTGATTGACCTGCGGCATGTTCGAACGGAGCGCCTCGAAACGCCACAATCGAAGCTCCGCCATCGCCGCTTCTTCCAGCCTCCTGTCCGCCTTCTGCATGGGTGCCACGGTGAGCACCTTTCCATCGGGTGCAACGACCGCCCGGATCTGCACCTGCGCCCGCACGTTCGTCCCTTCCGGATAGTCAGGAAGGCGTCCGCTCACCCGCTTCCTCGTCCCGCCGCCGAGCCACTGCAATGAGTATCCGGCATCTGAGCCGACCGTGCCGGCTCCCGGCCCCTCGGTTCCCATTCCTGATCCCGTTGCAGAGGGAAGGGCCTTCTCCCCTATTCCCGTCCCTCCTGCCCGCAGCGCAAGCGGATCCTGGTCCGATTCCACTGCGGCCCGGTCGGGCAGTCCGGGTATCCCTCCGCCGCTTCCGGTCTCCAGTTTTTCACCACGCGGCGTGACGCCGAGGACGTCATCCGTCATGTCCGGCAGCCGGCGTTCGGGCAGGGTGATATTCCGCTTCGTCGTCGTTGGAGCAGGCCCTTTCGCCGGTGTGACCGCAGGAGAGGATGCAGTGCGGGGAGGCCTGGACACGGGGGGCGGCTGTGTTGCCGGGATCTGACGGACCTCCGCCGCCGGTGTTGCAGCGATCGTTCCCCATTGCACCTCGAGGAAGTCGCTTTGGCGGATGATCTCAGGCAGGGCGGATACGAGAGCGAGCAGGAGAAGGAGAAGGTGGAGAAGTATCGACGCTGCCCAACCGATGCGCAGGTCCTGACTCATTCCGTGTCCAACGGTTCCGTCGCGATAAGAAAGCGGGTGCCGCCGCCGGCCTTCACCGCGTCCATCGCCTGGACGGCAAGCTGCAAACTGACGGTCCGGTCGGCCTGGAGGATCACAAGCTGCTCGGGATGCTCAGCGAGCAAGGTCCGGATCCGATCTGTCAGCGCATCCATGGCGACCGGCTCGGCGTTGACGAAGACCGAACCCTGCTCCGTGATGGAGACGACGATGTTGGAGCTGGTCTCCGACTCTGCCGGTACTGCCTTCGGCAGTTCGACCTTGATGCCGCTCTGCACAACGAACGCGGACGACAGAAGAAAAAAGATGAGGAGCTGCAGGACGACGTCCGTCAGCGAGGCGTACGAGAACGCCGTGATGTATGGCTTGTCTTCCGTGCGGAAGCGCATGCGCGGTCAGCCCTTCTGCTTCGGCGCCGGCTTCCCGTCGTGCTCGAAGAGCCCGCTGCGGACGAGGTCGAGGAACTCCTCGGAGCTGCTCTCCATCTCGAACACGTACCGCTTGACGGTGGACACGAAATAGTTGTAGAAGCCGTAGGCCGGAATGCCGACGATGAGGCCGAATGCTGTCGTGAGAAGGGCTTCCCAGATGCCCCCAGCAAGGTCCGCAGGCGCAGCGGTGCCCGCGAGCGCTTCGATCGTGCGGAATGCGCCGATCATGCCCGTGACAGTTCCGAGGAAACCGAGGAGAGGAGCGATACCGGCGACGTTCGCGAGGATGCCCAGGCGTTCTTCGAGCTTGAACGCCTCCTCCTTCCCCGCGTTCTCTATCGCCTCGCGGACCCGGTCATGGCCTTCAGGATAGGCGACCAGGCCCTTCTTGAGGATATTGGTGAGTGGTGCCGGGGTCTTCGAGCAGAAGTTCACCGCCGCCATAAGGTCCCCTTTTTGGAGGACGGAACGAAGCTTCAGCATGAATTGCCCCGCGTCGATACGCGACCGACGCAACACCAGGAGCCGTTCGATGATCACGACCGCTCCAAGGAGTGAGATCAGGAGAATAGGCCACATCAGCACTCCCCCGCGGAGGAACAGATCGAACCAGCTCATACAACCCCCTGTTTGATACTACTGAGAACGCACTTTGTCGATGAAGTAATTGTCCCGCAGCTGCGAGGCGAAGCTTGTGACCGCCTCACGGGCCGCCGCTCGCGTCGCGTACTTGCCGATGCGCACGGTGTACCAGTCTCCACCCTTCATCTGTACTTTCTCGATGAATGCCGGGTATCCGGCGAACTCGAGGTTCGACAGGATCTTCTTCGCCTTCGCTTCTTCGCGGTACGCAACCACCTGGACCGTGAAGTCTCCCTTCATGTCCTTGAGGGAGGCCTTCGGCGGCTCTGCTGCGGCCCCATCGGGCGCCTCGGCAGGCACCTCTTCGAACGGAAGCTGCTGGACCTGCTGCTGCGCCATTCCCTGCGGCTGCTCACCGGACTCGTCGAGCGGCGTCGTCTCGAGCAGCGCGATGTCGTCAGCCGGTACCTGCCCTGTCATCCAGGCGCTGTCCGTCGGCTGCTCGGCGAACGCGGACTCATCGTAGAACTCGCTCGGGAATTGCTCCTCGACCGTCATCACCTGCGGCTGTTTGTTTCCCCAGAGGCTAATGATCCCGAAGTCGTTCAGCAGATACGCACCTCCGAGAAGCACGATGAGGACGACGAGCACGATCAGAATGACCTTTGTTGCTCCACCTCCGCCGCCACCACCTTCAGCGACGACCTCCTCTGCGCCTTCCGGCATCTCGTCAGCGAGGCCTTCGTCATCAATCAGGTTCAGATCTGGCATGGGGACCCTCCTTGTGTATGATCCTGGACAGCAAAACGTTCATTAAAGAGAATATGTCGCACCAATGTTCAGCGAAAATGGAGCCTCCCGATATCCATCCCAGTACTCGATGGACGCATCAAGAAGGTTCCGCACCGCCGCCCAGACACTCAGTCCCGGCAGGACGGCATATGACGCCCGCACATCAGCTCCCGCATACCCCCCGATGGTCCGGGAAGGGCCGATCGCCCGCGCTTCACGGGCGGATACCAACTGCACTATTCCCTGCACCGTCAGCAGCTCTGCAAGGGTAGTTTGGTAACTCACTCGCAACTCGGCAGACGGTAAATAAGGAACCGATAGGCCTGAGGTTGAGCTTTTACTTGAACGAACTATTGCAATCGCCGAAAAATAGTGATTTGGTGGTAACTTTGCAACCGCAGAAGCCCTGATCCCTGTTTGTGTGACATCACCATAGAAGAGTCTCAGCCTCCCGACGCCGGACGTATCAGAAACGACCGGAAAATCAGACCACGTCGAGGACTCAAGGTATATCGACGAGCGGAGCCAGTCTGCCCAGTCGGATTCCACTCCAATGTGACCACTGTTCCTGATGACGGCATGGCGGACCGGTTGGGATGCGTCAAGATACGGGACCTCCCCGACCAGGTCCAGCATACTCCGGACCTGGACACGGGGCGAGTATGTCCCCCGAAACCGATGCTCCGGAGTGATCTCGAAAACTGCTGTGAAACCGGGCAGAAACACTGTCTTCTTTTGACCTCCATCGCCGGAGATCAACGCAAGGCCGACGGAGAGGGAGGTTGAGAGCAGCGGAATGGGATCCCAGCGCATCTGCATCCCCCCTTCGACGCTGCTGTATGAACCACCCGACCCGCCGCTATTCCCTCCGGCTGTGAATCCGGCATGCATTGTCGTCGGAAGGCCGAACACCTGCCCCTCCAGGTTGGCGGCGACACCCACGATACCCTCGGTCACCGACGATGATGTATCCCTGACCGAACCACCCGAGTACGAGACCGAGACGAGACCCGACATCCCGTTCACCAGATCTCCGGACATATCCACAACGCCGGAGCCGGCCATGACCGTCCTGTCGTCTTCCGGGTTGGGCGAGCCATACCAGAAATAACCCGATCGCGTAAATGCTCCCTGGGCACCCATGCGCTCCTGCTCCAGTATCCCATGGAGCAGCGAGGTGTTCGATCTGACTCCACCCGATATGCTCAAACGGTCCGCTGCGGTGTGCTGCGCAAAACCGTCGGTCGAGGAATATGACGCAGCTCCGTTCAGGTGGATCCCCTCGACGGGTCCGGACGCCTGAATGCCTGCATCGAATGACGAGTAGGAGCCGATACCGATCCACACACGAGCGAGATGCGACGCAGGGATCTCGGTGCGTACGCGCGGCACGTTTGTTCCCGCTACAGGAGCCTGGGTCGGTTCCGGTCCGGCTGTCACCGGCCGGGTGATCTGAGTGTTTCCTTCCGCACTTTCCGGGCTGCGCTTCTCTGCCGCGGGCAGGTCTATCGACTCACGACCAGTGATGACGAATTGAGGAAGGTCGAACGAGGGGAGCGACCGCGCTGCATCGCCCACAGGCAGCGTCCGGTCGGTGGCCGGGAGCGGCTTCTCTTGCGCCATGCTTGCGGAGAGCATGACGACGGGGATGAGCAGCATCTTTCGCATCATCCACCAAGTTCTTTCAGCAGAGCTTCGGCTTTCGCGCGAACTTCAGGGTCAGGGGATCCCTTGAGAAATTCTCTGAGCGTCTGCCTGGCCTTCTCGGTCTCGCCGAGCGAGCGATATGCTCCCGCCAGGCCCAGTGCCGCCTCGTCGTTCCATTCGCGGGACGAGGGGAACACATACTTCACTCTCAGGAATGCTGTGGCCGCGTCCCTCCATTTCTTCTGGCCCGCATAGGATTCAGCGACGAGAACCTGTGCTTCGGCCCCCACGTCATCCGTGCTCGAGCCGGCAACATCCTGCGCCAAAAGCCGGGCACGCTCCATATCTCCCTTATCCATCGCCATGCGTGCGAGCGTCACACGGGCTCGTGCAGCGGCTTTCTCGGATGGATGGTCCGTCACCACACGCTCGAACTGCCGCTGCGCTTCCTCCTCGTTCCCTTCTGCACGGTAGAGCTGGGCCTTCCGGTATGCGACATCCGCCCGGATCTCCGCCGGGGTCATAGACCTCTCAAAGCCGAGGATCAGGGAGAGCGCCTCCTCCGTCCTTCCGATGGCGATGGCCGCATCGAGCGCGTCCAGCAACGCGGGTCCGCGATACGCCCCCGGAGACTCCCACGCTCTACGGAAACCGTCGAACGACGCCTCGCGATTGCCCGATTGGAGCTCGGTCTTGCCGAGCCAGTACCATGCCTGCCCGATGAGCGGGGACGAAGGATAGGACGCAACGAAGGCCCTGTACGCCTCGCGCGCCGCGGTTCGTTCGCCCTTTCCGAAGAGGATCTCGGCCTTCTTCAGCTGCAGCGCCTGCGCCGACGGCGACGAACCGTGCTCACGCAGGAAATCATCGATGACGCGGACTGCCTCGTCATCCTTGCCCTGAGCGATGAGGCAGTATTGCAGGCCGGTGATGGCGTCGGGAACGTACTGGCTCTCGGGGAAGAGCTTGATGACATCGCGATACGATCGTTCCGCCGGACCGTACTGGCCGAGGTTGTAGTAGCCGTCCGCAAGACTGTAGTACGCGCGGGGGACAACGTCGCCATTCGGAAATGAACGGATGACGACCTGAAAATCCTTGATCGCGTCTGCGTATTCCTTGCGGCGGAAATTGATCCACCCCATCGCGTACTGCGCATCATCTGCGAACGGGGACTTCGGCATCGTCTTCACGAGGTCCTGGAACTGGGCATATGCACCCGGCAGGTCCTCCCTCCGGAAGGCGCACTGTGCGGCCTGATACCGGGCGACGTCATTTGCACTCGTGTCGGGATAGAGACGGACGGCTGACCTGTACGCCTGTTCGGCGCGCTGGTACTCCTTCATGGCGAAGAGAGCATCGGCCTGGCGCATACGCGCATCGTAATCGATGGTGCTTCGCTGTGCACCGGAGATGAGCCGGCCGAACGCCTCGACCGCCTCCTGGTATCTCCCCTCTTTGTATGCAGCCCATCCGAGGCCGTAGAGCGCATCCTGCTGCTGCTTCCCGCTCGTCGACCGGACCGCTTCAGTGTAGAGAGGACGGGCCTGAGAGAAATTCCCCCGTCTGAACTCGGACTCCGCCTGCCAGTATGCAGCTTCTGCTACTTTCGGGTGCCCGGGGTATGCTTCCCGGAACTGCCCGAATTCCGCCGCTGCCGTGTCGTACGATGCCGTCCTGTACGAGCACAGTGCAGCGCGGAAGGAAGAGGTCACGACGATCTCCCTCCCCGATACAGGGTTCACGACTGCGGCCTTGAAGAACGGACGCGCCTCGGCGGGCTTCCCATCCGCGAGCGCGAGTTCGCCAAGCATCCAGAGGGCATCTCCCCGGACGTTGCTCGCCGGGAACTCGGTCACCACTCGCCGGGCGATCTGTCCGGCCGCTTCTTTGTTCCCGGCCCGCAATGATATGTCCGCAGCATCGACGAGCGCATCATCGCTGTACTCTCCATCTGTCCGTCCCGCCGCCACAGAGAGCAGGACGGTCCGTGCGCTGTCCTGTCGGCCTGCATCACGGAGCGCCGCGCCGAACCGGTAGGCCGCTTCGTGCGAACGCACCCCTCCGAGGTCCGCGAGCCGCCGGAAGGCATCGGCTGCAGCATCGAACTTTTTCTGCTTAAGGTTCGTCCACCCAAGGCCGTAGAGCGCATCGCCGTAGCGCTGATGGCGCGGATAGGCATCGATCAGAGCCGTGAACCGGGCGCCGGCCTTGTCATACTCCTGCAGTGCGTAGTGACTCTCTGCGACGGTGTACTGCGCATCCCCCTGGAGCGTCGTGTCCCTGACGGATGAAAGAAGAGGGGTCAGATGCGAGACCGCCTCGGCATACTTCTTTTCGGCGAACAGACACTCGCCGATGCGTACCGTTGCAGCGGGAGCGAGGGAACTGCCGGGCAAGGCGCTGAGCAGATTCTCGTATGCCTGGCGAGCTTCCGCGAACCTGCTGTTCTTGTGATACGTCCAGCCGACCGCATACATCGCATAATCTTTGTACGGATTTCCCGTGAAGTGCTCGTAGGAGAGCGTGAAGTACTTCACGGCGTTGCTCATGTCTCCCGAGCGATCGTATGCCTCCCCAAGCCAATAGGCGCTCTCCCCTGCGAGAGGGCTGTCGGGATGATCATCGATGACAGATTTGAACGCGGCGACCGATCCTTCGTAGCGGTTCCGGGCGAGCTCGGACTGTCCGATACGGAACTGTGCATCGTCCGCCAGGCCTGATCTGGGGTACTCGACCAGGAATGCACGATAGCCCGACGCGGCGACATCGTACTCCGACATGAAGTATGCGCACTCCGAACGGAGGAAGAGCGCATCGGGACGGCGGACGCTCAGCGGATACGAACGGACAAATGCATCGAGCTGCTCAGCGGCTAGTTCATACATCTTGTCGGAATACAGACCGAGGGCGAACGTGTAGTCCTGGTCCTCCCTTGCGCTTTGGAGAGTGCGCTGAGAGTCCACCTGCGCATGAACCGCGGTTGCACAGATGAGAAGGCTACAATAGAGAAGGATTCTGAAGAGGGACCTCAGAGAAATGGGAACATCCTGATATTGCGTTGCGACTTCCACTTAAAGTGAAGTACGACTTCCCTGCACGTATGTTCTTAATTTACCTTAGAAGCGGAGAAAGGTCAAGCTATCAGGTGTATTGACGCAAGAAGCAGCGGGAATGTTCGGCGAAAGATCGGAAAAAGAGGATAAAGGGGAGCAGGGTTGAGGTTGGAGGATGTCAGCCGGCATTACGTGGACAAATAGTCCTGAATGCTCCGAACGTCAAGTGTTCCTGCACGCTGACGCTGGATGCCTCTGACGGCGGCTGTTGCTGCAGAGAGGGTCGTTATGACGGAGATCTTGTTGGCGAGCGCTGCCCAACCGATGGCGAACTCATCGTAGCGTGATACCTCACCAAGAGGCGTGTTGATGACCAGCTGGATGTCGCCGTTCGTGATGCGGTCAACGATGTTGGGCCGTCCCTCTCCGACCTTGAAGACGGGAGTGCACTCAACGCCATTCTCGGTGAGGAATTTCGCAGTACCCCCGGTCGCGATGATGGTGAAGTCCATCGCACGAAGGTCGCGAACGATGCCCAGGGTGATCGGGTTCTTGTCCGCATTGTTCACGCTGATGAACACACCGCCGGAGTTCGGAAGGGTGTTCCCCGCGCTGGTCTGGGCCTTCGAGATGGAGGCCCCGAGGTCGTAGGAAATTCCCATGACCTCGCCGGTGGAACGCATTTCCGGGCCGAGATATATGGGGGTACGGGGGAATTTGTTGAATGGGAAGACCGCTTCCTTAATAGAGATATGCCGGATCTTCCTGAAATCGAAGTCCATTAGTCCGAGCTCTTTCAGGGTCTTCCCGACCATGACCTTGGCTGCGACCTTGGCAAGCGGGACACCCGTGGCCTTGCTGACGAAGGGGACGGTCCTCGATGCCCGGGGATTAACCTCGATCACAAAGACCGTGTCTTCCTTGAAGGCAAACTGCACGTTCATCAGTCCGATGACGTTCAGGGCATGGGCCAGACGCCGTGTGTAGTCGAGCATGATCTCCAGGTTCTTCTCGGAGATGATGTGCGGAGGGAGAACGCAGGAGCTGTCCCCGGAATGGATGCCCGCCTCCTCGATGTGCTCCATCACCCCGCCGATCATCACGTCCGTCCCGTCCGACACGCAGTCGACGTCGTATTCGAAGGCGTCCTCGAGGAACCGGTCGATGAGCACCGGATGCTCGGGAGATACATCCACCGCCTTCGTCATGTACTCCTTCACTGCCTCGCCGTTGTAGCAGATCTCCATGGCCCGCCCTCCGAGCACATACGAGGGCCGAACGAGCACGGGATAGCCGATCTCCTCTGCAACTCCCACCGCCTGCTCCACGGAGAACGCCGTACCATATGGCGGGTGCGGGATCTGCAGCTTCCGGAGCAGCGCGCCGAAGCGCTCGCGGTCTTCCGCCAGGTCGATGCCTTCCGGCGACGTACCGAGGATGTTCACGCCGTTCGCCTCGAGTCCCTTTGCTATCTTCAGGGGCGTCTGACCGCCGAAACTGACGATGACACCGTCCGGCCTCTCATGATCGCATATGCTCAGCACATCCTCGAGCGTGAGCGGCTCAAAGTAGAGCTTGTCGGTCGTGTCATAGTCGGTGGACACGGTCTCGGGGTTGCAGTTGATCATGATGGTCTCGACGCCCTCTTCCTCGAGAGCGTAGACACCGTGCACGCAGCAATAGTCGAACTCGATCCCCTGGCCGATGCGGTTCGGGCCGCCTCCCAGGATGATCACTTTCTTCCGGTCGGAGTGGATCGACTCGTTCTCACGGTCGTACGACGAGTAGTGATACGGCGTCGAGGCCTCGAACTCTGCCGCGCACGTGTCGACCGTCTTGAACACCGGAAGTACGCCGAGGTCCTTCCGCATCTGCCGCACAGCCGCTTCTTTCATCCCCCAGATATGTGCGAGCTGACGGTCGGAGAACCCGTACTGCTTCGCCTTCAGGAGGACTTCCTTCGTGATCGGCTTCCTGCGCTGTGTGGATTTTTTGCCCATAGCGCTACGCAGATCCCTGTCGGTAGGAGTACAGTTCTTCCTCGAATTCCACGATCTGCCTGATGTTCTCGAGGAACCATGGATCGATGCGTGTGGTCTCGTGCAGTTCCTTCGTGGAGACCCCCAGCTGGTAGGCGTACCTGAGATAGAAGATGTTGTCAGACTTGGGCATCCGGAGCCTGTCGATCACCCTCTTACGGGTCTCTTCCACCTTGTCCCGGGGCAGTGAGCGAACATCGATGGCGTCCTTGCCGTCGGCGCCAAGGCCGAACCTCCCCTGCTCGAGTGAGCGGAGCGCTTTCTGCAGCGACTCCTTGAACGTCCTGCCGATGGCCATGGCCTCACCCACGGATTTCATCTGGACGCCAAGCGTATCATCGACCCCCTTGAACTTTTCAAAGTCCCAGCGCGGGATCTTCGTGACCACATAATCTATCGTGGGTTCGAAAGAGGCAGGCGTGACGCGCGTGATGTCGTTCGGGATCTCATCGAGCGTGTACCCGACGGCCAGCTTGGCGGCGATCTTCGCGATGGGAAATCCGGTGGCCTTCGAGGCGAGCGCGGAGGAGCGTGAGACGCGGGGGTTCATTTCAATGACGATCATGCGGCCGTTGGTCGGGTCCACCGCGAACTGGATGTTGGAACCGCCGGTCTCGACGCCGATCTCCCGGATGATCTTCCGTGCAGCGTCGCGCATCGTCTGATATTCCTTGTCCGTCAGGGTCTGTGCGGGAGCGACAGTGATGGAGTCTCCCGTGTGAACGCCCATCGGGTCGAAGTTTTCGATGGAGCAGATGATGACCACATTGTCGTTGAGGTCGCGCATCACTTCCAGCTCGAACTCCTTCCACCCGATGACCGATTCCTCGATGAGCACCTGGTGGATGGGGCTTGCCTGCAGTCCATGCGACGCCTTCTCGCGGAACTCATCGACGTTGTAGGCCGTGCCGCCGCCTGTCCCACCGAGAGTGAACGACGGACGAATGATGATGGGGAACCCGATCTGTTCGGCCATCGCGACCGCTTCCTCGATCGTGTGCACGAACCCGCCCCGCGCAGATTCGAGCCCGCAGCGGTCCATCGCCTCCTTGAACAACTCGCGGTCCTCCGCCATCTTGATCGCCCCCAGCTTGGCACCGATGAGCTCCACGCCGTACTTCTCCAGCACGCCGCTCTCGGCCAGGGCGACCGCCGTGTTCAGCGCGGTCTGTCCTCCCATCGTGGGCAGGATGACGTCGGGGCGCTCCTTCTCGATGATCTTCTCGACGAACTCGGGGGTGATGGGCTCGATGTAGGTGGCGTCGGCGAGCTCAGGGTCCGTCATGATCGTCGCAGGATTGCTGTTGACGAGGATGATGCGGTACCCCTCCTCGCGCAATACCTTGCAGGCCTGCGTACCGGAGTAATCAAATTCGCATGCCTGTCCGATCACAATAGGACCGGAACCGATGATCAGGATGGATTGGATGTCCGTGCGCTTAGGCACAGACGGCAAGGAAGGTAAGGTCGAACATGAGAACGAATATATGGAGGAATCCCGAAAGTTGGAAGTGTCCCGGTCGTCCTCCATCCCCTCTGTCGGATTTTTTTGTACCTTGGGCTCCGATATCCAAGGACACATCCATGAGCTCCATCCGGTCGGCAGACCAACGCCGATGAGAAAGATCTTCGAACCGAAGCTCGTCAGCGTCCTTCGTGAGGGATATTCGCGACAGCAGTTCCTGTCCGACGTGACGGCGGGCGTCATCGTCGGCATCGTCGCCCTCCCGCTCGCCATCGCCTTCGCCATCGCGTCGGGCGTGAAGCCTGAACAAGGCCTGTACACGGCCATCATCGCGGGGTTCTTGGTCTCCGCATTCGGCGGCAGCCGGGTCCAGATAGCCGGCCCCACGGGTGCGTTCATCGTCATCGTCTACCGAATCGTCCAGACCCACGGATACGACGGCCTCGTGGTAGCTACCATTATCGCCGGGGTCATCCTCGTCATCATGGGGCTGGCCCGGTTCGGCGCCCTGCTCAAGTTCGTCCCCTACCCCCTCACGGTCGGCTTCACGAGCGGCATCGCGCTCATCATCTTTTCCTCGCAGATCAACGACATGCTCGGCATGGGCATCCGGGACTTGCCGGCGGATTTCATCGACAAATGGGCGAGCTATGCCGAACACGCTGGCTCCATCGACCTGTCGGCCCTCGGGGTCGGACTCGCCTCGCTCATCATCATCGTCAGTGCGCAGCGGTTCGTTCCCCGTGTCCCCGGTTCTTTGCTGGCCATCCTCATCGTAACGGCCGTCGTGCAGCTGTTCAACATCCCGGTGAGCACCATCGGATCGCTTTTCGGCCACGTGCCGAACACGCTGCCGGAGCCGCGGCTCCCCGATGTGTCACTTGAGATCATCCGGAAGGTCTTCTCCCCTGCCGTGACGATCGCAATGCTTGGCGCCATCGAATCGCTCCTTTCCGCCTCCGTGGCCGACGGTATGCTCCGGTCGCGTCACCGCTCGAACGCCGAGCTCATCGCACAGGGAGCGGCCAACATCGTGACACCGCTCTTCCTGGGCCTCCCGGCCACAGGAGCGATCGCACGGACTGCGACGAACGTCAAGAGCGGCGGCAGAACACCTGTTGCCGGCATAGTCCATGCGCTCACGTTGCTCCTCATCATGCTCTTCTTCGGACAGTGGGCGGAGCTCATCCCCATGCCCACGCTGGCCGCGATCCTGATCGTCGTATCCTACAATATGAGCGAGTGGCATTCGTTCGTCCGGATCCTGCGTTCGCCCCGCAGCGACGCCGCAGTCATGATCATCACGTTCATCCTGACCGTCATGGTCGACCTGACGGCGGCCATTCAGACGGGCGTGATCCTGTCGGCGATGCTGTTCATCCGGCGAATGGCAGAAGTGAGCAAGGCCGCCCCGCTGACGCAGGACATGCGCAAGGAAGAGATCGAGGAGGGTGTCCCGGAAGAACGGAAGCTTCCCGATGGGATCGAGGTGTTCGAGGTGTACGGCTCGCTCTTCTTCGGAGCGGTCGACCAGTTCACGGAGACGATGAGACAACTGGAGAAACCCCCGGACGTGTTCATCCTGGAAACGGAACACCTGCTATCCGTCGACGCATCCGGATTGCGTGCTATAGAGGACCTGGCCGATCAGTTCTCAAAACAGGGAACGCACTTCCTGATCGCAGGCATTCACAAACAGCCGCTGCATGCGTTCACGCAATCAGGGTTGCTGGACAGGATAGGTGAGGATAATATTCTGGGATCCCTCGACGATGCGATAGAGAGAGCCCGGGTGTTGCAGAAGAAGGCCTAGCAGGGTGCGAAAATACGCTTCGCGGTAGGTTTCTCGCAACGCACGCGACGGGAGCAACGGACGCAGCGATAGAAAATACGTAAGAACGTTGCGTGCGCTGCCTGCATGATCCATCAAGACCGTTGCGGACGCAGCATGAAATGTTTTTCCGCAAGCTCCTAGTGCGGAGGAAGAGACGGAAGGCGCAGGTGGAACTGTGAATTGGAATGATAGAAGGCAGTTGCTGAGTCTCGATTTTGGATCCTTGCCAGGTGAGCAGGATCAGACGCCCGCATCGCCACACGTCATCCATGCCTGAAGCTGTCGTGATGGGATAGAGTTACTCTGGCCGGCTCGCAGGAAGCCCACAGAAGACTCTTGTCACCCCCGCATGTTGTTAGCGGGGGTCGCCTAACGCGACATTGGCACTTGAGGACCAGAAAAAGCGATCCCCGCCAGAAGCATGCGGGGATGACATGAGAGCAGGCCAGCGATTGCCCACCTTACCTTGCGTTGCCCCTTCCCTCCTCAGTCGTGCTTCGCGCCGCCGATCACCTTCGCAGCGTGGAAGATGCCCGGCAGGATAGCGCTCAGGCTTTCCTGAACGCCCTTGAGCGAACCGGGGAGGTTCACGATGAGCGTCCGGCCGCGGACACCGGCCACGTTCCGCGCAAGCATAGCGGTGGGGATCCTGTCCTGCCCGAACGACCGGATCGTCTCTGAGATCCCCGGCACCTCCCTGTCGATCACCGAACGGGTGGCCTCGGGTGTGATGTCCTTCGGCCCGAGTCCCGTGCCGCCTGTCGTAAGCACCAGGTCGACGCGCTTGACGTCCGCCAGTTCCTTCAGCGTTTCCGCGAGCTTCTTCTCATCGTCCGGCAGGACGAAATATTCCACAGCATGCACGCCCATCGTTTTCAGCTGTGCTTCCACGTATCGTCCCGACTCGTCCTTCCGATCGCCCGAGGCTGTTGAGTCCGAAAGAACCACAACAGCAGCGCTGAACTTCTCCTGCGGCGCAGGATGTCCCGATTTTCCGCCCGTCTTCGACAGCAGCGTGATCTCGCCGATGCGGAGGTTTGCGTCCACCGGTTTGAGCATATCATAGAGGGTGAGCGCGGCGACAGAGGCGGCTGTCAGTGCTTCCATCTCCACGCCAGTCTTGTGGATCGCCGTCACGGTCGATTCGATCTCGATCCTGTCGGCATGCACCGAAAAGGCACAATCTGCGTGATCGATCGGGAGGGGATGGCAGAAGGGAATGATCGAGCTGGTATTCTTTGCGGCCTGGATGCCGGCGACGCGGGCAACAGGGATGGGATCCCCCTTCGGGATCTTCCCGGCGACAATGAGGTCGGTCGTCCCCTTCGAGACAAAGATGACCGCACGGGCCGTCGCCGTACGGAGAGTGGTCGCCTTTGGTGAAACGTCCCTCATGCCTATCGTCCGAGCGCTTGCTCGACGGTGCGGGCCAGGTCGTCGACCTTGAACGGCTTGGGGATGACGCCGAGCGCTCCCCGTTCGAGCAATTTCTTGACGTGCGGGTCTTCCGCATAACCCGAAGAAACGAGCACCTTCACGGCCGGGTCCATCTCCTGAAGGACCGTAAAAGTCTGCGTGCCGTCCATTTCGGGCATAGACATGTCCATGACCACGAGAGCGATCTCATTCCCACGTGCAGTGTAGATATCGACCGCTTCTCGGCCGTTCCCTGCTGAGAGAACGGAGAATCCCTCCCCCTCAAGGATATCGCACATGAGCGAACGCAGCATTTCCTCGTCGTCCACAACCAGCACTGTTCTCTTTTCTGTCGTCATAATCTCCCTGTGCCTCTCGAACATCCACCCGTCGTCTGATCTGAGGAAACAATATATCCAGATTTGGGGTGCGAATCAGCATTCAGATGTGCCTGCTGAAAATCGGATTGTTTTCGTATATTTTTTTGTTCGCTCAGATCATCGATCATCCTCAACTCCCTGAACGCCATGAACTCATTCGGAAGTAAATCGACCCTTACTGTCGGCGGCAAACCCTACACCATTTTCTCACTTTCCCGCCTCGAAGCCTCTGCAGGCGTTTCTCTGGCGCGGTTGCCGTTCTCCATCCGTATCCTCCTCGAAAACCTGCTCCGGCGGGAAGATGGCCGGGTGGTGCGGGCGGAGGATATCGACGCCGTCCTGAAATGGGACCCGAAGGCCACCCCCGACAAGGAGATCGCCTTCATGCCCGCCCGGGTGCTTCTGCAGGACTTTACGGGCGTGCCGTGCGTTGTTGACCTTGCCGTCATGCGCGACGCCATGATCGCCGCCGGCGGAGACCCGAACAGGATCAATCCTCTCCAACCGGTCGACCTCGTCATCGACCACAGCGTTCAGGTCGACGAGTATGGAACGGAGGCCGCGTTCGTCATCAACGCCGAAAAGGAGTTCGAGCGGAACAGGGAACGCTATGCGTTCCTTCGGTGGGGACAGCAGGCGTTCAAGAACTTCCGCGTGGTGCCGCCCGACACCGGCATCGTTCACCAGGTGAACCTGGAATACCTCGCACAGGTCGTGTTCACAGCCGGTGAAGGCAAAGAGATCCTCGCGTACCCCGATTCGCTCGTCGGCACCGATTCGCACACGACGATGATCAACGGCCTTGGCGTCCTGGGCTGGGGCGTTGGCGGGATCGAAGCGGAGGCGGCGATGCTCGGACAGTCCATCTCCATGCTGCTTCCGCAGGTCGTCGGCTTCAAGCTGGAAGGAAAACTCCCGGCCGGCGCGACCGCAACGGATCTCGTCCTCACTGTGACGCAGATGCTCCGGAAGAAAGGGGTCGTCGGCAAGTTCGTGGAGTTCTACGGCTCCGGCCTATCTGCGCTTTCCCTCGCCGACCGGGCGACCATCGCGAACATGGCCCCCGAGTACGGAGCGACGATGGGCTTCTTCCCCGTCGATGCGCAGACGATCGAGTATCTGACGTTCACAGGCCGCGATACGGACAGGATACAGCTCGTCGACGCGTATGCGAAGGACCAGGGCCTGTACCATACGGCGAACACGCCCGAGCCTGAGTTCTCCGATACGCTTTCGCTGGACCTGTCGACGGTCGAGCCCAGCATTGCGGGGCCGAAACGTCCGCAGGATAAGATCCTCCTTTCGCAAGCGAAGCCGTCGTACCAGAAAGCGGTGAAGGAACTGCTCGAAGCGAAGGGGGACGGCAAGGACCCGAACAAGAAGGTGGATGTGACGGTCGAGGGGAAGGGAGGATTCCCCGTCGGGCACGGGTCGGTCGTGATAGCAGCGATCACCTCGTGCACGAACACGTCCAATCCGTCGGTCATGGTCGCAGCCGGTCTTCTGGCGAAGAAGGCGCGTGCGAAGGGACTCACGTCAAAACCATGGGTCAAGACGAGCCTCGCACCCGGTTCCAAGGTCGTGACGGACTACCTTCAGGAAGCAGGGCTCAACAAGCCGCTCGACGAACTCGGATTTAACCTTGTCGGATACGGCTGTACGACATGCATCGGTAACAGCGGCCCGCTCCTGGAACCGATCTCGAACGCCATCACGGAGCATGACCTCGTCGCTGTGTCAGTGCTCTCGGGGAACAGGAACTTCGAGGGGCGCGTCAACCCGCATGTGCGCGCCAACTACCTCGCCTCCCCCCCGCTCGTCGTGGCCTATGCGCTCGCCGGGACGATGGACATCGCCATCCATAGCGAATCGATCGGGAAAGGATCGGACGGGAAGGATGTTTTCCTCAAGGACATCTGGCCGTCGCAGGAAGAGGTCGCACAGACCATCCAGTCATGCGTCAAGTCAGAGATGTTCCACAACCAGTACGCGAATGTGTTCGAAGGGGACACGGCATGGAAGTCGCTTCCGGTCCCCGCCGGTGCGCAGTTCCACTGGGAAGGGGATTCCACGTACATCAAGGCCGCGCCGTACTTTGTTGACCTGCCGAAAGAGCCTGCACCGGTGAAGAACATCCGGGGCGCGCGGGTGCTCGCGAAGCTCGGCGACTCTGTCACGACCGACCATATCTCGCCGGCCGGGTCGATCGCTGAGAACAGCCCTGCCGGGAAGTACCTCAAGGAGCGCGGCATCGGCAAGAAGGACTTCAATTCGTACGGGTCACGCCGCGGGAACCACGAGGTGATGGTGCGCGGCACATTCGCCAACATCCGGCTCCGGAACCAGCTCGCTCCGGGCACGGAAGGGGGCTGGACGGTCCACCCTTCGTCGAAAGAGCCGGTCACGATCTTCGACGCGGCAGAGCTGTACAAAGCATCGAACACACCGACCATCATCCTCGCCGGCAAGGAATACGGCTCGGGCTCGTCCCGCGATTGGGCCGCCAAGGGTCCGCGCCTTCTGGGCGTCCGGGCAGTCATTGCGGAATCGTTCGAGCGGATCCACAGGAGCAACCTGGTCGGCATGGGGGTCCTGCCCCTGCAGTTCCTCGAGGGCCAGACGGCCGCAAGCCTGGGCCTGACCGGATCCGAGACCTACTCTATAGAGGGGATCGAGGGGGACCTGAAGCCCGGAAAGAGGATGAGGGTAACGGCGGAGGATGGGGGAAAGGGGAAGAAGGATTTTGAAGTGATCTGTAGAATAGATACGCCGAATGAAGTGGACTATTACAGGAATGACGGAATACTGCAGTATGTCTTTAGACAACTCATGAAGAGCTGAGGGAACAGAAATGCTAAATGCTAAACCTCTTGTCCCGAGCGACGCCGAGGGATTGAAATGCTAACTAAGCCCGAAATGTGAAATGGGGCAATCTGAGAAGAGGGCGAATCTTATCAGGAATTCACGCATCCAATCATGGGCATCTCCTTTCATGCCTTCAGATTTTCGATTTTTCAGTTTAGTTAGCATTTCCTATTTCGAATTTAGCATTTAACCCGGACCTACCATGCCAATCTATGATTACCGCTGTACCTCCTGCAACTCCACATATGATGTCTTCCACAAAACGCGCGAGGATGTTTCTGCGGTCGTGTGTCCGTCCTGCGGCTCGAACGACCACAAGAAACTGATGTCCGTGACGGCCAGCCCCAACATGGGGGGCTCGTCGTCGTCCGTCAGCTCCGGCGACTCCTGCTCCTCTCCGGGCGGGTGCTGCGGGGGGGCGTGTGGAATAAATTGAGGAGAGTAGTCAGTAGACGGTAGTCAGACTGAAGAGGGGGACGGCGACGAAGCCCGCAATGTGGACCTGAAGGGGATTCTCTCGCAACGACGCAAAACCTGCAATGCGAGTTTGAAGCAGATTCTGTCGCCCGTGAACAGCCCCTGGCGCATGCGCCGGTTTGCGGTTCACGGTTCACCTGTTACGACCTCCCTTCGCCTCCCATTCCTGAAAACACGCTCTTTCTTAAATCCCTCTCCAGGCGTTCCTCACGTTGCGTCCATTGCTCTCTTTGCGGCGGGGCGTGCAGTCTGAACTAGAAGCGCTCCCACGAGCACCTGCTCGGAAAGATTTCTCGCAAAGCTCGCAGCGAGAGCAGCGCGCGCAAAGGTAAACGATCAGGAATAGGGTTCTTTTCGCTGCGTTCGTCGCCCTCGTCGCGGTCGCCGCGAGAAACCCTCCAGGCCAGATCATTTCCAGGTAGCTCAGACACTTCAACTTCCTGACCGGAAAAGTGTATCTTTCTGCTAGCCGTGTTCAGGAAGCATCTCCTCATATTCCTCCTGACGACCTCAGGCGCCGCACAGTCCGTTGATCCGCCCACCGCTGAACGGCCCGCTGCTCAACGCCTCCATTCCTTTCTGCATCTCATCGCCGATCCCGACTACACGATGCGGGCATCTGCGGACAATCTTCTGACGCTCCATGCCGGCATCGCCGCGCTCGACAGTCGCCTGATCGGCTCCGTCTGGTTCGACGAGGGTTCCATCATCGGAAAAGCCGGAGGGATCGCCATTCGCTTCGCAAAGCTCCAGTATGTCGATGTTCCTGTCGAATACTTCCTCACTGTCGTTCAGCATGAATTCGGCGGCCATGGAGCCAGATACCGCGAGTTGGACATTCCCGGCATCCACTACGCGTTCGATCTTCCGCCTCCCTACGGAAACGGCGGAGGCGAAGCGACATCATCATGGAGCGGTCAAAGTCCGCACGAAACAATCGCCATCTGGTCGGGAGGAGTAGAGTCGCATACGTTCCTGCAGCGAGGGCTGGCCCTTCGGTGGCTCGACAAACGCGTCGTCTCCTATCGTGAAGCCCTGATGTACTTCATCTCCTTCCAGATCGCGTTCGAATACATCCTGGATGCACACGAGAACCTGCTTGACGGTGAGGCAGACGATGACCCGCGAGCCTTCGTGCGGCTTCTCAATGTCGGGTACGGTACTCTCACTCCATCCACACGCATGAGGATGACGGTCGCCGACCTGAAGATGGCGACGAAGATCGACCTGGCGAATCCGTTCCTGTTCTATTCCCTGTATCTCATTCTCTACGACCACCTCTGGCATGGACGCGATGGCGCTGAGCTGCCGATGCTGAGACTGGGATCAGTAGATTACCTTCCGCTCATACGCTCCGGCTGGACCCCGTTCGGCGTCGAATATCACCTGGAGAATTACATGCGCATCGGAGAGCGCGCGACGCTCATCGACCTTCGCCTTGGCGACGGGTCGTTCCATAGCGGATGGGGCGGCGTCGGGGTCGATGTGCAGCGCATCTTCGACGACGGCCACTGGCGGCTCGACGCCGGGGCAAAGCTCTGGCTGCAGCCGTCCCTGATGAGCGGCTTCAATCCGACGAGATCCATCGGGAGCGGACTGGGGGGCGCATGGTCGGTCCGCGTGTACCAGGACATCCACGGCCTCCCGGTTTCCCTGAACCTTGTAGGCGAGCTCGGATACAAGACCGCCGGATACGTCGAGGGATATCCGATGAAGGCCACTCCCCTGCTGATGATGGGAATGGCGGTGAGGATGTGAGGAGAGATTTCAGATATCAGATGTCAGACTGAAGCTGAAAGATGGAATGATGGATACGTGGATGACCACAGGCATTTCAGCATGATCCGGTGAGGCCGAGTGTGAAGCGGGTAATGGTAAACCTGGTGTTCCTGGTCCTTCCCTTCGTGTCCTGCGATGAGCATCTTCCTCCCCGCAGCGACCCCTCGCAATTGTTCTCAGCGCGGATCGAATCGACCTGGCTGATGTCGCCCCTTGAGAACCGGATCTACCTCCGGCTCATCATGAAGAATACGTATGATGAGATGATCGAGGGATATGCTGACATCGAGGGGACGCTCTCGATCACGCTGCAGCGGGATCCCTCGTATGCGAGGAGCTACGACCTCGGCTGGCGCTGGGTGGACCAAGTGCCGCCCGCCAACCTGCCGACGGGATTCATGCGCATCCCCCCCGGAGATTCGATGTCGTTCTTCATCCCGTTCGACTGGAAGGACGACCTGGGGCGGGACTTCCGCTCAGGGCTCATCTACCAGCCCGACCCGGTCTGCACGGGGCGCCTGATCGCCATGCACGAGGTGTTCATCATCCGCGCAGAAGCCCGCCTCTTTCCGAAGCTCTCCCCCACGACTGCGCGACCGCTGCTCTTCGAGCTCTGTCATGTCGATGTGTGGGTCTCTCCGCAGGTCTGCCCCCCCATTCTCTCACCGACGCAGGGATGTCTGGAGTATGGGTGGGGAAGATAGATGGAGAGTAGAAAGTAGCGAGATGGGAGATGGAAGACGACAGATGACAGTCGACAGACGTCAGAAATCAGACGACAGATTGAAGTTGAAAGATGGAAGACTCCTCCAACTCCCAGAGCTTCCTCCCGGTTTCTCGCCTGCCATCGCATTCGTACGACCAGAAGTCTTCTAAGGACCTGTCATCCGGATTAGTTCGCGCCACGAACGCGACGAAAACCCAAATTCCAAAAGTCATCTGCGTTGCGGGCGTTGCTCCCGTGGCGGGCGTTGCGCGAAACCTGCCCAGGATGATCTTCCGAGTAACAAAATCTGCCCGGAATAATTCCTGATTTCCTCCAACCCGTTGAAAATGCACAGCTTAACCACTCACTAATTTTAGGGATTTACAAAGCACAGCCGAATTCGTTCATTAGTGTACTCTGGGCGTCCTGGGAGGAGTGCGACAGGCGTACACTTTTCACTTTTCACTTTTCGCTCTTCGCTTCACTCTTCCCTTTTCGCTCTTCACTCTTCCCTCTTCGCTCGACGCCACTGTTCTACCCAAGGAGGACCTGCTTGGAAGCCGACACCCGAAGGATCGTAGCATATATCGCCGGCAGGATAAGACTCTGCGACTCATGCCGGGGCGTGTTCGACCATGCAGAGCAGAAGGAATTCTCTTACTCGGGCATCGTTCGTCCCGAGCACATCTCCGTCTACGATTTCATCCGCAAGTGTCATGTCGGCGGGCAGCGCTCGAAGGCCCCTGACGCCCCGGAATATTTCTCGCTGTATGATTTCGGCAACGGCCACCACCTCACCCTCTCCTTCGAGGGGCAGCACTTCTCAGGCTTCGACCACCGCGCGAACAAGGAATTCACCGGCACCATCGCGGGCGGGTCCATCACGATCCATGACACGGAGGCAGAGAGGGATTTCTTCTATTCGGTGTAGAAGTGGTTCCATGAATATCTCTCGCAAAGGGCGCGAAGGACGCAAAGAGATGAAGGAAGAGGGGGCGGGAGGTCGTATTCTAGCTAGTTAAGCGCAATTGTCCCGCATGCTGAGGCAAGGCAATATGTGCCATAACTGCCGACATCAGTCAATCAAGAGAGAATAAACTCGGGCAAATACTTATGAAGGCGGTCGTTCATACAAAATATGGATCGCCAGATGTTCTTCAGGTCAAGGACGTCGACAAACCAACACCGGGGGACGATGAAGTCCTGATAAGGATCCACGCGGCATCCGTCAATGCATATGACTGGCATTTCCTGACCGCGGATATATTCTTGATCCGCTTCATGGGGGGTGGACTGCTCAAACCGAAAGACACCAGACTCGGAGCTGACATAGCGGGTCGGATCGAAGCTGTTGGCAAGAACATCAGGCAATTTCAGCCAGACGATGAGGTGTTTGGGATGGTGCGTGGCGGTTTTGCCGAATATACCTGTGCTCGTGAAGACGCATTGGTGGCGAAACCATCCAATCTGTCGTTCGAGGAAGCAGCAGCCGTCCCGATGGCAGCGATCACCGCTCTGCAGGGTCTGCGCGATGAAGGGCAGATCCAGGCGGGTCAGAAGGTTCTGATCAATGGCGCCTCGGGCGGCGTGGGGACATTTGCGGTGCAGATCGCCAGATCATTCGGCGCTCACGTGACCGCCGTGTGCAGCACGAGGAATGTTGAGCAGGCGCGCTCGCTCGGGGCAGACCATGTCATTGATTATACCAAAGAGGATTTCACCCGAAGCGGGAAGCAGTATGACCTCATTCTTGCTGCGAATGGATATCATCCGCTTTCGGCGTATAAGCGTGCCTTAGCCCCCAAGGGCATTTATGTCATGGCCGGAGGATCCAAGGCTCAGATCTTCCAGTCCATGCTCCTTGGGCCATGGATGTCTGAAAAAGGCGGCAGGACAATGGGAGGCGTCGCGGCGAAACGAAGCCAGAAAGATCTGGCTGTTCTCAAAGAACTCGTGGAAGCGGGCAAGGTCTTCCCTGTGATCGATAGACGGTACCCGTTACATGAGGCTGCTGAGGCGCTTCGGTATCTGGGAGAAGGGCATGCTCGGGCAAAAGTGGTAATTACGATGAGGGATGGAGCATGATACACTCAAGATGCCGGAGAATTGAGGACGGCTGTTACACCATAGGCCTGAGGTCCTTCGCTGGCCTTCATCGAAGATTCATTCGGGGACAATATGAGTAATCACGATCAGCGCATTGCACAGATGACCTTCGCATCGGTCTATCCCATGTACGTGGCAAAGGTGGAGAAGAAAGGCAGCGAAAAGTGAAGAGCGAAAAGCGAAGAGTGTAGGGCGGGGGAGCTGCTCGGCGGGGCGTTCGCTGGTCTGGAGACATATTGCACCACGATGGGGTGCGGACCCAAGGGCTTTGAAGGAGCAAGAAATATGGAACGCCTACGGCGTTCGGCGGGGCGAACTCAGGCCGGCCATGTATCACAGCGTCGCTACGCGACGCGCGATCGTTGCAGGGTACATCCAACCGGACCGTAACCGGTCCGGCTGTGATCACATCGTCGCTCCGCGACGACGATACGGAAAGCTCACATCGCGTATTATGTCATCACTCGGTGTTCCGATGCCTGCGTCGACCCTGGTCGCGCGCCAGCGACCGGATGAACTCAGGACCGGCCATGTATCACAGCGTCGCTACGCGACGCGCAATCGTTGCAGGGTACATCCAACCGGACCGTAAACGGTCCGGCTGTGATCACATCGTCGCTCCGCGACGACGATACGGAAAGCTCACATCGCGTATTATGTCATCACTCGGTGTTCCGATGCCTGCGTCTACCCTGGTCGCGCGCCAGCGACCGGATGAACTCGGGGCCGGCCATCTATCACAGCGTCGCTCCGCGACGACGAGGTGGGAATCATGCATCGCACGTTGTGTCAGCCCTTGGTGCCCCGCTGGATGCGCTTTTCCAGGTCGCGTCAGCGACCGTACGAACACAGGGCCGGCCATTTATGGCCGGCCTGGGGTGTACGCTCGTTTTTGACGCGTCGCGTAGTGACGCGGTGAAGGGCTGGCAGTGTGAGAGCGAGGCAGAATACCGCAGATCTGCCTGCAGGCGTTCGGAGGGTGCCTGCGGGCCTGTATCCCCGGCTTTTCGGAAGTATATTGTCCGACAGGTATCTTCCACACAACGGGATCTGATACATGCAGCATCTCGCACTGATCGCGGTCGGAGGTTCGATCGGCGCCGTCGCCCGCTACGGCCTCTCCTTGTGGCTCTCCTCCTCCGTCTCCCCGACATTCCCCATCGGCACATTCGTCGTCAACATGCTCGGTTCCCTCGTCATCGGTGCTCTCTTCGAACTGTCCGAATCGACAATCGTGAGCCCCGAATGGCGCGGATTCCTGATGATCGGACTGCTCGGCGCCTTCACCACATTCTCCACCTTCTCGCTCGAAACTGTGCAGCTCCTGCGGGACAGTGAACCGGGCCTCGCAGCTTTGAACGTGCTTGGAAGCGTCCTTCTGGGGATCGGAGGTGTCTATGCGGGCATGCACGCTGTGAAGCTGACCATGAAGCTCATTGCCTGAGGTGAAAAATGAATCTGCCCGAACATGCAGTGCTGCTTCGCGTCTTCGTCGGGGAATCGGACAAGCATCAGGGGAAGCCCCTCTACGAGCAGATCACGCTCAAGGCCCGTGAGCTGAACCTTGCCGGCGTGACGGTCCTGAGAGGCGTCATGGGCTACGGCGCCAACAGCCGCATCCACACGGCGAAGCTCCTCGAACTCTCGCTCGACATGCCGATGGTGGTCGAGATCGTCGACACCGAAGAGAATCTGGACAGGCTCATGCCCTTTCTGGATGAGACAGTGACGGAAGGACTCGTCACTATGGAAAAGATACGTGTGTTGCGGTACAGGCATCAGGAGAAACGACCTCCCGTGGCCTGAATGAACCACTCCAGAAGCGGTCTCATGAAGTTTCGCGCAGCGCTCGCCGCGAGCGGCAACGAGCGCGACGAAAAGAACCGATAGCGTGAGACTGATTCTAAACAGCGAAAGGAGTCAACCATGAAACGACACAACATCCTTCCCTTCCTGATGGCAGCCACCCTCCTGCTCTTCGCGTTCCCGGCCTGCGACGGTTGTCCCGACGAGGCAAAACGGGACGGCGTTTTCGTCCACATCTCGCACGGCGCCGAACATCCTCACCGGTTCCTGATGGGTCTCACGATGGCAACACGCATGGCCGACGGCGGCCAGGATGTGCTCGTCTACTGCGACATCGATGCCGTCAAAGCACTCACGGCGGATGCAGCTCCGATCTCGATGGAGGAGTTCCTCTCCTCGGACGAACTGTTGACGAAGCTGAAGGACGCCGGCGTCACGGTGATGGCGTGCCCGACCTGCATGAAAGTGGCAGGCATCGAAGCGGGCGACCTGAAAGAAGGGGTGACCGTGGCGCAGAAGGACCTGTTCTTCTCGTTCACGAAGGGGCGGATATTAACGATAGATTACTGATGCACGCAGAGGCGCAGAGGAGGCAGCGGGCAAGGGGGATAAGCCAGGGATGATGGAACAATGGAATGATGGAATGATGGAAGGGTGGGATATCACGCAGACCTGCCTGCGTGCCTGAAGTCACTTCGGCAGGCAGGGACGGGGAGACGCAAAGCGTTGGACAGGCAGAATGGTGAGACGGAATATTTCGAGGATGGAATATTGGAATGTTGGAATAGCAGGCATTTTCCTGAAAGGACACACCATGTCGCAACGTTTTCCCTTCACCCTCCCTCTCATCCTCCTCTTCGGCCTTTCCCCCCTCTCCGCTCAGGAAACCCCCGAGCGGCGGCCTGATCCGGTGCTTCTCTCCGCTCCGAAGGAGAAGGTCCTCGGTATAGGCGGATTGTTCTTCCGGGCGAAGGAGCCGACGAAGCTGGCCATGTGGTACAAAGAGAACCTTGGCATCGACCTGACGCCGACCTCGTATAATGTCCAGCCATGGACCCAGGAGGCCGGGCCGACCGTGTTCGCCCCCTTCAACGAGAAGACTGACTACTTCGGCGACTCCACGAAAGTGTGGATGGTGAATTTCAGAGTGAGCGACCTCGATGCGATAGTGAAGCAGCTCGAAGGGAACGGCATCAAGGTCACCGTTGACCCTGAAACGTACCCGAACGGACGGTTCGCACGGGTGTACGATCCGGAGGGAAATCCGATAGAGCTTTGGGAGCCGAAAGACACCGCAGAGCATTAGAATCGGACTCCCGATCCTCCGACAAACAACCGAAGACACGTTGACTGGAACCGTAGCTAAGAGGATGTTGTGGGGAAGAAGGTAATGATGATCAGCCTACTCGACCAACTTCATAGGGGGAATACTCGCGAGAACAGGGATGCGGTTGCTGCATGGGTTGTCACCGATGTGGACCGGTTTGCCGAACTGATGAAAATCTACCTGAGTGGCGACAAGCGCGATGCGCAACTTGCGGCGGGAGCACTGTTCTGCGTCGTCGAAACGCATCCGCAAATGATCACGCCGTGGCTGCCGAAGATCGTGAAGAGGATGGACCAGAAGGGCATCCATCCGGCGGTGCGGCGGGTCGGCGTTTCAACGCTGCAGCACGTGGACATACCCCGCGCACTGCAGGGACGGGTCGTCAATGCATGCTTCCGGTACCTTTCAGATCCGTCAGAGCCGATCGCGATCCGCGTGTTCTCCATGACCGTCATAGCACGTATTGCAGAACTCGAGCCAGGCCTGATTCCAGAGCTTCGACAAACGATCGAAGCATCATTGCCGTACGGAACAGGAGCTTTCAGGGCGAGAGCAAGAATGGTATTGGAGCGGTTGGACAACGTGGTGCACAGAGTCCATGGAGGAGACACGGAGATTCACTAAGGAGCATGTAGAGAACTATGCCGACCTCTCAATGTGAGCTTCGTCCGTTTGGCAGCACCGGCCTGAAGGTCTCTCCTCTCGGGCTTTCGGCATCATATTATCCCGGCAAACATGCAGTGGATGTCGCTCTCGAGTCAGGGATCAATCTTTTTCAGGCTTTCGGCATCGATGTGCAGATGATACGGGGATTGCGGCCGCACATGGGGACGAACCGTGATAAGATCGTCCTGGCAACGGGCGCCTACAATTACATCTGGTGGGCGCAGAACATACGAAAGGCGTTCGAGAAGCGGCTGAGGCTGTTCAGGACGGACCACATCGACATCTTCCTCTTCATGGGAGTCATGAAGCCGGAGGAATTCCCCCGGCGCGTCCTCGATGACATGGTGAAGCTGCGTGATGAGGGAAAGGTACGGGCCATCGGACTCTCGTGCCATGACCGGAAGTTCCTGGGAAAGCTTGCAGCTGATGGCGCCGTCGATGCACTGATGCTCCGGTATAATGCAGCCCACAGGGGAGCAGAACAGGACATCTTCCCCCACCTTGCGCGCCACGATCCGGGCATCATTTCATATACCGCAACACGCTGGACCTACCTCCTGCGCCGTCCGAAAGGCTGGCCGAAGGACGGCCGCATCCCGACAGCCGGGGAGACATACCGCTTCGTCCTCTCCAATCCGCATGTTCACTGCGCCCTGACGGCTCCGCGGAGCATCAAACAGCTGAGGGAGAACATCGAGGCAGTCCGCTTGGGACCGCTCGATGCGGACGATATGAAGTTCATGCGCACCTTTGGCGATTCGGTGTACTTTCAGAAGAAATACTTCATGTGAGATGACAGAAGTCAGAACAACCCATCTCAAAAACCCTTTTCTATCTGGACAATTAGCCACAAAGAACGCAAAGAACACAGAATCGGAGAAAAATCATCTATAAGTTCTTTGTGCCTGCCTCGCCTACGCTCAGCAGGCGGGTTCTTTGCGGCCAAATATTATTGAGATGGATTCTGGTCAATAGTGAGCCGACGGATGTATCACCCCTGCCTCCGCCTACGGCGGACAGGTGCGGCAGGCCCGCCTGCAGGTATTCGGCGGGCAGGTGTTCGTCAGGCAGGCGAGGCGAGCAGGCCTACGGGATCTTATTCTGTGATCCTTATCTGAGGGTCTGTGACAGCTGGAGTGGATCTCAGCCCCCGGTTGGCATTCTTCGATATCTGACTGTAGATTGTCCGCTCATGTCGGTACGCCTGCGCTGCACATGAACGACAAATCCGTCATATCCACCCGATCCCTCACCAAGCACTTCGGTGCAGTCGTCGCGGTCGATGATCTCTCCCTCACGGTACACGAGGGTGAGATCTATGGTTTCCTGGGGCTCAACGGCGCCGGAAAGACCACGACCATCAGGATGCTGCTCGGCCTCATACGGCCGACATCCGGGACTGCAACGATACTCGGCGAGGAGATACGAGCGGGAGGAAAAGGCCCGTGGGACCGCGTGGGAAGCCTTGTCGAGACCCCTTCTGCATACCCCAATCTGAACGTTCGCGAGAACCTGGAGATATTCCGCCGGCTTCGCGGTATCGATGAACCCGGAGTGATCGATCGGGTTGTCGAACGGCTGAGTCTCTCCCCCTATCTTACCATGCAGGCACGACACCTGTCCCTCGGCAACATGCAGCGGCTGGGCATCGCCAAAGCATTGCTGCATGGACCGAAGATCCTTCTTCTCGACGAACCTGCCAACGGGCTCGACCCGGCAGGTATCGTCGATATCCGCGAGCTGCTTATCAGCCTGGCACGGGAGCACGGCATCACCGTTTTCGTTTCGAGCCACATTCTCGACGAAGTTGAACGGCTGGCAACCAAAGTGGGCATCATCCATGAAGGGCGCCTGTTGCATGAGGTGTCGGCGAAGGAACTCAGGTCGCTTCTGGACAAGCGGCTCATCGTCGGCACCGGCAACAACACGAAAGCCCGCGAGATCCTGTCCGGCAACGGATTCGCAGACATACGGCCATCGGGACAGCATCTTGAGATCCGGGATGGTGATGCTCTGGAACATCCGGAACGGGTGGCGGAGCTGCTCGTCCGGAACGGCATAGCACTCACTGCTCTCTGGACCGCGCAGGAGAGCCTCGAGGACTTCTTCCTCCGCACGACCAACAGACATGACCGGGGGAAGCCCCGATGAACAAACTTGTCCAGGCCGTCATCGGGGAGTACATGAAGGTGAGGCGCTCGAAGGTGCTTCCCCTCACCATCGCTGCAATGTGCCTCGCGCCGATATTCGGGGCCGTGTTTGTGGTCGTCCTGAGAGACCCTTCGCTCGCGGCAGGAAATGAAGGTCTCCGCGCCAAGGCGGCGCTCACAGGATTTTCGGCCGACTGGCCATCGTTCTTCAACCTCATCGGTCAAGCCATCGGTGTCGGCGGCGTCATTGTGTTCGGGTTCGTCACCAGCTGGGTCTTCGGGCGGGAATACACCGATCGGACGGTCAGGGACCTCCTTTCCCTCCCCATCCCCCGTTCGACGATCGTTATCGCAAAGCTGATCATCGTTTCCTTGTGGTGTTTTCTCATCGTGGCTGCGGTGACCCTTGTGGCGCTCGGACTTGGGGGCCTTCTCAGCCTGGATGGCTGGGACCCGGCGCTGATGATCCGGCAACTGTCCCGGGTCCTGATCATCACGCTGCTTGCACTTGCTCTCTGTCCCCCGGTTGCGTATATAGCCTCAGTGGGCCGGGGATATCTCGGTGCGATCGGATTCGTCATCCTCACGGTCGTGCTGGCCCAGATCCTGGGTGCGCTCGGCCTGGGTGTGTATGTCCCCTGGGCTGTGCCTGCGCTTTTCAGCGGTATGGGAGCCGAAGCAGGAGGGCCACCGACGCTCGTGAGCTACATCATTCTGCTCCTGCTGAGCGGAGCGGCGACCTACGCAACTGTTCTATCATGGACATATGCGGACCAGAAGGCATGACATCAAACACTGAGAAACTGAAGCTGATAAGAACGGCTGATGATATTCCAGAGGTATACCGGGACACACCGATAGGACTCCTCCTCGAGTACCAGAATCTCGACCGTCCGTTCGAGGCGTACGAGAGGGCCGAGCTCCTCATCGGCATGTGTATGGACTATCGCAAGCATCTTCATATCCCCGAGAACTTCGCATTCATCATCCGGTCCGGCGGGGCAAACCTCCGGTACAGCGAGTTCAAGGTATCATACGCGATCGGCGTCGGAGGCGTCCGGCACATCGCTCTCATTGGCCACACAAACTGCGGCATGGTGAACATTGTCTCCCGCAAGCAGCAGTTCATCGATGGACTGATCGAAGGGGCCGGCTGGACGTCGCAGCAGGCCGAAGAGCATTTCAACCAGTTCGGACCGATGTTCGAGATCGGGAACGAGGTTGATTTCGTCCTAAGCGAAGCTGCCCGGCTTCGCCAGCGCTATCCCCGGATCCGCGTTGCGCCGATGCTTTACAAGGTTGAGGACGGCACTCTCAACCTGCTCATAGAATCCGCAGACCAGTCATCCGGCTGATCTTCGTCGGAAGACGGTCCTGCGGGAACGTTCGGAGAATTGACAATGGACACTCCCCTTTCCCTCGTGCGGCACACACTGCACATCCCCACCCTCCTCCTCATCTCGCTCTCATTCGGTTGCGGTAGCAACGATACGCCGCGTACACCCAACGAACACCTTGTACTGTCTGCTGTGTGGTACCAGACCTCCGGTGAGATGCGCGCACTCAGCTATCAGGCATACACGCTTGCCAGGCTGAGGCTGGATGAGGACCTCTCGAAGCGCAAGAACGGAAAGGGGCGCGCTGTGGTCGTCGACATCGACGAGACCGTCCTCGACAACTCTCCTCACACTGCGAAGATGATCGTCGATGGGAAGGGATTTCCCTACGGATGGACCGAATGGGTGAACGCCGCAAAGGCACGGCCGCTTCCGGGAGCGGTGGAGTTCCTCGCCTACGCATCGTCCAAGGGATACCGCGTGGTCTACATCTCGAACAGGTCGGCCAGGGGCGAACTGGAGGGAACGATGAAGAACCTCCAGGAGGCGGGATGTCCGCAGGCCGAGCCGGAGAACCTGCTGCTGAAGGAAGATGTCTCAGGCAAGGACCCGAGGCGCGCGCGTGTGCAGGAAACGCACGAGATCGTCCTTCTGTTGGGAGATAACCTGAACGACTTCGCCAGTGTGTTCGAGAAGCGGTCTGTTGCGGACAGGTCGGCTGCGGTGGACAGCCTCCGCAGTGAATTCGGAAAGAGGTTCATCGTTTTTCCGAATCCGATGTACGGAGATTGGGAATCAGCGGTGTACGACCATAAGCGGAGTCTGACTTCAGAAGTGAAGGCCCGAATGCGACGGGACGCACTGAGGCCGTTCTGACAAACCTGCCACCCCTACGGGGTGGAAACTCCGCTTGCGCTGCCTTGTTAGAGACGTAGCACCCCTACGGGGTGAGGTACGCCCCGGTGGGCTCATGAGCAGCTCCTCGGAGTCCCCACGCTTGGTCTATGCAGCTCCGTAGGGGGTGAAGGTATGCAGCACCCCAGTGGGGTGCAACATGTGCATCTGCACACCGGCCCTACGCAACCCAGAGGGGTTGTACGTCTGTAATCCCTGACCTACGACCGGCACGGCACCCCAGCGGGGTGCCACGTGTACGCTCCTGCCCAGCGTGACCGCCCTTGAGGGGGCAGATCGCCCCAAGCGCGCATCACTCGCTGATCGGAGGTTCGAATATATAGTCCGGCTTGAAATCCACGTGGAACTCCTCAAGAAACTTCACGTACTCCTGCTGAAACGACTTCTCCTTGTGGTGATACTCCTGGTTCTGGATGTAGTGGATCACCCGCGGAATGTCATCGTGGGAATAGCTGAATGCCCCAAATCCTTCCTGCCATGCAAATCTTCCCTGAACCAAGCCTTTGTTGTTGATGAAAGCGCTCGAGTCTTTCTTGATGTCCCGGACGAGATCTGATAGCGCTTCGCTTGGGTTCATTCCGATGAAGATGTGGGCATGGTCGGGCATGCAATGGATCTGAAGCATCTTGTGGCCCTTCCCCTGAACGATCCCTGTGATGTATCGATGCAATCGTTCCTTCCAGATCGGTGAGATCAGGCGGGCCCGGTATTTGACAGGAAATACGATCTGGATGTAGAGCTGAGTGTACGAGTTGGCCATTGTCCCCCCTCAGGTCGAATGGTTATATATGGTGTGTGACTAACTCACTGCAACAGCCGGATAGTACATATCAGGGCCGTGAAAGTAAACACCTGCCACCCGTACGAGATGGAAACGCCGTATGCGCTGCCTTGGTAGAGACGTACCACCCCTACGGCGTGAGGTATGCCCGAGCAACCTCCTATGCAGCTCCTGTGCGTCCCACCTTGGATCTCCGCAACCCCGTAGGGGTTGAAGGCCTGTAACCCCTGACCTGCAACCAGCACGGCACCCCAGCGGGGTGCGACGTGTGCGCCCGCGTAACCTCATGAGCAGTTCAACACGTCTGTACACCTGCTCCGCACGACTTCTGCGGGGTGACGTGCAAACATGCGCCATTCTTGGGTCTCTTCGTCGCACATGCTTCCTCCAACAGTCAGCACGGACGACCGGAGGCGAAGACCGCCACGATCTGCCCCACCAGTATCTCTTCTGCACTGTTGGAAGGTTTGCGCATCGCAGGGTATATTCTGCTTCGCGCGCGGTCGCAGGCGACCGGAATGCAGATGATTGTCATCCTGAGCATGTCTGCCGTCGGCGGTGCCATGGTCCCCAGCTTTCTCATGCCGGACTTCATCCGTCCCTTTGCACAGGTCACGCCGGTCACCTGGGCGATGCAGGGATTCACGGACATCTTCTGGCGCCAGAACGGCATTGAAGGCATCCTGACCGAGTGCAGCATCCTCCTCGGCATGGCCGCCGTCATGATCTCGGTCGCGGTGTGGGTCTTCCGGAGATGCCTTGCCTCCGAACTCGGATAACGGACAGCGAAAAGAACCTTTAGCAGGCTCCAGGGACCGAAACTGGCGGACCGACCACTCGTAGGAAGGAGGGTCGGATGCGATCGGATCATGCTCAGAAAAACGCTCGTCAACATCTTCGGGTTCGGCTTCATCATCATCGGCACAGCGATGATCCTGCTCCCCGGCCCTGCGATCATCTTCATTCCCCTGGGCATTGCCATCCTCTCTCTCGAATACGATTGGGCCGACCGGCTGCTGACAAAGGTGAAAAAGCTGATACGGTCATGGAAGGATCGATGATGACCGTGAGGGGGGCACAGCATCGAGTCGACCATACACTTCCATAGACACGAGGCGACCATGAAGAACATTCCTTTCGTAACGCTGCTCTTCTTCCTCATCAGCACTTCACTCCTCTCTCAGCCCGAGAACATCGCTCTCGTACGGCAGAAGACAGAAGCACAGCTGACAGAGATCATCGGCAGCGTCCGTGGGGCGGCAGGATTCATCGCCATCGACCTGACGAACGGCGATACGTTCGCCTTCAACGAGGACATGCTCTTCCCCCAGGGGAGCGCTATCAAGATCCCCATCCTCATGGAGGTCTACAAACAGGCGCATGAAGGGAAGCTGAAGCTCACCGACCTGCACCCTGTCACGGCGGCCTATCAGGTCGGGGGCAGTGGCGTGCTCCAGCGGCTAGGCGACGGCACCTCACAGCTGAGCGTCCGGGACCTGGGCATCCTGATGATACTCGTCAGTGACAATACAGCAACGAACATGCTCATAGACCTCGTCGGCATGGACAACATCAACGCGACCCTGCGCGGCCTTGGACTGAAGGAGACGAAAGTGCAGCGACGCATGATCGACACCGATGCGTCAGCCAGGGGCGATGAGAACCTTTCGACCCCGGCCGAGGCCGCGAAGATCATGACCATCCTCTATAAAGGGGAGTTCATCGATAAGAAGACATCCGATGAGATCCTCGGCATTCTGAAGATACCCAAGGGGGGTGCGTTCAATGCTGAAGTCCCGAACGGCGTCCCGGTCGCCTTCAAGCCAGGCGGCATCGCCGGAGTTTCCACGGAATGGGCCATCGTGTATGAGCCGAACCGGCCGTACGTGATCGTCGCGATGGAGAACTACGCGGTCGGCGGCGAAGCTTCGGCGATGATGAAAGCAGCAGGGAAAGTGGCATACGGGTACTTCTCGCGGGTCGGAAGTGCAAGCAGATATGGGACATATGTGAGGTGATGAGACTCCCACACTTTCCGCCATAACGTCTTCCCGGGAAAATCTCTACATTCATACTTCGTCTTCTCCACCGCATTCCACTCCCCTTCATCCAGGAGCCTCTGCCGTATGAATCGCGCGGTCATCATCCTTCTCCTTCTTTTCCCCTGTGTCTCCTCTGCCCAGGATTTTCAGTACTACCCGGGCGCAACGTACGACCCGTCCGTCCCCACGCTTCAGCAGGTCGTCGGTCATGACTGGGGAGAGAAGATCACGATGCACCATGAGCTGGAGCGGTACATCTTCCGCCTTGCCGAGGCCTCTCCGAAAGTCCAGGTCGTGAAGTACGGCGAGACCTGGGAAGGCCGGTCCCTCTACTATCTGATCGTCGCATCGGAGAAGAACATGGCCCGCGTCGATGAGATCAAGGCCGGCACGAAGGCCCTGGCAGACCCCCGACGAACCCAAAAAGCCGAGGCCGACAGGCTCATCCGGGACCTTCCTGCGGTCACGTGGCTGACGTATGCCGTGCATGGCAATGAGATCTCGGGCACGGATGCGGCGACGCTTACCGCATATCATCTTGTCGCTTCGCAGAACGACACGCTCGCACAGCTCATCCTTGACCAGTCGGTCGTCATCATCGATCCGCTGCAGAATGCCGACGGACGCGACAGGTTCATCAATTACTTCCGGCAGACGCGGGGCCCATGGCCGGACGAGGACCAGCAGGCGGCCGAGCACCGAGAAGTGTGGCCCGGGGGACGCGGGAACCACTACCTGTTCGACATGAACCGCGACTGGTTCGCGTTGACGCAGATCGAGACGCACGGCAAGGTCAAAGCATACCTTGACTGGTATCCGGTCGTGTTCGTCGACCTCCATGAGATGGGGTCGAACAGCACGTACTACTTTGCCCCGCCTGCCGATCCCATCAATCCTGAGGTCCCGAAAGAACAATCGCAGCTCTGGGTGGAGTACGGCAGGAACAATGCCGCATGGTTCGACCGGTTCGGATTCGACTACTTCACGCGGGAGATCTTCGACTCGTTCTATCCCGGTTATGGCGAAGGATGGCCCCTCTTCCATGGTTCCATCGGCATGACGTACGAGCAGGCATCGAGCCGGGGCCTTGTCGTCAGGAAGGAAGATGAGACGGTGATGCACTTCCGCAACACCGTGCAGCATCACTTCATCGCATCGCTCTCGACCTGTCAGACCACTGCCCGGAGCCGGGAACGCATGCTCAGGTACTTCTACGACTACCGGCGGTCGGCCATCGACGAGGGTGAACGCGGCGGGGTGAAAGAGTACATCATCCCGCCCGGCAAGGATCCCAACCGGGCCGCAAAACTTGCCGCCCTGCTGCGCGACCAGGGCATCGAGGTGTCGGTCGCGGGTGCAGCGTTCTCGAATGGCAGTGTGAAAGACTACTACTCGGACAAGCGGCAGGAGAAGCGATTCCCTGCCGGGACCTATGTCATCCCGACAGCTCAGCCTTCGAAGCGGCTGCTGACGACGCTCATGGCACGCCAGATAGAGATCGAGAAGGAATTCCTGCAGGAACAGCTCCGCCGGGAGAAGAAGCGCCTGCCGAACCAGATCTATGACGTGACCGGCTGGTCCCTCCCACTCCTGTTCGACGTGGAATGCTACGAGGCATCACGGGCATCCGGCGCCTCACTCTCTCCCTTCACCGGTTCGGCGAACAGGCCGGACGGCATCACAGGAGGAAAGGCCTCGGTGGCGTACCTGATCCCATGGGGAACGAACTCCGCAGCGCGTACGCTCGCCGCCCTGTTCCGGAAGGACATCCGCGTGCATCAGACGGACAAGGCGTTCACGCTCGAAGGCCGCCTCTATCCGCCCGGAACGCTCATCATCAAGGTGAAGGACAATCCGGAAGACCTGCATGAGACGCTGACCGGGCTCGTTCGGTCGGAAGGGGTCAGCATCGTCGCTGCACAGACTGCATGGGTAGAGGACGGCGTCAACTTCGGGAGCAACGAGGTCAACTTCCTGAAAAAGCCGAAGGTCGCGATGGCCTATAACACGCCGGTCTCCTCCTATTCGGCCGGCTGGACCCGCTTTCTGCTCGAACGCGCATACGGCTATCCAGTGACCATCATTCACGCAGACCAGCTCGCCCGGGCAGACCTGACGAAGTACAACGTGCTCATTTTACCGGATTCATGGGGAGGATATGGGTCGACGTTTGGCGAGTCGGGCGCAGGTCGCCTGAAGGACTGGATCCAACAGGGCGGGACGCTGGTCACATACGGAGCGGCGACGCACTGGCTGACGCAGGAAAAGACGGGTCTTCTATCGACGACCCGGGAGCTGCGGGGCGGCAAGCCGGATGCCCCCGAGAAGAAGGAAGACGATGAGAAGAAGAAGGCTGAGAAGGAACCGAAGCCGGACCTCAGCAGACCTTTCGACCTCGAAAAGCACATCCTTCCGGACAAGGAACTTCCGGCAGCGGCCCCCGGGGTCATCATGCGTATAACCCTCGACCCTGAGCACTGGCTTGCGTTCGGCTATGACGGAGGGACGAATGTCCTCATCGACAGCAGGAACATCTTCACTCCTATCAAACTTGACAAGGGCCGGAACGTCGGCCTCTTCGAGGATGAATCGAAGCTCGTTCTGAGCGGTTTTCTCTGGGAAGACACGCAGAAACAGCTGGCAAAGAAGGCATACCTTCTCCATCAGGCGCACGGCCGGGGCCACGTCGTCGGGTTTGCGGACGACCCCAACAGCCGGGCATTCGTTGACGGAACGAACCTGCTGTTCCTCAATGCGGTGTTTTTCGGTCCGGCCCACTGACCGTCCTGGACCTTTCCGGAGCGCTCGTCCGTCCAAGACAGGACATACCCCGTCAGGAAGGGCAACCCTCCGGCGGGGTTCCCGTAAGACGAGGAATTCAGTGCCTCATCACCAATGGGAACCGATCACATCGGCCGCATGAGCAAGAAATCACCATCCCGCCCCTCCAGCCTGCGCCACCTCCCGCATCCGGTGGTGGCAGCGACCATCCCCGAATCATACCGCATTCTGAGCGAGCATCTTCAGATGGGGGTCTTCAGGACCACACCCGGCCCGGAGGGTGCGTTCATCGAGGTGAATCCTGCCCTTGTGCGCATGCTCGGATGCGCGAACAAGGCAGACCTTCTCGACCAGCCGGTCTGCAGATTCTACAAGGACCCCAGCGACCGGAATGCCTTCAGCCGCAAACTGTCCTCACAGGGAGTCGTGTACAACGAAGAGCTCACGCTTCGCCGCATGGACGGCTCGCCGATCGTCGTTTCGGAGATCGCTGTCGCCGTTCGGGACGCCACGGGAACGATCGTATATTTCGACGGACTTGTGGAGGACATCACCGAGCGGAAGCTGTCCGAAAAACAGTTCAGCCTGCAGAAATCCTATCTGGAGAAGCTATTCAATGCGGCCCCTGAGGCGATCGCGCTCCATGACAACAGTGACCGTGTGCTGGACATCAATGATGAGTTCACACGCGTCTTCGGATATACGCGCGAGGAGGCGATCGGTCAGAACATCGACGACCTCGTGGCTCCGGACGATCTCCGTGAGGAGGCACGCGACATCTCCCGCAGGGTGATCAGCGGCGAGCGTATCGAGATGGAGACCTTCAGGAAACGGAAGGATGGCTCGCGCATCGCGGTGTCCATTCTCGGGGCCCCCATCTTCCATGAGGGGAAGCAGGTCGGCGACTATGCCATCTATCGCGACATCACAGAGCGGAAGCACACGGACGAGAATATCCGCATCCAGAAGACATATCTCGAAAGCCTGCTCAACAGCGCCCCCGAGGCGATCGCCTTTCACGACACGAACGACATCATCGTGAACGTCAACGACGAGTTCGTACGCATGTTCGGATACACGCGCGAGGAAGCCATCGGGCATCCGATCAACGAGCTCGTCGCTCCGGCAGGCCTCCAGGAAGAGGCTTCCGGCCTGTCAGGTGCAGTAGCGCATGGACAGCGGGTGGAGAAAGAATCCCGCCGGCACCGGAAGGATGGTACGCTGTTCGACGTCTCTATCCTCGGCGCCCCCATCTTCCACGAAGGACGGCAGATGGGGGTCTACGCCATCTATCGTGACATCTCCGAGCGGAAGCGGGTCGAGCGGGAGATGCTCATTCAGAAGACCTACTTCGAGCGGTTGTTCAACAACGCCCCCGAGGCGATCCTGCTGCACGACAATGAGGACCGCATCGTCGATGTCAACGACGAGTTCGTTCGCATGTTCGGGTACTCACGCGAGGAGGCTGTCGGAGTCCCAGTCAACTCCCTCGTGGCGCCCCCGGACCTTCAGGCGGAGGCCACTACCTTCTCACAGATGAGCTTCCGAGGCGAGCGGGTCGAGGCCGAGACGAAACGAAAGCGGAAGGACGGTACGCTGATAGACGTTTCGCTGCTCGGAGCACCGGTGATCGTCGACGGAAAGCAGATCGCAGTGTATGCCATCTACCGGGACATCACACAGCGGAAGCAGGAGGAGGAAGAGCGCATCCGCGAGAAGGAAGAGGCCCGGATGGCGCGCAATATCCAGATGAACTTCCTCCCAAAGGCCGATCCCACCATCGAGGGGTACGATGTCGCCGGAAAGAGCATCCCGGCGATGAACGTGGGGGGAGACTACTTCGACTTCATACGTCTGAACGAGCACCAGGTCGCCATCGGCCTCGGCGACGTGAGCGGCAACGGACTTGCGGCATCGCTTGTCATGGCGAACCTGCAGGCGACCATCCGGAGCCAGGCCCTGTCAGGGTCCGACCCGGCCCACTGCCTCGAGCGGGCGAACAAGCTTCTCTATTCGAGCACTGATTCCCGGACCTTCGTCACTCTCTTCTACAGCATCCTGGATACCCAGAACCACTCGCTGATGTATGCCAACGCCGGCCAGGACCTCCCGATCATGGTGTCGCTGAAGAATCCGACCCGGACCCTGACCACCCGGGGCATCGCGCTCGGCCTGACCAGCACGGCGTCCTACGACGCACAGATCGTGTCCATCCGGCCGGGTGACCTGATCCTTGTCTATTCTGACGGGATCTCCGAATCGATGAACGCCCGGAAGGAACAGTTCGGAGAGCATCGCATCCTTGAACTCCTCGGGGAACACCGCGATCGGCCGGCTGGCGAGTTCATCGAGCTGCTGTTCGCCGCCGTACGGAAGCATGCGAGGCAGGACGCTCTGCACGACGATATGACGGCCATTCTTCTCAAGCGGCACGTGTGATCCATCTTTGGCGAATGTGGACACGGTACTGTACCTTCAGGTGTACAGGCCGTTCCTATGACAGCCCTCACCCGCATCATCCTCTTCAGTTCCATTTCTTTTTCCCTCTCCTGCGGCGACAAGGGAAGCTTTCCGACGACACCGAGCGATCTCGAAGAGCCTGACCAGGTCCGGGAAGCTGTCTACCGCTATCAGTTCCTGCACAACGAATCGGTTCAACAGCAATCAGCGCAGATGTATTTTCTTTCCGCCATGGTCCATGCCCCACCCCCCTCATCGGCAGTCTGGGCGCATGCCGACCCATCTCCCGCCCTGATGGCACGGTTCGACGGCCACCAGCCGCCTGTGCGTCCATGGTCGCGATGCAGCGCCTCGGTCTATGGCGTCGTTGACACTCTGACAGGCGAACACGGACTTCTTTTCAATGTGAACAGCATCACGGTGTTCGAAGGGGATTCTGCGACTGCCGGTGGCGGCTACTTCGAGGGCGGATCGAGCGCTTCCGGAAACACCTACTACCTTCGCCGTATCGGCGGGTCATGGATCGTCATCTATGACGTCCTCCATTGGATCTCCACCCCCCCAATCCTCCCTGATTCCCTCAAGCGACTCCGGCCCTCGTGAGCATACGACCGACATTCTTCCGCAACGCCGGGGCTTTCCGGACGTGGTTGACGAAGCACCACCGGACCTCGAAAGAGCTCTGGGTCGGATACTACAAGAAGGCCACGGGGAAGCCGAGCATCGACTGGCCCCAGTCGCGCGATCAGGCGCTCTGTTTCGGCTGGATCGACGGCATACGGAAGTCTGTCGACGCGGACAGCTTCATGGTGAGATTCACGCCCCGCCGGCCGGGGAGCATCTGGAGCGCGGTCAACATCTCACGTGTGAAGGAATTGAAGCGGCAGGGCCTCATGACCTCGGCAGGGCTTGAGCTGTTCGAGAAGAGGGATCCCCGGAGATCAGAACGATATTCCTTCGAACAGGCCCGGCCGTCGCTCACGCCGGCCCAGCTACGAAAACTGAAGGGGAACAGAAAATCCTGGACGTTCTTCGAAAAACAGCCCCCCTCTTATCGCAAGCTGGCCGCATGGTGGGTGATCAGCGCAAAGAAAGAGGAGACACGCGAGCGGCGACTTGCCACACTCATCAGAGATTCCGCAGCGGGATTGCGCATCCTGCCGATGCGACGGTCCGAGAAACCTGCGAAACCATGACACCCCTGCAACGCATCAAACTGGCACACACCGCGGTCTGGGTCTTCTTCGTGGTCCTCATCGGTAACGTCATCTACGCTGGCTGGGCCGATGCGGTGACGACATGGACGTGGATCGCCGTCGGCCTTATTTGCCTCGAAGGACTGGTCCTGCTCGTGAACGACGGCAAATGCCCGATGACGGACCTTGCCGCGCAGCATGGCGAGCCTACGGCCGACAATTTTGACATTTATTTGCCCGAGTGGCTGGCGCGGCACAATGTTGCCATCTTTACGACCCTCTTCATGGCAGGCCTTGTTCTCGTCATCATCAGGACTTTCCTGTAAGGAGTTTCCATGAGTCGCCTCCGGATCCTTGTACGCATGAGCTACGCGGCTGGGATGCTTGTTCTCGTGTCGGTGGTCCTCTCTATCACCGCACTCTCCGACATCACCCGTGGCGAGCCCGACACCGGTCTCGAATGGGGAATGCTTCGTGTCACGGCTCTGCTCATCGTGATGCACCTGGGACTTACATTCGCGCTCCTCCGCCACGTCTCGAAACAACTTGACAACGGCCCTGCATGACCCCGGAACGGATCGTCGTTGTCACGGGCGCCAACCGCGGTATAGGCTTCGAAGCCTGCAGGCAGTTCGCGAAAGCCGGATTCCGCGTCATACTGACCGCACGCGATGCAGCCAGGGGAGAATCCGCATCGGCAGACCTCCGGGCCGAAGGTCTCGATGTCATGTTCCACCAGCTCGATGTCGCTGATGGGTCCGGTGTCGAACGGTTCAGAACATGGCTTCGGACCGATATCGGCCGCGTCGATGTCCTCGTCAACAATGCAGGGATCTATCTCGACGAAGGGAAGAAGCTCTCCGACATTCCCGTTGAGCTTTTCGAGGAAACGTTGAAAACGAACCTGTCAGGCGCCCTCCGGATGATCCATGCGGTCCTGCCGCTCATGAAGAAACAGAAGTACGGCCGGATCGTGAACATCTCGTCGGGCCTCGGCGCGTTCGATTCGATGTCCGCCGGCACCGGCTCCTACAAAGTGTCGAAGCTCGCGCTGAACGGCCTGACACGCATCATCGCCGACGAGGTCGACCCGAAACACATCAAGGTCAACACGATGTGTCCCGGATGGGTCAGGACCGACATGGGGGGCCGGTTCGCCACACGCAGCCCTAAGAAGGCCACAGAGACGATCCTCTGGCTCGCGCAGCTCGACGAAAAAGGCCCGACCGGCGGTTTCTTCAGAGATAAAAGACCCATAGACTGGTGATCATCATCCGACAAGGACCATTCGATGAGAACGTCTCTCCTCTCCCTCCTCCTTCTTTCGCTCCTGGCATCCTCCTGTTCCCACCATCCACCTCAGCTAACGGTCATTGATACTGGCACGAAGGCATCCTTCCGCGGTATGTCGGTGGTGGACGACAACGTCGCGTGGATAAGCGGAAGCGATGGCACCATCGGCCGGACGACCGACGGCGGACGAACGTGGGACATCAGCCAGGTGTCGGGATTGGAGCAGTCCGGATTCCGGTCGATCTATGCGTTCGACGACCGTACCGCCGTCCTCGGGAATGCCGGCGCCCCGGCGTACATCCTGAGAACTGAGGATGCCGGTGCTTCCTGGGCAGTGCTCTACACCAATCCGGACACAGCTGCGTTCATCGACGGCGTCGATTTCTGGGACGATGAGAACGGGATGATGTACGGCGACCCTATCGGGGGACGGATGCTGCTCATCGGCACCACCGATGGTGGGCGGAGCTGGACAGAACGCCCCCTGGACCAGCGGCCTCTTCTTGAGCCCGGAGAATACTCTTTCGCAGCGAGCGGCACGGGGATACGCTGCTACGGAGACCAGAAGCTCGTGATCTCGACAGGAGGAGCACGCTCACGGCTGTGGGTATCTGAGAACGGAGCACAATCCTGGGACGCGCTGCCGACGCCTATGATCCAGGGAGAGCCGACAACCGGTATCTTCTCGTTCACCTTCCTTACGAGCGCTTTTGTCGTCATCGTTGGGGGAGATTATCAGAAGGACACGCTGACGGTCGACCATGTGTTCACATCCCTTGACGGGGGGCTTGACTGGATCCGGCCACAGCAGCCGACGAGAGGATATCGGGAATGCGTCGAGGTCACCGAAGGGAACACCGTCGTGGCCACAGGGCCGACCGGGACGGACATCTCATACAACGGGGGCGAGCATTGGTCGCCGTTGTCGGACGAGACCGGATTCCACGTTGTGCGAAAGGCAAGAAAGGGCTCACTCGTCCTCCTGGCAGGCAATGCCGGAAAGGTCGCCATCCTCCGCTAGATGTCCCCCAGGAAACAGACATCATACGAGGTCTTCTACGCCCTGATCAGGCGGATTCCCAGAGGCAAGGTGGCATCCTATGGTCAGATCGCCGCGCTCGCAGGACTTCCGGGAGCAGCGAGGCAGGTCGGCTACGCTCTGCATGCACTCCCCGGCGACGGGAATATCCCCTGGCATCGCGTCGTGAATGCAGCCGGACGCATCAGCCTCCGGACCACGAGCGACCACCACCATGAACAACGCGTCCTGCTGGAAAAAGAGGGTGTGGTGTTCGACCGGTCCGGAAGGATCGCATGGGAACGTTTCCGATGGCAACCCCGCGTACGCTGACGATCGCGCGTCTGCTGATCGTTCTGCCTGCATCCTTCCCCATATTGACGGACTTCCGGCCTCTGGCGACGAGGACGGAACAACCTGGATCCCCGCGGAGGTGAGCACATCAATACGGCCGGATGGTTCTATCATCCGGAAGAGGATTCGCTCGTGGATGAACGATCCTCAAAGAACCTGGCACTGCATGCACCGGCCACCGCAAGCTCTCTCCGGGGAAACGACGAGTGCTTCTCATCGTTCGCCATCTATTGACAGGACCTGCTCCCACCATTCATCGGTGTGCACGACCGAGTCATAGAAGGTCGTCTGTCCCTGGATCGGAACAGTGAACCTGGAACCATGCTTTTTTGCGGCAGCAACAAGCCGTCGCATCGGATCGTACCAGGAATGCAGCGATAGGTTGAACGTGCCCCAGTGAATGGGGTGCAGGATGTCTCCCCCCAGGTCGAGATGAGCCCGAACAGCCTCTTCGGGGAACATATGAACGGCATGCCAGAACCTGCTGTAGGCGCCCGTCTCTACGAATGTGAGGTCGAACGGTCCAAACCGCTGTCCTATCATCCGGAATCCATCGAAGTACCCCGAATCCCCGCCGAAGAACACCGTATGACGATTCCCCTCGATGACGAACGACGCCCAGAGCGTCCTGTCCCGATCCGTCATACCCCTTCCGGAGAAGTGCTGTGCGGGCGTGGCAGTGATCCGAACACCCGCCGGGCTCTCATACTGCTCCCACCAGTCGAGCTCGACGATCTTTTGCACATCGACACCGCACTTCATCAGATCTGCACCGACGCCGATGGGTGTCACGAACCTTCCCACCCGGTCACGGAGTGCCCGTATCGAACGCTCATTCAGATGGTCAAAGTGATTATGCGAAACGATGACGATGTCCGTATCAGGTACGGCGTCGAGCGGGAGCGGAGACTCCCCGCTGTAGCGCCACGGCCCCAGGAGCGTGATCCCTTTCGTGAAGACCGGGTCCGTCAGGATGCGAACCCCCTCGACGTTCAGCAGAACAGATGAATGGCCGAGCCATGTTGCAGTGACGCGTTCTTCGTTTCTATTGCAGTAGGGTCCGGTCTCAGCAGCCTGGCGGGGCAATGCACGGCGGGGCGTCCGATCTTCCCGATGGAAGACATATTCCCGCATCATTCCGGCATACTGCCCCAAGGACATCCATTCCCATGGGGTTTCGTTGCGAAATCGTCCATCCCGCCACTGCGGCGAGTGTCGCACTATCCTTGAGGTCGTTTTTTCGCTCATATGCTGATCGCGGATCATAACATATTGATGACCATGATTGTTCTTCATTTTTTGGCATATTAGCAATCATCATGACGCAGCGCTTCACATCCGGTTCTCCGTACGAGCCAGTCATCGGATTCTCGCGTGCAGTACGGAAAGGTCCGCACATCGCCATCAGCGGCACCGGACCGATCGGTCCCGACGGCAAGACCGTGGGAGTCGGCGATCCAGAGGCACAGGCGCGGCGGTGTTTCCACATCATCAAGGAGGCCGTCGAAGGGCTGGGCGGCACCCTCGACGATGTCGTCCGGACGAGAATGTACCTCACGCGGAGGGATGACTGGGAAGCGATCGGCAAGGTCCACGGCGAGTTCTTCCGCGACATACGCCCAGCGGCAACAATGGTCGTCGTTGAGAGCCTCATCGACCCCGATTGGTTCATCGAGGTCGAAGCAGACGCCTTTGTGAAGGAGTACTGACGGGAAGGTTGACAGCTCCTGGGACATAGTCTCCCATCTTCCATCTTTCATCTCACATCTCTCATCCTATATCCGACCTCCCCATGAAAGCTCTCAAACGTATCGCCCTCGTCGCTCACGACAACCGTAAGAAAGACCTCATCGAATGGGTCGAGTGGAACTGGGAAAGCCTGCTCGACCATCAGCTCATCTGCACAGGGACGACCGGCACGCTGGTGGAAAAGGCGCTCACGAGGATGATGACCGGTTCGAAGAAGCAGCTGAACAATATCCGGAAGCTCAGGTCCGGTCCTCTTGGCGGCGACCAGCAGTTGGGGGCGCTCATCACGGAGGGTGAGGTCGACCTCATCATCTTCCTGTGGGACCCGATGGAGCCGCAACCTCACGATGTCGATGTCAAGGCCCTCCTCCGGATAGCGGTCCTCTACAACATCCCGACGGCCTGCAATCGGTCGACGGCAGACTTCATGATCTCCTCGCCGTTGTTCACATCGCCGTACGACCCGGTCCTCGTCGATTATTCCACATACACCAAGCGGAACCTCGGCCTGTGAGCCGACAGCTCGGGGTCCTGATCTTCGGCTCGACGGGTATGGTCGGCGAGGGGGTGCTCCATGTAGCCCTTCGCGATCCCAACATCGGCAGAATCCTTGTGATCAACCGGCGTCCCTGCAGCGTTACGCATGACAAGCTGAAGGAGCTGTTGGTGCAGGACGTTCGCCATCTCTGGACCCTCGGGGACAAGCTGAAGGGATATGACGCCTGCTACTACTGTGCCGGGGTCTCATCGGTCGGGAAGACGGAAGACATCTATCGGCGGATCACCTATGATCTGACGATGCATGCCGCCAGCACACTGCTGCATCATAATCCGGGAATTGTGTTCACCTACATCTCAGGGCTGGGAACAGACGGCACAGAAAAGGGACGCACCATGTGGGCCCGCGTGAAAGGGCGCACGGAGAACCACGTGCTTCGGTTCCCCTTCCGGGGGGCATACATGTTTCGCCCCGGATTCATCGAGCCGATCACAGGGATGGAGCACACGTACACAGCCTACAAAGTGCTTGCCCCGGTCATTCCTGTGCTCCGCCGGCTCTTCCCCTCGTACGTCGTCTCCCTTCGTGACATCGGGCAGGCAATGATCAATGTCACGCTGAGGGGATATCCGAAACACATCCTCGAATGCCGGGACATAACATCCGCAGCATCATGACAGTCCGCTGTTGCCTTTCAATCTGACTTGACCGATATTTTCGACTCACACGCAGACAGTATCAGGATCACTAGCACAGGGCGATGACCATGCCAAGCGACAAAGAAGAAGAATACTTTGCCAAACTCGAATTCGAGAAGCGCCGGAAGCTCCTCGAGGAGCAGGAAAAAGCGATCGAGGCGGCGGAAAAATCCCGCCTGAAGGAACTGCACTACATGCGGTGTCCGAAATGCGGGATGGAACTGCAGGAGATCGAACTGCGAAACGTCAAGATCGACAAATGCTTCAGTTGCGAGGGGATCTGGCTCGATACCGGGGAACTGAACACGCTGATGGCGATGGACAAGAAAATGTCGGACAAGGTCCTGGGGATCTTCAAGGGAAAGTGACATGCGCGCCCTCCTGATCCTGCTGCTCCTTGGCGTCGGTTGCTCATCCCCTGACCGATCCTCACCGGAATCGGAGAAGGAGAAGGTCCGGGAGGTCATCCAGGCATATGCCCGCGCCTGGGAGGCCTTTGACTCTGCTGCTGTGCTGGCCCTGTTCACCGAGGACGCGGTCATCTCCCCGAGCGGGCTTCTGCCGCGCGAAGGGAAGCAGGCCATGCGCGCCTTCTGGTTTCCGCCCGACGGGCCACGGGTCACAGTGGAGTCCTATGACATCGACGTGCTCGATACGGGAGTATCGGACTCGTTGGCCTATACATTCGAGAAGGGGACGCTCTCGTATGCCTTTACGGCCGGAGATATGAGTGTGGAACGCACTTCAAGAGCGTACGGCACGACCCTATACCGCAAAACAGGGCCCGGCGAATGGAAGATCTTCAGGAGAATGTGGACCGACCTGCGGATAGAAGAATAGACGGGAAGAACCATGACCGGATACTCCGACGCATTTCTCCCCCCGATCTGTAACCTGCAAGGAACATATTGAACCCCTAGGGGGTTCAGATCCTTGTCTTGATCTATGCAAGAAATATTGAATCCCTACGGGATTCTTCTGTCACTCGTCGCTTACCGCCTACGGCTTTCCGCTCACCGTCTGTCGCCTTCCTCCTGCCGCTATCCGTTCCCCTTCCCTGCTTTCCAATGTCTACGCTCTGCTATCCCACCCTCTTCTGGAACCGATTGATGCTCAGCCCCAGGATCGTCACGCCGAAAATGACGAGAGCCAGGGCCTGCGGCCAGAGCACTTCCATACCGACTCCTTTCAGGAAGAGGCCGCGGATGATCTCGAGAAAATAGCGGAGCGGGACAATATACGTGATGACCTGAATGATGTGGGGCATGTTCTCGATCGGGAAGGTGAACCCTGACAGGAACATCATCGGGAACATGGCAAAGAACAACGCCGTCAGCAATGCCTGTTGCTGTGTGTGGGAGACTGTGGACACGAAGAGACCGATCCCGAGCGTGGTCATGATGAACAATCCTGAGAGACCGAACAGCAGCAACACGCTTCCCTTCAGCGGAATATCGAACCAGAGGATCGCTACCGAGAGCACAATGGCAACGTCGAGCAGGCCGATGACGACGTACGGAAGCAGTTTGCCGATCAGAAGTTCGGATGACCGCATGGGCGTCACAAGGAGCTGCTCCATTGTGCCGATCTCCTTCTCACGGACCAGCGCAGCCGCAGTGAATGTCGCCGTTATGACCATGAGGATCAGCGCAACAACGCCAGGGACCATATAGTTAGCGCTCCGAAGCTCCGGATTGAACCACACCCGCAGCTCAGGTACCACCTGCGGCAGCGACCGCACTCCGGCCTTCCGGATGACCTCCTTCGTCATGATCTCCTGCGAGAAGCCTCCGATGATCTGACGGGCATAATTCAGGCTGATGTTTGCAGTATTTGCGTCTGCCCCGTCCGCAATGAGATGCAGCTGTCCTGGTTGCCCCTGGCGCACGTTCTCCCCGAAACGGTGCGGGATGAGCACGGCAATAGTAGCCGCGCTGTTGTCCAGGTACTGGTCCACCTCGTCCATGCGCTCCGTCCATGCCACCACATTGAAATACCCTGTGTTGGTGAACCGCTGAACGAGCTCACGGCTCTCCGGCGATCCGTCCATATCGTTGACGGCCAGGCCGATATTGTGGACGTCGACTGTCGCTGCATACCCCAGCAGGATGACCTGGAAGATCGGTGCGATGATGATGATGGGAAGCATCCGCTTATCGCGGCGGATCTGGATGAATTCCTTGATCATCATATGACGGATGCGTTTCATGCGGACAACTCCCGGTGCAGACGCACACTGCTGACGGCCATCGCAAAGAACGTGAAGAGGATGAGACCAACGTATTGTTCCCAGATAGGCAGGATACCCACGCCTTTCAGGATGATCGACCGAACGATGACCAGAAAGAACTTTGCAGGCAGGATATTCGCAACGACCTGCAGGACCACAGGCATACTGTTGACCGGAAAGATGAACCCCGAGAGAAGGAATGTCGGCAATAGCGATGAGAACACCGACATGAAGAATGCGACCTGCTGAGTGGCGGCGACAGAGGAAATGAGCAGCCCCTGGCCCAGACCTGCCATGATGAACAGCAGCGTTGCACCGTAGAACAGCAGCAGGCTCCCCCGCACGACCACACCGAACAGCACCCAACCAAGAAGAAGAATGATGGTGGCGGCGATGAGCGCTATGCCGACATAGGGCACGGCTTTGCCGATAATGATCTCATAGGCCTTCAATGGCGACGTCTTCAGCTGTTCGAGCGTTCCCAATTCCCGCTCGCGGACGACCGACAGCGACGTCGAGATGGCGGTCACAAGCATCAGGATGAGGCCGAAGAGCCCCGGCACGAGATAGTGCGCCGTCTTCAGTTCCGGATTGAACTGGAGCTTCGGGCGGACATCGACGGGGAACGCCACCGACCGACCCCGCCGCTCGAACCACTGAGCCGTTATCCGGGCTGAATAGTCCTGAATGCCAAGCGAGATATATCCCGCTGCGATCGAGGCGGTATTTGCGTTCGCGCCATCGATGATCACCTGGACCGGAGAGGAGGTGCCGCGCACCAGGCTTTTGGAGAACCCGTTCGGAATGACCAGCACCAGATGCGCACTTCCGTCTTCGAGTACTCGGTCAATCTGGGATCGGTCTGCTACCGACCCAGCGTTCGTCAGATATTCCGACTGCGTCAGGGAGGTCACGAGCTCCCTGCTTTCCCGCGTCCGGTCCTCATCCAGCACCCCGACCGACAGATGCTTGACGTCAAAGTTGAGCGCATATCCGACAAGGACGAGGAGCATCCCCGGAAGGAGGATGAGGATCCCTAAGGCCCGCTTGTCGCGGCGAATCTGCCTGAACTCTTTTCGAACAATAGGACCGAGATTCATGCTGCGACCCCTTCCCGTTTCCGTGCATCCTCCCTGGATATCAGCTGGATGAACACATCCTCGAGCGATGGTGTAATACGTGAGACCGAGGTCACAGGATTCCCGGCAGACTCGAGTACAGAGGTGATCTGCTCACTCATATCGGCCCCGGCAGCCGCCGTCACATGCAGGCTCGCTCCGAATATGGACGTCTCCTGCACCCATTCTTTGTCCTGCAGGATGCCTATTGCATCCAGGGGCTGCTCACAGACGACATTATAGGTGCTTGAATCCTTCAGCAGATGCTTCAGCTCGGAGGGTGACCCTGTCGCGATGAGTTTTCCGGCATAGATGAACCCGATAGCATTGCAGTGTTCCGCCTCGTCCATGTAGTGGGTCGTCACGAACACCGTCGTCCCGTGCTCCGAAAGGGTGTAGATGAGCTCCCAAAAGGTGCGGCGCGAGACCGGATCGACTCCTCCCGTCGGCTCATCGAGAAAGAGAATCGGCGGCTTATGCAAAATAGCGCATCCCAGGGCCAGGCGTTGCTTCCAGCCTCCTGAAAGCGAGGAAGTCAATTCGTCTTCCTTCCCCTCCAGTCCGGCCATTCTGAGCACCCACGACTCCCGCTCCTTCATCTCCTCATCCTCCAGTTCGTAGATACCTCCGTAGAACCGGATGTTCTGCCGGACCGTCAGGTCTTCATACAGCGAGAACCGCTGCGACATGTAGCCGAGCATGGTTTTGACCCGTTCCGGATCCCGCCCGACGTCAACCCCCTCCACGACCGCATGCCCGCTGGTCGGTGCGAGAAGACCGCACAGCATGCGGATGGTCGTCGACTTGCCTGCACCGTTGGGACCCAGAAATCCGAATACCTCGCCCCGCCGGACCGAGAAGCTTACATCATCGACGGCAGTGAACTTCCCGAACCTGCGAGTGAGCCCGCTGACAACGACGGAAAGGTCATTCGCATCGTTCATCAGGGTGTCTCCCCTGTTGCATGACGGAGTTCTGCCCGTGCAATGGCGGCCTCTGCCGCAGCCTGGCTGAAGCTCAGCTTTGCCCGGAGCACATCAACTCGTGCGTCTGTGACATCCACCGTTGTCGCCATTCCTTTGTCGTACTCCTGCTCTGTGATCCTGAAGGATTCTTCTGCTGCATCGCGCGAGAGCCTGGCCGATTCGAGCCTCTCCTTGCTGTCCTGGACTGAACGCCAGAGCAGTGCCACCTCGAGCCGGGCCCCATCGAGCATCAGCCTGTATCCTTCTTCGGCTTGTCGCTGCTGCGCCTCTGCCTGTGCGGTCTGGCTTGACGTGGTCATCCAGTCCCACACCGTCCATTGGAATGTCAGCCCCACCTCCCACGTCCCATCGAACTTGTCCTTCGGGGGGATGATACGCTGGTTCGGATTCGAATAATCATACGCCGCAGCCAGCGCGATGCTCGGATACCATCCTGCCTCTGCCACCGAGACCGCCGCTTTGGCCATGTCCGTCCGGAAACGGGCAGACGCCAGGTCCGGACGGGTCCCGACAGCGCGTTCAGCGAGTTCGTCGACTGTAGCTGATAGCGGTGCGAACGACAATGCAGCAGCGTCATCCTCGGGAGCAAGCTCCGTGCCGAGCGGCTTCCCTATGAGCGAGTTGAGACGCATCATCGCGATCGATGCTCTTGTCCGTGCTTCAATGGCCCTGACCTCGACGTCGGCGCGGCGAACCCGAATGTTCAATACGTCCGATTCTCTTGCCATGCCTTTGTCCATAAGATGCCGGACACGTCCTTCATGCAGTTTCATCTGCTCGACCATGTCCTGCAACACCTGTTGCGCTTCGCGCGCCTGCACCCACCCCCAATATGCCTTCTCGGTGTTCAGCGCAAGGGACGATGCGTCCCACGTCTGATCGGCCCGGGCAGCTTCCGCACCAAAGGCCGCTGCTTCCTTCGCATTCACAAGCCGGAAACCGTTAAAGACCGGCTGTGCGACCTGCACCCGGGCGGCAAAGGAATGCGGGATGGACTCGAACAACGGAATGCTCGGCGACCCGGGCAGGAACGGCACTGTGATCGTTCCCTGCTCCACATTGCTCAGCGCGAATGCCCTTCCTGTCAGCTGGACCTTCGGAAGCAGCCGTGCTCCTGCCTCGTCCAGATTCGCTTCCGCTGTCCGGACCCGCTGCTCTGCGATCCTGACAGACGCATGATGCTCGAGCGCTGCCTCGACCGCCGACCGGACCGAGACAGGGACTGGCTGGGCGAAGACATACTGGAAGAAGACGAGGATTGAAATAATGGAATGATGGAAGAAGCGTATCTTCATGGTCTTCATCTCATGCCTCTGAGGATTGCGTTTGCTGAATAAAAACATCTTCGAGCGACGGGGGGATCTTGCGGACCGCCTCTGCGCCGAGGTGTTGCAGCTCGGTGGGGAGCCCTTCCCGGCCTGCCTCCCGCGGGAGAAGGACATGCAGCCTGTCGCCAAAAACATGGACCCGTTCTGCACCGATCTGTGCCTTCAGTGTCTTGGCCATCTTGTGGACGTCGTCCGACCGTATCTCATAGACCGCGAACGGCACATCGGTCCTCACGGCCGCAGGCGTATCACATCGCACGATCGTTCCTGCATGCATCAGGGCCACCCGCGCGCTCCTTTCCGCCTCGTCCAGGTACGGCGTGGTGACAATGATCGTCATGCCATCCTTGAGCAATGCCGACAGGATGCGCCAGAAATCCCGGCGTGAGACAGGGTCTACACCTGTCGTCGGTTCGTCCAGAAAGATGACATCAGGTTCATGAACGAGGGTGCAGGCGAGGGCCAGTTTCTGCTTCATGCCGCCGGACAACTGCCCTGCGAGACGGTCTCTGAACGGATTCAGTCGTGTCATCTCAAGCAGTTCCTGTTTCCGCCCGGCGAATGTCCGCCGGCCGTGGATCTCGGCGAAGAAGTCAATGTTCTCGTCCACCGTGAGGTCCGCATAGAGGCTGAACCGCTGGGACAAATAGCCGATATGCTTCTTCGCTGCTTCCCGGTCCTTCCGGACATCGAGCCCCATGATAGAGATCTGTCCGGCCGTCGGAGGGAGCACCCCGCACATCATCCTGACGGCGGTCGTCTTTCCTGCGCCATCAGGACCGACGATGCAGAAGATCTCTCCTTTGTGGATGTCCAGGGTCACGTCATGGACGGCCGTGAACTCCCGTCCGCTGGCTGTCATGAACGTTCGCCCGACCGATCGCAGTGAGACTGCTTCCATGATCGCGCCTACAGAATGACATCCGCAGGAATGCCGGTCTTCAGCGCGCCGTCCGGATTCGGCACTCTGACCTTCACCCCGAACACCAGCTTCGTCCGCTCATCCTTGGTCTGAATATTCTTCGGGGTGAACTCGGCCGTGGGGGACACATAGACCACCTCGCCGTCAAAGGTCCGGTCGGGGAAAGCGTCGACTTTGACCTCCGCCTTCTGGCCGAGCGATATCTTCGGCAGTTCAGCCTCAGGAACATAGATCATAACCTCCATAACGCTCAGATCCGCCAGACGCAGAAGTGCTCCGCCCGGCGTAACATACTCCCCAGGCTCCAGGAAACGGTTCAGGACCGTGCCACCTATGGGAGCGACGATCCTGCAATCGTTCACCTTCTTGCGGAGAAGGGCTACCTGTGCGGCAACCTGGTCCCGCTGAGCGCGGACGGCGGCACGCTCCTCTATCCGTGCTCCGCTCCGGACCTTTTCGTATGTCTCTTTCGCGACCGTATATCTGAGCTCCGCATCATCGAGCTGTTTCTGCGTGACGCTGTTGCTGGTCCGCAGGTCGCGCATCCGTTCCGCATCCTTGCGGGCACTTTCGAAGGAAGCTTCTGCCTGCCGGAGGTCCTCTTCTCTGGCCCCCTTCATAATGAGTGCGAACTGAGCTTCCGCTGCCGCAAGCATCGCCTCCGTCTGACGGAGCTGCAAACGAAGGTCGGTGTCATCGATCAGCAGAAGGGTGTCCCCCTTTACGACGGTCGATCCTTCGTGGATGCGAACGTCATCGACGATGCCGGGCACTGTCGCGCTCAGTGTGATATCAGTGGCCTCCATCGTGCCGGTGGCTTCAATGCGTCCGTCGAGACCATCCCCGCACGACAGGAGGAGCACGGCGAGCAATGATAGTGTCATGTATCTCATATGGACCTCAGATCAGATGATTGAGCGAGTATGTCTTCAACAGCATGGTATTGTTGTTCTGCGGTCGACGAGAGGGCGCCAAGGAAAAGGATCCGGAGAATACCACGGAAGGCCTCATCGGCCGAGAAGGATTGTTCGGTGAGGGTCTGGGGATTGATGATGCCCTGCATGCCGTGGAGGAAGACCAGGAAGAAGAGGTTGACGTCAACGTCACTCTTGAGGACGCCTTCCTCCCTCGCCTGCTCGAAGATGCGCTTGACCTTCGGGAACATGTGGTCGCGCCGGAACGCCTCGAGCTCTTCCCACAGCCGCGGCGCAGACCGTTTCATGTCCAGCATGAACTGCGGACGGATCCTCCGCACCAGGCCGCCGATGAGCATCAGCACGTTCGCCAGCTTCGTTTCGAACGTATCATCGGACGAGACGATCTTTTCCAGCCTGTTCTCCATATAGAGCATCATGCTCCTGAGAACGCCATGGAGCAGATCTTCTTTCGTGGGGAAGAACTTGTAGACCGTCTTCTTGCTCATCCCGAGATCACCAGCGATCTCATCCATGGTGACCTTCGAGAATCCTGCTGTCAGAAACTTCTCCCGCGCAGCATTCAACAGTCGCATCTTGTCTTCCTGCAACTTTGGATCATTCATCGGAAACCTCAATCGTTTCTATAGTTTCCATCTCTTGAAAGAGAATGGCCAAGATAGTCTTCGCCATGTGTGGAAACTCTAATCGTTTCTTGCGTTTCCAAGATACATTCTTTACTTCCCCCTGTCAAGGGGTCCATCAAAGAAATTTTGCTTTCTCTACAGATAAACCGATCAGGGTGTTTCCTCAAAGGATAGCAAACCCTTTCTTACCTTCTTCAGTCACCGATCCACTGAAACCGGAGTCTCCCATGCGTGTATATGCCCTGATGTTCCTCCTGTCCCTTTCTCTCTTCTCCATGTTCGGCCAGACGCCACCTCCTCCCCCCGGTTATGCCAACCTGGTCGCGTTGTTCCAGGACTGGAGGGAATTTCAGAGGCCTCCGATGGCAGATGACATCCCCGACTACTCGCGCCTGGCGATGGCAGCTCAATATGAACAGCTCCCATCGTATCGCGCGCAACTTGCCGCTATCGATACGGCCTCCTGGCCTGTCAGCGCCCGTGTGGACTACCTTCTCCTCTGGGCGGAGATGAACGGATGTGAGTTCGACCACAGGGTTCTCCGTCCATGGGAACGAATGCCGGGATTCTATGCCCATGTCTGGCTCGACCAGAGCGATGTCCCGGCCCATGAAGGTCCGGTAGCGTACGGTGCACTGGAGGTGTGGCAGTATTCCTTCCCGCTGGATGAGACCGCTCAGGCCCGCATGACGGCTGAACTCCGGAAGACACCGAAGATCCTCGACCGGGCACGGACCAACCTCACAGGCAATGCGAAGGACCTGTGGCAGGGGGGCATATACCGCATGCACTGGCAGGTAAGCGATATTGAAGGGCTGATAACCCTCCTCCCGGACGGAAGCGAAGCGGAGAAGGCGGCAGTGGAGGCCCTGAAGGCGACACAGGAGTTCATCGGCTGGCTCGAGTCAGAAGCACCCGGAAAGACCGACCCTTCAGGGATCGGTGTTGAGAACTACGATTGGTATCTCCGGCATGTGCACCTGGTATCCCACACCTGGCAGGATGAGGTGGATCACATGCAGGATGAACTTGCACGGTCCCTCGCTTCCCTGAAACTGGAAGAGCACCGGAACCGCGACCTCCCGCCTCTCCTCCTCCCCAAGACCGCCGAGGAATACGACCGGATGCACCACGACGCCGTCTCGGCATTCATCGCATTCCTCGACACGCAGCAGATCGTCACCGTGAAGGAGTATATGGACCCTGCCCTCCGTGCGCAGGTTGGCTCGTTCTCCGCCTCCGGGACTCCGCCGCACTTCTTTGCAGAGGTCGACTACAGGGAGCCGCTGACGATGCGGGCGCATGGCTATCATTGGATCGAGCTCGCCCGGATGAGGGAAGAACCACATCCCAGTCCGTTCCGCCGTGGCCCGCTTCCCTACAACATGTTCCAGTATCGTTCCGAAGGTATAGCGACGGGGATGGAGGAATTCCTGATGCACGCGGGGATCTTCGACGACAGCCCACGGTCGCGGGAACTCATCTGGATGCTCGTGACGATGCGTGCATCACGCGCCCTCGGTGGCCTGTATGTACACGCAAACGAGTATGACGTCCAGACTGCTGCCGACGCTGCGGTGGAGTGGGTTCCGTACGGGTGGTTCAGAAAGGGCGGACCGTTGGTCCTGGGGGAGCAGTATCTCTACCTCTCCCAACCGGGGTATGGGAGCACATACCTGATGGGAAAGCTTCAGCTCGAGCGATTGATGGCCGAACGCGCAAAGCAGCTGGGGGATGCGTTCACGGTGAAGCGTTTCTTCGATGAGTTCACCGCTTCCGGGATCATCCCGATCTCCCTGATACGGTGGGAGATGACGGGGGATGATGGTGAGATACGGAAGCTCACAACTGAGTAGGGAATCGATGGAATTGTGACACGACGTTCCAGGGAGATAAACGAGAAGTTCCACGAAGCGTATATGCATACCTCTTCGTGGAACTTCGTGATGGCTTCGTGGCTCCCCGCCTGCCAATGTGTATGGCTTGCTCTGGCGGGCAGGTTCGTGTAACCCTTACCCTAAGATCGCTATGACCTTCTCCTGCGATGGTTCGCCGGTCACAACCACCTCCCCGTCCTTCGTCACGTAGACATCGATCTCTGAGCGGACCCCGAACTTGTCCCGCAGGTAGATGCCCGGCTCTATCGAGAACGACGTACAGGGCAGGATGCGCCGTTCATCGTGCGTTTCCAGGTTGTCGATGTGCGTACCGTTGCCGTGGATCTCCTGGCCGATGTTATGGCCCGTACGGTGGACGAAATACTCACCGTACCCCTTCGCTGCAATGTAATTCCGGGCCGCATCATCTACTTCATACCCATGGACCGGCTTCCCTGCCTTGAACCGGTCACGCACCAGCTGCAGCGCAGCATCCCGGCCTCCCCGCACGATCTGGAAGATCTTCTCAAATTCCTCCGGCACGTCCTTCCCCAGGAATCCCATCCACGTGATGTCGGCGTAGACGGAACCGGCCTTCTTTTTCTTCGCCCAGAGGTCGATGAGGATGTAGTCCCCTTCCTTCAACGGACTGTTGACCTCCTTGGTCGGCTCGTAGTGCGGATTCGCTGCGTTCGCGTTCACAGAACAGTTCGGCGGGTCCTCCGTCACCATTTCCCGCTTACCGAACTCCGCCAGCATGAATTGCTGGACGTCGTACTCTGTGATGGGCTTCTTCGCCGTGATGCGTTCCTTCATGAACGCGAAGGCACCCATGGCGACCTCCCGCAGGTTCCCCGCCACCTCCTGGTTGTCCTTCCACTGCTCCTCGCTCCACACCGATTCGAACGACGACACCAGGTTGGCCGAGGAGACGACCTCGACACCTGCGCTTCGCACGAGCTCAACCGTACCGCCGTCGACATTCGACACGTAGGGAATGGCACAGTTCGGCGAATACTCCATCGCCACCTTCTTCGCCCCTTTCAGGGTCGCAACGAGCCCTTCCTTCAGCGACTGCCAGCTGAGGTAGATCGTCTTGGGGCCTGGAACAGAGTCAAGGTTCCATTCCTCGATCCGGTGGACGAGCTTCTTCGGCTCACCCGAGGCGGGAATGAAGTAGAAGTAGCGCCGTGTGCACATGATGTGCGACGGCAGGTTCAGCAGCCGTGTGGCGAAGATGTTCGAGCCGCGGAAATTGTACAACAGCCAGCCATCGATGCCTTCGGCCTTCAGGGCTGATTGGATCTGGGACAGTTTTTCTGTCGTCATCGAGAGCGTCCTTCCTTTCAAGAATGGGTATCACGATGTTCGGGAAGTTCACACGAGGCTCCACGAAGAAAAGCAGCAGCCTGTTCCACTTCGTGGAACTTCGTCACCCTTCGTGGGACTTCGTGTAACCTTCCATGAAACAGAAATGCCCGGGAAAACTTCTCCCGGGCATTCAATATAGGCCTTCCGGTGCTTATTTCCCAGCTTTTGCCTCACCATTGACCGGGACAGGTACCTTCTCCTTCTGCACCTTTACGGTCTTCTTGCGGCGCGTCGTATGCGTGGCGCGTTTCTTCCGCATGAAGGTCGGCTCCACAGGGTGCAGATCCGGCTGCGCCTCCTCCACATCGGGGTACGTGAAGAGCTCGTACTTGTAGTTGCGGAGGATGATGTCCTTGCCGTTCCGGCCGAGCACATACTGCGGCAGGAGCGGGATCTTTCCGCCTCCGCCCGGGGCGTCGATGACATAGTACGGTACCGCAAGCCCTGATGTGTGACCACGGAGTTTGTCCATGATGTCGAGACCGACGCGGACCGGCGTCCGGAAATGATTCGTGCCCTTGGTGAGGTCCGCCTGGTAGATGTAGTACGGCCGCACGCGCATCTTCAGCAGTTTCCGATGCAGGTCGAGCATCACATCCGCGTCATCGTTCACACCTTTCATCAGCACCGCCTGATTGCCGACGACGCATCCTGCATCCGCCAGCATGGCGCAGGCCTTCTCCGCCTCCGGTGTGCACTCCCACGGATGATTGAAATGCGTGTTGACGTAGACGGGATGATATTTCTTGATCATCCGGACAAGCTTCGGCGTGATGCGCTGCGGCAGCACGCACGGCATCTTGGTGCCAAGCCGGATGATCTCCACGTGCGGGATCTCACGAAGTCCGGCGAGCACACGCTCGAGCGCATAGTCGGTCACCATCAGCGGATCACCGCCGGACAGAACGACGTCCCGGATCTCGGGATGGGCGCGGATATAATCCAGACCGTCCCGGATCCACTTGGCGTTGATCTTGGTGGAATCGCTCACTTTCCGTTTGCGGGTGCAGAAACGGCAGTACATCGAGCACTGGCTCGTGATCAGGAAGAGTACTCGGTCGGGATACCGGTGCGTGATGCTCGGCACCGGGCTGTCTGCGTCCTCGTTGAGCGGATCTTCCGGCGCGCCGTCATCCTGCAGCTCGATCGCATCCGGGATGCACTGAAGCCAGATGGGATCACCGGGGTACCTGATAAGGCTCAGGTAATAGGGATTGACGCGTATGTGGAAGAACTTGTTCAGCTCGTCGGCTGTCTGCTTGTCGAACCCGAACCGTTCGACAAGGTCCTTGCCGCTGTCCACGCTCTGACGCAGCATTTCCTGCCAGAGTTCCATGTGAGGCCTATGTCCTCCTTCCGTTGCGGATGTGTTGTGAGCAGCTGTACTGCAAACTCAGTGAACCTATCGCAGAGTCCGCAAAGACCGCGAAGAGAAAAGGTGTGATGCTGTCCTTCCGTCTTCCTTTGCGGGCTTGGCGCGCTTCGCGAGAGCACTACCTGACATACTTCGTATACACGATCAGGTCATCCCCCTCCGCATAATAGTCCCTGAACCGCGCTGCTTCGTCATACTTCATGCGGATGTAGAACCGCCGGGTCGGCTCATACGATGGCTTTGACGACGTCTCTACGAACACCAGATTTCCACCCTGCTCCCTGATATACTCTTCACAATGCACGATCAGCTCTCTGCCGATGCCCTTCCCGTGCATTCCGGGATCGACCGCGATCCAGTACAGGTCCCAGGTCGATGCCGTCATCGGCGTCTGACCGATGCAATAGTATCCCCGAGCCGTCCCCCCGTCATCCACATATGTCCGAAGCACGTAATCCCTCTGCTTCGGGTCGGTGATCTGCGCATCCATCAGCTCAAGCGCAACATCAACCTCTTCGGGCTTGAAGACCTTCGTCGCCTCGATGATCGCCCGGAGCGGTTCCCGGTCCTCCTTCACGAACTCCCGTATCGGCATGTCAGTCAATCCAGAGAGCTGTGTCAGTAGTTGGGACATCCGGAGCGTGTTCTCGCAACGGTCGCAATGAGAGCAGCGCTCGCAACGAACGATAGGGATGCTGTAAGGATTCTTTCGCTGCGTACTCTCTTCTGTTCGCTGCGGCCGTTGCGCGAAACATAATCGAAATCACCCCTACGGTGTCCGCTCCCACGCGTACTGGACGATGCGGGAGATGATCTCGTCGAACTTCAGGCCGTAGGCCCTTGCCGAGCGGGCGAACCCTGCATCATCGGAAATGTCAGGATTCGGGTTCACCTCCAGGATGTAGAGCTTCCCTTTGGCATCGAGCCTCATGTCCACGCGGCCATAGTCCCGCAATCCCATGATCTGGAACGCCTTGAGGGCGATCTCCCTCGCCAGCTTCTCCGTCTCCGGGGGAAGCTCGGCGGGGCATTTGCCCTGGGTGCCGATATATTCAGGCGTTCCCTCCATCCACTTGGCGCTGTAGGAGACGATCTTCGGAAAATCCTCCGGAAGACCGGAAAAATCGATCTCAGATATTGGCAGAACGATGGGGCGTCTGTTCCCCATGATCGCCACGTTCAGTTCGCGCCCGTCGATATACTCTTCCACGAGAGCGGGCTGGTCGTATTCCTGGAAAATGTAGCGGATGCGCTTGCGCAGGGCAGCCAGGCTATGGACGATCGAAGAGTTCTCGATGCCGATACTTGCGTCCTCGCGCGCCGGCTTGACGATGAGCGGGAAATGCAGGTCGAAATCCTCACCGGGAAGGTCGTTGACATGCTGAAAGACGGCGAACCGCGGTGTGGGCAGATTGTACGCTGTGAGGATCTCCTTGGTGCGGACCTTGTTCAGGCACGAACCGAGCGCGAAAGCGGAGGCGCCGGTGTACGGGATGCCAAGGATCTCGTACAGTCCCGCGACGTACATCTCATGCGTCGCCTGCTCTCCAAGCTGTTCGCACAGATTGAAGATGATGTCCGGCTTCACCTCTTCGACGAAAGCGATGAAGCGCTTGATGTCGCCGTTCATATTGAAGAGCGACGTCTTGTACCCTGATTCCTTCAGCGCCAGCTGCACCTGCTCCAGTTCCTCGAGGACCCCTACCTCTGAAAGGTCGACCGAACCGGGCGCTGCATTCCCCACGATCTCTGCACGCGACGAACGCGCCTGCAGCTCACCGTTCGCAGAAATATATTTTCTGCCTTCAGCCGTTTCGATCGTGGGTTCATTGAACACCACGGCGACATGAATCTTCTTTCTCATTTTTTAGAGATTCCCCAAGAAGTTTTTGGATAGGAACTTGGAAGATTCTGCTGCTGTGATGTGTGAGGTCGGTTTCATACGGGCTTATCGGCCAATACCTTATGCGAGACCATGCCGTTTTATGGCCGTTTCGAGCACATGATTGAGGAGCTCATCATAGTCCATTCCTGAGGCACGCGCTGCCATCGGGAAGGCGGAATGTTCATCGGGATTGGGTAGAATGCCCGGCAACGGATTGAGCTCGATGATGTGCGGAACTCCATGTTCATCGAGACGCACATCGATGCGGCACCAATCGCGGCAGTTGAGCACTGTGTACGCACGCTTGCAGATGTCCTCGATCGATTGCCGCAACTCCGGCGAGACGTTCGCGGGACATTCATGAATATCGAGCGGAGCGTCGAGCGTGTCCCAGAGCCACTTCGCTTCGTACGAATAGATCGGGTTTGCACCGTCCGGCAATCGGTCGAAATTCGTCTCGAGCAGCGGAAGGACCCGAAGGTCGGGACCGTTGCCGAGCAGCGCGACCGTGAACTCGCGGCCGGGAAGGAATTGTTCGATGAGAGCCGGCTCATGATACGTGTCGAGCACGCGCTTCACCTGTGTACGCAGATCGTCCTGAGAGCGAACGACCGATGCGTCGACAACTCCTTTGCTTGAACCTTCGTGGACAGGTTTGACGATGGCCGGAAGCGAGAACGTCAGCGACCCGATCACATTCGGATCGTCAATGACAAGGAATGCCGGCGTGGGGACACTATGGTAGGACAGGATCTCCTTCGCACGCCCCTTGTCCAGACAGACAGCAAGCGTGAGAGGGTCCGATCCTGTGTACGGAAGCCCCAAGAAATCGAGCATCGCGGGGACCTGTGCCTCCCGCGATGGACCTCTGAGTCCTTCCGCAATGTTGAAGACGATGTCGGGGCGAAGGGCTGCCAGCTTCGGGTACACGTCCTCGTTGGCTTCAACAAGTGTGACCGTATGGTTCTTCTTCAGCGCCGACTCGACCGCGTGAATGGTGTCGATGGTATCCCATTCCGCGTACGTGTCGTCTCTCGTCAACATTTCATTCGGCAGCGTGGTCGTCTGACCATTTCCGCTCCGAACCGTCTTATCTGCCGCATCTTCGGCGGCCGCCCCTCCTGCTTCTTCTTCCCTTCTGACGTTATAGACGAGAGCGACGTGCAAGGTAGTACGCAAGCAGCGTCTCTTGCCTTTCCCGATTGTGGGGGGATTGTCGCGTGTCAATGAACGACATTTCTTACCACAAATATAATGTTTTGCGTGTTGTTGTCAAGTGATTTTGACGTTGGAGAAAGATTTGTCGACGACCGGCGACCGACGTCGGTCGATCGTACGAGAGACGATCGGACGACGATGATCGGTCAGCTCACGTCACCGAGTCGGAAGAGGTCGTGGTAGTACCGCTCGAAGGTGTTGCGGATGGAACGATGGTCGGGAAGACGAAGATGAGGATCGGCGGCGACGACCGACAGCGCACTTTCGCGGGAGCGGTCGAAGATGTCGCGGTCGCGGACGATGTCGGCGATGGTCAGCGCCGGGAGTCCGCTCTGCCGGGTGCCGAAGAAATCGCCCGGACCCCTCAATTCCAGGTCAACTTCGGCGATTTTGAAGCCATCCGTGGTCTCCACCATGGTCGAAAGGCGTCGTTCGGCCTTCCGTTCCTCCTCCCGCTTCTCCTCCTCCTCCATCCCCCGGAGCTTCTTCCGGAAGAGCGACTGGTTGGAGATGAGGATGCAATATGACTGGTCGGGACCCCTCCCCACCCTCCCCCGGAGCTGATGGAGCTGGGACAGGCCGAACCGCTCGGCGTTCTCGACGAGCATCACAGAGGCGTTCGGCACGTCTATCCCCACCTCGATGACCGTGGTCGAGATCAGGATGTCCACCTCCCCCCGCTGGAACCGGCCCATGATGTCGTCCTTCTCTTCGGAGGAAAGCCTGCCGTGAAGCAGCCCTACCCGAAGGTCGGAGAAGATCCCCTCCCGGAGCGACGCGTATTCCTCGGTGGCAGCCTTCAGGTCGACCTTTTCCGACCCCTCGATGAGGGGAAACACCACATACGCCTGCCGGCCAGCCGCGACCTCGTCCCGGATGAAATGGTAGGCCTTCTCTGCCTGGGAAGATGTCCGCACACCCGTCCGGATCGGCCGGCGGTTCGACGGGAGCTCATCGATGGTCGAGACGTCCAGGTCCCCGTAGACCGTGAGCGCGAGGGTGCGGGGAATGGGTGTGGCCGTCATGACCAGGAGCTCCGGTGTCGTTCCCTTCGAGCGCAACACCGCCCGCTGCATCACTCCGAATCGATGCTGTTCGTCGATGATGACCATACCGAGATCTCCGAACCGGACGCCTTCCTCGAGCAGCGCGTGTGTTCCGACGACGATATCGGCTGTTCCTCTTCCGATATCGTCCAGGACATCCTCGCGCAACCGCTTCTTCTGGTTGCCGACAAGCAAACGGACATTGACATCCAGGTCCTGCACGAACCGTGAGAGCGTTCGATGGTGTTGTTCTGCGAGCACCTCGGTCGGAGCCATGAATGCGACCTGTTTTCCAGCGTCCACAACACGCAATGCCGACAACAGCGCAACGATCGTCTTGCCGCTGCCCACATCCCCCTGAAGCAGCCGATGCATCGCGTACGGCGAATGAAGGTCTCCATCGATCTCCGCAAGCACACGCTGCTGTGCGGCGGTCAGGGAGAATGGCAGGGCAGACAGCAATGCCTCCCTCCGGCGCGACGATCCCGTGTATGCATGTCCCGATACTTTCTCCTGATGCTGCCGCCGGAGGGCGATCATCAGGTTCAGGAAGAACAGCTCGTCGAATTTCAGCCTGTCGCGTGCAGCTTTGAGAGACTCCCACGATCCCGGAAAATGGACCTCCCGCAGCGCTTCGTCGAGGCCCACGAGGTTGTATTTTCTGATGACCTGTTCGTCGAGCGTTTCCTTCACCGCACTGCTGACCCGTTCCACGGCACGCTTCGTGATCCTGCGGATGCCACGGCTGTCGAGCCCACCAGCCTGAAGGTCGGCGTTCGACGAATATTTCGGGATGATCGACCCGGTATTGAAGAGCTTCCCCCAGTCAGCGTCCCCCTCCTCCCCCACACCAAGGCGGTCGAACGTCGGGTGGACGAACTGCATTCGGTTGAGCTTGTCCCGGACGGGGAACGACGACAGGGCCAGGAGCTCACCCTCCTCGAACGCATCCTTCAGCCACTGGAATCCTTCGAACCACACGCACTGCAGGGACCCGGTGGCGTCGCTCACCGTGAGCATGAAGATCATTTTACGGGTCCGCTTGGAACGGCGGGCTTCCGTCTTCGCCACTCGCGCCACGACAGTAACAGGGACTGACGCGTCGACATGGCGGGGAAGGTCGGAGATGGTGACGATGGTGCTCCGGTCGATGTAGCCCCGGGGGACGTAGTACAACAGGTCGCGGATGGAGTGGATGCCGTTCCGGGCGAGTGCTTCTGCACGCCGCGGCCCGACGCCTTTGAGGAACTGGAGGTCAGACGTGTGGGAAGACATGGAGAAATGCTAAATGCGAGGAACCTAAATGCTAAACAAAGGCAAAAGCAGAAGTCCGAAATGAAGAAGAAGTTGTCCGACAATTACTTCTTTTTGGACAAAGAATTTGGATTTGTTTAGCATTTCGAGATTAGGAATCAGCATTTTCAACGGGCTTCTGCTACCGCTCATATACCACCCGCCCCCCGACGATCGTCATGTCGACGGAGGCGTTCCCGATCTCGACCGGATCGATGGTAAGGATGTCGTCAGAGAGGATAATGATGTCGGCGAGCTTCCCGGGAGTGATGCTCCCCTTCTCATCCTCCTCGAACACGTTGTATGCGTTCGTGATCGTATAGGCTTGTATCGCTTCTTTCACGGTGATCTTCTGCTCGGGGAACCAACCGTCCGGATTCTTCCCATCCGTCGTCCTTCGGGTGACAGCAGCATAGATGCCGAGGAGAGGGTCGAGGGGTGCCACTGTCCAGTCGCTGCCGAAGGAGAGCCGGATGCCGTGATCGAGGAACGACCGGAACGGATATGTCGTTTTACACCGCTCGTGCCCGATGCGGCTTTCCGCCCAGCGTCCGTCGTCGATCGCATGATACGGCTGGACGGAAGCGATCACGCCCAGCCTGGCGAATCGCCCGAAGTCGCGGGGGTGGATGTGCTGTGCATGTTCTATCCGGAATCTCCGGTCCCACGACGGATTGTTCTCGACGATCTTCTCGAAGATGTCCAGGATCCTGCTGTTCGCACTATCGCCGATGGCGTGGATGGACAACTGCAGCCGGGCCGCATCGGCCTTCAACGCCCATTCCTCGAGCTTTCCGTCGAGAAGGATGTCGCTCGGGAGACCGACAGTCGTCGGGTCCGAATCGTAGGGTTCATAGAAGAGTGCGGTCGTCGAACCGAGCGATCCGTCGGCGAACGCCTTCAACGATCCGAAACGCACCCACTCATCGCCGAACGGCACCGTCACGCCGGTCGAGGCGAGCTGTTTCCATTGGGAGAGGGGAAGACGGCAATGGAACCGGGCGGTCAATTCCCCCCGTCGCTGGAGTTCTTTGAAGGCCCTGACATGCTGGCCGATGGAAACATCCTGGATGCTCGTAACGCCAACCCTTCTGGCCTCCGCGAGCGCCAGGCGTGCTGCGCTGAGGATATCTTCGAACGGGTCCCCCGGCATGATAGCATACACCAGCGTCATCGCCTCGTCCTTCAGGACGCCGGTCGGCTCTCCCGTCACTGCATCCCGGACGATGGTCCCCCCCGCGGGATCCGGCGTGTCCCGGGTGATGCCTGCCATCGTCAGCACGTAGCTGTTGGCCAGGGCCATGTGGCCGTCATATCGGTTGACAAAGACGGGGGTCGACCGTGTAGCACCATCGATCAGCTCTTTGGCCGGGAGATTGCCACCAGGCCAATTGTCGTGGTCCCAGTCGCCGCCGGTGATCCATTTGCCGGGATGCTTCGATGCCCACTCGCCGATCAGTCGGGCGAATTCCGCCTCGTCAGCTGCATACCGGAGGTCGACCGATTGCAGCTGGAATCCGCCGCTCAGGAAATGCGTGTGGTTGTCGATGAAGCCCGGAAGGACGCGCCGTCCTGCTGCATCGATGATGCGCGTCTCCGGCCCGGCAAGGGCGCGGACGGTCGCGGTCGATCCGACCGTAAGGATGCGGCCCCCCAGCACGGCAACCGCCTCTGTCTCCGGCATGGCTGGGTCGACGGTCCAGATGCGGCCATTCACGATGATGAGCTCCGGCGCAGGCGCCTGGGCCAATGCCGCCGAAGCAACAAGGAGCAACGATCCGAACGTGAGAAGACGCATGCTCCAGCCTATTTCATGAGCATCATTTTACGCGACGAGGAATGGCCATGCTGGGTCAGCACCGCCATGTACATCCCGCTTCGAAGCATCGCTGCATCGAACGCTGCAGAGTGCCGGCCCGCTTCATACTGCTTCCCGTCGATGATCGTCGCGACCCGGCGGCCGAGCATGTCATACACGGCGAGGGTCACGACGCCTTCCTGGCCCAGCGTGAACGGCAGGACCGTCGATGGATTGAAAGGATTCGGATAGTTCTGCCCCAGCACGAAGCCTTCAGGATACAGGATCTGGTCCTCTTTAATCCCCGTGAGCGGACTCAGATAGGCCCGGATCACAAGGTTGTATCCTGTCCCATAATTGCTGGCGTCGCTGAAGTTGTACCATTGCGCTCCGGACCCTCCGTCGTACCAGGATGATGAACGGTCCGTGGGCGTGGCCGCATCATCACCGACGAAGGACAGGGTATCGCCCGCAACGCCCTCTACCTCGAACGCAATATGGAAGTGGACGCCTGTTTGAACCGTCACTCCAAGAGAGGTGAGATCTATCTCGTTGTACACACCCGAGGTCAACGTGGTGAATGGCACAGAGATGGTCGAGCCGATCTGCGTGCCGGGAACGCCGGCGACGCTTCCCGTCGTGTGCTGGTGGACGCTGACCTTCAGCGTTCCGTTCCCTTCGATCCCGCCGGTCTGCCGAAGGAGAAAATCGGTCTTCACAAGATTGGCGTTGATACCGGGGGTGAATCGAACAGCGTACTTCGTGTCATCATACTCCGAGGGGAGCTCGAACACGAACGTCGGCGTGCCGAAATCCTCGAGTGTCGTTTCTGTGCCCGGAGCGGCCTCTCCGTTCGCGATGAACGACGCCGTGGTCACGACGCCTGCCGTGACGGTCACCATTGTCCGTGCGAGGGGATCGTCCACGGCGGGATCGTGCGATTCATTCGCTCCGTTGTAGTATTCCGGGGTGACCGGACTCTGGAACGAGAGGTCCGTGCTGTTGTCGGCATACGGGCCAACACTGGAGCCGCCTGTGAAGGAGGACCGGATCGGCTCGATGAAGACCCAGTATGTTCCTGGAGCGAGCGCAGAAATCGTATAGACGCCGTTGTTCTGGACTAGGTAGTCTGTTACAGTCGAGACACGATAGTAGAGCGAATCGGTCGTGCTGACCGCCACGACGTTGGCTCCCCTCACGACAGCGCCCCCCTCCCGGGTCACCGTTCCGGAGATCGTCCCGCCGGCTGCGAGGAATCCTGTCGCGGGGTAGAGCCGCGACACTGCCAGGAGGTCGTCGGGATTGAGGGTCGCGAGCTTGGTATCGTCGTCGGTCGATGTGGGGTACATCGTCGGGAGGTACTCATCGTCCGCGCTGTTCCCGTTCGAAGCGAAGGTCGCGTTGATCTGGGAATGGTCAAGTCCGATGAAATGGCCGAACTCGTGGATGAAGGTCGATTTGAACTCGTCATAGGTGAACGAGGTCCCGGCCATTGTACCGTTCATGACAGCGTGCCCCTCTGCATAGAAGCCGGTATTCGGGCCGCTCGTATAGTATGATGATCCCGCAAAACCGATGACCCTCTCGGATTGTCCCTCACCGAGCAGCGCGTTGATGATCTCGCCGTCATGGTCGAAGACCATCGGATTGATGCCGTCCGAGAAGTTGTTCAGGTATGTCGAATAGTTCGACTTGTCCACGTTGACCGGAAGGAAGCCGGCATCGGAAAATGATATCGCAGCGGTCGGGACATCCTGCCACACCTTGAAGCTCTCACGCGTGAGCCGCTGCGCTGTCGTGTCGGCGAACAGGCCGAGTGCTCCGAGGTCGATCTTGTAGGAAATGACGAGCGGCTGGCCGCCTATCGAGGACTTGTAGACGACGGGATTTCCATTGACAGCATTCAGATGCCCACCCGCCTGAAGCGGAAGGGAACCAAGAGACAAGATGCCGAGAAACATAAGGAGGCGTTTCATTTCGTGCCTCCTTTCTCGGTCCGTACAAGCGACCGGATCTCACCGGCGAGCTGGTCGAACGATAGTGCGCCACCGTTGACCGAGCCCGGACTCTCCTTCAAAAGAATGTTCGACGGCGTGATCTGCTCGACGACCTTCTTGCGCGGTGCCGGAAGCGACCTCACCCGGAATTTCCCCTGCCCGATCCCGACGGGGCTGGTGAATCCTGTCGTTCGGTGGGCTTGGGAGAGCAGCAGGACGATCTCCTCCCCCCGCGTGTATTGCGGCAGTTCTGCTAGCCGATAGGCCATACCGTCCGCCTCGCCCCCCACCTGCTTGAACGTGTATATGTCATCCAGTGCGCCGTAGAAGTTCTCGGCGATCCTGAGCGTGACCCACGTTGCGGGCATGCCGGTCACGGGATCGCGTCCTGTTTCTACTCCGGTGACGGTTGCGTGGACGATCACTGCGGCCCGTCCGACCATCTCCTTGAGCGTCATGGGCAGCGTCCGCTGCGCATATGTCGTCCCCCACGTGAGGAGGACCAGTGTCGCTACGATGAATATTCTTCTCACTCTGTTACTTCCCCTTGTTGTTTCGTGAATATTTCTTGACCGCTCCGACGAATCCTCTGAATAGCGGATGGGCCTCGACAGGGCGTGATTTCAGCTCCGGATGGAACTGGCATGCGACATACCACGGATGGTCCGGAAGCTCGATGATCTCGACAAGGTCGTTGTTCGCGAACAGACCGCTGAAGACCATCCCCTTGTCCGCCAGCCGCTGGCGGAATGCATTGTTCACCTCGAAACGATGGCGGTGCCGCTCGGACACAAGGTCCCGCTTGTACGCCGCATATGCTTTCGTCCCCTTCGTGATGGTGCAGGGGTACGATCCCAGCCGCATCGTCCCGCCCAGGTTCCGCACCGATTTCTGCTCGAGCATCATGTCGATCACATTGTTCTTCGTCTTCTTGAACTCCGTGCTGTTCGCGTCCCTCATACCACACACGTTGCGCGCGAACTCGATGACCGCGCACTGGAGTCCGAGACAGATGCCGAAGAACGGGATGCCGTTCTCACGGACGTACTGAATGGCCTTGATCTTCCCTTCGATGCCGCGGGACCCGAAGCCCCAGGGTACGAGAAGACCCTTCGCCCCTTTCAGGTACTTCTGCGCGCCATGCTTCTCCACGTCCTCCGCCCGGATCCACCGAAGGTCCACGGCCACGTCGTTCGCGGCACCCGCATGCACGAATGACTCCGAGATGCTCTTGTAGGCGTCCATCAACTCTGTGTACTTGCCGCACACGACGATCTCCACCCGCCCTTTCGGCCGCTTCACCTTGTTCACGAACCGCGACCACTGTGCCAGCTTCGGCCTGCCGGTCTTCATCCCCAGCTTCTGCAGCACGACGTCGGCGAGCCGCTCCTTCTCGAACATCAGCGGCACCTCGTAGATGGACCCCACATCCATCCCCTCGATGATGGCGCCCATTTCCACGTTGCAAAAGAGCGCGATCTTCTCGCGGAGGTCCCGCGTTATCGGCTTCTCGGTCCGACAGATGAGCACATCGGGCTGTACACCGATCTCGAGGAGCGTCTTGACGCTGTGCTGCGTCGGCTTCGTCTTGACCTCGCCGGCCGACCGGATGAACGGCATCAGCGTCACGTGGATGTTGACGGCGTTCCTTGACCCGATCTCGAGCCGGAACTGCCGGATGGCCTCGAGGAACGGAAGCCCTTCGATGTCGCCGGCTGTGCCGCCGATCTCGACGATGACGACGTCATACTTCTTCGAACGAGAGAGGATCGTCATCCGGCGCTTGATCTCGTCGGTGATGTGTGGGATCACCTGGACGGTCGCACCGAGATAGTCTCCCCGCCGCTCCCTGGCGATCACCTCGTAGTAGACCTGACCCGTGGTCGCATTGTTGAAGCGCGACATGTTCTCGTCGAGGAAGCGCTCGTAATGCCCGAGGTCCAGGTCCGTCTCCGCCCCGTCCTCGGTGACGTAGACCTCACCGTGCTGGAAGGGATTCATCGTCCCAGGATCGACGTTGATGTAGGGGTCGAATTTCTGGATCGTGACGCGGAGTCCCCGCGCCTTCAGCAGCATCCCCAGGGATGACGCCGCAATCCCCTTACCAAGAGAGGAAACGACACCCCCCGTTATGAAAATATACTTCGTCGAGCTTCGTGCCATTGTTCTCCGTCACATAAAAAGTGTGGTGAAATATTCATCATCGTTCGAGCAGCTGCAATACCTTCGCAACATCGTCCGAGGTGTCAACGGGGATGCTGTCATATTCTGTCACCGCTGTCCTGATCCGGTAGCCCGCTTCGAGAATGCGCAGTTGTTCCAGCTTCTCGGCCTCCTCCAACGGTCCCTGCTTCAGCCTGGAAAACTCCTGAAGAAAATCCCTGCGGAACACGTACAGGCCGATGTGCTTATAGTAGGGGGTCTTCAGGACCCAGGATGACCTGTCCTTTTCATCCCGCTGGAACGGCACAACAGAGCGCGTAAAATACAGCGCATCACCATGCGCGTCACGAACGACCTTGACGATGGCCGGGTTTTGCAGGTCGCGCGGGTCTTCGATCCTTCGCACGAGCGTACCTGCCAGCACGTTGCTGTCGTTCTTCAGGATCGAAACGCCCTGATCGATCATCCGCGGATCGATGAGCGGCTCATCTCCCTGGATGTTCACGAAGATGTTCCCCTCGATCTGTTCGGCCACGGCAGCCACCCGGTCGCTGCCCGACAGGATGTCGGACGACGTCATGACCACCTCGCCGCCAAAGTTCCGGACGACGCGTGCGATCCGCTCATCGTCGGTCGCCACGACGACCCTGTTCACGAGCGAGGCCTTCTTCGCTTGCTCATACACCCTCCGCACCATCGGCTTCCCCTTGATATCGATCAGCGCCTTTGCCGGCAGGCGCGTCGACGCATATCGGGACGGGATGACTCCAATGACGGTCATCGTTTCACCTGCGTTCGTGTGAGGGATTCATGCATGCTGTTCGACATACATTTCCTCGATCTGACCGCGCGTTTGGTCCAGCAGCATCCGTTCGCCGTCACGTCCGACCGTCCCCTCCGTCTGCAGCGGTGTACCGATGCACAGCGTGATGGGGGCCGACCGCACATTGAGAGACCCCTTCTGCAAGATAGAAAACGTATTGTTGATGGCCACAGGTATGATGGGAACACCGGACCGTGCTGCGATGGCGAACGCCCCGCGCTTGAACGGAAGGAGCGCCCCTGTTCTCGTCCTCGTTCCCTCGGCGAAGATGAGGACGGACTTCCCCGATCGGATCGCGCCGGCGGCCTCATCGAGGCTCTCCGAGGCGCTCCGGGCCTTGTACCGGTCGATGACAATATACGGACCCCACGCCAGCGACCATCCCCAGATGGGCACCCGCGTAAGTTCCTTCTTCAGCATGATGTGGATGTCATCCGGAATGCCCGCCAGCACCGCCGGGATGTCGAACATACTGGCATGGTTCGACACGTAGATGTAGGTCGTTCCTGGAACGATCCTGTCCGCACCATCGAGCGTCACGGTGATACCGAAGATCCGAAGGACTCCCCTTGCCCATGTACGCGCCACGCTGTGGTACAGGGACATGCTACGGATGATGACTGCTCCGATGGCAAGGAGCGACATGAAGATGGTGTGCAGCACAGCGGCAACCACACGTATGGCGGTGATGATGATCATGCCGTCATGCTCTGCAGACGCGCGATGCGCCGGCTCAAGGAGGGATGGCTGAATGTCAGGAATTCGAGGACCGGATGGGGGTCAGGATCGGCAAGATTGATGTGTCCCAGCTTGTGCAGTGCGTTCACGAGCGGTTCTCCGGCGCCGATGAGGCGGGCGGCATACGCGTCGGCCGCGTACTCCTGCCATCTCGACAGCCAGAGCCCGAGAGGCCCGAGAACCACCGAGACCACCGACATCAGGACACCGAGAGCAGGCAGAAGCCAGAGTGACGTGAGGTCCGCACCGAGCATGGCCGCGATCCACCCGTACGCAACGGAAACGATGAACAGGCTCACGAACGATGAGAGCAGGCCCGACACGATGCCGAACCAGATGTGACGGAGCTTCAGGTGCCCCGCCTCGTGAGCAAAGACCGCCTCCACCTCATCGTCCCGCAGGTTCTGCAGGAGCGTATCGGACAGCAGGATGCGCTTCGAGGGGCCGATACCGGTCAGGGCCGCGTTCGCTTTCTTCGTCTTCTCTCCCAATCCTATCATGAAGATGCCGTTCGAACGGATCCCCGCCCTCTCGCACAGACGTTCGATGCGTCCGCGAAGCTCGCCATCCTCGAGCGGCATCAGTCGATAGAAGAACGGCAGCAGCATCCTCGGGCCGATAACAGCCATCAGGAGGTTCAGCAGGAACAGCACCAGAGCGAGGGGCAGCCACCACGCTTCGCCGAATGTCGCCACACACCAGTACAGCGACACCAGCACGGCGGCACCGATGACAGAACCCACGACCATTCCTTTCGCACCGTCCTTGATCCATCCACCGATTGACTGCCGCATCAGTCCATATTCCCGTTCAAGGACCACACCCGAATAGAACCGGAATGGAAGCCCGACCATGAACAGGACCATGCCGATCGATGCGAACAGGCCGAGAAGGACGAGGTATTCTGAGGAGGCGACATCCCGCCAGATCTCCGTGAGATGAACGGAAAGGCCCGTAGCAACGATCGATGCCAGGGTCAGAATGCTGAGAATACCGGACACAAGCCGGACCTCGAGCTTTCTGGCCTGATAGGATTTGTGCGTGGAAGGCCCTGTCGACACGACAGGAGACAGGTTCGGGACAACCGTTACGAACGGCAGGAAGGAAGGAGAATGGACGTTCTCAGAGGCAGCCGGACAGTCCCCGTGACACATGTGGTGGTGGATAGTGGGGGTGGGAACACATTGGTTTAGTGAAGATAGGGTTCTTTGGCATGGGGAGCAAATGGGGGTCCAGTGCGGAGTAAGGAGTAGGGAGTCGGGGCTCAGGAGTAGCGTTGGGAAATGGAAGGCAATATCAAAGCAATCGTTTTGGAATACTGGATGGAATGACATGGCTCTCAGGAACCGGACTCCGATGAGATTCGTCCGTTCAAAGGTCCATTATTCCATCATTCCAAACTTCCATCTGTCCAAGATTCCTTCCCTTTGCCCCCTTCCCCCACCTCCTTCCTCTTCAGTCCCTACTCGTACAAGAGATACCTTTCGCGCTTTATCGCAAACTTGGCCACATCTCTGTTCAGCTTTTCCACGATCTGCTCTGATGTCTCTCCTGCCTGGAGCCATTCGCGGACTTTTGTGGTGCCGACGACCTTGTCGAACGTCTCCAGACGGCCGTTCCTCGCGCGTTCGAAGATGTCCCATTCCGGGAACAGCCGGTACAGCGCCTCCAGGATGGATATCTGCACCGCCGTCAGGTCCACCACATTCCTGTCGGTGATGTGAAGCTGGACGCCGCTGTATTTTGTTCCCTCACCGTTGAAATAGAAGGGCTTATAGAAGAGCGGGCGGAAGGAGATGCCGGCCAGTCCCTTTTCATTCAAAAAGCCGGCGAGTCGGTCGCCATCGGCCCAGGGAGCGCCAACAAGCTCGAACGGAAGCGTGTAGCCGACGCCCTGATTGGCCGTGCCGAGCTCTCCCAGAAGCCCGGTCATCACATAGAACATCGTCGTGTGGGGATGCGGTATGTGCGGCGAGGTCGGAACCCAAGGAAGGTCCGTCTCGTCCCACCACATCGACCTGTTCCAGCCTTCCATCGGAACGACGGTAAGCTCGCACGTCTTTCCGTTCGCGAGCCATCCCTCACCGTTGATCATCTGCGCGAGCTCGCCGGCCGTCATACCGTAGACATACGGAACGGGAAAAGCACCGACGAACGATGTGAACTCCTCCTCCAGGATCGCTCCCCCCATCTGATTTCCGTTGAGCGGGTCCGGCCTGTCGAGCACAACGACGGGAATGCCCCGGTCAGCAGCAGCCTCCATGATGAGCCCCATCGTGGAGATGTAGGTGTACGACCGGACGCCGATGTCCTGGATGTCATACACAAGGATGTCGACACCATGCAGCATGTCGGGCGACGGCTTGCGTGTCGGCCCATAGAGACTGAAGACCGGCAATCCCGTCTTCTCGTCGGTGTACGATGGCACATACGCACCGGCGGCGGCATCCCCCCGGATCCCATGCTCCGGGCCGTAGAGTGCCACAAGCTTCACGCGCGGATCGTTGAACAGGATGTCGGCCGTCAACTGCAGGTCCGACGTGATGCCCGTCGGATTCGTGACGAGCCCCACGCGTTTATTTCGCAGAACGTCGAATCCGCTGTTGCGAAGGACCTCGATGCCCGTCCGGACACGGCCGCGGGGTGAAGCGTTCTGCTGGTCCTGTGCGGCTCCCGGGACCGGAAATCCGGCCGACAGAAGCAGCACGAGGAGAAGGGGGATGAAACCGGCGGGCCTCATGCGGCCTCCTTCTGCAACGCGGCAGCTTCATACTGAATGACGATCAGGAGGCCAGCCACGATGAGCGCCGTGACCCAGCCCAGAATAGTGAAGGGGCCATCAATGATGAATAGGATTATGAGCAGCACCAGGGCAAGCCGTGCCGCCCGGGTCATGTTCCTGAGGTGAAGTTGCATGGTCTCCGCTCCGGTCTTTCGTTCGGTTCGTGTGTGTTCTCGTGCAGGGAAAGGCAACGGATGGCCATCGACCTCCCAATGCTTGATGAGCGCAAGATCGCTCATCAGGTCCAGCAATCTGTCCAGGCAATCCTTTTCCACTCGGAAGAACCTGCCGGCGAATCGGTCCTTGACCTCATCAGACTCCTCCTTCACGAGGGTCCGCAGCAATGCACTCACCCGTTCAATGCCCTCGATGAACTCTGCCTTCAGCGTATCAAAACCCTCGCCACCCGCGCCGACGCGTTTCATCACGTCGCGTGTCTTGATGACGAAGGTCGCATGGAATACTGCGTCCTGGAAGGCCTGCTCCATCGAGCGCGCCGAGGCGGCATGGAGGAGCGCAGCCACATCCCCGCGGTGCACCATGGACCTCTTCGCATGCTGTTCGACCTGGTCGAGGAACCGGTCGATCGTCAGGTCAGCGGACATATCGGTCCTCCTCCCGCTTCAGCCATGATCGCATCACATCCTCCATTTCCTTTTCGCTCATCCTGGGCGCATCATAGAACCCGGCACGAAGCCTCTGCCGAACGACCTCGAACAGCGTCACAGCGCAGGCCACCGAGACGTTGAGGCTCTGGATCATCCCCATCATCGGGATGAACACTGAGGCGTCCGCCTTGTTCGCTGCCTCATCCGACACGCCCCGATGCTCGTTCCCGAACACGAACGCCGTCGGCCTGGTCAGATCGAGGTCGTACAGCGGCCGCGCGGCCGGGTCGAGCCGGGTAGCATACAGCGCGAAGCCTTTTCCCCGCAGCGCTGCGTAGCATCCATCGACCGACGGATGCGCGACGCGCTGCACCCATTTTTTCGCGCTCGCCGAGCTCTTCTTGCCGATGTCAGGGAAGTCCTCGTCCGGGTACACCAGGTGCACCTCCGGGACCCCCGCAGCATCGCACGAGCGGAGCATTGCACTGACATTGTGAGGGTCATGGATGTTCTCCATCACGACCGTCACATCCGGCTGGCGCCGGCGGATGACCTGCTCAAATCGTTCCTGGCGTTCCTCAGTCATACAGATTTCTCGCAGCGACCGCGACGGGTGCCACGCACGCGACGAGTGAGCATTGGACTGAACAGGAGACGCTCACGCATGCTCCCCGGGTACAAAACGTCCAAACGTCTTCGGCGTCACCTGCAGAAGCAGCACAGCGCCCAGCACTGCTGCAGCGCCCATCATTTGCACGGGAGCAAGGGCCTCGCCGACAAGCAGCCAGGCAGCCCCGATGGCGATGATCGGTTCGAGGGTGCTGACGATGCTCACCGTCGATGCCTCGAGCTTCCGGAGGCTCATCGTGAACAGCGAATGCGGGATGAGGATCGAGCAGACCGCGAAGAACCAGAACACCCCCCAATCCCCGGCCGTATAGCCCGCCTCCACGATCACCCACGGCGGATTCACCACCAGCCAGAACATGGTCGCAATGCCGAACGCGTACAGCAGCAGCGTCCACGGAGAGTACTTCCGAAGCAGCCTCTTGCTGGTGATCATAAGGTATGCAAAGAAGACAGCGGATGCAGGTCCGGTCACTGCCGACCATCCCGGAAGCTCGAGCGTTCCGGAGTCACCCATCACGGCAAAATAGCATCCAATAAGTGCAAGAACGAGAGAGACGCTCTTCACGACACTGCCCTTCTCTTCCTTCGCAACAAAGATCATGTAGGCGGTCACCAGCACGGGTGCGGTGTACTGGATGAGGATCGCAGGTGCCACGGTCGCCAGTTCGACCGTCACGTAGTAGACGTAGTTCGTCAGGGCGATGCCGATGACACCCACACCGATGAACGAGAGAAGGTCGCGTCGGTCGATGCGGAACAGCGAAGGATCCCTCACCGCGAACCATGCCGCAAGGATCACGAACGACAGGGACGACCGCATCTGGGTTATGATGAGCGAGCTGTAGTGATGCGTGAACAGGTACTTTGCCAGCGCGGCAGAACCACCCCAGAAGGTGACCGCAGCGACGACCATTGCATAACCCGCGAGATGGGCCCGCCCCTGCGGGTCAGTTGCGTGTGCGGCCAATGTCGTCAGCAAGGCGCCGGAAATACCGCCCCTGTTCCTCGTCCCCGGTGATCTCATACAGATAGGCGAGACGCTCCAGGAGCGTGCGTTTCTCCGACACGCGCTGGATCCCCGACCTCATGAATAGTATCAATTGTGCGAACGGCGGGATGTTGAGGTCCGGATCATAACATTCGGAGGCCTCGATGTATGGCGTCACTTCTTCGGGAGAGGCAGTCGCCGCCTTCTGGAAATAGGTCATCGCAAGCTCGAAATTGTCATACGAAGAGAAGGTCACTTCGAACACGCTCGCAAGCCACATGTAGACATCGTACGCCATCTCCGGGAACTCGGATGCGAGCTTCTCGCCGAACAGACAGACCTCATCGGGGGACAGAGCGCTGTTCCAGAACAGCCGCCTGTAGAGGTCGACGTCGGTCATTCGCTCGGCAACGGCGAACTCGAAGGCCTCGAAGATCTCGTTGAAATCGTTCGAGGTGGCGAAGATCGTGCGGATATCATCGGGGGTGTAGCGGGACATGCGATGGTGTACCACATCTCCTGTTGAGTTCGGAACATAGGAAGTGCAGAAGGGAAATGCAATGAACAGGGAGACCCCGCTGACCGCGCGACGGATCCCCGTTCGCTCCCGCCACTCCTCCTACTTGACCAGAACGACTTTCCGCGTCATGATCGAACCGGGAGCCCGCAGGACGATGAAGTAAGTCCCACCGGATACGGTCGGATGCCATGTCACTCCGTATGTCCCTGGGGTCAGGATCGAGCTGGCGAGCACCTCCACCGTCCTGCCAAGGATATCGTAGACTTCCACGTGCACCTGCATCGTGTGCGGTACCGACACACGCACGGTCGTCGACGGATTGAACGGGTTGGGGAACGCCTCCGACACATCGATCCGTTCCGGGAGCGCTGATCCCTGTCCCTCGATCCCGACGACGATGGATCCCGTTCCACCCGATCCGATATAGCGTGCTTTGAATTCCTGGAGATACAGATTTGCCAGACGCCTGCTCCGAAGGATCAACGTGTTCTCGTTGTTCGAATTCTCCGCCGCAGTGCTCCAGTTGTGCGACCCGGTGAGCACCCATTGATCGTTGTGGGCGGATTCCGCGTCAACGATCAGGTACTTATGGTGCAGGAATGCCGACGTGTTCGGATCGAGATGGAGATCGATCCCGCGCGCTACCAGCACATCGAACTCTGACCCCTGATCGGTCCGGTTGTCCATAACACCCCGGACGGTCACACCCCCCTGCAGCTTGGCAGTAAGCGCGTCCGCGATGTCGTCCCGGGTGAATGTCAGCAGTGCAAAGTTGAGCGATACGCTTGCACGATCGATCGTCCGGATGATGTGGCTCGTCACACGATCGCTCGGACTGAAATAGCTCTCCACAGGAACTCCCCCGATCACGAAAACATGCGGAGTGTTGTCGCGCTTCCGGGCGCCGAACCGGGAGACGGCCGCATCCGGAGTCTCGGTGGAGCTCCCCCACATCTCCTCGAATTCCATCGTGTACGCGTTCGCAAGCGCCTCGTCCTGGATCTCTATCGAGTTCTGCATGTCATCGTTCGTTCCCGGGTCCGTTGCATTCCAGGAGCCGGTCAGCACCCAATCGTCCGTTGCTGACGTGGAGTCGCGGTTGTCGATGACCACAAATTTATTGTGCATCAGACCGGCACCGGCGTTCGCGGCATCGAACGAATCGTCGATGACCGGAATGCCTCCCGATTTCAACGTCCCCCACGGCACGGTACCCTGATTGTCCTTTTCTCCGATCACCCGCACCTTGACTCCCCGCCCTTTCGCCTGGAGAAGGGCATTCGCAATGTTCGCACCGACGGTCCCGCTGAGGCTGTACAGGCACACATCGATGGAATACTGTGCTGCAGCGATGCGGGACATGAGCCTCTGGGATGGATCGGCCGTCACCGCCAATTCTCCGATCGAGACCGACGGATCTGTGCCCTTGGTGAACGATACATTGATCGTTCCGGACGATGCCGATGAGGACGATGAGACGACGAACGGACCGACCGAGCTCGCTCCGGCCTCATCGACTGATTCGAGGATTACATAATATGTCCTGGCAGGCTCAAGACCGGTGAGCACGAGCGTGTGATCGGTGGTCGCCGTCGTATCGGAGACCATCTGCCCGAGCGTGTCGGTTCTCCCGAAACGCACCACTGATGTGCTGGCGACGTCCGTCCTCCAGCTCAATCGCAGCGTCGTCGGAGTCGGATCGCTTTCATACGGGGGACTTGTGAGGAACCGGGGTCCCGACGTCGCAGAAATGACATCCATCGGGTCCCTGGGCAGGAGTTGGTACGACGACCCATACTGACCGAGCACCCCGACGATATCGATGATCCCTGAAGGGATCGGCAGATTGGCGAGTGCGGAATTGCCGCTGATCCGGATGTCCATCGATCCCGCCGCGTCGGAGATCGTGTAGTTCGTGCCGGAACCCGTCACCGACCAGCTCGTCACCGGGACGCCGGCGGTCGTCGTTACTGAAGAGATCCCGTTGACACGGACCAGCACGCCTTCGTAAGGTTCGATTCCCGAGACCGGTTGACCTGTGAGGTCGATGGTTGTGACGACGAGTGTATCGAACGCATTGCCTTCTGATATCTTTTGCAGCAGCGTGCACGGGGCAAGTTCGAACAGCTCGTTGTATGGTGCGACGATCCCGAGCAGGTCGACCTCGTCCCCTCGCGTGACTGCCCCCGAGACTCCGGCATCATAGACAGCGATGCCACCGGTCTCGTCCTGTAAATAGGAAGGACCTCCAAATTCGTTCGCGACCGTCACAATCGCCCGCACGACCACCCATTTCCCGAGCAGCACGGGTGTACCGTTGCCCGTTTTCGCTTTGATCTCCGCGATGGGACGAGGAGACCCGTACACCAGCATCGTTGTCTGCGCCGCTACAGAGAGATACGTCACACCATCCGTGCTTGTCGCACATCCGAATGAGAACTCGTCCGTCGTGTCTATCACAGAGATGCCGGGAACCGTCACGGACACAGTGTCCGATGCAGCGGCTGCAAAGCCGTCTATCGTCACGGTATCGCCATTGACGCTCCACGCTGCTCCGGCCGGTATCTGAGCGCTGGCCATCGACCACTGGAATTCGGGTGGGAACACAAATCGGAATCCCCGGAGCGTGTCCGAGGCGGGAACGAGCGAGAATGTGACATCATCAGATGCATTGAATTTCCGCATGGACGGCGAGATCCCGACACTACCGCTTCCAAGCGGCGCCGGTGTGACGTCGTAGTAGAGTTCCAGAAACTCGTTGGAAAACGACGACGCATCAGAATATTCGCTGATGATCAGTTTGCCGCTGTTCGTGTTCGTCATGCCAGAGCCGGGCGTAGCACTGGTCTGCGCCACATGTGACCACGACGCAGCATCACTTGCGCTTCCGGCAATTGATGTCCGCTGGACAGACTCGCCGACATTGATGGCCGGCGTCGGACCCTCCAGTGCTCCCCCTGAAGCGTTCTGCAGAGTGTAGACCTCTGCCCCGTTTATCACCGGAAACCCATTGCCCGCGACAACCGCGGTGCCATTCAGAAACACGACGTTGCTTCCCAGCGTCACGGACCAGAATGTTTCAAAGGCACTCTGTGTCGTGTTCCGGGCGATGACGAGATATTGACCAGGATCGAGCGTGGTGCCGGCTGGAACGGTCAGCGTGACCGAGCTATTTGCCTGTGCGATCTTGTATCCTGAGAGATCGAGCGGCTGGGCAGGCGCGGACGAGAGCATTCCGGCAATAAGTATAAGAGTTCCAACGTGTGTTCGCATCTTCAATTCGATTGGTGGACGGAGAGTATTCTTCCCCACGATCAGTCTGACATGCCCTCCTCTGGCAAGCTCTGATCCTGGATCGATGGAAATATACGGAAAAGTCCGGCCCGCCTCAGCACGCCTGACGGCCGTTTACACGTTCCTTCTTGAGCGCCATCGCCGTATATTCCAGCATGATCACCGTCGCAGTCGCCGTCATCATCAGGAATTCCAGGGTGCTTGTGTGCCAGAGGAAGCACACCAGCCGATATCCGCTGAAATGGGAGTTTCCCGGCGGAAAGGTCGAACCTGGAGAATCGGTGCTCGACGGGCTCCAGCGGGAACTCCGGGAGGAGCTCCGGATCACCACCGGCCCGATCACCCGGATCGAGCGGGAGGTATCGCATTACGACGACGGCAATTCATACGAAGTCCACTATTGTATCGCAGGCAGTATCAGCGGGGGGCCTGATAATCAGGTGTTCGAATCCATACGCTGGGTCACCCCGGATGAACTGCTCGTGCTCGATATCCTCGATGGGAACAGGGATTTCGTCAGACGACTGGCAATCACCATGAGAATCCGCTAGATCCATCCATGCCTGCCCTCCGTCCGATGCGCGCGACCGCACAGATCACATTGCTCCGCTGGTACAGGAAGCATGGGCGGGACCTTCCTTGGCGGCGCACGCGGGATCCATATCGCATTCTGGTATCAGAGCTGATGCTCCAGCAGACCCAGGTCGTCAGGGTCCTGCCGAAATACCGCCAGTTTCTTAGGTTTTTCCCCTCTATAAAAGCCCTTTCCCGAGCGACTCCCGGGACCGTGATCCGCCGGTGGCAGGGGCTGGGCTATAATAGAAGGGCTCTCTGGCTTCATCGGATCGCCAGGATCATCATGAACGACCACAATGGTCGTTTTCCGCGGGACTATGACACCCTTCGCTCCCTTCCGGGCATCGGGGATTATACTGCGCGTGCACTTCGAGTGTTCGCGTTCGGCGCCCAGGAACCGGTCATCGATGTGAACGTCCGGCGTGTCCTCGCCCGGACGATGAGGATGTCCCCGCTGTCCGTGTCCGCTGATATCGCCCGTGATATCCTGCCGAGGGGCAAAGCATATGAGTGGCATCAGGCACTGATGGACGTAGGTTCGATGTTCTGCACAGCCAGGGACCCCGAATGTGCCTCTTGTCCATTGTCCCGCGGCTGTCTCTCTTCCGGGAAGGTCCGTCCTCAGCCATCGGCCGCAGCCCGGAAAGAGCCGTCACGACATGGCATTCCCCGAAGGATATACCGGGGCCGCGTCCTGAAAGCACTCACCGATCGATCACCGATGAGCGGGGCACATCTCTCCCGCGTCATTGGCCTTCGCTCGTCCGACGCGGACATCCGCTGGCTTCGGGACCTGGTCCGGCGAATGCACGACGAGGGGCTGCTCCGTGTGCGCGACTCCCAGAAGATATGGCGCGTCATGAGGATCACATGACGGCCGCGCATAAAAGGCATCGGGAGATGCTTCACGATGTCTATGCCGCACGGAAGGAGAGCATTCAAAGACGACTGTCGGAATTCAGCCGCATTCCCCGAAAACAGTATCCTTATGAGCTCCTGTATTGTCTCCTGACACCTCAATCGAGCGCCCGGAATGCAGGTGCCGTCGTCCAGCAACTCCAGGCCCGCAATTTCCTCCGCAGACCGTTCGATCCGGAACCGCTCCTTCGCGATCCGGAGCATTACATTCGGTTCCATAGGACAAAGGCACGGCGCCTCCTGCAGCTTGTCGACACGTTCACCGGGATCGACAGCATCCTTGACAGCGCATTGTCTGCGATGGAACTCCGGGACTGGCTCGTCGAACATGTGGATGGGTTGGGGATGAAGGAAGCGACCCACTTTCTCCGGAACATCGGCAGAAACGACTGCCTGGCCATCCTCGACAGGCACATCCTGCGGCATCTCGTGCTGAGCGGCGTCCTCGCTGAGGTCCCGTCTTCCGTCACACGGAACACATACCTCGTTATCGAGAAGAAGTTCAAGCGCTTTTCGGATACCATGCAGATCCCCATCGACGAGCTCGATCTCCTGTTCTGGTCACTCCAAACAGGAGAGATCCTGAAATAGGACCGGAGGCTTTCGGATGACGACCCCTTCATACACATACATGGTCATCGGCGCAGGCATGATGGGCAGGGCTATCGCACTTGACCTCGCCAGGGCAGACGATACGGGCGAGGTCGTCGTGGCCGACATCGACGAAGAGCGCGCAGGACGGATAGCTGCAGCGCTCCCCGGCGGCAAAGGCCGCGGCATCCTGCTCGACGCCACCTCGCGCAGCCGAACAGTGGAAGCGATGCGTTCGGTCGCCTGCGTCATCGGGGCGACATCCTACACCATGAACGAACAGCTCACGCGATGCGCCATCGATGCGGGGCGTCATTTCCTCGACCTTGGCGGCAACTCATCTGTTGTCCGGGCACAGAAGGGGCTCGATGCGCAGGCACGGGAACGGAACATCCTCGTCGTTCCGAACTGCGGACTCGCGCCAGGAATGGCCCTCGTTCTCGCAGCAGGGGGAGCGCAGGAATTCGAGTCACTCGACACTATCCGCATCCGTGTCGGGGGACTCCCGCGGCATCCCCGGCCCCCCTTCAACTATCAGAAGGTCTTCTCCATCGAAGGGCTGCTCAACGAATACTCCGGCACGTCCGAGGTCATTCGGGAAGGCCGCATTTCCCACGTTGAGGCATTGAGCGAGGTCGAGCCGATCGCCTTCCCCGAGCCGTTCGGATCGCTGGAGGCATTTCATACTTCCGGCGGGACCTCCATGCTCCCTCAGATGTTCGAAGGAAAGGTCCGCGAGCTTGACTACAAGACCATCCGCTATCCCGGACATTGCGAGAGAATGCGAACCCTGTTCGACATCGGGTTTGCTTCACTCGATCCCGTGCAGCTCGGATCCGGCGTTTTTACCGAAAGGGAGTTGTTTTCGCAGCTTCTGGATAGAAGGCTTCCTTCTTCGGGGCCGGATGTCGTTCTTGTACGAGTAGATATCCGGGGGGTAAGAAAAGGCCAGAGCGTGCAGTTACGGCTCCAAATCGTTGATTTTGGGGACGATTCTGACAATATTTCGGCAATGATGCGCACTACGGCGTATCCCACGTCGTTGATCGCGCAGATGAACATGCGCTCTATAATAGAGCGCAGGGGCGTCGCCACACCCGAAGAATGCGTCCCCCTTCCTCCATTCCTTGATGGAATGGAGGAGAGAGGCATTCGGATCGAGCGCATGGTGGCTCCTTTGGCGTAATCACCTCCTTATCACAGAACGGAGCCCGCTAACAGCGGCACATAATGGGGCAACAACAATTACTCATGGTTGTACTTTCGATGGTACTCGTCGGGGTCGCCATCGTCGTCGGCCAGACCATGTTCGAGGCGAATGCGATCAGTAACACGCAGTCGATGCTGGCGAACGACCTGTTGTTCTACGCCTCCAAAGCCCGCGGCTATTATTGGCGACCGTCGTACCTGGGGGGCGCCCATAAGAATTTCAACAATATCGTCGACATGAATCTGTTCACCGGCGGGGAGAACGACAACGGCGTTTTCTCGATCATCTCGACAACAGAGGACGAGATCGTTCTCGAAGGCGTCGGCAAGATCGTCATCGGGGGCGATTCCATCAAGGTGCGCGTTACTGTCGACGAGCGGCGTAGCGTCATCGAGTACTTCAACTGACGGCTTTGCTCGCTTCGTCCGTCAGGTTCGTCATTCCCTCCAGTCCCTCAATCGGGTCATAACCATCGTGTGCCATGGCGCAATCGCATTCTTTTGATGTCGTTTCGGAGGTCGACCTGCAGGAGGTCGACAACGCAGTTCAGCAGACCAGGAAAGAGTTCACGCAGCGGTACGATTTCAAGGGTATCGCGACGTCCATCGACCTGGACAGAAGAGAGCGTACGATCCTCATTTCGACCGGTGATGAATTTCACCTCAAGAGTGTCGTCGATATCCTCCAGACCAAGGCCATCAAACGGGGCATCGCAGCCAAGGCATTGTCATACGGTTCCGTGGAGCAGGCCTCCGGCGGCAGCGTACGGCAGACGGTCTCTCTCAAGGTGGGTATCGGCAAGGAGGATGCCAAGCGGATCGTGGCCGTCGTCAAGGGCACAAAGGTCAGAGTCCAGGCACAGATCATGGAAGAACAGGTTCGGGTAACAGGAAAGGACAAGGATGACCTCCAGAAGGTCATTGCGATTCTCAAGGAGCAGGACTTCCCGTTCCCGATGCAGTTCGTCAACTACAGGTAGCATGACGTTCCGAACGATCTTCCTTCCCCTTCTGCTGCTGGTACACGCCTCTGTCGGGTCTCCCCTTCCCCCCTTTCCCGCTCCGGCTGATTCTCTGCCCACGTTCACGGTGGCAGGCCGTGAGACCGTGATCGTGCGCGGTGCTCAGATCGATGATCATGTGCTCTACCCCATGGACGATGTCCTGCGCGTCCTCCGTGCGCCGCTGACAGTCCAGGATTCATCCCGCCGCATGATGTTCCAGCTCCCGTCGTTCAACGTCCGTCTCATCGCCCGCAATCCGTTCGTGGTCATCACGGACCGGGTGACGGGCGCGGCCTCGCTGGTCCAGTTGCCGGTCGGGCCGCAACGCTACGGTTCCCGGCTGTACCTTCCGGCAACGGCATTCCCTGTCCTCTTTCGCGACCTCATCACCGGCAGTGTAGACCTCCTCCCTGGCGGCTCCGTGGTGGTCCACGACACTGTCGGGACCCTGAGCCCGTTCGATATCACCGGGATCGATGTCGAGGCTCGCCTGAACGGGTATCTGATGACCATCAAGGCGAGCAGGAAGCTCGGCAATGTCGAAACGTGGCTAAAGCCCGATGGGTGGCTGTTCGTCACCATCGAGGGAGCACGAGCAGACACGCTCGCCATCAAGCGCACACGGCTGGTGGGGGCCGTTCGCAAGGCACTCGCCTTCCAGTCCCCGACCTCTGTTCAGCTGACCTTCAGGGTCGCTCCCGATGTCGAGGCCGCCGAGGTGGTCGAGGACCCGGCATCGCACAACCTCTTCGTCAGTCTCCGCACCCGTTCAGAGCTTCAGAAGCGCGACCTGGCCCGAAAACGCCAGGAGATCATCGACAAGGACATGTCAGAAAAGCGGGACCGGTGGAAAATGGATGTCGTGGTCATAGACCCCGGCCACGGCGGGAAGGACCCCGGCACGATCGGCATCACGAAGGTCTATGAGAAGACCATCACCCTGGGTATCGGGAAGAAGCTGGGGGAGCTCATCAAGAAGCGGATGCCAGGCGTGAAGGTCGTCTATACACGATCGAATGACACGTTCGTCGAACTGTACAAGCGAACGCAGATCGCCAACGAGGCCGAGGGGAAGCTGTTCATCAGCATCCACTGCAATTCCATGCCGGGCAAGCGCTCCGGCCCCAACGGGTTCGAGATATACCTCCTTCGGCCTGGCAGGAACGACGACGCCATCCGCATCGCGGCACGGGAGAATGCGGTCATCGAATTCGAGGACGACAAGGGGAAATACAAGCAGCTGACCGAGGAGGAGTTCATCCTCGTCACGATGGCTCAGAGCGCCTTCTTCCGGTACAGCGAGCTCTTCGCGCAGAAGGCCGTCCAGGCCATGGACAGGGGGACGACCCTCCGGAACGGTGGGGTGAAACAGGCGGGATTCTATGTTCTGGTCGGAGCTTCCATGCCGAACGCTCTCGTGGAAACGGGCTATCTCTCCAACCGGAATGATGAAAAGTTCCTCAAATCATCGTCCGGACAACAGAAGATCGCTGAGGCCCTCTTCGACGGCATCGCGGCCTTCAAGACGACCTACGAGAACGAGCTCAACGCACAGCTCGGATACCTGGGAGAGTTGCCCCGACAGGTCTTCCGTCCGGAGGATGCCGCACATCCCGGGGAATGATCTTCCGGCCGTCACCATCCGGAACAACACAGAAAGTTGATTCACCAGACGGCAACGTCTATATTGTTACTCGTTTTGAAGAACATCTTCACCACGTCACAGTCCTGCGTCACTCAATCCTGAGGTATCCATGAGACTTCGCACACACATCCTGGTCCTCTGTTCGCTCCTGCTCGTGTCCGGCGGACTCCTCGCCGGCAACACCGGCAAGCTCGCGGGCAAGGTGACCGATGCACGTACCGGCGAGCCGCTTCCCGGCGCTAACGTCTTCCTCGAAGGAACGACAATGGGAGGAACGACGGATTTCGACGGCAACTACGTCATCCTGAACATCCCTCCCGGACGGTACACAACGGTCGCTTCGTTCATCGGCTATCGCCGGATGAGAAACGAGAACGTCCGTATCTCTGTCGACTTCACGACGGCGCTCAACTTTCCGCTCGAGGAAGGGGACATCGAACTTGAGGCGGTCACGATCACAAGCCAGCGCTCACCGCTCATCCGTCAGGACCTGACGAATCCGGTCTCGTCCATTTCGGCTGAGACGATCGACGAGCTGCCGGTGACCGACATCAGCGAGATCATCGGACTGCAGGCAGGCATCACGGTGGACGACGACGGCTCGGTGCACATCCGCGGAGGATTCGGGAACGAGATCGCCTACACCCTGAACGGGGTGAATATCAACAACCCGTACGGGAACACCCGGTCGGTCGGCCTTGCCACGAACGCGGTGCAGGAGGTGTCGGTCTCGGGCGGAACCTTCAGTGCAGAGTACGGCACGGCGCTCAGCGGTGTCGTGAACTATGTGACGCGCGAGGGCGGATCGGACTGGGGAGGGAGCTTCAAGTATCTTGGGGGCGACCACATCAGTTCCCGCAAGGACCTCTTCTTCAACATCGACGACGTCAAGCCAACGAGCACCTATCGCATGGAAGGCTCGTTCGGCGGTCCGATCTTCAGCGAGGACCTCAGGTTCTTCAGCTCAGCGGTCTATAACATGTTCGGCGGATCGATCTACGGCCGCCGGCTCTACAACCCCGGGGATTCCTACCTTTCCCGCGAGGGATTCCCCACCGGAGACGTGCGGGCCGGCTCCTCGGGCGACCCGTACTACTTCGGCCCGCTCCTCCACGACACCACCGACCTCGTCGGCGGTCCGTCCGGCGATGGAGAGATCGTCCCGCTCAACTGGTACAAGTCGTACAACATACAGGCGAACCTGAGCTACCGCCTGAGCCAGGACATCAAGCTGAAGTACGAGATCGTGCATGATTACAGCTACAGCCCGGGCAGTTCTTCGCGGGCATACTGGTATAAGCCTGACGGCCGTGCCAAGTCCATCGGCACCTCGTTCTTCCATTCGCTCGAATACACGCAGGTCCTGTCGGACCGGGCATTCTTCACACTCAAAGGATCGTACATCACCGACGAAGGTTGGAGCCGCGCGTACGACGACTACAACGATCCGCGTTACATTCCCGACTTCTATTCCCGGGTGCTGCCGAACACCGGATTCCTGACCGGCGGTGTCGACCTCGGCCGGTTCTGGCGGAGGACCGAGACGATCGGCGGGAAGTTCGACCTGGTCAGCCAGATGTTCAATATCCACGAAGTGAAGGTCGGTGCGGAGCTCCGGCAGCACACGCTCGATGTCGAGTCCTATACGCTGCAGTTCCGGGACCCGACGAACCCGAACCTCGAGCCGAGCTTCACGAACGTGCTTGTGAGGGACGCGACCTTCGAGCCGTTCATCCCGACGCGGGAAGCTGGATATACCCGATACTCGAAGAAACCCATCCAGGCGTCGGCCTATGTCCAGGACAAGATCGAGCTCTTCACATCGATCATCCTCAACATCGGCCTTCGGTACGACTACTTCGAACCGGCCGCGCAGTATCATGGCTCGATCAGCGAGGAGCTCATCCTCCAGGACAGCATCTTCCTGTATAAGGACCTGCAGGACGCCGAGGCGAAGCACATGTTCGCGCCGCGTATCAGCGTCTCCTACCCCATCACCGACCAGGGGACGATCCGGTTCTCCTACGGGCATTTCCACCAGATCGGGTCGCTTTCCAGTCTCTACAGCAACACCAATTTCCGCGCCCCTCTCGGCACGACCCCCTCCTTCGGCAATCCGAACGTGAACCCGCAGCGGAGCGTGCAGTACGAGCTCGGCCTGCAGCAGGGGCTGACCGAAGACCTGAAGATCGAGGTCACAGGGTACTACAAGGACGTGCGGGACTACATCTATTCGCAGCAGATCATCACACCTCGCGGTGATAAGTCCTACTACCTGCTCACCAACCTGAGCTACGCCAACACGCGGGGGGTCAGCTTCTCGCTGGTGAAGAGGCGCGCACCGGGAGAGCTTCTCTCGGCGACGCTCGACTACACCTTCCAGATATCCGACGGCAACCGCACAGAACCGTCCGAGGAACTGTTCTTCAACGAGCAGAAGGGACGCCTCAGCGAGACGTACCTCGTAGCGCAGGGATTCGACCGGAGCCATACGCTGACGACGACGGTCATGCTCACGGAACCATCCGACTGGGTGGTCAGCATGATCGGATGGCTGCGCACGGGCACGCCGTACACACCGGCATTCCCCTCCAGCGTCGTCCCGATCGAGTTCGAGCAGAACAGCGACCGCCAGCCGTTCCAATGGAACGTTGACCTCAAGGCCGAGATGTTCTTCACCTTCGGCGGGATGCGCTTCTCGTTCTTCGTCCAGGTGGACAACCTGTTCGACACGGAGAATGAGCTGTCGGTGTATGCAAGCACCGGGCGCGCACTCTACAGCATCGAGGAGGTGACGGAACCGACGCGGTTCCTCGATCTGCAGAAGCGGTATGTCCGCGGCGATACGGGCCTCGTTCCGCAGGAGGCGATCGACAACTACTATGCGAATCCGGCCACACTGAGCTCTCCGAGGCTCGTGCGCACGGGATTCTCCATCCTCTTCTAGGAGACCGCCATGCGCACACCTGACACGAACATGATATCCGGAAGGAAGAACACGTTGATGCAACGGACCATTATCAGTGTACTGCTTCTCCTGCTCCTCGCTGTGGTGGGGCAGGCCCAGGAGATCGACTGGAAGTCCTTCGACCCGAAGAAGGCCACGCCAGAAGAGTGGGAAAAGGTTCTCGACTTCATGGAGCGGAACGGACAATTGCTCCAGAAGACGACGGGCGACCAGCGGGAGATCAAGAGCCTCATCATGCGCGGCAACAAGATCACCACGATCGTCTACAACTACGGGAACATCACACGGCCGAACACGCTCGGGAACGTAGCGGACCTGGTGTGGAACCGCCTCGGCTACGGATTCGAGTTCACACCCCTCGTGGCGGCGGAGGTCGTCGATGCCAATGGCGACACGGTGCGCATCCTCGATGACGGGATGTGGCTGCCCAGCCAGGGGGGCTACAGCCCCGACGGCACGCAGAAATGGGGATGGCTGCCGAAACCGGGGTATGCGGCCTCCGGACAGGCGGATATCGCCGCCTGGAGCCATCGGAGCGACGTTGGGGGCGACCTGACGCGACGTCCGCGCAGCTGGCCGGAGTCGTTCTACAACAACACGCTTGGCCGCTACGTATGGCCCGCGTTCCTTGGGAACGATGCAACAACGCCCGACGAAGAGGTCTTCTTCGTCATGGATGATTATACGAACCAGAAATACCAGTACTACCCCTTCCCCAATGATTCCACGAAGAGGGGCCTGGGACTCGACATGGAAGTGCGGTTCTTCCAGTTCAACAATCCGCTTGCCGAGGACATCATCTTCCTCGTCTACCGCGTGACGAACCGAAGCCCGAAGACGCTCAGCAAGGTCTATTTCGGCATGCATGGCGATCCGCACGTCGGCGGCCCCACGGACTTCTCTGACGACCGCGGCTACTTCATCCCGCCGTCCGGACCGCTTGCAGACCCTTATCCGCAGCGCGCCCGCAGCATGGTCTACGCCTGGGACGACGATATGAAGGGTGCAGGCGGACTTCCGGCCGGATACTTCGGGTTCAAGTTCCTCGAAAGCCCGAGCAACTCGACAGACGGAATAGACAACGACGACGACGGTCTGACCGACGAGAGCCCGTTCAATGAAGCTGGCGTCTACATCGACGGCGTCAACATCCCGCTGACCTTCGGCGTCAGCGACACGGCCAAGTTCAGGGCCGTGTACGGCGACCTTCTCCCCCGCTGGTCGGGCGACGAGGACGGCGACTGGGACCCCACCAAAGATGATGTCGGCATTGACGGGCTGCCCGGGACGGGCGATCTCGGCGAAGGGAACGGAAAGCCCGACATCGGCATCAACGGCGACGGGAACATCAACTCCGAGCCGAACTTCGGCATCCGCGACGTGTCCGAGTCGGACCAGATCGGCCTCACAGCATTCTGGGTCCTCCCCTACACGAACTCGCTCCCGAACGTGCCGAAGAACGACCTGTTCTACTACGATCTCCTCTCCTCCGATTCCATCTCCATCGACCAGGAACTCCTGACTACACCGAGCGACAACGTCTTCATCTACGGCTCAGGACCGTTCACGCTGGAGCCGGGCGGAACACAGCGCTTCTCCATCGCCCTGCTGATGGGGAACGACCTGCCGGACCTCCTTCTGAACTCCGAGACGGCGCAGCGCGTCCTGGAAGCGAACTACCGGTTCGCCCAGCCTCCGCCCAAGCCGAACGTCGTGGCAGTGCCCGGCGAAGGACGTGTGACGCTGTATTGGGACACCATCGCGGAAGAGGCCGTTGACCCGCTGACGGCGCAGAACGACTTCGAAGGATACAAGATCTATAGGAGCGAGGACCCGACGTTCGCGGACATCTACACCATCACGGATGCCAACGGGACTCCGTTCCTCGGCCGGGCGCTCCTACAGAACGGGACCCCGGCACAGTTCGACCTCGACAACGAGTGGTCCGGGCTGCACCCCATCGAGTACATCGGGCGGGGCGTCAAGTACGACCTCGGCAACAACTCCGGCCTGGTGCACAGCTATGTGGACTCGAGCGTCACGAACGGCAAGACATACTACTACGCGGTCGTGTCGTATGACCACGGCTTCGACAGTCTCGGCGTCCAGCTTCCGCCGACCGAATCTCAGGCGGTCATCGCCCAGGATCCTATCACCGGTGAGCTGTCGTTCGACGCAAACACTGTGGCTGTCGTCCCGGGCCCGACACCGACCGACCTGAAGCCGGCAGGATTCAGCGACGCCAATGTGGAACGGGTGGCGGGCGTCTCGACCGGTGAGATCACCGTCGAGATCCTGAATCCGTCGCTCGTCGATGACGGTACGACGTACGATATCCGATTCGACCAGTCAGGGACAGGTGTCGTCTACTGCGTCAAGCCGGAGAAGTTCATCACCGAGACCTTCATCGGCAAGGACACCCTGTTCGCGAACCTGTCGAAGCAGAACCTGATGTCCGATTCCCTCGAAGTGCGGAACGCGACGGGCGGGCTCGTCGCTCCCTCCAGCTACTCCGTGGATACCGCCAAGGGTCGTATCCGAGGCACGGCTGTCGGCTCTCTCGCTATCGGCGAGGAGTTCACCATCCGGTACAAGTACTACTCCTTCGTGGCGAGCCCGAACCTGAACAAAGAGGACAGCAATCCGGTGTTCGACGGACTTCGCGTCTTCGTGGATGACGTCGTTCTCGGCATCGACTCTGCAAACAGCGGCTGGGCGAACGTCAATAATACGAACCTGTATGTTAAGCTGCAGAGGCCGCAGGCCCTCGGACAGCCGTTCACACCCCAGCCGTTCGACATCGAGATCCAGTGGAACTCGACGGACACAACTGCGAACGGGAAATGGGCCTTCCCCGGTGATACTGCCATCACCAACAATGGACAGCGCATTGCCGTCATGCCGTTCCGCGTCGTGAACGTGACGAACAACCAGGGATTCCGCCTGTTCGTTAACAGCGCAGCAACGGACAGCTTGTGGCGTCCAGGCAGGGAGCTCATCCTGCTGACACCAGCGGGGACGATCCAGACCTATCTCAGCATCATGATCGCGCGGTCGGACACGAACCAGATCATCTATCCGACCACCGGGAACGTCTATGTCGCCCGGATGTCCAAGCCATTCGCCGCAGGGGATGCATACCGGTTCACGGTCTTCGCGCCAGCGTACAGCGCCGAAAAGGCCAGGTCCGAGCTCGACAACATCTACGTCGTCCCGAACCCGTATGTGGTCTACAGTTCGCTCGAATCGCCGAGCACGCTGCCGACCCGGCGCGGTGACAGCCAGCTGCAGTTCCGCAACCTTCCGCAGCGATGCACGATACGCATCTACACGATCCTCGGCGAGCTCGTCGATACGATCGAGAAGGACGACAACCGGAGCTTTGCTCCCTGGGCGCTCCTGAGCTACGAAGGGCACCGGCTGGCATACGGTGTCTACATCTACCACGTGGAAGTACCGGGCGTCGGTGAGAAGATCGGCCGGTTCGCGTTGATCAAGTAACCGAGAGAGCATGGAGCATACTATGAGAACACTACGAACAACACTCATTCGTTCAGCACTGTCCGTGGCGCTCGTTGGACTCCTTTCCGGCTCCCTCGAAGCCCAGTTGTTCCGCTCGACCTCCAAGGTCGGCACGACGGCAGGGCAGTTCCTGAAGATCGGGGTCGGGGCCCGGGCCACTGGCATGGCGAACGCACAGACCGGTATGTACAAGGATGTATCGGCCCTGTATTGGAACGCGGCAGCGCTCTCCCGCCTGCAGGTCGGGACGGAGATCATGTTCAACCACGTCGAGTGGCTGGCAGATATGAACTTCGACTACGCTGGCGGCATCCTGAACCTGGGCTCTGCGGGCGTTATCGGATTCTCCGTCACCTCCTTCTCGGTGCCCGAGGATATCGTGCGCACGGTGGACTTCCCCGAAGGTGACGGCCGGAGATGGGACGCCTCCTCGCTTGCCCTCGGGATATCCTATTCCCGCAACCTGACAGACCGGTTCTCGATCGGCGCAACGTTCAAGTACATCCGCGAATCCGTGTGGAGCCAGTCGGCAAGCGGTGTAGCGTTCGACTTCGGGACGCTGTACCTCTCGGAGATCCCCGGCCTCAGCCTGGGAGCGACGATCTCCGACTTCGGCACGCAAATGCGGCTCGACGGCCGGGACCTCTTCTTTAACGTGGACCCGAACGACGACGCGGGCAGCGGACCCAACAATATTCCAGCCCAGTACCGCACGGCCGACTTTGACCTCCCGCTCACCTTCCGCATCGGCATCGCGTATGACGCCATCCGGTCGGAGGAGTTCCGGATCACTGGAGCCGTCGATGCCGTGCATCCTAACGACAACACTGAATATGTCGCAACGGGGCTCGAACTGACGTGGAGAGAGATCGTGTTCGCCCGTGTGGGCTACAAGCCGGTGGCATCGCGAAATTCCGAGGAAGGTATCGCATGGGGGGTCGGATTCCACTACGGCATCGTGAACAGCCTGCAGGTGAAGGTCGACTATGGATTCGCCGACTATGGACGGCTGACGAATGTCCAGTACCTGTCTGTCGGTCTCGGGCTGTGACCTGACCGCTTGTTAGAACTTTCTAAGACCAGGGCCCGTCCGTGCTTCCTGCGGACGGGCCTTCGTCTTTGAGCGACAAGGTAGGCCCCCTAGGTGAAGACACTGTGACGAAGGGTACAAACCCTTATTGTGTGCTCCGGCCAGAGATGGTATCTTGTGTTACGAACAGTAACACACCACTGACTACATCGGAAGAGAGACATCATGAAGGACCTGAAGTTATACCTTGTCACGGTCGCCCTCCTTGGAGGCCTGGCCGCCTGTGATTCCGGCTCGGGGCCGGACTCATCCATTCCTGACCTGACCGATGGACGTATCACCATCGTGACAGACCCCGACAAACTCGACGATCGCATAACCCTCGAAGATGAGGACATCCTCACCGACACGACCGGGCTCGGGAAAGCGGGAGACATTGCTGCCTTCAACCTCGACCTGATCGCGAGTGTGTCTCCGCCAAGTGTCGACGGTGCGACTGTGATGGCCACTTCCGCCAGTTGGAACAGCTCCTTCGCATACATCAGCTACAATCTGCGGGGATCAGCGTATGCGGGGGCGGTCGACGTCATTCAGGTGCAGGGAAAAGGGAACGTCAAGATCAAAGGGACCATCGCGATCCCGGGCTCTGACATCAACTCGGTCTACTATCACAACAACTATGTCTTCGTTGCAGAAGCATCTGCAGAAGCCGCCTTTGACCCGCTCACGTCTGTCGTCGAGCGCGTCCCGGCGACGGGGAACGACAAGTTCGATGTCGTCGGCGCACTTCGCACTCCGCTCCAGAGCTTTGTTGCCACTTCGGTATATGGCGATGGCAGCAACGTCTACGTGACCACGGGCAGCACGGGATTCATCTACAGGCTCGACATCACGACGATGGCGGTCCAGGATTCCGCGGCGCTCGACGATGCCCGGTGGGTGCACGGAGACGCGTCGTCCATCGTCGTTCTGCAGGGCACGCCGGGCCGCATCTCGGTCCGCGACAAGACGACGCTCGCCGAAGTGGCCACATATGCCCTTCCGGTCCCGAGCGCGACCATTGCTGAGTCGAAATCGACGGTCGAGGTCATCGGTGGGAAGGCGCTCATCGCAGCAGGCGACGGCGGCGTGAAGCTCGTGAACCTCGCGACCGGCAATGTCGTCGGCTCGATCGCGCGGATCACCGGTGTCCCGGGGCTGACCGACGACAAGACGGTTTCGAACGCCGTCTCGGGGGCAGGACAATATGTGTTCGTCTCGAACGGAGAGGCCGGAGTCTACGTCTATCGTGCATCACAGAGTCTGAATGATCTTTCCGGAGACGCGGCGGTCACCTTCACGAATCTCGGACATTTCAAGTTCTCCTCGTCCGAATCGGTCAATCACGTTGCGTACGACGGCCAGTTTCTCGTTGTTGCATCGGGACTCGGCGGCATCAAGCTGCTTGAAGTAACCTTTTAAGGCCAGTGAACCGTGAATCGTGAATAGTGAGCCGGAAGAGCAATGAATGAAAAGCCCGCGAGCGATCGCGGGCTTTTTTTTGCACCTTCGTGACCCCAGTGGAGCACTACACTGAGTTACCCCCTCGATGATCGGATATCGGTAGATTCCGGTGAACATCCGCCTTCCCCGCGGCTTTAGCCGCGGGGAAGGCGTGACATACACTCATCGCTAGCCGTTTTAACAGCTTATCACTCCAGAGGGGGTACCATGCCATAATCGGACGCACGGGTCTACATCCATTATGTTTGGGGCACGGAATACCATAGACGGGTCCTTTCGGACGATACCAGGGGACAAGTCCAGGAGCACATTCATCGCAATGCGAGCCAAAAGGGAATTCACATTCTCGCCTTGAACGTCCAGCCGGAACACGTTCACCTGGTTGTTTCCCTCGGGCGCAGCGACTCGAACGATGATATCCCCTTTTTCATCAAGGGAGAATCATCCCACTGGATCAATGAGAACAGGATCGTTCCCCTGCACTTCTCATGGCAGAGAGGGTATTGGGCGGAATCGGTGACACCCGAACATCTGAGAAGACTCCAGGCATACATCGACCGCCAGGATGAGCACCACCAACGACGATCGTTCCGGATGGAAATCAGAGAGTTCCTGCTTTCCCAGGGCTTATCCGAAGAGGAAGTGTCACGAGTCCTGCACGAAGAAGCCGCTGAAGCGGCTGTCAGGTGATGGAGGTGTTTGGTGCCTTCCCGGCAGCTGAAGCTGCCGGGAAGGCACTGCGGAATAAGGGAGTCAGAAGATCCGCGAAGGCACTGTGGAATGAGGGAGTCAGAAGATCCGCGAAGGCACTGCGAAATAAGGGAGTCAGAAGCTGCCGGGAAGGCATCGCCAAGATATGGAGACTAGAAGCCCGGGAAGCCGGTCTGGCATTCGCCCTTGGCAGCAGTCAACTATTACTTCAGCAGCAACATCCTCCCAACCCTGCGGATACCTTCCGCCTCCAGAACATAGAAATACGCTCCTGTCGACACCATGGCTCCGCTATCCGTCCGGCCATCCCACAAGACCTTCCTGTACCCGGCGGGGAGCGGGGCACCATTCAGCAGGCGGCGCACTTCCCTTCCTGTCACATCATGGACTGTCAGAGAGACGTTCGCAGCAGCCGGGAGAAGGAAATCGATCGACGTCCGTGGATTGAATGGATTCGGATAGTTCTGATACAGCCGGATATCGGCTGGATACATGGGCCCGGGCTCCACACCCACCAGGGCCGAAACACTTGCTGTGAATCGGTACACATCATCGACAGCGAGCGGTTTTGTCGTCCGGATGAGCAGCGTGTCCCCCGCACCGGGCATCTGATCGACCGTGGTCCCCGCTGCGAACCTGATCTCCGCATGTGTGTTGTTCACCTGCGACCTGTACCGCGCAGGGGTCCTCAGCACGATCCTGTCGCCGGGGTCCCACGTGTTCTGCAGCGTCGATTCAACGATGAGCAGCTCGACCTTTTCGTCATCCGTGAGGTTCCACGCCCGGAACGGCACCTGGATCACCGGTTGGGCGCTGATATTGATGGCTGTATCCAGCACTTCCCCCGATCCGCTGAACGTGATGGCAATGTCAATCGGTCCCAGCTTCATGACGCCCGCCGTGGGAAGCATGACCTCCCACGTTGCCGGAAAGCTGGTGCTCCTGACAGCTTCCGGTATCCGGAGGAGTGTCAGGTCGAACTCAGGGATGATCTCCAGCGACAATCCGTCGAATGCGGGCGTCCTGTAGAAGGCCCCCTCTCCGTTGTTCAGCTCGTACCCCGACACTCTCGTCTGGCCCGCTGTCGTATCGATGACATCGACGCGTGCATACCCCGCATCCGCTGCAGTGACCCGCATCTCATAGATGTGTCCCGTGAGCATCGTCGAGTCGAGCACATGCACCCTGTACCGGGATGTGCTCCGTCCGCCGGCCTGGACTCCCGACTGCGGGGAGAGGGTGCCCTGAGGGATGACGGGCATGACGTCGGCCATGACGATCTCGTAGTCCTTCCCCTCCCTGCCCCAGTCCGACCAGACAGCGCGGATCGAACCATCCGGGAGCACGACAGCATCCGGTTCCCACTGAAAGCTCTCCGTCCGTGAATTCAACTGTGTTTCGAACGAGCGCCGGTGACCCGACGAATCCAGCAGGATCCCGTACACTCCCTCCCTGCTGCCGTCCTGCTGCCACGACGACCACACAACGGTGAGGTCCTTCCCGCGTTTTTTCACACGGGGAAGCCATTGATAGAACCGCGTCGTTGGATTGATCATGATCTCAGGACCAACGGGCGCAAGGTCTGCGTCGAACCAGCGGCCCACGATCGAACCATCGTCCCCATCCTGCTCCCATGAGCACCAGACGATGAAACTCGAGCCGTCCTCGAACGACACGATGTCCGGCTGCCACTGGTAGTCCTTCGTCAGGCTGTTGACAGCGACTTCCTGCGAGAGAGGACCCGACGGCCCCATCAACCGGGCGACCACGCCATACCCCGATGCCAGGTCTCCAGTCGGTTCGAAAGGCGCCGCCAACTCCTGCTTCCACGATTCCCACACGACGACGACCACCGTATCTGATATGAATGAAACTGCGGGCCGGGCCTGGCTGTGCTCCGTCCTCGCGTTCACGCGAATCTCATCGTACCCCAACGGAGAACCGAAACGGCTGAAGAAGCGCAGGTACACTCCGCGTTCTGCCTCGCTCACATCCCATGAATCCCATGCGACGGCGACGAAGCCGGATTCCGAGACCGCGATCGCCGGACGCGATTGCGTCCAGGACTTCTGTACCACCGGTATCGGGCCAGTCCCGACCCCCAACCTGTCGAACATGCGCAACCACACATCTCCCGAGGTCGTACTGTCGAACTGTGTCCAGGCGACAGCGGCCATTCCCTGGCTGTCTATTGCAAGCGCCGGCTGCGACTGCGAGCCATGCATCCGCCACCGGCCGGAGGGGCGCGGCGTGCTGAGGGCAGAGATATATACCTCAGGTCCCGGAGGCATGCCGGTCGCGTCGAACCACTGTCCCATGATCGCTGATCGGTGCGGATCGCTCGTATCGTGAGAGGAGGTCCAGACTACGAACGCATTCCCTTCACTGTCCTGAGCGATGCGTGGCGCACGCTGTGTGGAGTCCCGGAAAGCGTTCACCACCGATTCCTGCTGTGCAGACAGCACAAGAGGCAGAACAAAACATAATGCGAGGATGCCTTTTCTGTGTTCCATCATTTCATCTGAAAGTCTAGGAGAGGATAGGAACCTGCCGGCTGATAGCTGTAATGCCACCATTCCGCAACGTAGCTCGTCAGCCCGCCGACCTGCTCCATCATGGTCTTCAGGAGCTCGCGGTTGGCGATAACGTTGGCAGGGAGGTTCATGTAATCATGTCCGGCCTCGGGACCGAAGAAATCGAACTCCGTGGGCATCTCCAGTTCTACACCGCTATCGAGGTGGACCAGGCTCAGATCGACGGCACCCCCACGATTATGCGATGAACCGCTGGCAGGATTTGCGACATACCGTGAATCGGGGAGGATCTCCCACAGGAGGTACTGTACCGCCCTGGGCCGATATCCATCGAAGATCTTGATGCCGAGGCCGAGGGAGCGGAGGGAATCCTGCACGATGGCAAGACGGCGCACGACAGGGAGAGCAAGGTAACACTCATTGGTCGTGTAGAGCTTCGTCTGGAAGAAGTTGCCCGGCCCTGCATACCGGAGGTCGAACACGATGTCCGGAATGAGATCCCGGACATTGACCAGTTCTTCCTCGATCTGTGCCGGCAGGCGGGCCGTTGTCAGAGCCAGAACGAGCAACAGAACGATGATGCGCATATCTCTTCTTTCTGCGTTGGTCGGTGATGATATATAGGTCCGCCGTCCGTCCACGGCAGAACATCCGCTTACTTCAACAGAATGGCTTTTCTGCTCACTGCGGCATGGTTTCCTGCGAGCCGGACGATATACAGTCCTGTTGCCGCAGGCACGCCAAGCTCCGTCCTGCCATCCCAGTGGACCGTCCCCTGCCCGGCGGCGTATTCCGCATCCCGAAGGAGCGTCCGCACAAGCCGGCCCCGCACATCATAGACCCGGAGAGATATCCGGTCCTCGGCGGGAAGGGAAAAACTGATCGTGGTCGACGGATTGAACGGATTGGGGAAGTTCGGGAGAAGACGGAACGTACCCGGCACCTCTCCCGGAGTCTCATCGACGCCCGTGACGACCTTCACGGGATAGCTGACGCGGAGATTGTCCAGGTACAATGCCCCCGTATAGACGACTCCCGCCGTGCGATAGTATACCAGCTGCACTTCGATGCGCTTGAGACGCACGGGGAAATGGAATTCCGATCCTCCGACGACCTCCTGATTCGGGACGAACGGAGCCCGGAGCTGCTGGACGTTGCCTGTCGGGTTCAGCAGTGACGAGCCGAAGAGCCGGAACTGCTCACCGTTGTCATCTTCGACAAGATAGTACATGCGATGCTGATGGCCGAAAGACAGACCGTCGATGATGATGGAATCCGGGGCACCGAAGAGCAGCTTGTCCGTGTAGAGGTAGATATAGCTGATCGTGGTCGCCGAGCCGGTGAAGGAGTACTCGATCCGTACCGAGCGGTTCCCGGAGGTGGCAAAGGAATCCACCGTCATGACGCTGTAGGAATCGAGGTTCGACCCCAGCACATAATAACTGCCGACCGATTCGAGCGAATCCAGGATAGTGTAGCCATGGGCCAGCTGAACATGCACCGTAGCGGAATCCACCGCGGCGCCAAAGCTCACGACTATGCGCGTCGTTCCGTTGCTCAGGCCTTTGAAGCGACCGCCAGTATCCACTGTCCCGACCGCCGGGTCCGTCGAAGACCATGTGAAATCCCCCAACGGCAATTCCTGCACGAGTCCGTCAATATCAATAGCCTGCACCTGGAATTGCACTGTCTGGACGGAATCGGCGACGATGTTGCGCGGAGAGATCGTCACGCTGCTGACCGTTTTGACGAAGACCGACGCCGAATCCCGCTGGCCTTCAAAACTGACCCGGACCCATCCGGTCGCCTGTTGTGATCCTGCGGTGAACTCACCCGAGACGGAGTCTATGGTCCCGATAGACGGGTCGCAGGAGTACCGGGCGACGCCCGGCGGCACCGGGGCCGGATTTCCCAGACTGTCGAAGCCGGCGAGCGTGAATGCCGCCGTTTCGCGTATGAACACGCGGGCGCTCCTCGGGATCATCGCGACGTTCTCCAGCGGGCCTGACGGAGCAGAAGAAACGACGAGCAGCGCATTCGAGACCAGGCGCTCCGAACCATCCGACGGGGAGTTCATCACCTCGTCCCGGATGATCATGGTGGTCGATCCGCCACCATCGAGGTTGACCCCCTGATGGACTCCTGACTGGATCATGAAGTTGGCGAGTTCCTCGAACGTCATCCCGACGCTCAGACCCGCCTGGCGTCCGTCCACGGTGAACAGGTACAGCACACTGCTGTCGGCCGAGAAGCCAGCAGATGTCCGGGGTTCGCGGGGAGAATCCGACACATTGAGTGCGCCGCCAGTCACGATCTTCGGATATCCGCCGATGACCTCTGTGATCCCGGGAAGGGACGGATTCAGCTTCTGCACGACGCGAACAGTGTCGTTCTGCTGCAGCCGGGAGAGTACCATGGTGCCGGAGACCCTGTGTCCTGAGAGAACTGCGCGTCCTGACGAGATGCCCATGTTCCCGATCCCACTCTCGATGGCCTCCACGACGCATGAAACGGTATCATTCACCACCCAGGATGTCAGAGGCCTGACACGGACCTCTGTTCCATACAGGTTCGTACCGGTCTGCGTTCCGAAATACGGATTGTAGAGTATGAGCTGGTCTGTATCTCGAGTCTTGTTCACTCCATGGAGCACCGCCATGGTGTCTGGAAGGATCACCGTCCCCGAAAAGGAGACATTCCCGGCGAATGGCCGGTTCTGCGCTGCGAATCCGACCACCGGCCGGCTTACCGGCATATGCACGATCTCACCCTGAGCCACCTGAGCCGTTATGGGACTCCCGTCCCCGGCATAGAAATCTCCGTTGACGGCGCCGACCGCAACATGGCCGAGCGAGGTCTTCCGCCGCGCCATCGAGCGAACGGTCTCGCGCGATGCAAGGCGATCGTTGGCCTTCACGGTCTCGAGGGTGATGTAGGGATTGTCCAGATCCACGCGCAGGATGTGAATGTTCCACGGGATGGCCGGGGCGATCACATGGTAGTGCGTCATTCCCGGTCCCACCGTGCGTACGGAGACCGTATCGAAGAAGACCTGAGCATCCAGACCGCTGACCGACAGGAAGCTGACGGCGAGGGCGAAGAGGAACGTCCGGAATCTCATGATCGAACCCCGACAGAGAAGTGGCAAGACAGGTGCGGAGTGATTCTGTGCAGTCTACCGCGAATCTCCAAGAGATTCAACCGTACATAAGAAAGGCCGGCACTTTCTGCAAGCACCGGCCTTCCTGAACACAGGATGTACGCTTTTCGCTTTTCGCTCTTCGCTTTTCGCTCTTCGCCGCCTTACTTCAGGAGCGTCATTTTCATGGTCTTCGCGAAGTTCCCCCAGCTCAGCGTGTAGAAATACGTGCCGCTGGCGACCGTCTGTCCTGCGCTGTTCCGGCCGTCCCACACGATCTCTGCCGAACCTGCGGCATATTCCTCAGCATTGACAAGCGTGCGCACCAGGCGCCCGTTCAGGTCGTAGACCTTCAGGGAGATCCGCTGCTGCACGGGCAGTGTGAAACGAATCGCCGTCGACGGGTTGAACGGATTGGGGAAGTTCTGCTCGAGCTGATACTGCTCTGGTGTGATGACGGTCCAGTCCTTCACTTCAACGCCCGTCGACACGGCGGACCCTTCGACCACGCGCAGCCCCCAGTTCTTGGGATTCACCACCTTTGTAATGACCGTGTCAAACTGCGTCGTCGATCCGTTCCAGGTCAATGTGGTGACAGTGATGCTGTCATTAGTCGCCTGGTACGGCAGAACGATGTCCTGCTTGCCATCGCCGTCGAGGTCGAAGTTCATACCGACGATCTTGCTGGCGAATGCCGACTGGACAGTGAGCATCGTGTCGACAACACCCGCGGAGTCGGTGATCTTGATGGCGCTGTACATGTCAGCTTCACCCGCATACAAAACCTCAGGGGTCCAGTTCGCCGGATTGCGGATATCGCCCCCCTGGAACTCGATGGCGACGAGGTTGTACGGATAGACGCTTGACGTGTAGACCTCCCTCTTTCCATCCCCATCGATATCTCCCCAGCCCGCGCCGAAAGTGGTAATTGCGTTGCCGCCCATGACAGAGCTCAGGTCGAGCGCTGTGACGTTGAAGGTATCGACCTTCGAGGTGTTCTCAGAACCCTCATAGTTGACGACATGGAAATAGGCCGGCTCGGTTGACGAACCCCTGTAGCTTGGAAGGTACACTTCTTCGCGGCCATCCATGTTCACGTCCGCCGCCACGCCGCCGAACAGTGCGACAAAGTCATTCGGGGCGGAGAGGTACAGGTTCCCCTTCCCGCCGTTCGTATCTGCAAGCTGATACGTGTTCGCCGAGGGAACTATCATCGGGGAGATGTTCTTGAGGTTCCAGTTGTGGATCAGGATCTCCTTGTTGCCCGTCCCGTCGAATTGCGCGGAGATCATAGCATACGGCGAACCGCCGCCTATCCCCCAGTCCGCGAGTTCCGTCCGGAGTGCCTGATACTCCAGCGTGAACGACGAGAATCCGGGATCGTTCGTATTCCAGTCACCGGTCGCACTGACGACATAGTAACGGTCGAGGTCGTTCGAGCTGCCGTTGTACGCGATCAGGAGCTCATTGTCGCCGTCCCCATCCACATCCGTGACCTCAAAGTACTCAGCATTCCCGCCCAGGCCCGCAAAGATCGCTGAGCCGATGATCGCCGAGGCGGAATCGCCGTAGTTGTCGCTGCCGGTCACACCGTCCCACTCGTACACGAGCACGCCAACATTGTTGCTCTGGAAAATGACCTCACCCCTGCCATCGTTGTCCAGATCGCCGAAAGCAACATAGCGCGGGGTGGAACCTCCGCCGCCCGAGGAGAGCGTATTCGACGACCAGACAAGCTCCAATGAATCGTCGCCGATCACTTCGAATACGTGGACGTGCCCCTGGTCGAGGTAGTTTGTGACCGCTATCTCCTTCTTGCCGTCACCGTCAATGTCGTGTCCGACGGCAGCACCGCGGACGCTGCTGATACCTGACAGAACCGCATCACTTCCGGGCACATTATAGGCCCGGGACACCGTCACTTGCGCCAGAGCGGCCCCCGCAATGACCACAAGCAGAGTCAGAATCGGAATCAACCGTTTCATGCTGTACTCCTAAAAATTGAGTGAAATTGGTGAATTAAAAGAATGGACGAAAAGCTTCGACGCAGTCAGGATTACTGGTGCATTGCATCATGTTTTTCAAGGTAGAAAAACCTGATGGACATGTCAAGCCATCTCGCGCCCGGACAGTGCACGAGCAGATGAGTGATATGTATCACATCAGTCTCCTTCCCTACCACATCGGCAATCGCAACCCGCTCCTTCGGATTGTTGCGAAGATGCACTATCTTCATACATCTTTCCATTCTTGCCGACAGAAATCCATGCCCAGACACCTGCTGTGCATCCTTCTCATTCTTTCCCCTGCCGTCGCTCCTTCCCAGTTGCTCCATCGCTATGGAGACCTCCTGACGTACACAGACAGTGTGGTCAGCGTCATGCCATCCGGTACGTCTGTGAACAACTATCAAACACCAGCGGTCGCATATCGTGATGCGTGGAAGATACTTTTCTCTAATGTCCTGCAGTTGAACGACTCGCTTGCAGCATCCCAGGCGCAGGCTCTGAGCTATCGGCTCGTAGCATTCACTGACACGAGCAACGGCAATTGGCCAGCATTCCAGGAATTCAGGATCCTCGAGAAGCTCCCTGCCTCATCGAACTATTGGGGAACATACATCCTTGCCGTGTCGCCTGCCCGACCGCAGCTTGTGCTGCAGGCACCACATCCATTGAACGATTCCCGCACTGGCCTCCAGTCGGTCTACGTCTTTCGTGCTGTCGGGGCGAGAGCGTTCTTCCTCTCAGGTACGCACCGCTGCAACAGCGCCGTCTTTTCTCCCTGCGATGGCACAACGTCCACATGCGGCACGTCGGAACCGTACCGCGAGTCGGACCCCGCACATGCCGTGACGACACAGTTCCACGTCGCAACCATCGCGCTCGAGGAGCTCGAGCAGCCGTACGTCGTGCAATTGCATGGATTCGCCAAACAGACGACCGATCCGCACCTCATCATGAGCAACAGCACCTCACTCACTCCGTCGGTCGACCTGCTTTCTCAAATTCGGGACGCTCTCCTGACCGCGGACAATACGCTCACGTTCAAGATCGCACATCTCGACCCCACCTGGACGCGCCTGACGGGAACGACCAATGTCCAGGGACGGCTCATCAACGGAAGTTCGGCCCCCTGCGGCAGCTCTTCACCATCGAATGCGGGGCGCTTCTTCCACATCGAACAGGCTTACTCCGGTCTGCGGGACAACGCAACAGGATGGCAGAAGATGGCATCCGCTCTCGCCACAGTCTTCGCATCGACCTCAGGAGCGATCGCAGAGGAGAGTGTCCCGAGCGGATTCCGTCTGGAGCACAATTATCCGAATCCCTTCAACCCTTCCACCGCTCTCTCTTTCACGCTGCCCGTCGAGGCAGGTATCGTGCTCGACATCGTGAACATGTCAGGACAGGTGGTGGCAACGCTGACGTCAGGAGTGAGACAGGCGGGTGTGCATACAGTGCGGTGGAACGCGGATGTGGCGGCGGGAGTCTATCTCGCTCGCCTGAGGGTGACGGCTCTGGACCACCGCAGGACCACAACGCAGCTGGTGCAGAAGCTAGTCCTGGCGAAGTAGGCGGGACGCAGCGCGCGGCGATCGCACGGCGATGACAATCGTGAGGAACACCACGGCAAGTCCGGCCAGGACCAGCGGGATGCTGCGTGTTCTGACAGCGTAGACGCGCGGTGGAACCGCCTGAAGCCCGTATCGCTCCGACAATCCCCTCAGGTTCAGCAGATGGATGACGGGGATCCCCTCTTCGTTCACACGCACCATCACTCCCCTGTCTTCATGCTCACACGTCACCTGGTCAGACCAGAGTCCGGTCGGGAGTGAGGATGCGTGGGCGCAGCCGCCGAGCATCGCCTGATTCCCGCCGATATTGATGAGCAGGCCGATGCTCTCCCGACGGAACACATCATGACGGATCGCTATCGCTTCCTGGAGTGACGATGGAACGACCAGCGACCGGCCGGTCCGCCGCACGCTCTTTTCTATTGCGTCGATCCCCTCCATCGCCATACCCACCCCGGCATCCTCTTCTCCGCCCCGTGTGACGAACACAGACCGGAAAGGAACATCTGCCTGATCACCAAGGATGTGCTCCATGTCGGCCCAGGTGAGGTCCTCTCTGTTGGCGCCGTACATCGAAGCGCCGAGCGAGCTGACGAGAACACCGCGCTGTCCCAGTTCGTCGAGTGCCGCCAGCACGCTTATGCCGAGGCCCGGGAACGACCCTGAAAGCGCGACACCGACCGGACGGCCGGTGTCAGCTCCGGACTCCCGTATCATGCGCACGAGCAGCGACGCGAAGAACGGGTCGAGCGAGAGCCTCTTTGCCTCCAGCGAGCCGAGCGTGGTCGTCAACGGCGAATATTCCGGGCCCAGAAGCTCACCATGCGGAACATCGGGGAAGAAATTCTCCGTCCCGCGACGGTTCATCTCTCCTTCCAGGAGCTCCGCATATCGCCGCGATCGCACAGCGGCTCCCTTCATCACGGCGGCGTCCGGATGTTCGCGGTCGGTCGTACCAAGCCCCTCAATGAAGACCAGGACCACTACGGCTGCGATGGCCGGCGGCAGCAACCTCTGCACTGAAAGCGGATGGGGCCTCATGCCGCATACCCCGCGAGGATGAGCACAAGATAGGTGCAAACCGTGACGATGGCGATTGCAGCGAGCGTGCGCAGCGGTCCCTGCTTGCGCATCTCGTTGCCGATGAGCCCCGGGATGACAAAGCCGATCGCACGGATATCGACCGGCATAGAAGGCATCGGCATTATGTACATGTCAACAAGGACCGTGAGCGAGAACCCGAGCACGACAGCGAACAGAAGCGTCCGCCGTCCATAGAGCAAGAGATACCGCGAAGCCACGAAGAGGACGATCCAGACGATCAGGGCAAGGATGAGCGTTGCCAGGATCCGTTCCGGGAAGAGGATGGAGAGAGCGATATAACCGGGAGCGACGACGCCGCCCGGAGACACGCCTGTCAGTTCATAGAAGAGGAAGCCGACCACAAGGCCGATGAACAAAGCTTCAATGACCATGCGTCGCTCCCTGGAACGCATCGATGATACGGAAGCCGTCGCCGCCGATGTTCATCAATCCGACGAAGGTCGCCGCACCCCGCGTCAGTACGCTGCAGCGTTCGGGCGCATGCCGCACATCATCGTCCGACCATTGATGCAGGATCGATGGATCGACACCGGCATGAACGAGCGCGCGCCCGCAGTAGCCGCTGTGCGAACCAGTCACGATCACACCGCTGAGATCGCGTCTTGTCGCGACCCACTGCGTGAATTGCCTCGTTCGAAGAGGCCGGTCAGCCCTTGTATTGAGGATGAGGAAAAGGTTCCCCGTGACAGATCCTGATGCGCGGCAGGATCCGAGGAACAGCTCTGCTGACTGCGCATCATTCACACTGAAACCGTCGATGAACACACGCCGGACACCGCCGGACTCCCATGGATAGGACTGAGGGACTGACGCCGCGGCCTCCTTCGTGATAGCCTCCAGGGCGATGCGCGGATCGACTCCCGCCTCGATGCAGGCTTGCAGGGCCAGGGCGATGTTCCCTCGTCGAAAGTCCGGGATCGGACTATCTGCATTATCGCCGTTCTCTGTCCTTACGATCCTCCTGCCGGCAGCTGAAGAAATGCCGGTATCGAGGTCCTCCAGGACCCCGCCTGGAAGCACCAGCACACCGGTGCCTGCGACTGCTGCTGCGGCAGGACCTTCGAGCGGCGTAAGGCCTCCATAGACCTCAGCATGGTCCTCACGCACATTGGTCAGGACCGAGACGGTCGGTCGGAGCACGTCGGCCTCGAACCGCTGGAGGGTCGGATCGACGGACATACATTCCAGGACAACTGCGTCGCATTCTATCCTGCCTGCGCGGACCAGCGTGCGGACCTGTTCATGAACACGTGCGGCACCACGACGACGGATGCGCTGAAGTGAGCCATCGGGCAACAGCAGCTCCGGAACCACTCCCGTGACCTTCCCGAGCGGCCGCATTCCGCCGGCACGGAGGCCCGCGACGATGTACCGGACCACGGACGATTTGCCGCGGGTACCGCTGACATGGATACGGAGAGGGATGCGATCCCGGTACAACCGGACGACGATCGCTTCGGCGACAAGGAATGCGATGAGGAGGAGCGGCAAAATGAGCGGAACGGTCACAACAGGGATGCTTGCTTGAGCACGGCCTCCATAGCCTGCTTCTCATCCGTGCTGAGTGGCTGAAGCGGGGAGCGGACATGCCCTCCCTTGTATCCGAGCAGGTCGCACGAGTATTTCAGGCCTGCGACGCCGTATGTGGCCGTGACGGCCTCGTTCACAGGAAGCATCCGGAGATAGAGCGCCTTGGCCTCATCCATCTTTCCGGCATCGAACAGACGCTGGATGTCGACGCACTCAACAGGACAGCAGTTCGCGAGGGCGTGGATCCCACCCCTGATGCCGAGCTGCAGGGCGGGCAGCCATCCGCTTGCCGTACCGACAAAGAGGTTGAACGAGGGATCCAGGATCCTCACGAGGCCGGCCAGGCCCGGGATATTGCCCGAGCTGTCCTTCATGCCGACGAGGTTCGGATGCTCGCTCAGCGTCTTCACCGTGGACGCCCCGAGAGTCCGATGCGTGAACTTCGGGACCTGATAGATGAGGATGGGAATATCGCTCGCATCGGACACTTCACGGAAGAAGGCGATCTGCGCCTTGTCGTTCATCTTGTCGGCATAGTAGAAGGGCGTGACGATGAGCGCCGATTCTGCCCCCGCTTTTGCAGCCGCGTTCGTGAGGCGGATGGTCTCGCGGGCGGATTCCATTCCCGTGCCGACCATGATGTGCTTGTCCGGGGACCGGAGCTTCACAGCGATCTCTACGAGCCGTATCTTCTCTTCGAACGTCAGATAGACCGCCTCACTGTTCGAGCCGAGTACGAGATACCCGCTGAGCGGCGTCGAGTTCCATCGCTCGATGTTGAATGCGAAAGCGTCCTCATCGACATCGCCGTTGGCCTTGAATGGTGTGACAATGGGAGGAAGAACGCCGGAGAGTGTGAGGCGGGTAGGAGTCATGGTGGTCTTCGTGAAGTTCTTGATTCTCTCACCCCTCGACTACGCTCGGGGAGACATTCCCCTCGATATAGCCTGTCCTGAGCGGAGCGAAGGGCTCGGGATGACACCTGCGCTCAGCGCATATGGATAGTCCGTGCAGTCCGTCTCATGTCAGTCCGAGCGAAGTCGAGGACTGACTGGCTAGTTCTCGAACAGAGGGAAGACAAACCCGCCCGCCCAAACGAACTTCGGCAAATAGTGAGTCGAATTTCTGCAGGCAGAAAGCTCATGCAGCAACCCCGGATTGCCTTCGATGAGCCCCCGCTTTTTCCCATGCGACCATCGTTTCAATTTCTTCTCTGCGGCGATGGCATCTGAAGGATGGTCGAACGACTGTGCCCATACAAGTTTCACGGGCCTGCGGGTATATGTGTATGCCTTTCTTGAGAAACCTATGATGTGCTGATGCAGTCGGGCATCAAGGTCGGACGTGACACCTACGTAGTATGTCCCATCCGAGCATTCAAGGATATACACCCAGTATTCCTTCATCTTCCCCCCTCCTGAGGCTTGATGTATCCTTGTAGGGAGAATTCTGAAGGATGTCAAGGTGGGTCTCACCCCTCGACTACGCTCGGGGTGACATTCCCCTCGACGGAGCCTGTCCTGAGCGGAGCGAAGAGTCGGGGTGATATTCCCCTCGACGGAGCCTGTCCTGAGCGGAGCGAAGAGTCGGGGTGATATTCCC
>CAZHOJ010000001.1:624087-851045 GCA_964534125.1 uncultured Ignavibacteriaceae bacterium
CTCGACGGAGCCTGTCCTGAGCGAAGGGCTCGGGGTGACATGCACGAGCATTCCGCCGCGCTGGAGGGGCTCTGCTATGCTGAGCTCAGCTGCGCCCTAATCATTTGCCTGTCAGCTTCTCCTGCAGCGCAGCAAGACCAGCGCCAGGCGTGATCCCCTGCCCCAGCCGGATCAACGTCCGTTCGATAGCGGCGATAACATCGACCAGGATATGTGCATCAATATTGCCCATATGGCCGAGGCGGAACAGCTTGCCAGCATACGGCCCCAATCCCGCTGCCACCTGCACACCCTCCTCTGCCAGGGTCTTCCTGAAAGCCGCGTCGTCCGTTCCCTCTTTATAAAGAACACCCGACACGGTGACAGCCCTTGATCCGGGCGCAGCAAGAATGCGAAGACCAAGCGCCTCCAATCCCGCCCAGATGGCGGCGGCGAAGCGCTCGTGCCGTGAATACCGGGCCTCGAGCCCCTCGTGCTTGATGATCGCGATGGCTTCCTTGAGCGCCCACATCATGTTAACTGCGGGGGTGGCGAAGTACTTCGAGGGATCGTGCATGATCGGGAGCCACGTATCGAAGTCGCAGTAGTACTCGGGGATCGTACCGAGCGTGGACCGCTTCTGCAACGCCTTCTTGCCTGCCCAGAGCATCATCAGGCCCGGAGGCACGCCGAATGCCTTTTGCGAGCCGGTGAACAGGATGTCGACTCCCATGTCATCCACCTGTTCACGGACACCCGCCGTTGCACAAACGCCGTCGAGAACGAAGATGGTCTCCGGAAAATCCTTCATCATCTTCCCAAAACCATCAGCATCCGCGCAGGCGCCCGTTGAGGTATCGACATGCGTAACGGTCATGATCGCATACGTCTTCGACGAAAGAGCCTTCCGGACCTCGTCCAACGGCACGGTCTTGCCCCACTCGCTCGAGAGCACATCGACCTCGAGCCCTTTCCTCGTACAAATGTCCCGGAACCGGTCTCCAAAATATCCGTGGGAAACGACCAAAGCCTTTTCACCGCGCTTCGTCGTGTTCGCGACAGCCATCTCCATGGCCAGCGTCCCGCTTCCCGCCACGACGAAGACCTCTCCGTCTGTGCGCCACAGTTCACGGAGGTCCTTCAGAATATCCTTGAAATCCTGCACAAAGACGGGATCGCCGAACGCAATGGTCTCGCGGCCGAGCTGTTCCTGTATGGACCGGGCCACGGGCGTCGGTCCGGGAATCATCATGAGTTTGTGCGTCTTCATTGTCTTGTCCCGAAGCTGATGGATCGATATCTGGGCGTTGTCAGGTCAGTACCCGACCGCAGTCCCTCCGCGCCGGGCATCGGCGCTGCCGTAAAGCATTCCGGTCCCGCTCTCCCGGAGAATGACCTGCGCGCCACCGAAGAACAGGTCGAACTCCCCGTAGACCTTGATCGTATGCCCCCGACGTTCCAACCCTGTCTGCACCTGTTCGCCGATGCGGCTCTCCAGATGCAGGAAGTCGTCGAACTTCTGGCAAAAGAACCTCGGGGCATTGTTCACCTCAGCTGCGTTCATGCCGAAGTCGACAGCATTCACGATCAGCTGGATCACGGTCGCCATGATGCGGGCTGCACCCGGCGTTCCGACCGACAGAAAGAGCTGGCCGTCCTTCAACAGCAGTGTCGGAGAAATGGAGCTGCGGGGCTGCTTCCTCGGTGCTATGGAATTGACCTTCGCCCTGAGAGAATAGTTCGACATGGAGGTGTTCAGGAGAACGCCGGCCGCCGTGAGTCCGGATCCGAAGAAGGTACCGAGCGTCTGGGTCAGCGAGACCGCATTCCCGGACTCATCGACGACGGTCAGATGCGTCGTATGCCCGCCGTATTCCACCGCCTCTTCCAGACGCACAACCTCACCCCACGCGGTCACCGCAAGATCGCTGAGGTCCTCGCCACCATGACGCAGAGTGCTACCCTCTCCCCTCCATCCTTCTGACGGTTTCGTATCGTAGGGCTTCGGATCCCCCGGCTCCGTCTGTCGATAGGTCGGCGGCTGTGCGATGTTGGGATCGATGCTCTTGTACCGCTCTTTTGCATACGCCTTCGAGGTCAGACCCTCGACAGGTATGTGGCGGAAGCGCGGGTCTTCCATGTATGCAATACGGTCCGCATAGACCCTCCGCATCGTCTCGGCCATCAGGTGAAGGGTCGCATCAGAGATGCTGTAGTGTCCCATCTGCTTCAGATCGGCGTTCTCGAGCATGTTGAGCGCTTCGATGATCGTGACGCCGGATTGCGGGGGAGCAGCGCTCAGGACCTCGTACCCTCTGTAGGTGCCGCGTACCGGTTCGGTGACGTAGGCATGGAAGGACGAAAGATCTTCAAGGGTCAGCATGCCGCCGTTCTCTGTCACGGCCTTCACGATCGCCTCGGCGACCGGTCCTTCATAGAATCCCGGACGCCCCTTGTCGCCGATCAGCTGCAGCGTCTTCGCCAGCTCCGGCATCCGGAGCGTGTCGCCGAACATCAGCGGAAAGCCATCCCGGAGATAGACATCCGCCGTGGAGGGGTATTGCTGAAGGATCTCCACATTATCAAGGATGATGCTCGCAAGGGTCTGGTCGATGGCAAATCCCTGTTCGGCATAGCGTATGGCCGGCACGACGACCACGCTGAGCGGGAGCGTCCCATACTTCTCGAGCGCCGTCACCAGCCCCGCCACGGTACCAGGAATCGTCACAGCACGTGCCGACTTCGAATCATCCGAGGTATACTTCAATTCCTCTATCCTGCCCGAGGTCTCGGTGTAGTAGTTGATGTACACGGACGACCGGGGTTCCTTGAGGTATATGACCATGCTCCCTCCGCCGCCCAATCCCGACCCATCCGGTTCGACAACTCCGATGGCGAATGCCGCCGCAACAGCTGCATCGACGGCGTTCCCTCCCTTCTGGAGCATCTCAAGCGCAGCGTCGCTTGCGAGCGGATGTGCCGTCGCGACCATTGCCTTCGATCCGGCAGCCATCTCGCCCTTTGCGGCGATGTTCAGCTGCTGCGCCTGGAGCGCTGGCATGGCGAGGACACAAAGGAGCAGGTGCCAGTACCACCATGTGCGGGACGTTGGTGCCATTCTCATGTTATGATCCCCGATCAGAGTGGGAATGATGGTGAGGTATCACGCAGCAGTCTGAAGCCGTACCAGAAACTGCATTCTTTCAAGGACATACTTTTCGCGCAGCGGCCGGCACACGCTACCTGTTCAAACGTTGCGATCGCGGCTTCCGTCGCGCCCGCCGCGAGAGAACGATGCCGACATGGCTTCTACTTCCCGAAGGCAGCACCGAGCGGCTTCATCGTGTCTGCAATCTTGTCCACGAGCTCGATGGGGACCTTCTTCTCCTTCGCCAGGTTCGTGAAAAATCCATCCTCGTCCCCCTGACGGACAACGATGTACTTCGAGGAAGCCTCCGCAGCAAGAGTATTGAACGGGTCTGACTGTGTCCCGCGGCGCGGAACGCCCCCGATATGCATCAGAAGAATGCCGACCTTCTGCTTCTTCGCTTCAGCAATGATCGCCTTGACGCGGTCCATCTCCTCTTCTTTGCTGATGCCCGCTGCACCAAGCCCCTTCGAGCTGAAGCCCGGCACCAGAATGAGGGTCTTGATCCCCTTGAGGTTCTCCGCTGTGGCCTTCGCCTCGACCGTCGCTTCAAGCTTGAGCCGCTTGCACATCATACTGACCATCGTCACATCAGCGCTCTGACCGGCGGAGGTGACCAGCACGGGCTGCTCATATGTCTGCGCTCCGGCGACGACGAGCATGCCGAGCATGAGGATGGTGACCGAAAACAGGATTCTCATGGTTTCACCTTGTTCATTGTGTCGAAGACTGTGGTTGGTTCAGATAGGCGCCGACCCCGTGTTCCATCAGATCGGTATAGCCAGGGATACCGTCGACCTCGATTGCATTGTCCGGGATATCGAACGCATAGGCCGACATGATCGCGTGCAGTCCCTGAAGATGCCGGCCCACCCTTCGTTTGAGAGGCTCGCCTCCATCCGCGCGGTAGGTGATGCGCATGCGGCCGAGGGCCTCAGCTTCTGCGTAGCGCTGGTCGATGCCATCGACGATCAATGCCTCTGTCGTCGGCCCGCGGAGACGGCCCTGGATCGGATTGCTCGTCTCCATCAGAAAGGGATACACATCGGAGGCATCTCCCCATTCCCGGTGGCTGAGCCCCCGAAAGTTCGGAGGAGAGATCTCGAGCGAATACTGCAGCCCCTCGAACTCGAGGTCCAGCACAGCATTCGCCCCCATATCCTTCCCCTTCTCGTGGACCACGACAGCGTTGATGATGGGGATCTCCGGCGCCGCCTCATGAAGGTCGACCGCGATATCGACATGCTCATTCCGGATAAGCTCCATGATCGCGAAGGCGATCCGTTCCATGTACGATCCGTCCGGACGCCCCGGATAGGCACGGTTAAGGTTCCTCGCTTCATGGCCGGACAGCTGCTGGCCCGACGGATGATGGAGATAGACGACCGGATCGGGCCATTGGTCGAGTGGATTCGTACCGCGGGACCCGAAGCGGAAGCGCCTCTCACCCCACGCAGTGGGGATGCCGAAGGTCGTGGGAGTTCCTTCGAGAGGGTCCGTGACAGTGAGTCCGCTCGCATTCGCCCGCGGGATGACGATCAGCCGCCCCTTGCGAACCCGTGCGTTCTCCGTGAGGACGACCGCGGTGATGAATCCCGCAGACTCGTTCCCATGGGTCGCGCCAAGGACGAGCATGGTGGCCCCGGGCTCGTCGCCGTCGAAGAAGAAGACCTCCGAATCCCCCGACCCTCCGCGGATACCGTCGAAGTAGTCGCTCAGTCGTCCGGTGCGCGTCAGTCCGTCGGATGGGACGATCGGTTCCGGTTCGCGCTGCGCGAGGAACACGGCAGATGCCCACGCCGCAAGGGCGCCGGCCACAGCGAGGAACAGGATTGCCCGGATGTGATGCGGCTGTCTCATCTCATTTGATGTGAAGGACCCGCAGAACGAGCGGAATGATCACGACGACGATGGCGATCTGGTATTTCCACCGGTTTTCCGTGAAGAGCTCTCTCAGCAGGAGCCCTGCGAGGAGAGCAGCGAGGACGACATAGATCCAATGCAGGAGGGTTTCCATGGCATCACAGCATAATATCGCCGACCAGATGGCCGAGCATGATGAGAAAGACTCCGGTCATCAGCGCCAGCACTGCGAGCGGGAGCACCGCGCGGAGGATGCGCCAGTGGTTCTTCTCTCCAACAAGCTGTGCAGAAAGAACGCACAGGAGAGACGCCGGCGGCATGAGGTCCCCTACGCTCGCCATAAGAGAGAGCGCAGAGGTGACCAGGATCTCGCTCTTCCCCAGGAACACATACACGAGCGGCACGCCAAGAACGGACGAAGCGGCGTAGGCCGACCCGAAAGCAGGCATCGCAACACCGACACCCGCTGCAAGGAACGTCTCCGGTATCCTGAGCGCGCTGACCGCGAGGAATCCCCGCACACCCGTCAGCGTGAGGATCTGGACGAACACACCGACGCCGACCAGGATGGCCAGCACCGGAAGCGCAGCACGCATTGCCTCCTGCGCAACGGCGAGGGGCTTATAGCGCTCGCCGCTCTTCACGGTTGCCGCAGCACCGATCAGAAAGCTGAGCGGTGCGCCGATGTCGGGGACCGTTTCGGGCCAGCTCCGGATGACCACCATCAGCCCGATGACGATCAGGAACGGAACGAAGAGCTTGACACCATGAGAAGCATAGACGGATGGAGGGAGCTTGCCCCTGATATCCTCGAGATGCACGGCCCTCAGGAACCGCACCCTGAAGTACAGCCCCGTCACGATGGCGAGCGGGATGACGATCATCGCCAGCGGCTTGACGAACCCGACATAGGGCATATCGACCCCGCCTCCGATGATCATCACCGGAAGATTGATGGGGGGAGCGACCTCGCCGAGGACCGCCGAGAAGGCGACCAGGGCGCCGACGGCCGTGACCGGAATGCCGAGCGCGAGCAGCGAAGGAACGACGAGCGCTCCTGTCGTCAGGATGCACGCCGATGACAGACCTGTGAGCATACCCGGGAACATGATAAAGAAGACGACTGCGACCATCAGTACTGCCGGCCAGCGATACAACGAGAGCATGATCGCTGAACTGAGCGTCGCAAGGGCTCCGGACGCCTCGACAGACTTCATGAAGATCATCGCGGTCGCGACGATGAGGATGGGATCCAGGAACCCGAACATCCCCTCGATCAGATGCCGCACGGGGATCCCCTCCCCGGCTGCAAGCGCTCCGGCGATGGAAGCCAGGATGAGAGCAACGCCCGTGGGGAGCTTCCACCAGAAGAGGCCTGCGATGAACGTCGCAAGCATCACAATGAAGACGAAAAGCTCAGGCGCCATGCATGTTCCGTGTGAGTGATATCCGCTGACCGGACATGGTCATTGCTGTTCGATGGCTCCTTCCGGTCTCCGCTTGAACTGGAAGAGGTCCATCCGTCGTTCATACTGTTCAAGAGCCGCAGCGGTCGCCGGTGAGGTCGGCCGGACAAGACCGGCGATCGACCTGATCTCGCCTGCTGTCAGCTCTGCCCGGGAGATCACCCGGACACGGACCGTCGCACTATCGAACGACCGGCCCTGCGCCAGGCGGAACATCATCGAGCTCATTGCATCGTTCGGGTCCACCATCATGACCTGCCGGGACCCGGTCCCGGAAAGCGCGCCGGCAAACGACGCCGAGCGGTATCCGTAGTGCGTGCACACAAGCCCGGCGATGATCCCCCTGGCGTCCGGGCTAACCTTCGACAGCGCCTCGCCCGCATAGAGTCCGATCATGGTGTCGACCATGTCGCTCCGTGCGTCGAGCTGGATCTCGCTCGCGAGCTCCCCGCATTCCTGCACGACGATGCGGTCTTCCGGTACACCCCGGCCGACCAGATCATTCTTATGGTCACCGGCGGCGATGGTCGTCGGCGTGCCGAGGAGCACCATCACAGCATCCGGATGCTCAACCGATGCCGCGGCAAGACGTTCTGTCCCCAGCGTCACGATGTCGACGACCGGGATCCATGCCGGAATGTCCGCCGGTTCCTTCCGATAGACGACGGAGAGCGTGTTGCACGCGATGAACACTGCGTCCGGCGCATACGATCGGACCATGCCCTCGAGGGCATCGCGAAAGACCTCCGAGCGCTCCGCATCCGTCGTCATGTGGTTGTATCCGTAGTCCGACTCCGGGAGCGCATTGCAGAAGACAACGTCCAGGTGCCGGTATGCACGGGTGCGGCGTGCGATCGAATCCATCTGTGCAGCGACCGAGAGTCCTCCAAGACCGGAATCGGTCAGGAGGAGCCGAAGCGTGTCCTTCCGGGCGAGCGAACGGAGTCCTTCCTGCGCCGCGGCCGGTGTGACGAATGCCACGGAGACCGGAAGGCATATCCAGGCGAGAATGACAACGGCCAGCGGCGACCAGCGGGAGGATCGCTGTGATGCCCGCTGCCGGGCCCTAAAAACCGACCGCGAGCGAGATGACATGGATCAGGCCAAGCTGCTCGAGCGACATCGACGCATAATCGACCGTGACGCCGAACGACCCCGCCGACTCGATCCTGACCCCAAGTCCGTACGTCAGACTGCGGACATCATCGTTGAGATGGTAGCCGCCACGGAGCGCGATGATGTCGGACCAGACATACTCGACGCCGAACGCGGCATGCTCGGGCGCATCGTTCGGATGGTTCGCGTCGATAGCGACCCGGACGGCATGCGTCTCGTCAGCGAACATGGCGTTCGTTCGGCCAAGAAGCTGCCAGCCAAGGCCGACCCGGAAGTTCACCGGAAGCTCCCATGATTCTGTCGCCAGGTAACTTGCGACACCGGTGTTGGTGGCATTGTTCGGGAGGGGATCGTACGTCTTCTGAAGGTCCCGCCCTTCGAGCTTCATCGTGGAGCCGAAATTGGTGAATGACATCCCGACGGTGATGCCGTCGAATCCCGTCTCGAGCAGCGTCCCAAGGTCGACAGCGAACGCACTGGCCGACTCATTATAAAGGGATTGAGTGACATACTTGACCGTCGCTCCGAACGAGAAAAAGCTCGCCATCCGGGCGGAGTACGTAAGCCCCACCGCGACATCCGTTGCGCCGAAGTACGTCCCCGTCCCTCGCGGCTCGAGCTCAGTCGTGATCTCCATGTCATCCATCGTCAGGACCGTGGTCCCCACGCCGATCCGCTGATTCTCCCCCAACGGGATGGAGATCCCGAAGAACTGGTGACGGATATCGGCGAACCAGTTGGCGTGGTTCGCGTAGAGCGAGACGCCCTGGACCTGCACGAGCGCCGCCGGATTCCAGTACATCGCACTGGGATCGTCCACGATACCGGCTGTGGCTCCAGCCATCGAAAGACTGCGCCCGCCCACGCCGATCTTCAGGAACTGGGCCGCGGCCGTGCCCGATTTGTTCTGCTGCTGAGCGGTCCCCGAAAGGACCACCAGGAAGGAAGCCGCGATCGCTATGCTCAATGGCCTGGTCATGGTCTTCACTTGATGAGTGCAAATTTGCCGATGTGAGTGTTCCCGTTCGGGTCCTCCAGCACGTACACGTAGACACCGTACGCGAGCGCCTGGTCCCAATCAGTCACAAGGTTCCAGGCGAGAGAGCCCGAAGGCCCTCTGTGGTGCAGTGTGCGCACCTTGACGCCTGCGACCGTGTAGACCGTGATGGTACATTCCGGCGGAAGGAACATGAACCGGATCTCCCGCACGTTCTGCCGGAGCTCGAACTTCGAGGATACGATGTACGGATTCGGGACAACACGGACCTGCGACAGGTCGACCGCTGACGCATCGAAGGTCTGCTGGCCAACCTCGAACTCATAGACATCGCCGGTCCGCAGGCCGTTATAGCTGTTCACCCGCACGACAGTCCCGGGCGCCGGCGGATTCCCCACCGCATCGCCCGGCGCGTTGACGATGATGATCTGATATGCGAACAGGTTCGTCGTCGTCACCGGATTGGCCGAGCCGATGGCCGGGTCGCTCGCCGGATAGGGTGTGCGGCTCACCAGAATGCGTTCCCCCTCCTCCCACGTTCCGCTCGCATTCGGATCGTCGACCTCGAAGCATACCTTTGTGTTCGTCGTAACGTCCCAGACGGTGAAGGGAACTGTGAACGCCGCGACCGATCCTGTCATCCCCCACGAGTATGCCACCGATGTCTCGGTCGACGAGAACCGGATCTCGTAGGAGCGGGACTTCGAGGAGGTATCGGCGAACGGGAACACTCCCGCTGAAACATACCATGAGCTGTCGGAGCTGATGTTCGCGACGCCGCTGACATTCTTCCCCGCACCGTCGACGATCGATTTCATCCCCCCGATCTGTGAGTCGGTGTCGACGCGGATCCGCAGACCGTCGAACACCGCAAGGTCGGCCGTGTTCACCGGCTTCCCGACGAGCACAGAAGGAGTAGCGGTCGGTTCGATCCGGTGAACGGAGAACGTCGTTGCCGGCACGCCATCGAGGACGACATGATACGGGTACTGCTGAAGGGCCCCTGGATCCACGATCTCGATCGTGACGGTCCCGTCACCCAGGCCCGACACATGGGTCAGCGACTCGAGCGCGGCCGGGGTCGTGCCCAGCGGCGGCGGGAGCGGCGTCACCGTCACGAAATTGTGGACCTGCGGGCCGTCCCCTCGCGCTCCCTCGAGGGCAAACAGCGTCGCCGTCCCGCGGTCATAGCTGACGATGGTGTACGAATACTGAATGCCGTTTATCACATTTTTGTCGACCCAGCTGTGGCGTAATCCCGAGTCGTCCCCGAGGTACATGGCCGAGTTCTTCGGGTCCACGCCCTTGATGGTATTGTCGAGGTCGAATTGTGCCACCGGCACATACCCGATCGTCCGGCCGAGGGCGTCGGTGATCTTGTTCCCCCATGTGATCCCGCCATCCTCGCTCCGATAGATCTTGTATCCCTCGAAATCCTGCTCGCCCGTCGATGGGTCGAGCGCTGTCTCCGGCGTATCACCCCAGTAGAGCGTCACCTCCCTGTCCCCCCCAACAGCGGAAAGCTCCGGAGCCGGCGGAGCCGCAGGACCGTTGAAGTGGGCATCATACAGCTGCTTCGCCTGCCAGACGTTCGAATAATAGTCGGCATCGTCATCCCCGGCGATCACGGCGATCACGAATCTGACGGTATCGCCGGGTGCCATGTCGAACGGCCCCGTGGCGACGGTCCAGGCCCAATCCTGCTTCTGTGTGATCAGGCCGACATCGTCGATGCGGGTATCCGATCCATGGAAGTAGTTGCTCGCATCAGCCACAATGTTCGGATTCGCGGGATTGCTCGAGATGATCGGCCACAGCCGGGCGTCGTCTGTCGGACCGCTGTCAAGGAAGTAATGGAAATCTGTCACGCCAAGGTTCCGCGGAGTCTCCAGGAAGACGGTCCCGAACGTGTAGTCCTCGGTGATCCCCCTCGCATTCGGCCGGGTGGCACCACCGATGTCCCCGTCGAAGTCCCTGTCCGCGAGGGACCAGACGTTCGTACCGTCGGCAAACGTGGAATCCTTGACAAGGAGCGTCTCTTCTGTGTGGTCGCTGCAGTCAGGGTCCTGATAGAATCCCGCGTAGACGCCTGTGAGGGTCCGGCCGCTCTTGTTCAGGAGCCACATCTCATAGAAGAGGATATCCTCTGCATAGACCCGGCCATAACTGTAGGCCATCATCTGAACCTCGAGCCCGACGACGTTCCCCTGCTGATTGTTGTTGTCGTTGAACTCCAGATAGATGTCCCGATCCGAAGCGAACTCACCCGGAACTTCCACCCCCGTGAGGGGATTCCGGCGGAACCGGCCCGGCCAGAAAGCCGTTCCGGTGGCGTCGACCGGCCAGGTGATCGGCAGATCACTGTGGGCGAGGTACGGGGTCTGGTTATTATAGAGGAGCTCGGTGTGCGGCGTGGGGTCGAGGTTCGGATTGTAGTGCGTGCTCCCGTAGGAACCGTCCTTCGCTATCCAGTCCTCGTTGTCGTTATCCGTCCAGCCGTCGATGACGTTCCCCTGGTTCCCGTTCTTGCTGTTCTCCTGCATCGCAACGAAGAAGGCAAAATCGTCGCAGAGGCCGGTGAAGTTCTCGCGCGGGTACCGGAAGTCGAAGAACAGCTCCGTGGGGGCGTTCCCGACGTCCTCGTACCGTGTGTCGGTGATCTGCCCGTAGTTCATCAGCAGGTTCTGCAGCTGCCCCTTGGTCTGTACGCCGACCGCCTCGTCGGCGAATCCCGTCATCTTCTTCAGCGACGGTGTGCCCCTCCGTCCGCTCTCGATCTGAGCGTTCGATCCCGCCCCGCACAGCAGGAGGCCGAGCACGACCACGCTCGTCCGGCGAAGAGATGCGGCGATATGTTTCGTTGTCATAGTCACTGTCAGAACTCCACAAAGAAGCCGGCACGGATGATCCGCGGCGGATAGACATTTTCCGGATTGGCCTGTCGGTCCTTCGGCCGGACCGATGTCGGACCTTCATTCCACGATTCTCCCGTCCGCGACCAGATGAACCGGGTGTTCACGGCGTCGAACACGTTGTCGATGTCCGCGAAGACGGTCAGGCCCACAGGGTCCTTCAGCACATCCCACGAAAATTTCAGGTCGAGGTTGAACGTCCAGGGTCGCCGGGCGCTGTTCGGCTCGGGGACGATGTTCGATTCTTCCGCGGCGCGCGACGTCGGTGTGTACGGCAGGCCGCTGCCGGCGTTGAAGATGGCCGTGAGGGTCAGGGGCTCGAACCGCATGGTCGTGGTGAGGTTGATCTTATGCCGCTGGTCGAAGTCGAGCGGGAAGTTCCGGTTCGGCCGGAGCGCGGCGTCCTCTTCCCTGTAGGAATATCCCTCCGACGGGTCCGACATGTTCCCCAGCGCGTACATCAGTGTGTAGGTCAGCCGGCCGCTCAGGTGGCTGCTCATCCGCTTGTTCAGCGAGATGTCGAGCCCCTGCACACGGCCGTAGTCCTGGTTGATGTAGATGGTGTAGTCCCTGCCGGTGAAGTAATAGTACGTGGAGGTCAGGTTCTCGATGTCCTTCGAGTAGGCAGTCACATTCATCGACCAGTCGTCGGAGAGCTGCTGCTGGAGGCCGATCTCGAACGCGGTCGTGCGCTCCGGCGCCAGGCCCGGGTTCCCGATGAGCGCATCGTTAACAAGGATGTCGTTCAGCGCGTCGTTCCGGAAAAGGTCGTAAAACCGGGGTGTTTGGAAGTAATGGCCGTAGGCGAAGTGGATCGAGGTCATGTCCGAGATAGGGTGCGCGATCCCGATGCGCGGGCTGATCTGGAGATGCGGCTTGACCGCTTCCTTGTTGACCGCGACATATTCGACCGACCCTCCGGGCAGGGTGACGACGTCGAGAATATCGGAAGCGTCAGGATACTGATAGGCGCGGGGATCGAAGTAGTCGACCCGGAGGCCGACCTTCAGGATCATGAAGCTGTACTCGACCTTGTCCTGCACATAGAATGCCCCTTCGAACGGCAGGTCGCTGAGCAGTGACGAGATGCCATCGGTGGCCGCTTTGTCGAAGAACTCGAGGTTCTGGCGCGGAGGCATGCCGATGCGGTGCCGGGACATCGTGTGGGCCTTCAGCTCGAAGCCCGTCCGGAGCTGATGGTTGTTGTCGACCTGGCTCTCGAGGTTCCCTTTCAGGAGGTACTGAGAGTTCTCCGTCTCCCGCCAGTAGCGCACGTCGCCGTACATGAAATTGGAGTCGTTCCCTCCGACGTACAGGCGGGTCAGGTAGTCGCTCGAAATGAGCTCACCCGTCGTTTCATCATAGACGACCGTCCGGTCAGGGACCGTCCAGCTTGAGAAGTCCCGCACCCACGCAGCTGATACATCATAAAAGGTACTCTGCGAGAGCATGTGCTTGAGGGAGAACGTCAAACGATGCGAGCGTGACCGGTCGATGGGATAATTGCCCTTGCGCCCAAGCGTGTCGAGGCCGGAATCCCACCATCGCCAGTACTTGTACGTGTGGTCGTAATTCTGGCTGGTGTTCTTCGACCAGTCGAACGACACCCGGGCCTTCATCAGTGAAGTGACCGGGTACGTCAGCTTCATAGACAACGAACGGAAGAGCGTATAGCCGAACGGGAGATAGCTGTTGTCGTTGCGGAGACGCCCTGTCGAATAGAACGTGAGGCCGTCGATGAGGGGGACCGGCCCGCCGAGGCTCGCGGACCACGTCCCGAGCGCCGGGATGATGAGCTCGTCCTCAACATACGGATCGTCCAGCACGCTCATCCAATCGTACGCAGATGTCCCATCCGGTTTCCGGACGTGGTCCTTGTAGAGCTTCTGCTCCTCAGCGGACAGCGCTGCGACCTCGTCCCGCTGCAGGTTCCAGTCCTTCTCGTGATACAGGGAACTGTTCAGCATCGGAGATTCGTAGGTGAACCGTCCTTTGTACCTGTCCCCGCCGTCCTTCGTGTAGACCGTCACAATCCCATCGGCTGCGTTGCCGTATTCCGCGTCGAATGTCCCGAGGTGTGCCTGCAGTTCCTGGACATTCTCCACCTCGAAGTCCGCCGCTGCGGTACGCGTGAAGGGATTCAGCATCGGGATGCCGTCGATCTGGTAGACCATGCCTCCCGTCCGTCCGCCGCGAACGTGCAGGGCGCCGTCCGTTCCGCGGGTGACGCCAGCCTGCAATTCCAGCACCTCGTTCACCTGCTGGAACCTGAGGTCGCGCACGATGGTCGAGCCTTCGACGATGGCGCGCGTGGAGGTCTGGTCGCGCTGCACGACAGAGCGTTCCGCCGTGACGACGATCTCCTGCTGCTCGATGGCCTGGGTGCTCAGGGTCACGGGCAGCTCCGTGGTGACGTCGGCCATGACGCGGACGCCGGTGAAGGTCCTCGTCGCATATCCGACCATCGAAACACGTACGTCATAGGTGCCCGGAAGGATGTTGATGATATTGAAGACGCCGTCGAGGTCGCTCGCAGCTCCGAGCGATGTCCCAACGATGACGATGTTCGCCCCGGCAAGGGGTTCACCCGTCTCCGCGTCCACGACAGAGCCCCTCACCTTTCCGGTATCGCCTGCAATGGCAAGACACACGGTGATGGCGAGAAGCGAGAGGAGAGAGGAAGAGCGTGTCATGCTGTTCTGCCTTCTATGCTCTGCGCCGGCCCCGGCGGTGAGGCCGCGGCCGGCGAGAGATGACGAAACGATGACTATTTAAGGAGGAGCATCTTCAGAGTGGACGTTCCATCGGACGTGATCAGCCGGGAGAAGTAGATGCCGGAAGCCATGGGCACGCCGGCATCGCTCGAACCGTTCCATGTGACATTCTGCTGTCCTGCTTCCATCTCACCGTGGACCAGCGTGCGGACCAGTCGTCCCGTCGCATCGTAGACGGCTAGCCGGACCTCCTGGCGGGTCTGGAGGGAGAACGTGATGGTCGTGGACGGATTGAACGGGTTGGGGTAGTTCACATACAGGTCGTATCGGACCGGGGGCTCTCCTGTTTCGACCCCTGTTGTCCGGTATGGGAGATTGCCATACAGCACCGCGACGGTCGATTGATCAGCCACCAGGGAATCGGCGGATTCCCGCCAGGCCAGGTCGATCCCGTATGCTTTCCGGACCCTGTTCGAAAGAGAGACGTATCCTCCGTCGTAGTTCGGCCTGCTGACCTGAACGGCCTCGGACCAGGTCGCGCCCCCATCGACGCTGTACCTGTACACGATCTCGTCCAATCCGGTCGTATCCGTGGCCATGTCGCGGCGATACGCGAGGTGGAGTACACCATCCGAATCGGCGACAGCCGACACGCTGAGATAGTTGGCTTCGTTCGAGTCAATAGCGACCGTGTACGACGAGTTCCATGCTGCACCCCATGTGTTCTTGTGCATGACGAGGTGGCTCAAACGGGGATCGGCGCCGCTCACGATCGGCAGTGTATAGAAAGCGTAGATGTTGGAGGACGCATCGACTGTGACCGCCACATAGCGATTATGGTCCCTATCAGCGGTGGTCGTGTCCGAGATCATCGTGGCGCCTGACCACGCGGTCCCGCTCCACGTGTTGATGAAGACTTCGCGGCGGGTATCGGTGCCGGCGATACTGTTGTCCCAGATCACGACGATCTTCCCGTCCGGGGCCGCTGCGATCTGAGAGCGTCCGACCTCGATGGACGATCCGAATGTGCCGCCGGTCGAGATCGTCTCAGTGGCGGTGCTCCAGGTGGAGCCGCCATCAGTGCTCTTCACGACGTAGAGATACTCGATGCCGACGCCCTCTCCGTCATTATTGTACACGACCCAGAGCGTGCCGTCGGACCCGACCTCAATGGTCCCCTCCTCACCCCTGGTGGAGGCAGCGATCGATATCTGGACAGGCGTCGTCCATGCTCCCGTCGAATACCTGCTGTAGAAGACCTGATACTTTCCGCTGGAGGTCTCCCGCTGCTGCCAGATCGCATGAATAGAGCCACTCTCATCTGATGCGAGGGCCGGCTGGATCGCATTATAACCTGCATTCGAAAGAGCGGCCGCGGGACTCCAGATGCCGAAACCCGGATCATAGATCGAGTATTGCACCTGTGCTCCGGAGCCCGTGCCGGTCGACCATGCGACCATCAACGTGCCATTGGATGCCCGGGCTACCTTTCGCTGATGAAAGTAATACATCGAGCCATTGTAGGGAACGTCGTCTGCGACCACCGACGTCGATTGAGCCAGCAGCGACCCGCAGATAACGACGAGGAGAAAAGATATTCCCAATATCCGCATGAGTTGGTCCTCCCTATGTAATGAGACCGGGCCGTCCCTCGATCATGAGACCGTCCGATGTTGATGGATAGAAGAATCTATCCACTCATGACGGGAAAATCCATTCCGAGCCGAGAAAATACTACCTCCTCATCAGATTCGGAATCTCACCTCTGGGAAGGCCCCGAGGCCTGCCTGCCCCGGGAATCCACTCTTGCCTGACCCCGTATTCGGGCACTGCCCCACGATGCCCGAAGTGGGGCAGAGGACTTCTGCGCCATGGGGATGATCCTGCTGCTCATCCTTCCGGCTAACAGGGGATGAACGGGTGCGATATTCATCACACACCGGGACTTGACTCTCTCCATACTATCGGCTATCGTTACGTTCACCCCAATGCAATTCACTCAAACTCCCTCTCATTATTTTGCAGGAGGTTTCATGAACTATCTGCGAACAGTTCTCTATCTGACCGCAGCCCTGTGCCTGCTCATTGGCACGGCCGACGCTCAGGTCGATTTCTTCACGCGCAGCGCCCTCGTTGCTCCGCCGGTTGACTCTGTCAGCTGGGGCAATGCTGTCATGGGCGTAGATTTTGACGGCGACGGCAAGAAAGAGATCTACGCGGTCAACAACAACTGGAACGACTGGCCGGTCGAAATGACCCCCAAGGTCTACAAGTATGAGTTCAACTCCACGAACGGGGCGTGGGAAGTCGTATGGGAGGCCGCGATGAGCGGCATCCTGGCACAGAACACCTGGCCGGCGCTGACATACGGCGACTGGGACAAGGACGGGAAGAACGAGATCATCTGGGGCCCGGTGAACAACTTTGTTACCGGAAACGAGATTCCCTATCGCATCATTGTTTTTGAGACCCCCGGCGACGGTTCTGACAACATGGGTGTCTCCGACGGATCCGGCGGATGGAAACCGAACGCGGCATGGGTGATCGATTCGACCGCAAGCTACAACCTCCGCCCATTCAGATGGCATCTTCATGATATCGACAGCGATGGCGACATCGAGCTCGTGTTCGTCGATCGCTCATCGAGTTCCTCCGGTGTCGGTTACAAGGTCGGTGTCGTTTCTGTAAGCACGATCCCTGATAACGGCGACGGCTCCGAAGTGTGGACTCTCGAAGCATCGGGAAAAGGCATGCCGACAACCGGTACGGCCACTCCCTATGATATCGTCGTTGCTGACAGCACAGCATATGTATTCCATGCCACCGCAAGCGGCTACGTTACCCGTCTCCGCTTCCGCAACGGTGCGTACATCGTCGATGTTGACACAACGAAGATTGCGCCATTGGCCCCTTCAGGATGGAGCGGTGGATTCAAGACCGCCCAGGTTGTCGATATCAATGGCGACGGCACGAAGGAGATCGTCCAGTCAGGATATTCCTCGACCACGAACAACAGGATCACTCTCCTGACCATTACAGATGGCGGCGACAGCCTGCATGCATTCGAGCTGTATGATCCTGACACCGATTTCGGCGCGAGCACGCGCTTCGTTGGCAGCGATTTCGGGGATATCGATGGCGACGGCAATATCGACATCATCTTCTCATCCCGTGATGCAACAGCCGGCGATGCCATCCTGCGGATGGAGTACAAAGGCTCCGGAGACATCACGAGCGGTGCTAGCTACGACTGGACAATGATCGACAAAGGCTTCGGCACAAAATCCGAGCGCGTCGACATCGTCTCGATCGGCAACGTAGACGCAGACGCGGACCTCGAAGTGCTCACCGGCTCCGCGGCCGACAATACCAACCAATATCCACTGGTCGTCTATGACCGCATCACCCTCCCGATGGCCCCGACCGACATCGCGACCGTTCGCACGGACTCTGACGGCGACGGCATTCCGAACGATTCGGGCAGCGTCGTGTACGTCATGGGCACCGTCAATTCCGTCAACTTCGGCGGTTCGAGCTTCGGCTCCTACCATATCGACGACGGAACGGCCGGTATCAATGTCTATATCAACACCAACAAGCGGCCGGACCTTGCGGTCGGCGAGCGGATCTACGTCAAGGGAACGCTCATCCAGTACAACGGACTTGATGAGGTAGCGACCACGACCGACTCCGCCACTCTGATAACGGACGTGGTCAAGCTCGGACCGGCGTACAAGAACATCGTCACGCCGATCACGCTGACGATCGAGCAGTTCCTCGCCAACGCAGAAGCCTACGAGAGCCGGCTGGTGAAGATCACGGGCATCGCGAAGAAGCCCGGCCAGACGACCACGTGGCCCGGACCGACGTCAAGCAGCACGAACCTGACGTTCTGGGACGGCTACAGCCAGTTCACGGTCCGTATCGACAGCGACACCGACATCCGCGGCACGACCGAGCCGACGTATCCTGTCGATGTCATCGGCATCGGGAATCAGTTCGACAGCTCCACGCCGCGCACCAGCGGGTACCAGATCTTCCCGAACAGGCGGACCGACTTCACCGAAGGCGTTGCGGTCAGGCCCAACCCGCACTTTGCGATGGTCCTCCCCGCGAACAACTCGACCATCACCCTGAGCGATGGATTCGTCCAGCCGTTCGCGTGGAATGCGGCGGTCGACCTGAACGGTGATGCCCTGCAGTACCAGTGGGTGCCTGTCGGCGGGACCGCTATCGGCGGCACCGACACATTCCTCGTCCGTACGGGCGAAGAGCTGAAGGCATTCCTCGGCGCGGCCGACACGGTCGTGCTGAAGTGGACTGTCCTCGCGAAGGATGCGGGTGCGGCAGTCGCGAACGTCGACACCTTCACGGTGACGATCATTCGCGGCACGATCACCGGCGTCGCTGAGAACGAGATCCCGACCGACTTCGGGCTGTCGCAGAACTTCCCGAACCCGTTCAACCCCACCACCACCATCGAGTACGCGCTCCCGACAGCGGCGAACGTGACGCTGAGGGTGTACAACATGCTGGGCCAGGAGATCGCGAGCCTCGTCAATGAGACCCGCCCTGCCGGCTTCATGCAGGTGGTGTGGAACGGACGTGACTCCCGCGGCGCACAGGTCGCATCCGGCACGTATCTCTACCGGATCGAGGCCCGTGCCGTCGACGGAAGCCAGGTCTTCGTCCAGAACCGGAAGATGATCCTGCTGAAGTAAGTTTCTCTGATCATCGAAAGACACACACAAGGAAAACCCCGTCAGAGACCTTCTCGGCGGGGTTTTCCCTTTTTGTCTTTGGTTTTTGATCTTTTGTAAGCCCACCCACCTCACACTCCAAATCTCTTCAGGATTCCGGTCAGGATCATAGTGAGTTCTCCCGCTTCCTTCTCCAGCCTCAACCGTTCGTCCTCATCTCCTCCGCAATCCCGGAACAGCCGAAGAAACAGGCGTGATTCCTTGCCTTCTCTGCGGGATATGCCGAAACGGTGGACCTTCTCCTTCTTTGTGAGAGCTTCATTCCCCTCAAGATAGTTCGCGGCAGTCGAGCTTGAAGCACGAAGAAGCTGGTCACCGTAGACTACGTTTTCCCGGCATGCTGGTACTGTCCTGATAAACCGCTGCACATCTTTCGCAAACCGTTCGACACGATCTTCAAGCTCATAGTGTCCTACCATAGCCCGCTCACGTTCTTCATGGTGCAATGGCCGTACATTATCCGATCACAATCCAAGGCGCAAGCCGGAAATGGCCTGGAAACCTAACTCTGTCTATCACTTCGCCTGCCTTTTCCGTCCTCTGGAATTTACGGCCCATCGGGCCGGGAAGAGGCACAAAGATCAAAGACAGAAGTGGGTAGTTTGAGATCCTCCTGAGATGGCTCGTACTGCGAATCTCGAGGCCGACCCCGAAAGCGAAGTGATTCTCAGGATCGAGCCGAACATACATGTTTCGAGTGCCTTATGGCGCCCTCACTATGGCACATGCACCCTACGAACCTGATCCTGTGGGTCAATCTCGACGTGCTGTGCCCGTCTGCCGGCATGGGTGTGCAAGCACGCGGTGGTCTCTCGGGATACTTGCATGTTTCCCGCCGTCCTGACATCTTACGGTTCCTCAGCACCTGCACTTCACCACCGAAAGGAGAAACCATGAACACACTGCGACAGAGTTTGCTTCTTGTCGTGCTGGTCATCGTCGCATTGTCCACCGCCAACGCCCAGTGGCGATGCCTGTACGCGACGTACGACGATGCCACCAACGGCACCGGCCACAATACTGTGGGTGTTGCCGTCGTCGGCGAGGACAATTTCGTCGCGCTCGTGTGGTCACCATCGACCACTGACCCACGGGGCGCCCGCGATTTCTTCGTGCCGTACATCCTCGCTGACTCCGCCAATGGTCGCCTCATCGATCCCGGGTACGGGAGCAGCGCCACGGCAGGCATCTATGGCACGTGGGATGGCGGATTTGACCAGGTGGGCTTCTCCAATCTTTTCAGCGTCAAAGGAACGGCTGATGGCGTCATTTACGGGGCGAACAACGACGCCAATCACAACGTCCTCGTGTTCAAGTTCGAGAACAACACCGTCGCCGCTCAGAGCCCGTACTATCGTCAGGAGACAGGCGCGAATCCCATCTCCGCCGTCGATGTTGACGGAAACGGATATGTCTACGTGCTGAACGACACGAGCACTGGCGTCACAGACGACATCAAGATCTACCCACCCATCGCGCAGTGGACCGCTACGCATCAGGATGCCCCGATGCAGACCGTCGACCTGCCTGACGGGATCTACAAGGGCATCGCCGTCGCTCCCGACGGAAGCGCTCTGTTCGTGTCGGACTTCACGAATCGAAGCATCCATAAGTACGTCGGCACGCCGGCAACGGGATATTCGGTCGACCTGGGATTCACCTTTGCGATGGCCCCCGGAGATACCGTCGAGGGCCGTACCACGCAGCCGGCACCGCTGAACCTCGCCTTCAAATCGCCGGAGAACATCCTGTTCGCGGCTGCTGACCTCTGGCTCACGCAGGAGTATTCGTGGGGCAGGATCTACCTCATCCACCCGGCCACCGGAGCGCTTGCCTCGACAGATTCCGCTGTGAGCGTCATCAACGTCGCCCAGTGGAACTTCGATATGACCGGTGCCTATAACGACCGTACCGGCGGCACGACGCCGGGGAACGTCTCCGGATATACGTCGACATTCGACGTCGATTTTGACGCGAACGGCAATCTCTATTCGCAGTCGCACTACGGATGGACCGTGGAAAAATGGGAGTACAACGGGACGCTGCCGACACTGTCCCTCACGTCTGTCGAGCCTGTGAAGAATGCCACGCCCGACGGATATGGACTCTCCGCGAACTATCCGAACCCGTTCAACCCGAGCACAACGCTCGAGTTCAGCCTGTCCGGGACGTCGCCGGTCGTTCTGGAGGTCTTCGATGCTCTGGGCCGTAAGGTCGCGACACTCGCGAACGGGGTCTATGAGGCGGGAGTCTACAAAGCTCACTTCGATGCGACAGGGCTTCCCAGCGGACTCTACTACGCCCGCATGACCGCCGGCACATCCAGCTTCACGCAGAAGATGATGCTGACGAAGTAGGTCCTGCGCACGCGCACAATCCGCATGTACAACAAATGGCCGGCTGAACTTCAGCCGGCCATTCCTTTTTCCGGACGTACTGTCTGACTAGAAGCCATCTCAAAAACATTTCGCGCCTGCCTGACTGCGTCACGCAGGCAGGCAACGACCCCGCCTGCTCTTGGAGATCAACGAGGGCGGGCAGGGGCGTTGCCTTCTTTGCGAGCTTTTCCTGCCTCGCATTGCTCGGCAAGGCGGGCGAGAAATCATCCTGTGCAGAGTATTTTTGAGATAGCTTCTACTGACGTCTGAATACTGGCTACTTCAGCAACGTCATCCTCACCGTCTTCGAGAAGTTCCCCCACGAGAGCGTGCAGAAGTACACGCCACTCGCTACAACAGCTCCTCCGTCGCTCCGCCCATCCCACATGATCTCGGCAGTGCCTGCCGGATACGCACCCTCGATGAGCGTCCGCACAAGCCTGCCTGACACGTCATAGACCCGCAGGGACACCCTCTCGGCGACAGGAAGCGTGAACCGTACGGTCGTGGAGGGATTAAAAGGATTGGGATAGTTCTGCTCCAGGGCGTACTGGTCCGGCGTGACGACCGTCCAGTCATGCACCTCTACCCCCGTGATGAGCGGAGCCTCGAGGACTCGAAGGCTCCACCGCCGTGGATTCACGACCATGGTGGTCGTCGTGTCGAAGTCCTGATCCGTGGCATTCCAGGTCAGCGTAGTCACAGTGATGCTGTCCTCGATCGACTGGTACGGAAGGACAATGTCCTCCTTCCCGTCACCATCAAGGTCGGTATTCTGCGCATACAGCTTGGAAACGAACGCGGTGTTCGTCGTATAGGCCGTATCCGTTACACCCGCAGAGTCGCGGACCACGAGAGATGAATAGACCGAAGGTTCTCCTGCATACAACACGGAGATGTCCCAGTTCGACGGGTCGCGCTTGTCGCCGCCGATGAACTCGGCCGTGACGACATTGTATGGATACGCGCCGCCGACGTAGAGATTGGGCCTGCCGTCCTTGTCAATATCTCCGAATCCGATGCCGAACTGGTCGACACTGCCGGTCAGGGGCGACAGATCGATCACCGTCACGTTCGTCGTATCGATCTCTGAGACCGGTTCACCAGTGTTCCAGGAGAGCATATGGAGCCATCCCCCATGCAAACCTCCCGCAACGTTCGGATAGGTCGGAAGGTACACCTCGTCCCTGCCGTCGCCGTCAACATCCATGGCAACCCCACCCATCAAAGCGACATCATCCAGACCGAGACCGAGCTCGAAAGCCTGCTTCCCTCCCGCCGGATCGGGAAGGACGTAGGTATCCGCACCGGTCGAGCGCACGGGGACCACATTCTTGTTGTTCCAGTTGTGCACAATGATCTCCCGGGGAGCTGTCCCGTCAAGCTCCGCAGAGATCATCATCCATGGACTTCCTGTGGAGAGCCCGAAGTCCGCGAGGGAGTTGCGCTCACCCTGATACTCGACCGTGAACGATGAGAATCCTCCGTTGTTCGTGCTCCAATCGCCGATGGCGCTGACGATATAGTAACGGTCGTCCGCCGCCAGGGAGGCATTGTAGGCGATGAGGAGCTCCGGCTTCCCGTCATTGTCGACGTCACTGACATCGAGGAATTCGGTGTATCCTGTAAGCCCCGAGAAAGACCCCACGCCGATCTGCTGGGAGGGAGAGGTCCCGTAGTTGTCACTTCCCACCACGCCATCCCATTCGAATATGAGCACACCCTGGTCGCTCACCTGGTAGATGACCTCCCCCTTACCGTCATCGTCGAGGTCGGCGAACAGGACGAAGCGGGGAGTGGATCCCCCACCCACCGTCAGCTCGGGTGATGTCCATACCAGTTTGAGGCTGTCCTCGCCCGATACCTCGAAGACGTGTACCACACCGTTCGAGGAGTAGTTCGTGACAGCGATCTCCTTCCTGCCATCCCTGTCGATATCCTCGCCAACAGCTGTCCCACGGATGCTCCGCAGCCCCCGTTCGAGAGCATCGGACAACGAGTAGTTGTAGGCCCGCGTGATGTCAGGGACCTGCGCCTCTAGCGAAACCTGGACAGAGATGAATCCTGCGAAAAGACCCAGGAGCACCTTCCTCATGACGACATTCTCCACAGACTTTGGTGTTCTGAATATTGACTACAAAATACACTTTTTCGAAGCCCGATTCATGTGACGCCAGACAAGCCTCATCCCGAAATTCTTGCACGTCCGGTCTCTTCTGCCTAAGTTGATTCCGGGCGAGGCCCGTCCCGCAGTGCCACAGCAGGACGGGCGTCCGCTTTTTCGGCCGGCGACCATTCCAGCAGTCTCACGCCCCTGCCATGTTCAACCGACGTCTTCATGACATAAGAAAATTCATATGAAACGAACACGACCGACCATCCTTTTGTGCGGCGTCCTTCTCCTCGCCGGCACACTCACCGGCCAGATACGGATCACCGAGACACGCGTGCTCGACCTGCCGGAAACCGGCATGTGGGGGTATGCGGCCTTCTCCCCCGACGGACAGAGCGTGTTCTATTCTACTCTGTCGTACGCCGGCATCTGGAAACACGACCTGAGGTCCGGACAGACCACCGAGATCACAAAGGAAGAGGGGACCGGGTTCGGCTTTTCGGTCTCCCCGGACGGCAGAAAGATCGCCTACCGGAAGACGACCAGGGGCGCGAAATGGACCGACCGTACGCAGGATATCATTGTAAAGGACCTTTCCACCGGCGCCGTAGAGACGATCGCCTCTGCACGGACCGTCTCAGCTCCCGTCTTCATGGAGGAGTCGGTTTCCTTCATTGTCGGCGATGACCTTCAACCATCCCCACCGAAGCGCAGCGGCGTGTTCCTCCAGGGCATCGTCGACCAGAAGATCGTGCTCACGGTGAACGGAGCCGCCCGGACGATCGACCCGTTGGGCAACGGCAGCTACATCTGGCCGTCGCTTTCGCCGGACAAGTCGTTCATCCTTGCCTACGACATGCGGAGCGGTGCCTTCATCAGTACGATGGAGGGGGAGCTTCGCCAGCGCCTCGGACGGGCCGAAGGGCCTGTCTGGACCCGCGACGGCAACTGGGTGGTGTATTTTTCCGAAGAGAACGACGGCTACAGGATCACTGGCGGCGATATTCATGCCATGAAGAAGGACGGCTCCGGCAAGACTGCGCTCACGGACACACCGTCGAGGGTCGAACTGTTCCCCGCCACATCCCCCACCGAGAACCGGATCGTCTGCCACACAATGGACGGTAAGCTGCTTATCATGACCTACGTGGTGACGCCGTGAAGAGACTTGCCCTCGTCATCTCGCTTTTCGCTCTTCCCTTTTCGCTTGCGTTCTCCCAGCCCCTCGCTGGATACAAGGTTTGCATTGATCCCGGACATGGCGGATATGGTTCGAATGACAGACACCTTATTCCGGATCCAGGAACTGATTTTTGGGAATCTGAGAGCAACTTCTACAAAGCCCTTCACTTAAAAGCTATGTTGGAGAAGCTGGGAGCGACAGTCATTCTGACCCGTGAATCCAACTCAGGTGTCGTGTACGACAATCCAAATGATCCTCAGGAGCCCACTCTGACCGCCCGATGGACGATGGCCAACGCCAACAATGTCGACTGGTTCCATTCGATACACAGCAATGCCTCAGGCGCGGCATTGAACACCACAGTCAATAGAACCATCGTCCTCATCAAGGAAGACAAGATCACGCGCCAGCCGGTCTGGCCCGACGCAGTCACGATGTCGAGCATCATGTACAATCAGATCCGTGCGCACCTAGGAACACAGTCTGCCCTCGGAAACATCGTCGCAGGCGTGTATCTCGACTACACATTCTATGGCGGGACGAACGGGGGATTCAACCTTGGTGTCCTGAGCGGGACGATCATGCCCGCAGAGCTGTCCGAAGGGTCATTCCACGATTTCTACCCCGAAACGCGCCGGCTGATGAACAACTCATACCGGAAGCTCGAGGCGTACGCTCTCAGGAATTCGTTCATGCAGTATCTGGGAGTGCCCGCGGACACCATGGCCTACATCCGGGGCATCCAGACCGAGGAGGGATCCGGCAGGCTCATCAACTACTCGAGGGTCCGCCTTCTTCCTCAGGATACCGTCTACGTGGGCGACAGATATAACAACGGTTTCTATCTCCACGACGGCCTCGTCCCCGGCGACTATACGCTCATCTTCGAGACCCCGGGATACGTACCCGATACCCTGCACTTCACCGCGACCGCAGGCGCACGCATCTCCCACAACGTGATGCTCCGGCCGTTCGGCGCCCCTTCGATGCTCAGTCATTCGCCGCAGAACGCCGATTCCACGATGCCGGCATCGGCATCGCTCACGTTCCAGTTCACCAAGATGATGGATACCGCGTCGGTGCGCAGCGCATTCACCATCTCGCCGCACGTCGATGGAAAGCTCCTGTGGTCGACCGGCAACACGATCCTGACGTTCGACCCTGACTCGGTGGTCTTCCCCTTCAACGTCTGGTTCACTGTCACCCTGGATACGACCGCGCGGTCCGTCGATGGCTTCGGACTCGACGGGAACGGTGATGGTGCACCGGATCCGTTCGTCCTGACGTTCAAACCCCAGCCCGTCGATGCCTGGGCACCGGCCATCACCTGGCTGCGCCCGGCGCAGGGCGATACGCTTTCCTCCCCGCTGGAGCTCATCAACCTCACGTTCGATGAGGTCGTTGCACCCTCGTCGGTCAATTCGACGAACATCGCCATGCAGAAGGTGGGCAGCGCACTTCAGCCGCTCACGTTCCAAACATGGTCATGGCAGACCCGCAGCGGCGTGAACATCTTCCCGACCAACGGGCTGCAGTCCGGCTCAGACTACCGGATACGCGTCTACGGCGTCCGGGACTATGCGGGCAACAGCATCCCGGCGACCGAGACGCTCCTCTGGACATTCTCCGTTTCGGGCCAGGCCTACACGAAGAACATCCTCGATGATTTTGAGGGAGGCGTGACCGGCTGGATCGATCCGGAGCTGAACGGAGGATCGTCGGGATTCATTGCGAACAACACGTCGTGGCAGGCGAGCAACTCGTACCTGCTCCCCACCTCCGGGAATACGAAGAATGGACTGCTCAACTACGCGTGGGACACGACCGCCGTCCAGCAGCGTCTTCGGTTGGGCCGGGATTCGCTGCAGCTGATCGTGGCGGGACATGCGCGGCTGCAGGTGCATGTTTGGGGTGACGGCAGCGGAAACATGATGCGCTTCGTCCTTCAGCGTACATCCCCCGCACATCCGGCTGGCATCGAGGTCACGAGCCCGGCAACGACGGTCTCCTGGGTGGGATGGCGGTTGATCGAATTCCCGCTCGACGTGGATTCACTCGGAACTGCGATAGGCGATTCTGCCGATGCCGGAACGGTCACACTCACCGCCATCGATGTCTTGTACGGCGGCGGGTCTGCGGACATTTCCGGACGGCTGGTCTTCGATGATCTTCAGGTCGCCCAGAAGATCATCACCAGCGTACGGGACGACCATGACGGGACGGTCCCGACCGACTTCGCGCTGTCGCAGAACTACCCTAATCCGTTCAATCCATCCACAGAGATACGCTTCGGCTTACCGTTCACGGTTCACTGTTCACTCAAAGTTTTCGACCTTCTCGGCCGCGAGGTCGCTGTGCTCCAGGATGGTGTCTTGCCGTCAGGTTCGCACACCGTAACGTTCGATGCGGCAAGTCTCCCTTCGGGCATGTACATCGTCGAGCTCCGCGCTGACCAGACCAGGATTACGCAAAAGGCCATGCTGCTCAAATGATGGGACGCCGTCTGCGCCTCATCATCGTATTTGCACTTGCATCTGTCGCCCTGCACGGCCAGGACCGTGACGTCCTTGTGCGTGCATTCGATGCAGCTGCGGCGGAATTCGGCGTTCCCTCCGATGTCCTGAAGTCCATCTCGTTCGAACAGACACGGTGGTTCCACCTCACCTGGGCAGAAGGCGACACCGCCTCCTGCACGGGCATGCCGCATCCGTACGGCATCATGGCGCTCTGGGACAACGATGTGTTCGGTCATACGCTCGACAGGGCTGCCGGATTGCTCGGGCTTCCGAAGGAGGTCCTCAGGAACGATCCCATCCAGAACATCCGCGGAGCTGCGGCCCTGCTGCGGGCCGAGTTCGATTCATCAGCCCGGAAGAGGCCTGAACCGCTTGCCCCCTCCGACCTCGACGCGTGGACCGATGCCATCGCGGCCTACTCGGGCATTCCACAGCCGGAGATCGCATACGGACATGCGCTGGAGGTCCTGCATCGTCTGACAGTCGGGCATGAGAACGAGAAGATCCTCCTCCCGAAACGGATCGTTCGCCTCGACCGGGTGCGGGCCCGCCTCAGAGAGATCGAAGAGGCCTCCCACACAGAAGCAGAACGGACGACGGATGTGCAGGTACCCGATTATCCCTCTGCCACATGGGTCCCTGGCGTCCCCGGCTACTATTACCCGACCGGCAATGGAAAGAAGTTCGTCGTGATCCACGACATGGAGGGGTACTACGCCTCCGTAATTTCATACTTCCAGCATCTCAGCGACGGTCGACAGGTGAGCGTCCATTATTGCGTCAACGGGCTCCAGGATTCTCCCAGCGACTATCCGCCGGGCGATATCACGCAGATGGTGGAGGAGCAATACTATGCGTGGCACGCGGTCTGTCTGAACCGCTGGTCGCTCGGCATCGAGCACGAGGGTTTCGCTGCGAATCCCCAGTGGTTCACTCCCGAGATGTACATCGCTTCTGCGGGCCTTGTCCGGCACATGTGCGACAAGTTCGCCATCCCCAAGGACCGCAATCATATCATCGGGCACGGCGAGTATCTCAATCCGGCATGGGTGAGCTGGGTGAATGCGAACGGCTACCCGCCGGAGTTTGCCACGTGCAACAGCCATTACGATCCCGGTTCCTTCTGGGACTGGAACTTCTTCCTTCAGCTCATACGGGAGGACATGACTCCCCCGACGATCGTCTCGTCGCCTCCGTCGGCGCCCGTCAATGTCGATGAGCGTCTCGAAGTGTGGTTCGATCAAAGGATGGACCCTGCGACCGTGGCAGCTGCCGTGTCGATCACACCGTCCGTCCCGCTCAACCTCTCATGGAGCGAGCTCGGCTACACGCTCCGGCTCAAACCTGCATCTCCCCTTCCCTTCAACACAGAGTACACCGTGACGATCGATTCGAGCGCGCGGAACTACCTTGGCGTAGGGGTTGACCTCGACGGCGACAGTCTCGGCGGGGATGTCTACTCGTTCACGTTCCGCACCGTCGAGCGAGATTCGATCGCGCCGCTCATCAGCGAGACGTACCCCCGGGAGGGCGAGACGGCGGTCAGCATCTCGGCCGAGTTCATGGTGGTGTTCACGGAGAGCCTGGACGAATCCTCGCTGCCGGGGAGCTTCGCGCTGACGACGATGTCCGGCGTTCCGTTCACCGTCACAGGGATCCGGTACTCGAAGGAGGACGACCTGTCGATCGTCCGCTTCAAGACGACAAGTGAGCTTTTCCCCAACACCGACTTCACCGTCACGATCAACCCGACCATCCGGGACCTCGCAGGGAATGCCATTGCCGCAGGCAGGACCGTGCATTTCAGGACGGAACCGAGGATTCAGGTCTCTGCCACGGTCATCAACACGCTCGATGAGCGGGGGTCATGGTGGCAACCCTCCACCAGCGGGAGCACACGGAATGTCCTCGCGTCGTTCGCGATCACCACGGATGTGAGAAGGTCGGGAACGGGGAGCGGCCGGATCGACTACACGTTCACCCAGGCGAGCGGTGGGGTCATCCGGGAGCACAACAGCTCGACACCGGGGATCGAGGGGGCGCCGATGCTCGGCGCGTGGGTGTGGGGGGACAACAGCGGGCACGACCTTCGATTCGGCTGCTACTATCAGAACACTTCAGGCGGGACCTCATTCGTGACGGTGAGCGCCGGACCGATCGACTGGATCGGATGGAAGCTGCGGACCATCCCCATGTCATCGGTGCCGACCGGGAACGGCTCCGCACGCAGGTTCAGCAGTTTCCTCGTCTATCAGAGCGTCGGCGGGCCGCTCAGCGGCACCCTGTTCTTCGACGATCTATCCCTGGTCTCGTTCATCACTGATGCGGGCAGTCTCGACAACGAGGGGATCCCGGTCAGCTGGCAGCTTCGGCAGAACTTCCCGAATCCATTCAATCCTTCGACGACCATCGAATATGATGTGCCCGTGGAGGGTGAGGTGCAGCTGACCATCTACAATGCACTGGGACAGCGGATCACGACGCTGGTGGATGGAAAGAGGACGGCGGGACGGTATGCGGAGACCTTCGACGCGGCGGCGCTCCCGAGCGGCATCTACATCGCCCGGCTGGAGAGCGGAGCAGCCTCGCTGTCGATGAAGATGTTGTTGCTGAGGTAAAAGCAGAACACGGAGAACCACGGAGCTGGTACGGAGACACACGAAGAAATGGAATTATATCTCCGTGGCTCTCGGTGAATCCACCTCCTACACACCAAAGAACCGGAAGGCCTGGGCCACCAGGAAGCATACCACGAACCCGAATCCCAGCGGCAGAAGCGCTGCGATCGTCGTCCACTTCGCACTCCCCGTCTCCTTGTAGATCGTATACAGCGTCGTTGAGCACGGATTGTGGAGCAGGCTGAACAGCATCAGGTTGATGCCCGTCAGCAGTGTCCACCCTCCTCCCCGAAGGATCTCCGCAGTTCCCTCGATCGAATCGAGCTCGAACATCACGCCCGAACCGCCCCCCACTCCCGCCATACCCAACGTCATGGCTGTCAGCATGAGGACCGTCGGTATGACGATCTCATTCGCCGGTATCGCAATGACATATGCGAGCAGGATCACCCCGTTCAGGCCGATGAGCAGGGCGAACGGATCGGTGAACCGGATGAAGTGCTCTGCGATGCTCTCTCCGCCGACGGTCACGTTCGCCACGAGCCAGATCGCAGCACCCGCCGGAAGGGCCCATACGACCGCCCGCCACAGGACGATGAGCGTCCGATCGATAACGGACGTATAGAGGGTCTGCCAGAACTGAGGAGGCCGGTATGGAGGCAATTCCAGGCTGAAGGTCGACGCCTGCCCTTTCAGGACGGTCCGGGACAGCAGCCAGGAGGTGCCGAAGGTGAATGCGATACCCAGCAGCACCACAGAGACGACGGCCAGCGCCGACACCGGGCCCGACACGGCAGCAGGTGCCAGGGCGCCGATGAAGATCGTTGCGATGAGGATCTGCGTGGGCCACCGGCCATTGCAGAGTGAGAAGTTGTTCGTGAGGATGGCGATGAGCCGCTCCCGCGGGCTGTCGATGATGCGCGTCGAGACGATGGCCGCGGCATTGCAGCCGTATCCCATTGCCATCGTCAGCGCCTGTTTCCCGTGTGCACCCGCACGACGGAACAGCCCGTCCATATTGAATGCCACCCTCGGCAGGTAGCCGAAATCCTCCAGCAGTGTGAACAGCGGGAAGAAGATCGCCATCGGCGGAAGCATGACGCTCACGACCCAGGCCATGGCCAGGTACATACCATCGATGGTCAATCCGGCAAGCCACTCCGGCGAGCCCAGCGAGAGCATCGTCTCCTTGAGGAACGGGTGGGCCGCATCGACCAGGATGGAGGACAAAAATGCTGACGGGACGTTCGCGCCTTCGATCGTAAGCCAGAAGACCGCCGTCAACAGCAGGAACATCGTCGGGAACCCATAGAGGCGGCTTGTGAGGATCCTGTCGAGAGTGCGGTCGAATGTCCGGTGTGCAGCGGCATCGGGCGTGGAAACACTTCGTGAAGCAAGGTGTGTGGCCTCCGAATAGAGCGCCTCGAGGGTGTCGTCATGCAAGCGTTCGCTCACGTCCCATCGAAGCGTCCGCGCCTTGTCAAGAAGTTCTGCGTGGCTCTCAGGCATGGTCCTGTCCTTCCGTGACAGCCGCTGCTGGCTGTCCGTTCTGCCGCATCGACTGGAGCCCGTGAAGCTCTCCCGACCGAACGGCCTGAATGATGCGCTCGTCCCCCTCCAGAAGACGGAGGGCGACCCACCTGCTGTTCGGCAGTCCGGGGAAGTGTGCCTCGATATCCTGCTGGAGTTCCCGGACAGCCCGCAACCGGCCCGAGTCCATCGGGACACGACGCGGCTTGCAGACGATACCGCCGATCGCGACCTGATGGATTACCCGCAGCAGTTCCGGCAGACCCTCGCCCGACCGCGCCGCGGTGCCAACCACCGGAACGCCGAGGTCACGCGAGAGCTGCTTCGTATCGACCGACACGCCGTGCCGGCGGGCCTCGTCGATGAGGTTCACACACACGACGGCCTTTTCGGTGATCTCCAGCACCTGAAGGACGAGATTGAGGTTCCGTTCCAGCTGCGTGGCATCGGTCACGACCACCGTGACCTCCGGCTCTCCGAACAGGATGAAGTCCCGTGCGATCTCCTCATCCGTGCTTGCCGAGAGGAGCGAATACGTACCCGGAAGGTCGATGAGGGTATACGTCCGGCCCTGGTAGGTGAACGTCCCCTCTGCGCGCGCCACGGTCTTTCCCGGCCAGTTACCCGTGTGCTGCCGCAATCCGGTCAGAGCATTGAACACAGTCGATTTACCGACGTTCGGATTTCCCGAAAGCGCTATGACGTACCCGCCGGCTGCGTGGACCTCCCCTGAGCGTTTGAGAACAGCATTGGGATTGACCGGACACAGGTCGCACTGGTGCAGAGTCTGAAATTCCATCGTGCTCATGCGCTCTTCTCCACATTCACATATGATGCCTCGGCTTTTCGCAAGGCGACCAGCGAGCCACGCACACGGTACCCGACCGGGTCGCCGAGAGGGCTGACGAGCTCGGCTCGTACCGTGGTGCCCGGAAGGATCCCCAAATCGAGCAACCGTCTCCGCTGCATACCGCGGCAGGCCGGCGAAAGGCTGATGACGCGCCCCTCCTCCCCGAGGTGAAGGTCGCTGAGCGTACTCCCGGTCTGCACGACCGTCCGCTTCCCCTTCGAGGGGACGACGGAGATGTTCGAGACAGACAGGAGCGGAAGCCGGATAGGCCTGCCGTCGCACTCGAGCTCGGCATGCGATTGGTCCTTCACCAGGAGCCGGATCCGGGAGCCTCGGAAGACCTCGTTCGCGACGAGCTCGTCGTACACTGCCGACGGCTCGTCCTCGAGATGGATGACGATGTATTCGTCCCCGAGGGATGCCAATGCAAGCGATGTGCCCTTCGGTCCCGGCAGGTCGAGGTCTTCCTGAGGGATGGGATCCCCATGGGGATCGTACATAGGATGACCCAACCGGCGCGACAGGGCATCTGTCTCCTCTGCAGTCAGGCGATGCTCCTGCTTCTCTGCCTCCGAATGCCAGCGGTTCTCCCTCACACCGGTCTCGTCTGCGAGATACCGTTCCCACAACCGGTGGGACCGGACGAGCTTTAGTGCTACCGTTGTTCCGTCCTCGGTCAGACGGAAATGCTCCCCGCGCGTCTCCAGCAATCCCTCGGCATTCAGCTCGGCAATGACCGGCGCAACGGAGTTCTGGGGCACGTGGAGCGCTCCGGAAATGCTCTCGAGAGTGACATCCCGCTTCTTCTCGCGCAGATGATACACCTGCTTCAGGATGTCCTCCTTCGTCTCGGCCTGCGTCCGGTTCTTCCTGCGAAGGAGTGCCCACGTGACGACGTACGCGAGAACCAGCAATGCCACGACAACGGCGAATCCTATCATGTTCATCGCCGTCCTCCTTTCCCGGCCTTTGTGTGTTCGACGAAGACCTGTTGCGCGAGTTTATCGCTGATGAAATGCTCTTCCCTGCCCACCTTCACGCGGAGCGTCCCGTCGAAAGCGATGCGCTCGAGAACGGTGAGCCGTGCGCCGAGGGTTATACCGAGGCGGGAGGCGTACTGCAGGATCTCGGGGCTGACATCGTTCACGCGCCGTACGACCACAGTCTCGCCCGGAACGGACCCTGCGAGAAGCGCATGATCATCCTCCGCAACAACGCCCTCGGGTGTCGGTATCGCGTGCCCATGCGGATCATGGCTCGGATAGCCGAGGATCTGATCGATGCGCTGTTCGAGGCGGTCCGATGTGATATGTTCGAGACGTTCGGCCTCCTCGTCGATCTCGTCCCAGTCATATTTCAGCACCTCGACCAGGAAGAGCTCCCACAACCGGTGCCGCCGGATGATCCGGAGCGCTTTCAGCCGTCCCTCGTCGGTAAGTTCGACACCCTTGTACGGAGTGTGCCGCACATGCCCGTCCTCGGCCAGCCTTCGCATCATCTCCGACACTGATGCCGGTGAGATCTGGAGAGTAGCCGACAGGGATGATGTGGTCACCTTCCCCTGCTCCTCCTGGATCTTGTAGATGTTCTTCAGGTAGTTTTCGATGTTCTCGCTTGCCATGGCAATTAGTCCAATGCTGGCGAAATATATATTTAGGTTACCCTAAATATATGACTTCGCGCATGAATGTCAAGCGGCGGATGTGGTCTACTGGCGGGAGGTGAACACGGAGTCCGGAATGCCTGTGTTGACGCGGTAATCCCTGTAGGTGAACCGGACAGTCCCGTTCCGGAACATGCGCTGCATCTCCCGGAACTGCGAGGCGGGGCTATCCTGCGGAATGCCCGGCATCTCATCAGTCGCCGTCCCGACGCTGCCGAATGTGGCGGTCAGGACAGACGGCAGCATGAACTGCCCCTGGACAAGCTGATAGTCGAAGTCGAATGAGACAACGCGTCCCTCGTAGGGGGATGTCTCGAGCCGCCGAAGGGTCCACCCGGCGGCATCCACAAACACGTAGATCTGCCGGAGACGCGTCTCCGGGTCCTTCGCGGCCAGCTGGAGCTTGTACCATCGCTGTCCGGCAGTGTCGATAAGGTCCACCGTCCGGGCATCGTACCGCTCGCGAAGCTGAGAGACATCGGCAATGATGCCATCCCGGGGCACCATACTGAAGGATGCGGATGAAAAATGGACCTTGTCCGGCCGCTTGAAATACATCAGGATAGTCGCCTTTGGCACCCGCACCCTGTCCATCGACACCTCACCCTCCAGTGTGACCGTGTAGTCCTCCACTCCCTCCATCCCCCGTTCCACGCGGTCGAGTATCTCTCCGGCCGCCGGGAGCCTGCCCTCCTGCGCGTAAGCTGCCACACCGAGGAAGACGACGGCAGCCAGAAGGCGAACGATCACGACGTGGCCCCCTCGAGCCGTGTGACGACAGTATTGTAGATCCACATCAGGATGGTCGCGCCCACGCCGATGCCGATCATCGACCACCACACAAGCGACGGATCCCCGCTCTCACGCGCGTTCTCGTACAGCCATCCGCCGATAGGATCACCGACGAAGCGTGCTATCGCGATCGGAAGAAATGCGTATCCCTGGAAAAGCCCCTGCTGTCCCGGAGGGGCGATCTGCGAGATGTATTCGTAGTACCGCGGCGCCTGTATCATCTCCCCGATGGCGAACGCGACAATGCCGGCCGCGATAGTGGGGATGCTGGGCGAGATGGCAATGATGACCCAGATGAGCGACGAGATGGCGAATCCGATGAGGATGGCGCTGCGCGTCTTCCAATGGCGTGTCATCCAGTTGATGGGTATCTGGAACAGGATGATGGCCCCCGCCCCCGACCACGACTGGACGATCTCATACGGCTCCTCAGGGCCGATGTAGTCGGTGATGTAGTACGGAACGATGATGAACTCCTGCCAGAAGATGATCCAGTACAGCGAATAGATGAGCAGGAAGATCATGAACTTGACGTTCGCGAGAACGACGAACAGGTTCGTTATCTTCTTCCCGAGGGACTCGACCACATCGTTCTTCTCGTCGCGCACCTCCTTGTACATCAGCAGATTGACCACGAGCATCGCAAAACAGCTGATGGACGACACAAGGTAGACGAACTCGTTTCCGAAGCTGTCGCGCACGAAATAGGCGATCGTCGGCCCGATCATCGCCCCTGCATTCACGAGCCAGTAGTAGATGGCGAATCCCATCGACTTGGTCTCTTCCTTCGTGGTCACCGCTACCGTCCCAAGCACCGAGGGCTTGATGAACGATCCGCCGAAGGCCGTGAACACGAGGAACGCCATCAGCAGCCAGTACTGGTCGAACCCTCCATAGATGCCGGCGAAGGCGTCCATGCCCATCGACCCGATGAGAAAATAGCCGAGCCCGAGAATGCTGAACGCCACGTTGAACGCCTTGCGGAATCCCCATTTGTCGGCCAGCGTTCCGCCAAGGATCGGGAGCAGGTAGATGAGGCCCCCGAAAACGCCCGACAGGGTCCCCGCCTCCACCTCGGTGAATCCGAGCTTGTTCCGCACATAGACCATGAACACGATCTGCTGACCGTAGTAGGCGAGCCGTTCAAAAAGCTCCATGCCGTTCGCCACCCAGAACGTCCGATGGAAACCGGACCGGAGCTGCGTCATCGTTTCACGTAGGGACACGGAAGACCTCCAGAAGAGATTGCGGACCCGCCTCATTCGCCCGCGCTGACGAACAGCTTCGGCGAACTTCAGCGGGCAGGTTTCGGATCTAGCTCAATATGTCTTTTCGGACGAACACCAGCCATGCGCCAGTTACCGCACCGACGGTGTAGATCGTCAGATTGACGAGCGACGACAGTACCTCATGCCACGGAACAGGGTCGTCGAATGCTTTCTGCCAAACGGCCATATGATACGTAAACATATACTCCCGTGCAGGTTCGAGCGCCTCCACGGGGAGGAATGTGAGGATCGTGAAGACGATGATAAGCCCCATCGTCGCCACAATGGGGCCGATAGCATTCTCGACGAACGACGACATCAGGAATGCGATGGATGCGACCGTGGTCATGGACCATATGGCCAGCAGATACGCGAGCGCAAAGCGCCACAGAAGGTCGCTTTCCGGGAGGACCAGAATGCCCCGCTGAAAGATGAAGAGGTCCCCTCGCCCGAGCAGGAGAACAGCCAACCCGATGCTCAGGCATCCGAGAAAGACCACAAAGACCACTGTGTACAGGAACGTGACGATATACTTGACGCCGAAGATCGTTGTCCGGGAAACGGCCCTCGTCAGAATGAGCCGGTAGGTGCCTGCCGTCGCCTCTCCGGCCAGCATGTCGCCTGCGACGAACGTGATCAGGAGCGGGACATGTACCCACAGGGCCATCATCACCTGATATGACACGAACCAGCCGTTGAAAAGGTTGCCCAGCACGAAAAAGTCCTTCGAGAGGTTCCGGGTCGCCATGCGGATGACCCGTCCTCCCTCCGCCTGAAAAGCGAAGATGACGATGGGGATCACGATCAGCACGATGACGAACCCGAGCCACGTGCGTTTCTTCAGGAACGTCTTGAGCATCTCGACACGTATCAGGTGGAGGAACGTCATAATCCTCCCTCGTTCTGCGTGATCGTGAGAAAATATTCCTCCAGCGACCGGCGGGGCGTGGCCGCGAAGACACGAACGCGCGCCGCATGCAGCTTGCGAAGCAGGACGGGAACATCCTTCGGTTCCATAGAGATGCGGAAGAGACCACCCTCCCGCACGACCGACCGGACGATCGACGCTGCCTGAGAACAGACTGACAGGACGGCCCGCACCGGCCTCGCGTCGAGCATCACGAACGTCTCCCCCTCGGAGAGCAACTGCTGCACGTTCCCCTGCACGACAAGCTCGCCCCTGTTGATGATCGCCATGCGCGTGGCGACCTGTTCCACTTCGTTCAGGAGATGGGATGAGAGAAAGATGGTCTTGCCGTGATCCTTCGCGAGAGAGCGAATGAGATCGCGGACCTCCTTCATACCGTGCGGGTCAAGCCCGTTCGTCGGTTCGTCGAGGATGACGAACTTCGGATCGGTCAGGAGCGACTGCGCAATGCCCAGCCGTTGCTTCATCCCGTGGGAGTACGTCCTCACCAGGTCGCCGGCACGCTGCCGAAGGCCGACCATGTCGAGCACCTCCTCCGCCCGCGTACGCGGGATCCCGCCCGCGAGCGCACCGACAATATCCAGATTTCTCAAGGCTGAGAGGTACGGATAGAAATCCGGCCGCTCGACGATACCCCCGACCTCTGATAATGCGCTCCTGCGCTCTGACCGGAGAGGATGCCCGAAGATACGCACCGCTCCCTCCGTGGGCGCGATGAGCGAGAGCGCCATACGAATGGTCGTGCTCTTTCCCGCACCGTTCGGCCCAAGGAATCCGAAGATGTCTCCCTCGTACACTTCCATATCAAGGTCGTGCACGGCCCATCGGTCCTTGAACCGCTTACCGAGCTTGCTGGTGGAAAGGACGACGTCAGGCATCGCTCATCCCTGCGCCTGCATCATGCCGGTGAGCTCTGCGCACGCTTCCTCTGACAGCTCATCGAGCGCCGACCCGACAGCCTCGGGCAGCGGCTCGGATCCCTTGGCGTTGACGTCCGCCTGTTCGGGAGTACGTATCCCCGGAATGATCGTGGACACATCCGGAATGCGCGTGAGGAAGCCGAGCGCAACGCGTGTCGCGGAGACGCCCTCATCCGCGGCTGCCCGCCAGACAGGCTCCATCAAAGCGTTCGTCCTCCGGATGATCTCGGGTGTCAGGCGGAAGGACCGGTGATCATTTTTCGGGAACGTCTGGTCAGGGCTGAAACCGCCTCCGAGCATCCCGAATTGCAGTGGCATGCGGGCGATCACCCCGTATCCCTTTTCCTCCGAGCGGCGAACGACATCCATCGCCCTACGGTTGAGGATGTTGAGTACCAGTTGAAATGAATGCCCGAATCCCCGGTCCATGAGAAACTGAGCTTCAGGCAGAGGTGTGAAAGTGTTCAGAGACAGCCCCCAGTATCGGATGTGCCCTTTCTCCATGAGCCGCTCCATCGCCTCGATGCACTCTCCCTGTTCGAGGTGTTCCATCCGGGCGGAATGGAGCTGATACAGGTCGATCTCTTCCCGTTTCAGCCGCCGCAGGCTCTTTTCGCATGCTTCCATGATGTACTTCTTCGAATAGTCGAGCCGTATCGAACCGTCGTCCTGCAGGCGGTGGCCTACCTTTGTCGCCACAACGATATCCTTCTTTCCAGACAGCTCCTCCCCAAGCAAATGCTCGGAGTGCCCCAGACCGTAGAAATCCGCTGTATCAAAGAAAGTGATGCCGGCCCTCAGTGCCCGCCGGATGGCCGCGCGCGATGTCTCATCGTCCTGGTCGCCCCAGCCGATCGGCGTGTCGCCGGCCATCGCAGGCCCGCCGATAGCCCAGGCACCGAAGCCCACAACGCTCACGATGAGGTCTGTTCTGCCCAGTCGTCGGTATTCCATTTCAAACCATACCCGTGGATGATGAACGGCAAGCTCGCCATGACTTGCTCAAAAATCAATCCGTAGAAGCTATCCCAGAAACCCTATTTGTCGGTGGAAAGAGTGTCGAAAAACCTGACTGACGAACATTTGCAGGCCCGCCTGACCGGAATGAGATCTATTGCCGTAGGGCAGGCGTGTGCACAGAACACAGGATCTGTCAAATGATCGCGTATGTGTTCTTTGCGTTCTCTGCGGCAAAGTATTTTTAGGACGGCTCCAAGCCTGTAATCTTTCGTCCGAAGCCGTTACATTGCGTGCACATCATTTCCAAAATATCCAAACGACCACGGTCCCCATCATGACGCCTGTCAATCCGCATTCTCCCATCATCCTCGGCTGTATGCATCTCGGAAGGTCATGGGATGCTTCCCCGCTCACACCGGAGGCCATCGCCAATACCCAATCCTGCGTGCAGGCCGCGCTCGAAGCAGGCATAACGATGTTCGACCATGCGGACATCTACTGCCTCGGGAAATCCGAGGAGGCGTTCGGACGGGTCTGGAGCGACCTCGGGATCCACCGGGACAGCGTTGTTCTGCAGACGAAATGCGGGATCCGGAGGCATGGGGAGCCGACTGCCGACGCACCGCACAGACTCGACTTCAGCTACGAGCACATTACGACCTCCGTGCGGCGGAGCCTCGAACGCCTGCAGACCGACTACCTCGATATCCTTCTCCTCCATCGTCCGGACATCCTCATCGACCCCGAGGAGGTCGCCAGCGCATTCAGCGATCTGCGGAACGAAGGCCTCGTGTGGCAGTTCGGGGTGAGCAATTTCAACGCTGCTCAGATCGAGCTGCTCCAGTCGTACCTCGATGAGCCGCTCGTGGCGGATCAGGTCGAGTTCAACCTCCTCCACGCACACCTTGTCGACGAGGGGATCACTTTCAACAACAACCAGCGGACCAGTTCGCTGGGCGATGGCACGCTGGAGTACTGCAGGCTGAAGGATATCGATGTGCAGGCCTACTCGCCCCTGGCCCGGGGGCGGCTGACGCCCGTCGCTCCGGACGCGGATGATCGGACCAAAAAAGCAGGTGCAGCGCTCGCGTCGCTTGCCGACCGGTACGGGGTCAGCGCCGAGGCGATCATGGTCGCGTGGATCCTCCGCCACCCTGCCGGGATCAGGCCGGTCATCGGCACCACACGGCCCGACCGCATCAGGCAGATCTCTCAGTCGACGAAGGTGGTCCTCACACGGGAGGAATGGTACATGCTGTATCTGGCTGGCAGAGGACAGGACTTTCCGTAGAGGACGGATCCTGGACACCCGTTCCCTCCCTCATCCACGCTCCTCGATCCTTCTTCAGAGATCGGCCTGGATCTCCCGCAGGAACGCAGCGCATTCCTCAGGGATCGAAGTATTGATGTACATCCCGCTCCCCAGCTCGAAACCCGCCTGGATCGACAGCCGCGGCACGATGGAAATGTACCAGTGGAAGTAGTCCGTATGGACGAGGTGTGTAGGGAGCGACCGTACGATGAGGTTGTAGTCAGGGTCGTTCAGGCCCGTGTACAGCTTCCGCAGGACGGTCCGAAGGATACCGGAGAGGTCCTTCGTCTCCTCGTCCGTCATCTGGTCGAAGGAGGACATATGCCTGAGCGGATAGACCCAGATGTGGAAGGGCGTAAGTGCAGCGAAGGGAACGAAGGCGATGAAATTGCGGGAGCTGACGATGATGCGTTCTCCGCTGACCCGTTCATCTTTCAGGGCCCGACAGAAGATGCATTCCCCGGCTTCGTCGAAATAGCGCACGGCTGTTTCGAGCCGCGCCCGTATCTGGGTCGACACCACGGGCGTCGCCACGATCTGAGAATGCGGATGAGGCTGCGATGTTCCCGCCCCGTAGCCGTGGTTCCGGAAGAGGACGATCGATTCAATACGCGGGTCCGCCTTGAGCTCGGAGTATCGTCGTTTGAACGCTGAAAGCACCAGCTCCATTTCCTCCGCACCCTGAACGCTCGGATGCGCGCTGTGGAGCGGATGTTCGATGAGGACCTCGTGATAGCCGACTGCGTTCATCGAGCGATGGATCCCGCTCAGTTTCCGCTGTGGCAGGCCCTGAGGAGTGACCGCCGGATACTTGTTCCGGACAAGTCGGACCTTCCACGCTCCTTGCTCCGGAAGGCGCCACACCTCCTCGCCCGTCTCCGCCTCGTTTCCCGGACAGAAGGGGCAGTCTTTCACATGGTCGAGCGATTTCTGCATGTCGGGCCGGGCGACCACGAAGGCCTCCGGTTTCCGGGCCCGATCGGTCGCAATGACGACCCAGTCGCGGGTAATGATGTTCTGTCTTAGCTCAGCCATAGTAAAGAATATGCACACAAAGACGCAGAGACGCAGAGAACTGACCTATTGAGAGATGCATGTTCTGTCGATCCTATGTTCTCTTTTCCCCTCCGCGTCTCTGCGCCTCTGTGTGAGATCTTCATTGAAAGATATTCTTCACCACGAACCACACGTTCGCCGGCCGTTCGGCCAGGCGCCGCATATACCACGGGAACCAGTACTCGCCGTACGCCACGAGCACGCGGACCCGATATCCCTCACGGGCAAGGCGCTCCTGGTCGGCCGATCTGATGCCATAGAGCATCTGAAACTCCGGGGCCGACCGTCCGAGCTTCAATTCCTCCGCCTCTGTCACGAGACGTCCGACGAGGTCCATGTCATGCGTGCCACAGCCGAGATCCAGGCGTGAGCGGTCGACCCTGCGCAGATAATCCGCGCAAAGGTCGAAGTAGTTCTGGTCCACCTGCTGCTTCTTTCCGAACACCAGCTCAGGGGGTTCCTTATAGGCACCCTTCACCATGCGGATGGCCGGAGAGCGGTGATACAACGACTCCAGGTCGGCCTTCGTCCTCAGGCAGTATGCCTGCAGACAGACGCCGATATTGCTGCTCTGGTCATGGATCCGCCGGAAGACATCGAGTGTGACATCAACATAGGACGATGACTCCATGTCGATCCACGTGAAATTGCCCAACTCGCGCGCCCTTTGGGTGATCGCCAGCATGTTCCGGAACGCGAGATCAGGGTCGAGGTCCAGGCCGAGCTGCGTCAGCTTCGTCGAGACGTGCGTATCCAGACCACGGGCCTTCACCTTGTCAAGCACTTCAATGTAGTGATCCCGCACCGCATCCGCCTCGGCCTGTGTCGTCACATTCTCACCCAGGCGCGTGAAGATCGTCGGGATCCCTTTGCCTTTCAGCACCTCGGCGGCATTGAGCGCGGCTTCTACATCCTCCCCCGGCATGAATTTCCGCACGGCACGCCGGACGAATCCCATCCTCGGCACCCGCCGCTTGAGGAATTCGTTCTGTGATGCCCAGAGAAGGATACTACGAGAAAGATTCATATGGATGGCATCACATCAGAGTTCAAGAACGCAAAAAGGATCTGTTGAAATTCCGGATAAGTGCTTCAGTCTGCATACTGTCTACTGCCTACTGCCAACTCGCCCTACTGTATCCCTCTCACCATTCCCCCATCTATCAGCAGAGTCGCCCCGGTGATGTAGGATGCTGCCGGTGAGAGCAGAAAGGCCACCGCCCTTCCGTATTCTTCGATGGTCCCGTATCGTCCGAGCGGGATCCGCTCTTCGTTCCGTTTCTTCTCCTGCTCGGGCGTTGTCCCCAGCTTCTCCGCCCGAAGAGCGTCCAGCTCCCTGACCCTGTCCGTATCGATACGTCCCGGTACGACCGTGTTCACCCGGATCCCCAGCGGTGCGCATTCATCCGCCAGGGTCTTGGCCAGCGCAGCAACGCCGGCACGCTCGACGTTCGACAGAACGAGGTTCGGGATCGGCTCTTTGATCGAGGACGACGTGGTGAAGACGATGCTCCCTCCACCTTTCTTCTTCATCTCCGGTATGACGAGCCGTGCAAGGCGGACAGCGCTGAGCACCAGCAGGTCATGGGCATCCCTCCACGCTTCGTCGCCGAAGTCCATGAATGTGCCTGCCGGCGGTCCTCCGGAGTTCCCGAACATCATGTCGATCCCTCCATGGGCAGCAGACACCTCCGCGACCCAGGCCTCGACCAGCTCAGGCGAGCGGACATCCGCGACCACAGGGAAGACGATGCCTCCTGTGTCCAGATGGATGCGATCAGCAGCGCGCATGACGGCGGCCGCGTCCCTGGACGCAATGGAAACGATCGCCCCTTCGTCCGCCAGCGCTTTCGCCACGCCGTACCCCAGCCCTTTGCTTGCCCCGGCGACGAGAGCGACCTTTCCCGATAGCCCTAGATCCATCGATCACCCGCTCTGGTAGGATGAATAAGAAGAGAAATTGTCGTACGTATACGCATGCGGTGGAGTGAGACAATCTATCCTTTGTGAAGAGTGAAATCAACTGGATGGTGTCGTTCATTCCCGGATCTGGAAGAGAGAATCCCAATGAAATCATTGTTTCGCAACACGATACCGTTGCTCGGTGCGGCGTTCCTGATGCTCGGCTGGGGGAGCACAGGCCACAGTTACATCAACAGACATGCGGTCGAGCATCTGCCGGCAAGCATGCAGTCCTGGAAGCTCGAAAAGGAGTTCTTCGCCGCCCACGGTTCCGATGCAGACTATCGGAAGGGGAGCGATCCGACGGAGGGACCCAAACATTACATCGACCTGGAGCTGTACGCGAACTCTGAGAATCTGAGCGACGACCTCGACTCGCTCAGGGCGGCCGTGGGCCAGACGACCCTCGACAAGAACGGCATCCTCCCCTGGGCCACGCGCATCGCGTACGACTCGCTCGTGGCGCAGCTCCGGCGGAACGACTGGGAGAAGGCGAAACTGACGGCGAGCGACATCGGGCACTACGTCGGAGACGGGCACCAGCCGCTGCATAACACCGACAATTATAACGGCCAGCTGACCGGGAATACCGGCATCCACTCGCGGTATGAGACCTCGATGATCAATGCGTATCAGGGAGAGCTGACGGTCGCCCCGCATGAGGTCCGGTACATCGGTGATGTTTTCGCATTTTCGCTGGCGAACTCGATCGCGGCGAATGCGTGGGTCGACTCTATCATGATCGCGGATGATTCGGCAAAGGCCCTCTCCGGCTGGAACGGCTCAGGCACGCCTCCACCCTCCTACTATGAGGTCCTGTGGCGGATGACCCGGCATTTCACGGTGGACCAGATCCAGCATGCGACCGAGGCGCTGGCAGACCTCTGGTATTCGGCTGCGCTCGACGCTGGAACGCTCACAGACGCCGGCAGGGATGGGGGCCATGGGACGGCTCCGTCATCGTACGGTTTGTACCAGAACTACCCCAATCCGTTCAACCCGACGACGACCATCAGGTTCAGGTCACCCGCGGACGATGTGACCCGGCTGACTGTTCACGACCTATCGGGGCGGACCGTCGCCACGCTCATGAATGCAGAACTCCCTGCAGGAGAGCATCAGGTGTGGTTCGACGCGTCGGAGCTTTCTGGCGGTATCTATCTTTGCATGTTCGAGGCGGGTGCGCTGCGCTCAGCACGGAAAATGGTGTTGCTTAGGTAGGGGGTGACGATCAGTCGTAGGTGAGGCCGTAGCCGAGCGGAAAGAGGGGGTCATACGGGATGTCACCCTCATTCAGCGGAACCTGAGACATCGTGCGAGGCCAGGAATGGGAAAGCGTTCCGGTCGGCGCATACACGCCAAACAGCACATCCGCGATCCCACCGCCTTCAGTTCCAGGAAGCCAGGCTGCAAGGAATGCATCGCTCGATCCGAGAGCCTGCTCGATGATCATCGGCCGGCCGGAGAGAAGGATGACGACCGTCGGGACCTGGGCGGTCCGGACCTTCTCCAGAAGTGCCAGGTCTTCGTCCGAGAGGGACAGGTCAGCATCATCTCCCGCCCCCTCTGCGTAGGGGTTCTCCCCAACAACCACGATCGCTGCTGACGCTCCCACTGCGCCGTTCCCGTCCGCATCATGCGTTACGGGTGTCCCGGCCTCCACCGCAGCACGGACGGCTTCAAGGATGGTGGTTCCGATCGTCGTCTCCCCCGCACTTCCCTGCCACGTGATCGTCCATCCTCCGCACTGTATACCGATATCGTCTGCCTTCCTCCCTGCGACATGGATGCGCGAAGCTGTGGTTGACAGGGGAAGGACGGCATTGCTGTTCTTGAGGAGAACAACCGATGCCCGGGCACACTCCCGGGCGACCTGACGGTGTTCTGCGGATCCGACCGTTGCCGTGAGGGACCGGTCGGTCAACGGACGGTCGAAAAGGCCGAGCCGGAACTTTGCACGAAGGATACGCCGTACTGCATCATCGATCCGCTCCTTCGACACGAATCCCTCGTTCACCAGCCTGACCAGGGCAGGGATGAACTCCTGATACCGGCTGGGGATCATGACCATGTCGATGCCCGCATTGACGGCCATCTGGATCTGCTGAGGGTATGTTCCGGGAAGCTGATCGATGCCGCCCCAATCAGAGATGACAAAACCGTCGAAACCCAGTTCGCCCTTCAAGACCTGCGTGAGCAGATATGCGTGTCCGTGAAGTTTCTCGCCATTCCAGCTCGAGAACGACGCCATGATGGACCCGACGCCCGCGTCGACCGCTGCTCTGTAGCCGGGGAGATGAATGCCACGCAGTCCCACCTCGTCGATGACGGTGTTCCCCTGGTCGTGGCCGCCGTATGTTCCTCCATCACCGACATAGTGCTTCGCGCATGCAAGGATGGATGCGTTGCCTCCAAGCTCGTCCCCCTGATACCCGCGAACTCCCGCCGCAGCCATCATCACCGCGATATCCGGAGTTTCGCCGAATCCTTCATAGGTCCTTCCCCACCGTTCATCCCGCGGCACGGCGATGCAGGGAGAGAACGTCCAGTCGATCCCGGTCCCCGCGACCTCCGCTGCCGTGATCTCGGCGGCGCGACGTACCAATTCGGGATCACGTGTGCATCCCATACCGATATTATGAGGGAAGACGACAGCGCCCCGCACATTATTATGTCCGTGTACGGCATCGATACCATACAGCAATGGAATACCGAGCCTGGTCTGCAGTGCGAGGCTTTGGTACATGTCATACATATCAGCCCATGACTGGGGATCGTTCGAGGCGGGAGCCGACCCTCCACCGCTCAGGAGGGAACCGAGCTTGTATGTGATGATATCCTGGTCCGTGGAGAGCGATCCCCGTTCCACCTGCGCCATCTGGCCGACCTTCTCCTCGAGCGACATGCGGGAGAGCAGCTCGGCGATCTTGTCCTCGAGGGTCGGGAGAGGCAGCGCTTCTGAGGGGCCCGGCTTCTCAGCACAGGCCAGGGAAAGGAGCGTCAGGGCTCCGGCGAGGAGGGTGCGTCGAAGGAGCATTGAGACGGGAATGATGCTATTCTGCTTTACGCTGATAGACGCGGACGTAGTCCACCACCATCTCCTGCGGGAAGACGGTGAACTCGTTCGGATATCCGGGCCAGTTCCCGCCAACGGCGACGTTCAGCAGGACATGGAACCGCTTGTCGAAGGGGGCGCCATGCGATGCCGCAAAGTACTGTGTGCTGTCGACGTACCACCGGAACCCGGCAGAATCCCACTCCACAGAGAAGAGGTGGAAGCCGCCGGCAAAGGAGCTGTTCGTCAGCGACGTACTGCCGCCCGTCTGCTGATGAGCAGCCGGGGAGTCCCCCCAATGGAGCGTCCCATAGACCTTCCATGGCTCATGGCCGAGGCATTCCATGATATCGATCTCGCCGCTTGTTGGCCAGCCGCCGTACTCCCAGTCGGTCGGGAGCATCCAGATCGCCGGCCACAGGCCCTGGCCGTACGGAAGCTTTGCCATGATCTCGAACCGTCCGTACGTCCAGTCCCCTTTGTTCGCTGTGCGCATTCTGGCCGAGGTGTACTGCCGCGTCAGATAGTCCTCCTTCAGCGCGCGAATGACGAGCTTCCCGTCCTGCACAAAGGAATTCTCGGACCGGGCAGTGTAGTACTGGAGCTCATTGTTGCCGCCCCCATTATCGTTCACCTCATGCCCCCATTTGTCCAGGTCGATCGACGTTCCCTCGAACTCATCATGCCAGACGAGGTCCCAGCCCGGGACCGACAGGCTGTCGATGTCCACCGGAGGCGGGTCGACGATCGTCTCGCCATTTTCTTTACATCCCGCCCAGGGCTGGGCGAGCAGAAGGGACAGGAGAAGGTGTGTCATCATGGCCATAGCTCTCTTCATTGCATGCTCTTTCGTCCGTCGGTCCGCCACGGCGGCCCCGGTCATTGGAGAAGGGACATCTTCCGTGTCTCTGAACGGATCTGTCGCCCGTCGGGTGCGGTCGCGACCAGCCGATACAGGAAAATACCGGTTGACGCGTCCGTTTTCCAGTCGACCTCATGTGAACCAGCGTCCTTCCCGCCCGGCTCGATGATATCGACCATCTGGCCGAGAATATTCATGATCTCGATCCGGACATGGGAGCGCTCGGGAAGCGCAAACCTGATCGTCGTGCCAGGATTGAACGGATTCGGATAGTTCTGGAAGAGCCGGTACGCCGTCGGGACCGGTTCCCCGCCGCCGCCGGTGGATGTCGCGGACACGATATCGACGTAGTTGACATTGAAACCGCCGAATGCGAATGTCATACCGAACTCATGTGTCCCCTGCGTGAAGACGGTCCTTCCAAGCTCCATCGTCACCCAGTTCTCATCCCCCCCGGTGAGCGGCACATCCATGAACGGCGAGATATCCGCACCGTCCCAGCGGAACTTGATCTTCCCTCCTGTCGCGAATCCCGAGATCCTGATCGTCACGAAGAACGTATCGGTCTGCGGCACCACGACCGTATAGTTCAGGCGCTCGCCGGAAGCAATCCGGCCGACATAGAAACCGTTCGTGATCGTGTCGGAGCATCCCCAGATATCGACGCCGTCGTTCCGATAGACCCACCCGTCGTTATATGACCCATTCCCGACGTTCTGAAATCCAGTATCATAATAGGCGTCTCCCTGACGGCCGTTGTCGTAGTCTGTCGCGAAGATCCTCCCGGGAAGGGTGTGATGCACGTACGGCACCCGCACGGTCCTGAACGGATGATACATCAACGCATCGATGACATCATACCGTATCTGGCATGAATCACTGTCGATCCGGTCGGCCATATCGAACAGGATCGCGGTCGCTGCCGCTGCAGTCGGCCGCGCTGTCTGGCCCCTCCAATAGCTCAGGAGCTGTTCATACCCTTCGGTCATCCGGACAGAATACGGGCTCGAGATCGAACCGAACTTCTTAAGCGTCCACCAGGCCCACCCAATGGAGTGATCGGCCATCAGCTCGACATTGCGGGTGAACCACTCGTTGGAGTTCTCTCCCGTCTCCCCCAGCCACAGAGGAACATTGTATGTATTCCGTATGTCCAGATAGCCGGAGATCGTGGATGTGGTCGTCTCCCCCCAGTACTTATGAAAACTGTAGGCCATATTATTGTCCCACGGCGGCGTGAGCCCGGCGAAATTGGTCGCGTACCAGTTCCCCTCTATGAACACGACGTGATTCGTATCCACCGTTCGTATAGCCTGTGTGATCGCGACGAGAAGATCACGCAACGGAACGTTCCCCGCTCCCAGGTCCCACGCCGTCTCGTTCAGGATATCATACCCGCCGATCCAGGTCTCGTTCGCGTATCGGGCCGCCATCGTCCGCCAGAGCTCTACGGTCCTTGACCGGTATTCGGCTGATTCCCAGAGGGACGGAGGCCCCGCATAATCGGCGATCGGACCTGCACTTTGTCCGCCGGGCGCACTGTGGAGGTCCAGGATGAGATACATCTGGTTCGCCTCGCACCAGCGAAGGACCGAATCGATCGTGGCGAACCCTGCCTCGAGGTACACGCCGGGCTGGTCCAGGGGGGTGAGCAGCTTATAGTTCAGCGGGAGACGGACGGAATTGAATCCCCACGCTTTGAGAGAATCAATATCCTTCCGCTGCACAAAGTTCTGCCGGTATCTTCGGTAGAACTCATCGGTGTTCGCCGCCCCGATAAGGTCCTCGATGCGGGAGCGGATCTCCCACTCCGCGTTCGCGAAGACCTGCATGTTGAGCATATATCCTTCCTGCAGCAGCCACCCTCCAAGTCCCATCCCCTTCAGGATGAGCACGTTCCCGTCCTTGTCACGGATCAATTGGCCGTCGGTCCTTAGAAATCCGGGCACCTGCGCGGCAAGAGGCATTCCCGATGCCAGGACGAACTGACCGCACATCACCCATCGGCAGATGCACCCACAACGTACCCGGCGGCTCATTGCAGTCTTCATTTAGTCTGCGACCCCCAGCGCCCTGATGTATCCCGCATTCCTGTCACAGCGGTCGAAGGAAATGAGGTCCAGATACTCCTTCAGGATCCTCTCCGCCACATTGCGGGAGATCCTGTTCTGCATGATATCTGCGTATGTTACTCTCGGTCCGTCTGCGTACGCAGAGATCAGGTCCCAGTCGTCGGGTAATGGGATGCTCACGATCGATCTGTCCGTCGCGAGCCGCTTGTAGGTCCAGAAACACCACCCGATATCCTCCTCCTCGAGGAGCACACGGAACGAGTCGATCCATGCGTGCGTATTCTCGCCGGACTCTCCCATCCAGATCGGGACATCATACCGATCCCGAAAATCCAGGTACTCCCGGATCTCCTTCTTCACAGGCGGCATCCAGTACTTGTGAAATGTATACACAGCATTATTGTCAAATGGTGGTCCGAACGGAGTGAAGTCTGTATTCCAACGGGCGCCGCCGAGGAATACAATGTGATTCTGATCGACCGTTCGGATCGCAGAGACAATGCGCCGATACAAGGGCTCCAGTTCCGGATTGAGCCCTTCGTGTTCGAAGTAGTGTGCGATCGGTTCGTTGAGGAGATCATATCCGATGACCGTCGATTCGTCTGCGTAGCGTGCAGCGATCCGACGCCATAGCTCGACCGTACGCACTCTGCTTTCCTCGGTCGTATAGAGGAACGGAAATCCGTGGCTGTCATCGATATTCGCACCCGTCTGTCCTCCCGGGGCCGCGTGCATGTCGAGAATGACATACAGCCCTTGGTCCTTGCACCAGGAAATGACCCGATCAAGCATCTCGAAACCGGTCGGCACGAACACCCCGGGATGCTCTTCCGGTGTGAACAACCGATAGTTGAATGGAACGCGGACAGAATTGAGACCTAACGACCTGATGAATCGGATATCAGCATGCGTGATATACCGCTCCCTGAATGTCTCCCAGAACAGCGCTGCCTTGTCCGGACCGACCAGCTCGGAGAAGACATCATGGATGCGGCGCGCTGAACTTGCCGTGTCGAAGCGGAACATGTATCCTTCCGGATTCAGCCAGTTCCCCAGATTGATCCCGCGAAGCAACAGCGGCTTTCCGTCGGGCGTGACGATCTGTCTTCCCTTCGTTGTGACAAACCCCTGCGACCTCGCGGCGGACGCGAGAGACACGAGCACCATCAGTATGATCATCCGCTTCATCCGTCACTCCTATCCTAGGGTAACACCTGTATGCTATCTCCGATCCTGACCAGCCAATCCCATTGAGACGAGAGCATCGGAACGGCAGTCATGATGCCGCCGAAGCCGATATAGCGGCGAGTGAACATGTTCACCTGTGTGACCAGCATCTGCTGCAGCGCCTCGGCGTTGACGGTAAGACCCTCCTGCCGGGCAAGTTCCTGGACATACGCCGCGGGGACGGACCGCCGTTTTTCCTGAACCAAACGCGCATGCAGGCCGGACCTGAATGCTCCATTGTCAAAGGTTCGACCGTCGGCGGCCCGTTTGGCGAGGGGAAGAAACACCGAAAATCCCTCCTTCAGGCGCACGGGCCCGATCAATGCCCCGCTGTCGGCGAGGAGGGCCCGGTATCCGATCTCCGGGTGCGCGCCGACCTTGAAGAATCCTGACACACCGCCATCCTTCTTCCACTCCATCCGGATGGTACGCTCAGCCGCGAGCTCGGCGAAGGGGCGACCAGAACCAAGTTGCTGCAGCACAGATCGCATATCTGTGTCGGTCGGAACAAGCATTTCGATGACGTTCACCTCGAACCTGTCCCCGAATACATCGTTCCGTCCGATAAGGTAGTCTGCCATCTCCTCTGAGGAGACGTCGACCGTATCGACAATGCTGTCATAGAGCCTCCGGCTCTTCCAGAAATCGTCCCACACTCTCATATCACGCCTGAAGGATTCCCGGCGGCCATAGCCTCTTCGTCGCGCTTCCTGCGCAAGAAGCTCGTTCGCAACCATCGCCTTGATGCGTTCGTTCAGTTCGATTCGCAGAGTCAGCGGATCGAGCGTGGGAACGCCCCATGATTCATAGCGAAGAAGCTCAAGGATCTCTCCAAGCGGCAGCGGACCATGCGCAGTGCGCACAAGGGTGCTGTCCAGAACTACGCCAAGATCTCCGGCCAGGACATCGACGAGGTCGGACGTGAACATGTATGTGCCACTTTCCCGGTAGGCTGTACTATCCTCCTGCCACCGGTGTTCGAGAGCAGATGCGAAGGCCTCAAAGATGGTCGAGTCCGCCTGTGCCTGTTCGCGCGCGAGGAGGCCGAAAAAGAAATCCTTTGCGTACTTCGCCTCGCTCCTTGCCAGCTCGATCCGTTCGACAGCCCGGCGGCTTTCTGCAGGGTCCTGCATCTCTGCGTTCGATGTCGGACGCCGGTCAAGAAGCACCATCACCAGCCAACCGTCAGACTGTGACCACACAGGAGCCGAGACGCGCCCCGGTTCGAGCCCGTATGCGGCATCCTCGACCTGCTGTTCCATCGTACCATATTTTACAACGACGGACGACGAACGAAGCACACGTGCATCGGTATATGAGCGAACAAGGCTGTCCCGAGAGGAGATCTCGCCGAGCTGATGTGCGAGGAAGACTCCATCGAGCTCGGACCGCACCTGAAAGACCATCACGTCCCGTTCCTCCGCTGCCCGGGCAGCACCCCGTTCCATCTGCTCTCCGGAGACGACCGCCTTCAGGACAGCCACCTCCTTATAGAGGAGGTCGCGAAGGAAGACATTCTCAAGCCCACGCCGGAGGCGCCGTATATCGGGCGTTTCCTGGAGACCGGATCGGTCGAAGGCTGCCGCAAGCAGCTTTTCGCTGATCAGTGCAGACAATGCTTTCGCTTTGATGCTGTCTGCCTGCGCCGCTTTTTCCTTCCCCGGCCACGGCATGAGCTCCAGGCGTTCCCGAAGGTCACGTGCCGTGATCACTCCTGACTGCATGCTCGCAAGCGTGTCCGCCCGCGTGATACCCTGTGGCCATGGCTCCGCAGAAGATACGGCGAAAGCCGAGCAGAGCACGAGAACCGCCGAAGCCAGCACGCTCCCCCTCCCTCCACGGTTCCGATGCGAACCATGACCGATATGAGATCGTCCGCGCATATCTATTTCATCAATATCAGTTTCCGTGATACGGATCGCCCGGATATCCGTAAGGTGTAGGTATACACGCCGCTCGGGAGAGCGGAACCATCGAAGACCACGTCATGCAGTCCTGCCGATCGGATGCCCTCATCGATGCGTGCGACCTCCTGGCCAAGCATCGAATGGACGCTGAGATGGACATACGCGGCCGAAGGGAGCACATAGCGGATGCAGGTCGTTGGATTGAAAGGATTCGGGAAGTTCTGTTCCAGCACCCAATCGTCCGGGACCGCGCTTTCTTGCGCTCCTGAGACATGCGTGGCCGTCGCGATCGAGAACATGTCCGCGCTTGTATCAGCGTACGCAGGATCACTGACGGAAGCGATGCGTATCCGGTACGTTGCGCCGGGAGCAAGCGAGGAGGAGACGAACCACGTGTATCCCGGGTACGCCGCCGGCACCGCACCCAGGTCGGCAGCGACGCCATCGTCCTTAAGAAGCTGTACCCTCAGGGAGTCGGGAAGATTGGATTCCCAACGGATCATCGTCGAGGTTCCCGTCGCGACGGCACCGCCGCTGTCCGGAGCCAGAAGACGTACGAATCCTGCCGTGGCGTAGAATGAATTGACCCTGGACCACACGGCCCCGCCTGTGTCAGCCACGGCAGCCACCCGCCAGAGATAGGCTTGTTCCGAATCCAGGGGGCTGAACCGGAACGATGATCCCTTCTGCACCGTATCGAGCACGACCGTCCCCCCAAGACTGTCCCTCACTATCTGAAGCCGAAATGTCGTTGCCCGTCCGGTCCCGGTCCACAGGAGAGCGGCCGGATAGTCCTGATGCACCTTCTTTCCGTCGCCTGGCTCGACGGGGATCGGGGGCTGCAAAACCTCCGCAACATCTGCTTCCGCGAAGACGTACTCGCCGAAGCTGGTTGTCCGGGCGTGGAGCGTCTGCTGAACGCTATTATACGTCGTCTCGAGCCTCTGGAACAGCCCGCTTCCCGGGATGCTCCGGAAGTAGAGCGACGTGTTCGCAGCATCCCGTATTTCCGGATAGGCAGAGCAGTCGACAGTAAGATCTGCTATTTGGGATGTGATCGACGCACCCTCGTACTGGAATGAGACAGGGGCGACCCTCGGCGGATCTCCTATAAAGACAGGGGCCACCGGGCCGTACGGGATCCGCATGATCGTCGCAAGATTGTATGCTTCGCCTGACAACTGGAAGAATGACACGGCGACGCCGGTCGTTTCACCTGCCGCATTGAATCTGTACGTGTTCCCCTGAAGCATCTCAAAATGACTGACCGCCGGGCGATGGACCTCTTCCCTCCACAGATACTTGCCGGCCCTGTACGCCGAGACATTCGCCGGAAGAGACAGTTCGAGCGCTATCGATCCGTCACCGTGAACCTCTACGATATTCCTCTTCACCGGACTGAGGGGATGCAGGATCCCGTACCCCACGAACCACCCTCCGTCAGGGAGCTTCTGGGCATTTCCTGCTGCTGCAGCCCTTATGCCACCACCAGAATACCGGTATTCGGAGACCAGCCGCGCTGTCCTGTTCACCTCGTCGAGCTCGTACTCAGCCGCCCGGGAATACCAGGGGCTGTGGAATTCCCCGTTGTCGAACATCGACACCGTGCCGCCGGGCAGACGCTGGATGTGATGCTGGCGGGAAAAATAGAACGGCGCGTTCTCCGGGTGCTCATCGATGAAGGTGAACGATCCTCTGTCCGCTCCCCATCGCCATAGGATCTCACCGGTCTCCCGCGAGATCTTCATGATCTCGCTGTGATTCCTGAAGGACATCAGGATGTTGCCGTCCGTATCCACATCGAATGCGTTCAGTGTACTGTAATTGATGCGGGTACCGGTGAGATCGAGATCGCTGTCGCTGAACGGGAGATAATCGATGTTCCGCCATTCAAAAACGACGTTCTTGTCCTTGTCCTGCTCCTGCAGAACATTGATGACAAGCTCCGCGTCGACCCTCCCCCCCGGCACCACGGTACTCATGTCATAGATGATCGAGTGGTAGGACATCAGCATCGCATGTCCGTTCGGAAGGAGCAGGAACTCATGGAAATCGGTGTCGTAGCCGTTCTTCATGCCGAAGCTGTCGATCACAGCCAGCGTGCTGTCAAGGACATAGTAATTGACCGTGTTCCCGTCGGGCGTCGGCGTCGAGAAATCCCCGATCCCATAGGAGAGAAGGCCGTTCGGCTGGACCTTGAAATCGAAAGGTGCACCCTCCACACGGACAGAATCCCGGATAGCTCCGTTCCGGTCAAGAATGAAGAAATAGTTCCCGTACTTGCGGGGGACATTCCGGTCCCACGCGGCAAGGAAGATATGTCCCTCTGAAGGATTGTTGACCGAGTCGATGCGAATGGGCGGCGGGGGCAGATACGCTGCCCCTTCTGCGACTGCCGAGGGGCCTGACGGAACGGTCCCGGGAAGAGCTCCGCGTACCAGAGACCGATCCACCATCCGTCCCGGCTCGGGCATGATGGTGAAGGAGAAGGCGTAGATCGGCTCACCCCTCGCTGCGGACGACGCAGTCACGGCCTCCACAGTCACACGCTCACCTGGTGCGAACGGCGCTGCCGGATTGAAGACGATCGTACGGTCATCATCTGCTGTCAGGAGCGTACCATCCATCCGCCCCGACGTCCCCCCTGTGACGATGAGCTGCAGCGCAGGAAGCCCTTGAACGGATGCCGGACGCAGGATGATGTTCGTCCGCTGTGACACGGCGATCGATCCCGGTTTCGGCGATACGTAAGAGAAGGTCTCCTGGGCGCTCAGCGGCACAAGGGAGAGGATGCAGCATAGGATGATAGATGTCTTCATGATGGCTGTGCTCCGGTGATGCGGCGGGGCGAACCTTCCCGGTGCTTCCTGTATGAGCCTCATCCGTGAATTCCCCGCTGTTCTCACTATCATCGGACGAGCAGTATTCTTCGCACGGCTCGAAAAGACCCGGAGACCATCTCAACAATATACGCACCGGAAGCGTGCCCTGAGGCATCCCACGTACGCCGGTACCGTCCGGCCGGCATCCACCCGTCTTCCAGTGTGGCGATCCGCTGCCCGAGGGCATTGTACACCCTGATCCCGACGGCGCTTGCTTCGGTAAGGTCGAAACTGATCTCTGTCGTCGGATTGAATGGATTGGGGAATACCGGATGGAGCCGGACGACTATGGGAACCGGTTCCCCTTCGGCGGCCATGCCCGATTGAATGTCCTCCGTGACCGAGACGTTATCGAAGAACAAGCCCACGTTCGACTGCCCGCAATTGAAAGCGACGCGTGCCTTGTAGTCCGTTGCCTCTGTCATGAGAAAGGGCACTTCGAACGTGGCCTTCGAGGCGGTCACATAAAACGCGCTGCTCTTGCTGTAGTTCACGTACGAGCCGCCGTCCTGCTCCAGCTTTGCATCGATCGTCCTGGGCGACACGGCATACGCCTCGAAACTGAACAGATAGCGCCGCCCGGACACAAGCGGAATGTTCCCCTGGAGCAGCTGGACGCTCCAGACCTGCGGACCTCCATTGGAGATGGTGATAGCGCATTCTCCCCCGGCAGTGACGCCCGATGAGGCCGCTGCACCGTCATACATGCCCACTGTCCACTCTTTCAACCCATCAGCAAACCCCCCGTTGATGACCAGGTTCGAGCCCGGCTCGACGTTCCGCACGGTGACCGCTTGCTCCTGCGAATATCCGATGATGTCCCCCCCGGCATCGACGGCAGCGACACGGAAGACATGCGTTCCGGACGGCAGGGGTGCAACCTCGGCATACGGAACGGCGGAAGAATCGAAGAGTGTTGCCGGGTTCGGAGACGTCCCATGGAAAATGTAGAACTTCTGAATGGTCGTGTCGCCGAAAACAGGAAAGAACAGCGCCGCGCCTGATGGAATGGGCTCTGCCGTCAGGTACGGGGCCGTGGCCTTGCCCGTCCACGGGAACTTGAAAACACGGTAGCAGTGGGCTGGCGACGTGAAGTCCATCTCCAGCACGGTCTCTCCCGTTCCCGTCACTTCCGTAAGCTTCGGCAGCGACGCATCCGCCCAACCGATGAGGGTGTTGCCGTTCGGCAATCGCTGGGCGTTTCCCATCCACCATGTGTAGTACGGCGGATCATGGCTGTACTGCCACGCGAGCGTCGCCCCCGCATGTACGGTGTCGAGCTGATACTCGAGCACCCGTGTTTCCGGAGGAGTATTCCAGTTCCCATTGTCGAAGAGCGAATACCGGCCCCCGCCAAGCGCCCGGGCATCATGCTGCCACGTGAATCCGGGCTCGGTACCGGAGAACAGGAACTGGTTGTTCTTTCCTCCGAGCCTCCACATGATCTCTCCCGTCGTCCTGTTGATCTTTGTGAGTTCGGAGAGGTGCCTGCTCGAGATCACCAGATTCCCGTCCGTGTCGATGGAAATCGCATTCATGTGGACATAGTCGATGGTGTTGGCCGTGAGGTCAACGTGGTCAGCGTCCGTGATCGCGAAATGGTCCCAGCATCTCCATTCGAACACGACATTGCCATTGGTGTCCAGTTCCTGAACATGATTCCCGATAACGACGGCATTCTGCTTCCCTCCCTGTACGACACTGCTCAGGTCCATCTGTTGCGGATCGAGCGCGATAAGAAGGACATGTCCGTTCGGAAGCATCTGCAGTTCGTGTTCATCCGTCCCATATCCATGCCCGGCCCTGAACGTATCAATGACGGCATACGTGGAGTCCATTCCGAAGAACATATCGTACGGAGGGCCCAGACGATATGTCAGCAGGCCGGTCGGCTGGACCTTGAAGTCCCTTGCCCTGGAAGGCATCCTGCGATAGAACACGGGATGGCCGTCGTTCTCCAGGATCATGATATAGGGTGTGCCGCCCCAGTTGTTCAGGAAAATCCGCCCCTCCGATGGATTGGTGCGTGTCCGTACCTGAACGGTGGGATAGTCGGAAGGGAGCAAAGGATCCGCCGTGAATGTACGCGCCGCCGGTGCTCTGAGAGATTCACCAACAGCCTCCGAAGGTTCTGCAGAAAGACACGGATCCTCCCTCCATGCAGACCGGCCGATGAGAGGCGAGGCCCCCACCTCGAAGGAATAGCGAACATCATCTGCGTGAGGATCGCTGAATGCCAGCGCCGCCGCGATCGTGACCGCAACCGCTCCACCGGGGTCGAAAGCACGGCGCGGCTTCAGGACCAGGGTCTCCCCGTCGTCCGAAAGCAGTACATCGCATGAGCAACGCTCGCCGACCCCATCGTCGACCGTGATCAGCGGCGCAGCAGCAAGCAGCGATGCTCCCCGAAGACCCTCGAATTGGAGCAGGAGGCTGGTCGAAGCAGCTACGCGGACCGCACCAGGAAGCGGATGGACATACCGGACAGATGAGGGAAGGTCCGCACGCGACTGCGTCGTCCCGGGGGACACACGGACCTCCTGGATAGTTCTTGCGGATCCTGATTGAGGACACAGAAACACCACGGCAGCGATGCACCCGATGGCAGCTTTCCAAGGAGAATATGGAACCTTGCGGCTCATCACAGGATCACACTACCCCTCATTCTGAGTGTCCTACAGGAAGAAGACGGGTTCCGGCAGCAGGGACCACGCTGCACCGGGTCCCGGACCTACGCAACAGAGGACATCCGCTGCTGACCGACTCTTCGCAGCTCATTCCAGATGAGTCCGCTCGCCCCATAGATCGCGGCGTGACCCGAGGGGAGTGCCGACGGAAGGACATCCACCTTATTCTTGTAAATATTGAGGAGGTACTGCTGAAGGTAATGCTTCGTTGGCTTCAGGATAAGATCACCGGCATTCGCGACTCCCCCGAACAGGATGATCGCCTGAGGACCGGTATGGGCCACCGCGTCTGCCAGCTTCAGACCGAGGTACCTGCCCGTCCGGTCGAACGCCTCCAGCGCGATCCGGTCCCCTGCCGCAGCAGCGACGGCCACCTGTTTTGCTGTGAGCGATGCGAAGGTGCGATCCCGCAGTTCGCTCGCATCATTCCGGATGCTCAGCAGTTCGACGACCGTGCGGCAGATGCCCGGCGCCGACACATATGCTTCCAGACATCCCCGTCTTCCGCAGCCGCATTCGCGGCCGTCCGGATCGACGATGGTGTGGCCAATCTCGCCGGCGAATCCGGTCGCCCCGTAGACAAGCTCGCCATTCGCAACGATGCCGCTTCCGAGACCGGTACCCAGGGTGATTAGGATAAAATCCTTCATGCCGCGCGCCGTGCCGAACATCATCTCCCCGATCGCGGCTGCATTGGCATCGTTCGTTACGGCCACGGGGACCGAGAAGTATTTCCGCAGTTCTTCCTTGACGTCGACGTATTCCCAGGCGAGGTTCGGAGGGGATTCGATGGTCCCGCTGTAGTAGTTCGCATTGGGAGCGCCGATACCGATGCCGACGAGACGGACCTTCTCATCGATGGCCTCCTGCAGACTGACAGCACGGTCATACAGCCGATGGAAGAACTCGGTATGCGGCATATGCGCATTGGTCGGCATTGTGCTGTGTGCCAGCACCCTTCCGGCACTGTCCACGTATCCAAGGACGGTGTTCGTACCGCCGATGTCCACACCGAGTGTGATGTCCGTCCGCGCCATGGCTTGCTATGCTGTCCTGACGGTTGCGAAGGTCGGTATGTGGCCCTTCAGTGCATAGAACAGAATATAGAGATAGCAGATCACGGGGACGAAGAAGGCCATCTGGATACCGATCGAATCAGCGATCGCTCCCTGCAACACGGGCACGAGCGCTCCGCCGACAATGGCCATGGCCAGGATACCCGACGCCTGCCCGGTATGCTTGCCGACACCTGCAACGCCCATCGTGAAGATGGTTGGGAACATGATCGAGTTGAAGAGGCCGACAGACAGGATGGCCCACATGGCAACGGATCCGCTCGCCAGCATTGCTATGACCACGAGAACGATGGCGGCGACCGCATGGAATGCGAGAACTTTTCCCGGGTTGATGTACCGCATGACGAACGAGCCGACGAAACGTCCTATCATTGCCCCGCCCCAGTAGAACGCCACATAGTTGCCGGCCGTTTCGGGTGTCAGATTCGCGATCCCGGGTTCGCCGAGGAAATTGACGAGGAAGCTGCCGATGGCGACCTCCCCGCCGACATAGACAAAGATCGCAAGAGCGCCGAGGATCACATGCCGGTACTTCCACGCGCTCGGATGGAGATGATCATGGTTCGAACCGCCATCCGCGGCGGACGCAGACGACCCGGCCGAGATCTTCGGGAACTTGAAAAGACCCATCAGCACGGCGATGATGATGAGCGTGAGCGCCAGCCCGAGATAGGGCGTCTGGACCGACTCGGCTTCGGCGATCCGGTATGCCTCGACATCTGCTGCGACCATCGTGGCCAACTCAGCGGGACTTTTCACCGCAGTCGAAAGAATGAGCCAGGACCCGAACAGCGGCGCGATCGTCGTGCCGAGAGAATTGAACGCCTGTGTGAGTGTCAGTCTGCTCGCCGCCGTTTCCGGCCGGCCAAGGATGGCCACATACGGGTTCGCCGCAACCTGCAGCAGTGTGATACCCGATGCGAGGATGAACAACGCCACCAGAAAGACCAGATAGGAACGTTCACCTGCCGCCGGATAGAAGAGCACGCAGCCGAGGGCCGCCGTGAGAAGACCGATGACGATGCCATTCTTGTATCCGAATTTTTCGACCAGTCTGCCCGACGGGAGCGATACAAGGAAATAGGCGGTGAAGAAACTGAACTGAATGAGCATCGCTTGCGCATAGTTCAGCTCGAAAACGGCCTTGAGATGCGGAATGATAATATCGTTCAGACATGTGAGGAAACCCCACATAAAGAAGAGTGTCGTCAGAACGACGAGCGTCGGCGTATAGTTGCTCTGCCCGTGCGTCGGATCGGCCTGTACGGCCATGCCTGGTGCATTGGTCCCTGCCATTCGGGGCTCCTGCGTTGGGGAAATGGATGTTCTGTGAGAGAACTGTTGTGAGGACGTTACCTCTGGTGCCTCAATCGCCGCCGTGGTGCCCGGCCGTGCGGTGGACCCTACCGTACCGAGACAGCGTATGACCGGATCCGTGTATCACCGACGCCTGAAACCACCTCATTGCCGAACTCGATGGACGAGAGGTATTCCCCCCCGGTGAGAAGACCAGCGTCCCTGGCATATGCGAGCAACGGCAGGACTTCGAGCGTATCTGCCGCAGCCGGAAGGTCCACGCGGCTGAATGCGATGTATCTCCACCCGCCTCCGAAGTTGTCACCGACATACACGTCGTAGCGCGTTCCCCCGATCGTCGTTCGCTCGCGCAGTGTACCTCCGGGCAGCATGGACCCGTAGCGTTCGAGCCAGATCATGATCTCATGCGTAATGGGTGGAACGCTGAAGGAGGTTGGATCGGGTGTGTCTGTCAGCCAGAGATCGAACGCGGTATTTCCGCTGCCCATGTGAACGATCTCGAGATCGTATCGAACCGAGACCTGCTGAAGTGCATTGATGACAGCCGGAAGCGATGCGGTGGTTGTCGTGGAGGAGGGTTTTCTGCCGAAGATGATCTCCGGGTATGCCTTGACCGACCCTCCCGAATCGGGCCAGTCCCAGGTCCACCGGGCGCTTACCCCACCATCGGCGGCATCGCCCAGCCCAACACATTGCGTCCAGCCGGTAAGGTCTCCCTTACCCCATGTGTTGTTCTCCACCCGATACTCGCCGACCGTCAAAACAACGCCATCCTGGCACTGCAGGACAAGGTCCTCCGGCTCTACGCGTTCGACAGCGTCCGATGTATGGGTGCTTTGCCCTCCACTGCATCCCGCAGCGATAATGCACGCTCCGATGAATCCGCGGCACGCCACCATATCCCGCCCTCCGAGGACATCGCCGGCTCTGGAAAGGGACAGGATCGACGACAGGCCCACGGTCCGTCCTCTCAGCGCAGTTCGAACTGCTGCCGCAGCGAATCCACCGTGACCGCGAACATGCCCGGCTCCACGATGCGCGTGTTGTCCAACCCGATGAAGGACAGGTCAGGAGCGCTGAGCGTGAAGGTCACCGTCCGGGTCTCACCCGGCTGCAGGTCCACCTTGCTGAATCCTTCCAGCTGTCGCACCGGCGGCGTTACGCTTCGATAGAGGTCCGACACATACAGCTGGACGACCTCTTTCCCTGCACGGTCGCCCGTATTCTTCACGTCCACGTGGATGACGATCGGCTCGTCCATTCCATAGACCGGACTGGTGACGACCAGATTCGAGTACTCGAACGTCGCATAGCTCAGACCGAACCCGAACGGGAACTCAGGGTCATACACATTCCCGTCGACGACCTCCGACACCTTGCAGTCGTACGGAACGATGGCGTTCGGATAGCGCGGGTAGGTGACGGGCAACTTGCCGCTTGGATTGACATCCCCGTAGAGCACGTCCGCTATCGCGTGCCCGCCTTCCATGCCCGGCAGGAACCCGAGAACGATGCCATCCACCGCGTCAACGATCCGTCGGATGATACGGGGCCTTCCCTCAGCGAGGACGAGGACGACCGGTTTCCCGGTCTGTGCGAGCTTCTCCGCAAGGACAAGCTGGGACTCGTCAAGCGTGAGGTCGTTGATATTTCCGGGGGTCTCACAATACGCCGGCTCACCCAGGCACACGACCAGCACATCCTGGTCCTTTGCTGCCTCGACGATAGCGTCATAGTCGGGAGCATCCGTGAACGAATCAACGGCCTTATAGGTGACGTTGGCAGACCCCGCACGTTCCTGGATAGCTTCGAGGATCGTGAAACTCTCCTGCGGATACAGCGATTCCTCATTCCCTTGCCAGGTGATCGTCCATCCCCCGTTGAGAACCGAAAGCATGTTCGCCGTCGGTCCTGTCACCAGCACTTTCGCAGACGGGTCGAGCGGAAGGACGTGATCATCGTTCTTCAGCAGAATGATGGATTCCTGAGCTGCCGCTCGGTTCGCAGCGGTATGCTCTTCGGAGGCAAACGCCTTGCTCAGTGATGGTTCGCCGTACGGCTTTTCGAACAGGCCGACCATGAACTTGACGCGAAGGATCCGGCGAACAGCGTCATCGATCCGTTCCATCGGAACGGAGCCCTCCTTCACGAGGGCGACGAGGTGATCGTAAAAGCTGAAATCGAGCGGGACCATGCTCATATCCACGCCCGCCATGACCGCCAGCTTCACCGCCTCTTTCGGAGTTGCCGCAACCTTGTCACGCCCGTTCAGGCGCTCAATGTCAGCCCAGTCCGAAACGACGAAGCCCTGGAAACCCCACTCGTCTTTAAGGACCTCCGTGAGCAAATGATAGTTGGCGTGTCCGGGAATTCCGTTGACCTCTGCGGAGTTGACCATGACGGTCATTGAACCTGCCTTGACCGCCGCTTCGAAGGGGGGAAGAAAATATTCACGCATCATTCGCTCGCTGATCCATGCGGGCGTGCGGTCCTTGCCGCTCAGCGGAAAACTGTATCCCACATAATGCTTCAGGCATACAGCAAGCTTGTCAGGTGCGCTCATATCCTTCCCCTGCGCCCCCTCGATGTAGGCCTTCCCCATCACCGTGGACACCAGCACATCCTCACCGAATGTCTCCCACAGCCGCGGCCACAATGGCTGGCGTCCCAGATCGAGGACCGGGTAGAAATTCCAGGGGATCCGCGAGGCTTTGACCTCATGGGACGTGATCTCACCGGCACGACGGGCGACCTCAGGATTCCACGTTGCCGCCATCGATATGCCCTGCGGGAACAAGGTGGCTCCGTCGGTGTAGTTCGCACCATGAACGGCATCGATCCCGTAGAGGACGGGGATCTTCAGACGTGACTTCTTGGTCGCCACATCCTGGATCTGCGTGATGACATTCTCCCAGTGATCGATGGAGTAGCCTTTCGGGCCGACGTTCAGGATCGATCCCACGTGGTAGGACAGAACGGCCTTCTCGAGCTTCGCAGGGTCGAGGGTATGAGGTTCCTGCCGTCCGTCCTTGCCCGCTGAGACGACATCGATCGTGACCTGGGTCATCTGGCCGACCTTTTCCTCGACCGTCATCTGCTGCAGCAATGCCTCGACCTTCCGATCGATCTCAGGTGTTGCAGTCTGTCCGCCTGTCTGGGGCCGGGCCTGCCCTGAGGCTCCCTGGAGCGCGAAGCATGCCGCGAGTGAAAGGGAAATGAGGGTTGATCGTGTATGCGCATTCATTGTTCGCCTGTGATAATCAGTCAGGAAAAGATCAGAAGGTGACCGTCAGGGTCACTTTCTGGGCGTTCTTGAGTCGTGCAAACTCCAGATACGAATAGTCGACACCGATCTGCAGATTGCCCAGGAGATATTGCTTGATGCCGACGCCGGCGGTGAATGATTCTTCCGAGTCCTGCTGGAACATCGACTTCATGCCGCCGCGGAGGTAGAACATGTCGTTGAAGACATACTCGCCGCCGAGATTGACGCTCTCGTAGTCGTCGCTCGGGTGGGCCGCATCGACGGCGAGCGTGAGCTTGCCGATCACATCGAGGTCCGCAGCATAGGAGATGCCGAAGCGGAAATTCAGCGGCAGGTCCCATTCTTCCGTGGACACTTCGGCGGGGATACGCCCGTTGTTCCCGCTGGCCGTAACGTCTGCATCGTACAGGACCAGCGCATTATTCCCCTGCATCTGCATCTTGCTGCCGAAATTGGAGATCGACATGCCGAGCGTGATGCCGGCGAACGGCGTCCTGTACTTGACGCCCATGTCAACGGCGACAGCGCTGGCGCTCATCTTCCATATCTTCTGGTACACGAACTTCGGATTGAAGCCGATCGCGAAGTTGTTCGTGAGCTTGATGGCATATGTCAGGCCGATGGCCATGTCGGTCACGCCGAAGATCTCCCCCGTCCCATCCTGCTGGTCGATCGTCGTGACGTTCATATTGTCGATGTTCGACAGGGTCACGTTGACGCCGATGGCCCCTATCGCGCCCATATCGACGGTCGCACCGACATAATCATATCCGATGTCCGCTATCCAGCTGGTGTGGTCGACAATGAAGCTGATGCCCCCGATGTCCGTGATGCCGGCCGGATTCCAGTACATCGAACTCGGGTCGTCCGCGACCGCAACGAACGCGCCGCCCATCGAAAGGGCCCGCGCACCCTGGGCGATGTTGAGGAAGGGGGCCGCTGCGGTCCCGCGCTTCGACACCTCCGTCTGCGCCTGCCCGACGGCCGCGATGAGAACAGAGGTGATGGCCAGGATCGATCCGTATCGTTTCAGTGTCGTCATCATTTCACCACCGCGAATTTACCGATATGCTCCCCGACGCCGGGTGCCTCGACATGGTAGACATACAGCCCGTAGGCGATATCCGCCCCATCATCCGAGATGAGGTCCCATGCCTTCGATCCGTCCGTCGGATCCGATTCTTTGTAGAGGGTCTTCACGAGCTGCCCCGTGACCGTATAGATCCTGATGGTGCAGGGGGTCGGGAGGTTCTTGAACTCGATCTTCCTGTCGCCGCGGCCGGACACATAGAGCGTGCGGCGTTCCCACGTCGCGGTCGCGATGTACGGGTTCGGGACGACACTGATCCTGGAAAGCTCGGACCGGGCCAGGTCCGCATCGCTTCGCGACGCTATGGTCTTGAACGTGAACCGGTCGTCGGTCATGAACGGCCGTTTGGTCCGGAGCACATACCTGTCGCCATCCTGCGGGAGCACAGGAATCCCGAACGGCTGTCCGTACGTGACCTTGTAGACGATCTTGAAGGTGCTTGCGTTGACGTATCCGTCCAGGATCCTGATGGTATCCCCGATCGAAAGGGTCACGGAATTGTCCACGTCATCCACGATGAACCTGACGCGCTCGCCCGAGGTCGTATTGGTGATCTGCAACGGTACCGGCATCTGCGGATATCTCGGTGGCAGGCTGAACGCAGTCGTATCCGCCGCCGAACCGAAGAATCTGATCTCATAGTCGGCGGCCCATGCGACGTTGCGTGCCTGGATGCTGTTGTCAGCGGCCGCCAGCATGACCACAGTGCTGCTCCCGACGAGCCACCCGCTGTTCGCATAATCGATGGTCACCGAGGTGTCGTTGCTGACAGCGAGGATCATGCCGTCGAAGGGACCGGTGTATTTTCCTTCCGCGAGCTTGTCCATCGGAACGTTCTTCAGGAGCGTATCGACTGCCCCTCCCTTCGTCCGGATGATGGAATAGTCGGAGGTCTTGTATGGAGCGATCAGACCGGTCGAGGAGAAGGTGACGTCATACTGGGTACCCTCTGTGACCTCGACTGGATTGAGGACGGTCAGTTCGAGGTGCCCGGTGCCGATCCCGGATGTCACCGTGCTGAGGTCGCCATCCACCCCCGGCGGCACATAACCCGCCGACGGAGCGTTGGGAGTGACCACTGCACAGTTGATGTCGACGAACTTGAGGACACCGTTGAAGTCCTCAGTGATGATCTTTGTGCATTCGGTCGGTTGCAGACCGTTCGTCCCCTTGTTCGGATCTCCCATATCATAGGAGACAACCGCGTAGTAGTAGCGCATACCGTTCGTGACCGTCGAATCGATGTAGGTATGCTGCAGTCCGGTGTTGTTTCCCCGCCAGAAGTGGGCGCCGTTGATACCGACCGGATCGGGCCCCGCGATCGAATCGACGAGGTCGAACTGTGCGATGGGTTTCCAGTACTTCGGGGAACCCTTGGAATCAGTGATCAGCTTGATATCGTTGAATTCCGCGTCGCTGCTCCTGTAGACCAGATATCCCTCGAAGTCCCGCTTGTACCCCTTCGACGGATCGTTGGGGTCTTCCAGCCCCATGAACCGGTCGACGGATTGCTCAGCGATCGCGTCCCAGTACAAAAAGACGCGCCCGTCCCCGGGAACGGCCGTGACGTGCGGCGTGTAGGGCGGTTTCGAGAAATTATAGTTCGCGTCGTAGATCTCCTGGACGGTCTCCTTGTTGAAGATGATGTCTTCCAGGTCCTCACCAAAGGCCAGCGCCATCGAGAAGCGTTCGCGCCGTCCCTGTTTCAGCGGGAACGGACCGGATGAGAACACCATGCTGATGTTCGTATTGTTCACGGTCGTATCGCGGAACCCGCTGTTCATCTTGTTCCACATCACGTCGTCATTCTTCGGCCATCCGCCGGTCGGTCCCTTGTCCGCCAGGATATACAGGGCGACGGCCTGCAGCCCGATCTGGTCCGACTCGTCCTTGTCGGTTTGATCGAAGTTCGGCTCACCCGGCGTGGGAACACCGTCCGCCTCCCCCACGTCCGCCCCGGTCCATTGAAGGTCCTGCGGACCGACGCCATCCCGACCGAGATCGTCGTTCAGCGGCTCACCGATGTTCCAGTCCCCGCTGTTGTCGAGATCGGCGTAGGGGACCCAGTCGCCATCGTTGTCCACGCCGTCGTCACGGGTCTCGTCTACCATCCCGTCCTCGTCGTCATCGATCCCGTTTGTTGAATTTCCGGGGCTTTCCAGATAGGCGTACCCCACGTAGCCGGTCTTCCAGTTGTCCGGCGTGCCCGTTCCCTGGGGGTTCCAGGCATACGCCAGGTCCAGCCGCGTATCGTAGCGTCCGCTGTTCCCGCTGTTGTTCGTCCCGCCGACACCGGGATCGGTATAGAACCCGAAGCAGGTCGTGTCGTGGTCCCAATCGGAGATGTTCACAATATCATAGTGCCAGAAGACGATATCCTCTGCGAGCACGTGCGACCACTGGAAACCGCGGACCTCGACGCGAACGCCGATCCCGCCATGGGTCGAATCGCCGGAGAGCGGATAGTAGTTGAATGGAGGACGGGTGAACTCTTTGTCCTTTGAGTCGTCCATCACAAAAAAGGTCTCGAAGTCGGAGTTCGTGACGCCCCGGCCGAAGTATCCGTACCAGAATCCGTCCCATTCCGGCGTCAGGCCCAGCGCCTGCGGCCAAGCGTTTGGAATGGTTGACGTGTCTTTGTTGATGGCCGGACGCGTCGCTGACGGCTTGGCGTACCCCGGTACCGGCTCGAGCACCCAGAGCTCGCGCGTGATCGGGTCCTGATCGACCTCTTCCCTGTATGCCGCCAGGACGGGCGTCACGACCCTGTTGTTCCCGGGTGCGAGGACCTTCGCACCGATCAGCACGGAGACACCGTCGAGGTAGGAATGGTTGGTCCCCTTCGGCCAGATCCCGGACGGCTGGAAGGGCCAGTGCCCCACTTCGCCGTTGTTGTTGAAGAGGGTAAGGACCTGGTTCCCGTCCATCACCCCTTCCTTCCGATACTGCACGTTCCCTTTCGCGTCACTCCGGTACGGGACGATAGAGGCGGGAACGGTCGCCTGCCCCGTACCGGAGACGGACAGATGGCCCGTGAATGACGGGTCATTTGTAACAAGCCCGACGCTCCCCGTATCGGGGCCGACGAGGCGCGGGCGCATGACGAGGGTCATCGCGACAGAATCGCCCGCTGCGACGATCGCCGTGAGCGGTGAGACCGACATCGCAGGATTCGTGGACGTGAATCCCGTGACCTGCAGCGCCGCATTGCCGCCGTTGGCGACGTAGAATGTCTGCTGTGACGCAGTGTTCAACGGGATGGTCCCAAAACCGACCGAGGTCGGGCTGAATCGTCCCTGTGGCTGCGCGAAGAGCACCGTGCCCGACACCATAAGTGCCGCTGCGCCGACGAACCTTGTAAAGACCATTACGCTACACTCCTCGAAGTCACGTTCTGTTGCATGCTAGAAATTCAACGACATCCCGATGCGGATCTGCCGCGGTGCGGAGAAGTTCGCCGGATTGTTCACATATTCGTCGATCGTGTTCAGACCGATCAGCCGTCCTGCCTGATACGTGAACAGATCGATGTTCGCCCGGCCGCTCGCAGCATCTACGTTGACCTCGTTCTTCGTGTCCAGGAGGTTGTACACGAGGGCAAAGACACTCACTTGAATGCCCGCGAACGAGATGGACTTGTCGGCCCGTAGGTCGACATTGAACGTGGATGGTCTGCGGCCGCCGTTCTCGAACCGAAGGCCGTTCGAGACACGAATATCCTCCGTATACGGGAACCCTGTCCCGTACTGCATGATGGTACCGACGGTCCAGTCCCCGGGCTCTCCGACGGTCAGGGAGAGACTGAGGGTCGATCGCTGGTCCCAATTGAGCGGCACGACCTTCTTATTGGTCTCGACGGGCGGATCGCTCTGATTGTTCTGATACTCCGCATATGGGTCGGACGCGTTCCCTTCAGCGAGCTGATACGTGTAATCGAACCGGACGCTGTAGAAGTCCTGGAACCGCTTTTCCAGGGAGAGAATGAAGCCCTTGATGTTGCCGTAGTCCCTGTTGATGAAGCGGGCGTAGCGGAATCCCTCGTAGGTGTTGATGATCTCCATCCCGAGAAGGTTCCTGATATCACGCGAATAGACCGAGAAATCCAGCCCGATGACACCAAACAGCACCTGCTGCAGGCCGAGCTCGTACATGACCGTCCGCTGCGCCTCGAGATCCGGATTGCCGAGGATGCTGGAGAGCGAACTGCCGGGAGTGACCAGGTAGTCCGAGTTCACATACAGGTTCTCGAAGCTCGGGATCTGGAAGAAATGGCCGTATGAGAAATGGATGATACCTTCGTCGGTGATCGGGAACGAGATACCGAACCGGGGACTCACCTGGAGCTTCGCTTTCGCTTTTTTGAACGTGTTCGCGTTCGGAAAGAGCGTGTTTCCCGATGGATTGCGCAGGTCGAGCGGATAGGACGAGCGGGGGTCGAAGTAGTCGAACCGGACACCCGCATTGATGATCATGATGTCATATTCCATCTTATCCTGGATATAGGCCGAGACCTCATAGGGCTGCTTGAAATAGTCCTGGTTCCCGAGGGTTCCCGGGTTCGGATACCCGATCTCGAAGATGAGCGCACCGGAGCTGTCGGTCTCGACCGTGTTCCGGTTCATGATGTCCATTCCGTGGGCATAGATGTTATGCTTCCGCCCTTCGATGCCGAGACCGATCTTGTGCCGTGTGGTGATCTGAGAGTTCAGCTGCCACTGCCCGATGAACGTCTCCGAATATCGATCGTACCGTCCGCCGTGGTTCCCGCCGGACCGGTACGTGTAGTTCGAGATCGGCGAGCCCTGGTACGGATCCACGTACCGGGCGTCGTACGGATCCTCGTAGAGGTATCCTTCGTACTCGAACTTGTTGTACCCGAACTTCAGCGACGTGTACGTGTCATTGCTGAGCATGTACGTGGTCTGAAGCGTATGAATGGTGCTCGTGCGGTAATGATTGGTGATCCCGTCCGGCACCCAGCGGAAGGAGTGGTCGTAATACTTGTTCCAGTTGTCATCCCAAAAGATGCCGTAGCTGATCTTCAGGTTCTCGCGTGAATAGGTGATCTTGCCGTTCGCGGAACGGCGTCTGCCGGTATTCATTGCAACGAACGCTGAGTCGCCGGAATGCGGCGTCAGGTACGCCGGATCGCCGTTGGCATCCAGGATGGGATTTCCGAGCGGATCGCGGAGCTGGATCGGTGACGGATCGGTGGTGTTGTAGATCCTCCGGCCGTAGAGGTGACCTCCCTCGAACAGGTACCTTCCTGTCGCATAGAATGAAAGCCCTTCAATGATCGGGATCGGCCCCGTCAGCATCAGCTGAAGATTGCGGGTCCGCATCTCGGACAGCGATCCGATATTGTCGAAGACGTCGGTGTGGGCCGTGATAAAATCGCCGGCGTATGCCGACACGGAGCCATGCAGGTCACGGGACCCTTCCTGTGTCACGATATTCACCACTCCGGACATCGCTTGCCCGTATTCCGCATTGAACGTACCGCTGATAACCTCCATCTCGCGGATGGATGAGTTGTCGATCTCGATGCTTCGCTGGTTGTTGTACGGGTCGTTCACGGCGACGCCGTCGATGAGGTAGGCAACCTCGTTCGAGCGGCCGCCCCTGAAATGCCCGCCGACAACGCCGGCCTGGATATTGACCACTTGGCCGATGTTCTCGGTGGGGATCCGTTTCAGTTCGTCCGCGGAGACGGTCACGGAGGTGGAGGTCAGGTCACGCTGGACCAGAGGCCGTTCGGCCTGCACGATGACCTCTTCGCCTTCGACCATTGCTGAGTTCATCTCGACGTCGAGCTTCGTCGTCAGATCGATCTTTACCACTACGTCCTGCACGATCGTCCTTCCGTAGCCGACGTAGGTCACGACAACGGTATACGTTCCCGGAGGAATGTTCTGGACCGCATAGAACCCGTCCGTATCCGTCGAAGCGCCCAGATACGTCCCCTGGAGGGCCACATTGGCGCCGATGAGCGGTTCACCGGTATCCGCATCCTTCACGGTTCCGGCGATCTTGCCGGTCGTCCCGGCCATCATTAGGACCGGCAGCAGAAGGATCAGAAGAATGATCGTCAGGGTGTTCCTGCATCGTCTCATGATGTGTATCCAGGTCATCTATTACGTGGGGTCAGAGCTCGAAAAGAACGGCGGGGTGCGGTGAGACCGCACCCCGCCGAAGGGTCTTACTTGAGGAGCACCATCTTCTTGATGGAGGTGAACTCCCCTGCATCCAGACGGTAGAAATACACGCCGGTCGACATCAGACCGGTGATCTCCCGCGTATTGAAGGTGGCCGTATAGCTGCCGGCCTCCTGATGCGTATCGACCAACGTCGCAACCTCACGGCCAACGAGGTCATACACGCGCAGCGTCACGCGACCAGCCTTCTCCAGGCTGTAGCGGATCTGCGTCGAGGGGTTGAACGGGTTCGGATAGTTCTGGCTCAGCACATACCGCTGCGGCGTCGCATCGGTCTGTTCCACGCTGGTCGTGGGCTTCCAGAGATCTCCGATCCAGGTGTAGGTCCAATTGTACATGTTCTGCCACGAGTTGTCCTGATTGAACACCGAGTACGCCAGGATCCCCTCGCGGCTGCTTCCGTCGTTGTCGTTGATCGCGAAATCGATCGGAAGCCGCTTCCCTTCTTCCGGATGGAAGCGGGCGGCTGTTTTGGACGTATGCTTTGCCGCCAGCGAGTCCAGCGAGAGCTTCGCTTCGACGACGTATCCGGCCTCCAGGGACTTCTCGACGTAGGCATAGTCGACCGAATCCGCTCCGCGCAGATACGGGACTCCGCCGTTGTCGTCGAACATCTCATTGGAGTTGAACCGGAAATGATAGTCCGGGGTCGTTCCGCCACGGTAACCGGAGTGACGGCGCGTGCGCCAGTCATACAGGCCGATGAACAGGTCCGGAGCGTCCTTCTCCCAGGAATTGTTGGAGTTCTGGCTGACGAGATTGTCTGTGACATCGAAAGCCACGTACAGGTAATCCGCATCGAAGGCCACGTATGCTTTTGCCGACAGATCACCATCGTTGTCGATGGTCATGTTCGGCGTGACATGGGCGGTCAGGGAATCCTTGGAGATCAGGAAATAGGTCATGCCTGCCCATTCGGAGAGGTTTCCGTCTGCCGTGAAGTTCGCAGGGGCCGTCTTGTTGATGGTCGGCACGCCCTTCGCCAGCGTCGTCGTTGCCGTCGCGCTGACATGAAGCGGGCTCTCGTTCCCCGCCGCATCCGTCGCCATCACGCCATAGTAGAGCGAGACGTTCTGGTCGGTGTTGGGTGAACGGAGCAGATGCGTGAACGATTGCGTCCCCGCAGGAAGGTTGTATCCGCCCGTCGGATCGGGAGCATCCTCGACGCCGGGGTCATCCAGCGACGTGAACACATTCTCGCTCCAATACACGTTGTATTTTGCCTCGGACTCGTTCGGCGTGTCAGTCCAGGTGATAAGGTTCTGGAACGCACCGCCCGTCGCCGAAATACCCGTCGGGGCATCCGGGGCGATCACATCGAACACAGGACTTCCGGTCCACCAGTCTGTAATGTAAATGACGCGCCCTTCGATTCCATTCCCTTCAGCCATGAACTGCGCGACCGATATTGCGGATGAATCGAAGTTTGAAGTCCCGTCCTGGTAGTCAAGCTCTCTCAATGCAAAGGCATAGTCATGCCATGAACCGTCCGCCGTGGGTACGAATTTCTTGCCAATCTTGGCGGTCCCATCCTCAAGTTGCATCCGAATCTCGCCAACCGCAGAATCGAGCTTCATCTTGAACTTGATGCTATCGGTAGGCCAAGAACCTGCCAGATTAATCGCCGGAGAAACGTTCCAACCAGCACCTGTCCAGCCATTGCCCTGTGTCCATTTCAACGCATTCGTCTTTGGCAGCGGACCAGCATTCTCTTCGAGCACAATACTTGCCCCCCAGCTGAAATAGCCCGAGGCAAGATTGCCACTCAGTGCTTTTCCATTAAAGAAGACAAATGGAACCGAACGTATACCGAACCTTGTGAACGCATCGAACAGGATCGTCGTCGAGTCAGCGGGGATATTGTTCGGATCGGTCCATCCGGTGGTGACGATCCCGAACGTGAACTGCGTGATCTTGTCCCTGTCCAGCTTCCTGTTGTTCCAGGTGAAACCACCCCAGCCGGAAGGGGCGACGACAAACCCGTCGGCGTTCGGGACAGTTCCACCGTCCGACACACGCTCGATGAGCGGAACGCGAAGATTGATCCACCCATTAGTACTATCGATCACCGTCGTGTTCTCGTAGATATATTCCTCCCAGGCACCGGCAACAGAGTCTCTGATCTGGATACGGAAGACGAGGTACTCAGGATGCTTCGGGACTTCGGTGACCTTGATCCAGACGCTGAGGGATTCGCTCAGGCTCCAGTCCCAGAATGTCCCGGACTCGGCAACGTAGGCGACGTTGCTGTACGACCCCCACGGATGGAACGCGCCGATGACCGACCGGACCTTCAGAGCCGACGTGCCTTCCTGTTTGTCCGTCGTCTCGGCGGTCAGGACAATGGAACTTGGCGCGCCTTCATCGCTGGTCACGTAGATCGTGTCCGGTTTTGCATGTTCAAAATTGTCGATGGCAACCTCGAACGGATTCTGCGCCATGACGGGCAGAGCGAGGACAACCAGAGCGACAAGGAGAAACTGTATCATCCGCATGGTGATACCTCCGGTATGTGAATGAATGATGGGTGAGTTTCTGATTGCCGAGCCAGCCGGAAAGAAAAACCCTTGGATGGCAGCAACGGATGTGTTGTCGCAATTGACAACGCAATAGACGTGCCGCTGTTATTTTATTCAATTTTAGGGGTTTTTCGCGGAATTCGCTATCAGAATGATAACGATTGACGCGGGGGAGTGCAAATTCTGATAACGCAGCTGGGGGAGCTACTTGAGGCCAAGTTCCTTGCCAAGGCGATGATAGTTTGACCGGGCCAATCCGAGCTTTCGCGCAGCTTCTGCGTCGGATGAGGAGTGATCGCGGATAAAAGTGATGTATTTGATACGGAACTGCCGCTCCATCTCACGAAGGGTCACGACATCCGATCCCGCAGCAAAGAACAGCGCATCCCGGAGATGCCCCGCAGGGAGGGACGGATCGAGTGCCAGCACCTCCTTGACGGTCGTTTCTGTGATTCTGTCGATACCCATCAGCAGGACCCGCTGTACGGCGTTCTTCAATTCACGCACGTTCCCCGGCCAGGGATACATCTGGAGGACCTGCAGAGCCGCTTCGTCCGTTATGGGTGCCTGGACGCCAACTTCTGTGCTCATCTGTCTCAGAAAATGCTCCCACAGCACGAGCACGTCCTCCGGCCGGTCCTTGAGGTCTGTGACATGCACCGGCAGAACGTTCAGACGGTAGAAGAGGTCCTCACGGAACCGTCCTGCCAGGACCTCCTGATGCAGGTTCTTGTTCGTGGCCGCGATGATGCGAACGTCCACTTTGACCCTGTCTGTCCGCCCGATCTTCTCGATCTCCCCCTCCTGAATGACACGCAGGAGCTTCACCTGCGCCGCAAGCGGGAGTTCGCCGATCTCGTCCAGGAATAGCGTCCCGTGATGCGCGACCTCGAAGAGGCCCTGCTTCGAACGGTCCGCGCCTGTGAAGGCCCCTTTCTCATACCCGAAGAGCTCGCTTTCGATCAGGTCGTCCGGTATCCCTCCGCAATTGATCGGCACGAACTGTTCGAGTTTCCGGTTGCTCTCATAATGGATATGCGTCGCAACGAGCTCCTTGCCCACTCCGGAGGAACCGGAAATCAGGACCGGAGCATCGGATGTCGCAAGCTGCGAGATTGTTCCGCGCACTTTCTGCGTCTGACCGGATATCCCGAGGATCTTCGCCCGCGTGACCCGTTCTTCCGCATAGCGTAGCAGTTTGCGCTCTGACCTCGAGCGTTCGTTCTCGAGGACCTTCTTCTCATATGCATTCAGGATGCTGATGACAAAATCGGTCGGCTGATAGATGTACTCTTCGATATCGGTGGGATACTTCGTGCAATACCAGTACGCTCCGGACTTGAGGAGGCTGTTCGCGAAGTCGTAGTCTGTGATGTTGATCGTCATCTTGGTGACGACGATGATCTGCAGCGAATGCGATATCTTCTTGATGGCCCGGATGAGCGGCGCCCCCATCAGGCCGCCGGACAGCTGCAGGTCCATGATGACGATATCATACTGGTCTTTCTTCCTCTCCAGCAGGGCAAGTGCCTCGTCGCCGTTCGACACGATGTCGCGTATCTGGATACTGTCCCCGAATACCTTGAGCGTGTTCCGGATCCGGTAGACGTCGAAATCCTCATCCTCGATCAGCAGCAGCCGTATGGTCGCATCGGTCAGCATGTCCTACACCCCCGCACACGGAAACGTGATGGTGAACCGCGCACCCCCTTCGTCCCTGTTCCCCGCATCGAGGGTCCAGCCGAGGCGCTGTGTGGCGATCTCGTGGGAAATGTAGCATCCATAGCCTGAATGCCCCTTGCGGCTTTGCGGATGGTGCGTGACATCCTCCAGAAAGATCTGCCGTGTTCCCCTGTCGTTCGGCTCAAGGAGCTCCGGGACGATCCCGCCGCCGTTATCCTCGATCAGCACGGATCCCCGCTTCGCATCCGGGTCGAACCGCGTCGAGACCCGCACCATGATCTCTTCCCCCGTCGCGTGGTCCAGCGAGTTCTGGATCAATGGCTCCAGCACCTCCCAGATGACATATTCATTCGCCGGCACGTGCGGGAGCGCCGGGTCAAGGTCGAGGTCGATGCGAACGTTCCGTCGGGCGTACGATCCCCTCCGGAAGATGTTGTCCACGAGGAAACGGATGAGGGCATTGACATCCGTCCGGAACATCGGCCCGCGTATCGTCTGGAGGGGCGGGTCGTACCACTTCATGTCGTAAATGACACGCCCGATGAAGCTGATGTACTTGTCGATCCGGGCCTTGAGAGCAGGCATCGTCTCGGGCGTCATCATCCGCAGGTCCTCCTTGATGAATCCGCTGACTTTCTCCGCCTTATGGTGGGTATGGTAGATGCGCTTCGTGAAGGCGAGTTCCTTCTGATGGTGGATCTGGTCCGCGAGATGCTGTTTCTGCTCTTCAAAAAGTGCCTTCTGGGCATCGTCCCGTTCCTGAAGGGTCCTTGTCGAGATGTAGAACATCGCCACCAGCCCTATGATAATGAGGGCAGCATAAGCCAGGACCGTTTCATCATAGCTGAGCGTGAGGACATCGGTCAAAAAGAACAGGTTCGGCGAGCTCCGCATGTAGACGGCCCCTGTATACTCGCCCCTAGGTACGAACGGAACGAAGACGTGGAATGTCCCCGTTCCCTCGACGACCGTCTGGATCTGCTCCATGGTCCGGAGGGTGTGTTCCACTCTGTGGAAGAGCTCCTCCACCTGAACATCCGGGATATCGCGGGCATCGTCTGCAATCCCCCCACCGTAGAAATGATCGTAGAGATCCCCTCCATCGCGGATGGAGACCATTCCAGCCCCTTTTGGGATGAGGATGGATACGCTTTCCACGTTCTGGTCGAGGATCTGCTGGCTGAAAATGATGTTGAAGTCCTGGATGATCTGCTGACGATGCGCCTCGCTGCGCACATCCCCGGCCGTCGCCTCGAGAAGCAACTCGAACGACGTGGCTGTCAGGTTCGCAATGCGTTCCGCCGCATCCTGCCGGTACCAGTCGCGGGAACTGTCATACAGGCTTTGCAGTGACTGCTGGCTGATGGAAAGGACGATGATCTGGAACGCGATCAGGACGAGCAGCAGAATGGCGAGATGGCGGATCTCGAACCGGTACTTTCTGAGCCCTCGTATCCACAGGGACCTTTTTGAGGAAGGCGAGAGGGTCATCGTAGAAGCACTGCTTTCGACTCGATCATGCGTCTGGCATCCTCGAGCGCTGCTGACGGCTGGATCGTCTGCTCGATTGCCTTGTTCAGATAATGTGAAAGTACATCGGATGTCTTCGTGTACTCGACGAGAGCCGGCCGGTGGAATCCCCGCTCCAGCAGGCTGTGATAGAACACCAGCTCCGGGTGCGATGCCACGAGCGCCGTATCAGCATACACATGCGTGTTGATCGGAATGAATCCCCCGAGCTCGAACAGGATACGCTGTGCTTCCTCTGATTGCAGGTATTCGATGAACTGCGACGCCTCCCTCTTCTTCGCGCTCGAGCGGGAGAGCATGAGGTTCCATCCGCCGAACACGGAGGCAGGCTCTGATCCGGCCATATGCGGGAGCGGGGCTCGGGCGACCGAGCGAAGTTTCGCGGAATCGCCATAGAAGGTGCTGAAGTTCTCGATGAAGTTTGGCCACCCCCGGACGAACACCGCATCGGACTCCAGGAAGTACCTGTACGACTCGTTCTCGTCGAACTTTGCGACATCGGCGGGGCTCGCTCCGGATCGGACGAGGGAGACAAGCCATTGGAGAGCCGTCGCAGCCGCAGGGCTGTTGAGGGAGAACGACGTATCGAGCTCGAAACCGTGATCGTAGCTCTTCGCCACCTCCAGGAAATTGCAGATCAGGCCTTCGTACTCCTTTGCCTGAAAGATGTAGAATGGCCGGTCCGAATACCCGAGACGCCGCCGCAGCTTCATCATCTCGTCCCACGTCAGAGATGCACGCAGCCGTTCCTCGACCGCATCTGCATCCGGCAACCTGCGAACAATGTCCCGCCGGTAGTACATCAGTCCGATGTCGATGTACATCGGAAGTGCAACAAGGGTGTCGTTCCAGACACACGATTGAAGGGCAGTCGGAAGAATATCGCTCCGCACATGTGGCGTGATGTGCGACTCGAGCGGCTCGGCCCAGCGGGCGAAGCGGGGCACCCAGATGAGGTCGACCGCGAAGATGTCGAGCCTTTCGCTCTTGCTCCGCAATGAACGGGCCAGCAGTTCCTTCCGCTCGTTGGTCGTGAACTTCTCAAAGGGAAGGTCGACGGGAATAACTTCAATGGCGCCGCGGTGACGCTCATTGAACCGAGCGATGACCGCCTCGTGCGCGGGCGAAATATTGTCCGCAAAATAGACCTGCACCGCACCGTTGTCGTCACCGGACGTCCCCTGCTGCGGCTTTCCAACATAAAGGCTGATGACGAGCAACAGTCCGAGACTGAGGCCGACAAGAATGGTCAATGTTCGTAGGCGCATGGTCCTCTCAACGGCGGACTGGATAACACATATACCGTAACGGGCATGGAACGGAAAAAATGATCGGTCAGCGTTCAGGATCCCGAAAGATGGGTACGGCTACGGGACGAGCCGCCCAGGGTCGAGGGACAAGAGGATATCGATGTCGAGCCGGTATTCCTTCGTCAGCTCGGTGCTCCTGGACAGCACCTTGTAGTCGCCTGAGATGATCTCCGAGAGGGCGAGATTCAGATTTCCCGCGGCCGCAAAGGCATAGCGCAGGTCCTTGTGCGCCACGGGAACAAAGCCCTTCTCGGTCGTGAAGAACCCTATCTCCTCCTCACCGATCTGCCGCCGCTCGATCTCGGCGATGCGGGCCTCGATGTCGGTGCTCCGCTGCTTCTCCACCTCCTTGTCCCGTATGATATGCCGGTGCGCAGTTGCGAGCGCATGGCGGAGGTGTTTCACGAGGTGCGAAGCGTATTCACGGCCATAGTACACCGTCGTCCTGCGGATATCTGTCCCGTCGATCGTCCACTCGATCGTGATGATGTCCGGCTTTCGGTCCTCGTTGAAATCCTTCGTTTCCACATACTTGACCAGCTCATCCTCTTTCTTATAGAGGGACACCGTTCCGCGACCTTCCTCCCGGTATTCGATACGGTCGAAGTCCGACCCGTCCAGGAATTCCACATAGCAGATGTGCCCGTCGGGATCGACGGTCAGGTTCTCATAGTATGTCCGGTGGGAGACCGGCTCGTCCTGTGCGGCTGACGCGACGAGCAGGGTCACCATCATCACGAAGACAGCGAATGTTCTGTTGTGCATGGTCCATCCCAGCGTTCTTGAACACTGGAATCTACGCAGCCCGGCTGCGATTATCAATCCTGATCCTCAGCGGTTTTTCCCTTCCGGGTTCCCATTGACTCCGAAGCGGTGAATCGGTAGGTTTCGTGCATCATGCCCGGTTTTCCGGATCGTCCCTTCCCGACAACCAGCTTCGGAGGACGTCATGATCCTGTCGAAACTTCGTTCCTTTCTCGACCAGCACGCGATACGGTACACCACCTGCACCCATTCCGTCGCTTTCACGGCCGAAGAGCTGTCGCAGGCGACGCACATCCCGGGCCGGGAGATCGCCAAAACGGTCGTCGTCTGGATGGACGGCGCGATGGTCCTCGCTGTCCTTCCGGCGACGCACGTGATCGACTTCGGCCTGCTTCGCAAGGGAAGCGGCGCGAAGGAGATCGAGATCGCTTCCGAACCCGAGTTCAAGGACGCTTTCCCCGACTGCGAGCTCGGTGCGATGCCCCCGTTCGGCAACCTGTTCGACATGCGGACGTTCGTCGACCTGCGACTCACCGAGGACACAGAGATCTCGTTCAACGCGGGGAACCACCGTGAGATGGTCAGGATGTCGTATGCTGACTTCGGACGCCTCGTGAAACCGACAGTGCTCCGGTTCGCCGTCGAAAAACGTTCTGCCGTTTCAATGGACCCGGTACAGCTCATGTGACCGCAGTGTCCGGCTTTCTGGGGGTCCCCTGGCTGGGACTCCCGGAAGGCCCTCTTTGCCAAGGATCCGCCTGTTTTTCCCTCCGGCGGTCACCGCTTCCTCCCTCCCAGCATAGGAAATTTCCTACGGAAAATTCGCCTATTCACGGATAGTTCCGACGCTTCCTCCGGTGTAAGTTGCATACCGAAGATCTGAGCATCTGACATCTTCGGAGATGATACGATGACGCTCTCTTACACCATATCGAACACCATCCGCAAGGGCATCTCGACCCTCGGTTCCGTCCTCCATCAGGCACGGTTCGGGGGCACAGTCGGGACATACAGGTTCGAAGCGACCGGACCCCGTTCGGCCCGGCTTGTTCTCGATAATCCGTACCCCTGCGATTCCTACGAAGCGATCATAACAGCAATGGTTCAACGGTTTACTCCAACGGGTGCCACGCCTACAATCCAGCATCACAATACATCACCGAGCAGGTCCCGGCACGGGTTTGCCTGCACTTACACCGTCACCTGGTAAGGGTGGACAACCCACCAGGGACGCTCCACGCACGCCGCATCTCTCCTCAGCACCCGGCACAACACAAAAAAAGGCCCGAAGATTCTTCTTCGGGCCTCACTCTGTACGGACCAGACGCGATGCCGCTACGCCGAGACCCGGCGGGACCGCTTCCCGGCCCGGACGATCCCCCCGATACCCACAGCACCAGCTGCGAGCGAGCTGAGAAGTCCGAGATACAGCGGTGAAAATTCCATATCCTCGGCGGCTTCCTTGACCTCCTCTCCCATTTCCACTCCCCGCTCAACGACGGCCTCGTGGAACGAATCTGCCGTCTCGATGTAGCCAACGAATCCTATCGCGTTCGGCAGGACCAACGCTATGACGGTAAAGAGAATGAACCGTTTCACCATCCGGACCGTAAACATCATGATCCAGCCGGCGATGAACAGCAGTCCTGCTGTGACCACGATCGGATCGGCCCATGCACCGGAATGCACGTACAGATCTTCCACGATATCGAACATGCGCTGTACCTCCTTCTCTGAACATGTCAAGGTAGGCACGCCGGGGACGATGTGCAAACCGGCCGAACTGCCCGCCCGCATGTGCCGGATCTCCCTCTGGAAGTCCGGAGCAGAGAACAAAAAGGCCCGAAGCGTGCACTTCGGGCCTCATACATCATGGACCGGGCGTCCTTCTGCAACGGCGCTTCCCTCCTCAGTTCACCACGGGCGGCTGACTGTTCCCCCCTCCCTTGTCCGATGACGAGCTCAGATGCCGGATCCCGAGGAACGCCACAATGGTCGCGCCGGAAATGATCCCGGTGAAGATCACCGACCGTACCGCGTCGATCCGTTCGACCTCAACGACCGTTCCTGAGCCGAGGGGGACAGTATAGAATCCCATCCCGGTCAATCCGAACGTCCCGTACTGTTCCCCCCACCCGACACAAGTCCAAATGCTGTCTGCCTGGGACTCGAACCGGTACTGGCCCGCGGGGAAGTCGTAGCGGTAGCCGTCAGCCGCGGCGATCCTGAGCCCCTGATCCTGCGGATCGATATCTGCGATGTTCATTCCGGGCTCGAGCGCTTGGAACGTACTGCACCCCCCGTGCAGGACGATGAGGGCGATCAGCAGCATCGATGTCGCGGTGCGATATGTGCAGGTCTGCTTCATAGGACAACCCGGCCGGCGGACGACCATCCGGCCGCCAGCCGGGTCCCGGTGATTCATTCCGTGATCGGTATCTCGAACTCGTACAGCGCACCGGAACGGAAGTAGTGGTCGCGGCCCCACCTCCGGAGCGCCTGGAAGTACATCCCCACCTCGACAGCGAACTCCATCCTGATCTCGTACTCCAGAGCCGCCATCGCCGTCGCTTCGTCAGCAGCGACAGCCAACGGAACGGGTGCCCCGGCATCATCCACCACTCCGGAGCGGATCGTATTGATGTCCGCAATGCCGCCCGCTACATCTCCGGACCGGATCTTCGCTTCTGCCGAGATGAGCGCGTTCTCCTGCCATGAGAGGATACGGATCGGCGTTTCGGCCGTCGTGGCGCCGTTGTACTTGGATATCTTCAGCGGCGCCGTCCAGCCGGTCTGGTACGAATAGTACGTCTGCCGGTCATTGGCACCGAAGGTCGCATTCGCGACGCCATCGACTGTGGTCGACAGCAGGTTCACGCGCTCGTCCTTCGGGTCCTCAGTGATGTAGAACTTGCTCATCGACATCCGGATGCGGTTGTTATAGCCGTCCGCAAATCCGGCAGTGAATATCGCCATGCCATCAGCCGGATTGTCATACGGGCCGAAGACCTGGCTCACCGCCGCAGGATCGGTCGGCTGTAGTCCCCCGGCGGACGCCGCAAGCGCGGCCGCATAGTTGCCGAGCTGCAGGTTCGCCTTCGCACGGAGGGTGTTCGCCGCCTTCCGGATATCGATGTTCACCCACGTATCCTCGGGCGGATCGCTTCCTGCATACATCGCCTCGATCGCGTTGAAATCAGCTATCGCCCGATCGAGCGCCTCGGAAGCTGGATACCTCGGGCCGCGATTGAAGTTCACCTCTCTGAAGACGAGCCCCAGGTAGAGGGTCGACCACCCCCGGACCAGGGTCGAGAACGCAACGAACGTCTGCTTGCGCTGTTCAACGCTCGGAGCGCTCGCCGGGAGCTGGTCCGCGAAATCAAACTGATGCACATAGGTGGTCAGGAACAGGTCCGCCTGGTTGCGCGCATCGTGCAGCCCGGCGTACATCGTGTTCGCCTCGGTCAGGCCGGAGTGGAACTGGCCCATGTCGATATCGCCGGACCCCTGGTAGGAATCCGTCTCGTCGACGTTGTCCGTGGCTATCTCCGCTGAGTAGGTGACGTTGTCGAGCACGTTCACGAGCCGCTCATACGAGCCCTGGACTGCGAGCCGGGCGGCGGGATATCCCCCGCCGATGATGTCCTCCGCGGTCACGAGCGTGTTGTCCTCCGCCTCGAACAGGTCGTCGCAGGACATGAACGCCAGCACGACGGCTGCGAGGAGGACGGGTATCATTCGTCTTGTAGTCATTGCTGTTCTCCTCTGGTCGTCATAGTGTGAAATGGGCGCCGAAACTTATCGACCGCGGGTTGGGGATGGACTGGGAGTCCGCACCGCGATGGATGACGGACGACCCTCCCACAGACACCTCGGGATCGAGGCCCTCATAGTTCGAGAACGTCAGGACGTTCCGCGCCGCGAGCGAGACGGCGATGTTCTTGAAGCCGATCGCTCCTGTCCACTCCTTCGGAAGCGAGTAGCGTACGGAGACCTCGCGCAGCTTCAGGTAGCTGCCGTCCTCGATCATCTCGTCGCTGAAGCGGTTCGCCAGCTTGAAGAAGGTGATGATCGCCTGCACCTGCTCTGGCGTCCGCTGCGGACCGGCGACCGCACTGGCCGCCACATAGGCGTCCCAGTGGGCCTGCGTGAACTCGTCGTCGAAGATGCCTGCACGACGCTTCGACTCCTTCGACAGGTTGAAGATCTTGTGCCCCGTGGCTCCCGTAAAGTTCACGGTCACCGACAGATTGTCAGTGATCGAGACGTCCGTCAGGAAATTGCCGGTGAGCGTCGGGATGACCTTCCCCCGGTATGTGGCCGGTCCGACCGACATGTTCCCGTACTCGTCGAACACCTGTGTCTGGACGTACAGCTCCGGCACAGCATGCCCTTCCTCGATACGGAGGATGTACAAGTTCCCGAACGGCGTGCTGTTGTAGGCAAAGCCGCCGTCGTCCAGGACCACGTTGTCATACGTTGTCACGTTGAGACGGGAGAACCATCTGAAGGATCCCGACTGGACTGGAACACCGAACAGGGAGAGCTCCCACCCACGGGTCCGCACGGACCCGAGGTTATAGTCCTGCTGGCGGTTCCCGTACCCGTCTGAGGGTTTCGTCTCCACCGTGAAGATGTCGTCATACGTCGTCTGGTGATAGTAGGTCGCCTCGAACCCGAGCCGGTTCTCGAAGAACGCGAGGTCGAGCCCGGCCTCGTACTCCTTCGACACGGCAGGACGGAGGTCGGGATTGCCGGGCCGGCGGACGTAGAACGCCTGGATATCGCCGTTCAGATCGTCCTTGCGGTACTCCAGCTGCGCCGCACCGACGGGGGGCTGACGACCCGCTTCGCCGTACGTCGCGCGGACCTTCGCCATCGACATGTATGGGACGATCCCTTCCACGGGCAGCAGATACGACGCCGACGCCTTGGGGTAGAACTGGGATGAGGCATCCGTGCCGAACGAGCTCGATTTGTCAAGCCTTCCCCCCAGCGTCAGGAAAAGCCTGCTCCACAGGTCGAACTGCGCCTGACTGAAGATGGATCCGGTCGTGAACAGCTGATGGATCTCGGAAATGTCGTAGCTCGTCGGGTCGCCGTCGTCGATCCGGCGGTCAGCTCCCGGGGCGAACGACGTGCTGTTCGCGTTCATGAAATCACGCTTCCGGCGGTAGTAGTCGAGCCCGACAGACAGGTCGACGCCGATGTCATCCGTCACTGCCATCGTCCCGGACAGGATCGATTGCAGGTTGTATGCGGACACCGACTGCTGGTCCTGGCTCCGATAGCCCGAACGGTAGAGCCGGAAACCGGACTGGATCTCGACCGTCTGCATCAGGTCGAGATTCTCGTACCCGATGCGCGATTCGAAATTGAGGCCCAACGGAAGCTTGGCCGTGTACTCGACCCCGCCGCTGTACCTGTTGTTGCGGTAGGTGTTCGTGAACTTGTCGAATTCGTCGATGCTCACGTACGTCCGCCCGTCATACGGGTTCCGCCATTCGGTGCGCGCATCGATCGAATCGTGCCTGAAGATGGTCTGGAACCAGGGAGACCACGTCGAGTTGTCCGCCTCAGGCCTGACCGTCACGTCGCGATTATAGCTGCCGTGCACTTTCAGGTTGTGCTGCGGCGTGATCGTGTACGTGAAGTTTCCCTTCACGTCCACGTTGTCGTTCCTGCTCGACAGGAACCCGACGTTCGCATTCCGTACACGCGCTGCGGTATGGAAGCGATACTGCGCACCCGCTCCGGAGATGCTCAGCTGGTTCATCGTCGTGCCGAGGCTCGACGCGTCCAGCACTTGCTTTGCGGCCCGGGGAAGCTTGTCATCATACAGCGACCAGTCCGCATACGAGTACTCCGTCGAATAGGAGTAGGTCGTCACGCCGGGAGCGAGCCCCGCCCCCGACTTCGTGAAGATCTGGATGACCCCGTTGGCCGCGTCGGACCCGTAGAGGACCGCCGCAGAGGGACCCTTGAGGATCTCGACACGATCGATATCCGACGCGTTGAGCATGTTGAGCGTGCTCACGGATTGTCCGCCGCGTCCGTCCCACGATGACGCACTCGCATCGTTGTACGTATCAAGCTGGGAGAAACGCACCCCATCGACGATGATGAGCGGCTGGATGTTGCCGGTGAGCGAGTTCGCCCCCCGGAGCTGGACGAGCGATCCCGTCCCCGCCATGCCGCTGCTGTTCAGGACCTGCACGCCCGTCGTCCGGCCGTCGAACGCGTCCGTGATACTGCGAACAGGGACCTTCTCGATGTCCTCTGTCTTGAACGTGCTGATGGCGTTCCCGAGGCGCGCTTTCGTTGCCGGGAGGCCGCCGGACCCCGTCACGATGACCTCGTCGAACTGCAGAATGTCCTGACGAAGGGCGATGTCCTCCGTGACCGTGGTTCCAACGTCTATCCGTATGGTGCGCTCCTGCTTGGAGTACCCGACGAATCGGAACTGCACGACGTATTCCCCGGCGGGAACCTCGACCGCATAGGCGCCGTCGATGTCCGTGCTGGTACCCAGCGTGGTCCCGACCAGGAGAATGTTGGCGCCAACAAGCGGCTCGCGCGTGCTGGCATCGGTAATGCGTCCCTGGAGCGTTCCGCCCGGACGCTGGGCCATCGAGACAGACAAACAGGCCAGCATCAGGAGGGCGACTGCAGGGATCTTCGGCTTCAACGGTAGCTGTGCGATCATGCGACCTCCCATAAGAAGATGTGAGTGTGTAAGCGCGCACTGGCAGGAAATTCGCCATGCGGCAAAAAGACGATAGGTATCGGGTTTCCTGCGGGTTACGGGGAGGTGCCGGTCAGGTTGGAACTTAGCGATGAGGCACAGCTATCGGGGGTTGAACAGCGTGCCAGGAGGCATGAGATGCTTGCGTGCGACGGAACTGCGAGTCGTTCCTGTCAGGGCATGTGCGGCGGTCGAGTGGTCCGCGGGACGGGGCCAATGGACCGGTCTGCAGATCCTACGATGATCCCCGGACGGAGTTCAGGAGATTCGACAAGGAGGAGAATGATGGAGTTGAATAGGGATGGCACAGCGACGGGCTGCGCACGGTTCGGGATGGCCGGTCAGATTGCGTTCTGAAAGAACAGCGAAAACCTGTTCTTATATCCGCGGCTGAGCGTCAGCTCGGTCCTGTCGGCGAGGACCACCTGATAATCGCCGTGATACATCGGCCGGAGCTCGCTGATGCGATCGACGCGGACGATAGTGGAGCGGTGGATGCGGGCGAATTGCGAGGGGTCGAGCCGTTTCTCGAGGTCGCTGATCTTAGCCCGGAGGATATGCTTCTTACCGCCGCTGTAGACATGGACATAGTCGGCAGCAGCCTCGATCCAATCGACGTCCTTCGTGCGGACGAGATAGAGCCTGTCCTTGGCCCTGATGAGGAGCCTGTCGAGATACCAGGCCTGTTCGACAACCCCGTTCCCTCCCGGCGGTCCTGTAGCTGGCCCAGCGGTGAAGGCCAGAACCTTGTCATTGCGGGAAACGGCATCCCGCACCCGCTTCATAGTGAGATGCAGACGCTCCGGCGTGAAGGGCGTGAGGATGTAGTCGATGGCCTGATAGTCGAACGCTTTCAAGGCCTGGTCTTTGAAGGCTGAGATGAAAACGACACCTGGACGCTCGTCCTCTTTGAGGGCGTCAAGGACCTCAAAACTGTCCCTGCCCCCCCGGAGGAAACCCAGGAATGCCACGTCCGGGGCATGCGAACGGATCAGGGAGAGCGGGTCCCGGCCGTCAGACGCGTCGACGATCAGCTCGACGTCCGATTGCCGTGCAAGAAGACGCTCCAGATACTCCCTGTCCTGAATATCATCATGGACAACGAGGATCCGTATAGGATGTTGTCGAAGTGTCATCATCGAGGGGTGGCAGTCGTCCAGCGGGTGGGGTGATGCGCGGACACATGCACGGTGAAGCTATCTGTGTTAGATACGCCAGCATCTTTATGAAGTTGCGGGCGGGAGGGCCCCGGAGATGCCCAAAATCAGGCCCTTTTGCGCCTCCCGTCGTGACGCGGAGTGACCGTCATCCCTCCCATCATAGACCACTGCCGGTTCATCGCAGTCCGGGGACGATTCGTCGCAAAATGCCAACCTTCACATCCATGAGCCGTACGAATCAGCAGGACAGTTTTGCACCGGGTCTTTCAGAAACATTCATCATCATCGCAGGAGGTCGGTATGAAAAAGCTCATCGTTGTGCTGGTGGCTGTGGGCATCTGTGGTTTCGTCATGCCGGCACAGGCCCAGGACGAGGTGTTACCGCCGGGAGCGAACAGACCATTGATCATCGAGAACCTGGTCATCGGGCTCCAGACGGACAACGCAGGCCTGCAGAGGAGCTGTGCACTGATGCTCGGCCAGATCTATGGAGAGGAAGCGGACATCCAGCTGATGTACGCAATGCGGAATGACAACGATCCCGAGGTCCGGATCGCAGCGGCGTGGGCGTTGTGCCGACTCGGGGGCAAGGTGGGGACCTACCTCGTGAAGCACAAGGCACGGTTCGAGGAGAACGAAAAGGTCAAGGCCCACGAGGCATTCTACTACGACACGTATGTGCAGAGGGGCGTGTTCAAGATCGTCGACATCCAGGTACCATCGATCTCGGAGCTGTTCACGCCGGTACCAGTGACCTCACTCTGATCCTGCCTCAACAACACTGAACGGCATCCCCGGCTGCTACGCCGGCGGATGCCGTTCTCTTTATGTGACACTCAGCAATGTGACATCCGAGCGGGGGGATCTTACTCGTAGCGAAGCGCCTCGATCGGGTCCAGATTCGCCGCCTTCCACGCCGGATATACACCGAATATGACGCCAATTGCTGTGCAGAGTATGACGGCGAACGAGGCCCAGTCGAGAGGAAAGATCGCCGGGATGTCGAGCAGAAGCGCGACGACATTCCCGCCAAGAACGCCCAGTATGATCCCGAAGAAGCCGCCGATCTGACAGAGAACGATCGCCTCTGTGAGGAACTGGACCAGAATGTTCGCCTTCCGGGCACCGATGGCCTTCCGTATGCCGATCTCTTTAATGCGTTCAGAGACAGAAACGAGCATGATGTTCATGATGCCGACGCCTGCCGCGAGAAGCGCGATGAACGATATGAATGCGACACCCATCTTCACGTACTTGGTGAAATCGTTGAACTGCTCTATCATCGAATCGTTCGAGAAGATGCTGAAATCATCAGGGTCTGCCGGATCGACCTTCCGGGCCGTCCGGAGGATGAATCGTGCCTCGTCCAGGCATTCGTCATACAGCTCCGGCGCCTTTGCTTTCACCATGATGTTCATCGAACGATAAGACCCGAAATCGTTGAGGAAGGCCGTCAGCGGCACGACAACGAACCAGTCGTTCGATCCTCCGAGTGATGCGCCCCGCGGCTCGAATGTCCCGATGACCGTATAGCGCTTCTCGTCCACCTTCACGTCCTGGCCTACGGGATTGCCATAGGGAAACACCTTTTTCACGACATCGCTACCGAGGATGACCACCTTCGAGTCGGAACGCATGTCATTCTCGTTCAGACCCCGGCCCGTCGCCACCGGCCAGTTGTTCGTGATGAGGCCGTCAGGGTTCTCTCCGTAAAGTGCGACACGCGGGTCCGTCTGCTCCCCGCCGATCGACTTGACGACCCGCCCTCCCCGCCGGACCTCGATGCCCACATGGCTTGCGCGTGTTATCTTTTCCTTCACGGCGCGTGCATGCTCGTACGTGATGTCTTTCCTGTTCCGCGCGGCGATCCGTTCTGCCCGCGAGGCCATCATCGGCCATTTCTGGATCTGGAAGGTATTGGCCCCGAGATCGCTGAACCCTTCCTCGATGCTGTTCTGCAGGACATCGACAGCAGTCATGACACCAATGATAGAGAAGACACCGATAACGATGCCCAGCAGTGTGAGGATGGACCTGAGCTTGTTCGCCCGGATCGCATTAAACGCAAGTATGATGATCTCCATGGCCCTCAGTGCAAACGGATTACCTGATTTCATAGAAAAGTGGTTTGAGCCGCCAGCCAATGGCTCAGACCACTCTGTGCCAGACGCTCGTTCGTTTCTTGATCTGATGTACCGGGCTTCTTTACCTCAGTTTTCACGTACAGCTACATCCATCCCTCTTCCTGCAACCTTTTTCCTCGTTCCATCTTGTGACCCCGGCTGGACTCCCCGCCCAAACGCCAGACCCTGGAGACGATCGCGTTTGGTCGGGCAGGGAACCAGCGACCTGCATATCTGCTTGTTCGTTCTTCCCTTTTCCTTCTTCCTTGTTGTGACCCCGGCGTGATTCGAACACGCGACCTACGGCTTAGAAGGCCGTTGCTCTATCCAACTGAGCTACGGGGCCGAAGCATTGCAGATTGTAGATTGTAGATTGAAGACTGATTGAGGTCTTGCGTAAGCTGACTTACATGAATCGCAAGAGACTCAGTGCCGAACGCTTGCCACGCCTGCGGCGTGGTCCTCAAAACGGCAAACGCTCCCCCTCGACTTCGCTCGGCGTCGCGGGCCGTTTTAGGAGAAGGCTGTTGCTCCCCGCCCGAACGACCGATCTCTGTCATTCCCGGTTCGGTCGATCGGGTATCCACCTGCCTGTCCGCCGAAGCCCCGAGCCGTGAGCCTGTCGAACGGCCGAAGGGCGCAGGCGGAAGCTACGGGGCCGAAACATTGCAGATTGTAGATTGTAGATTGAAGATTGACGAATGACGATTGGAAGGTGAAAATTAGTCAATGTTCAGAGGGCTTGCAAACAGCCCATAAAAAAGCCCTCCGAAGAGGGCTTTCATGGAACACATCGGCAAGGCTTTATTGCTTCTCCCCGAAATCGCCCGGGAAGAACATGTCAGCCCCTCCCGGAACTTCGGCAGGCAGGGAAACCGGAGGCGTCGGGATCTTCTTGCGCACCGGCTTCACGATCCTGAGGTATGCGACGATAGCCCGAAGGTCTTCCTCGGAAAAGTTGCTGAATCCGCCCCATGGCATGGCCCGGTAGTTTATCTGCCGTCCGGTGTGATAGATGCCGGACCGGAGCGCGCGGACAACCTGAGCATCCGTCAGCGCCCCGAGTCCCGTCTCTTCATCCGAAGTGAGGTTCGCTGCCACGATGCCGCCCGCATCGTTGTTCCCGAGGAGGATGCCCCCTGAGAGATATTGCTCCAGATCGGGCCCTTCCGCACTCTGCGGCGTGTGGCAATCGGTGCAACCGGCCGTATGGACCAGGTAGCTCCCCCGCTCCGCAATAAGCCGTTCGGCCGGGTCAGCGATGCCGCTGAGGTCCGATTGCACTGCGTGCGTCGGGGCGATGAACTCCTCCTGAGGAATGAGCGTCAGAGGAGGAATGATCATCAGGAAGGCGATAAAGAGCACAGGGATCAGGATGGCCACAACAATGCCGATTCGCTTGAGGTTCTTCATTTGGCCACCTCCTCTCCGCTCTCAAAGACCGAGGACATAGATTCTCCCTGTGCAGTCCCTGCATTACCGGGATGGATGTAGGACGGGAACGGCTTCTTGAGAATGAGTGCCTGGAACTTCATCCAGAGATATGAGACGATGTTCGGCTCTTCACGCTCCGGTATGGCATTGCTGACCGGCGGGACCGTGCGGAGGTAGGCGATGATCGCGTCGATGTCCTCCGGCTTCATCCCGGCCAAGTTCGGCCAGGGCATCGGGAACGGCAGCATCCGACTCCCATCACTCGGGCGTATCCCCTTCGTCAGGGCATCGCGAATCTGGTCGTCGGTATACCGTCCGAGGCCCGTTTCCTTATCGGACGTCAGGTTCCCTGGATACAGACTTGTGAAGAACGGCTCGAGCGTCCATCGCTGGCCTCCGGCCAGATAGTATCCGTCCATCACGCTTCCATCCGGCGCAAGGGCCGAGTGGCAATCTCCGCAACCGTACGTGGCGACGAGGTAGCGGCCCCATGAGACCGGATCGCTCTTTGTCTTTTCTGCCAGTGAGGAATAATGTGCTTCGAGCTCATCAGCTGCCATCTCCCACGTGGGTTTGCGTCGCAGGGATGAAACATACTGTGCGAGATCGTAGAGCTCCTGGTCTGAGACAGCTCCGGCATACGAGGCCATCTGTGTCCCATCGAGTCCCGTCCGCAACCGAAGGTAGATGTCGCTTACAGACGATCCCCCTCGGAAGCTCCACGGCTCCTTCAGATTCGCGGCTGCGGTAACCCTCCCGCGATGGTCCACGAACTCCGTCACGAGTGCGTTGCGTCCTGCACCGTCCGTTCCGTGGCATCCCGCACATTCCAGCTTTTCGAATACCTTCTTCCCTTTCTGAACGCCCGATTCCGGATACGAGGTCCGTCGCGGCACCGGTACCGCCTTCGGCTTCTCCCTGGCGAAACGGGGAGAAAGCGACTTGATATACGTTGTGACTGCCGCTATCTCATCGTCGCTGATGATCCCCTTGAACGCCGGCATGGACGTTCCGGGTAATCCCTGCGAGATGCTCCGGACAAGGTCCCCGTCCGTAGGGATACTGCCCGATTCGGTCGAACGAATCTTATACACTCCGGTCGTGAAGTCCCTTGCCGGGACGCTCAGCATAGTGTTCGGGGGCCCGTCCCCCTTTCCTTCTGCGCCGTGACAGTATGCGCAACGCTCTTTGTATACTGCCTCGCCCGATACTCCCCCATTCTGGGCATTCAGCCCGACAACGGCTCCGCACAGGACCAGGATCCCGAATGAGCACATGACAACAAAGCGAGACTTCATAGGCCTCCTCTGGTTTATGGGTGGATTGCGTGTGGTAGGTGGATTCTCAATTTTGAGAACGTAACAAAATGAGTATGCAACTCCAACCGAAGTGCCAGATTTTTTTGCGCAATTCTCCCGCTCGCACGCGGGCATCGGCTCCCTAATGAGCACCAATCCCGGACCATTGATTCGCTATCGCAAAACTGTACATTCTGGGCACATCAATCGACGGCCGATCCCAATGATGTCACGACCCGAATATCTTCTCCGCTTCCTCAACTGCCTCCTCATTGTATACGCCGGATGCTTCCCCGCATCAAAACGGCCTTTCATCTCCGTCCAGAACGGCGGTCTCCGCGAGGGAGAACGGCCCTACTACTTCGCCGGAACAAATTTCTGGTACGGATCCTACCTTGGCTCGCCGGGGAAAACGGGCGACCGGGATCGGCTCGAACGAGAGCTGGATGCGCTATGCGAACTCGGCCTCACGAACCTCCGCATCCTCGGTGGTTCGGAACGTTCGTACATGTCAAACATGCTCTCGCCGGCCCTGCAGCCTTCGCCGGGACAATACGACGAGGAATTGCTGCAGGGCCTCGATTATCTGCTCTCGGAAATGGCCGAGCGGGACATGCGTGCAGTGGTCTTCCTGACGAACTACTGGGAATGGTCGGGCGGGATGGCACAGTACGTCGTGTGGTCGGAAGGACTCGAAAAAGGTCCTGATCCACAGGACCCGGGTTTCGATTGGGCCGATTTCATGGACTTCTCAGCCCGATTCTACGGTGATTCGCTGGCGCAGAATATGTACCGCACACATATCTCCCGCCTCATCACCCGGGTGAATACCGTTACAGGAGAGACGTATGCCGACGACCCAACCATCATGGCGTGGGAGCTCGCCAATGAGCCCCGCCCGGGGACTGTGTCCGATGCTGGCGAGAAGAACCTCCCCGCTTTCTTCACATGGATCGACTCAACCGCTCATTTCATTAAGACCCTCGATCCGAACCACCTGGTGACCACCGGCAGCGAAGGGATCATCGGGTCTCTCCTCTCTTCGGAGAATTTTCTCAGGGCACACGCATCTCCTGCCGTCGATTACCTCACAGTACACGTGTGGCCGTATAATTGGAAGTGGTTCGATCCGAACGACATTGCCGCAACCATCGATAGTGCAGAGATCAAAGCAACTTCCTACATACAGCAGCACTTCGACCTTGCCCGAACACTGGGGAAACCACTGGTACTCGAGGAGTTCGGCCTCGCCCGCGACAGTGCCCGGACGGAGCCAGGTTCGCCGGTCACGGCGAGGGACCGGTACTTCAGGACACTGCTGCAAATGGTCTATGATTCAGCCGCCGCGGGGGCTCCGATCGCAGGGTCGAACTTCTGGGCATGGTCAGGCGAGGGAACTGGCAGGAACATCGACGGACGGTGGCACGAAGGGGACCCGCTTCTCGGCGATCCCCCGCATGAGCCTCAAGGGATCAACTCCGTCTTCATTTCAGATCGGGGAACACTTTTGGTGCTGAAGGAACATGCGATGCGAATGGCCGGCCTTTGCACTAGAAGCCAGCTCAAAATCATTTCTCGCAACGACCGCAACGGTAGAATAGAGAGCTCGCAACGTGGGATCCATACATTATTTTAATGTTCTGCGTTGCGGGCGTTGCCTTCTTTGCGAGCGTTGCGAGAAACCATCCTGTGCAGAGTATTTTTGAGATTGCTTCTAGCAGGTTGCGGAAAAACCCTCCGGAGTAGGTTTCGCGCAACGTTCGCAACGCCTGCCTGCGTGCCGGCCCTCGCCTCGTTCGACTTCGCTTACCTTCACGGCACTTCGGCAGGCAGGGGAGTAACGGACGCAAAGAGTGAAATTTCACTCAAACCGGAACCGCAGCCTACAGGCCGGGTGGATTCCTCCGGTTCACAGCCAAACTGTGATACTGCAACAAACACCAGCACGCTGACCATCGCCGTCAGTCGCAGCCCATACAAGATCTTGTCCAATTGCCGCTTCATCGCTGTTTCCTCCAGCCGTTCTCCGGCTGGCTCCTCGCTCCCACAAAAGCCTCAGAGAGCCCTTGCCACCGCCCCCATGACATTGTCAACGGATTGGTCGAGCATGCACCGGAAGTGCCCCTCCGGGCATGATGCCTTCCCGATGTGACTGCATGGCCTGCAGGCCAGTCCCGCCACTTCCAGAACGACCGAGCGTCCCGATACCGGGAAGAATCCAAATTCTCGTACGGTGGATCCGAACAATGCCACCACAGGCTTCTCGCGGGCGACGGCGATATGCATCAGCCCCGAATCGTTGGTCACGACGGCATCCACATATTCCATCGCTGCTGCCGACTCCATCAGGCTGCAGGTGCCGGTCAGGTCAATCACCCTCTCCGGATCCGCTGAGCCGCCGATATCTGCGGCGATCCACGCGTTGAGCTCCTTCTCGGCAGGTCCCCCGAACAGGACCACTGCTCCGTCATACGCTGCCACAAGTCTGCTCCCAAGCTCGGCGTACCGCTCGCGCGGCCACTGCTTCGTCATGTGCTTCGCACCCGGGCAAAGGCCGAACACCTTCTCGTACCGGTGCAGTTTGTAGGTCGCCATGCGGCCGTTCATCCCGAACAGGATCTCGTCCGTTATGAACAGCTCGAGCCCCTTGCCGTCATCGACAACTCCAAGGTCCCTGACCGTCTCGAGATACCTGTCCGCAACGGAGACCACTCCCTCGTAGAGGTTCTTCTTGAGCCGAACGAGGGCCGTTCTCTCCCGGATCCGCTTGTCGACCCTGACAACAGCAGGGACCGACCGGATCGCCCGGATGAACCTGCTCCGGAGGCTTCCATGGATGTCCACGATGAGGTCGTAGCGTTCCTCTTTAATACGTCTCTTGAGACGCCGCAAGCCATCAAATCCCTCTCCGGCATCGAACTCATGCGTGTAATTGAGGTTCTGATTGTTCCGGACCAGTTCTGCGTACTCCTTTTTGGTCAGGAAATCGATCTGGGAGTCCGGGAATGAAGTGCGGAGCCCACGAAGGAGGGGCGACGCGAGGACGATGTCACCGATGGAACTAAAGCGGATGACGAGTGTTTTAGAGGGGACGAGCATGACCTGACCAAAGTACGACTCCAAGTCAGGACGTGCAAACGGTGCATTGCTATTCCACCGGCCGGCAGATATATTGCCCGGACACACCATCGGACGAAGGCAGACCCGGGACACGAAGCGTGATCAGGATCCCCTCCTGCTCATCTTCGTGCCTTTCTGTCTTCATAGACCCTCAACATCAGGAAGACCATGTCGCGACCCAGGACCCTCGGTGAGCTCAGGAGCTCAGGCTATGCCGTTCTCCCCGTCAAGGAGGAGATACGCCGGAACCTCATCGAAAAGCTGAAGAAGAACGAACAGCTGTTCCCCGGCATCATCGGCTATGAGAAGACCGTCATTCCGGACATCATCAACGCCCTCCTCGCCCGGCATGACCTCCTGCTGCTGGGATTGCGGGGACAGGCAAAATCCCGCATCGTGCGGCAGATTCCCCTGCTCCTTGACGAGTACATCCCCGTCGTCAAAGGAAGCGAGCTGAATGACAGTCCATTCCGGCCCGTCAGCAAGGCCGCAGTCGACCTCCACCGGGAGCACGGCGACGACCTTGAGATCGAGTGGCTCCATCGGGACCAGCGCTTCTCCGAGAAGCTTGCGACCCCCGACGTGACCATTGCCGACCTCATTGGCGACATCGATCCCATCAAGGCGGCGACGCAGCGGCTGCACTATGCGCACGAGGGGGCCATCCATTACGGCATCATCCCACGGTCGAACAGGGGCATCTTCGCCATCAACGAACTGCCAGACCTTCAGCCGCGCATCCAGGTCGGCCTGTTCAACATCATGGAGGAGAAGGACATCCAGATCCGCGGGTTCAACGTGCGCATCCCGCTCGACCTCCTGCTCGTGTTCACAGCGAATCCCGAGGACTACACGAACCGCGGCAATCTGATCACTCCGCTGAAGGACAGGATCGATTCCCAGGTCCTCACCCACTATCCCCGCTCCCTGGACGATGCCATCGCCATCACGAAACAGGAGGCCTGGGTCGAGCGCGACGGCCAGCAGGTCATCATTCCGCCCTTCATGCAGGAGATCGTCGAGCAGATCGGCTTCGAGGCACGCGCGAGCGAGTATGTCGATCAGAAGTCGGGCGTAAGTGCACGCCTGACCATCGCCTCGATGGAGAACCTCGTCAGCAATGCCGAACGACGGACGATCCTGTTCGGTGAGAGGACGATCGTACCCCGCATCATCGACCTCCACCACGCCCTGCCGGGTATGACGGGTAAGATCGAGCTCGTGTTCGAGGGCGAACAGGAAGGGCTCGCAAAAGTGAGCCGGGCGCTTATCGGCAAAGCGGTGCGCACGACGTTCCTGCGCTATTTCCCTGACCCGCTCGAGCGAAGGTCCCGGCGCCGGGAGGCAGCCCAGCAGGAGTCAGAGATATCTCTCTATGCTCCCATCCTCGCATGGTTCGAAAAAGGGAACCGCATCGAGATCGGGGACGACATGCCATCGGAGGCATTCTGCAGGGAGCTGGAACGCGTCGAGGGGCTCCGTGGCCTTGCGGAGACACAGCTGGCGATAGCGACAGACCAGCGGGACGTGCTCGCTTCGGCGATGGAATTCATCCTTGACGCTCTCCACCAGTGCTCGAAGATCGCCAAGGACGAGGTGGACCGAACCATCTCCTACAAGGACATGGTCGGGTCCATCTTCTCCGGCCGCGGCAGTGATCCGGACGAGGACGAACTGTGAGGTTCGAGTACAGGAAATGGCGGCCCGATTCGCAGACAGACGAACAGAAGCTCGAGTCGCTGATGTCCCTGTTCTCGTATCTCGTTGTCAAGACGAGCGGGGATGTGGAAGAGGCGCTCGCCTGGCTCCGCCAGCTCGCCGAGCAGTACGGCGTCTTCGACGAGAACCTCTCGATGGAGGAGCTCATAGAGAAGCTCAAGGAGATGGGCATCATCGAAGAGGTCAACGGCGTCCCGACACTGACCACACGCGGCGTCCAGAAGATACGGCAGGATGCCCTCCGCAACATCTTCTCGGACCTGAAAAAGTCGCCTGCCGGAGGTCACGAAACCCCGCATACCGGCCAGGGGACGGACCGCCTCAGCGAGACCAGAAAATGGTCCTTCGGCGATCTCCCGACGAACATCGACCTGACGGCCACCCTGTCGAACGCCTTCAGGCGCGGCGGCATCGATTCGTTCTCCCTCACCGAGGACGACCTCGAGGTATATGATACTGAGCATCTCTCCAGCTGCGCGACGGTGGTCATGATAGACGTCAGCCACAGCATGATCCTGTACGGAGAGGACCGCATCACACCCGCGAAGCAGGTTGCGCTGGCGCTCAGCGAGCTCATCCGGACCCGCTTTCCGAAGGACTATCTTGCATGTCTTACCTTCGGCGACGAAGCGAAGGTCGTCAGCCTGGCCGAGGTCCCCTTCCTGAACGTCGGGCCCCATCACACGAACACGCGCGCCGGGCTTCAGCTCGCGCGGCAGCTTCTGCGCTCCGCTGGGAATGTGAACAAGCAGATCTTCATGATCACCGACGGCAAGCCATCAGCCATCTTCGAACCTTCCGGGCGTCTCTACAAGAATCCGATGGGCCTCGACATGCGGATCGTGAACAAAACGCTGGATGAGGCGGTCCAATGCCGGCGCGAGAAGATCGTCGTCAGCACGTTCATGATCGCGCGCGACCCCTACCTCATCGACTTCGTCGAGGAGTTCACCAAGGCCAATCATGGACGGGCGTACTATTCCTCACTGGACAATCTCGGCGAGTTCATCTTCGTCGACTACCTGAAGAACCGCCGCCGCCGGATCTCCGGCTGACCGCCCGCCCGGCCCTGAAGGACCTCTCTGTGGCTCACACGGTCGCTCCATGACCAGCAAACAGGCACGTTTTCCATTTTTATTCTTTCATCTCCGCTCTCACTTCTGTCGTCTGATTGTCTGTCATCTGTCCTCTTCCATCTTCAGTCTGTCATCTGACATCCTCTTTTCCCCCGGCGTCTGACTACTCGCTCCTAACGACTCAATACTCCTTCCACAATTGTATCTCTTCCCATTTTTGGCGATTTTGATTGAATGCTGCTCATTTTCCCCTCTATAGAAATAAGCCACAAGTCATGCGTGCAGGTGGTCCGGAACGTAGAGGGGACCTCGAAGTCCTACTCCCTCGACCCCGTGGACATGGCCATCCTGTGGAGGGGAGAGAATGCCAAGACCATGCATGTCGTGGACCTCGACGGGCTCCACGCAGGAAAGGTGGTCAACGGGGACATTCTCAAGCGCATGGTCGATGCGGTCGACACGCCGATCCAGGTCGGCGGAGGACTTCGGACATTCGAGGCCATCGAACACGTCCTGTCACTGGGTGTGTATCGGGTCGTTGTGGGAACGGCCGCCGTCGAGCAACCGCGTCTCATCGAACGGCTCATTAAGACCTTCGGAACGCGCAAGATCGCCATCGGCATCGATACAGAGGACGGCAAGATCATTGTGGAAGGAGGCAAACGGCGCCTGGAGATGTCTGCGCTCGACCTGGCGTTGGACATGAAGAAGCTGGGTGTCTCGCGGTTCGTCTACAGTGAGCGACGAAGCGAAGACCACGACCACATCCTTCCGCTGGAATCCCTGAAGACGATCGCCACGCAGACGAATATCCGGGTCACGTGCTGGGGGGGTGTCCGGTCGTACAAGGACCTCCTCAGCCTCCAGGAACTGGAGAAATTCGGGATCGATTCGGTGATCGTCGGCAAGCCGCTTTATGAGAACAGGTTCCCGTGCCAGGCCCTGTGGCGCATCAATGAAGAGAGCCTCGCTGATATGGGACCGACCAGGAGGATCTGAGGACAATGGACATTACGGTTGTCGGACATCTGTGCAAGGATACGATCATCCCCCCCGGAAGCGACAAGCCTGCCGCGACCCAGTTTGGCGGGATCATGTACGCCATCGCTGCCCTCTCAGGACTGACGGGGGATGACGACATGATACATCCGGTCTTCGGCGTCGGCGAGGCCGACCACGACGACCTGATGGCGGCGCTCGCTCAGTTCCGGTCCGTATCCACGAAGGGGATATTCACCTTTCCGGGGCGGACCAACGAGGTTACCCTCTTCCACGAAGAAGCGGCCGCTCCCCGCACCGAATGTTCCGAACATATCGCCGAGCCGATACGGTTCGACCGCATCAAGCCATACCTCGGCACAGACGGCGTCCTCGTGAACATGGTTTCCGGGTCCGACATCGCACTCGAGACGCTCGATGGCATCCGCATGGCGGTGCGCGACGCACGGACCCCCATCCACTTCGATTTTCACTCGCTCACCCTCGGCATCCAGAAGAAGGGAAAACGCTTCCGGCGTCCCCTGACCGACTGGCGCCGCTGGGCGTTCATGCTCCAATCAGTCCAATTGAGCGAGGAGGAGGCGAAAGGCCTCTCATCGGAGCGGTACGACGAGACGACGCTCATCAATCAGCTGATGCCGCTGATGGTCCATACTCTGCTGATCACGCGCGGGGACAGGGGCGCCACAGTGATCGTGCAGAATGAGCACAAGCACCTTACACGCACGGATATCCCCGGCCTCCCGGTCGCTGCGGCCGACACCACTGGCTGCGGAGATGTGTTCGGCGCGACCTGGCTTCATACATTCATTTCGACGCAGGACCCCGTCGCTGCGGCTCAGCGGGCGAACGAGGTCGCGGCATTCCACGCATCCCTCCCTCCGTCCGGAAAACCGCAGGCTTTGTTCGGAAACCTCTCCGCGGGCATACCGGCGCAGCCGGAGAAAGCAGGGGACTGATACATGAAGCGGGTGCTCGTGTGCGGGAGCAACGGACTGTTGGGTCAGCAGATCGCCCATCGGCTTGGAGGAAGGACCGACCTTGAGGTCCTCCACACAGGTCGGCAACGATCGTTCGTCTTCGACCATCTGCTGTTCGATTACACGCAGCTCGACCTGACACACCGGGGCGACGTCCGGAGCCTCGTGTCAAGCTTTCAGCCCGATGTCATCATCAACACCGTCGCGGCGGTCGATGTGGACTGGTGCGAGCTGAACCGCGAGGAAGCGTGGAACACGAACGTCTCGACCGTGGAGCACCTGATCGAAGCGGGACGGCGTAACAACAGCCACATCATACACGTATCGACGGACTACGTGTTCGATGGAAAGAACGGGCCGTACACCGAGGAACAGAAGCCGGGGCCGGTGAACTACTACGGAAAGACCAAGCTCGCGGCCGAGAACCTCCTGCTTGCCTCGGACCTTCCCGTCACGATCGCCCGTGTGAGCCTGCTGTTCGGGGCCGGTATCACAATAAAACCGCATTATGTTTCGAAGGTCGTCAGGGCGTTGCGCCGGGGAGAGCCCGTCCTGGCGACGAAAGACATCGGCACGAATCCAACGCTCGCCTCAGATGCGGCCGGAGCTATTCTCACGGCAATGGAAGGGTCGCACACCGGCATCTTCCATGTGAGCGGGCCCGACGGCATCAACCGCCTCGACTACGCACGAATGATCGCGGAGGTGTTCGACCTCCCGGCAGATGGAATCAAGGTGGTCCTGGGCTCGGACCTCAAGCTCCCCGCTGTCCGGCCGCGGTGGACCGGATTCTCCATCGCAAAGGCACAGCGGGTATTGTTATACGGTCCACTGCCGCTTCGGCATGCGCTCGAACGGTACAAACAGGACCTCATACACACCGTGAACAACTGACATGGAACTGATCCTCGCACTCTTCAGCGGCATCACTCTGGGATTCATGCATGCATTCGACATCGACCATATCGTGGCCGTGTCGAACTTCACAGGCAAGAACGTCAACAAGTGGGCTGCGGCCCGGATGGGCGCGATGTGGGGACTCGGACATACTGCCGTCCTCCTTCTCGTCGGGGGCATCCTGATCGTCTTCCGCCTTTCGATCCCGCAGGTTGTCCAGGACTGGTCCGAGGTCCTCGTCGGCGTCCTTCTGGTGGGGCTCGGCCTGTGGACGATCCGCCGGGTGCTGACCCGGCGCGGGGTGCATATCCACGAGCACGAGCACGGCGGCGAATCGCATGTCCACTTCCATAGTCATGCCGACGATCCCGGCCAGGCCCACGATCACAGCCACTCCCTGTTCGCACTCGGCGCCGTCCATGGATTCGCCGGGACCGGATCAGTGGTCGTCATGGTCCCGGTCGCTTTCGCTGATGCGTGGGTCCCGGGCATCGCATTTCTCACGGTGTTCGGCGTCGGATCGATGGTCTCCATGGCGGCATTTTCGCTCCTGCTCTCCACGGCAATGAACACGGCACGGTCCGATCGCATGCTCACCTCATTGCAGGGATTTGCGGGGCTGGCAAGCCTCACTGTTGGCATCGTCTGGATCTTCGAACGCCTCATCTGACAAGGGAATACACCGTATGCTCGACCTGAAGTTCATCCGTGAGAACACCGACATCGTCCGCGAGGGAGCACACGCGAAGGGGATCGACATCGACCTATCGTCCCTTCTCAGCCTCGACGAAAAGCGCCGGGCACTCATCGTCGAAGGAGAGAAGCTGAAAGCACGGCGCAATCAGCTCTCCGCAGAGATCGGCAAGGCCAAGAAGGCCGGCGGCGACGCATCCGCACTGCTGACGGAGAGCGAGACCGTCAAGGCACGCGTTCAGGAGATCGATCCGGAGCTCGCAGACATCGAAGTGAAGATCCGGGAGATCCAGCTTTCCATCCCGAACATTCCGCATCCATCCGTCCCGGTCGGCAGGACACCGGAGGATAATAAGGTCATCTCGACCTGGGGCGACATCGTACGCCCTGAGGAGCCCCTGAAGCCCCATTGGGACCTGACCGAAAAGCACGGCATCATTGACTTCAACCGGGGGGCCAAGGTCTCCGGAGCCGGATTCCCCTTTTACATCGGCAAAGGGGCGAAGCTTGAACGGGCTCTCATTTCCTTCTTCCTCGACCAGAACTCCGGACGCGGGTACACAGAGCTTGCCGCCCCTCTCGTCGTGAACGAGGACAGCGCACGCGGAACGGGACAGATCCCGGACAAAGAGGACCTGATGTACGTCGTCGAGCGCGACGGGTTCTATATGATCCCGACGGCGGAAGTGCCTGTCTCCAACTTTCATCGTGACGAGATCCTGCCGGAGGCTTCGCTGCCCGTACGGTACACCTCCTACACGCCCTGCTTCCGCCGTGAGGCAGGGTCGTACGGCAAGGACGTACGGGGGCTCAATAGGCTTCACCAGTTCGACAAGGTGGAGCTGGTCAAGTTCGTCCGTCCTGAGACCTCGTACGACGAGCTCGAATCGCTCCGCGAGGATGCCGAACACCTTCTGCAGCTGCTCAACCTCCCCTATCGCGTCCTGCTTATGTGCACGGGCGACATGGGATTCACACAGACGAAGAAGTATGACCTCGAAGTGTGGGCCCCCGGACAGCAGCGGTGGCTCGAGGTCTCCTCGTGCAGCAACTTCGAGGCCTTCCAGGCCCGCCGGATGAACCTGCGCTTCCGCCCGAAGTCGGGCAAGCCCGAGTTCGTTCACACGCTGAACGGATCGGCCCTCGCCCTTCCCCGCGTCCTGGCTGCGCTCATCGAGCATTACCAGACGCCCGAAGGGAAGATCATCATTCCAAAGGCCCTGCATCCGTACACGGGTTTTGAGGTCATCGGGTAGCCGCGCGTGAAGTCACTCCTCCGCCTCGCTCCATACCTGAAGAAGTACCGTCGCACCCTCCTCTGGGGATTTGTGACGGTCGTCGGCAGCAACATCTTCACGGTCGTCCATCCCCTCTTCCTCGGACGGGCCATCGACGCCTTCAAGGACGGCGTTGACCAGGGCCTGCCCGTGTATGACGAGCTCTTCGGCTGGGCCGGCCTCATCGTCGGCGTCACCCTCGTCGCGGGATTCTTCACCTTCCTCACGCGGCAGACCATCATCGTCACGTCCCGCAACATCGAGTTCGACCTGCGGAACGACCTGCTCGCCCATCTGCAGAAGCTCTCGACGTCGTACTTCCAGAACAAGCCGACCGGCGACCTGATGGCCCACGCGACGAACGACATTTCCGCCGTCAGGAACGTTGTCGGGCCGGGCATCATGTACCCGTCCGACACCATGATGACCTTCGTCATGGTCCTCACGCTCATGTTCGTCCAGGACTGGCAGCTGACACTGTTTACCCTGCTGCCGCTTCCCCTCGTCTCCATAGCGGTCTACCGCATCGGCAAGCAGGTGAACAAAAAGTTCAACGAACGGCAGGAGCAGTTCTCACGCCTCACCACGAAGGCGCAGGAGAACCTCTCCGGCATCCGGGTCATCACGTCGTACGTGCGCGAGGCCTTCGAGATCGGGGAGTTCGAGGCGCTGAGCAGGGACTACCTGAAGAAGAACATGGTGCTCGCGCTGGTCCAGTCGATCATGTGGCCGCTGATGTTCCTGCTCGTCGGCCTTTCCATCGTCATCGCCATCTACCTGGGCGGGCTGAAAGTGATCGACGGGCAGATGTCCATCGGGACGCTCACGGCGTTCCTGGGATATCTGACCATGCTCATCTGGCCGATGATCGCGTTCGGCTGGGTGATGAACATGCTCCAGCAGGGAGCGGCGTCGATGAAGCGGCTCGCGAACATCTTCGATACGCAGCCTGACATCACCGACCCTGCCTCTCCCCCGGACAGCCTCACGGCGCTGGCGGGCAGGATCGAGTTCCGGGACGTGGGCTTCCGGTACAAGGGGACGGACCGCGAGGTGCTTCGGAACATCGACCTGACCATCGAGGCCGGGATGACGCTTGCCATCGTCGGCCCGACAGGATGCGGCAAGTCGACCCTGGTCAACCTCATCCCGCGGCTGCACGACGTGGCCGACGGGCAGATCCTCATCGACGGCCATGACGTGCGGGCCATCCCGCTTGAACTCCTCCGGTCGTCGATCGGCATGGTCCCGCAAGAGACCTTTCTTTTCTCGGAGACCATCCGGCAGAACATCCGCTACGGCGTACGGAACGACGGGGAGACTGCGGACATCGAACAAGCTGCCGTCATCGCCCAGATCGACAAGGATGTCAGGGACTTCCCGGCCCGCTACGACACGCTCGTCGGGGAACGGGGCATCACGCTCTCCGGCGGGCAGAAGCAGCGGACGAGCATCGCACGGGCGCTGCATGTGGCCCCGCGCATCCTCATCCTGGACGATGCCCTCTCGGCTGTGGATACGCATACAGAAGAAGAGATCCTTCGGGGGCTGAGGGGATTCATGCAGCATCGCACGAGCATCCTCATCAGCCATCGCGTCTCGACGGTGAAGGAAGCCGACATGATCATCGTGATGGAGGACGGCGCCATCGTCGAACGTGGCGACCACGACGAGCTGGTGAAGCTGAACGGCAGATATGCTGAGCTGTACAAGCGACAGCTTCTTGAACAAGAACTTGTGGAGCTGTAGGCCGAAAATGAAAAATATGACACGGAGACACACGGAGCGTACACGGAGAACCACGGAGGAACGCACGGCATTGTCCCCTTCGTCTCTGTGGCCCTCTGTGGCCCTCTGTGGTTCTCAGTGTAATCCTCTTTCATGACCGAAGAAGACGTCCTCGGAAAAGGCTACGACGCCCGCCTGATGCGGCGGCTGCTGGAATATCTGCGGCCGTACAAGTGGCACGTCGCCCTTGGCATCACCATGTCGCTGCTGATGAGCGGGATGGAAGCGGTACGTCCGTACTTCACGAAGCTGGCCGTCGACTCCGACATCGCCAACAAGGACAAAGAAGGCCTGCTTGTCACCATCCTCATGTTCCTGGGGGTCATGGTCGCGCGGGGATTGGTCCAGTATGTGAACGCCTACCTCACGCAGTGGGTCGGTCAGCATGCCATTTTCGACCTGCGGATGCAGATCTTCCGTCATCTGCAGTCGCGCTCGCTCCGCTTCTTCGACCGGAACCCCATCGGGCGCCTCATCACCCGCGTGACGAACGACGTGGAGGTGCTCAACGACATGTTCTCGTCGGGCATCGTCATGGTGTTCACTGATGTGTTCACCATTGCCGGCATCCTCGTCTTCATGTTCATGATGAACGTCGAGCTCGCGCTGGTATCGCTGAGCGTGCTCCCCTTCCTTTTCTGGGGAACCTTCCTCTTCCGGAAGAAGGCCCGCGAGGCCTATCGCGAGGTCCGGGTCCAGGTGGCGCGCATCAACACGTTCATGCAGGAGCACATTTCAGGCATCCTGGTCGACCAGATCTTCCAGCGGCACAAACGCTCGTACAATCAGTTCTCGGACATCAACGCAGCGCACACGGCGGCGAACGTGAAGTCCATCTTCTATTACTCGGTCTTCTACCCGGGAGTGGACATCATCGGTGCCGTGTCCATCGGCCTTATCATCTGGTATGCGGGGGCGAACGCCCTCGAGGGGACCGTCACCATTGGAACGGTCATGGCGTTCGTGCAGTTCAATGAGATGTTCTGGCGGCCTGTGCGGGACCTTTCGGAGAAGTACAATATTCTCCAGACCGCCATGGCGTCGTCCGAGCGCATCTTCCAACTGATCGACGACAAGACCCGGATCCCGGAGGCCCCGGAACCGCGCTCGCTGGAACAGGTCAAGGGAGAGATCGCGTTCCACAATGTCTGGTTCTCGTACGACGCGGCAGAGAGGAAGAATTCTGACCCTACTTACGTGCTGAAGGATATCAGTTTCTCAGTTGCACCGGGCCAGACGATCGCGTTGGTGGGACACACCGGGGCCGGAAAGTCGTCCATCATCAACCTCATCAGCCGCTTCTACGACATCCAGAAGGGGTCCATCCTCATCGACGGCATCGATATCAGGGATGTCCGGCTCGAAGACCTTCGGCAGAGCATTGCGGTCGTCCTTCAGGACGTGTTCCTGTTCTCCGGCACCATACGGCACAACATCGACCTCGGCAACGAACATATCACGCTCGACAGAGTGAAAGCTGCCGCCCGCGTTGTTGGAGCGCATCGCTTCATCGAGAAGCTCGAGGGGACCTATGATGCCGAGGTGAAGGAGCGGGGGGCGTCGCTGTCCGTCGGCGAAAAACAGCTCCTGTCGTTCGCCCGGGCCCTTGCCTACAACCCGCGTATTCTCATCCTGGACGAGGCCACATCGAGCGTCGACACGGAGACCGAGCGCCTGATCCAGACGGCCATTCAGAAGCTGCTCCGCAACAGGACCTCCATCGTTATCGCGCACCGGTTGTCGACCATCCAGAAGGCCGATAAGATCCTCGTGCTCCACAAGGGCGAGATACGCGAATCGGGTACCCACGCCGAGCTGCTTGAACTGGGGGGCATCTACAAGCGGCTCTACGAGCTGCAGTACAAACAGCAGGAGCGTCCCGCGGCTTGACGGCTGTGGGCTTGTTGGTCATCTCGAACGTGGTACATCGCTACATAGAACCTACCTTTCAATGTGCGGCGAGCGAACCGGCAGGCAAGTACAAAGACCACATGAATATTCTATCTCTCATTTTGTGTTCTGTGCGTTCTTTGTGGCCAGTTGTCCTGCTCGAAAAGGATCTTTTCATCCTGGGTTCTGGTCATTCTCTGCTTCTTGAACCTCCGGGGAACGATACCTAATTTCTTCCACACACTTCCATCTTCAGGATGCACCCCCTATGGCTACACACAGCAAGATCGTCACGATCGAACGGCATATCGTCGATGAACAACGGAAGCATCCGGGAGCGACGGGCGACTTCTCCGGACTGATGGGCGATCTTTCGCTTGCTTTCAAGCTCATATGGCGCGAGGTCAGCAAGGCCGGGCTGGTCAATATTCTCGGTCTCGCCGGGCATCAGAACGTCCATGGCGAGACGGTCAAGAAGCTCGACGTGTTCGCAGACGAGAAGATCTACCAGGCGATGGACCACGGCGGTCATCTGTGCGTCATGGCCTCAGAAGAGAACGAGGACGTGCTCCACATCCCGGAGAAATACCCGACGGGAAAATACGTCCTTCTCTACGACCCGCTCGACGGTTCCTCGAACATCGACGCCAATGTCTCCATCGGAACGATCTTCTCCATCTTCAGAAGGGTCACTCCATCGGGCAAGGGGCGGATGGAGGACTGCCTGCAGCCGGGATACAAGCAAGTGGCCGCCGGCTACCTCGTCTACGGCTCATCGACGATGTTCGTCTACACCACCGGTGATGGAGTACATGGATTCACGCTCGACCCGAGCATTGGCGAGTTCCTGCTCTCTCACGAGAACATCCGGATACCGAAGCGGGGAAAGATCTACAGCGTGAACGAAGGGAACTACCGCTGGTGGCACGACGGGATGAAGAAGTACGTGAAATACCTGCAGGAGGAGGACAAGGCGACGAGCCGTCCATACTCTGCCCGCTACATCGGTTCCATGATCGCTGACCTCCACAGAACGCTTCTGTACGGAGGCATTTTCATGTATCCGGGAGATACCCGCAGTCCCAACGGAAAGCTGCGCTTGATGTACGAAGCGAATCCGACGGCGTTCATCGTCGAACAGGCGGGCGGCAGGGCCTCGAACGGCGAGAAGCGGATCGTGGACATCATCCCCGGGTCGCTCCACCAACGCACCCCCATCTTCATCGGCAGCGAAGAGGACGTGACGGAGTGTGAAGAGTTCCTTCGGGGGGAACGAGATCTCTCACAGTGATCATATCACTCTATTGATTTCTCTGCGGTCTCTAGTGGCTTCTCTTATGACGCTCTGCGCCCCCGCCTGCGTGCCTTGCCTCGACCTCGCGCGGCATGACGGCACTTCGGCCGGCAGGTCTGCGTGAAACTCCTCCCCCTGGATAGCACCACGTTCGTCGTCGTCGACGTCGAAACGACCGGCATGAACCCTGTCGAGGACAGGATCACCGAGATCGCCATGATGAAGGTGAAGGGCGGCGTACTCGTCGATGAGTTCTCGACGCTCGTCAATCCCCTCGTTCCCATTCCTCACATGATCACCGGCATTACCGGTATCGACAACATGATGGTGCAGGACGCGCCGACGGCCCGGGAGATCGCCCCGTACATCAGAGAGTTCCTGAGCGATGCGGTCTTCACGGCCCACAACGCAGCGTTCGACTGGGGATTTGTGACGCAGACGATGCTTCGGGAAACGGGTCTCGCGCTGGAGAATCCGACGCTCTGCACTGTCAAACTGAGCCGGCGCATCCTGCCGCAGCTGAAGAGCAAATCGCTTGGACACGTCGCACGCTACCTGGACATCAGGATCCCCGAGAGGCACAGGGCGTCGGGTGATGCCTATGCGACGGCGCTGGTGCTGCTCAAGTACCTGTCGTATCTGAAACAGCGGGAAGGGTTTGAATCGGTGGAGGAGGTGCTGGCGTTTCAGAATGCATCAACCTCGAACAGCACTCGAAATGATTGAATGATCCTCGGGCAAGGACGATAATGATAAGGCCTCCCCGGAAGGAGGCCTTTTGTGTTTCACTGGCATAGCTCTCGACAATGCGCAAGAAAGCCCCCGACGAACGCTTCTAAGCTCACCGGAGGCTTCTCTGGATTTCCTGCGCTCCCCAGTCTCCGGGGAGCGTGATTTTTTACTTGTTCGCTTGGAGGCTATATGTGCTCCTCAATAGATCAGGTTCTAGTCCTTGTGCCTTATCGGATTCGCTGTTTCATTGTCAATTGCCTGTTGGCGATTGCTAATTCTGCTGCGCTAGCGCAGCAGCACCATCTTCCGCACCTGCACAAAAACCCTCCTTGAGTCATCGAGCGCAACCGCCTCGATCCTATAGAAATAGAGGCCTGTTGACACGCCCCGAGGAATCCATGTGACTTCTTTGAACCCTGCCGCCTGCTCCTGGTCGATCAGAATGCTGACATTCTCACCAAGGATACTGTAGACTTTCACGCGAACGCGGCTCCTTGCCGGCAGACCGTACGCGATCACAGTAGCCGGATTGAAAGGGTTTGGGAAGTTCTGGTCCAAAGAGAATTCGGTCGGCAGGAGAGCCTTGCTCTCTACCTCCGTTACAATGAGAGCCTGGACACTGATGGAATCCGGGGAACTGCCTCCATTATGCGTGATTACGACATATCCAGACGTTGGACCAACGACAGTTCGGGCTTGGACAGACACAATAAATGTCTGCGATGAGGAAGTGTCGATGGTCGCAGAACTTGGTGAAATGCGGAACATGGCGTTGGTGGATTGTGCACTGATATTCAAGTGCATGTCGCCGCTGTTGACGATCGTGATGCTGTCTTGTTTAGAATCGCCAGCAGCGATCGATCCATAATTGATCTCATTCTTGTCACATCCGAATACAGGTCCTCGAGCAGTCCTCGCAAACACCAGAATAGAATCGGGCGAGCTTGGGGCATTGTGGACAAAGATGAGATATCCGGTCTGATACCCCGGCAGCGAGTCCGGCGTGAACGAGATAGTAAAAGACTTTGAAGCTGTTGTGTCAATCGTTGCGGTCCCGGGTGTGCAATCGAAACGTGGATTTGTGCTTGTCACAGTGACACTCAAAGGTTGGGTCCCGCTATTCCTCACCGAAACCGTATCAGTTTTTGGATCTCCGGGCAAGGTGTATCCCAGGTCAAGATCCAGAGTACTCCCGACGAAGACAGCCCGGTCGAAGGACCTGCCGATCAACGTAAGAGTATCAGGCGAGGTGGGGCCATTGTGTGTGAGAATGAGGTAGCCTGACTGACCTTCAGATTGCCAACCGCTGCTGTAGGCGACCACGACATAGCGCGACGTCGAAACAGGTACGGTAACACTGTCCTGCAGAATGCCAAATCTTGTGTTTGTGCTCGTCATTCGAATGCCCAGCTGCACATTCCCGCTGTTCGTGACAAGAAAGCTGTCCCGTGTTCCTTCCCCAGTGAATACCCAGCCGAAATCAAGTACGCGTCTGTCGCTGATAAGAACCGGATGAACCTCCGGGACGTCGCTTAGAGGCCTCCTCCAGACGCCTCCCTCAGTCCCCGCAAGAATCGTCGTATCGACGACGACGATGGACCTGACGGATTTCGATCCCATGAAGCCGTCGGAGAATGCCGCCCAACCGGAGTAGTCGCGGCTGGAGACAAACACGCCGGTTTCGAGTCCTGCGATGAGTGCGGACCCTGCTAGAGCGAGTGAGGTCGTTCCGCCTTCCATCGATGGGTAATCCAGTCTGGTCCAGGTTGAACAGTTGTCCGTTGAACTGAAAACATACGACCCCGCCGTGCTGAAAACAGTACTACTATCTCCGGCAAAGCACTTGAAATTGGTTACGAAGGGATTGAGGTTCGTCGTGTAGTCCAGCCATGTAGCACCGCCGTCTGTAGACCGAAGCGCGTTGGGAGATGCACCTACAAGAATGGACGCAGCCGTTCTCCAGAAGGAATAAGTGATAGTGCTCGTGATCCTCGACCAACTCGCGCCATAGTTTGTGGAGCGGAGCATGCCTGAGGACGTTGCTACATGTATGATCGAATCACAAACGTCAACAGCCCGAACATCATAGCCACCTGACACAGGGATCCGTGTCCAGTGCGATCCGGAATCCCTCGTAACAAAAATGCCTTCGCCTCCGAGCGCTCCCGCGTAGATGTCTGTTCCATGAACGGACAGCGACCTGATGCTGAGCGTAGTTAATCCATCACTCACTGCCTCCCACGTACCACCGAGATCCATGGAACGATAGACACCGCTACCGATCGTGCCAGCAAACACGTACGGCCCCAGCGTGACGATTTCCCACACTGAGGATGACGCCAGCCCTGTGTTTGTGCCAACCCAGGTGCTCCCATTGTCTGTTGACCGATACATTCCACTCGTCGTGCCTGCAAACAACGCTGGCCCGACAAAGACAAGGGAGAACACCCCGCTGCTCGTAAATCCTGTTTGATTCCAGGTCTGCCCCTGGTCGGTAGATCGGCATACACCATCAGTCTTGCCCGCGAAAATACTTAGACTGTCAACTGCAATAGCCCATACGCTCGTGTAGTATGTACTCACCACAGACTGAGTCCAGGTTGTGCCATCGTCCGTCGAAATGAAGACGCCAGCAGGGCCTCCAGCAAAGACGCTCGAATCCCGAGTCGTGAGCGTGTAGACGGTCTTCCCTCCTCCGCTAATGGCGGTGGTCACGTCTGTCCAAGAGTCGCCCCCATTCGTCGAACGAAACACGCCTCCACCCTCCGTAGCTGCGAAGACACCAGCATTATTGGAGGCTATAGAAGTGACCCTCAGATACGTCAAACCTGTATTGACGAGCGTCCAGCTAGAACCGTCATTGGTCGAGCGGTAGACCCCTCCATTGGTGCCCACAAAAACCGTGTCACGGACTACAGCGATTGAGAGAACTTCGCCAGAAATACCTGAGCTGGCTGACACCCAGGTTGATCCTCCATCTGTCGATGAGAAGACCCCCGTGACCGTACCGACAAATACCTTGGGTCCGCTCGTTGCGATACATGTGGCATAAGTGCTGGACAATCCGCTGTTCGACTGCATCCAGGATGCACCGCCGTCTATGGATCTGTAAATACCATTGCCCTCAGTGGCCACAAGCATTGCCGACTCGCTCACGGCAATCTGCCTGATGCGCCCTCCGTATGGACCATTCGTAGCAACCCACTGAGCATTGATGCTTCCCGGACTCACTATGAGGCACGCCATCAGACATGCGTATTCCACGCTTCTTCTCATGGCCGTTTTCCTTTTGCAACATCTTGCAGTATTCATCGGCATTCCTTGTCGGAGGCCAAAGATCGAAGACATCACGCAAGTCTCACATACACACAGAAGCCTCCGCCAAACGCTTTTGCGCTCACCGGAGGCTTCTCTGTATTTCCTGTGCTCCCCAGTCTCCGGGGAGCGATATGATAGCCTATATCATACGCAAGTCAGGAAAATCCAACAAGCAAAATCTGATAATCCTACGTCATTTCCAGTCGCAGGAATAATTCCTTTCTTCGCAATTGCAGGATGGCGGGTTGGATCGCATCACAGGATGCCGGCCCGAAATCACTTGATCATTCAACATTCATCATTAGGCGTTCGGAGCTGCGGAACTCCCGATATCCAAGGCCCATTACCCAATACTCAGGGATGAATGACCAACCCCTTCCCCCCGTTGCGCTCGCTGCCTCCTTTGCGTGCGCCACAAGAACTGTTTCCTGCAGACCCTCACCAGTTCAGCCTCTGCTACACCTTCCACAAACACTTCCTTTGCTCCAGCAGGAGCCACCCATCCATTCGTTGCGTTCGCTGCCCCCTTTGCGTGCGCTGCGCGAACTGTTTCCTGCAGACCCTCACTAGCCCCGCCTCTGCTACACCCGCCACAAAAAGTCCCCTTGCTTCAGGAAGTGATTCACCTGTGAAACGGTGAACGCTGCCTTTCCCACGATCGCCTCTGTTGTGTTGAACGCATTGTGGGGCGTGCAGACGACATTCGGGAACGTGAGGATCTCGCGCAAAATTGCCGCGCCAGGTGTTGGAATTCCCGACGGCACACGGAATGAAAGGGCCAGCGACGGCTCATGCTCGAACACGTCGAGCCCCAACCCGCCCAGATGTCCTTCGGCGAGCAATATCTGAAGCCCCTGAAGCGGCGAGTGTTCTCCCCGGGCCACATTGACGAACACAACTCCCTGCTTCGCCTTTCGGAGCAACGATGCCGAAAAATATCCCTTGTTCTCCGGCGTGAGGTTCATGCAGCATACAACCGCATCCGCCCGGGATATTCCTTCTTCTCTGGTCGTGTATTGTATGTCGGGATGCTTCTGAACAATGTCGACCCCCTCGACCTCCATCCCGAGCCCGCGGGCTATCCGGCTCAGCTCATACCCGATCCGCCCGACTCCCACCACCAGAAGTCTCTTCCCCTTGCATTCCGCGCCGGTCAATCCGTCCCGGTCGAACCGGTCGAACTGATGCATCTGCATCGGCAGCTTTCGCAGCAGAGCCATCACCAGCATCATGGCTTGCTCCGCCACCGCCCGCGTGGCATATTCTTCAAGATATCCCAGAGGGATGGTGGCTGGAAATGAGGTCTTCAACAGAAGAAGATGGTCAAACCCTGTTGTCCTGCTCAGGATGCCGTTGATCCGCCCCGCCCATGATGCGGGGATCTCCGATTGGGTCCGGATGCTGATCAGCTTCGCAGGTGGGTCCGTATGGCCTGACTCTTGTATCGTTTCGCGGGCGTATCCGCATGATATCGAAGGGTCGAGGACGCGCGCCAGCGCCTCCTCTTCCTCAGCAAATGCTTCATAAAAAAAGACGTCCATAGATGTCCGTCAACCTCCTGAATGCGATGAGCGATAGCCGTACACCAGCCCAACAGAACCCTCTTACACCTCCGTGGTTCCCCGTGGTCCCCTGTGGCTCTCTGTGTCTATTTCTTTCCTGAGCCGATCTCCGAAAATCCGGGGTACTTCGCCGCCGATGCCGTGTTCCAGAGAAGCACCGTCTCCTCCGGCATGACCCACCCCTCTTCCGCCAATCTTCTCAGTGCAACCGCCGTCGTCGCCCCCTCAGGACAGAAAAAGAATCCTTCAGCGTGTCCGATCTCCCGGATCTCCGCCGCGGCTTCTTCATCAGATGCCGCGACAGCATTGCCACCGCTCTTCCGCAGGGCATCCAGGATCAGATAGTCCGCGAAAGGCTTCGGCACCCGAAGGCCCGACGCTTGTGTCGCTGCCCCTTCCCAGAAGGCCGATTCCTTCGCCCCCTCCTTGAACGCTTTCACGATCGGCGCGCATCCTGCTGACTGAGCAGATACCATCCGTGGACGCTTCGGACCAACCCAGCCAAGCTCCTCCATCTCATCGAATGCCTTCCACATCCCCACAAGGCCCGTCCCTCCCCCCGTCGGATAGATGATGACATCCGGCAGGTTCCAGCCGAACTGCTCCGCCAGCTCGTAGCCCATGGTCTTCTTTCCCTCAAGCCGGTACGGCTCCTTGAAGGTCGATACATCGAACCAGTCCGGATGCTTCTTCCTCAGACCCTGCAGGTGCTTCCCCGCATCGCTGATGGTCCCCTTCACCGTGATGACCGTCGCTCCATACACCCTGCTCTCCTCGATGTTCGAGGCGGGCGTGTCTTCCGGCACAACGATCGTGCATCCCAGTCCGGCCCGTGCAGCATATGCCGCACACGCACCAGCGGCATTCCCCGCCGAGGGAATGCAGACATGCTTCACTCCCAACTCGGCTGCACGGGTTATCGCCATCCCCAGTCCACGCGCCTTGAACGATCCGGTCGGCATGAATGCCTCGTCCTTCACCCACACCGACTGAATGCCCGTCCGCTTTTCTACCGAGTGCAGCCTCAGCAGTGGCGTGATCCGCTCGCCCAGCGAGACGATCGACGATGGCGACCGGAGCGGAAGGATGGGAAGATACTTCCAGAACGAATCCCCGAGTGCCGCGACATCATCCCGTTTCCACATTCCGCGGGCGGCGACGAAATCGTACACAGACAGAAGGATCTTGCCGCATGCCCGGCAGACATTCTGAACGTCATGAGGCTCATGGCGCTCACCGCAGACGCTGCACTCCAAATGCTTTAACGTAGATCGGAACATCCTGCCTACCGTATCCTCCCGGACAATGATCGGTCACAAAAAGATGCTTCCCGGCATTCCCTTCGCGGGCGTGGCAACCTTTGCGAGAGGTCATTATTGCTATCCCCTCCCCGGCTCCCTATATTGGCACAACAACGTCAATAACGAATTGGAAATCAAGCCATGCGCAGGAGAATCCTTTCCGCGGCAGGTCTTCTCGCCATCCTCATCTCAACGTCCGACGCCCTTCCCAGATTTGCGAGCAGGATGGGTGTGAAGTGCCAGTCATGTCATGTCAACCCCACGGGAAAAGGGATGCGCACTCCCTTCGGGCAGAACTATGGCGCTTTCGACCTGACGATCCCCACCTGGAAGGACGAATCGCAGCTTCGGGAGATCACCGGAAAGATCTCGCCGAACCTCAGCATCGGACTGGACATGCGTACGCTCATCTTCGCTTCCCCCTCGGCAGGCACGTCGAGCGCCTTCCAGATGCAGGGGGACATTTACCTCACGTTCCAGCTGAACAAATACGTGAAGGTGTACGCGGACAAGGGCCTCTATTCCGGTTTCGAGATATTCGCCCTGGCCAAGGTTCTTCCCCTGGACGGCTATGTCAAGGCCGGCAAGTTCATGCCTGCGTATGGCACCCGCATCGACGACCACAACGCCTTTATACGCGGCGGGCCATACGGCGGGGCCCTGTTCCAGCAGGACTATGCTCCCCTGGCCGCGCAGGGTTACCTTTCCGGGCTCCGCTTCGGAGAACGTTCCGAGGATACGGGCCTCGAACTTGGCTTCACACCGGGAGTTCTGACGATAACGGCCGGGATCTTCAACGGAGCACCAGGATCGGGGCTCAATGGCGTCATCGGAACACGATACAAGGCGGTCGCCCTCCGGGCTGACGCGACCTTCAAGACCGGTTACGGGAATATCATGCTCGGTGGATCGCTCTACGACAGGCCGGCTGCAGGGACCCGAGAGACCTTCACAGGCTTGTTCGGGGCAGTGACGATCGCAGAAAGGTTCACACTGAACAGTGAGGTGGATCTCGTCTCACTGCGCATCGGAGGACGGGACCTATCTGGACGTATGTTCTGGAACGAACTGAACGTCCTTCTTGTCGAAGGTGTCGATCTGAAACTCGGCTATGAGTTCTATGATCCTGATATCGACCTGAAGAATGGCAGTTTCACGCGGATCGTGCTTGGCACCGAGGTGTTCCTGCTGCCGGGAGTGGAACTGAGGCCCCTCTACGTGATCCACAAGGAAGAGCCGACAGACCTGGACAATGATGAATTCCGGCTTCTCCTCCACTTCTTCTTCTGAGAACTCTATGACGACCAGATCGATCATCGTACTCGGCGTCCTGCTCATTGCCGGCATAGGTGCTACGTCGGCATGGCAGGAGAAGCCGACCTACCGGAAGGATATTGAGCCGATCATCAGGAAGCATTGCCTCGAATGCCATATTGCGGACGCAGAGAATCCGAGCGGATTGAGGATGGACACGTTTGAGATGATACGGGAGGGAGGGGAGAACGGGGATCCGATCGTGCCGGGGAAACCTGACGAGAGCCTGCTCTATCTGAAACTGCTGGACCCGCCCCCTATTGGTAAGCGTATGCCCCGAAACCGGGAATCACTCAGCCCCGGGGAGATCAGGACCATCGAGGCCTGGATTCTGAAAGGCGCTGCGGGAGGGTAGAAATCCTGAGCATCCTCCCACGTGGTTCGAGGTCTCTTCATTCCTATCCCCGCGAAAAGCGCTGCGGTCGTTGCCTTCGTCGCGATCGCTGCGAGAACTGCTACCACATACGCCTATGCGACCGTTTCCACCTTGATCGTGTTCGTCTTCGTGCGGGTCATCAACGGGATTCCCGCCGTGAACACGATACGGTCCCCCGCTGACACATAAGACTGCTCCTTCAGCAGACGGATCACGTGGGCAAATGCCTTGTCCGTTTCGGCCGAAAGGTCGGGCAGGAGTAATCCCCGCACGTTCCAGACCAGGTTCAGTTTTCGCACCACACGCTCATCCCCCGTCACGGCGACGATCCTTGCGTACGGGCGATACCTGGTGATAGCGATCGCTGTCCGGCCGGTGTGGGTCATCGAGACGATGGCGGTCGCTCCCAGCTCATGGGCGAGCACGCACGCCGACCGGGCCATTGCATCGAACACCCGATCCTCGCGACTCAGCTGCACCGGTGCGGCATCGAGATGCTCCTTGTGCGCCCTCTCGGCACGGCGGATGATCTGGTCCATCATCTTTGCAGCCTCGACAGGATAGGCGCCCACGGACGTCTCACCGCTCAGCATCACCGCATCGGTACCGTCAAGCACCGCGTTCGCCACGTCGCTTGCCTCCGCACGCGTCGGCCGTGGGCTGTCCACCATCGACTCCAGCATTTGCGTTGCGATGATCACCGGCTTGCCTGCGGCATTGCACCTGCTGACGATGTTCTTCTGAATAAGCGGCACCTCCTCGGGGGGGAGTTCCACACCGAGGTCGCCGCGCGCCACCATGATCCCGTCGGATTCATCCAGGATCTCTTCGAAATGGTCCAGCGCCTCGCCACGTTCGATCTTTGCGATGACCGGCACCCGTTTCCCGGCTGCCTCAATCTTCCGCCGAAGGACCCGGATGTCCTCGCCCGCACGTACGAACGAGAGGGCAACAAAGTCCACCCCTTCCTGAAGTCCGTAGGCAAGGTCTTCATCGTCCTTTTCGGTCATGGAACCCACGCTCAGCGGGACGCCGGGAAGGTTCATCCCCTTCTTGTTCTTCAGGATACCCCCGGTCTCGACCGTACAGCGGACGTCGTGTTCTGACACGTTCTCCACCCGGAAAGCCAGCTTTCCGTCATCGACCAGGATGACATCACCCGGCTTCACATCGGAGGGAAGATGCCGGTATGTGGTCGACACTCTGGCCTGATCGCCCTCCACCTCGTCCGTCGTAAAGACGAATGCATCGCCGGCCCGCAGCTCTACTGAGCCCTTGGCCAGCATGCCTGTCCTGATCTTCGGCCCCGAGAGGTCCTGCAGGATGGCCACGTGCTCCCCCGCCTCGGCCGACGCCTTCCGGATGTTCTCTATCAGCTGATGATGCTCCTCCCGGTTGCCATGCGAGAAATTCAGCCTCGCCACATCCATGCCGGCTGCGATCAGGTCCCGCAGCCGCTCGAGGCTTTTGGTCGCCGGCCCGATAGTGCAAATGACCTTCGTCCTTCCGAACGTATCGAACGCAGACATAATCCTCCTATCGTTTCTGAGTGATCGCCTGTGTCAGGAGCGGTACGCCGACCGTTGCAGGGGCCCGGATGACACCGTCCGCATACCGTGTCAGCTCGGTTTCTTCCGGATTTATCTCAAGAAGGTATGCACCTGCCGTTTTCGCAGAGAAAGGAATGGATGCCGCTGGATACACGACACCGGATGTCCCGACCAGCACGAAGAGATCGCATCGCCGGGCTGCCTTTTCGGCGGCCCCGAAAGCTTCCATGGGAAGGAGCTCACCGAACCACACTACCGACGGCCTGAACAATCCGTCGCAATCGGGACACTTCGGGAGCTCCCCTTTCCCGACTGGATGCAGGTCCTCCACGCTCTTCCCGCACGAGTTGCAGTGGCTGCGGCGGATGTTGCCATGAAGCTCCACCATTTTCGTCGATCCCGCCAGCTGGTGCAGGCCATCCACGTTCTGCGTAATAAGCAGAAAATCATCGACGATCCGCTCAAGTTCCGCAATGGCCTCATGGGCAGCGTTCGGCCGTACGTCCTTCAGCAACGTTCGCCGGTAGGTGTACCATTCCCACACGATATCCGGGTTCTGCAGGAACGCATCCACGCTCGCCAGTTCTTCGGGCTTGAACTTCTGCCAGAGCCCCCCGTGTCCGCGGAACGTCGGCACGCCGCTCTCGGCTGAGACACCCGCACCTGTCATGACGCAGACCGAACGGACACGCGTCACCAGGACAGAGAGGGATTCAGGAAGTGTCATCATTCCGGACGCAGCACGAGAAGCATCGGAGCCTGAGCCGCCACCTTGACCGAGTCCATCGGGACGATCTTGTAGGAGCCGTTCAGCCACAGGCTTACCTGATCATCATAGTTCCGGTGAAAGACGTGGCCCGACTGGCCGGGCGGCATGACAGTCCGCGTATTGTTCGGGTCGGACAGGTCGAAGATCTGCCGGACCGATGCGCCAACGGTCATCGTAAAACTGCCGTCAAGCCGGTAGTATCCCACGTTGACCGTGGAATGCGATCCGTCGACTGCGAACGGACCGACATTGAAGATGGGCCTGAGTGCGGGAACGGCACTCATGACGTGCGAGAAGCTCATCGTATGGACCCGCTCCCACCGCCACTCACGAATGTCCGTTCCAAGGCGTCCCTGGAGATCCGTGAGCGAGAGTCGAAATGCCCGGCGCAGAATTTCGTTCCGGTCTTCCCTTTCCGGGGTCCTGACATCATCGAACCATGACGCATCGGGCTTGTCAAGAAGCCGGCGGAACGCGGTCAGCGGCATGCTCGCCAGCGTGTCATACACCGCAAGCAGTTCATCCCCCATCTCATCGACGAAGGTCTCCCGCATTGCGTGGTTGTAGAGAGACTCGAAGATGGTAGGAGCCACCTGGTCTTTCTCCACTTTGAAATCCCATGTGCGTACGTATGAGACATACTGCGGGAACTGCTCGTCCACTGACGTATCCGAGAGCACCTCGAGAAGCATCGGCACGATATCCCGTGCCAGCGGTGAGAACACATCCTGCTGGAGCCTCTGCATCTCCTCGACCGTCACACCCTCCAGGCCCGCGAGCACGTCGTTGAGACGCTGCGCCCGCCAGGGGGGCTCGAGCAGATGGGAAAGATGGTAGGGGAAGGAACGGCCCTCGATCGCATTATTCGCGCTTGCGATGTAGCCCGAAGCGGGATTCAACGTGTGCGGCATCGACCCGAACGGGATGTATCCCTGCCAGTCACTCTTCGACGTTCTCCCGTCCGCAGGAAGAAGCGCCTGTGCCGCCGGACGGATGGGGACCTTCCCCCCCGTGCGGTATCCGATATTGCCTGCCGTATCCGCATACACAAAGCTCTGACATGGAACAGTGAAATGCCGGAGGGCATCGCTGAACTCATCCCACGATCCGGCCTGATTCAGGAGCATGAACGCCCGGGCGTCATTTGATATATCGTGGCCGGTCCATCGCATCGACAACAGCGGGGCCGACCACTTCGCCGCCGGCTCGATCCTGTTCACGATGGGTCCGCGGTGCGTCCGATAGACCGTAAGCAGAACCGGGTCCGCATCCCTGACCAGGATGGTATCGATCCGCTGTGTCATCGGAACCCAGGCACCGTCGAGCCGGTACATGGTCGGTGTGCTCCTGTTGTCGACCTCCTCCACGTAGAAGTCATGGTCGTCGATCATGGCGTTCGTCACGCCCCAGGATATGCTCCTGTTCCTGCCGAGGATCACAAAAGGAACACCGGGGATCGTTCCGCCCATGACATCAAGGTCCGGGGCGACCATGTGGACCTCGTGAAACCTTCCCGGAGCCATCAGGAGAAGATGGGGATCGTTGGCAAGCAACGGCTTTCCCGTTGCGGTCCGCGAGCCATGGACCGCCCAGGCATTGCTGCCGTGACCCAGACTGTTCATTCCAAGGACAGACCGTGCCGCATACTCCGCCATAAGAAAGTCGGTCAGACCCCTTTCCGCCTCACGGGAAAGACCTGCAATGATGGCGGGATCTCCCTCCTCCCACTGAGGGAACAGCAATCGTGCCTTGTCATACCCGAATCGCGACACGAACACCGACATGAGAACATCCATCCAGCGGGAAAAATCCAATTCCCACCCCATGAGGCGGCTTATGAGCAATGAATGCCTCAGCTCCCATGGCTCCGGCTCATATCCCAGAATGTCGAATTCGATCGGCAGACGTCCCTCGAACAGCTGCATGCCGGCGTTCACTCCTTGTGCATAGCATTCCAGCGCACGGCGCGTCTCAGGATCCAGGTTCTGCTCCATCTCTGACGAGATGCCTCGAAGGTCGAGCGTGCGCATCAGCCTGTCGACCGGGAGGGCGTCGGGACCGAGCACCTCCGCCAGCCGGCCATCACCGACACGGCGGGCAAGTTCCATCTGCCACAGACGGTCCTGCGCATGCACGAATCCCACTGCGCGATACAGGTCCTCACGGTTCGTCGCGTCAACATGGACATATCCATAATCGGAGCGACGGACCTCGACCGGGTCCGTCATCGCGGCAACGATGATCTCCCCTTCCACGTCAGGTTGGGAACGCTGCACGAGCCAGATGCCGACAACGGTCAGGACAATGAGAAGAACGAGGAGGGCGCCGAGGAGGCCGAGGATGATATGTGTCCGTCTGGACATAGGATAGCGTTCAAAGAAAAGCCCCGTTCAGGGGTCTGAACGGGGCAATGTAGACAAACTTTCAGGGGTGTTCAACAAAGCCGCGGCTGAACGCCTCTCAGAACCGATACGCGAGGGTCGCGTAGATACGGGTCGACGTCACGGACTCGTTCGTCGATGAGGTCTGGCCCAGACTGTTGATGTAATAGTTGTCCCTGAATGTGTTCCAGGTTCCTCGCGCGACAGACACGTTGAACATCGTATGGCGGTCGAGCTCGATCCCCAATCCGCCCGTGAAATACTTCCTGTCGAAGCTGGCGGGGTCGCCCTTATACGGCGACGGGAGGTATGCCATGCCCCCGCGAAGCACGATGCCCCAATCCAGGAGCGACAGTTCCACTCCTCCGCGCAGGTTGGTCGTCTGCCGGAAAGCACGCTTGATGTACCGGTTCTCCTCAAGGAGGTCCGGGTTCTTCGTGTCGAACTCCACTTCTGTCCAGTCCGTGTATTCGGCATCCCCCATAACGGCAAGCCATTGGAAAATATTCACGGACAGTCCCGCACTGAAGGAGGGAGAGGTCATCACACGATACGTGGTCTCGCTCGTGTACCCGCTCGAGTATGAGGTTCCATCATCGAAGGAAGACGTCCCATCGTCAGAGAATGTCTCCGTGATATTGTATACGGTCGGCGTACGGTAGGTCAGCCCGGCCTGGTATCGCCCCGGCTTCCGCACGGTGAGCCCGAGCAGGGCGTTGAACCCGGTCATTCTGCTCTCGATCGTGCTGATGAACGAGAACTGGTCGACATTATATGGATATGCAGTATAGACGTTCCGTGTGTCCGTTTCGATGAACTCGCGGTCATAGGAATACCGGCCCGAGACGATGTTGACGGACATGCCGACAGAGATGTTCGGTGCGACCTCAATGGCTCCCCCGAACGAATAGTGGCTCGTGCCTCCTCCTTCATAGACGGTCCCTGACTGCTCGACGCTGTCGGTCACGACCGGGAACAGGAAACCGTTCAACGTATCAGCAAGCCATATCTGGAATGGTATGTTCGAGGCCAGGAGGTCCTGCTCCTCGTCCGGGGACATCGCCCACAGGTCCGTCACGGGTGCCAGCGCGCGCACGAGCGACGTGCTGCCGTTGTATCCCCGGAATGAGGCGACCGACGTGTAATCGGACATCCTTCCATACCCGAACGCCAGGGTCAGGCTCCCCCTACTGGTCGGTATCGGATAGACGATGCCTGCATTCTCGATGCGCGTCACCGCATTGTCCGCCGTGGTCGAGCGGCCGAGGTATTGCGCATCATTCTGATACATGTTCCTGGCAAAGCCCAGCGACACTTCGAAATCCCGCAGGGCTGTCAGCGTCGCCGGGTTCGAGAACAGCGACGAGTAGTCGGCCGTCCGGGCGACGGATGCGCCACCGAGCGCGATACCGCGTGCACCGATACCGAACGAGTATTGTGAGAACCGCAGTGCATCCTCTGCGAACTGACCATACGCCAGGACCGGCGCGAGGACCATCGCGGCAGAGACGAGAAATCTGTTTGACGTTTTCATCTCCGGATCCCTTTCTTAGCGGCGACGCTCAGAGCTGCCCGATCGCGAACTTCCGGAACTGCGTGAGCCGGACGAACTCGACCCGGACGATGAAGAACTGCGGGGCGGAGACGACGGCCTCGAGACGCTCGGCCTGCTCGACGACCCGCTGGAAGAACGGACCGAAGACGAGGAGCTGCGGCTGCTGCCCGATGACGACGATGAAACGCCACTGCTCCTCGATTCCGACGAACGCGTCACGGCTCTGCTGATGATCTCCCATGCGGATGAACTGCGCGTCGATGATCCGCTTCGTCCCGAGGAGACTGCCCGGTCTCCTGACGATCCCGACCTCGGCCTTGTGAAATCGATCGATGGTGTTCGCGACGTCGTTGACGTGCGACCCGCCGTGCTGCGGTCGCCGACGGCCGGCGTCCGGCTTCCGGTCGTCGCATCCACACCAGTCCGGCTTGTCCCTGAGCTTCGGGCACCGTCATAGTCACGTCGTCGCTCCGTCCCCGACCGCCGTACACCGGAGTTCCGGGTCGTTGTCAGGCTGGACCTGTAGGTGTAGTACGGCGCATCATACACGTAGAAGACGGGACGATGCCAGTACCAGCTGCTATAGTGTCCGTAGTATGGATAATCCCACCACCAGGGGTACGGATAGACCGTCGTGTAATTCCAATAGTCCCAGTAACCGGGGTAATAGACATAGGGAGGCGTATAGTAGTACCAATCAGGGTAGCCATACGAGAACGAGAGCCAGAAGCGGCTGCGGGGAGCATAGACATCATCATCGTAGGCATAGTCCTCGGCCTCGTGATCCTGATACTCTTCTTCCGAGACCATCGTCGGTTCATCTTCGTACACTGCTAGCTGTGTGTAGCATCCGGGCAGGAACGAGATGGAAACTCCGGCCACGAAGAGTGCAGGGAGGAAGATTTTCGTTTTCACGGCATGGTCCTTTCAGCTTGGCTGCTGAATTGAGCGCAAAGGACGTGCCATCAGAAGAGAGAAAAATATGGCGAAAACGAGGGAAAAGAGAGGATTCAGGACGCTTTCAGATGGGGAGAGTGTCCAGATTAGTGACCAAAATGTTGGTCATCGCAACACCCCCGGCTGCTGAATTCCCGGATCGAGATCCTACCTGAGAGGTGGGATCTCCGGCCCGAAGGGGGTCGTACAACCGATCTTCCTACAGCGCTCCTGTGAAGTCTATTTGGAGGGTTCGGTTGGCGACGCTGATATTCTTCTGATTCTTCGTCACGTTCTTCAGGTCGAATCCGACGACCAGTCCTCCGCCCCAGTGCCAGCGGAATGCGAGGTTCAGATACCCTTTTCCCTGCCCGACAGCGCTTCCATGGTCATCGTTGAAGCCGAAATCATACTCCGCCATCACGGATATGCTCTCGCCGATCGATTTCTCGAACCCAAGGTATGCGTTCATGTCCTTGTCGCCATCGGCGCGTTCCATCGTGAAGTGGAGGCCGCCATGCACCGAGAGGTTGCCCAGCAACGCATAGTTGCGGCTCGCAGCAATATATGCACCCGGCGATTTAATGGTGTACCTGTCCAGGCTATCGACGTATGGTTCCTTCCCCTGTGAATCAAAACCGATCGCAAGCGCAGGCAGTACCGAACCCTCCCCGATGATGCGGAGCCGGGCCTGAACGCCCGGGATCGGGTTCATCCTGATGGCGTCCGGTCCGATGATGTCTGTTCCCCCGTAGGAAATGCCGATCATGAACCTGTCGAACACGCCCACAGAGATGCCGGCGAGCACTCCCCCGCGCTGATAGAAATTGCCGTTCACGGCAAATGTGGCACGCTGGAGCATACCCGCAGTCGGCTTGTCCACCAGGTAGATAGGTTCGACGTTGGCCTGGTCTCCGGCATAGCTCTGAGCCAGTGCCTGTGATGGGCCGAAACACGCAACGCAAGCGGCGATGACAACCGCAACGCGTATCGATCGGTCGTAGTGTCTCATGGAGATGGTCTCCGTTCTAGATGTCGTCGTCGCCGAAAACCCGGCGTACGGTCTTAGGCAGGTCCTTCTTTGTATCTCTGCCCGTCTCGAGTGGTATGATCGTCGCAGACGGCGGGTCCTCTTCCGTCCGCCGTACGATCCTGTACGCCCGCTCCTCCGGTTCCTCGCTCCCGACTGACCCACCAGGATGCATCTGCCCGTGTCCCGCATCCATCGGATGGACGCCCTGCGGAAGCATCAGCAGCTCCTGTATATCACGGACGATGTCTTCCTCCGAATACGTCAGGACAGTCCCTTCGCGTATACTGAACTCTCCGTTCACCATCACATCCGAGACGTCGGACGAGTGAACGCGATACACCATCGCCTCGGCGATCTCCCCCGGGGAGAGCACATCCAAAGCGGCCTGCAGATCGAGCGAGCGGCACCTGATCAGCTGGAGGTTCGCGCGCTTTCCCACTGCGATCGTGCCAATGTCCTGCTCCAACCCGATGGCCGAGGCAGGGACGCATGTGAGGTCACGAAGATGCCGCCGGGCGGACGTTGCCTGGGACTTCACGTCCTCATCACGCTCCATCATTCCCCGCAGCATCGCCCAGTGCGAGAATGGACCCCAATCCGTGCAGAACGCCGTCCGGACGTTCTGGTCCCGGTACGTATGCACCGGGGGGAGCGGAACGCCCTTCCGGACAGCGGCACCCGGCGAGAGGATCGGGACAAGAGACCGTTGCTGCAGACGCTGGACGTCCCTCTGGTCCTGCAGATGTGCGTGCACCATCAAACAGCCGGCATCAAGGATACTGAACTCTTCGAGGATCTGCAGCGGACGTTTGTTGAAATTACGAAACAGGATGTCCGCATCCTTGTCCGTATCGCTCATGTGCATGAGCAGGGGATATCCCGATTCCCTGCTCAACCGAAGGGAGGCCTGCAGATTATAGGTCGTCAACTCCTCCGCTGGCGGCAGCGCGATCGAATGCATCATCCTGCCTGACCCTCCCCCGGCGACACGCTCGAGCTGATCGGCATCATGGATCGTCAGCATGCCGGGGAGCTCCGTGCGGCTGAATGCCTCGAGGGCGGCAGCGCAGGACGTATCCCCTCCGGGGATCCCGAACTCGCCGAGGAATGTCACTCCGCCCCGCAGGGCCTGATAGCAGACGACCGTATACAGCCGTCGCCAGTCCTCCGGTGTCGCCTGCTGATACCAGAACGCCTCCGCCTTCACATACTCCTGCATCTTCTGCCACCTGCTGTGTGGCTCCCCTGCCGTCAGAAGATCGAACAGCAGAGATTCACCATGCACATGCAGGTCGACGAATCCGGGCATCAGCACCTTGCCCGTCCCATCGACCACCTCGACGTCCGGAGCCGGCGCATCGCTTCGCGATCGTCCATAGGAGATGGATGTGATCCGGTCATTCCGGATGGTGACGGTGCCGATCCCACCGGTCCCTTCCTCATCACAGGAGAGGATGTAGGCGTTCCGTATGATCTTGCGCGTGTCAGGCATGGGCCGGCATCATCCGATCTTCCAGCTTGTGCCATCCTTGGAGTCCTCGAGGACCACTCCCGCGGCCTTCAGCTCGTCCCGGATCCTGTCGGAAAGTCCAAAATCCTTTCGTACGCGGGCATCCGCGCGTAGGGTAATGAGCAGCTCTATCAGCCGGCCATGTAACCCTGCATCGGCAGCTTTCGTCCCCGCATGGACCGGAAGAATGCCCAGAACCGTATCGCCAATGTCGTCGAAAAGAGCGCTGGCCTGTGAGAGAGATGACGTATCCATGCCATCCGCGGATGCAATAGCGGCATTCGCCTCCCTGCCGAGGTCGAACAAAGTACCGATCGCGAGGGACGTGTTCAGGTCGTCGTCCAGGGCATCGAGCGCTTTCTGCCGATAGTCGCCGACCGGAACGGAGCGTCCTTTCTTCCCACCGGCTCCTCGTGCGATGGCATCCGTGATCGCACGGCGTACGTTCCGCAGGCGCTCAAGTCCCGCCTTCGCTCCGTCCAGCGCCTGCTCGCTGAAGTCGAGTGTGCTGCGGTAGTGGCTCTGGAGCACGAAGAAGCGCACGACGAGCGGATCGTACCGCTGGAACAGGTCCTTGAGCGTCACGAAGTTCCCCAGCGACTTCGACATCTTCTTCCCGTTGACGGTGACGAGGTTGTTGTGCAGCCAGAACCGGGCGAACGGCTTCCCCGTGGCGCAAACGCTCTGTGCCACCTCGCATTCATGATGCGGGAACTGGTTATCCATGCCGCCGCCATGGATGTCGAACGTCTCACCAAGATACTTCATCGACATTGCTGAACATTCTACATGCCATCCCGGGAATCCTTCACCCCACGGGCTCGGCCACCGCATGATGTGCTCCGGCTCCGCCTTCTTCCACAACGCAAAATCCTCAGGGTTCTTCTTCTCGGATCGCACTCCCACCCGCGTCCCCTCCACGGCCTCATCAAGTGTGCGTCCGGAGAGCTTTCCGTATGCGGGGAAGGACCGGACATCGAAATACACCGAGCCGTTGACCTCGTACGCATGCCCCTTGTCAAGGAGCGCCTGTACGATGCTGATCTGCTCGATGATGTGGCCGGTCGCGCGCGGAGAAATGTCGGGGCGCAGCACACCCAGGGCGTCCATGTCATCAAAGTAGCTCCGGGTGATCGTCTCAGCGATCTGCATCGGATGGGTCCTCTCGATGCGGGATTGTTTCAGCATCCGGTCTTCGCCGTCATCGAGAAGATGCCCCACATCGGTGATGTTCTGGACGTACAGCACCTTCGATCCTGTGAACCGCAGGTACCGGACGAGGATATCGAAGGAGATGTAGCTCTTGGCGTGCCCGACGTGGGAATCGCTGTAGACCGTGGGCCCGCACACGTAGATGCCCGCATGGCCGGGCACGAGCGGTGTGAATGGTTCCTTTGAACGCGACAGAGAATTGTACAGGTGCAATGGCATGGTTATCCTTCGAGTCCCATCAGTTCCCGCGCGCCATCCAGGCTCCGCTGCGTCACTTCCGATCCGCTGAGGAGCTTGGCCACCTCGTGGACACGCTCTTCCAACGGGAGCAGCCGGAGAGAGGTCGTCGTTCGCCCCTTCGACTCCTGCTTCTCAACGGAGAAATGACCGTCGGCCATGCCGGCGATCTGGGGAAGATGGGTGATGGCAATGATCTGGTGGTACGACGCGAGGTTCTTCAGCATCTTCCCAACGGCCTGTGCGATGCGGCCGCTTATTCCCGTGTCGATCTCGTCGAACACGAGGAGCGGAAGGCGCTCCGATTTTGCGAGGATCGACTTCAGCGCCAGCATCACGCGGGAGATCTCCCCGCCGGATGCGATCTTCACGAGCGGCTTCGGCTCCTCTCCTGGATTCGTCGAAAGCAGGAACTCGACATCGTCCAGGCCCGTGGGGCCTGCGAATATTTCCTGTTTTCCGTGCACGACGCCGACAGCTCCGCTGCGCGAACGCAGCGGTTCGATCCGGACCAGGAATTTCCCCTGCGGGATGCCGAGCGTCGACAGGGCCTTTTCGACCCCCTGCGAGATCCTTCCGACGAGATCATTTCGCTTCGTGGATAGCCGTCGGCCTGCATCGAGAAGAGCGCCGTTTGCCTCCCGTTTCTTCTGCTCGAGGGAGGCGATCTGTTCGTCGAAATGCGTGGCGACCTCGAACTCCCGTCCGATCTCCTCCCGGTGCTTCAGGACTGCCTCCAGCGAGCCGCCATACTTCTTGCGGAGGAGCGACAGCCTGCCGAGGCGGTCCCGGATATGCTCAAGCCGTTCCGGATTGAACTCGATCCGGGAACTGTATGACTGCAGAAACTTCGTGAGTTCCTCGACGATGACCGTGGCAGTGACGCACTCCTCCCTCAACGGAGCGAAGGACGGATCGATCTCGGCAAGGTCCTCGAGCTGGTTGCGCGCGGCGACCAGCAGGTCATGCGCCGAACGGTCGCCGTCGTAGAGAGACTGGTGAAGGGTCGCGGTGGCCTCATACAACCGTTCGGCGTTCTCAAGGATACGTCGTTCCTGCTCGAGCCCCTCTTCCTCTCCCTCTGACGGGCCGACCTCATCGATCTCGCGTATCTGGAACTCGTACAGGTCCCGCATTCTGGCGTATTCCTGCTCCTTACGCCGAAGCGAGTCGAGTTCTGCTATCACATCCCGGAGCGCCGCGTATGCTCTTTGGTACTCCCCCCGAAGTCCCTCCAGGCGGCCAAAATCGTCGAGGAGCTCGCCATGTGTCTCGGTCCTGAGAAGCGACTGGTGCTCGTGCTGGCCGTGCAGGTCGACGAGAACATCGCCGAAGGACCTGAGGACCGCAAGCGCGACGGGCGTGTCATTGACGAAGCATCGTGATTGCCCCCTCGCGGAGACCTCCCGCCGCAGGATGAGCTCATCTCCTTCATCGAGCTCATTCTCCCGGACAAGCCCTGCAACAGCCTTGTTCCCCCTCACAGCGAACACCGCTTCCACGACGGCCTTCAAAGCGCCCTGACGGATATCCTCAACGCTGCTGCGTCCCCCGAGGATCAGGCCCATCGCATCTATGAGGATGGACTTCCCTGCGCCGGTCTCACCCGTGATGATGTTCAGGCCAGTCCCGAAGGAGATATCGATCTCGCGGATGAGCGCGAACTCACGTACGGACAGGGATTTCAGCATAGGATTGCCGGAAATGTACCACTTTTTGGCGGAATCTCCAGAATCGGAATGCGGTGAGAACAGACCCCCTCAGAGGTCCGGGCGGTCATTCGGACGGGTCGAGGAACTGGATATCAGGGACGTCGCCGAGCATACTGTAGGCGTATGCAATGCGGAAGAACGAATCGATCGCATCGACCTGGTCGTGCGTGAGGCCATAGGAATGGCGGTCGAAGAACTCCCGGAGGGTCGCTTCGGAGACCGAGAGCGATGCGGTGAGCTGTCGTGCATAGTCCTGGAGGGATGCGGAGCCCTTCTCGAAGGCCGAAGCCAGGAGGTTGAACACGGGGATGCTCTCGACATCCTCACGGACCACCCATAGGAGCTGGACGAGCGGTGCTTCGGTGAGGTCGACCCACTCCTCATAGAGATCGAGGGCAAAATCCCCGATCGGCCGGGACCTGGGGTACGGGAACCAGTCGAGGACTGCGTCGGCCCGGTCGAACCCGATCGACGTGGTATCCGGGACAGGTACAATGGCGGGCGGGGACTGCTTGGGGCCCATTGCGGGGAACTTCTCGCGGAGCAGAAGCGTGGCAATGGCCAGGTCGTACGTCGACCGCAGGTCAGACGCCATGCTGGTGATGGCAGTGGCATCCCGACGGATCCGGAGCCGGGATGTGCCCGTCGGGCCGCTCACAGAAACGCCGATGCCCGGCAGGATGCGGAACGAGCCTCCATGCCGGGCATAGTCAAGGGGTGTGATGAGGGCAGCGTCGAAGCGCTCCTGCCCTCCGGAGAACCGGATGCCGATGTTCGCCGGCGTGTCGCGAATCACTTCACACCGGCCGTCCGATTCCAGTTCCCGGTAGAACGGGATCGCGGACAACTGGTCCGGAACAGCGACGCGGTAGACCATCAAGCCTTAGGCTGTGGTCTTCTGGGCGACGGCCTTCGCGGCGAGATTGCGGACATAGTACAGCTTCGCTCGGCGCGACCGTCCGGTCTTCACCTTCTCGATGCGCGCGAGACGCGGAGAGTGGACGGGGAAGATCCTCTCGACGCCGACTCCGTCCGACACCTTTCTGACGGTAAAGGTCGCATTGATGCCCGTTCCCCTGCGCGCCATGACGAGACCCTGAAACTCCTGCACGCGTTCCTTGTCACCCTCGACGACCTTCACGAACACCTTGATGGTGTCGCCGGGCTTGAACTCAGGAATATCGTTCCGAAGCTGTGTCGCTTCAACCAGTTTGATCTTTTCCATACTGCGCTCCAGTGTACAAGTAATGATAGACTCTATGATGTCAACATATCGGGCCGGCGGCGCTGTGTCCGTTCGACCCGCTTCTTCTCTCTCCATTCCGCGACCGACGCATGGTCCCCGCTGAGAAGCTCTTCGGGAACCTTCATGTCCCTGAACTCTGCCGGCCGCGTATAGACGGGGCTACCGAGCAGCCCGTCCTGAAATGAATCCGTGAGTGACGACTCGCCATCATGCAGCACGCCGGGAATGAGCCGCACGACCGCGTCCACCAGCACAGCCGCGGCCAGCTCGCCGCCCGTCAGCACATAGTCACCGATGGACAGCTCCCGCGTGATCAACGACTCGCGGATGCGTTCATCGATACCTTTGTAGTGCCCGCACAGAACAATAAGATCTCCGCCCACGGACAACCCCGTCGCCACTCCCTGCGTGAACCGTTCGCCGTCCGCCGTCATGTAGATGACCTCGTCGTAGGTCCGTTCACGCTGCAGCGCCTCGATGCACTCGAAGACGGGTTCAGGCTTGAGCACCATCCCCGCTCCGCCCCCGTAGGGTGTATCATCGATGGTCCGGTGCTTGTCGTGCGCGTGCTCGCGGAGGTCGTGCACGACCAGCGTCACAAGACCATTCAGCTGCGCCCGCTTGAGGATGCTCTCACTGAAGGGACCTTCAAGGAGCTTCGGCAGGCCTGTAACGACATCGATTCTCATACTTCGGTGAACAGCTCGTCCGACACCAGCGTCACTACTCTTTCGGTCAGGTCCGTTCCGGCGATCCAGGCATCGACGAGGGGGACGAGCACGTCCGACGACCTGCCTTCCACCTGCACCCCGATCATCCTGTACGCGGGAAGGTCATACACAGCGCTGACCGTCCCAAGCACCCGCCCATCGGGCGTGCGAACGCTGCATCCGATCAGCTCATGGACCCTGGGAAGGCCGCCATCAGCAGGAATGCTCTCCCCTTCGTCGATGAAAATGAACAGGCCTCTGAGCTCTTCCGCGGCTTCGCGTGTCGTACAGTCCTCGAAGAAGACCACAACGCCGTTTCCCCTCACGGAAACCTCCCGGATAGAGGCCCCGGCCACCTGCCCCGGATGCCGGCCTGTAAAGACCTGCTGCACATCCCGGAGACGTTCCGGTCCGTCGCAGAGCAACGTGACGCGGACACCTCCCTGAAGCCCGACCGGCTTGGTCACCCGAGCCAGCGCGATCAACGGTGTATCTGGAGAAGGATTACGCAACGATCTCAAGCAATGCTCTCTTCCCCTGCTTCGCCCCGACCGCCCGAAGGAGGGTCCGGAGCGCCCCGGCCGTTCGACCATCCTTTCCGATGATCTTACCGACATCGCCGGGCCCGACAAAGAGCTTGAGCACAAATCCCTCCTGCTTCTCCTCCGTTTCAATGCGTACAAGATCAGGCTGATCGACCAGATGACGTGCAACGAACTCCAAGAATTCTTTCATGGAGCCTCCTGATGTAGACGTTGAGGTAAGGAGGGATTCCGTCTTCGATACCGGAGATGGAACCCGAAAAACCTACACTCGTGCCGCTATTCGGCGGCTTCTGCCTTCGGCGCTTCGGCCGCAGGAGCTGCTGCCGCGGCCTTTTTCTTGCGGCTGACGCGGCTTGCCTTCCGGTCGGCGATCCGCCGGGACCGTTCCGCATCCTGCATCTTCCAGCGCTCGGTCACCTTTGCGATCGTCTCCTCGTCCTTGCCCTGGCGGATGAGCGTCCAGCGCAGCCAGAAGCCCGTGCGACGGAGCAACGACCGTACGGTATCCGTCGGCTGCGCGCCGTTCCTGAGCCAATACTCGACCCGGGCTTCGTTGAATTCGATCTTCGAGGGTTCGAGATTCGGGTTGTAATGCCCGACGATCTCGAGGAAGCGTCCGTCCCGCGGAGACCGCGAGTCCGTCGCGACAAGCTTATAGACGGGATACCCTTTTTTGCCCTCCCGCCGCATGCGAAGTTTTACCACTGGTGTACTCCTGCTGATAGAGAAATGAAATTCGTTGATTCCTGCGTCGTAGACATCTGTGCTACCGCGGCAGCTTCAGGCCTTTCAATCCCCGGCGCATTCCGAGCCTGGTCACCCGCTTCATCATCCGCTGCATTTCATCGAACTGCTTGAGGAGCCTGTTGATCTCCTGGACGCTCGTCCCGCTCCCAAGGGCGATGCGCTTCCGGCGGCTCCCGTTGATGATCGCGGGCCGCTCCCGCTCCTTCCGGGTCATGGACAGGATGATGGCCTCGACCCTCGAGAACTCCTTCTCGTCGATCTGCACATTGCCGGGCATCCGGTTCATCCCCGGGATCATGCCCATCACCTGCTCCATCGGTCCCATCTTCCGGACCTCGCGCAATTGGCTCAGGAAGTCGTCGAGCGTGAAGGTCGACGTCCGCAGTTTCTGCTGCAGACGGGCAGTCTCATCCTGGTCGAATACTTCCTGCGCCTTCTCGACGAGCGAGACCACGTCGCCCATGCCGAGGATTCGCGATGCCATCCGGTCGGGATGGAACTGCTCAAGCGCGTCGAGCTTCTCCCCCATCGAGGCAAACTTGACGGGGCGCTGGACCACTGCACGGACCGAGAGCGCAGCCCCGCCCCGCGTATCGCCGTCGAGCTTCGTGAGGACGATCCCATCAACGTTCAGCGCGTCGTGGAATGCCTTCGCTGTGGTGACGGCATCCTGCCCGATCATTGAATCAATGACGAACAGCACCTCGTGCGGAGAGGTCACCCGCTGTACCTCCCGCACCTCCTGCATCATCTCTTCATCGATGTGCAGACGCCCTGCAGTGTCGAGGATGACGGTGTCGCGGATGTTCTTCTTCGCGTACTGGACGCCATCCCGGGCGATCCTTACAGCATCGTTGGCGGTGCGATCGATGTAGACAGGGATGTTGACCTGCCCTGCGAGCATCTCAAGCTGGTCCATCGCGGCCGGGCGATGGATGTCCGCAGCCACAAGGAGCGGTAACCGGCCTTTTTTCGCCAGATAGTTCGCCAGCTTGGCGGCGAAGGTCGTCTTTCCCGAACCCTGCAATCCTGCGATGAGGATCACAGTCGGCGGCACATTGCTTCTCGCGATGTCCGCACGCGAACTTCCAAGAAGCGCGACAAGCTCGTCGTGGACGATCTTGACGATGAGTTGTCCGGGCGTGATGCTGTTCAGGACCTCGGTCCCGAGTGCCTTCTCCCGCACCCCGTCGATGAAATCCTTCGCAACTCCGAGATTCACGTCCGCATCGAGCAACGCCCTGCGGATCTCTCTGAGCGATTCCTCGATGTTCTGCGGCGTCAGCTTCCCGTGACCCCGGAGCTTCTTGAACGCGGACTCGAGTTTTTGACTGAGGTTCTCGAACATGATTCTGCTGTCGGCCCGGCCCGTTTTCGTCACGGAAGCGGATTTTTGAGCGTCTTTAAAAGTACATAAAAAAAGGGCCTGAAACAACTCTTTTCAGGCCCTGCGGCTCCGGGAACGCTCCGGTCAGCCCGCTTTCTTGAGTGCCTCCGCCCCGCTGACGATCTCGAGCAGCTCCTTCGTGATCCCCGCCTGACGCGCCTTGTTGTAGGAGAGCGTGAGCTGGCGGATCATATCTTTCGCATTCTCTGTCGCGGCTGACATCGCTGCCATCCTCGCCCCCTGCTCTGCCGCATTGGAATCGAGGAGGATGCTCCACAACTGGAAGTTCACATGCTTCGGGAGAAGCTCTCTCAGAATCTCTCCGCTTGAGGGCTCGTAGATATACTCCGGCGGCGGGGTCGATTCCTCGTCGGTTCCCTGCGCCAACGGCGGGACGGGAAGGAACTGTGAAATGACGATCTTCTGCTGGGCAACGTTCTTGAACTCATTATAGACGACGTCGACCCGGTCCACCTCTCCTGCGAGGAATGCCCTGACGAGTTCCTGCGCAATCGACTGTGCCTTCTCGAAGCGGAGGTCTGCGAAGATACCGGGGTACCGTGCCCCTATGGGAATGGTCCGCCTCGCAAATGCGTCCGAACCTTTTTTCCCGAGAAGATAGAGCCTCACGCCCGAATCCTCCAGGATGTCGCCATATGTCTGCTGGACGTGGAGGGCGGCCGTCCTGATCACGTTGCTGTTGAAGGCCCCGCAGAGGCCTCTGTCGGCGGTCACGACGACCACAGCGGCATTCTTCACCTCACGTTGCTGCAGGAGGGGATACTGATCTGCGGGGACCACCCTGGAAAGGGAGCCCAGGAGCTTCCGCATCGTCTGTGCGTACGGGCGCGCCGCGATGATCGCATCCTGTGCACGGCGCAGTTTTGCCGCCGCCACCATCTTCATCGCCTTGGTGATCTTTTGCGTGCTCTTAACGCCGCCGATGCGCTGCCGTATGTCCCGGAGTGTCGCCATGTTATGCCGCCGCCGCAGCTCCGAACCGCGAAGCGAAATCCTTTGCCGCACTGTGCAGTTTCGCCTCGACCTCTTTCGAAATTTCCTTCGATGTCGCGATCGCCTTCAACACATCCGCCTGCTTCATCTCCATCATCTCGAGGAACTGCTCTTCGAACGCAGCGACGTCCTCCAGCTTCACCTGGTCAAGGTACCCGTTCGTGCCGAGGAAGATGCTGACGACCTGCTTTTCCACCGGCATCGGGACATACTGATCCTGTTTGAGGAGCTCGACGAGCCGTGAGCCGCGCCGCAACGCCTGTTGGGTGGATTTATCGAGGTCCGACCCGAACTTCGCGAACGCTTCCAGCTCACGGTACTGTGCGAGGTCGAGACGAAGACGGCCTGCCACCTTCCGAAGCGCCTTGATCTGGGCGTTCCCGCCCACACGCGACACCGAGATGCCGACGTTGATGGCGGGGCGGATACCGGCATTGAACAGGTTCGGCTCAAGGTATATCTGCCCGTCCGTAATGGAGATGACATTGGTCGGGATATAGGCGGAGACGTCGCCGGCCTGCGTTTCGATGATCGGCAGCGCCGTCAGGGAGCCGCCGCCGAGGGGATCGCTGAGCTTGGACGCGCGTTCAAGCAGGCGGGAGTGGAGATAGAACACATCGCCCGGGTACGCTTCGCGTCCCGGGGGGCGCCGGAGCAACAGGGACATCTGGCGATACGCCTGCGCGTGCTTCGACAGGTCGTCGTACACGACAAGCGAGTGCCGGCCGGAATCCCGGTAGAACTCACCGAGCGTTGCACCCGCATACGGCGCAATGAACTGCAACGGGGCGGAGTCGGACGCTGTGGCCTGGATGATGGTCGTGTAGTCCATCGCCCCTTCTTCCTCGAGCTTCGCCATGACCTGGGCTACGGTGGACCCCTTCTGTCCGATCGCGACATAGATGCAGTAGACAGGCTTGACGCCCTGTGCCTTCGCCTCTTCCGTGTGGGTGGACCGCTGGTTGATGATGGCGTCGATAGCAACCGCCGTCTTGCCGGTCTGACGGTCCCCGATGATGAGCTCGCGCTGACCTCGTCCGATGGGGATCATGCCGTCGACGGCCTTGATGCCCGTTTGGAGGGGTTCCTTCACTGGCTGCCGCGCAATGACCCCGAGCGCTTTCCGCTCGAGAGGCAGGAATGCATCGGTCTTGATCGGCCCCTTCCCGTCGAGCGGCTCGCCGAGTGGCGTGATGACACGGCCGAGCATCGCTTCACCGACCGGCGTCGATGCCACGCGGCCGGTCCGCTTCACCGTGTCTCCCTCTTTTATGTGGTAGCTTTCTCCGAAGATCACGACACCGACATTGTCCTCTTCGAGGTTCAGCGCCATGCCATACACATCCCCGGGAAATTCGATGAGCTCGCCTGCCATCGCCTTCGACAGGCCGTATATCCTGGCAATGCCGTCGCCAATCTGCAGGACAGTGCCGACATCGTAGATATCGACCTCCTTCTCGAATCCAGAAAGCTGCTTCCGCAGGATCGCTGATACTTCGTCTGGTCTCACTTCCGCCATTGTTGGTCCTTTATGGTCAAATGTGCCGCTCGTACCGTTTGCGCCAGCGATGAATGTGGAGAGCACACCGGGGCTCTCTTCGCCCTTCGGGCATGGATCGCTTGTCGCGGGAAGTCTTTTCTTCAGTTCGTTCCTTCACCCTCACGCAACCGCAGACGCATCATCTCAAGCTGCCGCTTGATCGTGCCGTCGAACACCGTGTCGCCCACACGGGCAAGGAAGCCACCCTTGAGGGCTGGGTCGGTGTCCACGGTCATGTCAATCGTCTTCTGTGTCAGAGCGGCGAAGCGTTCCGTCAGGGCCTTCTTCTGGTCGTCCGACAGGTCGGTCCCCGAGGTGACGCGCATGCGCAGTATCCCCAAAGTGACATCGCGGAGCTCTCCGAAGCGCTTGATGATGAACGGCAGTGCCGATTCGCGTCCCTTTTCCGTCACGAGGTCGAGGAACACCAGCGTCGTGGCACTGACCCTTCCTTCGAAGATCGCCTTGAGCGCCTCCCTCTTCCTGTCCTGCTTGATGACCGGGCTTTTCAGCAGGAGCTGCAGGTCCGTCGATCCCGCGATCGCCCGTTGCACCATCGCAAGGTCCTGTGAGACTGCCTCTTCGACACCCGCCTCCGCTGCTGCCCCGAGGAGCGCCTCTGCGTATCGTTGAGCTACCCGTCCGTGGCGCATGCGTCAGTTCTTCGGCAGCTGTTTGATGAATGCATCAACGATCTTCTTCTGCTTCGGTGCATCCAGCGATTCGTCGAGGATCTTCTCGGCAGCGGCGATCGCCAGGTCGGCCACGTCATCGCGCAGCTTCTGCCGTGCATCGTCGATGTTGCGCCTGATCTCGGCCTGAGCCTTCTCAAGCTCATGGCGCGCCTGTTCGTTCGCTTTCGTGACGATCTCCTCCTTCATTCTCTCCGCCATCGCCTTCGCCTCCCGTACCAGCTTCTGGTACTCCTCCTCGGCCTTCGCCATGCTTTCCTGATTCTTCCGGATCATCTCTTCGGCCTCGGCCTTTGCCTGCTGTGCCTTGTCGAGCGATCCGCGGATGTCATCCTCCCGCTCCTTGAGGGCCGACAGGAGCGGACGCCACGCGAACTTCCCAAGCAGCGCAGACAGGACGACGAAGACCACGATGGTCCAGATGATCAGACCTGGGTTTATCTCGAACATGTCAATTCCCTGTGTTCGTCAGATGAACGGATTCACTTGGTCGCGAGAATGATGCAGATCGCAAGCGCGAAGAACGTCGCACCTTCGATGAGAGCAGCAGAGATGATCATCGAGGTCCGAACCTCACCAGCGACCTCAGGCTGACGTCCGCTTGCTTCCATGGCGGCAGCAGCGAGCTTGCCGATACCGTAGGACGCGCCGAGAATGACGAGACCGGCTCCGAAGCCAGCAGCGAGATATGCAAATTCCATTGTATGATTCCTCCTGACAAGAATTGAATTGATGGTTCGATGATGAGATATGAAAACGCTCTGTGCCTGCGCTAGTGTGCGTGTTCCTCTGCGTGACCTTCTGCATGACCCGACTGCATCCCCAGGCCCATGAAGATGGATGTGAGCATGACGAAGATGTAGGCCTGGATGAATGCCACCAGGATCTCGAGCAGCATGATCATGACCGTGAAGATGACCGACCCGACCCCGATGGCGAACGACTGGAACAGGAAGATGAGGCCGATGAGCGCGAGGATGACGATGTGCCCCCCCGTCATGTTCGCGAACAACCGGATGCAGAGTGCGAACGGCTTGATGAAGAGACCCAGGACCTCGATGGGGACCATGATGGGCCAGAGCGCCGGATGAACGCCGCCCGTCAGGTGCGCAAGCCAGTGGCCGAATCCGGAAGCCCGGATGGCAGACAGCTGGATCATGATGAACGCCACGATCGCCAGACCGGCCGTGACCGCGATGTTCCCCGTGGCCGTCGCGCCGTACGGAACGAGGCCGAGCAGGTTCATGATAAGAATGACGAAGAAGGTCGAGAGCAGATACGGGACATACCGAACTCCGGCAGGTCCCATGTTGGCAATCGCGACCTCGTCCCTGATGAAGAGCACGAGGACCTCCATCACGTTCGTCATGCCGCGCGGAACGCGGCTTTTTCGGTACGCGTTCGAGGACCGAACGGCCCAGACGAACAGCAGGGCCGACGCGATGAGGAGGAATACCACATGCTTGGTGGGCGAAAGGTCGATCTCGACCCCGGCGATGTTGACCGGCGGGAGCTGGGGCAGCATGATGTGGCCGCCCGGGATCTCAAGTTCCGGGCCGTCATGCATGTGATGCAGAAGGTCGGCGAAGTTGAACGGTCCGCCATGACCGTCAGCCGCCTGCGGAGCGGCGTGGGCCAGCGAATCGATGGTATCGGGTCCAGCGAACATGAATACCTATGCAGAATGTTGACGCAGTGAGACCTTTTTCTGGAGGGCAACGATCTCGAACACGAGCGCGATCGAGTACCACACCAGCAGGCTGAGCAACAACCACATCTCGTCGACCAGCCCGGCGAACAGCAGGGCCGCGAAGACGAGCAGCATCACGACCAACCGCAGGGCCATCCCTCCCAGCACACGTTTCAGGAAGGAGGTCGGTGTTCCCTCGAACGCAGAATCCAGCACAATATAGCCGACGATCAGATGGAAGAAACAGAGGATGCCGCTGGCCAGGATGCTGACGACGATCTCGTCCGACCCGAACCGGGACACGACGAAACCTGCGACGACGATGAGCACCGGGAAGACCACCGCCGGGATGCGAAAGAGCTTCCAGTCAATGATCTTCATGATGCTGAGAGACGTCCTTCTGAAATTCGGGTGCAGTGACCGTCCGGATGAACTTGATCATGCCGCCAGCGATGCCGATGGCAGACCCGAGGAGCACACCCCATGGCCCTGTGCCATATGTATCATCGATCCACCACCCGACGAAGAAGAAGAACAAGACGGCGACGGCCAACTGCATGCCAAGGCCGACGTATGGCGCGGCACTCTGCAGTGAACTCCGCCACCATTGGCCATCCTGTTCTGTCATCAGTGGGTCTTGTCGTACTGGGCCCTGTCGGCCATCGAGACCCGCCCGTCGAACAACGATCCTTCGTCGACGACCAGACGGAGCGCTTTGACATCGCCGCGGATGACAGACTTACCTTCGAACACCACCTTATCGGATGCCGAGATGCTGCCGCGCACCTTGCCGCCCACGGTCACATTCTTGGCAACGATGTTCCCTTCCACCTCTCCCGACGTGCCGATGGCGATCGATTCGCTCGTCGTGATGTCCCCGACGACCTTTCCGTCGATCCGCACACTCCCCTGACTGCGGAGCTTCCCTTCCATGACGGTCCCGGCAGCGACCAGATTGAGATCCTTCGAATCAGAGCGTGCCACAGCGATGCCTTTATGACAATGGATTCAGGATATAGACCGCAGGGTCCCGCGGCGAGCCGTCCTTCCACACTTCGAAGTGCAGATGCGGCCCCAGGCTCGTCTCGCCCGTGTTGCCAAGACTTGCGATCGGCTCGCCCCGCCGCACGAACATGCCGGCGGCTTTCATGAGCGAGTGGTTATGCTTGTAAAACGACAGAAATCCGCCGGCGTGCGAGAGGATGATCGTATTACCGTCGTTCTGCGTCCAGCCTGAGAATACCACGTACCCATCAGCAGCCGCACGTACCGACGAACCCACACGACCGGCAATATCGAGGCCGTAGTGTCCCTTCGACGGCTCATACCCCCTGGTCACATAGCCGTCCACAGGGAAGATGGCCGGGAATGTCGTCAGGGGCCGCTGCTCACGCGCTGAGGTCTCGCGCGTTGCGGACATGAAGCTCTCCTCTTCCAGGCCAAGCTCATCACCACCCTCTGCATTCATCGCGGCAACGTCCCGTGCAGGTGGAAGCGGCGTCGACGAGGGAAGAGCCTTCTCTCCGAGGGCGTTCCGCAACATGGCATTGTACGCGCGGAGCTCGACCAGCTGCCCCATGATGTCCGCCATGTGCTCCTTCAGCGCGATGATCTCCTTGCCATAGCGGTTCTCGATGCGCGGATTCGGGATGTCCATCCATCCGGAGACCGGTGTGTAGTACAGCAGCCCGACGAAGACGCCGACAGGAATGAGCAGGAGAATGACAATGAGCGACACCAATTGCCAGGGCGCGAAGCGTGCGCTGCGCGAACCCTCCGCTTCCTCATCGGGAACGAGCAGAAGCGTGAACTTCTTCTTGTACGATCTGTGGTGTTCCCGATCCGGCATGGAGAATGGTTAAAAATGAGGGCTTTACGGCCCAAAAACCATGAATTTGAATATATGAGTATTTTCAGGATGAGTCAACGAAAATTGGGACACCAGCACAGCAGGTGCGCCCCATCATAACCGTTCGATGTGTTCCTTGACTTCCCACCTGATTCTCGGTACCTTAAGAATTACCTGCTGTTGTCATTCCGGTTTCCGCTGCATGTCCCAACAGTGGTCCATGATCCTGGTTAGACCCATTTTGGAGGGCACAACGCTATGGCAAAGACGAAGTACATGATGCACGAGTGCGCGTACTGCCACAAGGAGACAAAGATGGAGCGGATCGGCGGGATGACGCTCGAGGACGGGCAGGAGGATCCCTCCAAAGTGTGGTTCCGTTGCACCCGGTGCAAACATAGCGCCCTGATAACTCTGAACGCACCAGCACAGGAAAAGAAATCCAGCGGTCTTGATATCGACCGAAAAGCGTGCACCGAATACAGCGCAGAAAAGACCTTTTCAATCGGACAGGACATCTATCATCCGGGTCTGGACGATGTCGGGCGGGTGCTCGGCAAGGACAAGACCTCTGGCGGTAGCCAATCCATCATCGTATCATTCGTCAACTCCGGCGAGCGGCGCCTCCTCGAGAACTCAGAAGAGCTCCTCGTTGACGACGCACCGGACACAGCAGCATAGCAGACGCATAAGGGAGGTGATTCTTTGGTCGGCATCATCATTGGTGAGCGAGAACCGATCGACCGCGCATTGAGACGATTCAAGAAGAAGTACGAGCGCTCCGGCATCCTCAAAGAGGTGAAGAAGCGCGCATTCTTTACGAAACCGTCTGTGAAGAAGCGGATGAAGCTCGCGAAGGCCATTCGACGCGCACAGCGCACAGCGATGGAAGCGCAGGTCTGATCCTGCCTCTTCCGCTGTACCGTACACCTCCGTTGTCATAAGGACTATGCATGAAAAAGTCCGCCCACTGGGCGGACTTTTTCTTTCTCTACGGCCCTGCACTGTCGTCAGCGCATGTCCTGGTTTCCGATGCCCTGCTCCTTCATGAGGAACTCGATCTTAGCCGGGTCCGTTGGCGACAACGCAGAGAGGACCTCGTTCCCATCCTCGGTGACGAGCACGACATCCTCGATCCGCACGCCAACATTGACGTAGCCAGCTGGCACCCCCTCACTCCCCGCCGGGATGTAGATACCCGGCTCCACAGTATAGACCACTCCCGGTTCCAGCACCGACACACCCACATCGTGCACGTTCAGGCCGACCGCATGGCCAAGCCCATGCCAGTAGAATTTCCTGAACTCCCGTCCATCCTTCTTTGACACGAGGCCCAGGTCGACAAGTCCCTGCTCGATGATATCCTGTGACGCGGCCGTGATGTCGCTCCATGATGCCCCGGGCTTCATCATAGAGATGGCGGTCCTGTTCGCCTTCAGGACGACGTCGTAGATCGCGCGCTGCTCCTTCGTGAAGCGGCCGTTCGCCGGATACGTCCGCGTGATGTCGCTTGAGTACCCGCCCAGTTCCGCCGCACAGTCTGCCAGCACGAGATCACCATCCCCGATCTTCTTCCGGTTCGTGTTGTAGTGGAGAATGCACGTGTTCTCGCCGGACCCGACGATGGAAGGATACCCAGGCGATTCCGCTCCGAGGCGTGCATACACGTATTCGTAGATGGCCTCGACCTCATATTCGTACATCCCGGGCTCGACCGACCGCATGGCCTCGTTATGTGCGAGAGCGCTGATGCGCGTCGCATCGCGCAGGAGCCGGATCTCCTCCGCATCCTTCCGTGCGCGCATTGAAGAGATCAGGGGCGTCGGGTCACGCTGCTCGACGCGACCGGAGAATCGTTCGAGCATCGACCGCACCGGCTGCATCGTCACGGCGATCCCGCCATGGAAGTCCGAGCGGAACGGAGGGATATAGATGCGTTCGATGCCCCCTGACATCATGATGCGGGGCAGCATCGCCTCCAATTGATCTATGGTCGTCGCATATTCCAATCCCCTCACGCCCATTGCCCCCTCGGGGCCATACATCCGGCCATCCCACCGCTCCCTGCGTGCATCCCGCTGCTGGACGAACAGAATCTCCCGGGCGGTCACCTGCTTCTCAGGATCGTTCGGGTCTGGTACCCGCACCCCTTGTGGTGCAAGCACGAGGACGGCGTTGGGCTCGGGAAAGCCAGTCAGGTAGAACAGATGATCGTCCTGCCGATAGGGATACTCCACGTCGTTGTTCCGGGTCCTGACAGGACCGGCATACAGAAGGACGATCGCGTTCTCCCCCACACTTGCCATGAGGGAATCGCGCCGCGCCTTCAGCAGGTCATTCGCAACGGGGCGGTCGTCGTACTCCAACGCATCCAGGCGGGACTGTGCGCCAGCGACGGAGGCGAGGATGAGCAGAACAATGAGCAGATACTGGTGTCTGAGAGAGAACATACAATCTCCGGAGAGAGCGGTGGTCGATACGAACTACTAGCGGATGAGGGCAGCCTTCGTCACACTCGACGAGGCGGACGTGCGGGCGACGATGAGGTACACGCCTGTGGCGCTGGCTGTCCCCCGGTCGTCCCTTCCATCCCAGATGAACGGATTGGACGTTCCTGCAGCCAACCAGGAATTGGCAACGCGCCTGATACGCCTGCCCGCAATATCATAGACGTCTATCGTCACACGGCCTGCCTCCGGAACCGAAACGGTGACAGCAGTGCCGGCGTTGAACGGATTCGGGAAGTTCTCCGAGAGAGCAAATGTCTGAGGTACGACCGGGGGCGGGACCACCGGTGGAGGCTTGACCACGGGAATGGTGGCAGAGAATGCGCCGCGGCCGTGTGTGCCGACAACGACATGACCATCGGAATATCGAACGTCGATCATGTTCACGACCGTATATCCAACGGTCCCTGTGCCTTCGTGCTGCCAGATGGTCCCGGCTCCCGCGAGAGACCGGGTCGTGTAGAGACCGGTGCTCGTCGCCGCGAAGTAGTGGTAAGCGGTCGAATCCGGGAGCATTGACACCCACCGAACTGACGGGCCATTTCCGCTCCCATCGGCGTTCTCCTCCAGGTTTCCGGAGACATCGTTCCATGACGAACCGCCGTCGGCTGTGGCGAAGATGCTCGGAACGCCATAGTTCGAGAAGCACACGACAACGTGATCGGCATTGTACGGATCGACAGCGATGGATGACACATACGCTGCGCCCGGGAAGGTCGAGGCGACGGACAGGTCCACGGCCGCGGGTACGCCATTATGTGCACCAACAAGCTTGTAGACCCTCCCGGCTGACGAGCCGACATACAAGATACCTACGGGTTCCTTCGAAGCCCCAAGAGCTGTGACGCTCGCTCCAGAGATCTCCGGCTGGAGAACCTTCACCCAATTCACGGCCGCAGGGTCGGAGGAGCCGAGCGGGATCTGGGCAAGGTTCGAGTTCCGCCAGACGGTCGCTCCACCGGCCATGTACATTCTGCTTGGCTCGGCAGGGTCGAGGAGATACGGATTGATGAACAGGTACCCCGTTCCGCCGGACGGATCGATCCGGCCTTGTCCGTTCTCGGAGATCTTGTATGTCACGCCGTTCTGGAAAGAGACATACAGGACTTCCCCGCCGGGTTCGACCTGGCAAAATGAACCATCACCTCCGGCGACCTCGTCCCAGGGGCTCATGACGTTACTGGTGACGGTATACCATGTACCATTGTCCTGCATACCGCCGACGACGGTCAGGTCACCACCCGTTCCAGGATCCAGAGTCACAGTGTAGAACTGAGTGGTATAGTATCCGCGGTTGAGAGCGGTCCAGACGACGGAGATAGCCGCGGCATCATTGGTGCGGAATACGCCACCATCGTTCCCATTGTACAGGATGTTTGGGTCGGCTGGATGGAAGAGAAGCGCATGATGATCGGGATGGTTGTTCGTGTACCGCCCGTATGTGTTCGGAGTGGCATAGCCCCCGATGCGCGTCCATGTGCCCGCCGTCTGACCTCCATTGTTGGAACGGTACAGATTGATGGCCCCGATATAGACCATATCGGGGTCGGTCGGATGTACTGCGACGACAAGGTCGTAAGACGTCTGGGAGCCGAAGACGGCATTCCCATCGAGCCCATTCTCATTCGGCAGGAAGGCAGACCGGTTCTCCCATGCTCCGCCCGAACCGGAGCCGTCACCGGAGAGGAAAGTGTATTTCCACAGCATATGTCCCGTCGGGCCTGTGTCCGGCGTCTCGGCAAGGAAGTACACAACATCGGGATCTGAGGGGGCAAAGGCCGCGACCACTCTATTATAATCAGTGGGCCAGGCGGGAGGAATGATGTTCACCCACGTCAGGCCGTCCGGCGAGCGCCATATCCCCTTGTGTGTGGCGTTGGTATTGGCGGAGACCAGGTTCTTGCTGCTCAGCGTGGCGTAGAACACACCACCGGGCGTGCTGATGACATCGGTGTACCGGGGGCCGGCATCATTCACGATCGTCCCGAGCTGTATCGACCATGTCAGTCCGCCGTCCGTCGATGTCTGAATGGTCCCCAGCGTGGCTGCAACGACGATATCGCGGGACAGGTCCGTGCGGCTCAAAGCGATGTTCCAGACATAGTCGAACGGCTGGTCGAAGAAGACATTCGCAGTCGATGTGGACGCCAGTTTGTTCCAGGTCAGGCCGTTGTCGGTCGATTTGAAGATACCGTCGCCGCGATAGAGGCTGCCTCCGCCACCGGAGGCCGAATTACCTCGAAGTTCGCCAGTGCCGTAGTACCACGTGTCCTGCCTGCCGGAGCGGAGATCCTGTGCGAGACACGTCGTGCTCTGGATATCATTGAACGGAGCGACCTTCTGCCACGATGATCCTGCATCGGTGGAGCGCCACATCCCGCCTGACACGCCGCCGGCGAGCATCACTTCCGGATCCCGTGGGTCGATGCCGAGAGCACGTGTGCGGCCTCCCACGTTGAAGGGACCGCGCTGGGCCCAATTTGCCGTCAGTGCGCCTTCACCCTTGCGAAGGCCCGTTATTCGTGATGGGAGCTTTTGGGAGAATGCGAGCTCCCGATCCCGTATCTGTGGAGGCACCACACCCGTGTTCGGATCGTGGAGTCTCATCCATTCGTAGTAGTCCCTGCCGGAGAGGTCCTCACCGTTCCCCAGGCTCGCCGGCATGTGGTTGATGGTCTTCTTCGATACATATGCCCCGTGCCATGCCGGCCTGTGGGTCTGCAGACGGCCATTCCAGACGAGAGAAAAGCTCGCAGCGAAGACCAGCAGAACGATGACGGATCGTATAAGCGTCAGCCTTCTCATATCACCAGAAGCGTTCCTCTTTCCAGGGGTCTGCGCTGTTGCTATACCCGTTCTGTTCCCAGAATCCCGGTTTGTCCTTTGACAGGAACTCCAGGCCGCTGAGCCACTTTGCGCCCTTCCAGGCATATCGGCGTGGCGTGAAGACTCGCACTGGCCCCCCATGCGCTGCATCCAGGGGCTCGCCATTGACGCTATGGACCAGCATCACATCCTCGTCGGTCATCCACTTCAGGGGAAGGTTGGTCGTGTACCCGCCATAGGCGTGCTGGAGAACGAACTTCGCGTCCGGCTGCACACGTAATTCTTTGAGAAGATCGCGGAAGAAAACTCCCTCCCATTCATCACCGAACCGACTCCAATGAGTCACGCAATGGAAGTCCGCTCTGAGTCTCTTCTGCGGAAGGGCCTTGAATCCGTCCCATGTCCATGTCCGTTCGTCAACGAGCCCCCACACACGGAGCTTCCAGTCCTTGTGCGGGATGTGCTGCGTCTCTCCGTACGTCAGTACGGGGAACTTGTCCGTTGCATTCTGTCCCGGGGGAAGCTTGGGATTCCCGTACGCGTTGACGCCTTCAACAGTCTTCTTTTTCTCGAACAGTCCCATACATATCCTGGTGCGGGAACGCAGTGTTCATGCAGGGCATCCTCCCTGCACCTTGTGACCCAAATTTCCGTCCCCTTGTTGAATGGACGCCTATGATCCTTCCCTCATTTTCTGCATGAGCTCCATTTGCTGGCGTATCGTCTCGAAATCGGCGGATCGATGCGTGAAAACGACCCTCCAGAGCCGGTCCTGCCGTTCCAGGATATACGTGGTCGGGAGGAATTCATCGATGGGATATCCGTTGAGCATGTACTCCTGCCGGACGATGCAGCTCACGACGGCGCCATCCCCGAATACGCGGGATTCGACATTTTCCACCATGTTGATGTACTCCGTCACTTTCCCGACTCCTCCGATCGCACGGGCTCGGGCCGTGTCGATGGGCTCTTCCGTCCCCCAGTAGGTCACGTAGCGTCCTTTGCGGTCGAACACCCTGTCGAATGCGCCAGCGAGATCGGCATCCCGGCCCTGGTACGCAGCCTCCAGGACCCTGTGATACCCCTTGATGATCTCCTCCACGGCCTCCTTATCCCGGGCAGGATCGGGTCCATTCTGACAACCGACGATGAGAAGAAGGATCAATGCTGCAAGCCAGCGCGCACTCATGTTATCCTCCGATCTGTGACATGGTCCGTTGTGGCCGGACGAAGCCGGCCTGGTTGATGAGATGTCCTTTTTCCTTCCGCTGAACCGCGGCGATGATCATCTCCGCAATGGTTTCATCCGGCACGCCTGATCGTACGAGCGTGCGAAGGTCGGTCTCGTCCAGCGAGAAAAGACAGGTGCGTAATTTCCCGTCCGAGGTAAGCCGCACGCGGTTGCAGGCCGAGCAGAATGGCTCCGAAACAGAATTGATGAATCCGACCTCACCGATGCCGTCCCCGAACGCGAAGCGGTCCGCAGGCTGTTCCCCCATACGCTCGACAGGGACAAGCGGCACGCCGATCTCCTGCTCCATGCGACGTCTTACTTCTTCGCCGCGCACGACCTTTGAGATGTCCCAGCCATCCTCCATTCCGATGGGCATGTACTCGATGAACCGGGGAATGAATCCGCGGTCACGGGCAAGACGGGCGAACCGGGGAATATCCCCATCATTCACGCCACGAATCAGCACAGCATTGATCTTGACGGGTGTGAGGCCGGCTGCCGCTGCTGCCTCTACGCCTTCCCAGACCGTTGTGAAGGAGGTCCTGCGGGTCATATCTTCGAACGTCTTCGGGTCCAGGGAGTCGAGGCTGACATTGATCCTCGTCAGTCCGGCCGCTTTGAGGTCCCGTGCCTGGTCCTTGAGAAAGTACCCGTTCGTGGTCATCGCAATATCGTGGATACCATCGATGCCGGCGATCATTTCAACCAAATGATGCAGGTCCTTCCGCATGAGCGGCTCGCCGCCGGTAAGGCGTACCTTCTTTACGCCAAGGCCGGCGAAGATACGCACACTGCGCGCGATCTCTTCGTACGTCAGCAACTCGTCCCTCTTCATCCATTGCATCCCCTCCTCGGGCATGCAATAGCTACAGCGGAAATTGCAGCGGTCGGTCACGGAGATGCGGAGGTTGGTGACGGTGCGGCCGTAGGAATCAAGCAAGTGCGGAGTGCGGAGTGCGGAGCGCGGACTATCCATGAGAATCTTTCTGGGGTGTGCCTGACCATGCCCCCGAACCATCCTCAAAGATCTCCTTCTTCCAGATCGGGACGCGCTCTTTGAGCCTGTCGATGATGAACCGGCAGGCCTCGAAGGCCTCCTTCCGATGTGAGCTCGACACGGCAATGGCGACGCTTGCTTCTCCCAGCGGCACATCACCCAACCGATGGACCACAGCGATCTTATGGGCAGGCCAGTGATAGTGGACCTCCTGGACGATCCTGGCGATCTCCTGCTCAGCCATTTCAGGATAGGCCTCATACGAGAGTGAACGCACCGCCTTGCCGCCGGAGTGATTGCGGGTCGTGCCTATGAAGACGTCGATCGCACCGGAAGCCTCGGTGGTCACTGCGGCGACAACGGCCGTGACATCGATAGGTTGATGCGTGAGGAGAATCATGGGAATTGGCGAATGTCGATTGACGAGAAATTCCTACCCACCCGACACGGGAGGTATCACAGCGATATCATCGCCATCCTTCAGCGTTCTGCTGTCGCCGGCATATTCCTTGTTCACGGCGAAGCGGCAGACGTTCAGCACAGCCAAAGCTTCCGGATATTCCGTACCCAGGGTCTCACGAAGGTGCCCGAGCGAAGGTTGACGAAGATCGAACTCGCGTGCCTCGAATCCGAACGCGTCCCGGGCGAGGGCGAATGTCCGAACTGTGACTTTCATAGCAGCTGTATCTCCACGACTTCGCCAGCGGCGAACGTGCGCGCCTCCGGCGGGAGCACAATGAGGCAATTGGCCCTGGCCATGGAACTGAGGACCCCGGAGGACTGGATGCCGGTCCTGCGAACCACCGGAAGCGTGTCACCCATTGTCACGATACCGCGCAGGAAATGCTCCTTGGTGTCCTTCTTTTCGATCGCCTCTCCAAGCTGTGCCCGGCAATGCACCTGATTCCTCTGGCGGCGTCCCATCATATGGTCCAATGCAGGACGCACGAACCGCCAGAAGGTGACAGCCGTCGAGACCGGATTTCCCGGCAGACAGAAGACGGGGGTGCCGTTGGGTGCAACACCGAAGGTGAACGGCTTCCCCGGCTTGATGTTCACACCCGCCACTTTCACCTCAACATCGAGCTCCTTCAGCACGGTGGGGACGAGATCATACTTGCCAACCGATACTCCACCCATAGTGATCACCATATCCGCATCCCACGCGGAGCGGAGCGCCTCTTTCAAAGCGTCCTTGTCATCTCCGACCGAACCTGATCCAGCGATCTGTCCGCCTGCCTCCTCGACGTAGGCAGGGACCATGAACAGACTTGAATTCCGGATCTTGCCGGGACCAGGAACCGATGTGGGATCGACAAGCTCGGAACCTGTTGTGATGACTGAGACAGCGGGTTTCCGCGCCACACCGACCTCGGCATATCCCATCGTTGCGAGCATACCAATGTGCTCGGCCTCCATCACCGTCCCCTTTGTCAGGACCGTCTCTCCTCGCCGGACATCCTCTCCGACCAGTCGGATGTTACGGCCCCGCGGGACCGGCCGGGTCAGACCTATACCTCCTCCGGATTCGGTGACAAGCTCAAGCTCAACGACAGCATTCGCTCCTTCAGGCACAATGCCGCCCGTCATAATGCGGACGGTTCCGGCCTGAGGGTCCCAATCGCCTCGGAACGGACTCCCTGCAGCCGCTTCGCCGATGATGGACAGATGGACCGGCGTTTCCGGTGTTGCATCTGCCGTCACTGTGTCGAGCAGTGCAAATCCGTCCATCGACGAGTTCGCATACCGTGGGACATCCTCTGACGCCACCGCATCCTCGAAAAGGATACGCCCCCGCGACGAGGCGATCGGGATGAGCTCGGAGCCCATCTGGGGCATCGATGAGACAATCGCCTGGAGGGCTTCCGCCGAGGGCATCAGCTTTTTCACATCCATAGTCAGGTAATATAGAAATTCAGGCCTCAATTTGCATGGAGGCGGGCTCACACGTATCTTTTCAGGCACGACCGGCGGCGCTCACCCCCGGTTCGACATGGTCCACATCTTTGGAGCGTCCCTTCGCATGAGAATTCGAGAGCCAATCCGGGCATTCACCCTCCTGATCATCCTGTATGGAGTTGTTCCGGCAGATGTTCAGGATTCATCAGCGACCGGATTCACGTCAGTGAACCGTGTGACCGTCGCTGCAATCCCATCTGTCGTCTGGGAAAAGCTGACGCGGCAGGTCTCACAATGGTGGGACCCTGCGCATACGTGGTCAGGGGACGCCGGCAGTCTCTCCATAGATGCACGTGCCGGGGGCCTCTTCCGCGAAGTGATCCCCGAAGGTGGTGACATCGCCCATATGGCGATTGTCTATGCCCATCCGGGCTCACTCTTGCGCATGAGCGGGGGGCTGGGACCGCTGCAGGGGATGGCCGTGACCGGCTACCTGACATGGCAACTCAAGGACGTTGATGGCATGACTGAAGTGACATTGACCTACGCTGTAACGGGATACCATCCCGGGGGCATGGCGATGCTCTCCGGTCCGGTCGACGGCGTCCTGAAACATCAGCTCGGCAGACTCAAACGGTACATCGAGACAGGAACGCCATGAGAACATTCTTGCGGTACACGCTCCCCGTTCTTCTCCTTGCATGCGGTTGTGCTCCTTCGTCGTGGAATGCATCCGAAAAAGCCCGCGAGCGGGGCGATACGGTCGAGGCGGTCCGATATGCAGTACGGACCCTGCTCGAAGAGCCGGGATATGAGGAGGCGCTCGCGTATCTCGAGTCCGTCATTCCTCAGGCGTACGACGACGTCGAGCAGCGGGCGGGGCGGGCGGAACGGGACGGCGATTGGGACCGTGCGCATGAGCTGTATCGGGATATCGAGATGATGTCGGATGCCATCGCCGGCCTTCCTACGCAGATAGATGAGGAGACCGGGCGGGAGGTCGATTTCCCGACCCGCGACATCAGCGAGCGGCTGTTGAACGCCCGGGACATGGCCGCCGAGATGCATTACGGCGAGGGGCTTCAGCATGAAGAACGCGGAGCGTCGAAGGAAGCGGCGAAGTCATTCGCCCGGGCATTGAGCTACGTACGGATGTACAAAGATGCCCTGGTGCGATACCAGAACAACCGGGAGGCGGCAGTTCAGCGTGTTGCGATACTTCCCTTCCGCAATCTTACAGGCAGGAGGGTGTATCAGGGAACCGGTGCGGTCATCGCGGACCGGATCATCCTGGAGACGATGCGGGATCCGGACAACATGGAGTTCCTGGAACTTGTCACGCGGGATAATATTGATGAGATCGTTAACGAGGTGCGGTTCGGACAATCGGGGTATGTGGATCAGCAGAGCGCTGCCGAGGTTGGGCGGATCCTTGGCGTGAGTGCATTCGTCGTTGGGAGCATCACCTCCGTTTCGACAGATTATCCTCCGGACGTTATCGAACGGTACGAGGACACCAAGGAGATAGCGCAGGGAAAGAACCGCCCATCCCGGACGGTGCGGGCGAGCGTGACAGTGATCCGTCGTGAGGCATTCGCCAACGTCTCATGCACGTATCAGATCATCGATGTGGAGACGGGGAAGATCCTTTCCTCGGGGGAGTCAGAGGGTGGAGTCGGCTTTTCGATCAAGTTCGGTAGATTTTCGGGGAACAAAGATGCGTTGTCGCACAGGTCAAGGCAGTTGTGTGCGGTACGCGAGGTCTATCCCCCACCAGACGATGAATTGGTGCGCCAGGCAGCGGAGGATGTGGCGAGGGACCTGACGGGGCAGCTCGTGGGGTTTTTTAGGTAGGGCTGGCGTAGTTCACGCAGCGACGCAAAGAATCTCGGTAGAGCCTGGACGCAGAGGGCCCGCCACAAAACTGGCGGGCAGGCGCAGAGGGTACGTCAGGGAGTTTCTTAGAGAGGGTGTGAAGGTCCGGGAGGATTCACGCAGAGAGCGCAGAAAGAATCCCGCAGGGATTCCAAATTTCTAGCCCGATCATAACATGACATACATGCCGAACCCCGGAGGGGTTCCATATTCTCCGCGGAGAGATTGCGGCCCGGAAGATTTCACGCGGAGAGATCAGAGGACGCATATGGTACAACAGGCAGGAATTTGATGGGAAGTGATATCTTTGTATATTGAGACAGGCGCAGGGGTCAGGCGCCTGTATTTTTTCGTGGTGCTTCGCTCCTCAGTCGGTTAGCCGCCAACAGACAGCGCCACGCAAACAACGGGCGATGGGTTCGAATTCGAGGAAAATACAAGCCGGACCTTCATCAATCTACAATCTTCATTCTACAATCATCAATGTCACGGCGGGGTAGCTTCCGCCAAAAAGATGGCGGACAGGCAGCTGGTTACCCGCCAAAAAGCCGGCGGGCAGGGAGCGCTCGGAATCATAATCCCCCTCGACTCGCGACGCTAGCGCGTCACTCGCTCGGGGCAGGCTTCGCTCGTGGGTTCGATGCAAAGAAAAGAGGCAGACGTAGTTCAATCTCCATTCTACAATCCGGACCTTCATCAATCTACAATCTTCATTCTACAATCATCAATGTTACGGCGGGGTAGCTCAGCTGGTTACCCGCCAAAAAGCCGGCGGGCAGGGAGCGCTCGGAATCATAATCCCCCTCGACTCGCGACGCTAGCGCGTCACTCGCTCGGGGCAGGCTTCGCTCGTGGGTTCGATGCAAAGAAAAGAGGCAGACGTAGTTCAATCTCCATTCTACAATGTTACGGCGGGGTAGCTCAGCTGGTTAGAGCGTCGGAATCATAATCCGCAGGTCGTGGGTTCGAGTCCCTCCCCCGCTACAGACGCTACTCACGAATGCTGTGTGTAGCGTTTTGTTTTCTTGTGGGAGAAAACGTCAGTGTGTCGCCATAAAGACTTCCAAACGCTCCTTCCACTTCTCCCATTGTGGGTTCATTCGCTTCTGAAGCCTGAAGAATTGAGCAGTATGTTTGCGATGGACGAGATGACACAACTCGTGAATGATGACATACTCGATGCATCCTTTAGGTGCTCGGATGAGATCCAGATTCAAACGAATCTTCCCGTCCGCTGCACAACTGCCCCAACGAGCGTTCATTTTCTTGACGATCAAGTCTGACGGATGCACACCGTACTTTTCAAATCGATCGGTCCACTCCTCAAGCCACTGGCTGAAGCGGAGATTAGCCTGCCGCTGATACCAGGACGTTACTAGCGATTCCACGCGAGCTGGTTCGGCGCAATGGACATTGAGGAATCTTCCCTCTAGACGCACCTTTTCCCTTTTCCTGCGCCTTAATTTCAGTCGATACTGACGCCCCAAATACAGATGCGTCTCACCGCTTGCGAATTTCCTGACAGGCTGCTTGGGATAGTACTTGCGAAATGAATCCTGCTGTCGGAGAATCCACGTCGCCCGTTTCTTCATAACCTCTCGCACTCGCTTCTCGGGGGTGTGCGGAGGGACTTTTGCGATTACCTCTAGCGCTGGAGTAACCGTTATTCCAAGCGTTTTCCGGTTGGATGGAACCAGCCGAAATTGAATCGTACGGGTTCCATATCTCAGCGATCTCTTTCTCATTTGTACCGAAGCTTAGCGATTTCTAGACACTGCGCTGCGAGATCCTCGATCTCGTCCATGCCGAGATCCAGTTCCAACCGATCCTTGACTTCGTCGATGAGGTAATCGCCTACCTCGATCAAAATCCGACCCGTGACATTCCCTTTTTCCTGCCAGTCGATCACGGGGATGCCGTCGTCCAGAGCGAGCTGGCGTATGATATCGTCGATTGTCAATGCCGCTTCTACTGATTTGCGCCTGCCTTCATTTTCCGGTTTGATTTTCGGCCCGAGTTGCGCGAGACAGATTCCGTAGAATGCCCTGGCCACATCACGGGAACGAAGTTCGCCTGGCACGTCTTCGTCCGTTCGCGATAGGACCGAGTTCATGATGCTCTTCGTCTTCGCCAGGTATTCCAGTTCCGACAACCGGTGTTCCTCATATGCCTTGATAGTCTCTTTGAGCATATCGGAGAACTTCCTGTAGAAAGCCGGATCTTCGTCAATTTTCTCGGAAATATGTTTCGCGGTCCGTGAGGCTATTTTGTCAGCCCGCGCACCGGCTCCGACGGTCTCTTCAATTTCCTTTTCAAATTCGTCCCGGTCGAAGATATTCACCAGCCGGGTCAAAGGGCGCACGTTGTCCGATTCGATGTGTTTGTCGATGAGCTTTTGGATCTGACTCTCGTATTGAGAGAAATCGATCGTGTCAGAATATCGTTGAGAGACAGACGCTCGCAGAGATAGGAAGAACGAAGCGTCGTCCTTGTATCGCTTGATCTCAGCCTCCTTCGTATCTCGATGAAACTGGAGTGTCGAAAGTGCAAGCTTCAGCGTCCTTGAATATTCAGAGGTGTTCCTGTAGAATTCAGAACGCAATTCCTCGTCTCGAAGCAATTGCTCGAACGCTTCCTCGTCTCGCTTATTCTGGATAGACCTGAACAAACCCCACAGATCCGTGTGTCGCTGAGGTAGTCTTGCCACCTCGACAGCGATGTCTGTGAGCGTTGAATCGAGGTCTTCGGGGTCAAAATCCGTGAAACTCGAGTAGAGTTGGACAGCATCCCCGAGTTGTTGCAGGACACCGTAATAGTCAATGATGTAGCCGAATTCTTTTCCCGGATGCACCCTGTTGACGCGGGCGATGGCCTGCAGAAGGGCATGCTCCTTCAAGCTTCGTGTTATGAACAAAACTGTGTTGACCGGAGCGTCGAACCCTGTAAGCAACTTGTCGACGACAATAATGAGCTCGGGGTCGGTCTGATACTTGAATCGACTTATCAAGTGTTTTTCATATTTCCTGGGAGTAGAGTGTTCCTCCATCATGCGCTTCCAGAAGGCTTTCACTCGATCGGTTGAAGGGCCGTACGCGGTCTCCTCCCCTTCTCGATCGTCCGGAGGTGAAATCAACACTTCGGAAGATACTATTCCGATTTCGTCGAGATACTCCTTGTACCGAATTGCAGCGTCCTTCCTCGGACAGACGAGTTGACCCTTGAATCCCGTCCCCTGCCAATGATCGCGGAAGTGACTGCTGATGTCCCACGCAACAGCATATATCTTCTGGTCTGCGACGTTAAGTTGATCTGCCCTGCTGAACTTCTTTTTTAGATCTGCCTTTTGGTATTTCGTAAGTGGTTCGGAGATTTTCTGGAAGTACGTATCGAGCGGGGCCTCGTTTACTGTCTGCTCGGCGAGCCTGCCTTCATACAGAAGCGGTACAACCGCTTTGTCGCGAACCGCCATGTCCACGGTGTAAGAATCGATAATGCCACCGAACCTCGCCGCAGTATTCTTTTCCCTCCGCATCAACGGCGTTCCCGTCATTGCTATGAAGCAGGCGTTGGGCAATGCCTTGGTCATGTGAAGATTAAAGCTTCCGTACTGAGTACGATGCCCCTCGTCGACGAGTACGAAAATGTTCGGGGACGACAGCGGCTGGCGGAGTCCCTTTACGGCAGTTTCAAACTTGTTGATGACGGTGGTGATGACTGCATCGCTTTTGCTTTCAAGCAGATCTGCCAGACCTCTGCCAGTTGTGGCATTTGCGACTGTCAAGCCGCATTTCTTGAACGTATCCGTAATCTGGTCGTCGAGATCAACACGATCCGTAACCAGAACTATCTTCGGATTCTGGATATGCTTCTTGTCGAGAGCGATGGCCTGAGCGAGCATAACCATTGTGAGCGATTTGCCGCTGCCCTGAGTGTGCCAGATCACTCCTCCTTTTCGCCTACCTCCCGAAATCGATTCGATTCGCCGCATCGTCTTCTTCAGGACGAAGAATTGCTGATAGCGGGCAATCTTCTTTGCACCCGCCTCGAACACGATGAACCTGAAGCTTAGTTCCAGAAGTCGGTCCGGCCGGCAGAGCCCGAACAGGTACCGATCCTGAGGTGTCGGGAGGATTTCTTCCTTTTCCAGTTCGTCAAAATACCGGCGGACGTATCGAAACCGATCGGCAAATAGGGTAGATTTCTGCTCTTCACTCAATGGCCGTTGTTTTGTCTTATTGAGAGACGCTTCGTACCGCTTTTTCTCGTCAGCTTCCTCGAAACGCTCCTCCCAAGCGGCCCAAAACTCACGCTCCGTCCCATTGGTGGCGTACGACCCTCCCGTGGTAGAAATGCTCAGAAGAAGTTGTGCATAGGTGTACAGACTACGGATGCCGTCTTCCTGCTGATTGCGCAGATGCTGGGAAATGGCTTCACCAAGGGGATCCTTGAGATCGGGGCGCTTGCACTCGATGACGCAGAGAGGAATCCCGTTCACGAAAAGCACTATATCGGGCCGATAATGTTCCTTGCTCCCGGCTCGCATGACGGCATACTCTTCGGTCACATGAAAAACGTTGTTTTCAGGATGTTCCCAATCGATGTACTGAAGCGTATAACTCTTTTTGTCGCCATCGACGGTCTGCTCCAGGGCCTTGCCAAGAGTTAAGAGATTGTACACGTGCTCGCAGGATGCCATGTAACCGTCCTGCACAGGAATATCCCGCAGTGCCTGGATCCCTGCCTGGATACCTGAGTCTGAGAAGCCGAAGGTATTGCCACCCTTTTCGAACGAGTTGATCGACTTCAGCTGATTCCGGAGAATCCCTTCAAGGAGAACTGCTGTCGTCTTTCCACCACGCTGTTTGAGTGCATTTTCGGGTGGCAGATAATCATACCCCAGCCGCTGGAGGAATTGCAGGGCGGGTATCTGGCTGATGTGGTCTTCGCGAAAGGAGGGGGTATTCACGATTTAGCCTTTCTGACACGAGTTCTTCCCGTCAGAAGTCTTTGCATAAGACCTAATTTTTCATGCTGCCTCACCGATCTCGCACTTCGCAGTAATTCGAGTTCTTGATCATATTCCCGAAGGATGTTGGCTATTGCGATCTGCTCAGTTTCGTCCGGAACTGAAACCTTGATCTTGGCAAATTGAGGGTACTTGCAGTTCAGAGTATCGTCAACCAGCCCCTGTGAACTACGGAAGAACAAATGGACGACCCTCGGCAACTTGAAGAAATAGGAAAAGAATATCCCATTGGCCCCCTGTTTTGGAATCACGACTGTATATGCGGGGCTGACGATTCCTTCGAGGGACGACAACGCACTCCGCCCTTGCCACATCCGCATGGTGTTATATCCAATATCGCCAACCGCAATTCGCTTGTACAGCGACTTGTCATTGTTAGAATTGTCCTTCTTTTCTGAGTCCGTTTGTGGAATGATACCACGGTCGGCGGTGATAGACAGCAAAGGCAGGTTCGACCTTCCTGTTTCAACTCGTTCCGAGAACAGATCTCCCAGCCGGCGCTCGATCCAGCGGTTTCTGAATCCAACAAGTCTCTTTGTTCCAGTCAGAAGCTGCTGCATCAACCCTCTCTTCATTTTCTCCTTCATATCGATCAAAGCCGTTAACTCCTCGATGGCCGTGTCCCATGTGCCGAGAATGTTTGCGATGACGCGCTGCTCGGGGAGAGGAGGGACCAGAAGTGATGTCGCCAACAATTCTTTCTTTGATATTCCGAATACCGAAAGCCCATTTGCTTTCCTCATGAGCCTTTTTCGAACGGCAGGATGCCTCAACAAATATGCGCGAAATCCTGGTGCGGTCTTACCCGCCTTGTCACGAGCCACAATTGTGTGAAGTCCGCCAATCACCTTTCGACGACCCAAACTGCGAAGTTCAACGGCCTCCGCGATTCCTTCTCGGTCCTCTGATGCATCGGCAATCACTAGGTCTCCATCGACTAGCAGCTTGGCCATTTTGGGGGCTTCGGAGGCAGACTTGAGGACTGGCACCATCGACTCATGGATCCTGAAATCAAGGATTTCGCCAGGATACTTCGCATGAATGTCGCCGTAGTGGATGCAGAATAAATCTGTGGTACGTTTTTTCGTGGTCAAGTAATCGCGCGGCAGTGGTGCTGTGGGAATGAATTCAAAAAGATCGCCGAGGTGTTCCTTGTGCCAACTCTTAGGGATTTCCATTTGGTTTTATGGTATCTGATTCGAGCTACTGGTGAACGGGACGGCGATGCACCCTTGTGAGGGTGGACCTCCAGGTTACTTTGCGCGGATACCCGATGAATTGTTGGAGAGGTGGCCGCTCGAAAATTCCTCTCGGTAGATCGACTCATCTGTTTTTTCGATGTGAATACCCCCGCCAGACCAAACGCCTGTCGCTGCCCAGTACTCGTAGTGCAGCAGCCATTCTGCAATCCACGGCACTATGGTCGTCGCAATCTGCCGAGATGGATCCCATTGGCCGGAGGACGGCCTAAACAGGCAGAGTTTCTGGTCCTGAGTTGAATAGACGTGTGGAAGCTTCCAAATCCCTGGGAAAAATTCCAGCTTAGGTTCTAGCACGTACACGGCAATTCCCCTACCAGACACATAGCGTAGTGAAACTCTGTAGGAACAACTTGTCGAAGAGGGTCTCATCCACGCGGCCCAGAGTAGCGACTTGTCGCCTTGCCTTGTGATCAACGAGTCAGGGAATGCTCGTCTGAGCATGACTTCGTGTTTGATCAAGGACAGTCTATTCGTCTTCACCGTAAAACTCATGATTCCTTACCTTCGCATCGCCTCCGGTGCCGAGAATACCTGTTCCAAACGCCATACGCATGGTACCCGCTTCACGCATTTTCTTATCAGAATCAGCGAGCTTCAGTATCCCCTCAGAGACGTACTTTTCTCCAAAAACTGGCCCAAGGCTTTTCGCCATACTTGGTACGCCCTGTTGATCGATGAATTGCCGGAAAAACGTTTGCGCAGACTGAAGCCATCGAAAGAACGATTTCTGCTTTTCAGGTTTCTTGTTCCAGGCGTCCGCGAAGTTCTCTGCCGGATTTACAGGATTGGCTATCACGTACAATCCACTTTGCATTCGGATCAGACTAGGGTCATCCATCCCCGCCAGAATCCGCTCGAGTGCATCGATCAGATTCTCTTCTTCACTGTATGCCCATGCTGCCAACGTCGAGATAATGATCGAGGCGGGTTTCAGATCGTCATCTATCTGCATTGAATCCCGGTGTCGCTTCAGCAACTGAATCGACCTCTGCAGTGGTGTTTTTATCATGAAATCCGGAACTTGTTCAACCTTCATACTCTTTTTTAGCAGTTCCCGCTGAGTCTCGAACGTTTTCTTCATGCGTTCTATGAACCACAACGCAAATCCCTCGGGGTTGCTCTTCGGCCAATCACCGCCTTTGGGCCAATCGCGCTTGTCAGTGATCAGGCTTGCATGAACTGCCAGCGGTTCCGGAACTCCGGCAAGCACGAAAGGCCACTTCTCATCCGGAATAGCTGGCACAATGTCCATGTGGAATTTCGTGCTCTCAGCATAGTTCAGGCGCCAGCAACGGTTCTTTTCTTTGTCGAGCATCTGCGCATACTTCTCGTGCATCCTGAGTCGATCCCCAACCGCCGCCTTGAGTTTCTGCTGGGTTATTTCATGCTTACCGAACGTTACCTTGAAGGTGAGGTCCAAATCGAACTCGTCATCTCGACCCCATGGCCGGACAACCGTCCCCAGGCGGAATGATCCTTGCGGTTTAATGTCCGTCTTCCGACCGGCAAAGCTGGAGCCAGGACCCCCCAGCCAACTTCCGACTGCTTCATACCGCTCCCGCGCCTCATCGAATTGAGAATCGGTGATGTCTATCCTCTCGATGATATGCTCGAGGAACCGAGAGCGTTCGACTCGTTCTTTGCTATCTGCCATCTTCCACCTCATTCCTAATGGTAAGCGATTCCACAAAGCCGCCGATCGCAGTATTCTGATCGTAGATAATTAAGCTCATATCCGCCTTGGGCATCCATCGGCGACCGAGTTCGATGGATGCCGATACCGGCATAGCTGGAAATACGTGAAGTGGGGTATTGCCCCCGTACTCAGCCTTGATCTCGTCCAGGAGTCGCCTGATGATTTCACCGAATCGAATCAACTGGGCTTCGGAGCGAAGAAAGTCATTGAAAGGGTTATCAACGGTCAGCGTATACACCGAACAATCCTCCCCGAGCACAGCGCAAATCCGATCGTTCACTACTGTGCCACTCAGAGAAATGTTGAGCGCCACTTTCGACCTCTTACCAATTGGCTTACCCACTCGGTAGTCCGGAGTCGAATCAAGTGTCAGCCAGTTCCAGGTTTTCGGATTGCGTATCGGCTGACGAATGTCGACATCAGTGATGTCCCCGAAAAGGACGCCGAGTATGACTAGCAATGGCTGAGGCGCGAGAGCAAATACCGTGAGATGATTGATCTCCTTCGCCTCCAGCCGCGGACGAATCTTCCGATCGAAGTTTTTCTCTAGTGCGGCCAGTTCCATCCGCCAGAACTCAGCGTTGGTGTCCCTCTGGGGGCTATTCACCAGTCCTAATTCCACCGTCCGGCCTTCGGCCGGGTATCGCGGGGGCATGAATGGAAGTAGCACATCGTATGACATGACCGGGACGTGCGCACCGACGTTCGCACGGTATACCACCATTAGACTCTTGAGATCCTCTGAGATTCCAGTGACCGTCTCGATTCGGGCCTCATGATGTTCCTTCATCTGTCTCAACAGGCGGACTGGATGCCCTTTGACCTCCTCCTTATCGATCAGCCGGTGGTGGACATCGCATAGCAGCATTAGATTGCTCAATTGGTCTTTGAGCCGAGGTGAATCTTTCGCGCTACCACGAGGACCTTTGGGTTTGTCCGCAACAATATGGGCAACATATGCACTGTTGAACTGGGCTTTCGAGAGATCATCACAGTAGAGGGGCCTATTGCACCCCCTGTACTCACATCGACCACCCGCCATCCCCCAGAGGATAAGTCTTGTCTTCTCGGGAACAGATGTAAAAGACATAGTCAGATTCCCAGTTTTTTGAGGTGTGCGTTCATTTTTGTCCGGACCGAAACCAGCTCTTTCTCCAATGCATCAATTTCCTTCTGTACCGCCTTCAGATCGACCATTTCCTCTTCTTCAAACGTATCGACGTAGCGGGGGATGTTCAGATTGAACTCGTTTTCCGCAAGTTCACCAGGGGTGGCTACGTACGCGAACTTCTTCTCGACAATGCCGGCCTTCATACCCCCCTTCGAGAACGAACGGTAGAGTTTTACGATGTGATCGATGTCCGTGGTCCGTAACCGGTTTTGATTCTTCCCCGCCTCGAACCTCTCGCTGGCGTCCACAAAGAGGACGTTCTGGTTCTTCCCTTTTCCGCGATTGAAGATCATTATCGCGGCGGGAATTCCGGCTCCAAAGAACAGGTTGGCAGGTAGACCAATCACGGCGTCAAGAATGTTCTCTTCTATAGTCTTTTGCCTGATCTTGCCTTCTGAGGCACCCCTGAAGAGCACTCCATTCGGGACGACGACTCCCACCTTCCCTTTGCCTTCGTACGTCGTCTCAATCATGTGGCTGATGAAAGCCCAGTCACCTTTGCTCTTCGGAGGAACACCGCGCCAAAACCGCTTGTATCGGTCTGAATCGGCTTCGTCCGCCCCCCACTTGTCCAGACTGAAAGGTGGATTGGCGACGACGGTGTCGAATTTCATGAGGGTATCGCCCTCTTTGAGCTTTGGATTGCGAATTGTGTCGCCCCACCTGATCGTCGTATTGTCGAAGCCATGCAGAAACATGTTCATGACCGCAAGCGCCCATGTACTTCCGTTCGCCTCCTGCCCGTAAATGGCGACATTGTCGGAACCGACTTCGCGCGCGGCCTTAATCAGGAGCGACCCGGATCCGCAGGTTGGGTCGCAGATGCGGGCGCCTGGAGCCGCTTTTGTGAGGCGGGCGATGAGACTGGAGACTTCTTTGGGTGTGTAGAATTCCCCCGCCTTCTTTCCTGCATCGGAGGCAAAGTTCGCAATAAGAAACTCATACGAGTCTCCTATCACGTCGTTCCCATCAAGACGAGACGGCCGCAGATCAAGACGTTCATCACTGAAGTCGATCAGCAGTTGTTTCAATCGAGTGTTCTTATCCTTCACATCTCCGAGGTTGGAAGAGTTGAAATCGATGTTCCGAAATATCCCCGTACCGTCTTCCCCACCAAGTTTGTCCCGGTTTGCCTCCTGTAATCCTTCAAGAGCCAAGTTTATCAGTTCGCCAATATTGGACTCGTTCCGATGCTCATAGAGATGGTCGAATGTGCATTCTTCGGGAATAACGAACCGCTCGTGCTTCATCGCCCGATCCACTCGTCCTTTGTCGTTCTTGTACTTCTTCTCATACATATCCCTCAGATCGCGGTGCACATCGCTGACGTATTTGAGAAACAGCATCGTCAGGATGTAGTCCTTGTACTGGCTGGGATCAATGACACCTCGGAACGTGTCGCATGCCTTCCAGACGAGGTTGTTTATATCTCTTTGTTTGGTCTTTGTGTCCATGATGTGTCCGAATTGGTCGGCGATGGAGTGGCTCAGGTTAGAATCGGCTCAGAAGACGTATACATAAACTGTTTTCCTCGCGCTCAGATCTCCGCCCGTCCCTCCCTTCATTCCTTTGTTAATGAAATGCGATTCTATATCCTGTGCGTCGGACAATGAATCCGCTGCCCAGTTACTCCAGTACTCAGTGTTTTGATTTTCGGTGTCGCGCCAATACTTTTTCCGTTCCATGAGATCGTGAGTAAGTCCGATGCGCCAGATGCTGTAGCCAGAGGTACCAACCTTTGTCGTTATTGCACTTGCGATCTGCGGCTTTGTCATACTACCTCCACGGGAATATTGTTGTATGTAATAGGTTCCATGTTCAAGGACGCGGGTGCGTCAGAGCCAACAGATTTGTGCCCAGGCTATTAAGTTTCAACTGAGAAATGCGTTCGACAAGGTCCCGTTCTAGCTCGGCCAGCGCTTGCGTCTGAACAATGAGTTCTTGCACCTCACGCTCCGGGATTGGCACCGGGAGGTCCAATAGGTCCTCTTTCGACACAGAAGGAATACCGCTCCCTTTCGCCATGCTTCTGATTCTGGTCGCCACTGTCGGATGATTGAAGTACCATGCGAGGTATTCGGCGCTGATCTTGTCCGTGAAATCGGGTCGGATGGTCAGCACGAAGAATGAGGTTGATGCCACGGCTTTTCCCATTGACGAGCGGTACACAATTGCTCGATTGCGAGTCCCCTTCGATGTGAATAGAATCTCGGAGTCGCTCAGCAGGTGGCGGGACTGATAAGGCACCACGTCCACGCCTCGTTCGACATTGCGGATCAGTTTACCACTGGGCGAAAAGTGTTCTGCCAGGAGGTATGCAATTTCCCCTTGACTCTGCGTCTTTGCGTAGAGTCCGGATCTAATCGAGACGATGTTCTTGAGTTGTTCAATCATTTTTCTAACGCTACACGCTCTACGAATATAATACTTTCTGACAGTGTTGTCAAGATAATTGCGAGTACTCCATCTACTATTTTTCTATACGAGCACTTCATCTCAGCAATGCCGTGATGTTTACCGCCATAGCGGAAAATTGACTGGATAGACTGAGTCTAGATGCATGAGTAGACCAAAGCATTGTATTTTTACTGTCATAACGGTATTATTGTATTGAATCAGAGGAAGCCATTCGATGGAGCAAAGATCAAAACAAAAATTACCGCCCAGGCGGCAAAAAGCGCTATCCACAGAATTCACGGCTAGGCTAGGAGAATTCATCCGATGGCACCGAAAGCAGGCGAAGCTCACCCAGGCAGGGATGGCAGATCTCGCCGGAATTGGAAAGACTGCCGTTTTTGACATTGAGGCGGGGAAAAGTACAGTCCGCCTCGAAACGCTCCTCAATGTACTCCGCGTGTTGAATATTGGTGTTACGATGCACAGCAAGTTGGACAGCATTGCAGAGGACTGGAATGAGAACAGCTGACGTATATGTCGACGGAGTGAAAGCGGCAAGACTCGAAGAGCGGGAGAAGAACAAACACTACGTGCTGAGATACGATGACGGGTATCTGGGCCAGCCTGTGTCGCTGACTATGCCCGTGAAAGAGCAAATGCACGAGTTCGATCGTTTTCCGCCTTTCTTTGATGGACTCTTACCAGAAGGGCCCCAATTGGAAGCGCTCTTGCGGATTCGGAAGCTCGATGCAACAGACTACTTTGGTCAGCTGGCCGCTGTGGGTGAGGATCTTGTCGGAAACGTTACTGTGAAAGCGGTTGAATGAGCGTCTGCCCCATCACATACGAAGACGTAGAGGTAGGAACTAGATACTCGACGGCGGGGCTTCGAAAACTCTCTCCACGCCTGACGGAGATGCACAATCTTCCGTTCACAGCTGAGGAACTCGTGAGAGAAGCTGCGGCGAGGGCGGCCAGGATGTCCATTCAGGGGGCGCAACCCAAGGTAAGTGCGGTACTGAACGTCGGCGCCGGAGAGTTTCAGTTGGTGGACACGGGTGGAAGGTACATATTGAAGCCTCAGAATCCGTCGTACGAGTCGCTTCCCGAGAATGAAGATCTCATTATGCGACTCGCGGAGACCGTGGGGATCAAAGTCCCGCAACACGGGCTTTTATATGCAGAGGATGGCAGTTTGGTCTATTTCACAAAGCGGTTTGACCGAAACGGAAGGGATCGCCGTATTGCCGTTGAGGACTTTGCTCAGCTTGCTGGACTCTCACGGGACACGAAGTACGAATTCAGCATGGAGCGTGTGGCTGGCGTGGTCTCACAGTTCTGCACATTCCCCATCCCCCAGAAGGAGGAACTATTCCGACGCACGCTCTTCAACTTCGTCGTGGGAAATGAGGATATGCATGCGAAGAACTTCTCCTTGGTCACATTAAATGATGTTGTCTCGCTATCTCCTGCCTACGATCTGTTATCCAGCTGCATAGTCATTGCAAATCCCGAAGAAATCGCACTACCGATTGCTGGCAGAAAGAGAAACCTGACAGAAAACAACATACTTGATTACTTTGGAATAGAACGATTGGGTCTACCACGCCCCACAGTAGATCGAATCGTTGCATCGATGAAAGCCGTACGTCCCGAATGGGAAATGCTAGTTGGCAGATCATTCCTTCCTCAACGATTGAAGGATAAACTGCTCCTCTTGATCGACGAACGATTTGCGCGATTGAGTTGAAACAATGGTCGACATGGCTCGATTTGAGCTGAACGCTATGCACCCGTATCGGGCTACCCGTTCGTATACTGGTAATGCTGCCCACGGAACGCAGTCGATAGTTAGCAGATTGGCTCCCAGTGCGCCCAAGCGGGCCGATCATCATCACGATTCACAGACAGATCTCGAAAACCTCACACTCCCCTTTCGTGAGTTCTGCGAAGAGCGTCCCCCCGCTACTTACAAAGCAAAATCCCGCCTCGGCGGGATTTTTGTTTTGCAAGGGACAAGATACAAGAGAGCAAGATACAGGGAAATATCAAACGCCAAATCTGAAGCTCGAAAAAGAGTTGGATCTTGGAATATATGAATCGATTCTTCCACGCATCAGCGCGGCGTGGGGGCGTCTGCATCTCTCACCAGACCTATTGGTGTCTGAGTTCGGATGGAGCGGAGAAGAATCTTTGATCATCCGATCGGCGATTCAATCATGCAGGTCTATGAAAATGAATAACACCATGTGTAGGTTATGTGCTTTTTTTTGTGTAGATTAGTGTCAGTTACTTCACGGTACACCGTGTGTCCCCTACAGGGTCCTGTCTGACTCACGATAGAGAACAGGCAGGATGGTCTTCGCACCCCCTCTGGCAGTCCGCAGCAATCCTTCCAAGGTTGAATCGCCGTCTCTCAGTCAGGTTCACGCGCGACTTCGTTGAGCTCAGTGGCTCGCAAGTCCCATATTCGGCGTACTCCTTTCCCGACAGGTCAGTCGGTATCATCAATACACGAAAGGGCAGATTCCATGGAAAAAGGAACTGTCAAGTGGTTCAATGCTGCGAAGGGTTTTGGTTTCATTGCACGGTCGACGGGAGAGGATGTTTTCGTCCATTTCCGGTCGATCAAGGGTGACGGCTACAAATCCCTGAACGACGGTGATGCGGTCGAGTTCAACGTCGAAAATGGCCCAAAGGGGCTCCAGGCTTCTGACGTCAGCGTCGTCTAGAGCCGAATACCAGCAGAGAGAAATCCCCGCCTTCGGGCGGGGATTGTATTCTCTGCAAACCACCTCCTCCGGCATGAATACCTGCCCTTCTTCTCCCAACGAAGGCTGTAGCCATCTCCACGAAGCAATCGTGGTTGACCAAAGACCCACGAGAGAACAGAACAATGCGGTCGTGAACACGATGATAACCGACGCCGGAAGGCAGGAGCCATGCCGTGCAGACCGATACATTCGCAGATACGGGGAATTTTTTCCACAAACGGGAGTCTAGGTTTCGATGGTGAAAGTGAAGGGTGTGCGATGGCAGTAGAGACAAGAGTCAGCGACCTGAAAAGCAGGGGGCTTGCCCTGGTTCGTTCGCTTGATGAATGGGCATTCGATGGAGAAGATTCAAAGGTCAACCTCCATCAGCTAGGCGCAGAGCTTGAATCAATTCGGGGCCAGCTCGCTGATGCCTCGAGGGACGCAAAATTCCCGACATTCATGAAATCCCCGGTGCAGACCTCGGCTGAAACGGAACGTGAACTCGTTCAACGGCGCAGGGATCTTCTTGTGCTTGTTCTTGGGCTTGCCCCTTCTGACATCGAAATTCTTGAGTGTTTGGGCGCGAAAGAAGACAAGGAGTCCGCATTTCTTTATGCGTATTCTCGCGGGAGCGTTTCGGAGACGTCATATTTTCTGAAGACCGAGTTCTTTCATCTGGTCGAACAAATCGCTGATGATGATCCTGTATTGGCGGAAGCTAAGAGGGTGGAGGGCATACTCGGCACCGCTCGTCACAAGTTCTCGATCTGCCAGGCAGAAGCCTACGAAAATCTGAACTGAGACAACGTATCCTGCCTCCCCCCGTCCGGGTACAACCTGCCGGGTCTTTTGCCGCCCGAACCAACGACACTTGTCGCATCGGAGGAAGATGGCCATTTACGGCATATGGAGGGCTTTCGAGCGCCGAATTCGGCCTTTCCTTGCTAATGAAGCGGAAAGGGTCTATCGTGTTAGTGGAGTTGTTCACCCCGATACCACCATCATCCATAGATGATGACACAGGTATCGGAGGGTCGTCCCGTCAAACAGCGCATGATGTAAGCCTTCCTCACGTCCCACCCTACGCTGCTTCTGCTTATTTCAGGCGGTTCGGTCTCTGACCAAACATCTTTATTTCCCGGTCTCCCGGAATCTCTGACCGCAATCGAGGTCTGACGCTCGCCATACATCCCGGCGAAAACCTGATTGTCGGTCCGGGTCTCCCACCCATACTCAGGGAGTAGCGCACATGGATGCAGCACGTCAGAAGATGCCAGGGTGGCACTTTCTTCAGAATTATCGCCGTCATGTCAAGCCTGGATGGTGGACATTGATCCGATGGCCGGAGTTTATGTGGCTCGCGTATCGAACGGGCTGAGTCACCCAAGCCCTTCACCGAGGGTGTACAGCAGCATGCGAAACGGACAGGTTCACGAGCTGCAACACAGAGGCAGTTCACCACATCAGCAGCCCTGCTCTGAACGAGAGGACTGTCGATGTGACCGCTGCCGTCGCGACGACGCGATGATCGAACGGATCTCACACCGCCCCGGACGGAAGGCGATCTCCCCGGCCGGAGCTCCGGACACGGTGGGAATGAACACGACCACTCCCGGCAGGAAGACTGCATGACAAGTTCACTGTGTATCGAAAACGAGAGGCGGTAGCATGAAGAACGGCGAGAACGGCACCCCCGCATCACATCTCAGTGTTGACATTCGCGATTCGGACCGGAACGGAAATGCCAGAAAACGAGCGGGCAGACATTCCTCCACAAGCCGTATCGCATTCGTCGGCAACTACCTTCCGAGGCAGTGCGGGATTGCAACATTCACGACAGACCTCTGTGAGGCTATCGCCAAAGCACATAGGGAAACGACATGCATTGCCTTGCCGGTCAATGATCGTGACGACGGCTACGCCTATCCGAGCCGCGTACGATTTGAAATCGCACAGAACGACGTTCATTCATACAGACGGGCAGCCGATTTCCTTAACATCAACAATGTCGACCTGGTGAGCCTCCAGTTCGAATATGGGATTTTCGGCGGAAAAGCCGGGAGCCACATTCTGACGTTGCTGCGAGACCTGCGCATGCCGATCGTCACAACGCTTCACACCATTCTCGACGAACCACATCCTGATCAGCGGGTGGTGCTCGAGGAGGTGGCTGCACTCTCCGACAGACTCGTCGTCATGAGCGAGCGGGGCTCCGAATACCTGCAAAAGGTCTATCACGTGCTGCCGGAGAAGATCGACCTCATCCACCATGGGATAGAGGATGTGCCGTTCGTTGACCCAAGCTTCAACAAGGATCTTTTCGGAGTCGAAGGAAAGACTGTACTCCTCAGCTTCGGCCTGCTCTCAGCGAACAAGGGTATCGAGAATGTCATCTCTGCCCTTCCGGATATCGTCAAGATCTATCCGGACGTCGTCTATATTATCGTCGGAGCGACGCATCCGCACGTGCTTCAGCAGGAAGGGGAGACCTATCGCCTCTCACTCCAATGGCTGGCACAGCAGATGGGGGTTGAGAGCCATGTTATTTTCTACAACAGGTTCGTCGAACCCGAAGAGTTGGTGGAGTTCATCGGTGCCGCAGATATCTATATTACGCCCTACAATAGTGAAGCACAGATCGTATCTGGAACTCTCGCTGCCACAATCGGTGCGGGAAAGGCGATCATATCCACCCCCTATTGGTACGCCCAGGAGATGCTCGCGGAGAACCGGGGCATTCTGGTTCCCTTCCGGGATCCCGCTGCTCTCGCCGAGCAGGTGATCCATCTGCTGGGGAACGAGGCACAACGACACGCAATGCGGAAACGGGCGTACATCTTCGGACGGGCGATGATCTGGCCCGAGGTCGCGAAGCAGTATATGGAGACGTTCGGCCGCGCACGCTCAGAACGACGCCACTACATAGCCCCGGGGTTCACCGCCAAATCACTCGACAAGTACCCGAGCGAATTGCCACCGTTGAAATCAGATCATCTTCGGGCTCTTTCGGACGGAACAGGCATTCTGCAGCATGCACTGTTTACCGTACCCGACTATTCTCACGGGTACACGACTGATGATAATGCGCGCGCACTGCTCGTGAGCATCCTTTTGGAAGAATTGGGGGACGATGAGAACGCCGACCTCTCATCCCGCTATCTCGCGTTCCTGGGTTTTGCCTTCAATGCTCAGAAAAAACGCTTTCGGAACTTCATGGACTACCAGCGCAATTGGCTGGAGGACGCGGGTTCTGACGATAGCCACGGTCGCGCAATCTGGGCCCTGGGGACCCTGTTGAACCATTCGAAGACCCCTTCCTTGAACAGCATGGCCGGTTCGTTATTCGAGCAGGCCCTTCCGTCGATCCTGGCAACGACAAGCCCGCGGGCCTGGGCTTTCGCCCTCATCGGCATATCCGAGTACGCAGAAAAGTATTCCGGAGACCGTCGGGCAAACCAGGTCAGTGAGGAAATCGCTGGCCGGCTCATGAGACTGTATGCGGCACATCGGACGGATGAATGGCGCTGGTTCGAGCGCGGGCTGACGTACTGCAATGCGGCCCTGTGTCATGCTCTCCTCATTTGCGGAAGATCGATCCCGAACGCAGAGATGAGAGATGCCGGACTAGAGTCGCTGCGATGGCTCGCCGACCTGCAACGTTCCGGGAGCGGGCATTTTGTGCCGGTGGGGTCGAACGGTTTCTATGAGCAGGGGAATGAACGTGCCCGATTCGATCAACAACCAGTGGAAGCACAGGCAATGGTATCAGCCTGCCTCGAGGCGTTCAGCATTACGGGAGACAAGACGTGGAACAAGGAAGCGCGCCGGGCTTTTGAGTGGTTTCTCGGAAGGAACGACCTGAATCTCCCCCTCTATGATGCGACGACCGGCGGCTGCCGCGATGGATTACACCCTGACAGGCCGAACGAAAACCAGGGGGCGGAATCGACCCTCGCCTTCCTCCAGTCCCTGCTGGAACTACGCCTGGCTGAACAAGCATTTCTATCCATGGAGGCACAATCAAAACGAGCGAGCGTCACATCGAATTGATCATCCGCCACAACAACAACCCGATTCTCACCGCCAGGGACTGGCCGTATCCTGTCAACAGTGTGTTCAATGCCGGAGCCACGCGGCTTCAGGATGGGACGACCCTGCTTCTCTGTCGCGTGGAGGACAGACGGGGCCTTTCGCACCTGTGCGCAGCCCGGTCAGCGAACGGGAAGGACGGGTGGAAGATCGATACGCAACCCACATTGACGTCAGATCCCGAAAGGTTCCCGGAAGAACGATGGGGAATCGAAGACCCGCGGATAACGTATGTACCAGAACTGGCCCGGTATGCCGTCGTCTATACGGCATTCACGCGTGACGGCCCCGGAGTTGCACTTGCACTGACGGAGGATTTTCACTCATTCGAACGGATGGGTGTGGTCATGCCTCCGGAAGACAAGGACGCGGCGCTTCTCCCTCATCGGATCAACGGACTCTGGGCTTTGATCCATCGCCCTGTCAGCGCGGCCAGAGCGCATATGTGGATCTCCTACTCATCGGACCTGACACATTGGGGGGGGCACACGCTCATGATGGAGGCCCGGAAGGGGGCATGGTGGGATGCCAACAAGATCGGCCTCTCCCCGCCGCCCATCCAAACACCTCAGGGATGGCTCGTCATATACCACGGGGTCAAACAATCCTGCGCCGGGTGCGTCTATCGGCTGGGCCTGGCCTTGTTCGATCTGGAGAAACCGGGGCAGATCCTGATGCGCGGAGACGAGTGGGTGTTCGCCCCCGAACAACCATACGAGCAACACGGAGACGTCGGAAACGTTGTCTTTCCATGCGGCACCACGATCGGTGATGATGGCGACACCGTCAATATCTACTATGGTGCGGCGGATACAAGCATCGCACTCGCGACCGGCAGCATTCGACAAATGCTCGAATGGCTGCACCAGCGAACCCAGGAACATCGGCCCGGTGACAGCCACGGACAGCCTCGCCATCCGTGACCGGCCGACCACATCCAATCATCCACACACGGAGATATCATGAGCAAGAGCCATGACAGTAAACGAGACCTGAAGAAGAAACCTGCGTTGACCATCAAAGAAAAAAGAGCTGCAAAAAGGGAGAAACGGGACGAGAAGATGAACAAGGGAATCATCGATCAGATACGTGCATAGTCCGGCTGCGCGCCCGAACACCAACTCTCACCCTGTTCCATACCACAAGAGCATCAACATGAAAGAGTCGACCGTCATATCCGCGCTGTCGGATTGCTTCATCGAGCTCATCCACCGGAGAGCCAATCCGACCATGTGGATCGTCAAGCGATCGCGAAAACGCTTCCTGTTCAAAAAACAGCTCTCGTCCCATTGGTTCATCGATGGGGGACAGGCCTTGGCATTCGCACAAACAATGAAACGCACCCATGAGGAACAGATCTTCCAGGACCACCGCCGGAGACCTTGAGCGCGGTCTACTTTGGATTTGGATAAGCGATGAACAGAGACGTAGTCCACAGGGCCGGCAATCCGAATTCATGAGTTCTGAGAGGAACCTGCCGGCATGCAGGCGCCCCTCTGCAACAGGCAATATAGAATCCGGCGAAAGCCGGATTTTGCGTTGTAAGGTGACAGGTTTCGGGGGAACCCACCCCAATGATCTGGCGTTATTGTGTCGAATCCGTGTTTTGAACAAAAAGAAACAGGACGCCTTCTTATGAAAAGGTCATTTCTTGTGCTTCTCCTCGCAGGGGCACTCCAGGTCCAGGCTCAGGACTGGCACGTCAACACCGAACCTGTCTATTTCTTCGCGAAAGCGCCGAACATAGCGCTTGACTATCATGTCAGCCCGTCGCTTTCTATCGGGTTCCAGTATGCCGCCCTTGATTGGGCGGATGGTGGAAGGAACCTCAGTGGGATCCAGACGTTCTATTCCCGGACAGGAGAGATCACGAAAAACTCAGAGGTCCTGAAGCTCTACGTGGGTCTTTTGTCAGCGAACACGACACTTCTCGGGATCGAGACGAAGAGCGATCCTGTCCCTCTGTATGAGATCCTGTACGGATACCGGTGGGTCTTCTCCGATAACTTTACCGTCGCCGTCCTCGCCGGGACATGGTTCACGAGCACGAAGATATATCCCGGGGTATCGATCCCGGTGGGGTACGTTTTCTAGTGGCCTGAAACGCGCCGGCTCAAGGAAATGGAAATCCCGGCCCCCTCGAATTGCCGCCCAACTGACGTTGGCCAGCGGGCGCAAGGGGTGACCGGGATTTTCTGTCATATCAGCCAAACGCAAAGGGCAAAGCGTACAGACATGAGAATCCTGTGACCTACGCGCCTACCGCTTCGCGCTATACTGATCCGCTACCTCATCAGCACCATCTTTCGGGTTTGTAGCCACCTTTCCCCATCCCCCCCTCTCGCTTCAAGTCTATAAAAATACATCCCGCTCGGAACATCCCCGGCATTCCACGTAGTCGAGTAGGTCCCCGGAGGGAGTTGCTTATTGACCAGAACGGCAACCTCGCGGCCGAGAAGGTCGAACACGGCCAAGCGGATACTACCATGTTGCCCCTCGACTCCCCCTCGACTCGCACTTCGACTTCGCTCAGTGCTCGCTCGGGGCTCGCTCGGGGCGGCGACCGTATAGGTGATCACGGTCGCGGGATTGAACGGATTCGGATAGTTGGGCATCAGTACGAAATCCTGCGGAGCACTTGCGCCATCCTCCACAGCCGTCGTCGATGCTGGCAGGAACATGCCATAGACATCCACGTCGGTCTCGCTCATCCTGTTCGCACTGAGGACGAACATGCCATTGACAAACCCTCCGACTCCACCCATCGGAATTTTGTCGCCTATCGGCTCAAACAGGGTGAATGCGGTATCTATCCTCGTGCCGTCCGCCGCCATGAACTGGCCTCTGACGCGGGGCGCACCTGCGAACTCGATCCACGACATCAGATAGTTCGTTCCGTCGAATGCAGCAGATGCATAGAACGGCGAGAGGGTCGAATCAGCGACGAAGCCGCGCGCTGAGACGACGCCTGCCGGGGAAACAAATCGATAGTAGATATTCCAGTCACCCGTGGTGTCCGCTGCCTCCTCGAAGTATGCGACCCAATATTTCGTGCCACTCCACACGATAGAGATCGGATTGTCGCTTGGCTGTTCATCGCCGTCGATGAGGAAGTTCGAGCCGATCAGCGCCCCTCCGACGCTCATAAATTGCCCATAGAGATATCTGTCTGCTTCGGGATGGTTGGAGGTGCACCAGGTGAAAAGGTAGTTCGCACCGTCAAAGGCGAATGCATGCTCCCGTGCATATCCAATGCTGATCTGTACCGCGCCTCCCTGAGGAGTGCCCGAGGTGCTGAAGCGTCGCGCATACAGATACTGGGTGTGGTGGTCGGCCCCAATGAGACACGAAAGGACATACGTTGTCCCATTGAAAGCAATATTCCCACGACCCTTCCCCCACTTGATGTTCACACCTGTCAGGAGCGTCAGACGACTCCCGACAAGCGTTCCGGACGTGGAAATGAACTGACCATAGACATTTCCGATCCCGTTCGAGTCGCCGGATGCGAAGGTCGGGAAGCTGTCGGTCCAGGCGACAAGATAATTCGTCCCGTCGAACGCGACCATCGGCCCGCTGCCTGTCTGGCCCAGGGGGATCCGTGACCCGACAAGCGTGCCGTTCATCGCGACGAACTGAACGCTGAGAGCGTACTCGTTCGATGCGTCACCCATGAGCGCGAACATCATGTTCGTGCCGTCGAAGGCCCCGCCTCCGCCGAGCACGGTCTCTGGACCGAGGGCGATCGGAAATTCCTGCGCTTGTGCAGGATGGAACAACAGAAGGAGAAAGAGCAGGAGAGAGCTAGAAGGCCCGAGCGATCGCATCGCATTTCCCTTTCGACGGATTATGTCCATTGGTGCCGCATGGGCCGGTAGATCCGGACATGCCGGCGCAGCTACTCCATCAGCATGTTGAAACTCCACCGGAGGATGGGAACTCCTACCTCTGAAGAAACGAAAGCCTCCGCTGGAACGCCTGTGCGCTCTCCGGAGGCTTTCGTACAGCATCTTCCCCAGTCTCAGGGGAGCGATCTGTTCCTATGAATGTATCGAAGAAGACCTCAATGGGCAAGACGATGAATCCCGGGCACGCGCGATGCGTGATCCCGGTCAACAGTCGCTCCAAGAATCACAGATTTGTTCCTCGAACTGAGAATTCAGATCCGGGGGTCCCTACTCCGGAGATACGGATTTTTCATATACGCGGTACTTTCGAAGAGGCCGCGCACCCAGTTTCCGAATCGCGTTGTTCATCGGAGCGTTGTCCTCGAGCACGTAGTTGATCTCCATCCAGATGTCGGGAGTGTAGAGAGACTCATACAATGCGCGGTAGATGACACTATCGACACCTTTCCCGTGGTATTCCCTGATGACCCCGAGCGCGAACATCCTGTAACGATTCAGTTTCGGGATGCCCCGGAGGAGCTTGAGCCACCCGAAGGGAAGCAACCGGCCTTTCAGGCCTTTGAGGACCACGTTCACATCGGGGATGGCTAGCGCGAAACCGATCGGACGCCCGTTCCTGTCCTCCGCAATGAGTGCACCCCGCGGCTGAATGACCGGCTTGAGCTCCCTTGCCATCTGCGCAGCCTCGGCAGGCGTCACAGGCGTGTACCCCCAGTTCCGCTCGATCGTATCGTTCGACAGCTCCATGAACAGGCGGACCTCCTCATCATACCTGGACATGTCGATCTGGCGCACACGAATGCCGTATCGCTGAGCGACAATGTTCGTGACGGTCATGATCCGTTCCGGGATCCGGTATCCCTCTCTTCCAGAGATCGCATAGACCAGGAGGTCTTTGACCTTCCGGAGCCCGTTCTCTTCCATGTGAGCATTGTAGTATGGGGGATTGTACGGCGCCATGATGACAGGGGGCAGGTCGAATCCTTCCAAGACCATCCCCCATTCCTGCGGAACAAAGCTCCATGGCCCCCGCATCCGCAGCATGCTACGCTCCCGTAGCCATTGTTCTGCCGCACGGATCAGGATAGCTGAAGCCTGCACATCGTCGACGCATTCATAGTAGCCGAACAGCCCGACAGGTTCCTTCCAATAGTCCACCGCAAGCCTGTCCACAAAGGCGGCGATCCGTCCAATGACGGACGACCCGTTCTTCAGGACGAAAAGCTGATAGTCGCAATGGCCGAGGAAGGCATTATGGCGGGGGTCAAGCTCACGAGCCTTGTCGTGGCGGAGGGGCGGGACCCACTTTGGATCCTGGGCATAGAGTGCATATGGAAGGTTGAGGAAATCCCTGCGACCAGCCACATCAGAAACCGGATGGATTTTCATGTGCATGTCCGCCGGATATTGATCGACCTGTGCCCGCAAGATACTGAATCTGCGGGTCAATGTGTGCCAGTGGCTGCAGCATGCGCGGGCCTGAAGATGGGCAGGAGCCTTCATAGGAAATTTCCTATCCACCCTCCTCGAAGTCTGATTGCGACACGATTCTTACGTGCGTACGTTTGGACTGTCCGGTCCGGCACCACATGACCTTCACATCCCTCTATACATGGCTCACTGGCGTCACCAGGGACATTCAGGACCGGAAGGATGCTGAGGACATGCTGCGGAAGAGCGAGACCTCCTATCGGTCGCTCGTCGAGAACATCCCCAATAGCGTTATTGTGCTGTTCGACCATGATTTGCGGTACGTTCTCGTAGACGGTCCCGAAGGCGAACGGACGGGACTTACGAAAGAGCGGCTCGAGGGACGCACTCTGTACGATGTGTCCCCACCCGAATATCTCGCCATGTTCGAGCCGAACATGCGCGCTGTACTGGAAGGAAAGACATTCACGGCCGAGCTTCCATACGAGCAGTACGTCTACGCATACAACTACGTCCCGCTCCTTGATGAGGATGGATCCGTCGAGTACGGCATGATCCTGGCCCAGAACGTCACGGAGCAACGAGAAACGGAAAAGGAAGTACATCGCCTGAACCAGGAGCTTGAAGAACGGGTCCGGAGGCGAACGGCTCACCTGGAACAGGCGAACAAAGAACTTGAAGCCTTCTCGTATTCCGTCTCGCATGACCTCCGCGCACCCATCAGGCACATCCACGGCTACCTCAGCATGCTCGAGGCCAGCTGGGGAGCGCCGTGACCCCCACAGCCGACACGTATCTCCGGACCGCCGTGGGAGCGGCTCAGCGCATGGCAAATCTCATCGACGACCTTCTGCAGCTCTCACGCCTGCTGCGGACCGAGATGCATACCGGCCCGGTGGACCTGAGCAAGATGATGCGTGAGCTCAAGCTCCGGTTCGACAGGGATGGACAGAAACGGTCAGACAACATCCTTGTCGAACCGACCCCTCCGGTGATCGCGGACAAGGGACCTATCGAGATAGCGCTGCAGAACCTGCTGTCGAATGCCTTGAAGTTCACAACGAAGACCAAGAGACCCCGCATCGAATTCGGATCCGAGGTGACCGACGAGGGACGTGTGTTCTACATCCGCGACAACGGAGCAGGTTTCGACATGGCGTACGCAGGTAAGCTCTTCGGGGTCTTCCAGCGATTGCACAATCCCGAAGAGTACTCCGGAACCGGAATCGGACTGGCCACCGTCCAACGGATCCTGCAGCGTCATAACGGTCGCATCTGGGCCAGGGGGGAGGTTGGCACCGGGGCGACGTTCTCCTTCACACTGCCTCTCGCCTGAGCAAACAGGCACAGCCGCAGCTTCTCCTCCCTCTCTCCACGCTTCCTTTCCTCCTGAACCGACATCTCGCCTCCGCCGATGCTCGCATGGCCGGCGGGAATTCCGTATTTTCAAGCATTCATGAACTCAGCCATGCCTGCGAGACATGGCTGGAACAGAGCAGGGAAACCTATGAAGAGCTTCAAAGAACGGCTCAATAAGGAGGTCATCGTCTTTGACGGAGGGATGGGGACGTACCTCTATGAGAAGGGCATCTACATCAACAGGTCCTTCGAAGAGCTGAACATCGTGGATCCCGACCTTGTCAGGGGACTGCATCAGGAATATGTCAAAGCAGGCGCGGATGTCATCGAGACCAATACGTTCGCAGCGAACCGGTTCAAGCTCGCACCGCACGGATTGGATAGCCGGGTCACCGAGATCAACAGGAAGGGGGCCGAGATCGCTCGGGCGGCCGCGAAGGACACAACACTCGTGGCCGGCTCCATCGGTCCGCTCGGCGTACAGATCGAACCTCTCGGGAAGCTCTCGTACGACGAGGCGAAGGACATCTTCAAGGAGCAGGTCCAGGGACTCCTGGACGGAGGTGTCGATCTCATCATCTTCGAGACGTTCGGCCTCGTGGAGGAGCTGATCCAGGGCGTGCGCGCAGTTCGGGAACTGAACGCCGACATCCCCATCATCGCGCAGGTCACCCTGAACAGCGAGGGCAACCTGCCGACGGGCGAACCGATCGAGCGCTTCGTCACCGAGATCTCGAAGCATCCCGTCGATGTCATTGGCCTGAACTGCTCGGACGGACCGCGGCTGATGCTCGACGCATTGGAACGACTTCGGCCGCTCACAACCCTCCCTATCGCGATCCAGCCGAATGCCGGCCTCCCGCAGAACATCGGGGGCCGCAATCTGTACATGACGTCTCCGGAGTACATCGCTGAGTACGCGAAGAGGTTCATCCAGACCGGAGCGGCCATTGTCGGCGGATGCTGCGGCACGAACCCGACACACATCAAGGCCATCCGGCGGGCAGTGCAGGCGCTGCAACCCTCGAAGCGTATGGATGTCCAGGCATCGTCGCTGAAGATCGAGAAACCGGAGGAGGTTCGCGTCTGGCCGAAGGCCGAGAAATCGCGTCTCGCTTCGATGCTCGACCGCGGCGCGTTCGTCAAGCTGGTGGAACTCGTATCGCCCCGCGGGGTCTCGGCCGTGAAGGAGATCGCCAAAGCCCGCACCCTCTTTCTCGCGGGCATCGACGCCATCAACATTCCGGACGGGCCTCGTGCATCTGCGCGGATGTCTGCACTGGCACTCGCGGTCCGCATCCAGCAGGAAGTGGGCATCGAGGCGGTGCTCCACTTCGCCTGCCGCGACCGGAACGTCATTGGCATGCAGTCGGACCTGCTCGGCGCGTGGGAGCTCGGCATCCGGAACATCCTTGCCATCACGGGGGACCCGCCGAAGCTGGGCAACTATCCCGATGCGACCGCGGTGTTCGACGTCGATGCCATCGGCCTGACGAACCTTCTGAACCGCTTGAACCATGGCCTCGATCTCGCCGGAAATCCGATCGGTGCTCCGTCAGGATTCTCGATCGGCGTCGGCGTGAATCCGGGAGCGATCAACATGGACGAGGAGCTGCGGCGGCTCGACTGGAAGATCGAGGCGGGCGCGGAGTACATGATCACGCAGCCGGTGTTCGACGTGCGGATCCTGGAAGCATTCCTGAAGCGCATCGAGCATCTTCGCCAGCCGGTCATCTGCGGCATCTGGCCGCTCGTCTCGTACCGCAACGCGGAATTCATGAACAACGAGGTCCCCGGGGCCTCCGTGCCGCCGGAGATCATGGAGCGGATGAAAAAGACGAAGACCAAAGAAGAAGGATTTCAGGAAGGCGTCCAGATCGCCCGAGAGACATACTGTCACGTGCGGTCGGAGGTCGAGGGCGTCCAGATGGCCGCGCCCCTTGGACGCGTTGACGCCGTGACCATCATGCTGCAGGAGTAGGGGAATCTGCCATATCTCTCTTATCAGGAATGGCTCCCGGTTTGAGAGGAACAGATCTTCGGTGACCAGGCGCATTGACAGTTGTTCCGCGGAGATGCACCTTTGGACAATGTCCTGCCCTGTCTGCGGCTCCCGATATGAGGCTCGATCTTCCCATGACATCTTGTGGGTCCTCATGATCCGATCCCTCCTTCTCTTTCTCCTCCTCACGGGACCCGTGACTCTTCTCAGATCTCAGACCACATCGTGGCTCGGAACGGTCTCCTCCTCTTGGCGTGACAGCACCAATTGGAACGGCGGGATACCCGGCCCCCTGACGAGCACGCTGGTCAGCAACGGCAGCCCTTCCCGCCATGATCTTGAGGTTCCACCTCCGGATCAGGGTGACACCGTCAGGGTGGGCGACCTGACGATCCAGCATCTCGGACACATGGTCTTCGTGGCCGAACCGTCGCCGGGCGTCCTTGTTGTTCATGGCTCCGTGCTCTCACTGAACGGAGGTGAGCTCGACCTCGGGAACGGGAGGATCATCTTCCAGCACAACGTCCGCCTCAACAACGGTGGAAGCATAGATGCCGGCGAAGGGACGCTGGAATTTCAGGGGAATGTAGATGCCCAGAGCGGATCGGAGTTCCTGCCGGGCACGAGCATGGTGATCTTCTCGGGCGATAGTGACCAGACGATCAATGGCGTCCTGCAGTTCAACAACGTCATCGTCGAGACAGCAGGATCTCTGCACCTCTCCGGTTCGGTCCACATGCAGGGATCGCTTACGATCACCTCCGGCGCGACCGTGCGAATCGACAGCGGCGCATCGATGACGATCGACGGAGAGATAACGGGGGACGGCGACATCGTGGATGCCAACGTGGATCCGACCACATTGGTCCTGGGATCGGCGCGACCCCAGATCCCAATAGGCGATGAGATCCATGCTTGTTATCCCAACCCGTTCAATCCCCGCTCGACCCTGCTCTACACGCTCGCCGCTCCCGGACCGGTACGGATCACCCTGCATGATCTTGCCGGCCGCCTGGTCGCTGTGCTTCTGGATGAGAATCGCGATGCAGGGGATCATTCGCTCTCCTGGAATGCTGAAGGCATTCCGAGTGGCACGTACTTCTGCAGGATGGTCACCGCATCGGCATCCCGGTCCATCCGCCTTCTACTGATCCGATAGTGCGAAGTGCGGCTCCACGCCGAGTGATGGGCGGTTCCTGCACGAAGCCCATATCCAGAACAGAGGACGCGATCCACTGGTGATCCCATGCTGAACATCGCACTGTTTGGCCCCCCCGGCGCTGGCAAAGGAACGCAAGCAGCATTCCTTATCGAGCGCTATAAACTGTTCTACCTCTCGACGGGCGATCTCCTTCGGAAGGAGATGGCCGAGAGATCCCCCCTTGGCGCGGAGGCCCGCGATATCATTGCCGCCGGCGGCCTTGTGCCGGACGAGATCATCGTCCAGATCATCGAAAAGACCATCATTGATCATCCGGATGCCAACGGCTTCCTGTTCGACGGATTCCCGAGGACAGCCCTGCAGGCATACATCCTCGAAGGACTGATGATCAAGCTGCATACGTCGCTGACGTGCCTCGTCAGTCTTGCCTTACCAGCGGAACTGGCGGTCGAACGGCTGCTCAAGCGGGGAAGAACATCAGGCCGGTTGGACGACAATGAGACGGTCATCCGGAACAGGCTTCGGGAGTATGAAGAGAAGACGATCGCCGTATTGGACTTCTACCGGAACAGAGGGATCACGTACGAGGTGGATGGCAGCGCAGACATCGACGCGGTCTCGAAAAGCATCGACGCCGTCGTGCGGAAGGAGCTGAGCAAGCGCCCCCTGATCATCGTCCTCTTCGGCCATCCGGGATCAGGCAGGGGGTCTCAGGGGAAGGCGCTCGCGAAGCGTTTCAGCCTGGAGTACATCGCCACGGGAGAGCTTGTTGAGGCCGAGATACGGTCAGGAACTCCGCTCGGGAAGAGCGTGGCGAAATTGTATGAGACCGGTCATCTGGTACCGGACGAGATCGTCATTCCGATGCTCGAGAAGCGGCTGGAACGAACGCAGGGGGCGAGGGGATTCATCTTCAAGGGCATTCCGCGGACGCTCGTCCAGTCCTACATTCTCGATGGACTTCTGAAGAAGCACGGGGCCTCCTCCATCAAGATCATCGAGCTCACGGTCCCCGAGGAGGAGTTGATACGCCGTCTCGAAGCGCGAGCGGCCACTGACAGGCGGATGCCGTACGATTCCACTCGCGTGAAGATCGTTCGCCGGCTGCAGGAACACGATCGGTACACGGTCCCCGTCATTCAGAAGTATAAGCAGCTGCACGGTGTAACGACCATCGACGGCACGGGGACCTTCGAGGAGGTCCTTGCGCGCCTGGCGACGGAAGTCCAGAACGGCCTGCTCGGCATGCGCTGAGAGGACTGCGAACGACCACCCTGTCCATTCCGGAGGATTCGTATGCACCACATCATCCTGCTCCACGGGATGGGGGAATTCGAGATCGAGCAGAAGTTCTACGGACCGTTCGAGTCACTTCTGCGGGAAGCGATGGACGAGCGGAAGGCTGACTTCGACCGGACCATCACGCTTCACCGCATCTACTATACCGAGGCGGTGAAGGACGCAAAGTGGGCTGTCTTCCATCGCGCATTCCCCGAGTACCACGGCAGCATCCCTCCTATGTTCGACGCGCAGATCGGCTTTGGGCGATATTTCCTGACGATCTTCATGGGCGATATTGTCGCCTATTCATCGACCGAGGGGGAGCGGCACCTGCGGAACTTCGTCTACAAGCAATTGGACGGGATCCTCCGGAACAGAGCGGACACATTCTCCATCCTGGCACACAGCCTCGGCTCCATCATCGCGTACGACTATCTGTACGACCTGTTCGGAAAGGCGCCTGCGAAGAGAAGGAAGGTGCGGGGCAACGGAAAGCCACGGCTGGAGCACTTCTTCACGATGGGCTCCCCCATTGCTCTGTTCCTGCTCCGGAAGTCCCATCTCATGCTCGAATCCTCACGCCTCTCGGCGAATCCTATCGGGCTCCGCATTGGTCGGGGAAAGTGGATCAACTTCTGGGACCGGCAGGATGTCGTCGCATACCCGCTCGCCCGGTTCTTCCCGAAAGTCGTCACCGATCGTCAGGTCGATACCGGAAGCCTCATCTTCAACTCGCATCTGGGATACTGGCATAACCGCGAGGTTGCCGAGACGGTCGCAGACACGATGCTGGGAAAGGGGCCCCGCAGAGCCTCACGGAAGAGGAAATAGGGATCCGACCCTGTGTGCAATGCGGTCATCCGCTGAACATCCGAAAACAGCAGTCAGACAGTTTTGTCTTACAGAGGAGTATCACAATTGTCCGGCCGCTGGATCCGCAGGATCGAAGCGATAGAAAAAATGAGCGCCCGCCCCCTCCATCCGGGAGCGGTCGTTCATCCTGGCGAACACAGTGTATGGCGGGAGGGCTATTCCTCCGCCCGCATGAACCACATCACATATCCGCACGAATCGCAGATGTAGTTGTCTGCGGACCTGTTAGCCCATTCGATGCCCCAGAACGTCATGCCGGGCGTGTTCATCAGGGTCTTGCGGGCCCAGAAGGTGTCGCGGCCGCACACAGGGCACACGAGCTTGTGTCCGTCGATGGAGCGTATGGACGATCCGGGCCTTTTTGCGCTCTCGACTCCCGCAAGGAGATTCTTCTGTGCTTTCGTATCGAGCTGCGCAAAGCATTCGTTGCAGGTATCCGCGGTCACAAAGTGGTACCTGGAAGGATAGTTGCGGCCGCACTTCTGACATGTATGCATACCAATTCCCTCCGGTTCTCAGTGGGGCATGGCAGGGAGCGTTATGCTGAATGTGGTCCCTTGCCTCGGGCCCGATTCGACGCCGATCCGTCCTCCCAGGTATTTCTCACCCAGGAGGCGGATACTGTACGTGCCGAGGCCTCTTCCCTTCCCCTTCGTGCTGAATGAACGCTGAAAGAGCTGCAGCCGTACATCCTCAGGGATCTCCGTCTCATTGTGCACGCTGAAGGTGACCGATCCATTCGCCGCCGTGCATCCGACCGTAACGATCCCTCCCGGCTCTGTCGCCTCAAGAGCGTTCTTCATCATATTACCGACGACCCGATGCAGGAGCCTCCGATCGGTACTCACGACCGCATCCACCGATCCCTCCGCAAGCTCAACCTCCCGGGCCTCCGCAACCTCATGATCCGCGTAGAGCGTGATCAGATCATTGAGGAACGCGTTCCCACGCAGGATCGATCGCTCCAGTTCCAGCTCGCCCTTCTCGGCTGCGATGAGGTCCTGCTGTGCGACGATCTCATCGATCAGCGTCTTCATCAGACCTTTGGCTTCCCGGTAGAATTCCTTGCGCACCTCAGGATCGAGATCTTCCAGACACTCAAGATATCCTTTCACTCCACCTGCAGTGTTCAGCACATCATGGAAAAAGATCCTTTCCAGAGCATCCCTGCGTTTCTCTCCCGTGATATCACGGGCTGAGAATACCGTGAATTCCTCCCCGTCGATCCGGAAGGGAGTTGCCGTGATAGAGAGGTCGAGTGCACCCAAGTCCTTTTCCTGCGTGATGCGGCATTCTTCTGTGGTCGAGCTTCCTTCCTGACTTGCGAGGATGGCCCTGACTGCTCCGCACGTCCGGCAAAATTTCGTCGTACCGCATCCCCCATCGGTCTCGAACGCATGCACACAGTGCATGGCCTCACCCGGCCGCAGGCCAAGCCATAGCTCTTCGTTCCGCACATTGAAGACGTCGCAGATGTATCGGTTGGCGTGGACGATCTGCCGATCCTCATTGAGCACCAGCATCATGTCGGCAACGGCGTTGGAGAACTGCTTGAGAACCGGAGGAACCTTGAAGAGGTCGGCCTGACGGCGGATGTTCGCACGCGGAGAGCGTGTGGCAGGAGCAAACTCGGTCGGGATGGTCTTGTCAGCCATGGCGATGCTCCGAGGAACGCACCGTTCGACGAAACCAAGGTCGGAGGTTCGGTGTACGTGTACGGTACTGATGCTGGTCAACGAAAGCAATACTGCGGGTGCCGCAATTCGGACAATGGACCGGGATAGGGTCGATGCGCATCCCGGTCCATCTGTCCCTTCTACCGGGTCTGGTACTGCTCTCTGTTGCGCCGTTCGAGGCCGGTGATGGGGTTCATGCGAACCAGGACATCATACGCCTCAAAATAGACCGATCCATCGTAGTTCCTCGTAGGGTCCTTGATCCAGAGCATTGCGCCGGTCTTCGTATCAAGCCGCACGATCCCCAGGAGAGTATCGGCACCTGTTTGGTAGTGTGTGTACACGAAACTGACGGGGGCCAGCTGGAAGCGTCCTACGGGACCCTCAGGCTCCTGCTGGGCAGTCGCAGTATTGAGAAGGACCGTCAAAACGGCCGTCATGAGCGCACCGAGCAGGACATACGTCATGCGCGAACGGAAACGAGCCATAGAATCCCCTTTCTGATTACAGGTTGTGATGGTCGATGCGTGAAGATGTGAAAAAGTAACGGGGAGGTGCAGAAGAAGCAAGAGGAGAAAAACGAGACCGCCCTCCGAACTGACGGGCATGTTCAGAGGACGGCCGTCATGACAATCAGTCGAAGTCTGCTATCTGATGAATGTCCCTTCATTCAGTTCATCGATCGCCTGCTGGAGCTGTTCGCGGGTGTTCATAACGATCGGCCCGTACCATGCAACCGGCTCCTTGATGGGCTTTCCAGACACGAGCAGGAAACGAACACCCTCCTCCCCCGCCTGGACCGTTACCTCATCACCGCTGTCGAAGAGCACGAGAGACCTGTTACCGGTCATCTCACGCACATACGTCTCCGCCGGTCCTTCCTTCTCCGTAAGAATTCCGAACGGTGCCGAAGCGTCCCGGAACGATCCTGAGCCCTCGAAGATGTAAGCGAACGCGTGGCGTGATGATTCAACTTTCAGAGTCTTCCTCCGACCAGGGGGCACCCAGACATCCAGATAGCGCGGGTCGGCCGCGATACCATCCACCGGACCACGTTTCCCCCGGAATTCCCCGCAGATAATCCGCACATGCGTCCCGTCATCATCAGTCATATCTGGAATCTCCTTCGATACGACATCCTGATATCGGGGCGTGGTCATCTTATGAGACGATGGCAGATTCGCCCAAAGCTGAAATCCATGCATCTGGCCTCTCTCATTCCCCTGCGGCATTTCCTGATGCAGGATGCCGCGGCCTGCCGTCATCCATTGAACGTCGCCTGCACCCAGGCTTCCTTGGTTGCCAAGGCTGTCCCGGTGCTCGACGGTCCCTGAGAGCACATAGGTTATGGTCTCGATTCCCCGATGCGGATGCCAGGGAAAACCTGCCAGGTAGTCACGGGGATCCTCGTTCCGGAAATCGTCGAAGAGGAGGAATGGATCGGTCTCGCTTGTCTCACCGAATCCGAAGGCGCGGCGGAGATGGACACCCGCTCCCTCGATAGTTGGTTGGGCATGGACGATGCGTTTGATGGGACGGATGGACATGGTAATATGCCTGCTCTTGGTATTGTGGAATATATAGAAACGTATGACGTGATGGAGAGGTTCCGGGAGAGGCGACCGGATCGATCACACCCCTTCAGGGTGTGGAAACGTCGGGACACTCCCAGCCAAGGGCTTCGCCCTCGGCTGGGGTGTGATCCATCCCCTTCGGGGATTGGACATCGTATGATGTCACTCGATGTATTCGCAGACGGGCATCCGACCCCGAAGGGGTCCGATCATATTGAGGGTGGGATGAAATCCCACCCGGTGAGATCGCACACGTTGCATTCCCATGCCGGGCCATCCGACCCCAAGGGGGTCCGATAACTTTAAGGGTGGGATGAAATCCCACCCGATGACATCACACATGTTGCATTCCCATGCCGGGCCATCCGACCCCGAAGGGGTCCGATCATATTGAGGGTGGGATGAAATCCCACCCGGTGAGATCGTGGAGGGGCATCGCATAGAGGTCACACCCCTTCAGGGCGTGATAACGTCGGGACACTCCCAGCCAAGGGCTTCGCCCTCGGCTGGGAGATGATCTATCCCCTTTGGGGATGGGAGAGGCACGGAACTACACGACACCCAAGGGGTCGGTTCATCTACCTCCTTCGGAGGATGGTACGTCGGATGGGCCGCACGACCCCAAAGGGGTCCGATCACATCGAGGGTGGGATGAAATCCCACCCGATGAATGCACATGGGAGGAGCACCCTGAAAGGGTGCGATCAGGATTCAGATTTACCCCGGCCCGATTGCCGCAATAGTTCTCTCAGGTCCTTGAATCCGAGGAATGCGATGACAGCGGCGAGGGAGAAGAAGGTCACTGCAGAAACGAAGAAGATGATGATCCATACCAGAGATCCGAAGGTCATGATTCGTTCTCCGGGTCAGGAAGTGTCGTTGGCGGGTGGGACCGTTGTGTAAGCAAGGAGCCGATGATCATGCCGGCCGCAGCCATCGCGAAGCTAAGGAACCCGGAGACATTCACATCGACGAGGAACAACGACCAGACAGGCAGGGCGTCCTGCATCCTTTCAAGCACAAGGAACGTGACGGGCGCAAATGCACCAAGGATCAGCGAAGCATACGCGCCGACCACATTGGCCTTCTTCCAATACAGACCTGCGGCGACACAACCGAACGCGCCCGCGCTGTACATCGCTCCAGTGAGCGCGATATACTGGAAGGCCGTTGCAGGTATCTCGTAGAACAGGCCAAAGACCAACAGGAACAGGCCGATGAACACTGCGATCACTCGCGTCAGGAACACGGTCCGCTCATCTGTCAGTCCAGACCGGGTGAGCGGGGAGATGATATCGCGCGTGGCCACGGAGCTCCACGCAAGCATGTACGCGCTATAGGTCGACATGGATGCTGCCAGCATTCCTGCGACCATCAGCCCGAGAAATCCCGTCGGAACGATGGTGCCGAGCAGACGCGGCATTGCTGCATTCGGAGCAACATCGGGACCCAGAAGCGCAAGCGCCGCCACTCCCCAGAACATCGGGATCATGTACCGGCCTGCGAGCGTCAATCCCGTGAACAGGAACACCTTGCGGCCGGTCTGGGGACTATCAGAGGAGAGAGACTTGGAAGCGACCGGCTGCCACAGGGCAGAGGTCGCAAGACTTGCGATGAGCATCCAAAGGATGAAGGGCCATCCGAACCGTTCGTTGACGACCGGATTCACGCCTGCCTCCCCGAATCGCTCTGTGACCGCCGCCGCGATATCCCCCAGGCCGACATGGAAAAACACGGCAACGGTCGCCACCAGCATCCCTATAGAAAGGACCACGAACTGAGCGAAATCCGTGATCACCACCGAGAACATCCCCCCCAGCACAGTATAGCTCACGACGATGATCATCATGACGATCATGACCACAATAAGAAGCTCTTCCCCAAGCCCTATCGTTTCAGTGAGGAAAATGCCATCGAACTTGAGAAAGATGCCCATGTTCAGCACACCGCCCAGGAAGAGCAATACGCCTCCCAGGAACCTGACACGCCTATTGTATCGGAGCTCGTAGAACTCCGGGATCGTGATGACCTTAAGCCGCCTGAGTGCATGAACGACAAACCCGGTCTTCCCGATGACAACGTAGCCCAGCAGGCCGATGACACCGAGGATGAAGCAGGAGAATCCTGTGACGTAGCCCAACTCGCCGAGATACATGAACGTCACGATCCCGATCTCAGTGGCGATGAGCGTCGCAGAACCGAGCGCCACCCGGACCCGCCGCCCCGCGACGAAGTACCCTTCCATGTTCTCGACGTACCGCTTGGCGCGGATCCCCACGTAGACGGTGAGCGTCAGGTAGCAAGCCAGGATAATCCAGTCTATGATGTGGAAATTCAGAGGGTCCTCGCTTTCAGGAATAGATCAGATACCGCCGCCGCAATACAGCAAAGTCCGACAGTCCCTTATCCCACTGCGCCGCGACCTCGTGCGGATGTGCTCCATCATTGAGCATGGTCCGGACCTCGGTGGATCCCGTTAGAATATCGAACCGGCGAACGCGGAACATTTCCTGTTCCGGGTGCACGGTCCTGAAGGCATACAGCACATCGATACCCAGTCGTACAGGCCTGACGGCATTCCGGTCGGTCACAGTGATGCGGATGCCCCTGCACAGCTCCTGTTCGTACTTGGGCGAAACGGCAACGCCCGGGATGGACCGCGGAGTGAACCGCACGTTTGTGAACTTCACCCCCGGCGATGCGCATGCGGCCAGAACATCCAGGACCCGATCGGCGTCCACCCAGGGCGCCCCAATATACGAGAAAGGTGCATCCGTCCCCCGCCCTTCTGACAGATGCGTCCCCTCAATGAAACACTGTCCCGGATAGATCACCGCTGTGCTCAGGTCCGGAAGATTGGGAGAAGGTGAGATCCACGGGAGTGCGGTTTCGTCATACCACAGTGCCCGGCTCCACCCTTCCAGACGGACGATGTTCATGTCTGCCTGCACGCCATCCTTCAGCCACCCCTCAGCGTTGCACATCGTCATGAGCTCACCGATCGTCATTCCGTACGTGACGGGGATCGGAAGGAGACTTACGAAGGAGCGCAGTTGCGACGGGCGGACGGGACCATCATATGCGAGGGCGCGGATCATCGCTGGCCGATCGAGGACGACAACAGGGATACTGGCTTCCGCGGCGGCTTCGATCGCGAGCGCCATCGTGGAGATGTATGTGTAGAACCGGGCGCCGACATCCTGAATATCGCAGACGAGAAGGTCCACCCCTTTCAGCATGTCGGGGGTCGGCTTGTGCGTTTTACCGTACAACGAGTACACCGGGATCCCCAGGGAGGCGTGGTGCGAATGCCCGACTGCACTCCCGTCCGGAGTATCGCCGAACATGCCATGCTCCGGTCCGAACAGCGCCATGATGCGGGCACCTCCGGCCCTGACGAGTGCGTCCACCAGGTGCTCGCCCGAGGAGAGCCTGCCTGTATGGTTCGTCAGAACGGCAATGTTTCTTCCCTCGATGAGCTGCATCGAATCAGTGAGAAGCCTGTCAGCACCGGTTCGCACGGAGATGGAAGACATACGAAACGAGGGGTCAGTAGATCCCGATCTCCCTGATGGAGTAGGCGGAGATCCCGGGACTCCCCTGTGTACCTTTGATCCGAACGGCCCTGATACCCGAACGTCCGACCTTCAGCATGTCCACATCGCCCTTCCCGTCAGGAACGGTAGCGACGGTCTCCCATGATGCCCCATCCCTGGAGACCTCAAGCGCATATGACACGGCCCGCGTACTGCCCCACTGGACCTGAACGGTCGAGACGTTCTGGGGGTCAGGCCAGTCAAGACGGAACCACTGCTCCTCCCTGCCGCCGGATTTTGTCCATGCTGCAGAGTTCCATCGCGTATAGGTGAGGCCATCGACGGCCTTCTCCGGCCCAAAATGCGGCCCGATGACCGAGAACGATGAAGCGGTGGCAACGGCCCCCTGAGCAAGGTTCTTAGGCGGAGTTGCCGAGCCCTCTGCAAGAACGTCTATAACGACCACTGCGAACGGAGGGATCCGAATGGTGAGTGCGCCGCCCGCGACTGCGGCATCTTCAAATGCAGCGTACCTCCTTGAAGCATCGAGGACTCTGGCCTCCGTCACTCCCCCGGGGGCAAAGCCCTCAAAGGAAAGGCTCATGTCGCGGCCTTCGGACTTGTCCCTGTTGATAAGCACAAGCGACATGGTTTCATCGTCCAGGGCCGCATACAATGATATCGCCGCATCGTCCACCGACACAGGAAGCGCCACGCCACGCATATGGTTGCTGAACATGGGGAAGGCATAATAGGTGAACGAGGGTGTACTCGATCCCTCCGAAGAGAGGATCCCATAATCCCCCTTGCGGGGAGGAAAGGCATTGTGAAGCGCCCAGAAGCATCCGATGTCGACCCCGCGGTCCATCATGGTACCCATCATGTCGGCCGTCCAGATGGCGTTCACAAGCTCGAGCGTTTGCGGGCCCGGAGAATGGTTCACAGAATTGTATCCGACGTTCACGAACAGGATGTCTTTCGCACGGTCCTCCCCCAGGACCGACACGACCTCTGCATACAGGTCGCGGTAGAGCTTGTCGAACTGCTGCACGGTGGCAAGGAGAGTGTCATCGTTCTCCTCTCCCCATCTCTGAGGGAAGAACGTGAATGTTAGAATATCGACATAGTCTGCCGCTTCCTGCAGAACGCGGGTGGTCCAGTTCTCCGGATGGGGCCCGAGCGGTACATTCGTGGCGACTTTGATATCAGGGTCGACACGCCGCATTGCGTCGACAAATGCTTTGTACTTTCTGGCATAGACCTCCGGCGGCGCATGTCCTTTCGCCCACGTCCCCCATTGCTCGTCCCCCACCTCCCACAACGTCACATCGTATCCCCGTTCAACGTTGCAGTATCGCACCCACGATGCGGCCAGCTCAGGCGAGGCATTGAAATTGATGGTGATGAACGGTTCGGCCCCGACCTGCCTGCAGAACGCGATGTATTCGTCCGTATCCATCTCGGTCGCGTTATTCGCGGGGTCGTTCCAGATGTACGCATCGGCATCATTGCCGCCGGGATACTTGAGAAGAGTGATGCCAGCGGTCCTTACCTTTGCGATGGCGTCGCGGTCGGCACTGAGGAGCAGGTCAGCCGTCGGACCGGGGAACAATGATTCATCCCATCGGGCAGTGTTGATACCATACAGCAGCGGATCGATCGGCTCGCCCCCGGCATTCGCCCTGATCACTCCATGCACCGATTGCGACAGAGCCAGGCCGCATATGGTTCCGAGGAACAGACAAGACATCAGGATCCGCTTCATCTGGTATTTCCTTTCCCGTTCGTCAGCTCTTTGTGCATGATGACATGCCGGCGCTGGACCTTCAGCCCGACCTTCGTGTAAAAGTCCTTCGCCCTGCCGGTGGTCCATGCCAACCACAGGTTCCGCTTCCCCTTTCGCCGCATCAATTCTACTGTGCGGTAGTACAGGAAGGGCCCGAGCCCCCTCCCTCCGTACGCATCCGCAATCCCGAACGGACCGAACCGCTCGTCCTGGAAGTGCGAGAATCCGACGACCTCGTCCTCCTTCAACGCCAGCATGATCTCATCGCACGCCGGGTCCTCCCGTAGGCGATCATGCGCAACCCTGAACAGGTCACCCGGGTAGTTCTGGCGGAGGAATGCGAGGAGGCGGAGCGTGTGCTCCGCCCGGAACACCTCGACGCGGAAACCGGATCGTCCGAGCGCAGTGAATCGCTCTTCCATCTCTGCAGGGATGGCGAAATCGACGAGAGACCCGCCCATACCATAAACGCTCCTGGCCTTCCGGTACCCGGCCGACCGGAGGAAGGCCACGGCAGCAGGATAGGCATCAAGGTCTACGCCGGGTATAACGTAATGCGGCGTGTAATCGGAAACGGAAACTTCCCGAATGCCCTTCGATGCAAGGAATGTCTCTGCCCGCTCCAGCAGGGCTGAACCCACTGACCGCCGCGTCCAGTCCGGATGGACGAAGAATGACGTGATCCAGCCTTTTCCCTCCTCAAGGCCCAGATCGTAGTACGGATACCGGCGGCAGATGCTCATCATAAACCCGATAACGGCCTTGCCATCGCACGCGACCAGACATCCTTCATCATCGAAGTTCGCGTCGAGCACAATGTTCCGCCGGAATGTGGTGAGCGAGATACTGTCCCGCTCGAGACATCGGTTCCAGAGAGCGACGACAGCAGCTTCATCCCTCGCATCGAATGGCCGGATGACCGGTCGCTTCGCAGAGACAGCCGGAGAGGTCCGTGTGGTCTCAGGGAAGGGCATCGACAAGCCGCTTCTTCTCAAATGGATCGACGTCGAAGGTGACGGCGTGACGCACTCCGACGACGGCCCCCCTGGTGACCGCAAGGGCGCTGTAATAATCGAGGTACGGGAATGAGGAGATCCCTCCTTTGATGAACTCATATGTGACGATCCACTTCTTCCACTCTTCCAGCTCCCTGGTCACATCGACATAGACATACGGCGTAAAGCCCTCAGGGTCTTCCCAGTTATCGGTGTAGTATATCGCCGTAACCCCCCGGTGCCTGGGATGGTCCGTAACGACACCCTCGAGGGATGCCAGGAGCACCGCATCCATGACGATGCCGTGTGTGTTCGCATGGTCCTTATGGATGCTGTTCTTCCAGTGTGTAATGATATGCGTTGGCTTCACAGTGCGGATCACATCCGCAACGTAGAGCTGATGCTCCTCCGTGTTCATGAGCTTGCCGTCCGTGTACGGGCCGATGATGACCTCGGCGCCGATCGTCGTCCCGATCTTCCCTGCTTCCCTGCGCTTCTGCTCTCCGTATTTTTCCGGGGAGAGCCTGGGGTTTCCCCCTTCACCGAGCGTGAGGTGCAGCATGGTCACGTCGTCTCCCATGCTCGCATGCTTTGCCAGGACTGCACCGCACGCCACCTCCATATCGCCGGCATGCGCACCGACGGCGAGGATCGTTCGCTTCTCTTTCGTCATTGGTCCTTCCATCCTTCCATGCAATCGTTCAGATCTTGAGGAAAATCCTCTTCCGATAGAACACCGACATGACCCCAAGCCAGATGGCCGTATAGACCAGAGCATACAGCAAGGATGCATTGATATCGTTCAGCCAGGAGGCGAAGAGGTTCTCGAAGATCAGTCCCTTGAGCGACACCACTCCCGTCGTACCGTCCGGCAGCATCCGCTCGAACCGTATCAGCCCCATGACACGACCGGCCAGGCTCGCAAGGAAGAAGGTCGAGAGAGGGTTCATACCGAACACGAGGAACGGCTCAGCCCAGCGCTTCCAACCGCGGATCTCGATGGCCCAATAGCACATCGCCAGAAGGTTCAGGCCGAACCCGGCCGTGAATATGACGTACGAGGGACTCCACAACAGTTTGTTGATAGGGAACCATACGTCAAGGATGAGCCCCAGTACAAGCCCGACATTGCCGGCGACGAACATCACGACAGTCCTCTCCAGATGCGTACGACCAGTGCGGAGCCACTCACCCGCAAGCGATCCCAGCAGAACGGTCGAGAAGGACGGGACCAGGCTCAGGATACCCTCGGCGTGCGAATGCCATCCTTCGATGATGATCCGGTCGACATAGTCCCAGACGCTCCCCTGCCATTCGAGGACGCCGGCGACGTGACCCGGCACCGGCACCAACATCATCAGCGCCCAATACACCACGAGGAAAAAGACAGCGGCTATCGCTTGCCATGTCCGGTCCAGAACGAGGACGAGGCCGGCCGAGACAAGGTACACCACCCCGATCCGTTGAAGGACATCAAGGATGAGCTTCTTGTCGTAGTTGAAATCGGGAAGCCCGGTGAGGATCATTCCCAGGGCGAAGAGAACGGCAGAGCGTACGGCGACATGCCGGAACAGGGCCGCCCTGGTCGCCCCCCGCTCCAACCGACGTGGGAACGAAAACGCCATCGCAACCCCGACGATGAACAGGAAAAACGGGAAGATCAGGTCGGTGGGTGTCCAGCCATGCCATTCAGCATGACGCAGAGGGGCATGGACGGCGCTCCACGTGCCGGGATTGTTGACGATGAGCATCCCGGCGATAGTGATGCCTCTGAAGGCGTCGAGAGAAACGAGTCTCTGGTTTTCCATGAGATCCTGGGTCCGCGGACCTATACGCCGAGCTCTTTGCGGAGTATGGCGAAGCGCCGCGTTTCGGTGAACCCGAATTTCCCGTAGACTTTGGCGGCGACATCGTCTGTCCACATCACCCATGCATTGTGATATCCCATATGACGCATGCGCTCGAGCGTGCGGGCGAGCAGTACCGTTCCGATGCCTTTCCCCTGGTGCTCCTCCGCAACGCCGAAGGGGCCGAAGTGAGATCCCTCGAACTGACAGTATCCGATGATCCTGCCGCCGTGGACAACCACGGTGATCTGGTCCGGCGAGAAGGCACCCGTGACCATGAGCTGCAGGTTCCGCCGTTCGACCCGGACCCAGTCTGTCGGCATGGATCCTTCCAGAAAATCAAGGAATGCGAGGAGGTCGGAGTGCCGGAAGGTCCGGACGTCGATCCCCAACCTCAGAAGCTCCTGCTGTTTCTTCTGTACTGCCGGCGACACCTCGAACAGCGCGATCGGGGCATCCATGCTCAACGCCTCTTTCACCTGGACATAGCCATTGCTTAGATAAAAGTCCAGGAGCGGCTTGTTTGCACGGATATCGACACCCGGTGTGATGTATGCAGGCGGATAGGTCGAGATGAGACATTCCTTCTTCCCATTCTGAACGAACCGCTTCTCGAGCTCGCGCAGCAGGGCGTTGCCCTCCACATCCAGCTTCCGCCCGCTCCCGACACCGAGCCCGAGGACCCATGCTCTCGTCCCGTCGGGATCGGCATCACCAAGGTCCTGCCGCCGGGCCTGGAAACCGAGCACGAATCCGACGACCGAGGAGCCGTCCTTGCCGAGCAGGAACGTGTCGGGGCTGAAATTCGCATCCAGCAGGATGCGGGACTCGAACATCCCTGGCGTCATCGCATCGAGCGGAAGTGAGGCGTTCCAGAGTGAGATGACCTGGCTGAGATCGCTGTCCGTATATGGGGAGATCGTCATGGCGTTCAGTAGCTTATCCCAAGGGTGAGATGGTGGACCGTGCCGAAGATGCCGAACGGCTGGTACGCATAGTCGAGGCGAAGCGGGAGCCCGTCGAACGCGTGGCGCACACCGAGGCCCGCCGTGAATCCCCGCTCGTCATAGTTCGACATGTACCCGACGCGAAGCCGGAGGACCTCCATAATGGAGTATTCCGCTCCGACCTTGAACTTCTCGTTGAAATCCCTGGGATGCTTCGATTCGAAGCTGAGGACCAGCACCCGCGCATCTTCCCCCTCCAAAAAGAAAGCAATGGGCTCGACCGTCGCGCCGAAGCTCACCGCGAACGGCATCGGGAACGGGTCATTCTCATACCGGATCTCGCGTGAGATGTTCTGAAGCGTGGCCGCGAACCGGATCCCGTTGTATCCGAAATCATAATAGGCACCGACATCGACAGCATATTCCGTGGCTTCATACCCCTTGGCGCTGATGGGCATCGTGGGATCATCGATCGCGCCACCCACCGGAGCGACCCACGCATTCCCCAGGTCCTGTGTAACGCGCTTGAGATGGACGCCGTACGAGAACCGGTCGCTCACACTCTGGGAGAAGGCAAGCCCTATCGCATACGCCTGCGGTGAGAAGACCTCCGTGTCGACATACCCCTCATTGTTGTTGGCCCGTCGGGTGCCGTAAAAATCTCCGTAGTCCATCGCGAGCACGCTCACTGCGAGCACGCCAAAACTGCCGACGCGGATGGAGGCAGCCCCCGCGTTATAGTTGATATCGGCGATGCCGGTGGTATGATGAACGGCGATGTCCGCGAGGGCATCGTTCCGGGAGATCAGCGCCGGGTTCCAGAAGATCCCTGTGGCATTGAATGTGGAGACGACCCCCACACCTCCCCTGCCGATCGCCTCGGCCGAGACGGGATTTTCGAGGAACCGGAATCCGACCTGCGCCTTCTTCTCGATCTGTGAGGTCGCCGGTAGAGCGAACAGGATAAGAGCCGCAAGTACGCCGACCAGCCGGAGCATCAGGGTGTTCATTGTCGTGTTCTTCATGGCATTTCCCTCACCGGACGAGGACAAATTTGACGAACTGATTATCCAGCGCTTTGCCGTTGATATCCTCCGCATCGGTCACCGTCAGGATGTAGATGCCGCTGGTGACGTACTGGTTCTCGTCCGTTCGCTGGTTCCACTCGTGGTCCGATGTCCCGAAGTGATCGATGGTCGTAACATGGTCCCCCGTCTCTGTGAAGATCCGCAGCGTACATTTCACAGGGAGATTGACGAAAAGGATCTTGTCGGGCGTACCCGAGAATCCCAATCCGCCCGACGCGACCGTGGCAGGATTCGGAACAACGCGGACGAGCCCCTCTCGGCTCTCGTTGAGTCCGGGTTTGAAGGACGCGGCCGGAAGCTGTGAACGGGTCGCGAGCCAGGAACTCTCCAGCGGTTGCCCAGGCTGCAGTCCCGTGGTGTTCTGGGAACCGTTGTCGACCGCCGAAACGGCATAGTAGTAGTCAACGCCCCGTTGGACCGTCATGTCCGTGAACAGCGTGGCATTCCGGTCCGTTGTCTCATGCACAAGCTCCCAGCGCTCCCCGCTGTTCTGGTCGAGAGGATCGTTAACGTAGTACGCGCCCTGCTTCCTGTACACCCGCCATGCCTGCCAGTCGTCAACTCCCGTCACCGCGTCGGCAAAGTAGGAAGGATCCGGGTACGACCATTGCACCTCGATCCTGTCGGGCCCCGACGTCACCTCGATGTCGGGCGGGGGCGGTGCAGCAGGAATGGCCTGGCCGCTCGCGATCCTGTTCCACGCCCAGTTCGCCTTGTCCATCACCTTCCACAGCGAATCCTTTCCCATCTCGACGAACTCGTTCTTCTGTGCATCGGTGATGGTGCCGCTGAACCAGGCACGGCCGATGGAGTCCGCGGCCTCGTACCCGATGCTTCCCACCCCGACGGCGATCACGAAACTGATGGAGTCATAGCGGGAGATGGATGCATCCTTCGTGAGAGTGTACGGACCCGTTGTGATGAAACGCATCGGGCCTTTCTGCGGTGCTGTTGCCAGACCTGCAGTGATGGGGTCGAGCGGGAACCGCCCCCGCGAATCGTCCCCCCGGTAAGTCTGAAGCAGTCCCACATCCCGGCGTCCCCACAGGTCGAGCACGATGCTGGCGTGAGGCATGGCGTAGGGCTGCGAAATATCGTCGGTGTTGTCTGTCGCCGACCGGTCGGCATGCAGAAGCGCATAACCGGGGATCTGCGTAGAATGCAGGAATCCCGTCGTCCTGTCCGGGTCTCCCGCGTCCTCAGAGGAACCGGTGTTCGTGTAGACCGGCGCGACGGGATTGTCAGCATCCCAGTAGTACGCGACATGGAGCGATTCACGGGGAGCGGTCGGCAGCAACTCGGACTTTCTCACGAACCAGCTGTCGAGATCGTCCTCCCCTTCATACGCGAATCCGCCGTTGACCCACCGTTCGCCGACCTTCGACGGGCCGAAGCTGAATGCGATCGGCCACCAGAATGTGATGCTCTGATCCGGCAGGGAATCCGGCCCCGCCGTCAGTTCTCGGGGACGACGGATCTCACCCGTGAACTTTTGCGTCGCCTTCCAGATGAAGAAATCCCCGAGGTCCTTGTCGCTGAAGACGTATACCTCCACGCGGCTCCGAATGCCGAACTGTGCACAGACATCTTCCCATACCAGTTTGAGGTCCGACGGGATGGTCCGGTCGACGTGCCACCTGTACGGTGGCGCGAGCGGAATGTCGTCCACGACTATCTGTGGAGGACGATAGCGTCTGGTCTCCAGCGCCCAGTCTGTCGAGCCAGGATTGGTAAGGGCGCCGCCGCGCGTGTACATCTGCTGCGTGGTGCCGAACTCGTCGACGATGCCGTTGGGGTCGAGCACGAGCGGATTGAAGATCTGATACAGCATGTTCGACTGCCACCGTTCCCGCGGCCAGTAGAAGATCTCCGTCTGCTGGGGATTCGTGCCCGTCAGCATCCAGCTGAATTGCGTTTGCAATCCTCCCTCCCCGTTCAGCTTGTTCATCGACAGGTGAAAGTTCCCCACGTCGATGGTCATGGGGGGCGGGTCGAAATCCGGCTCCTGCGCCAGCGCGGGCACCGTGCAGAGGATGGTCAGGAAAACGGCGAAACGGACTATGCTCGTCCTCATGTCCGGTCGATGATACTGTGCATGTCTCATAGGTTTACCCTCAGGCCCATGATGATCCGTCGCGGATTGAGGAAGATGGGAGCATCCCACCATCCTGTATCGATGTGGCCGTCGTCAGATTTCCACTGGCCCCATTCATCGGTCCCCCCCGACCCTTCGTGCGGAAGGTTGAGGGAATTCTTGTATGCGTCGTACTGCGACCGGAGCATGTTCTCCGGAATGAGCCACTTGTTGTTCGTCAGATTCTTTATCGTGACGACGAACTCCATCGAGGCGTTGGCGATGCGGAACGCCTTCGATCCGCGACAATCGATGTTCCACGTATCGACGGCGTCGACATAGATGCGGTTCTTGATATCGGTCTCCTCCGGATTCCACAGGAGCTGCCCGCCGTCACGCCATTCGTAGAAGAACGTGAAGATGATGTCACCGGCGAGGAAGCCCCATCTCGATGGCGTGATCAGGTTCAGGTTCACGTTGCCGCGAGGGCGCGGATGTGTCACCGTCAGGTTCGCCCCCCGGAGTTCATTGGAGGCCTCCAGGCGGTTCTCGTAGACCCGGGCGAGCCCGGTCTGTCCCCGGCTCTGCAGCATATAGTCGAACATTGCGTGGAAGATGACATACTCGCCGATGGGGCGTTCGAGCCGGAACTCGACGCCGCGGACGTCTCCGTACGCATCCGGCTCGTACTTCCGCACGATGTTGTCATGATAGTAGTTGTAGTACGTGCGGCTCAGCGGCTCGTTCCTGATATCCTTGTAGTAGGCCGTCACATTGAACAGGAACTCGTCGAAGAACATCTGTTCGTAGCCGAACTCGTACGAGACCGTCCGGGCCGGGATGAGGTCGGGCGTCGGCACCGTCACCGACGCAAGGTCGATGATCTGATTGTACATGAACGAGACAGGCGGACGCTGGTAGAAATGGCCGTAGTTGAAGTAGAGCTTGCTCGCTTCTGTCACCGGGAATGAGACACCCAGACGGGGCGAGATGTTCACGAAGGCCTTGCTCTCTTCACGCGGCCATCCCTCCGGATTCTCCAGCATGTCGCGGAACAGCTCCCATCGCTCGTAACTTCCCCACTCACCAGGGAGGTTCTGGTAGATCTCATTGTAAAGCTTCCGGTAGTCCTCGTCGAGCGGAAGGCCGACCACGAAACCGTCCTTTCGCGGGTCCATGTAGTCCAGCCGCACGCCCGCGTTCATGATCATCCCCTCGAATTCCAGCTTGTCCTGCACATAGAGACCTGCGTCGATGGGATTCGCCTGGAAATACTGCCAGAGGTCGGGTGTGTACGAGAGCTGCGCCTGCAGCCAGGTGCCGGTATACACGTAGAGGTCCTGCACCCGGAACGAGAATCCCGCATCGATCTGGTGGTGCCGGCCGATCTGCGTAGTGAGGTCGGCTTTCAGCTGGAAAACGCGGGAGGATGAAGAGTCGACGCGCTGCAGGCCGCCATACATCCGGAACATATTGAGGCCGTCGGTGCCGGGATTCGTAGATGCGTTCGGCGAACCGAGTCGAGGGTCATTGTAATACCGGTAGAGACGCCCGTCGCTGCCGGTGTACTCGGCCCACGCTTCGGCCCTCGAGGTATCGAGCGAGAGGGGCTGCAGCTGCTGGTCCGTGTACCCGAACTGCAGGTCGACCGTGTAGAAGGAGGTGTTCGACAGTGTGTGAGTGAGCTTCGCTCCTGCGACGACGTACTGCTGGTCGTAGAACTGGAGGCGGCTCTTGTTGAACAGCTGCCAGAGATTGTCACCCCCCAGCAATCGGGCCTGCTGCTGCACGGACGATTCCGTACTGTTCAGGAAGTTGAAGCTCGACGATGCATCCACCAGCGCCCCTCCGTAGCTTGTCGTCTGCCCGCCGCTGGCTGTGCTCACCTTCGCATACATCCCGTTGACGGCCAGGCGGATATGGTCCGTCACGGTCGTGGTCAGCTTCAGTTGCGTGTTCCAGTCCTTGTAGTTGTCCCTCGGACCGATCGGAAATGCCAGCTGCGAGTCCTCATACTTGAAGCCGAGAAGGAAGGTCGTGTTCTCCGCGTACGGGCCGATGATCGGGATGCCCGCTCCGAGCAGAGGCCCCGTGAGGCTTCCCTCGACGAAGATGTCCGGTTTCGATGCGACGGCGTAGCGGGGGTGTTGCCGCTGCCACAGGTCGTACTTCTGCAGCGAGTCGAGGCGGCGGTTGAGCGTGAAGGAATACGACCAGCCGCGGAACGTCCGGAATTCCTGAGGGACAGTCGTATCTCCCGCCGGAACACCGCTCCAGGCATACGGGCCGGCAAAGACCTTATATATCCACGAATCCTCGCTCCACGGATCGGTGCCGAAGAATCGTTTTTGATTCGCCGGCGCGACATCCACTTTCATGCTCAGGTTGAACCGCTCTCGGCTCCCCTCCTTCGTGACGACGTTCAGAAGTCCGGAGCGGATGCCCCCATACTTTGCGGCGAATCCACCCGTCAGTACCTGGATCTCCTGGATGGTGGTGGAGTTCAGCGCGAGGTAGGAGTTCTCGGACCGCGGATCCTGCAGGGACATCCCGTCGAGGCGGATATCCGTCTCGCGGATGGAGCCGCCGCGCACACTGAGGCCGTTCCCCTCCGCCCCGCTGACCAGCTCGACTCCTTTCAGTTTGTTGACAAACTCGTCGACGCGCGTCACGGGCATCTGCTCCAGCCGCGTCGTCCCGATGACCTCCTGCGTCGAGGAGACATCCGGCCGTATCGCCTCCCGTTCAGCGGTGATGACCACAGACGTCATCTCGATGGTCGTCTCGCCGAGCGTGAAGTCGACCTCAATGGTACGGTCGCTTTCCACGCGAACGCCCGTCCGGACGACGGTCCCGTAGCCAAGCATGCTCGCACGGAGCGAGTATGTGCCGGGCTGCACATTCAGGATGATGAAATATCCGTCCAGGTCGGATGCTGCGCCGATGGGGGGATCAACAGGTACCTCCTCCCCGGCGGACGTCAGGCGCGTGAGCACCAGGACATTCGCTCCCACGAGCGGATCGGAGGTTCGCTCATCCACAACACGACCCCGGATCTTGCCGGGACCCGCGAAAGCCGTCGCGACAAGCGAGCACGAAAGGATAAGAAGGAGCCCGAGGCGGGCGAACGGAGTGATCGAAAGGACGCGGTCTGCCATACCAACACCTTTCCGATGAGAAGAACATCCGCTCACAGCCGGCATCCTGGGGGGCATGGCGTGAAGCGGATCGGTCGTTGAGTGAGATCAGAGTTCTGCCCGTTCCGCGGACGTGTCGCCGCGCTGTGGCAGCACCAACGGAGGATGGTCGAAGAACATCCGGTGAGCCCGGCCTCGCCGTTGTCCGGCGCAGATCGGGATGTAGGGAGTGCGATCGGTACGCTGCGCTCGATACATGGTCTTCACGAGATATGGAACACCCATCACTCGCTGTATCTCTGCACGCTTCGTTTGATAGTAGACAAAGGAGACAGAGATGTCAAGTCGAACTGCAAGCAGGAATGTCCGGCGCATCCGGTCTCCCAAAAACAGGAACGCGCCCTCGGGGGGCGCGACCTGTGCAACAAACACGGCTTCTCCCGGCTTTCGTCAGTCGGTGTCTGTGACCTTGATCTTCCCGTCGTGAATCGACACCCCATGATGCTTCGCCCAACGGAGCGAAGCGATCACGGAGAGGGCGAGCACACCGGCAACCACGCCGAGGGCGATGGTGATGGGAATATGAACGATGTCCATGACCATCATCTTCACGCCGATGAAGGCGAGAACGATGGAGAGGCCCGTCTTCAGGTAGTAGAACATGTTCATCATCCCCGCAAGGGCAAAATACAATGACCGGAGACCGAGGATGGCGAACACGTTGGACGTGTACACGATGAATGAATCTGTCGTGATGGCGAAGATGGCAGGGATGGAATCGACGGCGAAGACCAGGTCCGTCGTCTCGACGACAATGAGGACAATAAAGAGGAGCGTCGCGTAGGTCTTCCCGTCCTTCTTGATGAAGAAGAGGTCCCAGTGGTATTGCGGGTCCACGGGGAAGACCCTCCGGAAGATGCGCACCACGATGTTCTTTTCCGGGTGGACCTCATCCTCGTCCTTCTGGAACATCATCTTGAAGCCCGTGAATACCAGGAAGGCGCCGAAGATGTACAGGATCCAGTGGAACCGCTCGATGAGGGCGGCTCCGATGAGGATCATCGCGCCGCGCATGACAAGCGCCCCGATGATGCCCCAGAACAGCACCTTGTGCTGGTACTTGGCGTCGACCTTGAAGTAGGAGAAGATGAGGAGGAACACGAACAGATTGTCGACGCTGAGCGATTTCTCGATGAGGTAGCCGGTGAAGAACTGAAGGGCGACCTCTTGCCCCATCCAGAAGTACAGCCCGACATTGAAGATCAGCGCAAGCGTGATCCAGACCGCACTCCAGATGAGTGCCTCCTTGATGGAGATCTCGTGCGGCTTCTTATTGAAGACGATGAGGTCAATGGCGAGGAGGATCAGCACAAAGATGTTGAAGCCGACCCACTCTAGCATGATTTCCACGCTGCTTCTGCTCCTGCGGGGGTATCAGATGTGTACTGCGCGGCGGGACAGAACGAACCAGTGCGCGGACGGTCCGAGACCCCAGTCGCCGGACCGCCACGCGACGGGCTTACTCTTCATTCTTCTCCTGCGGGGTCCTCAGGACCTTGACAAAGAAATATGTCACGATGGTGGTGACTATGATCCACGTGACGACCATCATCGACAGGCCAAGTGTTGACATGCGACCTCCTATGCGGCAGTGTTCTCGCGCCGTCTCCAGGCGAGGTTGACCATGTATGCGACGATCGCGAAGACACTCATCAGCAGGATCCGCGTGATGTCCACGATGAAGACCCTCGTCGGCGCGCCGTCGACGAACCACCGTGTGTCTTCGAATCCGACATGCAGGACCTTCCCGATGATGCTGCTGGCAGCGAAGTTCCAGCCATCACCGCTGAACAATCCGGCGACCGCTCCGCTCCAATCGCCTCCCGCGGGTGCGATGAGCGATCCGAAGAACACAATGAGCAGGAAGACCGGCGTGACATACTTAATGATGTATTTGAAGATATGCGGAACAGTGATATCCGCGCCACGGTTGATCTCGGCCCATCCGTTATCGATGCCCCAGATCCACGCAAAGATGATCGCTTCGAACAGCCCGAACACGACCAGGGCGAACGTACCCGACCAGTCGTCGAACTCCGTGAAGGCGCCATAGCCGTAGAACACGATCGTCCAGAGCGCGAGAAGCGTCATAAGCCCGCCCAGGTACGTCGCCGACCGCTTCCGGGTGAACCCGAAGTTGTCCTCCATGAAGGCCATGACGGGCTGCCCCATCGCCAGAGAGCTTGTAATGCCCGCAAAGAACAGGAGGCCGAACCACGCTACGCCGGCCACGGCCGCAAGGATCGGGCCCCAGTTCTGGAAGAGCGTCGGCATGGTCTGAAAGCCCATCTGCAATCCGACGTTCGATTGCACCCACTCCAGGCCAAGGTAGGCCGTCGCGATCGGAACGACCACCGAGCCGCCGAGGACGACCTCGACGAACTCGTTCATCCATCCGGCCGATGCAGCGTTCAGAGCGATATCGTCCTTCTCGCGAAGATACGAGGCATAACAATGGATGGAACCCATGCCGACAGACAGCGTGAAGAATATCTGCCCTGCCGCAGCCATCCAGACACTCGGATTCGTCAGGGAGTCGAACTGCGGCTCCCACAGGAAGTTCAGACCGACCGTCGCATCGAACACCGCACCTTGCTCACCGGCGTCGAGCGTCAGCGTACGGATGGCCAGGAAGACCGCGAACAGTATCAGCAGCGGCATGCCGATCTTTGCCGCTTTCTCGATCCCCTGGCTCAGGCCGCGGGAAAGGATCCAGATGTTCAACAACATCGTGACGAGAAAGAAAAAGAGTGCCTCGACGGGGAAATTGAACCAGCCCCCGTCGGAGATGTCCACGTAGTCATTGAAGAATGTTGCGACCTGGTCGGAGCTCAGCCCGCTGAAGGAGCCGCTGATGGAATGCCACACATAGGAGAGAGACCACGACTCGATGTAGGTGTAGTAGGCAACGATGGTCAGGTTCGTAAAGATCCCGAACACCCCGATGTATTTCATCCAGCGGCCCTTGCCCAGCGAATCCAGCATGCCGGGGGCCGAGTGATGGCCGAACTTCCCGCCATGACGTCCGATGGCCCACTCGATCCACAGGAGCGGGATGCCCATCAGCAGGAAGGAGACCAGGTACGGGATGATGAAGGCGCCGCCGCCGTTCTGGACGGCCTGCGCCGGGAAGCGAAGGAAGTTCCCGAGTCCCACCGCATTGCCGGCCATTGCGAGAACAAGGCCGACGCGTGATCCCCAGGCTTCTTTGTTGGCTGCCATTCTGCCTCCGATGGTAATGGTTCAGCGCCGGGCACATATTGCCGGTTCTGGGTGGCTGATATGCGACTACATTAACGGACTTTGAGAGAAGAAGCAAGGGACGGAAGACCGTCAGAGAGCTTGGGGCAGAGGACAGAGCGACGGGATCTCATTCTCTTCAGCTCTCCTCCCTTCACGCTCTGCGTTTTGCGCTTCGATGTGCTACTTCCGCTCCCCCATCGCCTCCGCTCTCGCCACATACACTGCCGCCGACAGGTCACCCGACACGTTCAGAACCGTCCTGCTCATATCAAGGATACGGTCGACACCGAGAATGATGGCGATCGATTCCGGCGGAACACCGACGGTCGCCAGCACCACCATCATCAGCGGAAGCGATCCGCCGGGAACCCCCGCTGCACCAACGGCCATCAGAACAGACAGGATGACGACGACGATCTGCTGGAGCAACGTCAGCTCGATGCCGAAGACCTGCGACAGGAAAAGCACTGTCACGCCCTCATAGAGCGCCGTGCCGTTCATGTTCATCGTCGCACCGAGCGGAAGGACGAAACCCGCGACCTTGGGCGGAACTCCCATCTCCCGTTCAGCGACCGAGATGTTCGTCGGAAGTGTCGCGCCGCTGGAGGATGTCGAGAACGCCGTGACGATGCTCGCACGCGCCTTCTTCCAGAAGTCCAGCGGATTCATACCGCCCAGTGTTTTCACGAGGATCGACAGGCTTACGGCTCCATGGAGCAGGAGGCCGACGAGGACGACGACCACGTACATCCCCAGCTGCTGCAAGATGTCCCAGCCGAAACGTGAGGTGGTATAGAAGATGAGGCCAAACACGCCGTAGGGGGCGAGGGCCATCGCAAAATCGATGATCTTGATGACGATCTCGTTCAGCCCCTCCAGGAACGAGACGAACGTCCGCGACTTCTCCTGCGGAATGAACGTGAGGGCAGCCCCGACCATGAGGGCAAAGAAGATGACGGCGAGCATGTCCATGTTCGCAGCTGCTGCAACAGGATTGCGCGGGACAATGTTCACGAATGTGTGGATGCCGAAGCCTGTCTCCGCCCCTGACTGCAGCCCCGCCGCCTGGGAGCTGTAGGATGCGAGCAGCTGCTCACGGATGGACGGCTCCATCCCCGACCCCGGCTTGATCGTGTTCACAAGAAACAGCCCGAGCGTGGCGGAGATCAGTGTCGACAGCAGGAAATATCCCAGCGTTCGTGCGCCGACCCTTCCGACATGCCGAAGGTCCCCCAGACCCACCACACCGAGCGCGATCGATGCGAAGACAAGAGGAACGACCACCATAAGCAGCATGCGGAGGAAGACCTGGCCTACGGGATTCATCAGATTGTCGTTGATCCAGTCCAGCCAGGCGGCCCCGGGGAAGAAGAAATGCGCCGCGACACCGAGCGCCGCGCCTGCGACAAGGCCGACCAGGATCTTGTTATGAAGCTTCATATCTCGCTCACCGGAAAAGGTTGAGGAAAATGTTGATCATCAGTGCATTCGTGAAATCGATGAAAAAACCGCCCACGACCGGCACAATGAGGAAAGCCCGCGGCGCGAAGCCATACTTGTCGGCAAGCGTCTGCATGTTCGCTACAGCGTTGGCGGTCGTTCCAAGAACGAACCCGGTGAACCCGCTGGCGACCACTGCGGCATCATAGTCGCCGCCGAACAGCCGAAGGCCTGCCGCCCAGACCGCAGCGATGACCCATGCCACCTGCACCAGAAGAATGACCGAGAGCGGCAGCGCAAGATGGACCAGTTCCCAGAGCTGGAGGTTCATGAGCGCCACGACAAGAAAGATGTTGAGCGAAACGCCTCCCAGGAACTGGACGAGCGGGACATTCAGCACCCGGCTGCCCCTCGCATCCAGCAGGTTCCGGACGATGGACCCGACGATCATCGCACCGATGTACGCCGGCAGCGTCCACCCGGCCTCACCGATGCCGTACCCGACGAGGCTCCCGATCCCCATCACCCCGCCGAGCAGCAGGAGCGTCGTGGAGAAGTTCCCTTCCTCCTGGTTCATCTCGATGGATATGGAACGCCTGGCGAAGGGGATCGATTCCTCCCGCTCCCCCACCGCAGCGGGCGTCAGCCGGTGCCGGCCGATAAGGGACGCGCCGACAGGACCCCCTGCGAGTCCGCCGAACAGGATGCCGACCGTCGCGGCTGTGATGGCCACGACATCAGCTGCTTCCACCCCGGCCTCCGCGAACAGTCCGGAGAATGCCATACCTGTTGCAGGACCACCCAGGAGCGTCAGCGATCCGGCCATCACTCCCAGCAGCGGATGTACACCGAGGAGGGTCGCAGTCGTCACGCCGATGATGTTCTGCAGTAGTCCGAAGACTGTTGCGATGACAAGAAGCGAGATCATCGGCACGCCCCCTTTCTTCAGCACATCGAACGACGCGGAGATACCGATGGAAGTGAAAAAGGCGATCATGAACAGCGACTGTGCCGATGTGTCGAGCGTGAGCGAGAGAACGCGGTCGTGGAGGAAGAGATGGACGACCGCGAAACCGATGCCGCCGATGACGGCGGCGGGGATACTGAGCCGCTCCAACGCGGGAACGAGCCGTTTCAGCTGGACCCCCAGGATGAACACAAGGGCAGCGAGCGCGAGGGTCTGGACCAGGTCGAGCTGGACGCTCATGCGGTGCCGTTCTTCGCTTCCGACCGCTTTGTCCAGTAGCGGTAGAGCGGGAGCGAAATGAGAAGCAGCACGATCCCAACGACGGCGTTCCGCGTGTCCTCGACGAGGGTGTTATAGACGAACCAGCCAGCGAGGGCGACGAACAGAAGCGTTGCGTAGGGATATCCCCACGCCTTGTACGGCCTCGGTGCGTCCGGCATCTTCCGGCGCAGCACGATCACGCCCGCGGCAGTCAACGCATAGAATCCCCACGACCCGAACACGACATAGGACGTGATCTGCTCGTAGGTTCCGCTGAGCGTCAGGATGGCGCTCCAGACTCCCATGGTGAGCACGGCGGTCGCAGGTGTGTGGTACTTCGGGTGGACCGCTCCGAGCTTCTTCGTAATAGTCCCGTCAACACCAGCGGCATAGATGGAGCGGGGTGCGACCAGCAACATCCCGTTTGTCGTTCCGAAGGTCGAGGCCATGATGCCGATGATGATGAGCGAGGCACCGACCGGCCCGAGGACCGTGTTTGCTACGTCAGCCGCAATCCTGGAAGAACCTGCCATGGTCTCCAGGGGTATCACGTATGCGAACGCGAGGTTGGCGACGAGGTAGAGGCCGATGATGGCCACCGTGCCGATGAGGAGCGACTGGGGGATCGTCTTCGAGGGGTCCTTGAACTCCCCAGCGGTGATCGTGACATCGATCCAGCCGTCGTAGGCCCAGAGCGCTGAGATCATGGCCAGCCCGAAGGCGGCCGTGTAGTTCGCATTCCACACCTCCGGCCACCAGGGGAGGTAGTTCTCTGTCGATCCGCTCGCATAGAAAACGGCCGCGATGATGAGCCCGATGAGGGCGAGCACCTTGGCAGTCGTGAAGATGTTCATGACCCACGCCCCGAACTTCACGCCGCGGACGTTGATGAAGGTCACGATGCCGATGACGACCATGGCCGCGATCTGGACGTACCCGAAACCGACATCGAACGGAACGCCGAGGATGTCGAACTCCGCGTGTACGAAACGCTGTGCCGGGTCAAGGATCGGTACGAACGTTCCGAGGTATGTCGCGAACGCCACAGCGATGGCTGCAGCAGACCCTGCCTTATTGATGAAGAAGTCGTTCCAACTGAAGAGGAACCCCCACACCTTCCCGAAGCTTTCGCGCAGGTAGATGTACGGCCCGCCGGATTGCGGCAGTACGGAACTGAGTTCTGCAAGCGTCAGTGCCCCGAACAACGTCAGCATACCGGCGAGCACCCATACGAGCATGATGGGGCCCATGGCGCCGAGATGCCCGGCGATAGTGGCGGGGACGATGAAGATCCCCGACCCGATGATGACCCCCATGTGGATGGAGATCCCCTCGCGCAAGCCGAGGACCCGCTGCAGCTGCGGTTGTTGCTCCTGGTGTTCCATTCCGCTCATTGACTCCCCTTTCAGGCGTTTCGTGGTTGCATTCCGTCGCCGACCCGCTTTCCGAAGATCCGAAGGAACATGACCATCAGCACGATGCCGGCAACGATCGAGATCCAGGGCGACATGCCGTATGCCGTCGGGATGTCCCCTACCAGCATGCCGATGACCGCTGCGAGGACCGCGTACGGAAGCTGCGTGCGGACATGGTCGATATGGTCGCAGGCCGAGGCCATGGAGCTCAGGATGGTCGTGTCGGAAATGGGCGAGCAGTGGTCGCCGAACACCGCCCCCGCGAGCACCGAACTGATGACCCCATGCAGTACGATCATGACGTCCTCCGGCCCGAGCCCGGCGTCGATGCTGAGCGAGTTGGCCAGCGGTATCACGAGCGGCATCATAATAGCCATCGTCCCCCAACTTGTCCCCGTGGAGAAGCTGACCACCGCCGCGATGAGGAACACGAGCACCGGCAGCCAGTGGGGGGAAATCGTACCTCGAAGGACCTCGACGAGGTAGTTCGCCGTATGAAGCTCCTCCGTGACAGAACCGATGCTCCACGCCAACACAAGAATGATCATCGCGAGGAGCATGGACTTCAGGCCGTTGAACCATGCGTCGATGGCCTTCGCCAGCGACATCAGGCGCTGGGCGACCGTCAGGATAATGGCCGTCAGAACGCCCGAGAACGACGCCCACATGAGCGCAGCGTAAGAATCGGAGTTGCTGATGATCTCTCCGATCGACCAGCTTGTCCTTCCATCTGCGATGAGCGCATCCGTTCCGGTCTTCCAGAGGCCGAACAGGCCCACAACGAGAATGGCCAGGATGGGCAGGATGCCGTTGAACCATCGTGGAGAGACGTCAGAAGAGAACGAGTCGGTCGTTTCCGTAAGGTCTGTCGCAGGTTCGGCGCCATCGCGCAAGACCTTCCCCGTTTCGAATGCCCGCTGCTCCGCAGTATACATGGGGCCGAAGTCCCGACGCATCCAGGCGATCAGGAACACCAGGATAAGCGTGAAGATCGGATAGAACCGGTACGGGATCGTCTGGAGGAAGACCGCATAGGCATCCTCCGTCGAGCCGATCGCCTTCAACCCCTGGTCGATGAGGCCGACCTCGTACCCGATCCACGTGGAGATGATCATGACGCTCGCGACCGTTGCTGCGCCGGCATCGACGATGAAGGAGAGCTTCTCTCTGGAGATGCGCAGCTTATCGGTGATGGGACGCATCAGGTTGCCGCGGACCAGGCAGTTCGCGTAGTCGTCAAAGAAGAGGATGAAGGACATCCCCCACGCGGCCAGTTGCCCGCCGCGCGCGCTCCGGGCGTACCGAGTGATGACGTTCGCGATACCGACCGTGCCGCCATTCTTGGAGATGACCCCGACCATGCCGCCAAACATCAGGCTGAACAGGATGATCTGCAGATGACTGACGTCGGAAAGGGCCTTGACCACGAAGTGATCCAGCACCCGATAGATGGACCCGATGATGTCGAAATCGAACAGGAAGAACGCCCCGAGCCAGATCCCGGCAAAAAGCGAGATGACAACCTGACGAACGATGAGGGCGAGGACAATGGCGAGGAGCGGCGGGAGGATACTGAGGATGCCCGGGATCGCGCGAACGGATACAGATGCCGTCGCGCCACCTGTGCCCACACGGAAGTCCGTGGCACCTGCTCTATCGATGATGACGTTATCGAGCTTCAGCGCCCCGTTGACGAACGGGGGAAACTGCGCAAGCGGCTGGTCGGTCCGGTCTGCAGCGACGGCACCCTCCAGCGTGAGAACGCCGTCGAAGCCTGTCAGTAGATTGCCGACCGAATCTTTCGCAACGACCTCGACGGTGAATCCGATGCCGCTGAGCACAACCGAAGGGCTCTTGACCTCCAGCGTCATCACCTGTGCATGAGAGAAGGCGGTCATCAGAGCCACAGTGAAGAGGGCGGCTATCGTCCGATATCGTGTCAGCTTCATGTAGCTCCTGTCTGCCTTTCGACTGCTATCCGCCGAAGATGACCAGCTGCACATCCTCGGGGAGGATCTTGTTCAGGGAGCGCATCACGCTTCCCTTCAGCACATTCTCCAGCCTGTTCCGTCCTTCGGCGCCGATGATGACACGCTCCACTCCCAGCGTCGCCGCCTGCTCTGCGATCGTGTACCCGACGTCATAGCTGGGGATGCTCAGGAAATGGTAGTCAATATCGGCATTCTCGCACCATTCTTCAATCTTTTGCTCCACACCATTTGTCTCGAGCGACAAGCGCTCCGGCAACACTCCCACCGCGATCTCCTGCACCCGGAGGAGGAACAAGTGGGCCTTCAGCGCCTTCGCCTCCCGGATGGCGAACTGGACCAGCTTCTCGTTCGCCCCGCGCGTCGCCACGAGGAATCTGGTCGCCGGAACTGCCCGCACACGGCGGCGACGGCGCTTGGGCGGCGCTGCGGGAGCCGCAACACCGGCCGCCACGGGCTTCCGTGCACGCTTCGTGACGATCCGCGCCCCGAGCCCGATGAAGAGAACGGAGAATGCGAACAGGGCCGCATCGTGCTTCTCCACCACGATTGACACTTCCACGAGCGTGAGCACCACCCCCGCAATGGCCATGAACGTGCGGGTAAATGGCCGGACCGGGAGGGTCCTGTCCGTGGCCACCGCAAGGACAGTGATGCTCACAGCCCCGACCACTCCGACGGCGTAGAAGTGCGCAAGTGCTATGACATCGTGCACGAACAGGAGAACGGTGATCGGGGCGATGACGGCGATGATGAGCGGAACGACCGGAACGCCGTGTGCATTCAGCTTCCGGAGGACCGGAGGCAATTCCCCGTCGACCGACATCAGGAACTGGATCGACACGAGTCCGTTCATGGCCGTATTCCCTGCCGACAGCAGCAGCAAACCCAGCGATGCAGCGACGATCCAGCCGAACCAGTCGCCGATGTAGTACTCGCCGAGATGACGGACCATGTCCTCCGTCCGGCCGGACAGGCCCGGAATGGCATACATCGCCAGCCCCAGGAAGATGGTCGCCAGAACGACCTTCGTGAGAACGGAAAGAATTGCCCTCCTCGAATCGCGTGCCGGATCCTTCATGAGGCCGGTCATGTTCGATATCGCTTCGATGCCCGAGATGCTCAGGATGAGGCCGACGAAGATCGCCCAATTGGCCTCGAACGTGTCGTGCATCGGTTCGACGTGTGCCTGTGTGAGCGCCGTCGGTGCAGACGCGACGATGATCACAAAGATCACGACGAGCGTCACGGCCGAAATGATACCCGCTCCTCCACCGCTGTGCCGCGGCCCGAACCAGTTGAGGAGTCCGACGAGCACGACCGCCCCGATGGCAAACCACTCTGCATTGTCCACGCCGAAGTAGTGGAACGCTTCCAGGATGGACAGCGCCATCGTAATGACGTAGTCGGCGGACAACAGCAAGGCTCCGATGACCGCGACGGTCTTCGAGCGATGGTACACGGTATTATAGACGCCGCCGCCGTTCGGATACAGACGGCAGATGGTGATATAATTGAGCGCCACGATCGTCGTGAGCACGAGCATGGCCCCAAGGTGCCACACGGAGCTGTAGCCGGCGAGTGCGAATCCGATGCCGAGCACATACGCGATCGACGTCCCCCAGTCGCCGTCGAGAATGGCAGCACTGCGGACCCATCCCAGGACCCTGGGACGACTGGTCGCGTACTCAGCGACGTGGGATGGAGCGGAGGTTGTCATGGCGGGGACCATACGAGTGGGGATGCGGGGACGGCACGTTCCGAAGAAAGGTTCCCGGAACGCTTATGGGAAGAGACTGGCGTGCAGGCTGCGTCTGTACTATCGGCTGGATCGGGATCGACGGTCAGCCTCCATAGATGACGAGCTGCACATCTTCGGGCAGCAGTCTGTTCAGCGACCGCATGACGCTGCCCTTGAGGACATTCTCGAGCCTTGTGCGGCGCTCGGCGCCGATCATGACGCGTTCCACACCGAACGTCGCGGCCTGCTCGGCGATCGTGTAGCCGACCTCCCAGCTTGGGATCTGGATGAACTGATAGTCGACGTCGGCCTCGTCGCACCATTGAGCGATCTTCGCTTCGACACCGTTGGACGGCATCGAGATGCGTTCCGGAAGCGAGCCGACCCTGATCTCCTTCACCTGCAGAATGAACAGGAATGCGTTGCGGGACTTCGCCTCCTCGATGGCGAACTTCACCAGGCGCGGATTCGCTTCCTTCGTCGCGATGAGGTACCGCCGCGTCGGCATCGCCTTGCGGCGTTTGCGGTGTATCGCCGGGCGGGAGGGCGCTTGTGGGGCGATCCTGGGTTGCTTCGCGAGGGTCCGCTTGGCCACCGCCCGGGCGGTCAACCCGAGCACAAGGACCAAGGTCGCGAACAATGCCGCTTCCTGCTTCTCAATGGCTATGGAGATCTCTACGAAGAACAGGACCACCGCTGCTGCCCCCATGAAGACCCGCGTTGTCCGACGGACGGGCAGGGTCATATCCGTGGCGATCGACCCTATGTTGATAAGGACTGCACCGACCACACCGATCGCGTACAGATTCGCAAGCGAGAGGACGTCCTGTACAACCAGAAGGACAAGGATGGGAGCCAGTGTAGAGATGAGCAACGGTATGACCGGGACGCCATTGGCATTAAGACGCCTCATTCCGGCGGGAAGCTCTCCGTCGACGGCCATAAGGAACTGCACGGAGACAAGACCGTTCATGGCCGTGTTCCCGGCCGAGATCAGGAGCATTCCCATGGATCCCGCCACGACCCAGCCAAACCAGTCTCCGACATAGTGTTCACCCAGCAACCGTACCATATCCTCGGTCCGGCCCTGCAAGCCGGGTATCGCGTGCATCGCGAGTCCCAGAAAGACCGTCGCAAGGACGACCTTCGTCAGGACAGAGAGGATTGCCCGGCGTGAATCTCTCACCGGATCCTTCATCAGTCCGGTCATGTTCGAGATGGCCTCTATACCAGAGATGCTCAGGATCAGGCCGACGAAGATGCCCCAGTTCGCAAAGAAGGAGTCATGAGGCTTCTCGATGTGCGCCTCTGTCAACGCGGTTGGTGCGGACGCTCCGACGATGATGATAAGGGTGATCAATGTGAACACGGAGATCACGCCAGCCCCGCCGCCGCTGTGTTTCGGCCCGAACCAATTGAGGACCCCGATGACCAGGATGGTCGCGATGGCCCCCAGGGCGGCATGCTCGAACCCGAAATAGTGGAAAGCCTCCAGGATCGAAAGGGCCATTGTGATCACATAGTCGGCTCCGAGGAGGAGTGCGCCGACCACCGCAAGGCGATGGGAACGGTGGTAAACAGAATTATATACACCCCCGCCGTTCGGGAAGAGCCGGCAGACGGTGATGTAATTGAGAGCGACGATCGCCGTCAGAGTGAGCATGCCGGCGAGGTGCCACATGCTGCTGTTCCCGGCGAGGGCGAAGCCGATGCCAAGAACATAGGCGATGGAGGTCCCCCAGTCGCCGTCGAGGATGGCAGCGCTACGGACCCAGCCGAGGACTCTCGGCCGGCTCGTCGCGTATTCAACGACGCCCGAAGGATTTCCGTGTTGCGGGAGGTCTGAAGGCAAGTGTCAGAGGGGCCCGGGTGCCACAACGAGGCGCCGGAACCGTCTGGTCCGGCGCCTCTGTGTGGTCATGAGCATAGGCTCGTTGTTCCTGAGCGGGTCAGTATACTACTTCAGCACAATGGAAGCAACGGTCTCTTCGAACGGCGGGCGGAAGTCCTTTGCCAGCGCGTTCGGATAGACCATGATGATGCGATAGAATTTGTCGTTCTTCACGACGAAATACACACGGCCATTCACTCCGCTGGTGGGGGTATAGTCGAGATACGAAGCCTGCTCAGCGCCGACATTCGCTGACTTCGGAGCGGCAGCCCTGCGGAACTTGTCCTTGTTCTGCTCGACGACCTTGTCGAGGGTCAGGCCCTGGGCCGGCCGGATGTCGAGCGTGATGAAGCTGTCCTGGCGGTACCCCTTGATGCTCATTGCATATTCCACGCCGCCGGAGGGACGATCCACTGACGGAGAGAAGTTCGCGGGATACGTGAACTCGACGAACTCGTTCGAGAACTTATCGCGCTCGGGGACAGGGAGCGACGGGTCAACGTCCTTCTTCTTGACGATCGGCTTCGGAAGGACGATGGTAGCCATGGCAGAATCATACGCAGGACGGTACGGCTCGTAGAACTCGTTGAAAGCCTTGTACTCCACGTAGTATGTGGTCGTGTCCTTGTACGTCATCGCACGGACAGCGTGCATGCGGCTCCGCTCGTCGAACATGCCCCCGTACTCGATCTGGATAGCCGGATTGCCTTCGATGGTCACACTCGAATCGACCCCCATGATCGTGAAGCCGGATTCTTCAAGACCCTTCCTGAAAGACGTGAATACGGCCTCGAGCGTCGTGACGGAGTCCGTCCTGTCGCCCGAGATCACGAGCTGCGATCCCGCATCGTTCTTCGAGTATGGATCGAAGAATTTCTGCATCGCCGATACCGACGAGGTGATGGTCACGCGGGACGGATCTTTCTGTACCTGCCATCCCGACGGGTGCGTGAAGGTCGCCCGGAAGAACTGGTCGGTGAACGTTTCCCATCCCTGGATCGGCGGGACGTCAGGCCCCTGTGAACATCCGACCACAAGGAGGATCGCCAGCAACGAGGACATGGCGAACTGTTTCATCGGCATTCCTTTCTTTCAGATTGTTGTTACACGATTCATGAGAGACCGAAGTACATGGATAGCATGACTCCGATGATCACAAGAAAAACGAATCCCATGACGCCCAGGAACACATAGAACCCGGTGGGCGTCGGCGCTGCGGTGGTATGCTGTTCGGCCACGGTACATTCTCCTATTCTGATTTACCTTCGAGGGCTTCCAGACCTTTTTTCGCCTGCTCACTGTTCTTGTTCACCTTCAGGACCTCTTTATAATACTTGATCGCATCCTCCCGCAGACGCTTCGCCCGGTCCAGCTTGTCCTGCCTGACGGCCTCGCCCTGTGCGTTCTGGAGGCCCTGTGCCAGCCAGAGAAGGGTGTTCTCATCCTTCGGCTCGAAGGTCAGTGATTTGCGGAGATTCTCGATGGCGCTGTCCCAGCTCTTGTCGAGCAACTGGGCCAGGCCGATATAGCGGTAGGCTTTCGCAAGGTCACTGGAGTATTTCTCTACTGCCGTGTCGATGACGACGATGGCCCGTTCGAACGTCGACTTCGCCTTCGCGTAGTCCTTCATCTGGAGGTAGGCGATGCCGAGGTTCGTGTACGACGGGACGTAGTCCGGCGCGGCCTCGATGGCAACCTCGAAGGAGTAGGCCCCTTCCTCGAAGCGCTCGAGGGCCAGCATGCACTGGCCGTAGTTGATGTAGGCAGTGACGGCCGACGAATCTACGGTGTATCGCGCCTTGAACATCCTCGCCGCATCCTCCCACTTCTTCATCCGCATGTAGGCGGTCCCGGCGTCGTTCATCACGCTGGTGATCGTCGAGTCAAGCGCGATGGCCTTTTCATAAGCGACCACCGCAGCCTGGTTGTCCTCGATGAGCTCGTTGCACTTGCCAAGGTATGTGTAGTCCTGCACCGACATCTCGCCACCGGCCTGCTCGTAGGCGGCGTACGTCTCGACCGTCTTTTTGTACTCCTTGAGCGCATAGTACGCAACAGCCTTCATGCGGATCGCGTCGACGAATGTCGGATCGAGCTTGACGGCGTGATCGGCGAGCTCCGGGATGGACTGGAACAGACGGCTGTTGAAGAGCGATTCGAGGTACATCTTCACGGCCGCCGTGTCGTTCGGATTGACCTTGACGAACTCCTGGAACACCTTGGCGGCCCTGGAGTAGAGCTTCGCCCGGTAGTAAATGTCGCCCAGCTTGAACCGCGCATCGTGGTTCTCAGGGTCGAGGTCCACGACCTTCTGGAAGACGCGCACGGCGCGCGTATAGTCCCTGTTCGAGAGGTGCAGCTCGGCCAGCTTGTTGAGCAGGGCTGGCTGATCAGGATCAAGCTGCAGCGACCGCTCCCACTGATTGACCGCCATTGGGACGACCCCATTCCGTGCATACGCGTCCCCCATCCCCTCGTATGCCGCCGCCATTTCGGGCAGCAAGACCGATACCCGCGTGAACGACACCAGCGCTGCATCCGCCGAGTCGGATGCCATCTGCAGATGGCCGAGCTGAAGCAGCAGCTCGGGTTTCTCGCCGCTCTCCTTGATGCCCTCCCGCAGCACCTGGTTCGCATCGCCCAGTTTTTTCAGCCGGATCAGCGCATCGGCAAGCGTCGCATACGTGATGGGATTCTCATCGTCGTACAGGAGCGATTTCCGGCCCGCGATCTCCGCGGAGTCTGCCTGGCCCGTTCCCAGGTATGCCTGGGACAGGTACAGCCAGGACGCGGCATCGCGTGGATACGACCTCACGATATTCGAAAAATAGACCGCAGCATCCCGATACTGTCGTTGCTCAAGGAGCTTCACGCCGGTGCCGACCGCCGGTTGCGCATACAGCGCAGGCAGCGACAGCGCCGCGAGCAGTCCGCACATCAGGATTCGTTTCATGGGCTTACTCCGATGATAACTGAATGACCCGGGTGGGGATCACAGCCGGCAGCAGGCCCGTCTTCTGGACCAGCTTTTGCGCCTGTGTCGTCAACAGGAACGTGCTGAAACCTGACCCGGTCAGCGAGCGACGTTCTGTCGTCATGAGGTACAGGCCATATCGAAGGCCGTATTCCCCGGTATAGACCGTCGTCTGCGACGGCATAATATCGGCACGCCTTCCGGCGGCAGAATCGATAAGCGTCTCGAGCGGGACGATCCTCGCCGTTGCCGGGAGGTCCCTCGCTGCGCGGAGCCCTACGAGCGTGATAGCGTTCTGTGATCGCCTCACGTACGTCACACACTCCTCCTGCGATGCACCGATGGCAAAGACGGCAAGGTCCTGCCCTTCCGGGACGAGCATTGTCCGAGTGTTCTCGTACAGGCCCGTGTTCCGCTCCGTCGTCACGAACTCGATGGGACCGTTCTGCCGCGATCCCGGCACATCGGCCCAGCGGGTGGTGGTACCTGTGACGATGGCGGTCAGCGCTTCATGCGTGAACCGAGGAACAGCGTTCGAACTGTTCACCACCACAACCAGGGCTTCCCACGCAATGCGTGTTGCTGTGAACGACTGCCCTGCCTCCGCCATCACTGCCTTCTCTTCCTCGTTGAACTCACGGTCGATGCAGACCGTGCTGACGCTGTCATTGAGGAGATGGACCACTGCCTCCCGCGTCTGCATCCCCGTCACCGCTGGCCTGATCTTCGGATACTGGCGCGCGAACTCCTGCGCCAGCGTATCAATCAGGTCCGCATAACCGTGCGTGGTGAACACCACAAGGTCTCCACTCGTGGCCGAGGGGCGCTCGCGCTCTTCCCGGGAGCATGAGACCAGCAGAACGAGCAGCATCGCCAGGATATGATACCTCATTCGTCCTCCTCCTCACGGTCCCGCTGCATCGAACGGGATCGAGTCAGCACGAACCGATACACCCCCATCAGCGTGATGACGATGCCGAACATGATGCGGAACTTGTCAGGAACTCCCTCAGCGAACATGAATCCTGCCAGAATGAGGACCCCCGTAACTCCCATCACAGCCGCCACCGAGTACCCAAGGATGATGGTCGGGTGAGGGAACCGGGACCGCCGATGCGGTCTGATACCGGATCCCGGAGTGGGTCGTTCTGCGGTCACGTTCACATCGTTCGGTCGTGTGTGGTCATCGCGAAAGGACAGTGCCTGTGCTACGGAACCCGCCCTTTCTCTCTGGAACCGTACTCCCGTACGGTCCGTTCCGCTGCTTCCCGAAGCCGCGCCGGGCGGCTCCGTTCTGCGGGTGCAGGGCTGTAGCGCCCCTGCACCCGCATCACAGATACATCAGCGGTTCGTCAGCCGGAATCGGAATGGTATCGAGACCCACACGTCGACGGGTCCCTGTTGCATGACCGCCGGCGTGAACACCCACTGCAACGCCGCCTTCTTGGCCTCTTCATTGAAGATCTCTGCATCGCTCTTCAGGATCACAGCCTTCCGAACTTTCCCCTCCTTGTCCACCCACACCTTCAGGTAGACGTTCCCCTCTAATCCTGCGCGGAGAGCGATCTCAGGATACTTTGGCTCCACCTTCCGGACAACGACGGGCTCCTTCTCGTACGGAACAAAGTCCGGAGGAGGAAGGTCCTCGTCGATCTGAATGTCCTGCTCGATCCCAAAACCTGACCCAGCCCCGTCCTCATCGCCGACGCTCGGAGCAGGAGCTGCGCTCAGCTCCGTCTGCGTCATAATGGTCTGCTCAGGGCTGACCTCGGCATCCGGTACGGGAACGGGGATACCGATGCTCGGCCTCACCGCTGCCGTCGCCACCGCGACAGCCGGGGCCGCCTGGGTGTTCTGGATGGACGGAGGCGGACCGAGGTCGGTGTACTTCATGAGCCGGACCATGCGCACGGGCTCCTCATCCTCCAGCAGCCATCCGATGCCGTGATAGGACCCGATAGCGCTGAATGCCAGCGTGCCGGAAAGCGTGATAGCGATCATCATCGCCTTCTGTGCGATGGCCTTGACCTCGACCGCCCCGTATCCGGGGTTCTTGTAGGGGACGAGCGACGATATGTCTATGACTGCCATACGCCCCTCCTTATGATCGTACTTTTGCGACGACGCTCTTGTCCTTGTCCGTCAGCGGAGCAAGGCTGAACCTCGTCACGTTTGCGAGATTGAGTTCGTCCATGACATCGACCATGAGGGCATACGAGCCGTCCCGGTCGACCTTCACGAGCGTGATGAGCTTGGGATTCGAGCGGTTCTTCTCCAGCAGGAACTCGCGCAGACCGCTGAACTTCACCTCTTCCGGTGGCTGCGTCCCCATGTTCTGCCAGATCGTACTGTCTGCCATCACCCGAACCGTCATCAGGTTCGACTCCGCGACCTCAACCTGCGTCTTATCGTCCGGCGGAAGGTTGAGCTCCATTGTCTGTGGCTTGCTGAACACCGTTGTGAGCATGAAAAAGGTGAGCAGCAGGAAGGCCACATCGACCAGCGGGGTCATGTCTATACGGATGCCTACCCGTTTCTTCTTTTTCTTATGTTTTCCAGCGGTTTTTCCGCCGCTGTCTCCGCCTTGTTCGAGACCAGCCATTGTCTTATCCTTTTTCTAAGTCGGTCACAAGGTTGAATCGTGTGATCTTGGTCTGCTGCAGAACGTCCATGACATCCTCCACAGGACCATACGGCGCGTTCCGGTCGCCTTTGAGCACCGTCCGGAGCCGCGGATTGCTGATACGTGCCTGGATCAGGATGTTCCCGAGTGTCTGCTTGGTCACCTGTACCGCGGCCTTGTCGAAGGCCTCCTCACCGAACAGACGCACCATCAGCCGCTGTTGATCCACGCCGAGCCAGATCTCCCCGTCCTCATTGACGGTGATCATCATGACATCGGATTCCGGCAGCTTGAAGGCCGAGTGCGACGACGGCAGAATGACCGACACCTCTTCGGGTGGTTTGAACTGCGTCGTAAGCATGAAGAAGGTCAGCAGAAGGAATGCGACGTCAACAAGCGGCGTCATGTCCATCCTGATGCCGACGCGTCCTTTTTTATGCTTCGGCATAGCGTTATCCTCCGCTGATTATTTCTTGGTCGGCTTGCGGGAAGCCAGCATCTGGATGATGGAGTAGCCCGCTTCGTCGATCATGTATGTGAAGTTGTCGATCTTCGTCGTGAAGAAGTTGTACGCAACGATACCGCCGATGCCGGCAACAAGGCCGCCCGCAGTATTGACGAGCGCTTCGGAGATGCCGAGCGCAAGCTGAACGGCGTCCGGCGCTCCGGCATTCGCCATGGCGGCAAAGGCGCGGATCATACCGATCGTCGTGCCGAGCAGACCGACCATCGTTCCGATCGAGGCGATCGTGGACATCGACACCAGGTTGCGCTCGAGAAGGGGCACTTCGAGCATCATGGCCTCTTCGATGGAACGCTGGATGTTCTCGGTGATCTCCCGCTGTCCCTTGATCTCGCCCTCGGCAATGATCTGGTTGTAGCGGTCGAGACCGGTACGGATGATGTTCGCCATCGAGCCACGCTGCTTGTCGCACGCACCGATCGCGCCTTCGATATCACCCTCGTTGATGGCCTTCTGGACATTCTTCAGGAAGAGGGATGCAGAGCCCTTGCCCTGTGCCTTGCGGAGAACGATCACACGCTCGAAGACGAAGGCGATGAGCATGATGACCAGTGCAATAAGAGAAATGACGAGCGGTCCTCCGTCCTTGATGAATTGGGGAAGGGTGTACTCGTAGATCACGAACCCGATCGCCAAGGAGGCCACGATGACTATCGTGTTGAACGTACCGGTTTTCATAAGGGATGCTCCTTTACAGAATAGAGAGTTTGTTTATGCTGTGAACTTCTTGATTGCTTCGTCGCGCTCCTCCTCCACATCGAACACGCTCGTCAGCTTCGTGATGACGAACACGTTCTCGATCCCCTTGGACATGTTGCACAACTTGACACGAGCCTCTGACTTCTGGTACATGGAGTGGATGCTCACCAGCGCTCCGATGCCTGAGGAGTTCACGTACGTGACCCCGCCCAGATCGATGATGAGCTTTCGGTTCCCCTGCTCCAGAAGGTCCTTTGCCTTCGTCTTGAGCTCATCTGTCTCATCTCCTCCGATGATACTGCCCCTCGGCTCAAGGATGGCAATGTCGAGGTTGTTCAATGTAGAGAGCTTAATGGCCATGCTTTCCTCAGACGAAAGTGAATGACGTTTTGAGTTAGTCTGATGAGTGTATCGCAACCCCTGTACCACCAATTCTGTCGATTTTTCGCAAATATCGAAGACTTCGGAATGACTCCCGGGGACCATTGGGGAAGAATTCCCTCTCACCGCGGCGAAGGGGAGGGTAAATGCCCGCAAAGCATTGATGCTTAAGCGATATGGGGGATGGGGAATAATTCCCCGCGGAGGGGCTACAATCCGTATTTCTTGCGTTTATTGAAGAGGGTCTTTCTGTCAATGCCCAATATCGACGATGCGTCGTCAAAATCCTTTGCGACCTGAAGGACCTTCCGAATGTGCTGTTTTTCGACCTCTTCCAGCGACTGGAGGGGCATGTTCGGCAGGTGCTTGACGTCCTCGGGCAAATGCGGAAGGTCGATCGGATCGTCCCCCGCAAGGAGGAGCGAACGCTCGATGACATTCTCAAGCTCCCGCACATTGCCGCTCCAGCGGTACATCCTGAGGGCCTTCTCGGCGGCTGGCGTCACCTCACGAGCCGGCGTGCCTGTCCGCTCCACAAGAAAGTGGTGGATAAGCAATGGAATATCGTCCGGCCGCTCCCTCAGCGGGGAAAGGCGGATGCGCACTCCGTTGAGCCGGTAGAACAGGTCCTCCCGGAATGTCCCTTCCCGTATCGCTTCTTCGATGTCCTTGTTCGTGGCAGCGACCACTCTCACATCGACCTTCTGGGTCGTGCTGTCGCCGACGCGCTCAAACTCCTTCTCCTGCAGCACGCGAAGGAGCTTCGCCTGGAGCGCCGGCGTGAGCTCGGCGATCTCATCCAGGAAGATCGTGCCGCCGTCGGCCAGCTCGAAACGACCCTGTCGCTCCTTGTGCGCCCCCGTGAACGCTCCCCTGGTGTGGCCGAACAGCTCACTCTCGAGCAGGGCTTCGGGGAGCGCGGCACAGTTCACCTTGACGAGCTGCTTGTCGCTCCTGCCACTCTGTGCATGCAGGTATTCCGCGAGCAGTTCCTTCCCCGTCCCGCTCTCTCCCTCGACAAGGACGCTCAGCGTACTGTCTGCGACCTTCGTGGCCATCTCCAGCTGGCGCAGGACGTCGCGGTTCCGGGTGATGAACCGGCCGAAGGGACGTTGCTCGCGAAGCTCCAGACGAAGTTCTTCCACCTCCTGGATGAGCTGCTGATGCTCCCACACCTGATTGGCCAGCAGTTTGAGTTCCTCGAAGTCGAACGGTTTCTGCAGGTACTGGTACGCCCCTTTCTTCACGGCCTCGACGGCACTGTCGACGGTACCGTGCGCTGTCATCATGATGACCGACGTGCGCGGCGACCGGGCCCGTATCTCCTCGAGCACTTCCATGCCGTTGATCGGGGTCATTTTGAGGTCGATGAATGCGAGGTCGAAGCGGTGTGTCGTCAGCAGGTCCGCCACTTCCTGTGGCTTGGTGGTCAGGACAGGCTGCATGCCTGCCGACTCAAGGCATATGCCGACGGATGTGAGAATGTTCTTCTCGTCATCGACGACAAGGACCAGCGGTCTCCTGTGAGGGGCTTCGTGTGTCATGCTGTTGGAATCGTGAAATGGAACGTGCTCCCGTCCTCGACCTTGCTCTCGACCCATATCTTCCCGCCGTGTGCCTCGACGACTCCGCGTGCGATCGCCAGTCCAAGACCGACGCTTCCGGGACTTCCTTCCGTGTCTGACGAGACCTGGACGAACTTGTCGAAGATCGTCTCCTGCTCTTCGGGCGGGATGCCGCACCCGGTGTCACGCACGGAGATGAGCACATCCTTCGCTCGCGCAACACCGGTGAAGGTGACCGACCCGCCGGTATCGGTGAACCGGAGCGCATTGTTAGCCAGGTTCGAGAAGACCCACGAGAACTGCCGGCGGTCGACGGAGACCATCGGGACGGAATCATCCACATCAACCCTGAGCCCGATCCCCTTCTCGTCGAACGGCAGCCGGAGGGGTTTCAGCGCATCCTCGATCAGTTCGCGCAGGTACACCGGCTCCTTCTCCACCTCCGCCTTTCCGGCCTCGAGCCGGGACAGGTTCAACAGGTCATAGACCAGTTTCCGGAGCCGTTCGACATCGTCCTTCGCTGCCGTCACGAGCTCCCGCTGCCTGTCGTTGATCTCGCCGACGACGTTCTTGGCCAGGATGTCGACGCTCATGTTCAGCGAGGTGAGCGGCGTCCGGAGCTCGTGCGATACCGTGGCCACGAACTCCGACTTGAGCCGCTCGAGGTTTTTGAACCGCGTCACATCCTGGAGCAGCGACAACCGGCCCTGAAGATTTCCCACCTCATCGACAATATCTGCCCGGCGCGGCCGGTAGAACGACTGCCGCCCCTCCTGCTCGATGGTGAGGAGCGTTTCTTCCGGGTCGGGCCGTTCCGGGAACACGAGTTCGAGCCATGCATCATTGCTGATGACCTCCCGGACGTGCTTCCCCTTCCACGAGCCCGTGCGCACTCTGAACACCCGCTCTGCCTCCCGGTTCATCAGAATGACCGTCCTGGCGGTGTCGGTGACGATGACCGGGTCGGCGATGTTGGCCACGATCGTCTCGGATTTCTTCTTCTCCGCAATGAGCTGATGGATATTCATCCTCTCATATTCCAGCAGCCGCTCCGTCATCTTGTTGAACTCCACCGAAAGCTCGCCGATCTCGTCGTTCGTCACAACGTCGATCTTCTGGCTCAGCGATCCGCTCCCGATCTTTCGCACCGTGTTCGTGAGCTTTTCCAGGGGGCGGATGGCGCGCGTGAACTGGATAGTGGCCAGGAATGTCAGAACGATCGACACCACGGAGGCCAGGATCACCGTCAGCATGGCTCCATATGTGGTGTTCCGTATCTTCTCTTCCCCCTTGGCCACGCCTTCCTGGCTCCTGTCGAGGAGCTGAAAGCATTCCTCTTTCAGCGATTCCGCCAGCGGCCGGACGGTCTTGAACTTGTACTCCGTCGCCCTCGATTGCCCGTCACTCTGGACCATCCGGTAGAGGGTGTCTGCATACAGGCTATAGGTCCTGAAGTGCGTCTCGATCTCGTCGAGCAGCGTCTCATCCTCGGGGGAACGTGCGGCCGATCTGGCCCGCTCATGCCACCCCAGGAAGCTCGTCCGGTTCGTGGAGAACTGCACGTAGGCCAGGTCGATGTCGTCGAGGATCATGGCCAGCTGCGCATTCTCCTGGCGCTCGAGGTGGCGGACCATGTTCTGAGCAGCCATCGTGGTCTGATAGTTCTCCTCCACCACCAGGCCGACGGACTGGTTCACCACCGAGAAATTGTAGATGGCAATAAAGCTCGTCGCCAGCCCGATGAGGGCAACGACCATATAGCCGAACGCTATTTTATATCGCAAACCGCGCATGTGTGTAAAAAACGTACTCCGAAAATGAGGGAAAGGCAAGCTTGGATGGTCAAACCACTTCGGGATCGCTTTGCCTGGCGCTTTCACATCAACTCCGTTCCTCCTTGTCTTTGCCTCTCCGTTTGTCTACCTTAGGTCTGTCGACCTTGGCCCGGGACGGTGCCAGGGTATTTTTTTATCTATGCTCTCATCCTTCGCACAACGCGTGTGGGACCTCGCACAGCGAGACCATCTTCTGGAGAGAGGCGATCGCATCCTCCTTGCCGTGAGCGGCGGTCCGGATTCGATGGCCCTCCTCGAGGTCTTGCGTGAGCTTTCTCGTGCGAAGAGACTGACGATCCGCGTCGCCCACATCCATCATATGATCCGTGCCGCAGATGCTGATGCCGACCTGCAATTCGTCCGACGCTATTGTGGCTTCCTCGGCATCCCGTTCAGCAGCCGGCGTGTGGACGTGCCGGGCCGGCGCGCCAGACGTGGCGGATCCATCGAGGATGCCGCCCGGACGCTCCGGTACGGCGCCCTGGAACAGATGCGCGCAGAACAGCGCATGGATATCATTGCGACGGCGCATCATGCGGACGATCAAACAGAGACGATGCTCATGCGGGTCGCGCGCGGCACTGGTGTACGGGGACTCGCGGGCATCCTTCCCCGTCTCGCGGTCCCCCCGGTCATTCGCCCGCTCCTGAGGGTCACGCGTGCCGAGATCATGGCGTATCTCGATGACCGGCGGGCGCCATACCGCATCGACCGCACGAACGAAGACATCCGGCTGACACGGAATGCGGTACGGCGGGTGATCATTCCCCGACTTCTGCGTTCCGGCGAGCGTCGGCTCGTGACAGCCCTTCCGGATCTTGCTGACGTGGTTCGCCGGTTTGGCATTCATGTACAGCGAATGGTTCCGCTCCTGCCCGGTCAGGCACCGTCGCGTCATGGTTTTGTCCTGGTGCGCATCAGCGACCTCATGGCCCTTCCTCCGGAAGTGCGCCGGTCGTATGTCGGGCTGCTCCTCTCCGAACGTGGCACCGAACTGACCCGTGAGCGCATCGAGCGAGCGCTGGGACTCGTAACCCTTCCGCCCGGAAAGCGTATCCTGTTCCGGACCTCTGATGTGCAGGTCTTTCGTGACAGAGAGCATCTCGCATTTGGCCCCATGCTTGTCCGGTCGCGCACACCGGTCCGGCTTCGCCACGGCGGAAGCGCCAGCATCAGCGGAGGTATTGTTCGGATGGCCCGGCCTTCCGCACCGCCGGCACGGTACAACGACGGCCCGAATGAGGCATGGGTCGATGCGGCGAAGGTCCGGGGTACAACCCTGGTCCGGGCCTGGAAGGCAGGCGACCGTATGGCGCCTCTCGGTATGCGGGGAAGGTCCAAGAAGGTGAGCGATGTCCTGCTGGATTCCCGCATTCCCCTCTATTATAAGGAGAGCGTCCCCGTCGTCACGTCGGGGGGAAGGATCGTCTGGGTCTGCGGCGTCCGCCTTGACGACCGGTTCAAGATCACACCGGGCACATCCCGGGCGATACAATTGTCCTACATTCCACCAGCCTGAGAGACCATGGAAAAGACCATCATCGTCAATGGCGAGCCGTTCGACATCTTCATCACCGAGGAACAGATCGCAGCCCGGGTGGCGCAGATGGCCGACGTGCTGAACGCCGAGTATGACAGAAAGAGCCCCGTCTTTGTCGGCGTGCTGAACGGCTCCTTCATTTTCTTCGCCGACCTCATCCGGCGCATCACCATCGACTGCGAGGTCGACTTCATCAAGCTCTCATCGTACGGGGCGGAGAAGATCTCGAGCGGCAAGGTGTCGATCCTGAAGGACCTGAACTGCGAGGTGAACGGCCGTCACATCATCGTGGTCGAGGACATTGTCGACTCCGGGCTCTCCATCGATTTTCTCCGGAAACTCATCCTCCGGGAGAACCCTGCGTCACTCTCCTTTGTTACACTCCTGATGAAGCGGGAGGTGGCGAAGATCGATTTTCCCGTGGATCACGTCGGTTTCGACATCCCCGCCGAGTTCGTCATCGGCTACGGGTTGGACTACGCTCAAAAACTTCGTAATTTAAAGGCTATCTACAGGCAAAGGCCAGGTACGTGAGGCGTGAAAGGAGCAGGAACGTTGGAACAGCAGTGGCAGCAGCAGAAGAATGACGGGTCCCGGCAGGACCAGAAACGCCGTACGGAGGGCCCGCAGGGCCCCAAACCGGGCGGCCCACGCCGGCCTCCGCGTCAGCGCCCCGAGGACGATTCTCCGTGGGGAAAGTTCGGGCGGGTGGTCCTGAGCTGGGTGGCGATCATCATCGTCGTCTTCATGATCATGTGGGTCTTCCGGACGAATGAGGAGACCGAATACGAGATCCGGCCGGACACGTTCCAGCAGCTTCTGGCCGAACAGCAGTTCTCCGAGGCCGTCATCCGCATCACCGGTTTCAATGTCTACGATTTCCATGGTACGCTCAAGGCGGACATCGAGGTCGAGACGGCGAGCGGAAAAATCGCGCGCAACGTCAGGCGGGTATACCTGACGCTTCCCTACACCTCCATCGACCAGGCATTGATCGACGCGTGGACCAGCCAGGGGCTCATCTTCAGGATGGAGAAAGAGGATAACACGTGGCTGAACGCTGCCGTAAGCATCCTCCCCTGGATCCTCCTTCTCGGTATCTGGTTCATCATCTTTCGCCGCATGCAGGCGGGAGCCGGCGGGACGAAAGGACTGTTCTCCTTCGGCAAGAGCAGGGCAAAACTGCTGACCGAAGGCATGACGCAGGTGACGTTCGCGGACGTCGCCGGGGCGGACGAAGCGAAGGTCGAGCTGCATGAAGTGATCGAATTCCTGAAGGAACCGGGCAAATTCCAGCGGCTCGGCGGGAAGATCCCCAAGGGCGTGCTGCTCCTCGGTCCTCCGGGCACCGGCAAGACGCTCCTCGCACGTGCGGTCGCCGGCGAAGCGGGCGTCCCGTTCTTTTCCATCAGCGGTGCGGACTTCGTCGAGATGTTCGTCGGTGTCGGGGCCAGCCGCGTTCGTGACCTGTTCGAGCAGGGAAAGAAGAATGCCCCGTGCATCATCTTCATCGACGAGATCGAC
>CAZHOJ010000001.1:851055-904427 GCA_964534125.1 uncultured Ignavibacteriaceae bacterium
AGAGGCGCAGGGCTCGGCGGCGGGCACGATGAGAGGGAACAGACATTGAACCAGCTGCTGGTGGAGATGGACGGCTTCGAGCAGAACACAGGCGTCATCATCATCGCGGCCACCAACCGCCCTGATGTGCTCGACCCGGCGCTGCTCCGGCCCGGACGCTTCGACCGGCAGATCGTGGTCGACCGGCCCGACGTCAAGGGGCGTGAGGGCATCTTTGCCGTCCACACGAAGAACATCCCGTTGAGCGACGACGTGCGCCTGGATGTCCTTGCGAAGGGTACGCCCGGCCTTGCCGGGGCCGACATCGCCAACCTCGTGAACGAAGCGGCGCTGCTCGCAGCCCGGCAGAACGAGAAGACCGTGTCGATGCACCATTTCGAGGAGGCCAAAGACAAGGTGATGATGGGGCTGGAGCGGAAGTCGCTCATCATCTCCGACCGCGAGAAGAAGGTAACAGCATATCATGAGTCGGGACATGTTCTTGTCGCAAAGTTCCTGCCCGAGGCCGATCCGGTGCACAAAGTGACCATCATCCCGCGTGGCCGTGCGCTGGGCGTGACGACCTACCTCCCGATCGACGAGAAGCACACATACTCGAAGGACTACCTCGAGTCGATGATCACCTACGCGCTCGGCGGACGCGCTGCCGAGAGACTGGTGTTCAAGCAGATAACAACGGGGGCAGGGAACGACATCGAACGGGCGACGGAGCTCGCGCGCAAAATGGTGTGCGAGTGGGGAATGAGCGAGAAGCTCGGTCCGCTCGCCTACGGCGCAAAAGAAGAGGAGCTGTTCCTTGGCCGCGAGATCACGCGGTCGCGGAACTTCAGCGAAGACACGCAGATCGAGATCGACGCCGAGGTCAAGAAGATCGTGATCACGGGCATGAAGAAAGCCGAGCAGATCCTTCGCGAGAACATGAAGATCCTCCACCGGCTGTCGAATGCCCTCCTGGAGCGCGAGATCCTCGACGCCGAGGAGATCGATAAGGTCATCCGGGGAGAAGAGCTTCCGCCGAACGATAAGCGCAATGGACAGCGGAGCGGACCTTCCACCCAGAAGACCATCGCCCCCACCAAGGCATGACACAGTTCAAGGAAGAAGGCGGGATGCCACAGCAGCCCCCGCCTTCTTCATCGTCCCCCGATTTCGATGCATCTGCGTCGATCGACTTCAAGGCCGAGCTCGTCCGCAAGGCCATCCACCTCAATTCCCTCCTCATCCCCATCATCTACTCCTTCATCACGAAGGAGCTCGCGTTGTGGCTTCTCGGACCGATGCTGGCGCTCGCCCTTGTCATCGAACTCGGGAAATACTACAGCCCTGCCTTCTCGGTGCTCTATTATAAGATCTTCGGCAGGATCCTCAGAGAACACGAGCACGACCGGACGAGGTTCCACCTCAATGGGGCCACCTACGTACTGCTCTCCGCCGTTTTCTGTGTTGCCGTTTTCCCGAAACTGATCACCATCACGGCATTCGCCATCCTCATCATATCAGACATCACCTCCGCCCTCGTGGGCAGGCGGTTCGGACGGCATCCGTTCTTCCGCAAGAGCCGCGAGGGAGCGCTGGGTTTCTTCTTCTCCGCCACGGTGGTGGTGCTGGTCGCGCCGAAATCAGCAGGATTGCCGCTCGAGTACCTCATCGGCTTGATCGGTGCGGCGGTCGGCACGGTTGCCGAGTCCGCTCTGAAGATCGACGATAATCTTTCCGTCCCCATCTCCATCGGCGCGGTGATGTGGGCGCTGTACGCGCTCCTGCTCCCCGGCCTTGACCTCGCCGGACCGGCCCCTCTGTTCTGATCCCTCTACCTCATCATTCGACGTTCAGCGTCGGATATTGGGAGTTCTCGCAGCAATGTCCACCTCCCAACGCTGAATGCTGAATATCCAACGCTGAGTTATGAACTCCGATGTTTGGATGTCCCATAAAAGGCCACGCCCCAAAGCAAAGCTTCGGGGCGCGTGTCGATCGTCATTGTCCTGATCGCCTCATGCAGAGGCCGGGTCTATCGCCTCCTGTCCTTCCTGCTTGCGTTCCATCGCATCTGGCGGCACGCCCTGGTCATGGATCACGTGCAACAGCGCCACATCCAGCGGCGGCATGCCCCATGCAGCGCGCGCATTGTTGCACCGCTCGATATCGCCGGCATGGATGGTCGGACGGCCGTCAACGTCGTTGACGCCGAACTCTCTGCAGGTGGATGCTCTGATGGAGTGGATGCCGCAGGACACATGCTTCCCCACCTCGCCATCGAGAACGACGCAACGCGAAGGCCGCGTGCCCGTTCCCTTCATGATGACACGGAATGGCGTGAGCCGCTCGGTGAGGTCCGGCGGAACGGTGCCGCCGGTGTTGGGATTGGATTCTCCCCAATAGAAGGATACACGGTAGTACGCACAGCACGCACCACACTGCTGACAGATCTGGCTTGCCAACATACGCTGAACACGGCTCCGAAATGATTACCGAACGATGACCTTCTCGCGCCAGTCCTACGTACGCTCCGCCTCCGAAAAGGCAATCACGCGGAATACAAGGTGCCGTGCTCGAACGGTGTCTCAAAGTCGAGAAAGGTTGGATGGAAATCAAGAAGTTGTGGGGAGTAGGAAGGTGACGGAAGACAGTGGTCAGAGGTCAGTGGTCAGATATCAGACGACAGATGACAGACTTAAGATGGAAGATTGAAGATGGAAGATTGAAGATTAAAGACGTGTGTTGTCCGGAGGTCGCGGAGCGACCGAGGTATAGCAGAGTACTCCCACGAATTCATGAAAGATCACAACATCGATGATCGTTTCAGAAAACATTTCCCTGTGGAACGACTCGGCCGACCCGGCAACCGGAAACCCGGCTGGATTCTTATCTGATATCGTCCGGAATGCTGAATCTTGCGGTATCGATCGGCGCGTTGACCTCCACTGTCTGGAAAGTCCCGGTCTCTATCCCGTTCCGTCCCTTGTATTCGAACGTCTTGAAATACAGGACGCCCGAGATCTCCTGATAGTCCAGCCAGCGCCGCCCCCAGGAGTATTCCTCTCCTCTGATGGTCACATTCGTGACCGTCTCGCTGATGAGGTAGGTCGCAGGATCGAGGTAGTACGTCATCTTTCCCCCGGCAGGCAGAACGACCTCGAGCTTGTGCGCACGGAACCCTGCCGTGTCGATGAGTCCAAGGTATGTCGCGGGATACTCGAAGAATGCAGGGAAATGGAAAGCAACGTCGACCTCGAAATCCTTCCATTCCTCTTCCGGGACCAGCTCAGGTCCCTTGCCTCCGGGCCCACCGAGGAGGAATGCGGCACGCTTTCCATCAAAGACCAGAACGAAGTTCTCCCCCGCTTCCGACCGGATCTTGTTCGGTCGCGCTATCTCCACGTGGACGGGATAGGGATGGTCGGGATACAGCGAGGCAAGTCTGAGGGTCGTGATATCCGTGACCCTGGCCCCCGCGCTCATCGCATCGGCACATCGTGAGACGATCTCTTCCGCCGTCGGCGGAGAAGGCTGGCAGGATGAGATCCCGAGGAGTGGGATCAGGCCGATCGCCATGACACGTATCGGTCGCATGAAAGTTCCTTTCTCAGGAGAATGAAGTGTGGCAATACCGACAGACGCGAGCGACTGCGTTGACCTTCTCTCCGCACGCAGGGCAGGTCTTCAATTCAGGCAGGCTTCTCATCACGAAGTATGGTATCCACGCGAGGAGCGGATAGATGCATGTCCACATCCAGTGCGGGGATCGGTTCTTCCTGCGAGCCTCGCGGATACCGAGAACCACGGGCAGGACCCACAGCACACTCACTGCCATGACGATGCCGGCAATCAGCAATGGCGTATCCATGATGATTCCTCTGGCCTCTTCCATTTCACCAGAAGCCATCTCAAAGAACCTTTTCGAGCTGGACAAATTGCCACAAAGAACCTGCCTGACGAATACCTGCAGGCAGGCGCATAGAACACAAAACAGAGAATAATCACCTATGAGTTCTTTGTGTTCTTTGCGGCTATATGTTTTTGAGATGGGTTCTACTCGCTCCTTGCCAATTACGCTCTGTTCAGATCTCCGACGTACAGCTCGGGCATTTCGTCGCCTTGATGTTGATCTGCGAGAAGCACTTAGGACATTCTTTTGTCGTCGGTGCCGCCGGCGGCGCTTCCTCTCTCCTCTTCAGCCGGTTCACCGCCTTCACGAGCAGGAAGACCGCAAAGGCGACAATAAGGAAGCTGATAACGCCATTCAGAAAGAGCCCATAGTTCAGACTGACGGCCCCGGCCGCCTTGGCGTCTGCCAGGGTTGCATATGGCCCCGCCGTCGCCCCCTCCTTGAGGATGACGAAGAAGTCGCTGAAGTCCATGCCCCCCAGCAGCAGTCCGAGAGGCGGCATCAATACATCAGCCACGAGGCTCTTGACGATCGTCCCGAACGCTCCGCCGATGATGATACCGATGGCCATATCGAGCACGTTGCCCCGCATGGCAAATTCTTTGAATTCTTTCAGCATATGTGACCCTTTCAGTATGGCGCAGGAGTGCTGCTATTGTTGGCGTCGAACCGCATCCGTCTTCTAAGAACGTTCCGTCGATGCGATCGCCTCTATCTCTACCTTGAATCCATAATGCAGTTCCCTTGTCGGCACGACAGCGCGCGCTGGTTTATGGTCCCCAAAGACCTCCGCATAGACGGCATTCACCCTTCCCCACAACTCCATGTCCGATACATAGACTGTCGTCTTGAGCACGTGGTCGAGCCCGCTCCCCGCAGCCTTCAGGATCTCCTCGAGGTTCCGCAGCACCTGCCTGGTCTGGTCCTCGATCGAACCGAGGATCTTCTCCCCTGTCCCTGGATCGATCGGCACCTGCCCCGCGACGAAGACCATGCCGTTATGCACGGTCGCCTGTGAATAGTGGCCCGCAGGTGTCGGAGCGTTCGGTGTGTGGATCTTCTCCATTCGATTCCTTCAGTCGTTCTTGAGAGCTTCGCCGGGAACGACTTCCGCTTCGATGACCCGTATCGTTTCCAGCGTGAGATCATTGCCTACTCCTTTGCCCGACCTCACGTCGAACTCGTACCCGTGCACCGGACACCGGATAGTGCCGTCGGCAATACGTGCCGTGGTCAGCGACGCGCCACGATGGGGACATTGTCCGTCAACTGCACAGAGCTCCATGCCGATCCTGGTCACAACGATCCGCCGATCTTGCAGTTGAACGACCCTCATCTCTCCTTCACGAACAGCAGCCGTATCACCCGCGTCCACCCAGCGCTTCTTCTTTTCGCTGCTGTCATATATATGTACGTAGAGGGCCAAATTCTTTCCCGGCGCTGGATTCTATTCGGAGATGTGCAGTTCACGAAGGCATTCTTGCACGAGTTCCCTGCGCCTCGCTGGCGGCCAGTCCTTCGCAACTGTCTCTCCCTCAAGCAGAAGCGCATACGCGTAGACTGCATCGCTCTTTTCCACGAAACCGACAAGCCATGCAAGCGATGTGCCGGTGTCGCTGGTTCCCGTTCCGGTCTTCCCCCGCAGCATAATCCCGTTGCTCTCCTCGAGCAGCATGACCTCCAGGAGCGTTGCTCTCGTGGAAGGCGTGATCCGAAAGTTTCCCTGATAGAGCTTCCGGAGAAAGACCACCTGTTCAACAGGAGAAATGCGCAAGCCGCCCGAGAGCCAGAACCGGTCGATACCACCGCTCATATCCTGGTTACCATAGTCGAATGCCTGCAGATATGCGCGCATCTGGTGCTCCCCGATGCGGCGGGCGGTCTCCTGGTAGAACCAGACGACGGAATTGCGGAACGCGGAGCGGAGGGTCTGATCATGCGACCAAGCCTCGGGCCACCAGTCCCGTGCGGGGACCTTCACAGAATCCCACGCGAGGAAAAATTCCGCGTCGGCGGCAAGCCCGCTCTCGAGGATGATGAGCGTATGAGGGATCTTGAATGTCGAGGCGGGAATGAACCGGCGGTGCGCCTTGCCGGGATTGTGAACAACGAGGTGTCCTGTCGACACATCGAGCAGAACAAAGCAGCCGTCATATTCCCCGAAGACCTGTCGAAGCTCAACAGTGTCGGCTGATGACTGAGCCATTACTGCGGATAGGCTAAAAGTCAGCAGGACGATGGGCAGGAAGCGACAGAATACGGGCACAGAATAGCTCCTGGAGTACGACAGCGGGATACTTTGGAAGATACGACAAGAGACCGAACAGAGCATAGCCTTATTCGTGCCAATACTCCGGCCTCATGATCTCATCAGCACATCGTACCGTTCCTGTCTGGTGCGCCGCATCCGGACGAAGCGTGCGGACCATCCAGGCTCCCGCGTCCTTTTCCTGGATGGGGTACGGGGCCGCAAAGCCCCTGATCCCGGCAGGCGTAAATCCGAAGCGCGGATAATATGTGGGATGGCCAAGCACGAACACCAGCGATACGCCGGCCTGCTCCAGGCGAGAGATCCCCTCTTCTATTAGGCGTCCGCCTATGCCTTTCTTCTGGTAGGATGGAATGACCGCCATCGGAGCAAGGAGCCGGACATCGATCGCCGGCGCCGTATCGAGCTTTGCCTTCGTGAACAGAATATGCCCGACCGTCGTGCCATCGTCGATGGCAAGGAGTGACAGGACCGGCCGTGCAGTCAGATCGGCCAGGAGGTCTTCCACGAGCTTTGCCTCGATGTCCGAGCCGAACGCTTCACGGTTGACGCGGAGCGCATCTTCGACGTCGTGGTTCGACATTCCCCGTATCGTCAGCGTGCTCATCAGTCCTTCCCGTTCTTCATTCTATGCGCTCTTTGCGGCCATTGTGCGTTCGTGGAGGGGAGAATACCAACGCTCCTACCAAAGCCCGGGCATCAGGCGGTACCGGACCCTCTCCCGATACTCCGCGTAACCGGGGAGTTCCCGAACAAGGAGCTCTTCCTCGTTCCGTATGCGAATGATGAGCATAGGAACGATCAAGACCGCGGGTATCACCGCCCACCACGAGCCGAGCGCCACGGGGGACAGGACATACATAACAATGACTCCCGTGTACATCGGATGGCGCACCAGGGCGTACGGTCCGGTCGAGATGACCCGCTGTCCTTCATCCACCTGCACTGTCCGGGCAGCGTAGCTGTTCTCGCGGAAGACCCGGAAGATGAACAGGTATCCCGCGAACACGAGCGCATCCGCGGCCACCACGGCCCCAACAGGTACCTCGGACCAGCCGAAGCGTACATCGAAGCCCGGCAACATCCACACCAGGAGCGTATACGGGACCGAGAAAAGGACAAGGCGCTTCTGCGTTTGTTCCTTCTCCTTCATACTCATGCGACGCTCGAGGAGTCCGGGATCCTTCCGCACAAGATACGTCACCACGATGATGAACGGGACGAACACGACACCCAGATAGGTCCATCCCTGCCAATAATCGAACGACCCGACGGAACCGAAAAACATGAGCATCATGATAACGAGGAACACCAGCAGCCGCTTCCAGACCATCACTACAAGTGCGCGCCTTGTCGGCGCCGCGCCAGCCATGACCCACCATACCCTTCCCGGGTGGACCGCACCCGACACAGTTATTTGAGAAATACCACCTTCGTTGAGACGCTCCCGGTCCTCGTCCTTGCACGGACCATGTAGATCCCGCTCGGGAGACCTGCCGGATCCCACACGTACGTGTAGAATCCCGGCTCGTGTGTCCCCTCCCCAAGCCGAGCTACCTCGCGGCCTGCAATGTCGTAGACGTCCAGACGAAGGTCCATTCTATGCTGCAGCCGCACCCTGATGCGGGTCGTGCCATTGAATGGATTCGGATATGCATCCTCCAAACCGAAGGATTCTGCGGTCTCCGTCCCGAACGTCGGAACGCTTGCGAACGGCAGGCATGGGGACTGATATCCCCGGAATGCGAACTGGCCGGCCTGCGCGGCGATCGTGACATGCAGCCTGCCGACTATGAACATCGTATCGCGTGTAGCCCCATCGCCGATATATATCCTGAACCTCCTGAAGACGACCACCTCATACTCCCCCGCTGACAGCCCGGCGATGTCGACCGACATCTGATAGTAACACATGCACGTCGCGAGCATGGAGGACGTGTCCTGTTCGATGATGGTGATCGTCTGGAGATACTGCGATGCCGTGAGCGCAAAACTCGCTGCACAGGGGTAATAGACGTTGTTGTTCCAGATGGTCACCGTATCGTCGTGGACCACTGCAGTCAGCACGTCCGTCTGGGAGTGAGAGGTGACATGGACGGTAAGTAAAAAGAATGCGGAGCAGAGGAAGAGCTTCAGACCAGGTCTCATACGGGTGTTCGCTTGCATGGTAATCTCACCATCAGTCACCGATCGCACAGGGTTTCAGGAACATGTCATATGCCAATTCGCCGAGCGTCGGTGGACACTGAGAAAAATTGCCATCACTGTTATTCGGCCGGGAGACCAGCATAGGATCCGCGCCTCTCCTGGAGTCAGAAGGACCCGAACTTCAGGATCAGCCCGATGGTCGGTCCGCTCACATCCCCGTTCGTCACGACCGGCAGATCCAGTCCCATCACGAGCCGATAGCTCGCTTGTGCTCCGAGCCGGAACCATTCGGTGATGTTCATGTCCAGGTTCGCGCTCGGCTCGACAAGGTACATGTGGTCGGAATAGATCTCCTTGTCCGGGCTGCGCTCGATAAGCCTCACCGCACCTCCCCCGAGTGTCAGGTGGACCGTCCAATGGAGCAGTTTGTCGGAATCATTGATGTACTCAAGCTCAAAGCCGCCGGTCTCCATTTTGAGATAGAGCGGATCCCCGCCGGGGCTCAGGCCATCGGTCTTTACGGACGACATCATGCTGTACCCTCCGCCGCCGATGGCGAACCGATGATTGATGATCCAGGCCCCCCTGCCCCCCGTGAAGGCAACGACCTTACCCTTGACGATGCCGATCCTGAAAAGCGGACCTCCGTATCCGCCGTTCTCGAATCCGTTACCGACCAGGGTCTCTGCCTGGGAGAAGACCAAGGCTGGCAGGAGAATGACAAGCGCGAGAATTTTCTTCAACATAGTGATCTCCCTTTCCACAGGACCTGCTCGACGCGTTATTGTGACCTGTCCACGACCAGATCGTTCATGCCCTCTTCCACATCCCGAATATCGTCCTCTCCGGCGAACCCGAGCTTCACCTTCCGGATCACCCCCGACCTGTCGATGATCAGATTTGTGGGAACGACCTGGATACCATACTCCCCCAAGAACTGCCGCGTCCCCCACAGGACGGGAAAGGTCAACTGCAGACTGTCCACAAAGCGACGCACACCCGTCGTATCTTCGTCGATGCACACAGCCAGAAGGCGCGTACGCTCCGGGTCCATCCTTTCGAACAGTTTCTGCAGATGCGGCAGTTCGTCGACGCATGGACCGCACCACGTCGCCCAGAAGTTCATGAGTACAACTTTCCCTCTGTCCTGGTCCAGCTGGTAGGTGGAGCCGTCCAGAGACCGCAACGGCATAGCCGGTCCATGCGTGTTCGTCATGCGGGAGATGTCACGCCGTGGCAGGTCCCACATCCGATAGTTGCTTGCGAGCATCGCCGGCGTTACATATGCTGCATACCCGCCCGCGATCATGACGCAGATGCTCGTGATCACGAGGGAGCCCCGAAGAATGAAAGACGGACGAAGCGACGAGGTGGCCACGATCGCCATGCGCAGGAGGACCGCGCCAAGCGCGACTCCAAGGACCACCGAGAGTGATCTCTCCGGGAGGATCACACCGACCATCCACAGGTCGTGAAAATGATACAGAAGGTACAGGCCATACAGACTCGAAGCGATCGATCCCAGGACGACAGCGTACGCAGCGACGATATATTCTCCTCGTGCGATCAGCCAGACGCAGAAGACGATCGCCCACATCGAGATGACCGGGATGAGGAAGGTGATGTTCAGCGACCACGCGAGATGAGAGGTCCGTGCGGGCGGGAAGAATATGAACAGAATGAGGAACATCGCACCGAACAGCTCGCACAGCAGGAGTCCGATCGTGATATCCCCGCGTGACGCTCTTATCGGAAGAGTATCAGGATTGTGTTCCGTCATGGTTCACGCATGAGACAGAAGTGCCGCTGGACACAATGTACATATTCCTGCAAGCAATGACCGGCCCGAACAGGTGGGCAATCTATGCAGCCTGTTCCGGTGTTCGGGACTGTACGAAGCGGCGGAAGAAGGCCGGTCCGACAAGCACCCACAAAGGGATCAGAAGCCATACCTGACCCTGTGTGATGTCATATACATACATCAGCTCCTCCCAGGATGCCCCGCGGGAGAGGCCCATGCCGAACTCGAAGAGCTCTGTCATGACGAACCAGGCGATACCGATGGTCCATGCCTGACGGTTCGAGGAGAGGGGCCACTGCTGCACCATGAACCAGAGCGCCAGCGAGAAGAGGATCAGGAGCGTGACTGTCGAGACCTGGTGTGCGGTCAGTGATCCAAGCGATTCCTTATAACCGAAGTCCCGAATGGTGCCGTTGATGATGGCGAGGACCATGAGACCGAACCAGGAGAGGATGTACTTGGCTATGGTAGAACGCATTGGGAGATGGAAGATGAGAGATGGAAGATGACAGTAGAACCCATCTCAAAAACATTTCTCGCAACGACCGCAACGGCAAAAAGAAAGCTCGCAACGGAGGACCCTTACATTATGTTAAGTTTTACATTGCGGGCGTTGCCTTCTTTGCGAGCTTTGCGAGAAACCATCCTGTGCAGAGTATTTTTGAGATAGCTTCTAGTCAGAAGGCAGAGGTCGGAGGACAGATCGCGGGACGAATAATCTGCGGAGGAGGATATCACCGTCGTCCTGTCGGTTTTTGGAGAGAATCGATCGTTTCGGTCAGCTCGTCGATGCGTTTGCGTAACGCCGATTGCGAGTCTTGCACCCCCTTATTATAGAAGAACGGACCGATCTCCTCCGCGATGAAGTTCAGGAAGAGTCCGGCCTGCAGGTTACCGATCTCCTGATCGAGCTCTTCCCTGAAGTACTCCTGGATCTTCAGAGTGATTGCTGTTTTCTCAGGCCTGGAAAAGGTGAAGACTGCCATTGTCAACTCCGGGATGGTCGCACGGACGAAATGCAAAAAGGCGAAAAGGTACGATGTTCAGAAGAGGAACGGAACGAATCTTCTCGTCCGCTTCATGTACTCTTCATACTGCATGCCAAAGTACCCGATGCACTCTTTTTCGTCAGCTTTGGCGGTAAGAGTCAGGAACAATGTCGCAGAAAGGGTCAGGAGGGCGACTTCCCACATGACCTGCTTGAGCGCTGCTCCCCATGCGAGATACAGCAGCGACGCGTACAAAGGGTGCCTGATATAGCGATATATGCCTGCCGTCACCAATTCGGAGGTCTTTTCGAAAGCATATAGCCCGCCTTCTCTACGGTCAGCGCTGTGCCGTGCAGACCGGAGTCGGGAAACACCCATCCACAGTACAGCCAGCGAACTGAGCAGCAGGAACCAGGAGATGAGCTGCCGCGGAGAGAATGGATCGGAAAACCAGAAGGGTAAGTTCAGGACGACGATGCCGAGGATCGACTCCCAGGCAAAGAAGCGGTAGAAACCGTGGGAGCCGATGCGGAACAGCGACCGGCGGGAGATCAGTAGAAGGCCGAGCGTCCCGCCGGTGAATGCTGCCAGGCGGACGATGTCCAGACTTGTCATCTCTGCATCGGGAGTTGGTCAACTCGCCCGCAGGCTTGAGTGTCCCCGGGAATATTGAGGGCCCGGGAAGGCCTACGGAGCAAACGTGAGTCTGAGCACGAAGCCTGCATCTATGTTGGAGACATACAGCCGACCGGCTGCATCGAATGTCAATCCGGTCGGGTTCAGGAGACCATCAGCGAGCTTATAGCTCGGCCCGTCGCGGGGAACAACATAAATGGACCGACCTGGACTGGATCCCGATACGCTCACATACAGATCGCCATCCTCATCAAAAGCGAGGCTGTGGGGCTGTGGGATACTGTCTGCGACGACAGACTGTACGCCGAGCGGAGAGATCTTCCGGATCGTATTGTCCAGCCGGTTCGCCACGTATATATACCCCGCATCGTCGCACGCCAGGCCAACCGGCCCCTGCAGACCTGTCACAAATGTGCTCGTATCTCCCAGTGGTGTGACCTTGCTGATAGAATTCGAATTGTAGTTCGACACATAGAGATCGCCGGACTTGTCAAACGCTAATCCTGCAGGATTTGAGAATCCGCTCGCAAACGTCGTCATGATCCCGCCTGCAGCCGTGACCCTCTTCACTGTTTCATCCCAGTAGTACGACACATAGACATTCCCGGAACCATCAACCGCTATCCCGGAGGCTCCCTCAATACTGGTGGCAAACACGACCTTCGTTGTCTCCTGTGGGACCCGATACACTCCCCCGGTCTGCAGCTCGACCACCAGAAGGGAACCTGAAGCATCGAATGCGAGCCCTGCCGGTCGGCCAATGCCATCGACATAGACCTCCTCGGTGAAGTATCGAGGATGCTTCGGCTTGGGGGGATCTGTACCCGGATCAATTTCATCTTTGCAGGAGGTCAGCATCAGACCGAAGAGGAGGAACACGACAAGGATGGAAAGACCCGGCAGGCAACGTGGTGCAGCTAGCATGGGGTTACCTCCAAAGCGAGTTCGTGTGCAGTTCCTGCAGCGCTCCCGAAATTACCGTACGCGGACCTCATTCTCAATCCAGCTGGACCACAGAATTCCTGACTTCAGGAACCGGAGAATTGCGTGAAAGATCGAACATGTCGGCCCCAATGATAGCTGGCAGGTCCTGGTCAACCGGAAGTGCGACATGACTCCCCTCACCTCACCGTGATGACAACACTCCCCTTCTTATGCCCCCCATCGACGTACCTGTGCGCATCAGTGATCTCATCGAGCGAGTACCGCCGGTCGATGGTCGGCTTCAGCTTCCCCGCTACGACCAATTCTTTCACCAAGAGAAGGTCCTTCTTCAACTCGGCGGCGGCACGGGCACCGGAGAAGGATATCATGGCCTTCTTCCCTTTGCCCATCGAGGTACGGGCCATATTGTAGAAGATGGTCCAGGCGAGGACCGGACTCAGATACAGTCCGGTGTCGGTCAGTGCTTGCTTCGATTTCGGGAACGGACTCAGACCGACCGTGTCGAAGATGAGGTCGTACTTCTGTCCCGCCGTCGTGAAGTCAATTTTCGTATAGTCGACGACCTCATCCGCCCCCAGCGAGCGCACAAGATCGACGTTCGATGTGCTGCACACTCCGGTCACATGCCCGCCGAAGGCCTTAGCCACCTGCACAGCGGCAGATCCGACCCCGCCGGAGGCTCCGTTGATGAGCACTTTCGTGCCCGGTTGCACCTTACCCTTGTCACGTAAAAAATGCATTGCGGTCACGGGTCCGTCAATAACCGAGACGGACTCTTCGAACGAAAGACTCTCTGGTTTCGTCGCGAGGGCTTCGTCATCCCGGACTGCAATGAACTCCGCGTGAGCGCCAAGACCTCCGCCGGTTGCGCCGAACACCCGGTCACCGGGCCTGAAGCCCGTCACCGCTTTCCCGACCGACTCCACCTCCCCGGCATACTCCGCCCCCGGGACCCGGACCTTCGGCTTCGTCCACCCGAGCACAGGCCGTCCGAGCAACGGTCCCTGCCGCATGCCGCAATCTGCTCGCGTGACGGTGGCCGCATGGATCTTCACGAGTATCTGATGATCATCCGGAACCGGCTTTTCATATTCGCCGACCCGGACGACCTCCGGCCCCCCGTACCGCTCCCAGATCGCTGCTTTCATCATGATGGTTCCTCCAACTGGATTGAGCTTGTTGTTTGGGATGATCTCAGACCGGCACAGACCCAAGGTCACTCCCTCACGTTCCTGATGGCCTGCCTTCGGGACAGAGTGACTCCAACCGGCCTTCTGTCCACTGCGAAGTGAGTACTGCGCACCCTCCTTCAGTCTCTCAACGTCCTCATCCCACCCTAATAACCACACTCCCTCGTTTATGCCCCGAATCGACATACCGGTGCGCTTCAGCCGTCTGCTCCAGAGAATAAACCTTGTCTATGACGACCTTCAGCTTCTTTGATCCCAGCAGATCCCGCAGAAACAAGAGGTCTTCCCGGTGCTCTCCGGCAGCTCCGCCCACGATCTTCTTCCCTCCACCGAACGAGCTCAGGAACATCTGACCGAACTCCCTGGGTCCTCCCGCGACTGCCAGCAGACGGCCGTTCCGGACCATCGCCTGCTTTGCCCTGCCGAAAGCCAGGGTCCCTTTCGTGTCGAGAATGAGGTCGTACACGGCCCCCGTGCCGATCGGATCTTGCTGCGTATAGTCGATCACCTCATCAGCGCCGAGAGACCTCACCATATCCATGTTCCCCGCACTGCACACACCCGTGACGTGCGCCCCGAAGTATTTCGCGAGCTGTACGCCGAACGTCCCTACGCCGCCAGAGGCGCCATTGACCAGGACCCTCTGCCCGGGCTGTATGTTCCCTTTGTCCCGAAGAAAATACAGCGCCGTGTGTCCGCCGAAGAATGCGCCAGCCCCCTCTTCGAACGAAAGACCCTCGGGCATCTTTGCTATCACCCCGCTCGCCGGCACACAAACCAGCTCTGCATATGCACCGAACTTCGCTCCGGTCGTTCCGAAGACCTTCTCGCCCGGTCTGAAGTCCTTCACATTCTTCCCTGCCACCACAACCTCTCCCGCAAAGTCTGCGCCGAGTATCTGCTGCCGCGGCACCTTCCAGCCGAACATCAGACGCGGAACGGGACCGAATCCCGGTGGCACGAACGTGAATCCCCGGGCGTTCACATCTCCCGTCGTCACTGCGACCGCGCGAACGCGCATAAGGACATCATCATCCCCGGGGACCGGCTTCGGCACATCGGACAGATGAAGCACATCCGGCGGTCCGTATTGTGTGTATAGAATTGCTTTCATGAGTCGTGTTTCGCAGCTACTGGATATTAAGCGCTTTCTCTATCGCCTCCTCCGCCAGCGGCGCCATCAGGCGGTAGCCTGCTTCTGTCGGATGCACGCCGTCATACGCAAGCTCCGGCGGCAGACCAAGGTGGTCATCGACCATTCTTGAATGATAGTCCAAATAGATACAGCCGGATTCCGCCGCGTACATCTTCAGCCACTCGTTCAACGCAACGATCTTCGGTCCGGGGTCGAGACCGCGTTTCCACGGATAATCCGATGCGGGAAGTACCGAGGAGAGGACCACCTCGATCCCGTTCGCGTGGGCGATCTCGACCATAGAGCGGAGATTGTCCGCGATCATTTCCAATGTGGACGGACCTGTATTTCCGGCAATGTCATTCGTCCCGGCAAGAATGACCACAACAGCTGGCTTCAGCGCCACCACGTCCTGTCGGAACCGAACAAGCATCTGTGGCGTGGTCTGTCCGCTGATGCCGCGGCCGATGTATGGCTTGCCCGGGAACATCGCCGGAAAGAACTTCGCCCAGGAGTCCGTGATGGAATTTCCATAGAACACGACGCGAACCTCGCCCGGTGCAGGAGACCCCAGTGCTTCATTCGCAGCACGGTACCGGCCGAGCTTCGCCCAGTCGTCCTGCGCAGACAGCACAGACGGAAGCACGATGCAACACGTAAGAAATGCAGCAACCGCAGTTGTTCTCATGGAAATCCTCACGATTTCTGGTGGAAGCCGATCGCCGATTCGTGAATGGGCGCGATCCTGTGGCAGAATCCCACACAGCCACCTGCGCCCGGTGCAGGACAGACCTGTCTTCCGAACGGGGGATAGCAGACGTTATGAGCCTCCTACAAGCCCCGAAATGTCCGATTCCGTGCCACAAAAAGCCATACCGCGAACTGGCATGCACCTTGACTCTTCATGCATGGTGCAGCCCGAAGCCAGACCCATCCATTCTTTGTATGGGAGGACGTATGGGACGATCCCTCTGTGTAGTGACGTTTTGTTTCTTGGCGGGATGTGCGACTTTGAGCGTGCAGCAGGTGGACATGACGGTACGTCCGGAACGAGTCCCTGAAAGCATCACTGTGCTCGGGACGGCACCGGAACAGCCATATGAGATCATCGCGCGCATAGACTCTCGTACGCGCACCGTCTTCGAGGACTATGACGATCTGCGGAAGGAGATCATCGATCAGGCGGCGAAACTGGGCGGGGAGGCGGTCATCCTCGGCACCGAGGAGACCACAACCGAATACGTTTTCGTCCACTACGCGATGATCCCGTCAGAGAAGAAGACCCTCTCCGCCGACGTGATCGTGTTCCGCTGACGGACCGGCAAAGCAGGCCTACACCGGTCTGCGAAATGTCGTGCGAACCAGGATGAATGCGATGATCGCAGAGGCCAGCGCTGCATATGCACCCCCCTCAAAGACGGGGATAACCACTGCCCCCACCTTGTCGGTGATGCCCGGCATCAGGACCAACACTATGGACACCAGGAGGGTTGATGCCATACTCATCCGGAATCCAAGCTTGAATGCCGATGCGAATGTTACGTCGACCTGCGCTCCTCCTTTGAGAGAAGCGTGGATGTACATCCGTATTGCAGCATACAGCGACAGGAACCCGGCATAGAGCATGTACGAAGGACCTGTCTCCTTCTGCTCCAACAATGCAGCCGCGAAATAGAGGAAGAGGAAGAAGGCATAGACGACCACTCCGATCCAGAATCTGACATTCATCTTCGGGTCCTTTCCGTTCTATGCATCACCCCTCCACATTCTCTGCGAGAAAAGGAGGAGTCCGGCAAATCGGATGGTCCTCATAGCCTATCCGCCCTCAGGAAGCTGAAGTGTCCCTGTCTTGCGCAGCGGGAGGTGCCGTGCTCCACAGCCTGAACAGGCCGTGGGCGTTCCCATTGCAAGTAGTCCTCCGCAGAGAGGACACGTCTGATCGGCGTAGGGCACAACTGCGGCAAGTTTTTCTTTGAATGGATCATCGACAGGCCGGCGGATCATGGCGATCAGAGCCCAAAGAAAGGCGATCGGCGCTCCTATTCGGAGAGTCCAGAGAAGATCACTGTCCGTGTCCGCCGGATCGAACACGAACCATCCGTGCACCCCGAGGAATACAGCCAGAAGCATATAGCCGATCTTGACACCCCGCGTCACCTTCGGAGCCCAATGAGGCCGACTGCCGCAGACCGTGCAATACCATCTGCGCCAGATCCCAAGCGGCAGGATCGGGATAAGAAAGAGATGGAACACATCGAAGGTCCTGACAGCGAACGAGATCCGCTGATCCCCGCAGAACCGGCAGAAGTCGTTCCGGAACGCGACCTTTTTAGGGAACCAATGATATGTGCCGTGAAGGACGAACATGAGCTCTGTCTCCTGAGGTACGGGTCCCGACTTTCGTCAGTTCACCCGCCGGACAGTCAGTTTTTGGCGGGGATGACACTCGGGGTCCAATGATGGTTTTCTCGGACTACTGCCACACCATCCGTTGTCATCCTGAACCCGCCGAAGGCGGGATTCAGGATCTATACGCCTGCAGTTCCGCAAAATCCAAGTCGGACTCCGGAGCGTGCTACACTGAGTGTCTGGCATGACATAGCGAATCCCTCTATCATGTTGTCACCATTCTCTGGGAGGGGGATCCTCAATGCCATCACCAAAGAATCCCTGCGTCTATATTCTGTCGAACTTCACCCGCACAGTCTTTTATATAGGGGTGACCTCAGATCTCCACATCCGCCTCCAATACCACAAACGGGGCAATCGCTCCAGTTTCGTGTTCCGATACAATCTGTATTACCTGGTCTATGTCGAATATCTGCCATCGATGGCCGACGCCATCTTCAGAGAGAAGCAGTTGAAGAGCTGGCATCGGCAGTGGAAGATCGACCTGATCAGATCTGTCAATCCCACAATGAGAGATCTGACAAATGAGATCTTCCCGCCGCTCCCAGGAGGTGCATGCGCATAAACCCCGACTTGTGTCCTGCGCTGAGGGATCCATACGCGGCCGGCAAGGAAACCTGGTGTATGGATCCCGACTTTCGTCGGGATGACAATCGTGGGCGGAAGAATTGAATTGATATGCAACGTATCATCGCAGGAGGAGGACTTTCCGAACATTGACGCCTTGCGAAGAGGTCAGGCCAATATAGTAAACTCCGGACGACAGATCCGCCGCCTGCACGGGGATCACCAGAGGACCGCTCCCGAATTCGCCGTCGGCAATGGTCCTCACCATGCGGCCGAGCATATCATACAGACGGATGGAGACCCTCCCGGCCGTTGGATTTGTGAACCGAACAAGTGCTGTTGCGTTGAATGGATTAGGGAAGACAGAGAGCTCCGAAATGGACTGCTTCCATCCGGCCGGCTCAGCGACTGCCACCACCGGGTCCATGAAGCTCATCCATCCCACCATCGGACTTCCACCCTCCGACCAGGCCGTAAAGATCTTCCCCCCGTTAAGGAGCACCGTCGGCCAGTACTGATGTACCGTATCTGAGGTCGCTGGCATGAAGAATGCGGTCCCGATCCTACCGCCACTGGCATCGAACCTCTGCGCCCTCAGCCGCGCCCAAACATCCCTCGTCTCCCACACGACAACGTGATCTCCGGATGTGTCCGCCGCTATCTCCGCTTCGGCATACTGCAGAACGTGCTCGTCGCTGACCAGTTCTTCGGGGCCGAGAGGCCCCCCCGAAGCGTTGAAACGACGCATGAAAACGCCCGAGAGAGTGTCCTCGTTCACAGCGCTCCATACAACGGTCCATCCGCCGTCCGGGGCGGTCGCCACGCTGTGTCCCCAGTAGTATTTCCTGCCCGTATCGGACGGGACGACAATCCCTGACCCTATCGGCGTACCATCGAGTGCAAACCAACGGGCGATCAGCGTATTGCCCCAATCGTTCTCCCGCAGCCAGACGAGCACGAACCGGCCACCCTGCCGGTCTAGGGCGATCCTCGGACGGAGGTTGTCCCGTGTTTCAACGCTGTCGTCGCTGAGCAGCAGGTTCTGACCGACGAGGCCGAGGGTCGGAGTGACAAACTGGCCGCAGACGCCCCAGGCATTCGTTGTCTGACTGCCCAGTCCCGCCCAGACAGCCAGGAGAGTGGTGTCCGATGTGCGCACGATCCAGGGCGAACCCCGGGTGGCATCGCCCCACCCGTCATCCAGACGGACAGTGGGCGAGAGAGTCCCGGTACTTCTTTCAAGCACTCGTGCGAGAATGTGATCGTTGAATGCAAATCCCCGCTTGGTCCAGACGCAGGTGATCCGCTCCTCGTCCACGACCATATGGGGTCCCGTTGCAAACGACTGGTCAAAACTGACCGGCGTCAGGAGGCATTGACCGGAAAGATCGAACACTGAATACAGAATCGTATCGGCTGACCATAGGAGGTGAATGTTGCCGGATGTGTCGATGGACAGGGACGTCGGAGTCCCTGTGCTATCTGCACTGAACAGCGTGGGGTTCTGAGCGAGAATCGGCTGAAGGGCAACAGCTGCCAGCATCATCATGCACCCGATCGCTCTCATGACTTTATCCTCCCGCTTGTTCTTCCGTTTGGCTTTTCCACCCTCCATGGTCATCCCCACCGCAGGCGGGATTCAGGATCCATACGCGGGCCGGCCGGAGAAGATGACGTATGCACCCCTCCTCTTCATCGGAGAAGGGCGGCCTCATCATGCACCCGGTAGGCGCTGATCTCGTCCACTTCGAGTCGGAAAGGGCCGTCGATTCCGTCAAGGATGAACAGACCGATGCTCCGCACGTTCGACAGATCGATGGGGGGCGCGCTGACACGCTGCCCGAAGATGGTCGTTCGGAGCGCTCTGAACGGCAGACGGATGACCTCCCAGTCACCGGTCGTTCCGAACGGAGCACGTCGTGAGACCGTACGCCCCATCCTGCGGGTGCCGTCGTCCACCTGCACCTCGAAGGTCCTTCCATCGCCGCGCACCCGGAGCTCGATCCCCTCGAATCCGTCGAGGTCGACGACCTTGTCAGCACGGACAGATGTGAATCCGCCTCCCCGTGTGACCAATGTACCCGTGAACCGAAGGATCCCGTCGTCCACGGAGACATGCCCCTCGGAGCGTCCCCCCATGACCCCATCGTTGACGACCTCCCAGCGAGCCTCGCTTGCAGAGGCGAATGAGAACAAGGTCAGGGAAACAGGCTCTTTCTGGTGCTGATATGTCATACTTCCCCCCGATGGGAGCGCAAAAAGAATGATCGGCAGAATGAACATGAGTGCGGCCGAAAGGTGAGGACCGGATGGTCGTCCGCTGTCATGGGTCATGATGTCCTCCCGGTAAATAGGTTTTAGTGCCGCAACACCGGGGCATGTCTGTTGTCACATAGTGTATTGCATGCCCGCTGCGACGTTCCACATCTGCAGACCATCCCCGACGGTGTTCTCCATGTCGGTCACCTGGCCGCTCGGGCTCAGGAATTGCCGCCCGATCCGCAGCGACAAAGAGATGTGCTCCCAGAAGGCCTTTCTCCACGCCCCCTCAACGAAGTAGCCGTATCCGAACAGATCGGGAGCGAACGTCGGCACGCTCAGGTGCGTCTGAAGCCCCCGCTTGCGAATGGTGACAAGGCCTCTCATGGCTGTGAGCCCGAATCCGGCACGCACGGAAGAGATGTTCAGGGGTGAAAACACAAAAGAAAGACCCCAGAGACGCGTGACGGTCCTGCTTTCTATGTCGTCCGGTAAGGAGTACCCGGTCATGAAACCACCGACTGCACCCGGGTATATCCTGTTGTCATGATGCTGAAAGAAGGAGACCCGGATATCGATGCTCGCGGCCAGCGGCGCGGATAACTCTATGCCCCCGCCGATCGGATCGTTGAAGTCCGGATTGCTGGATCCCTGTTGCGAGGCGAATATGCCGACCTCCTGGGCCCGGACGGAAAGCGGCACAAGCAGGAGAATATAGAACAGAGCACTACGTATCGCGGATATGGACTGTGATCGTGAGGTCATATCTGAACCAAGGGATGCCTGAAAAGCGCGACTGCCTCGCTTCCTGGGCATATCATGATGCTGCTTTTGGGCCGCGACGAAGGACTCTGTACAACAGATAGGCAAACCCGCCGGACATCAGAAGCATGAGGATAAGGAGGATAGGAAGCAACAGAGATCTGAGTGAGTGCTCCCGTTCAGCAACGTCATCGGGAAAGAGGGTGCTCAGCCGGACTGGCCGGGATTTCCGTGCAATGACATCGGCCACCCTGAGCGTGACGGGATGGTCGAACGCATGCCAGAAGTACAGGTATACCAATCCCTCTTTCAGGTCGAAGATGTTCGAGTAGAGCGTGTTGAGTCTCGTGCCGCTGAAATGGACTGCGTCGAGGACTGAAGCCAGGGCGTCGACCGTAACGCGGTCCTCACGGCTGAGACTGTCCAGCCTCGCCTCCGTCTTCGTGTAGCGTTCACACGGGTAGTTCCCCCATCGGTTCGACGGATTCGCCCGGTTGAAGTTGGTCGATACGATGAATCCGTCCCCTTCCGGCTTACGAGTGAACGCAAGCTCCCCGTTCACATCAGCGCTCATCACCACCGCATCCCCCGACGCATCCGCCAGCAGGACCTGTCCGGCGATGGTGCCTCCCCAGTCGTAGCTCCGGGCGACCCCTATCGCTTCGCTCACGGTGGCACATTGTTCCATGATAGTGAAGCTGATGATCAACCGGGTCGGCTTGCGTCCCGCGGGATTCTCCTTCATGGTGAATACCGGCAAGGAATTTCCGTCAAAGGCGAGCCCCTTCTCGTTGATACCTCCCTGAGGATACAGATCGCTATATCCGACATACAACACTCCGTAGGTACTGTCGGTCGGCGGTTTGACCCAGTAGAAGGTGTCAGGATCGTGCCAGTCCTCATTATTTCCAAAGAACACCGAGCCCCCCTTCTGTATGGCGAAGATGGTACAGGAGCTGGTGATGTGCGGAAGCGCAGACCGTTGCTCCGGATTCCCGACTCCTCCGGCAGGCCCGCACATGCAGAGCATGAACATCAGGGGATACATCGATATCGACGTTGCACTCATTGGCATACTTGGTTCTTTCTCACATGCGTCCCATCATGTGCCGCGTATTACAGAACTCCTCGCTCTGAGCTATCCAACCGTCAATACCCCCCTTCCTTCCGCAGGACGAGGATCCGTTCAATATGGTGGAACACATGGTCCGCCTGCATCTCCAGGATAAAACCGACGCTTATGCGCTCACTTTCCCCGTTCGGTTCACGGAACGCGACAGAGCGGTCCCAACCATCCGGTATCGTATCGAGCAACTGGAGAATATGATGCCGAACGGCCTTCAGCAGGGCTATCGATTCCTCCACGGGTCGGCGTGAGTATGCCCAGCGTTCTGCCCATTCGGTCTGTGGAATGGCCGAGTACCAGTCGAGCCGGAACTCTGCCTGCTCGTTTCCCAGCACCATCTTGATGCAGCCTTTCCAGATGTCATCTCCGTCAGCGATATGGTGCACGATCTGCCGGATCGACCAGCCGCCTTCGGCCGGGGCAGCATCGAGCTCTTCATCCGTCAGCCCGTCGAGCGCGCGGTCCAATGCTGCCGGCCCTTCTCTGAATCGTGCCAGGATAGCGTCCTTGTCACCTTTGGCTTTCATGAATCCGTCGTTCGGGCTCATGGCCTGACCGCTCTTTTCTTTGCCTCGACCTCACGCCGGATCGATGCCGGCATCTCCCTGCATCCGCATGCCTTCACGTGTGCCACGTGCCATCTTATGCGCTGGTCCAGCGTGGCGTTCTTTGGCATACGGTTTTTTTTGTGCCAGGCTGCGTTGATCTTTGACATGATGCCCGTCCATGGTATTCCAGGGAAAACTGCGAACAGCTGACGACGGTCAGCCGGACAACGGACCTCTCAGTCCGCCAGCAGCCACTGTTTGGCATCGTCGAAGGCGGTGAACTTCTTCACTCTGTGTCCCTGGTTTGAGAAGACGGTCTCCAGGAAGTCGAAGTCTGACGAACCCTCTCTGACGACAAGCGCTCTTTTGCACATGCGGGGGACCCCCGCTTCTGCCGCAACTTTCGGCATCTGATATGTGTCGAGAACACCTTTCAATCTGGCATCGCGGAGATCATTGAGGATACGCCTGCAGCCATGCTTCTCGATGGCCTTCGATACATCCGCAGCAAGGCGCTTGAGGATGAATGCATCGAACGGACCGTCGACGACGATCATAATGCAGTCAAGCTCTTCGTCATAGTGTATCACGTATGGCACTGTCGATCCTTTCCGGAAGATAACGAACAAACATCCGGGAATGTCATCCGGCCGTCGCGGCCCCGCTACGGCACGGCTTCGAGCAGCTCGACGAGCGGCTCTCGTGCTGTGCGCTGCACGTTGTGGCCGGACTCGATGGCATGGACGGGCCACCCGCGTGCTGCCGCCCGGTCGGCGAAGCGCTGGAACGGCTGCGGGTCCGTATCCGGCCGGACGGCCAGGATGTAGATTCCGGGCGGGCGCAGCTCTTCCGGAGAGGTGAGGCGGAGCGTATCAGTCAGGGTCTTGACCGAATGAGGCACATCGCGCGGGACGGCGAGTGTGTCGGTGACCCATGGCGGGACATTCATGCCGTTCCGGACATTCCGCCAGAAGGACTCCCTCCCGGCAGAGTCGATCATGCCGAGCAGGTTTTCCCCTGAGTTCGGCAGGAAGGCATCGAGGTAGACGAGGCGCCGGATCCGCTCGGGTATGCGATCGGCCACGCCGGTGATGACCATGCCGCCGTAGCTGTGCCCGACGAGGACCACGTCGTGCAGACCATCCCAGAGGATCGTATTGACGACATCATCGATGTGGGTGGAGAGGCCGACGTGCGGGGATGCAAGGTGTACGCGCTCACCCTGGCCCGTAAGGGCAACCCGCACGACCCGATGCCCGCGCAGGGTGAGGAGCGAGTCTACCGCCCTCCAGTCCCAGCTACCGCCCCAGGCACCGTGAACGATCACGTACGTATGACGGTGTTAGGGCTGCGCCGGCGTGGCTGCGACAGCAACTACCATCAGAAAAAGGGCAAGACCGGTCCGCATTGGATACCTCATGTTTCTGAAGTATGAATGCCTGCCAGAGAACGCGTTTGCGGGCAGGCAGGCGTCTTGCACGTGGCCGATGGATGTGATTGCTGCATTTCCGGAAGTTCTCGCAGTCTTCCCTCAACACCACACTATGGTCATACCTATCGCCGGTTGGCCGTCGTTTGAGCGACTGGTCAGGCCGACGACGGTCGCGGCTCGGGAATCCGCCGCCTGAAAACGTAGATCGCCCAGCCCAGAGTATCTCGGCCCCAACGCAAGAACGCTCCCCTCTCTTTGGCCACTCGTTCCACCAGCTCCGGAACGTCCGGGTCATCCGGATGCGAGCGCGCATACTCCGCCGCAGCATACCACTGCAGTCCTTCGTATCTATCCCAGTCGTCCTTGTTGCTCACAAGAGTGTGGACGAGATCCAGCCCTCGCTGCTCCCCCACCTCAACGTTGCCGGCGTGCGTCCCGAACGCCTCCTTCCCCTGGCCCAGGAACTGAAGGTACTCCTCAGATGGCTCTTGCAGCCAGTAAGGTTCGCCCACGATCACCCAACCGCCGGGGACTGCCATACTCGCCAGCGCATCCAGAGTGCCGGCGTACCCTCCGTAGATCCAGCTGGCGCCAATGCAGGAGGCTGCAGCGAAGGTATGAGGTTCGTCCGGCTCGAAGTCGGCGCCGTTCATCTGTAGGACGACGGCCTGGCCACCTGGTGCTGACCCCCTGAGCCGTTTCTCGGCTTCCGCGACGAAGAACGGTGAGAGGTCTATGCCCAGGCAGCGGACCCCGTAGGCCTTGGTCAAGCGACCCAGAAACTCGCCCTTGCCGCAGGCAATGTCGACCACGCGCCCGTCGGCGGGAAGCCGCAGCAGTTCCACAAGGCGATCCAGTTTCTCCTCGCTCGTGGGATTGCAGATCACGTGCTCGCGATGGGTGATGTCGTAGAACTTCCAGGTGTCCATAGTCAATATCCTCGACGGCGAACGTTCAGGCGCTACATGCCACCTCGACACGGACTTGCCGTTTCTCAACCAAGCCGTTCGTCGAAATGCGCATCCCGACGCATGCAAACGAAGGCCGACCGCGGCGCAGCGTATTCATGTTCGGTCTGTCCACCATGTCCTTCTTCGGCCCGGTTCGTCAGCGTCAGTTTGAGCACCGGGGTTTTGTGGCGGCGGTTCTCAGCGATCTATCGCGCGACGCCACAAAACGACTGCGGCTCACCCGCAGCGGCCGCACCACTCTATCGTCGAGCCGCTCATGAGACCGGATGCTCGCACGGCCGCTGTCGGGTGCAGCCGCTTGTTGGGCGGCAGGCCTCGAGCAAGCCCGTTGATTTCCTCCCGTTGAGCCCTACCGCGCTTGCACGGCAAAGACAATCACCTGAAGCGCGTTTGTCACGTAGTGTGCAAGGATCAGCGGAACAGCACGGCCAAACCGAAGGTAGTAGAGAGCCATGATCACACCGAAGATAGCCGTCCACGCAACACTGGAGGGCCCCCGATAGACATGGATTAGACCGAACAGGCACGCCGAGATGACCACGGCGCCCAACTTGCCCGCGGCTGAAGGCCACACCTTCCACAAACGGCTCAGCAGAAACACCCTGATCACTTCCTCTGAGGCTGCCCCCAACGGTATCAACAATCCTACGAAGAGAACCAACAGCCCGGGGTTGCTGGCCAACTCCACAAAGAGGTTTCTAACACTCGTGTTGGAGGCAGAGTCTGGAAACCACTCTGAAAGAAAGCGGTTCGAGATGACATTGGCGACAATGATCACAGGTGAGAGGATGAGTGCGGCGAGCAGATCCGAAGACAGCTTGCCCGGCCTTAGATTGAGGCCTCGAGCAGTCTCCCCACAGAGAAGCCGCAGGAGCAGCAACGCGATCACAATAGCCAGCGGGGAAATCACCGCGAGGTAGAAGATGAACCCCTGGATGGAAAGCGGCTGGTCTTTCCGAAGCTGATACATGATCAGACTTGAGTAAAGCGGAAGTACGCCAGCTATCGCTGCTAGCAGTTGTATCCGTGCTTTGGTCTGCCAAGGCTTGGAGAGTCTGGATGGTTCGCTCTTTGTCGAAGACATTTAGGATCCTCCCACAGGAGACATCCTCGCCGCGAAGCCGCCCAACGTCCAGCTGCTAAACTGTGGCGCGCCGCTTTTTTGTACGATTTTCACGACTTGATCTCCATCTAGCATCACCGTGAATGAGGACCGATGGCGCGACGTCAGTTTGTTGAGTTCCGGTCGCAGGCCGACCGGAACGAAACCCCGCTTGAATCTCGGTTTTGGCGGGCCTGCCCGTGCCTGCCGTGCGGCAGTCAGGCAGGCGCCGAAACGTAAGTGGAGGCGGGAGCCGCGGGATCAGAGCGGCGATCATTCATTCAATGTACGTAGCAATAGTAACTCATCATCGGTGAGAATCCGGTCATAGAACCGCAGATCGTCGAGTGCTCCCCGATACGGCCACTCTCCGCCAGAAATATCCTGTTTGCCGATAACGAGATAAGAAGCGCCGACGCGCGCCGGGCCGACTGCCGGGGCGGTTGATCCGGTCCAATATCCAGGAATTCTCAGGCCGTCCACGTACATCTCGGTCTTCGATGTGTCTGTGTAGGAGTGTGTTATGGCAACGAAATGCCACGAGCTATCGGCAACCATCCAGTAGATGTTCTGGATAGGCCGGTACTGTTCGAACGGGTCGTTGCCCATCTGGCAGAAGAATACCAGACTGTTGTTGTCTATCTGGAGGGCAAAATGGATGGGATAGTTTGGTTGCGTGTAGTCCCGTTTGGACAAGAGGATCCCTGCATAATATCCAGCCCATGGTGTCTCGAACGGGGTCGCCCTGAACCATAGTCCGATCGTCATCTCATTCGTGAGCTGGTTAAGAGTGGTCGAGACCGGGACCGTCACACTGGAAGATGTCCCGTCGAACGCAAAAGCTTTGCCTTCGGCTCCCCGACGATTTTCCGTTAGGGTTGTTCCACTCGAAGCACCGTGATTGCCATTTCCGCTTCCGTCATTGGATGTACCGTCGAATGAGTAGTATGCTACAAGTCCCTCTGTCGGGGCACTGGGCGTTGAATCAGTTGGAGTGGGATCGGTCGGATCGGAATCATTCTCGCTGCAACCGGATTGGAAGACGAGAACTGCGCAGAGAACGAGAAGAGGATATCGCATATGGACTCCAGTGCATGAGGATATTCGGCATGATACCGAGGTCGCACCGCCCCGACGGATTTGGACTACGCCCGTCCAAACGGTAGTGGAGGCGGGAGCCGCGGGGTTAGACGCGCGTAGTCTATTCATACGGATAAGGCTTGAGACCGAGAACACTGATGAGCGAATCACGCATCGAATTGGCATCCGGTGGACGGAGATGGATATGCGCAGAATCCCAAATCATAGTCTCCGGGCCCTCGTGATACCCAACATCCCGGAGCCATACGAAATGATCTTTTGGATCGAAATAGAGAACGAACACATCGTGTTCATCGAATGCAAAGAACTCGCCCGTGTCTTGCCTGACAATGGAGAGCTGATGAGCCCCATCAAAGAAGACATAGGATTCGTGCTGTCGCATGGCGTCCTGGACATCTTTATTGAAGCATTCTCCCACGTAAAGTCGCGATGACCCCGTGTCCTGATTGATATCAAGGATATTTACCGTGAGATCATCAGGAAAGGAATCAAGAAGGTGATAGAACGTCTTCTTCCTCAGTTCAACCGTGTGCGCGTGGACGAGCCATCGCATTGCAGTTCCTCCTTCAGGGGCGTCATATGACTCTGAATAGAAGAACGCCTTTTTTATGGCGTTTCGCGCCAACGGGCGTGCTTTGGATGGCATGGGTTTGTCCTGCTTAGTGTCAGCGCGCCTAACGTTAAGCGGCTAAACTGCGGCGCCGCGTTGTGATGATTGGCCTATGGTCGTTTGACTTCATACAGTTTGCTGCGGCCACGTCAGTTTATGGTTGCGACAGGATCTGTTTCCAACTCTTCTCAAACGGGCCGCGTGACCGGCGATAGTGTCACGCTCATGCAATTGTCAGGCATGGACCTCTAGGAGCTTGCGGAAAAACATTTCTCGCCTGCCCGACTGCGTCACGCAGGCAGGCAGCGAGCCCGCCTGCCGTTGGAGATCCAAAAAGGCGGGCAGGCGCTACGTTTTTGATAACTATTTGATCGTTGCGTTCGTCGCCAACGTTGCGAGCGCCGCGCGAAACCTTCCCAAGGGGATTTTTCCGCAGCCCGCTAGCTCGACTCCCCTTCAACCTCTCTGAATTCGACCCAGAACAACCCGCGGAAATCTCCTTCCTTGAAGTCACGGGCTCGATCTCGCGGGTAGTGTTCATCGATACGGGACGCCACCTCTGGCGCCAGAGCGCTCCCGTGACAGGTCAGGCACATTCCCTTGACAAAGATGGGCTCAACGTAGCCCACCGCACCATCCTCGAGTTGAACAACCTCGGGATCGGTCTTCCCCGGCGTGGCCATGTAGCCTTCCAGCAGGGGACGCATCCATTCTCTCGGTGCATTGCGTTCATTGCGCAGTCTGTGGCTTGTGCGGCCAAGTTCTATGCCGGCACCACTCACTTCTTCCGCAATTGCCGGCGCAACCCGTTCGCAGACGTCGATCGCTTCCCCGGGCCCGACTTCCAGTCCCTGTTTCAGGGCGGCCATCAGCTCCGTCTTGAATGGATTCAGTGCTTCCTTGCCGCGCTCCAGCCAGGCCGCACGGTCGAGCTCCTCTTTTGCGCATCCTGACATACCGAGTGTGAGAATTGCAATGACGGTAATGTATCTCATACAATGTCCTCTCTCGAATCTTATCAATGTTCAGCCTGGCGGCTGGCGGTTAAGACGGTACCGAAGGTTGCAGGTCTATTTATCACGCCGCTCCCCCCAATTCTGTGGTGCAGTGCAGATAACCGTAATGCGAGGCTCGAGGTGGCGGTGTAATGTTCAGGCGCTAAGTCCGAATGCGGCCTGCGAGCGATTTGCCGCGAGCAGTTGCCATATTCGGAACCCCGCCGTCTGTTTGGCGGGCCCGCCCGCCCGATTCTCGGTTTTGGCGGGCCTGCCCCTGCCTGCCGTGCGCCCGCCTGCCCATTGGAGATTTCCAAATCGGCGGGCAGGGCAGTCAGGCAGGCGCCGAAACGTAAGTGGAGGCGGGAGCAGCGGGGTTAAGCGGTGCGGCATGACTTATTCGACAGTGAATGAATTCGAGTAGATATACTCCAACTCTGTCCAACCCGCAATCCTCCCATATGGATATTTCAAGCGATACAGCCCAGGCCGAGAGATTTCAAATGTGTCAATGACGGAGTTTCCCGGTTCCAACCGTAGTGAACCGCTGGGATAAAGGGCCAGGCACGTGATGGCAATATTGCCGGCATCAGTCCATTCCGAATCTTTCATGTGCTCGATGTAAAAACCTATCCGAAAGTTGCAATGGAGAAGGTATGGTGAATAGTCCGCATTGTTGGCCAGTACCACCGAAATCTTGTCGCTTGCACGGTAGAGGGCCCGATCGGTCGTCGCTGTGATCATTCCGGCTGTCTCCGTCCCACTGTCGGCACAGCCAGCGATGATCAGCATTGTGAGCACACAGAGTGCTCTGGCTTGCGTTACCTGTGATTTCATCAGGTTGACAGCATGACTACTGCCGCACCGCGTAACGGACTTGAGCTAGCCTGCGGCGCGGTGTCAATGTGCGCGCGATTCGCCCTTGATACTGAATTGCTGTTGACCGAGAACAAAACCGCAAAATTGCTGACTGCCTCGACCACCGAGCGCGTGCATGCCGCGCCGTCAGGTTGAGCGATTTGTTAGGCGTCGCCAACCCGCAACAACCAAATGATTGTTCGCGCCCCAAGAAACGCTATTGTGGTAAAGACCACCCCCACAATCAGCATCGGAGGTCCCCACACGACTGACGATATGCCGGCAGTCACCATCAGTGAAATAAGCCAAGCTGTGCGAACCGGACGACGGAATCTCTGCCAGTAGAAGCAAGTAACCGCGGTCAGCAAGCTCAGGCATCCGCACGCAATCTGAACAATCGTCTCTGCCACTTGACCAATTGTCTGGGATCGAGGAATTTGACTGAAAGCTCCCGTGATAGAGACCCAGGCTAACACAAGGACCAGAAGTACCGTGCCCATCAGAATGATCCGCCGAACAGTCGGGCCAAGCTTCATGTGTGCTCCTTTAAGGCGCCTATCGGACTGAGCTAAGTTGCGGTCAACGTTTCAGCGCCTGGGCTGACGAGGTTGACCTGTTTATGCAGCTATTTTACTTACTTTCCGATAAAACTACACATTCCCGACTTTGCTCCCGTCTCTCGCTGCGTCAGCGGTTGACCGTCAACTTCAGCGAGTGTTAGGCGGGCGTATCAGGTGCTTCATAGACGAAGCAAACGTGGATTACCTACGGTTGCTTCACTGATGGCCACAACTGTATGTACACAACATCAAGAAGCAAGAGAGCGATTCCGGCGTTGTAGAAGGTCTCACCATAATCCTTTCCAATTCCAAACGCCGATGCGATCAGTGACACTGCTCCGAGTATGAATATGACTATCTGTGACAGTCGCATGATCTGTCCTCCGATACGATCCGCCTAACGGTCAGGTGCTAAGCTGCGCACGAGCGTTGTTATGATTGGTTGTCGTTGTGTCTGCACCATTTTCACCTCTACCGGCCCCGTTGAGTTTGCACCATGATCGGCACCCGCTTGTGACGCGAAGTGCGTCAGCTTGAGCACCGGGGTTTTGCGGGCGCAATTACCAATGATATACTGCGCGCGCCCGAAAAACCTCAGCTTTAGCTGAGGTTGGCGCGTTTGTGAGTGAATGATGTGATGGGCTGAGAGGAGACCGGCGTTCCGGCCAACGGTGGGGGGACGAGATCTGGTCCCGACAGAGTCGGGTCGGACTGCACGGTGCCCGCACAGCCTCACGTTCCCCCAAATGTACGTCCGGGAGACTCCCCCTGTCAATCCCTAAAATTAGTGAGTCAGGAATGAGAATCCTCAATGGGGATAGACTGAGAGGCAGAAATCCCCAGTATTGGTGATTGCTATCCGGCACGGCAGCGTCTACCTTCGCACGGAACAACAGAGGGGGACCTGCCATGCAGAACCTGTCGTTGCCCGAACGCATCCATAACGTCGCTCGCGTCAAGCATATGAGCTACCGCACCGAGGACGCCTACAGCCACTGGATCAATCGCTACCTCGCCTTCCACAACGAACAGCCCCCGGAAAAACTCCGCGAAAAGGAGATCTCCGCATTCCTCACACACCTCGCTACCGAACGCGAAGTGGCCGCCTCTACACAGAATGTAGCCCTCAACGCCATCGTCTTCCTCTACCATGAAGTGCTCAATATCGACCTCGGCCAATTCCCCAAATACGCCCGGGCCCACCGGCCCAGACGCCTCCCCGTCGTCTTCTCACAGCATGAGATCGGCCTCATCATCTCGAACATGTCCGGTTCCCCTGCGCTCGTCGCAGCACTTCTGTATGGCGCGGGCCTCCGGCTCATGGAATGCCTCAGCCTCCGCCTGAAGGATGTCGACCTGGAACGACTGCAGATCAGCGTCCGCGAAGGGAAAGGCGCGAAGGACCGCATGACCATCCTCCCCCGAATGCTCGTCGAACCGCTCCGTGCGCAAATGAACCACGTCAAAGTGCTCCATGAGGTCGACCTCGCAAACGGCCATGGCGCAGTCGTCCTGCCGCTCGGGCTCGAGACCAAATTCCCCAACGCCGCAACGGAACTCGGCTGGCAGTTCCTCTTTCCCTCGCCGTTCAAGACGCGCGACATCCGCACACACCGCATCACGCGATGGCACCTCGACCCCAGCGCTATCCAGCGCCAGTTCAAGGATGCTCAACGGAAGGTCGGACTGACGAAATCAGGCGGATGCCACGCGCTCCGGCATAGCTTCGCGACACATCTGCTCGAACAGGGGGAGAATATCAGGGTGGTGCAGGAATTGCTCGGACACCAGGACGTGCGGACAACGATGATCTATACGCACGTGCTGGCAAAGAATGCGGCCAGAACGACAAGCCCGCTCGACGTGGCCATGACCCGGATCATCATAGGCGGCAAGAAGGGGGAACTGCCGCCGGGGGATGCAGACTAAGAGCTCATGTCACTCAACGATACTAGAAGCTATCTCAAAAATACTCTGCACAGGATGGTTTCTCGCAAAGCTCGCAAAGAAGGCAACGCCCCTGCCTGCGGCAGGCAGGCGCAACGTAAAACTTAACATAATGTAGGGGTCCTACGTTGCGAGCTTTCTTTTTTTCCGTTGCGGTCGTTGCCTGCCTGCAGGTGTTCGTCAGGCAGGCGAGAAATGTTTTTGAGATGGCCTCTAGAACCCATCTCAAAAAGCCAAAACAACCAGAAACAGACTCTCGCAAAGACCGCCAAGCCCACACAGAACGGCTATTGAGGGGGGAATCCTTTCCATCCAGATCCTTGGCGAACTTTGCGACCTTAGCGAGAGGTATTATTGAGTTCGCTTCTACCTATTCATAGAGTGGAAGAGCACGGACCTTCAACTCTGCGGGCTTTGCGATCTCCGCGCAAGGCCACGTCGTATTTCCAGATACTCCACGGGGGCCCCGTTCTCTACGATGAACGCAACACGTATCCCATCCGAAGGGCTGTTCGGCCGAATGATGACCTCCTTCCCCTCGATGGCTGCCTCCAGATCATCCACTTCGAACGCCACATGCGGGACAGTCCTCACGAGCTCGGGCAACGGACACCCATCCTCGAACCGCATCCACTCGATGCCGTGCGGGCTTTCCTCGAACCCGGAGACGTACATCCTGTACTGCTCCAGATAGACCTCACCGGGCTTCTTCTCGGTGGTCGGTATGCCAATGTGATGGTATTTCATGGTACGTCCTGATGAGTATGCAGTAAGCACGATCAGGCAGGTGAGGCGCAGGCGAAGATCAAGGACGCGCCTTTCACCTGCATGACGCCTGCTTACTGCTTGGAAGCCATCTCAAAACCCTTTTCGATCTGGACAACTAACCACAAAGAACACATAGAACACAAAATCGGAGATAATTCACCTATGAGTTCTTTGTGTTCTTTGCGGCTAAATATTCTTGAGATGGATTCTACTCATAATACTCCCGGCTCTTCGCCTGCCTGAAGCCTGCCTACTGCTTACTCAATCTCGTCCATGTCCTTCGCCTGCCCGAAACCTGCCTACTGCCTACTTCTCAGTCCTTACGCAGACCTACCCAGTTTCCATCCCCTTCCTCAGCCTATAGAATGCCCTCCACGTCATGACCACAACACCGAGTGCCAAACCTATCATCAGAATGTCCGTGAAGAACAGCGTCCAGTGCCCGCCGGTGAAGTACCGCTCCAGCAGCAACGAAAGCGACACCAGCGTTGTGACGATCATGAACAGGGCGGGCAATGCAGTGATCCATGCATTCCTCGCCTTCTGCACCAGCCACGCCGTCACCGCCGTGAGGGACAACGCCGCCAGCAGCTGGTTCGCGCTCCCGAAGATCGGCCAGATGGTCTGATACGCATTCGAGAACGCAAGCACCACCATCAGCACCACCGCCAATCCGCTGTTCACATACTTGTGCTGCAGGAACACAGGGACCTTCTCGAACAAAGACGCCCACAACTCCTCGAACAGATACCGCTCCAGGCGAATGATAGTGTCGATCGTGGTGATCACAAATCCCTCGAGCACCAGGATGCCGAACACCGTGCCGTAAATGGCCGGAATGCCGAACGCGAGCCCGAATGTTTTCCCAACCCCGAGCGCGAATGCGAGTGGCGCATTCCCGACCAGCAGATGCCCGTCCTCCGCTCTCGGCCAGACGATCGTGCTGTATTCGCCGAATCCCAGCCCGCCCATGATGGTCAGTGTCACCAGGATGCCCAACACAGCTTCCATCAGCATCCCTCCATATCCGATGGCAACCGTGTGCTTCTCATCCGCCACTTGCTTCGCTGTCGTCCCGGACGCAATGAGCGCATGGGCCCCCGAACAGGCACCGCAGGCGATTGTAACGAACAGGAACGGCCATACGACACCAAGCGCAGAGAACGATTCCGCCGTAAGATTGAACGCAGGCGCATCGATGATCTCCCCATTGATGCCGTTGATGAGGATCGCCAGGAACATGCCGAACAGGCCGATGTACAGGAAGTTCACGTTGACGAAATCCCGCGGCTGCAGCAGCACCCACACCGGTATCGCTGCCGCGATCACCATATAGACGCTCAGGATCGCCATCCACACCTGCGGATCGAGCGTTATCGGATACATCAACCCGACACCGACAGAGACGATCGCGATCCCCAGCGCAACGACACTCATGAGCGCGGCAGGGAGCTTCTTCCGGTACAACAGGAATCCCGTCAGCGGAGCGAGCACGGTGATGAACACGACGGAGGTGGACGCAATGCCGCCGAGCTTCACCATCGTCTGCCCACCGATGACCTCGGTGTGGAACATCGTCTGCCCCTCGGGCATATCGAGCCCCTCGAGGGAGTAGGTGGATGTGAGCGCCACCGCGGCAAGCTGCAGGAACGCGGCCGTCACGAGTATGCTCAGAAGCAGTGCGAAGATGATGAAGAACGTGAACCCGCGTTTGCCGAGCGTCGTGCGGGCGATCTGTGCGATCGACCTTCCTCCCTCCCGTACGCTCACGAGCAGGACGGAAAAATCGTGCACGGCGCCTATGAAGATGACTCCCAGGATGATCCAGAGCCAGGTGGGAACAATACCGTAGAGCAGCGCCAGCGTCGGTCCAACGATAGGACCCGCGGCGGCGATGGAGGCATAATGATGGCCGAAGAGGACGACAGGATTCGTCGGGACATAATCCACGCCGTCGTTGATCTGCACGGCAGGCGTGACATTTGCGCTGTCCACTCCGAACACCCTGGCCACATACCGTCCGTAAAAACGGTACCCGAGCCAGAGCAGGATGAGAGAACCGACAAGAAGAAGGGCGATGTTCATGGTATCATGCCGATCGATTTTCGACAGCCCCCTTCAGCATCCTCCATCCTCTCTCCTCTATCCGGTGAGGGCATCGCGCACATACACCAATCTGTAATCACAGTCTGTCTCAAGCACCCCCACCACATCGAACCGCGTCGGCGTGAGCGCCTTCACGTTCTCCTGAAGGTACCCGCTCGCCGTGTACCGCAGCTTGCCCTCCTGGCTCAGCGAGATCAGCTGCACAGGGTCCCCGTCCGGGAACGACCGCCGGGTCTTCACCTCGACGAACACCAGGACGCCGTTGTCGCGACAAATGATGTCGAGCTCGCCCCTTCCGTACCGCACGTTCCGTCCGATGACCTCGAACCCCTTCGCTGCGAGGAACTGAGCCGCAAGCTCCTCACCGATCAGTCCCCGCACCCTCTCGTTGCTCTGTCTCATCTCCATCCTCCTCGAACATCGTCATCTGCATCCGGAACGACCGGCGGTGGATGGGCGTCAGCCCGTACAGCCGAATCGCCTTCAGGTGCTCCTTCGTTCCGTACCCCTTGTTCCTGGCGAATCCGTAGTTCGGATACTCCCGGTCGAAGTCCTCCATCATCGTGTCCCGCTCCACCTTCGCGATAATCGACGCCGCGGCAATGGAGTAGCACCTCGCATCTCCCCCCACGATCGTCGCGAACGGGAAGGAGGTGTCCGAATACGAATTTCCATCGATCAGAAGAAAATCGGGGACGATACCGAGGTTGTCAACTGCACGCTTCATCGCCAGATGGGTCGCCTTCAGTATGTTCAGCGCGTCGACCTCCTGATGCGTTGCTATACCGACGCCCACTCCTTTCGCGGCCAGCCTGATCTGCTCCGCCAGATCGCGGCGCTTCCCCTCAGCCACCTTCTTCGAGTCATCGACACCGTGAATCATCGGCGGATCTTCACCGAAAACGACCGCTGCCGCAACGACCGGACCCGCAAGCGGACCTCTCCCCGCCTCGTCCACCCCCGCAACGGCCTTCAAGCCCTTGGCGTGGTGCGCCATCTCCATCCGTCTATCCACGCTCATTAATCAGCAGTCCCTTCATCAGCTCACGTACCTCAGTATAGGCAACATTCTTCTTGGCGAGCTTTGCGCGCTTTGCGAGAGGCTCTCCGCAGATCTACCCGAACCACAACGCCGCCAACCCGAACACCATCGCCACCTTCAGCATCGTGCTCATCTTCCGCATATGCCGGGGCTCCTCCGAACGCCAGACATAGATCGCCACAAACGCCAGGCACACGTCGGCAGCTATCACCAGCCAGAGATATGCCTCCCCATACATCTCCTCGGCATAGGCATAGAACGTGCTCGCAATGAGGAGGATGAGAGCGATCGAAATGACGAGCCGCGATTTTCCGACACCATACCTGATGGGGAATGTCGCCGCTCCCGATGCGCGGTCTCCCTCCCTGTCCTCGATGTCCTTCACGACCTCCCTCGCAAGATTCGACAGGAACGCGAACACGAACGGCATCACACCCGCCTCTGGCAGGCCGACAGCCACTGCGCCGAAAATGAACGCAAGGCCGGTCATGAACGCAACAAGAAGGTTGCCCGCCAATGGTTTGGCTTTGAGGGAGTGACTATAGAGATAGAGAAGTGCGACTGCAACGAGAGCGATACCGAACGGATACGGCCCCGTCAGCCAGCTGCATACCAGCCCCGCGGCAGAGGTGATGGCCCACACGACCCACGCCTGCTTTGTCGTGAGGTCCCCCCGCGGTATCGGACGCTCCGGACGATTAATGCTGTCCGTTGCGACGTCGAAGTAGTCATTGATAGCGTTGGCACCTGCAGCGACGAATACACCCGTCAGAGCCGCGAGCAGGACGGTCCGCCACTGCTCCCACGAAGCCTCCGCAAGAGCCGCCGCAGCGATGATGGAAAGGAATGCGATGAGGAGATTGAGAGGACGAACGAGCCGGAATATGGGGGGCAGGAAGGACAACTGGGAGAAATGCTAATTTCGAAATGCGAAACAAATGCAACGCATGATATCAGAGATCCCAAACGGTCTGTCAAAAGTATAGATCTTCCACTTCTCACTTCTCGCATCTCCCATCTCCCATCTCCCTACTCTCTACTCCCAACTCCCTACTCCCCGCTCCATGCTTCTTCAACTCACAAAAACCTTTGCCACATCCAGCATCATTTTTGGCTGGTTCCATAGTGCGGTCCGGAAGATGCCTCCGAGCGTGCGCTTCTCAGGAGCGAGCTTCAGGGCGTTGTCGCAGATGGAGTTCAGCGTCTCGTCCGTGAAGGTCGAGATCCCCTCTTTAATGTTGTAGAATACCTCGTGTCGCCAGCCGAGGCGCTTCTGCCAGCGCTTCTGATACTCCGGCAGGTGTCCCATGCCCTTTCCGCCGATGGCCTCCGCCGCCACCTGGCCTGCCAGCATGCCGCCGATCATCCCGCTGATGATCCCCCCGCCCGAGGTGGGATTCACCTGATGCGCCGCATCGCCGACGAGCATGACCGTCTGCTTCACGATCGTGTCGCATGTCTTGGCACAGGGGACACCCCCCGCTATACGCGTCAGCATCGCGGCATGCGGGAACTTCTTTTCGACGAACTCCTCGAGGTACTGTATCGCCGATTTCTTTTTGGCATCCTCGACCGAAATGCCGATGCCGACGTTCGCTGTGTCCTTCCCTTTCGGGAAGACCCACAGATAGCCCCCCGGAGCGACATCATCGCCAAAGTAAAAATCGAGCGTGTCGGTGTCACACTGTACGCCGGAGAGGGTGATCTGCGCGCACGATTCCATGTCCCTGATGTGGCAGGTTGTGTCAATCCCAGCCCATTTGCCCACACGGCTCTCGACGCCGTCCGCCCCGATGATGATCTTTCCCCTCACTTCCACTTTCTCATCCTTGATAACGGCTTTCACGCCGTTCGGCACGCCTTTCTCGTCGCGCAGCAGGTCGTACACGTATGCTTTTGTCACGATCTCCGCACCTGCACGGGCAGCAAGTTTTGCCACTTCGACATCGAAAACCCGCCGTTCCAGCACGTATCCTTTGCCATCCAGCTTTGGTACAACGCTTTTCCCGTTCGGAGCCACAAGCCGGAACTTCGTCACCGTCGCCGCAATGAACTTCGGATCGGGCTCGATGAACTGCACGACCCCGTCATGGCTTGCCGCTTCGCCGCACCGGACAGGGTATCCGACGTCACGGTCCTTTTCGAGCACCAGCACAGAAGCGCCTCCCTCGGCTGCATACCGGGCTGCGGTCGAACCGGCAGGGCCTGCACCCACGACAATGATGTCATACTCCCGCTTCATGCATCGAACTCCACCGGTGTGTTCAGGTGCTGCGGGATCTCATTCGGGAGTTCCGCGACCCCCTCACGATGGAACTGGATGACTTCCCACGGGCATGCCCACACGCATTTCCGGCAGTTCGTGCACCGCTCATCGATGATGGCGATCTTCGACTCCTGCAGCTCGATGGCGTCCTCGGGGCAGACACCCACACAACACCCGCAGAAATCACACTTCCCGGGAATGATGTGGATCATCAGCGGCGCGGTTCTCTTCATAGGTCCTTTGGATTCAATAGCTTAACGTGTGCGTCAAGATAGAAACTGCTGAGTGGAATAGCAATTTGCTGAGAATAGCCCTCACGCAGAGACCTGCCTGCCGCAGGCAGGCGCTGAGGCGCAGAGCCAAATCCATCCCTCAGAAACAAATCGATCACCGCTTCCACAGACGTATCCTCTGCGTCTTTGCGTCTCTGCGTGAAGTTTCCTAAAACTCCGTCCGCAATCGCACATGCAGCTTCGCGTCACCGATACCGTCTCCCTCCCCCATCGCAATGCTCAGCCCCACTCCACCGATCGGCGTCTCGATGAGCGACGTGATGCCGTATCCGGCGCGGAACAGGTCCCGCGGCGCCACCGTCCCCGCCACAGCCCCGACATAGATCGAAGCGAGGTCCACGAATCCCCCGATATACGATGCCGGCGACAGAAAGAACCTGTACTCCGTCGTCTGCCAGATGATCCGTGATCCGGAGAACTCGTTCTCCCTGTACCCCCGCAGGTTGGTGCTCCCCCCGAGCCGGTACAGGTCCGATTCGTCCGTCCCGTTCCCTGTTACCTGCCTCCATCGGGCGGTGAGCACGAGAGACTGGAACGCGAACGTCGGATAATAGAACTCAGCATCGAACGACAGTCTCTGCATGCCGCTGACCGTGGAGATACCGTTGAAGCTCCAGCTCTTCCGTCCTGCTTGGAGCGACGTCGCATACAGCACTCCGCTTCGGGTGGTGACCGGCCGGTCGCGCGTATCATACGCAAAGCGCGTCCCGACGAACTGCGCATCGCTCTTCGGCAGCACCGACAGGCCGTATCCCTCGACCGGCGTGGTCGTGCTGGTGCTCAGCGTCAGCCCGGCGAACATGTCCATCCCCACCTCCGCATCGAACGCCAGCGACACATCAAGCCTCACGTATGTCGAATCCTGGCGGCGCTGGAAGAGCCCGGCCTCTCCCGAGACCAGCCACCCGGCGATGGCGGGCTCGCGATAACCCACCTCGATCTCATGACGCGACTGCCGCTCCTGATACCATCGGGCATGGAGCTGCCGCGCCGTGCCGAACAGGTTCCTGAAATGGAGGTCCACCAATCCCGTGATAGTGCCTGTTTCCGAGCCGGGCGGGGGTGGAAGATATCCGATAACACCGTCGAAGGAGTTCGGCCTGCCCTCGGTGACGGTGAAGATCGCCTTGACCCGCGCCGGACCGGTCATGAATAGTTCCGGGCCGCTGACGTTCCGGAAGATGCCGGATCGGCTTAATCGGCGCCTGGCCGCATCGGCCGTCCGTGACGACCACGGTTCCCCCGCCCACAATCCGCTCAGCAACTGCGCCGTCCTCGGTGTGGTCACGTCCAATCCCCTGAAAACAGCAGAATCGATCGCTGCTATTGCTCCGGGTCGGACGTCAATATCGAACGAAAGCCGGAATTCCTCATCCCCCTCCGCTTCCCGCAGCTCGCTCACTTCCACCCTCACATCCAAAAATCCCCTGGCCTCCATGGCGCCGAGCACGCTCTGAACATCCTGCTCGAGCGTCCGCTCCACGAAGAGCTCCCCTTCCCTGAGCACTATGGCATTCCGCAAAGCTTCCCTTACTTCCCCCGTCACTCCTGTGATGCGGAGCGTGTCCACGATCGTGGGTTTCCCCTCTGAGAGCCACACCTCCACAGAACCGCTGTCGGCTTTCACGGAATCCACGTTCGTCCTGTAATAGCCAAATGCGCGGTAGACCGACAGGATGGCTGACGCTACGGCCGCATCGTCCTCCGACAGAGGCACGAGTGCGGATACGGCGCGGCCTACCGCATCCTCGCGGGACGGGTCTGCACCATGCAGCGTCAGCGGCGGATGCGACTGTCCCCGTGCAAAAAAAGTGGCGGCACACAGCGCCGCCATCAGGAATATCGGTCGGAATGAGGAACGCATGGAGCGCAACGGCTCACTGGTCCGGGCGGATCCTGCCGAGCAGGTCGGTGGTCGGATACTGCAGTCGGTAGTCGCCGAAGCCGGTCTCGTCGACGAAGATGAACTCGAAGTTCAGGTTGTAGTAGCGCCAGATCTCGTACGGCCGTGTGCTCGTCTCGAACGGGTGCCGTTCCACATTGTCCGGAGCGCCGAACCGGATGTACACCATCCCGCGGTCCGTCCGCCAGCCGTCCATGTAATGGCTGTAGGAGCGGTTGGCGTACTCCACGCGCCAGTAGTACTCCTCCATCAGCTCGTTCCGTTCCGTCTGCGGATCGGGGTCACGCTTCTTCCAGAAGGCCACGAAGCGCTCGCGCTTCTGGACATCGTTGGCCGCTTCCCGGATCTCCTGCAGCTCATTGTCACGGGCGATGTAGCGCATCTGCTCGACGGCCAGGTCAAGGTCCGTTATCGACGCCGGGAGGTCCGACCACCGGACGCTGATGGTGCGGAGCGTCCGCGCAGCCAGCGGGGCGCCCGTCGAGTCCGTTCCGGTCGCGAGGATGCGGAGATAGTAGAGGCCCATCGGCAGCTTGAACTTGGAGAACTTCATGAACACCTGGTATGGGGTCCGGTCGATCTGCTCCGTCTGCTCCACACCGAAGACCGAGTCCTGCTCTGTATTCAGCAGCGTCCCCGTGAACTGCACGTCGGTCATCCCCCGCGGGACATAGACCTCGGAGAACACGAAGAATCCCTCGTCCTCGTCGCCGATCATGGCGCTGATGTTCGGCACGATGGTGCGGCGTTCGCCGCTCGTGGTCATGCGGGTGACGATCATCGCGTCACTGATGCTGAGGGTATGAGCAGCGTAGTTCGGCACGTCGATGTCCCTGCGCACGGAGGCGCCCCGCTTCGAGTCGGAGTCGAAGATCTCAGCCTTGACGCTGTACTTTCCTGGCTGCATGTCGAACGACATCTGTTTCAGCGAGGAGAGCCGGCTGGAGCTCGTCTCAGCGAAATCCCTCGTGCGGATCTCGACGGTCTGCACACGGCTCCACACGACATCGCCGTCGTCGTTCGTGATGGTGACCGTGAGATCGAACAGCCCAACGTACAGGTCATCCTGCTTCAGGAACCGTATCTGCTCGTACGGAACCTGCATGTAGACCTCGAGACGCGCTTTTGACAGGTCGGCCGAGGCATACGAGAGGGCCTCCATGAAGATGGGTGTACGCCGCGGAAGACGGTCGCTCAGTTCGCTCTGCGCCTGGCCTGGCGTGAGGCCGGCAAGCATCATCGCGATCAATGCCATTATCCTGTTCTTCATGCCGCTGCCTCCCGATGCTCGCGCACGACCTCACCCACGAGATCGAACTCCGTCGCATCTGTGATCTTCACGTTATAGAAATTGCCGCTCTGAAGGGGGGTCGGATTTTCCATGAACACTTCCTGATCGATCTCCGGAGCGTCCCATTCGGTCCGCCCGATCGACCGTCCGTCTTCCACCCGGTCGGCCATCACCTCTACTGTTGAACCGATGAGGGAGCGGTTCCGTTCCTCCGCCACCTCCTGCTGTACCGCCATAATGGCATCGATCCGCTCATTCTTGACCTCCTGTGGCACCGGATCGCCGAGGTCGTACGCTGTCGTGCCATCCTCCTGAGAGTACGGAAAAACGCCTAAACGGTGAAACCCTGTTTCCCGTACGAAATCGAGCAGTTCGTCGAAATCCTCGTCCGTTTCGCCCGGATACCCCACGATCAGCGTGGTGCGAAGCGCGAGTCCGGGTACCTCTTCCCGCATACGGCCGATCAGCTCGCGCGTTGCCCTCGAAGAGATGCCCCGGCGCATCGACCTCAGGATACGGTCCGAGATGTGCTGGATGGGCATGTCGATGTATGTACAGATGTTCTGCCGCTCCCGGATGACCGGAAGGATATCGAGCGGGAACTTCGCCGGGTAGGCATACATCAGCCGTATCCACCGGATACCGTCGACATCCGAGATCTGTTCGAGCAGCCCTGCCAGCTCCCGCTGGCCGTTCACATCTGTGCTGTAGGCAGTCGTATCCTGCCCGATGAGGATGAGCTCGCGGACACCCTTCGCTGCCAGGGCTTGTGCCTCCCGGACGATCTGTTCGCGTGGCTTCGACACATGACCGCCGCGCATCAGCGGGATGGCGCAGAAGGAGCAGGGATTGTCGCACCCTTCGGAGATCTTCAGGTAGGCGAAATGCGAGGGGGTCGTCAGCAACCGCTCGCCGACGAGCTCCTTCCGGTAGTCGATGCCGAGGTTGCCGAGAACGTTCTCCATCTCATGCGAGCCGAAGTAGGCGTCGACATCCGGGATCTCCTTCCGGAGGTCCTCCTTGAACCGCTCCGAGAGGCAACCCATGACGACCACCTTCTTCGTCAGGCCGCTCTTCTTCCGTTCGACGGCTTCGAGGATGGCGTCGATCGATTCCTGCTTTGCCGCTTCGATGAAGCCGCAGGTGTTGATGACGATGGTGTCCGCCTCATCGACGTGGCTCGTCAGCTGCGCATCGTTCAGCTTGAGCTGGCCGAGGAGCGACTCGCTATCGACGAGGTTCTTCGAACACCCCATCGTGACGACGTGTATTTTGCCATTTGGGTTCAAGAAGAAGACCTCACGCAGAGGCGCGGAGACGCGAAGGAAGAATATTCACTTTCATTTTCTCTGACATACGCCTCTGCGTCTCTCCGTCTCTGCGTGCAGATTCCCTATGACAACACAATAAAATCGATATACAAGTACACCACCGGCGCCAGGAACAGCAGACTGTCGAAGCGGTCGTACACCCCCCCATGTCCCGGAAGGAACGACGACGCATCCTTCACCCCGGCATCCCGTTTGAACTTCGACTCCACAAGGTCCCCGACCTGCCCCACCGTTCCCACGAACGTGCCCAGCACCACTGCATGGACAGGCGCGAGGTACTCGAGGAAGAAATGCGCTCCGATGACGAACGTTGCGATGGCGGTCACCAGCCCTGCTATCGCCCCTTCCCACGTCTTCTTCGGGCTCACCCGCTCGAACAGCTTATGCTTCCCGATGGTCGACCCTGCAAAGTATGCCGCCGTGTCGCACATCCAGATGGTGGCGAACAGGATGATGATCGTCATCCCTCCCCAGTGGCTGATCTGCTCCAGTTCCGCCTCGCCGGCGATCGCCACGGAAAAATACTGCGGCACCGGAAAACCGTACGGGAACAGTTCACGCAATCCGACGAGCGCCCCGAAGAAGACCGATACTGTCCCGACGCCCAGCACCGTGCTCCCCGCGTTCATGATCGACGAGCCTTCGCTCCTGAACAGCTCGATGAGCGCAACGGTGACCAGGAAGAGCAGCGAAACGATCAGAAAATACTGGTGCATCGTGAACATCCCCGGCGCCCAGCCCAGCGACACGAGCAGGTCATACACGAGCGGCTGAGACCTGTCGTAGATGAAGACCGTCTGGAACAGGAACCCGAAGATGATCCCCGTCCTCTTCAGCGGTGACGCCCCCTTCTTCTCGGTGAGGCCGTAGAACTCATGGAGCGCAAGGGCCGAGGCGATGGCGACGAAACCGAAGAACCAGTAGCCGCCCATGTAGGCCAGCCACACAATCACCGGAATGGCGATGGCCGCGACGGCCACACGCTGAGGAAATGTCGCAAAGGGGCTCTTCTCTGCCATCGGGTCAGGTTCCTTTCTTTTCGGCGTACTGATCGATGATCCCGCGGGCCGCTTCCTGTTGTTCCCGAAGAACGTAAACGGATGCCTCATGCGCCAGCGTCAGGCCGTACAGGCCCGGATGCGACCGGTATTCGAACATGCGGGCGCCGATCCCCCCGTTCTCCAGGTTCCTGCAGATCCAGTCGGCTTCGAACATGGACCCGTACCTGCCGAGCAGCACATGCGTCTCCTGCAGGCCGCGGTGGGATGCATCTGCGCAGTATGTCACGCCTTCATGCTGAACGCCGCATGCATCGCACACGGGCGTACCGCACACTACGCACGCCCCCGTCGCGGGACGGAGCTCCTCCCCTTCGCACACCGCCTGCTCCGATGACGCCCACAGGCCGCAGCGTTCACACCAGTGGTCGCCCGTCGGGACCTCTGCCGGACATCGCCTACATCGCATGCGCCGCCTCCTCTCCATGCAGCTGTCCGGTGATGCGCGCATACAGGCGTATGATCACGAGGAACAGCGCCAGGAACAACGCCGCCTGCGCCAGCACCAGACCGATGCTCGGGGTCGAGCCTATTGTTTCGATGAGCATCTCTTCGTTGTCCATTCCGGTCCCGACGACCACCACAGCGAGCCCGTTGTTCACGAAGTGCAGCAGCACCGGCACCCACATCGACGCCGACCGGTAGCGCGTGTAGGCGAAGAAGATGCCAAGCCCCGCAAGGCCGATGATATCGAACGGATTGAGATGAAAAAGACCGAACAGCAGCCCCGAGCCGATGAAGCCCCACACAGGCTTCGCGATGTGTGTCAGAAGGGACTGGACCAACCCCCGGAAGAAGACCTCCTCGACGATGGCCGGTACGATCGCGACGACCAGCAGCACGGTGACGAACTCCCACGGCGTTTCGCTCGTTACGAGCGTCATCATCATCGCCTTCAGCATCTCCTTGATGGGAGAGAGAAGCGTTTCGACGATCTCCGGAAGAGGGATCAGGCTCTGCAGATAAAGAATGGTCTCGAGGACCCGCTGCAGCGACAGCAGGCCGAGGAAGGCAAGCGCCAGCTCGACGAGCGACGGGATCCGCATCGGGAAGACCGTCGCCAGCGTGATGCCGCTGAACCGCGCAATCAGCAGCGTGGGAAGAAGGATGAACAGGAGCTGTGAGACCATCGTCACCGCGCGGAACATGCCGACATTTTCGGCCGTCACCGACAGGTCACCGACGATGACATACGTGAGGAGACCGCCCCCTCCCTGATAGAGAAGGAAGACGCCGAAGAGGCTGAGGATGAGAAGCAGGACCTGGCGCGATGCGTCCTGCCGCGGCGAGGGCTGCACTGCCTCGAAGGGGACGTACGGTTCCGTCATCGCGTGTGCTTGATCATGGCGGCCAGCAGTGGGACCATGATCTCATGATGGCCGGTGAAGGAATACCCCCTCCCCGACCCTCTCGTGGGCCGCTCGACAACGTTGACGGTCGGACGATACTGGCGGATCATGTCGAAATTTGCGGTCGAAAATCCCTTCGCTTTGTTGCCCAGGTTGCGCGCGACGGTCAGCGCCTTGAGGAACACCTCCGGGAGGATGACGGCAGACCCAATATTGAGCACCACGCCCCCGCCGGTGAGGCCGGACACGGAGGTGATGAGGACCTTGAAGTCCCTGAACGAGAGCTCACCCGTTGCGGCACCGTTCATCGTCGGCTGCTGATGGTTGATGTCCGTTCCGATGGCAGCGTGGACGGTGACCGGTACATCCTTCCTGTAGCACTGCGCCAGAATGGAGTACTTCAGATTCTTCGCCTTCTCTGCGATGAGCCTCTTGGCGAGAGCTTCGCCGTATCCCTCAGACCCGTACTCGAAGGCAGCCGTCAGCGTGGAATTGATGAACACGCCCGTGTCGCGCGACATGCCGAACGAGCCGTCCATCAGATTGACGGCGACGTCTTCCGACGTATGTCCCCACATGGCTGTCTCCACGTCGTGGATGGCCGCCGCGCTGTTCATGGCCACGTGCGTGACGGTGCCCCGCTTCACCAGATCGATGATCACCGGCGCCAGGCCCACCTTGATCACGTGCGCACCCATCATCAGGATGACCGGCTTCTTCTTCCGGCGTGCGATACGGATGTCCGTCACGAGGTCGCGGAGCTCCGACCCGATGAGGATGTTCGGAAGTGAGTCGAGGAAACGGCGCAGGCTCACGGCCGTGTCCGGCAGAACGCCGGCGAAGTCCTTCGGCCTCACCTTGCTCTTACGGGTGCCGATGGGGATCGTCCTGACCCCGGAGATATCTGTTGCTTTGAATTTTGCCATGGTTCACCAGGTTCAGTGGTTTCCGGATTCACTCAGAACCCGAAGAGATGTCATCCTGAACGTTCGCGCCAGCGAACGATTCCGGATCCACACTCCCGCTGGCCGAGCGTGACGAGACACTTGTCTCAGGGAACTCTTCCCCTTGCCTCCATGTCCGGCACGTTGGGATCGGTCAATCCAGCTTTGCCTTCAACGGCCCTGTCAGTCCGGAATATTCCCTCAGCTCAGCCTCGATGTAGCCTACCGCCACCTTCGTGTCGACCTTCACAGGTATGCGTTGCTCGTCGTTGGTCATCCAGATGAGGATGCGCCCTTCGGAGCGGAACAGGCCTCCCTCGGTCATCAGCGGCTCGATCAGAACGCAGTCGAATGTCCCTGCCGCCACGGAGACCTTCTGATATCCGAGGAACTTCACCGCGAGCGTGTACGTCGAATCCTTGTAGAAATTCCTCAGTTCCGTCTTCTGTCCCGGGCGCATGGAGGAGAAATCGAACGTCCGCGCAAAGTAGAACGCCGACACGACATCATGCACATAAGGAGGGATGATGTACGTCCCATCGGTGGTCGTCGCGATGTTCCGTCGCTGATCGAACTCCGCCTCAAAGTCCCGCTTATAGCCGCCCTCACGGATCTTCTGCGTGAACTTCCACGGAAAGAGGCCTTTCACATCGACGAAGGTCTGGTACTTGTCCTCGACCTTGTATATCCACGAAAAGGTCGGTGTCGAATTGACCGTGAACTCGATGCGGTAGGCGGGCCGTCCCCGGAACGTGTCGATGGCAGGGATAGCGAACACTGCTTCGCCGGCAGTGATGAAACTGTATCCGACATCGAACACGAGACGTTCGCCGAGCGCAAAGGCGCTGTTCGGCACGACACGGAAGGCCGTCCGCGCCGTATCGGCTGGAAGGATCTCCGGGTCCTGCCCAAAGAGAGCTGCTACAAAGAGAAACGATTGAAGTGTCGAAAGCACAAAGGTCCGTGTGTTCAGTGAGAGGATCACGCGCGTCCGGTCTGTGGTGATGAGAGCATATCAAGAGCCTTCGCCGCTACCGCGCCAACGGTGATCTGGTCCATGCAGGCATTCCCCATGCATTCACGTCCGCGGCACTGCTCGCATCGGGATTTGTCGGGCACGAATGTCGCCTGACGCTCCGCCAGCGGCCCCCAGCGATGCACCGCTGCTGCCTCGAGCGGAGGAAAGAACCCGATCACCGGGGTCCCCACCGCCGCTGCAATATGGAGCGGTCCAGTCGAATTCGACACGAACAGCGACGCCCGCTGACAGAAGGCCGCAAGCTCCATCAGGGATAGCTCGCCTGCGACAGAGATCGCGCTGCCGCCCGAATCGTGCACGATACGGTCCGCCAGGTCGATCTCGTCCTGCGAACCCGAAATGACCACGGGAATGCCTTTTCCCGCCAACGCTCGTGCAAGGCCGGTGAAATTGGCGGGCCGCCAGTCCCTGGCCGATCCGCCGCTTCCCGGATGCAGCACGACCCAGCTTTCTTTCCCCTGCAATCCCTTCCGAACGAGCAACCGCTCCGCCGCCTGCACATGCGCATTGGACGGATGAAGCGCCGGACGCACGCTTGCCGGGGGATCGATCCCGATCGCCCGCAGCAACCGGGCATTCAGTGCTGCCTCGTGCATACCGCTCCGCTTCCGGTGGTCCGGGACCCTCTCGTTGAAGAAGAACGAATACCATCGATACGACGTCCCGACCCGGACGGGGATCCTCGCTCGCCACGTCAGCCATGCAAGCTCCGGACGCGGAAAGACATGGATGGCCACGTCGAATCCGCCGGTGCGGATGGCCGCGAACATGTCCTGCCCTGGGCTGACCGTCTCGAGCTGAATGACCTCATCGACGCCCGGATACCCTTCGACGAGCTCCCGGGTGTACTCGCGGACAAGGAACGTCACCGACGCGTCCGGGTATCGCCCCTTGATGAGGTCCACCATCGGAAGCGTAAGAACAACGTCCCCGATGCGGTCAGTACGCAGAAGGAGGATACGTCGTGGCATCATGCACGCGAAAGTTCAGTACCTGATGAATATACCCAGAACTCTTCTGAGAGGGAAGGAAGAGCAGGAACGATGCCGGCAGGATGTACCGATGAGCCGGCTGGAGTGTGTTCTGTTGATGTGTAGGGAAGGACCCGGATGGGACGGCTACGTCGAGGAGATGATGAAATCCTTCGTGTCGGTCTCCCGGATGAGACGCGGGCGCCCAGCCTTGTCCATGGCGGTCATGAGATAGCCGAGGTACACGTCGATGACGTTGCTCTCGCTGTAGTTCTCATGCCCCCAGATCTCCTTGGCGATCTGCTTCCTGCTGAGGGGCGTGTCCGGATTGCTCACGAGGTACTGCATCAGCCGGAACTCGATATCGGACACCTCGATCTTCTTCTCGCCGAGGCGGATGGTCCGCTCCTTCAGGTCGACATGGACATCGCCGCAATGGAGGACCTGCGGTTCGGCGTGTTCCGTCCTGCGGAGATGAGCTTCGATGCGTGCGAGCACCTCCTCGAAGTCGAACGGTTTGACGAGGTAGTCATCCGCTCCGGCCTTCAGGGCTTTCACCCTGTCCTCGAGGAGCCGGTCGGCGGAAAGGATGAGGATCGGCATTCCGTATTTTTCCTTCCGGACGATCTGGAGGAACTCCATCCCCGTCAGCTTCGGCATGTTCATGTCAAGAAGCACCATGTCGAAGCGGCTGGTGCGCACCTGATGAACGCCCTCTTCGCCGTCCTTCGACCATACGATGTCATATCCCGCCTTCTCGAGACGTGCCTTGACGACCGACCCGACGGAATGCTCGTCCTCCACGAGGAGGAGTCTCTTTTTCTTTGTCTCAGTCATAGGATTCGGTTTTCAGAATAAGCATTTCGGGAGCAAGGAGCAAGGAAACCATGTGACGCGGGGCATATCAGAGGAGGTCAGGAACCACTCCTATTCCTGCGATTCCGCCTGCTTTCGCTCCTTCTTCTGGAGCAGTACCAGGGCCGATGTCAGCTCCTGGTGGGTCCGTAGATGCTGGCTGAGATCGCCTCCCTCCTGCTTGATGCGGACCATCTCCCGCTGATTCTCGTCGATCTCCCTCTGCACACCCATCATCTTCAGCCGCGTGACCACATCGTGAGCGATCTTCAGCGGGTCCTCCCGCTCGATCTCCTTCTCCGACTCGCCCCATGCCTTGCTGATCTCGTACTTGTTCATCGCAGAGTCCATCACCATCGCGGTGAGCGCCTCGTCATGCATTGCATCGAGCAGCGCAGCAACGGTCACACGCCCCGTGCGGTCGAGTTCCTGCAGGGCGATGCGGATCACCTCCCGCAGGCCTGGATTCCCGATGTCATCCTCCCGGATGTTCATCAGTACGTGGTCGATCGCCTGCAGCTCTCCGCTCACGAACACGCGCAGCAGGTCACGGTCGGTCGCCGTGAGCGGCTTGGTCTCCGGCACGGGAGCAGGGACATCGTCGGGTGCTGAGGGACGTCCCTGGTACGACGGGGTCGGCCTGGACTGTCCTCGCAGTTTTTCCAGCTCTCTCAGCAGTGTTCCTTCGTACAGGCCGTAGCGCTCGGCCACATCCTTCAGGTAGAATGCCTGCTTGATCTCGTCCTGTATCCTCGAGATGGAGAGAACAATAGAGCGCACCGCTTTCGTCTTCCCTTCCGGCGTCTGCATCATGCCGGCCCGGGCGAACAGCAGGGCCTTGAAGTCGATGAACGACCGCGCCTCCGCGACCAGGTCCTTCATCGCTTTCGCTCCCTTCGTCCGGACGAGCGAATCGGGGTCCTCACCCTTCGGCATCTCCACCACCTTCACATCGAAATCGAGCTGCAGTGCGCTGTCGATACCGCGTATCGCCGCCTTTGCCCCGGCCGAATCGCCGTCGAACAGGAGCACCAGGTTCTGAGAATAGCGCGAGAGCAGCCGCAGCTGTTCGTCGGTCAGCGCCGTGCCGCTCGATGCGACCACGTTCTGAAGCCCCTCCTGAAAGAGGGAGATCATATCGACGTAGCCCTCGACGAGCAATGCGGTGTCCTCCTGGCGGATGGCCGTCTTGGAATGCGACAGGCCGAACAGCACCGTGCTCTTGTTATAAACGACCGAATCGGGTGAGTTGATGTACTTCCCCTGCACCGGATCGTCGTCCCGTATTTTCCGGGCCCCGAAACCGGCAACCTTCCTATTGGCAAGCAGGATCGGGAACATCGCCCGGCCGCGGAAGTAATCGTAGTACGAACCGTCGTCCCGCTTCCTCAGCAGTCCTGCTTTCTCCAGCTCCTCGGGCTTGTACCCGTCGTCCCGCGACCGCTTCAGCAGGTGGTCCCAGGCGTTCATCGAATAGCCGAGGCCGAAGATGCGGACGGTCTCCTCGGAGAAGTGCCGCCCCTTGAAGTACGTGAGAGCGCTCTTTCCTTCGTCCGTGCGGACGAGATTGCTGTGGAACGACTTCCCCGCGAAAGAAAGGATACTGTAGAGGCGGTCCAGCTCCGAATACTGCTGCTCGTCGCGCTTTCCCTCGGGGATCCGGATGCCGGCCTTGTCGGCGAGCTGTTTGACCACCTCGACAAACGAGAGCCGTTCCGTCTCCATCAGGAACTGGAAGACATTGCCCCCCTTGCCGCAGCCGAAACACTTGTAGATCTGCATCTCGGGATTGACGTTGAACGAGGGGGTCTTTTCCTGGTGGAAGGGGCAGAGGCCGAGGAAGTTCTTGCCTCGCTTGCGGAGCTTCACCACGCCACCGACGACGTCCACGATGTCCGTGGACCGCCGAACCTCATCGATGATGTCTTCCGGGATGCGCATAGGGAGGGCAAAGTAGGAAGGAAATACCCGGAGGGCAAGGACACGAAATGAGGAGAACCGGGTGAAGATAGAGGAAAGGGGATGCTGATGGGGGGATAGCAACCGAAATTCAGCCCCCCAAAAAAATCCTACATCCCGCATCCTCTATCCTCAAAGAAGGAAACCCCGGCCGTCATCCGACGTACCGGGGTTTCCTGAGCTATCTTGGTCGCCTCACTGTTTGCAGTGAGAGACCGCTTCCTGCAGCGCGTCGACGAACTCATCCGCCGCGTTCGCGAACAGCGATACCGACCGCTTGGCGAACTTCGACGGGTCCTCCTTCGACGGCGACGAGGACGTGATCGACACGTACTTCGTGTTGTTCTTGGCTTCCCGGACGTCCAGGAAATACGTGACCTTGCCTGATTTGACCATGCGTGAGAAGATGGCTTCCATGATATACCCCCTCGTAGAACTACTATTGGTGAATGGTAAATGGTGAATAGTGAATGGTGTAGATCCTGATGATGAGGCACGGTGCGCGAATGGGGCGATGGCGTGAGCTCATGGAAACCCCCTCTATGAGGATGAGAAATTCGAGGGGCGTTGCCCTGCAGGTACAGATTCCCCTCTTCCGGTCATTCCGGATGGGAAAATCTAGAAGGGGGCGTGTGGAATGTCAATGGAGAAAGGCGCGGGGTAATACTGAGGTGGAGGAGGAGGAGTCAGTCGACAGTATGCAAACGGGAGCGGGGCGCGGCAAAATGGGCAGAGCGCTAGACTGAGGTCACAGGCTCTCACTCAGAGAACAAGCATCGCAGCGTTCGCTCTCTGAAAAGCGGCGTATTTCGTGTTACGAACTCCCTCCACCCGCCAAAGAAAAGGCCCTTCCGGATCTCTCCGAAAGGGCCTCTCTGTGTACAGCTTTCTGAGCACTGAGTACTGAGTACTGCGTACTCCTCCCAGACCTAGTACATGCCATCCATTCCGCCGCCCGGAGGCATGGCCGGAGCCTTGTCCTCCTTCGGCTTCTCGACGATCGTGGCTTCCGTCGTCAGCAGGAGGCCTGCGACGCTGGCAGCGTTCTCGATCGCGATGCGGGTGACCTTGGTCGGGTCGATGACGCCGGCCTTGATCAGGTTCTCGTACTTGTCGGTCAGGGCGTTGTACCCGAAGTCGTCCTTACCGGCCTTCACCTCGTTCACGACGACAGAGCCCTCGAGGCCTGCATTCGCCACGATCTGGCGGATCGGCTCTTCGAGCGCACGACGGACGATGTCGATACCCGTCTTCTGGTCCTCGTTCTCAGGCTTCAGGCTGTCAAAGCCCTTCAGCGTACGGAGATAGGCAACGCCACCGCCGGCGACGATACCCTCTTCCACCGCTGCGCGCGTCGCGTGCAGGGCGTCCTCGACACGGGCCTTCTTCTCCTTCATCTCGACCTCAGTGGCGGCTCCGATACGGATCACCGCAACACCGCCGGACAGTTTCGCAAGGCGCTCCTGGAGCTTCTCCTTGTCGTAGTCCGACGTGGTCTTGTCGATCTGCGCCTTGATCTCGTTGATGCGCTTCTTGATATCCTCTGACTTGCCTGCGCCCTCGACGATGGTCGTGTTGTCCTTGTCGATACGGATGGTCTTTGCAGTGCCGAGGTATGACAGCGTGGCGTTCTCCAGCTTGAAGCCCTTCTCCTCGGAAATGACCGTGCCGCCGGTGAGGATCGCGATGTCCTCGAGCATGGCCTTGCGGCGGTCTCCGAATCCAGGGGCCTTCACAGCGCAGACGCGCAGCGTGCCGCGGATCTTGTTGACGACGAGAGTTGCCAGCGCCTCACCCTCGACCTCTTCGGCAATGATGAGAGCCGGACGGCCGGCCTGAGCGACCTTCTCCAGGATCGGGAGCAGGTCCTTCATTGCGCTGATCTTCTTGTCGTGGATCAGGATGTACGGCTCCTCGAGAAGGGCCTCCATCGAGTCCGCATCGGTCA
>CAZHOJ010000002.1:0-25207 GCA_964534125.1 uncultured Ignavibacteriaceae bacterium
CCACCAGATGTGTCTTAATGAAGATAACCGAAAGCGATAGACGATGAGCCTAAAGAGATCTTGTCTGATCAACGACAACTATAATTCCCGTTCAGCGACAATTATTTTTCCCGATGGGTTTTGGCCCTCGATGTGAGGGTTTTGTTGGTTTTGTGGGTTGTTTTGGGCTCGTTTCTTGGTTCTTTGACAATGGTCTGGTCGGCTGAAGGCCTACGGTGTTGTTCGGATTGCTCGAGACGGTAGCTCTCGAGATTGAGCTCGATGATAATGCTGTGGTGAACAAGTCGGTCGATGGCCGCAGCGGTGGTGGTCGGATCCTTGAAGACCTCGGTCCACTTGGAGAAGGGCAGATTGCTTGTGAGCAGAACGCTCCCCTGCTCATACCGATCAGCCAACAAGGTGAAGAGCACCTCCATCTCATCACGACTTTGCTGGATGTAGCCTAACTCGTCGATGATGATGGCATCATATCGACCGAGGCGCTTGAGATATCGGGCAAGCTTCAGGTCACGCTTTGCCAGCAGGAGCTCCTGGACCAGGAGACTACAGGTCGTAAAACGGATGCGTCGCTGCTGGTTCTGGATGAGCTCATGGGCGATGGCACACAACAGGTGGGTCTTTCCGCTGCCTGAGCGGCCAAAGACGAGGACGTTTTCCTTGCGGTCAAGGAACGACCCTTCCAGAAGCCCGGTGACTTGTGCGTTCTGTGCGCGCGGAAGCCGCTGGCGATTGAAGACCTGCATGGTTTTCTCCATCGGAAGACCCGATTCACGCAGGAGACGGCCAACCCGGTTAGTGCGGCGCACCTCAGATTCCCGTTCAACGACATGGAGTAAGTACTGCTCGAAACTCAAGTGCTCGGCCTCGGCCATACGGGCAGCCTGATCGAAGACCTCCTTGACAGTCGGCAGATGGAGCTGCGTCAAGAGTGTCCGGAGACGATTCTGAAGCGAGTCTGTGGCGATACTGGTGGCTGTGGTCATACGCAGACCATCTCCTGTTCACCCGAGGCAAGCAGTCGATCATAGATGGATAGATCTACGGGGAGGATGAGCGCATCACGACTTCGTGCGTCGTGGGCCTCATCTTCGCCGGTGATTTCCTGCGACAGGCTCTCAGGACTCAGACACGCTGCCCGTCCCAGCAGGCGCTCCAGGGCACGGTCGACAGCCCCTTCGCCGATCTGGGCAGCCATCTGGAGGATTGCCAGATAGATCTTGACTGCTGAGCGCTCCTGTGTGCACTGTTCTTTGAGCTGATCATAGGCCATACGGAAGCGATGCGTGGGAAAGAGGTCCTCCCGGTAGCGGTAGTTGGCAAAGGCACCCGGCTTTTTGATGAGCCAGTCAATGATATGCCGGTATTGGATGTGATGACGCTTTTCCCCGCGCAGTCGTGGCATGGTCTCAACACGCTGGGAGCCGTAGTCCACCTCCAGATGCTCGCTATGCAATCGGACCTCGACCTGCTGGCCGATCAAGCGACTGTTGACCGAATAAGTATTGTGGTTCACGCGGATGGTGCTCGCAAGGGAGACCCGGACCCGTTCGCGTTTGACGGCTTCCAGGCGTGCCGAGGGAAGGGGGCCGAAGGTGAGCCGCTCCTCCTCCAGACGCTTGCTCCTTCCGGCGTTCAACCGGCTGAAAAGGTGCCGGAGGAACTCGGCATACTCCTGGCGGCTGCCAAAGTCCCGGCTACCGCGCAGCATCAGCTCCTGATCCACCACACGCTTCAAACGGTAATGACGCTGCTCGACGTCACCGTTCTCATGGGGACTCTCACGATTGGTTTTTCGGCCCTCGAGGCCGTAATAGCGCAGGAGAGCCTCGTAGCGAGCCGTGAACTCGTGAACGTTGGGCAATTTGTGAACGGCAGCCGTGAGTCGATCCGTCTGGTGAGCCAGCGGAACGCCTCCGAGCTCCCAGAGGGCGTTCTGCAGCCCTTCACTGAGACTCTCGAAGCTCTCGGAGAAGCAGATCGTGCCACTCTCCCAGTTCGAATACGGAAGCACAAAATGGTAGAGGAGATGCTCAAAGCTACTGCCAGCGATCGTGACGCCCAGCTCCCGCATGGAGGTGAAGTCGGATTGCGACAGCTCTCCCGGTTTATGCAACTGTGGAAAGAAGATCTGTCGTCCCGGACCTTCCAGCGCTCGCCAGCGTTTGACCCGGCGTTGCAGCGTGCGCAACTGCCCGTCGGCGTACGCCCCAGGCTTCTGGCGTTGGAGGTATTCAAACACCGTCTTGGCTTCCAAGCCTGGGTTCAGGGCGAACATCGGCTTGATCTCTTCCCATATCTGGGCGAAGGGATCCGTCCGCGTTCGCCACGTGTGAGAGATTTTGACTTCACTCGGCAGCTTCCCCAGCAGGGCCCATTTTCGAGCTGTTTTCTCGTCCATCCCGGCCTTGGCGGCTGCGATGGCTTGGGTGCGTTCTGTTTGCATCAGTGTAATGACCTTCCTGGCTTGCCGGTCACTGATCATCCTTGACTCCTCCTTCGTTACTGGCATCAGAAGGACGTCAGTGTACCGCAAATCCGGCTACAAATCGGGAATTTTAATTGTCGCCGGACGGGAAGAATAAATGTCGCCAATCAAACGATCCAAAGGTTCGCCAACCAGACATCACAAAGGCTAAGGAACTGCTTGGCTGGTCCCCGAAGGTGGATCGAAAGGATGGCTTGAAGCGGACGATGACGTACTTCAGAGAAAAGCTGGGGGTGCAGTAGGGGAGCGCGGGGATACTCCGCACGTTTGCATGGTACACGTGGCACCCCGCTGGGGTGCTTCTTCGCTTTTTATGGGTTTTGTTAGAAACCTGAGACCCCTACGGGGTCTCGTAGAACACTCCGGGGAGGCCCATTGGCCCAGAGGTCCCGCCTGCGGCCTGCCTTCGGCGCCTGCCCGCCAGACCCTATGGTTTTGGCGGGGGCAGTCTCCTCCGGGCCGTGACATACCCACCCGGCAGGCCTATGTATGGATCCTGAATCCGGCCTTGCGGGCGTTTCAGCCTGCCCGCCGAATGCCTGCAGGCGGGGATGACGTTTGTGGGCAGGTTCCTTTTTCAGTTTTCTCTGGGCTTCCTAGACCGCACGAGCTCCTGTTCTCCGCCTGCCGAATCGCCTGCCTTTTCCTGCCTACCCCTCGACTCACTTCGCTCGCTCGGGGCCCCGAGCGGTGAGCCCCGAGCGAAGTCGAGGGGTCGAACCGTCGAGGGGCTGCTTATTCTCCCAGAGCTTCCTCCCAGCCCTCCGCCTGCCTTCTCGTGCCTAGTGCATACTGCCTAGTCTTCCCGCCGTAACTCCTTGATTTACCACAGAATAGCCCCGCCTCCTCAATTCCCCACTAAACCCTCCTCCTAAGTATATTGTCTAACCAACTGCCCTGAACGGAATGACCCAGGTCCCGAGATTTCACATCCATCATCCTCCAACTATCGTTGCGTCCGTTGCTCACCGTTGCGGTCGTTGCGCGAAACCTCTTTGAATGGGCAGTCCCGGGACCACAGATCAGGACCTCATCGCCGCCTTCCGTCAGGGAAACGAGCAGGCCTTCAATGAGCTCGTACGACGATATCAGGAACGCGTCTACTGGCTCGCCCGAAGGTTCGTCGAGGACCACGACGCCGCAGACGATGTCGTTCAGGATGTGTTCATCAAGGCATACGAAAGCCTCGCAGACTTCCGCGGTGATTCGTCGTTCTACACCTGGATCTACCGCATCACGGTGAACCTCTCCCTGAACGCCGTCAGGAAGCGAAAGGTCAGAGAGTTCTTCAGGCTGGAAGATGTAGCCGGACTCGGGGAGTCGGAAGAGAAAGAACCCGACCGGATCGCGGAATCGAATGAGACTCGCGCCATGATCCAGAAGGCCATCGAGACTCTTCCGGAAAAACAGAAGGCGACGTTCGTGCTGCGATACTACGAGGAGCTGTCCTACGAGGAGATGTCGAAGATACTGAAGACGAGCGTAGGTGGACTGAAGGCGAATTATTTCCATGCTTTGAAGAAGGTGGGGGCGTTCATTAAAGATATGCACGCAGACCTGCCCGCTGGTCAGGCGGGGACGCAGAGACAGAGAGGATAAATGCAGGAATGAATATTCATATTCCTCTGCGTCTCCCCGTCTCTGCGTGAGTACGCTTCTAATCCTATGACAAAACATCCCGATACACTCCTGGACCTTGCCGAAGGCACCCTCCCGGCTGCAGAGGCCCATGAACTTCAGCTTCATGTGGACTCCTGCCCGCAATGCCGGTCCGAGCTGGAGTCTCTGCGCTTCGCGCTTGGAGCACTGAAGGAACATGGGGGAGTAGGCAGTAGTGACTTCGCACTACGGAGAAAGCCCGAGAGCAGTACTCTTTCTCCGAAGTCCGAAGTCCGAAGTGCGTACTCTGGCGTTTCTCCCCAGTCCGAAGTGCCAAGTGCCTACTTCTCTTCACTTTTGCCCCGGGTCAGGTCACGTCTCGACCGTCGTTCCTCTCTCCGAGGGTTGTCGCTTGGCGAGTCTCTTACTCGTCTCGTCGCTCCTCTGGCAGCCAGTGTCGGCGTCATTCTCGTCCTCGTGTCAGTCTCCCCGGAAGCAGGGGCACCGGCTGATGCTATGACCTGGTCGTCCGCGATGGAGTATTTATCGGAGTCCAGCTATCCATGGCTCTCTGAGAACGGACTGGCGATCCAGGAAGACTACTTTCTTCAGGATGTGATCTCCATTTCGGACCTTCCCGCAGGAATTGCGGACATCAGTCCTATAGACGTAGGCACGCACACATCGATTCTATCGGATGACGAGATTGAATCGATCATACAAGCACTCCAGAAAAGAATCGTGCTGTGATATACCGAGGAGTCTTACTACTCTCTACTTCCATCTCGCTTCTCAGTCTGACTATGTCGAGACCTTACTAAGGATATCATCATGAATCGCTGCCTTGCACTTTTCGCTCTTTGCCTTTCGCTCTTCGCGGTTGCCCAGACTCAAACCAGACCTCCGCAAGAACGTCTCGAGCAGCTCAAGAAGCTCCGCCTCATGGAGTTCCTCAGGCTCGACGAAGAGACCTCCGTCCGCTTCTTCTCCCGCTACGGCGAGCATCAGGACGCCGTCCGCGACATCGTCGAGAAACGCTCGAAGGGCATCGATGAGCTGTACGAGAACATGAAGGACGGAGATGACGTGGACTACGGCAGGTTCATCGACCAGACCATCGCAATGGAGAAAGAGATCATCCAGGAGAGAGAGTCATTCCTGCGGGGGCTCGAGGACATCCTGACCAAGCGGCAGATTGCACAATATGTGGTTTTTGAGAGGCGGTTTAATCAGGAGGTCAGGGGAATGCTCAGGGATATGCAGGAGAGGCGACGGAGGTTCTGAGGTGCAGTAGTCAGCCCTCACTTAGCACTAGAAGCTATCTCAAAAATGCCCCTCCACAGGATAGTTTCTCGCAAAGCTCGCAAAGTAGGCAACGTCCGCAACGCAAGACTTAATATAATGTAAGGGTCCCACGTTGCGACCCCTTTTTTCTACCGTTGCGGTCGTTGCCTGCCTGCAGGTGTTCGTCAGGCAGGCGAGAAATGATTTTGAGATGGGTTCTACACAGAATGATATCTTGTCAGCAGCCATGCCAGACCTGCGTCATCCCTGCCTGCGTGCCTCGGCAGGCAGGCCCGCATGCTGTAAGCGGCCTGCCCCCGCCCGCCTGTGGCGTTCGCCCGCCCGGACGGCATGGTCGGACGGGGGCGGGCGCCGGCTGTCTGGCGGGGAATCGCCTGCCAGACCTATTGTCATCCCCGCATGCTGTAAGCGGCCTGCCCGCCGTCTTTCTGGCGGGGGATCGCCATTTTCTGATTCACAGTTGCCAACGCCGTGTTAGGCGACCCCTGCTAGTTGCATGCAGGCCTGCCCGACTGCCGTCTGGCAGGCGGGGGTGACGTGGAGCTGTGGAGGCCAGGATAGATCCTCATTCGCACGATGCCATGGGTTGTCCTCAGGTAGGTCACGGATAGCGGATTGCTTCGGCAACGCAGCGGCTTCGGGCATGATTCTGTGTCCAAAACGCTGCGTCGCCTCGCAATGACGAGGGCAGGGGATGATAGCTGCCTTCCGGGTTATCCCCTCCTGGCCTACGCCTTTTCCTACTCGCTTCTCTCCCCTCGCCTCAATCCAATTGCCAATTGCCTCTTTCCAATTACTCCTCCAAGTGCGTCATTTCCTCAAAAATCCCTATATTCCTCATCTCAATATCATCACTCATCCCAACGTCATCGGCACATCTCCATGAAAAAGGCACTCATCACCGGCATCACGGGTCAGGACGGCTCATATTTGGCGGAAATCCTGCTGGAAAAGGGCTATGAGGTCCACGGCATCGTCCGCCGGAGCAGCTCGTTCAATACAGGCAGGATCGACCATCTTTTTAACGATCCTGCTGTGCATGACAAAAGGCTGTTCCTCCACTACGGCGATGTCACGGATACCAGCAGCCTGAATCGGTTGTTGGAGAAGATCAAGCCCGAAGAGATCTATAATCTGGCCGCGCAGAGCCATGTGAAAGTCTCGTTCGAGATCCCTGAGTACACCGCCGAAGTAGATGCGATGGGAACACTTAGATTCCTCGACGCCATTCGGGAAACGGGAGTGAAGACCAGGTTCTATCAGGCATCGACGAGCGAGCTGTATGGCAAGGTGCAGGAGATTCCTCAGACGGAGAAAACGCCATTCTATCCCCGCAGTCCATACGGGGTCGCCAAGCTCTATGGCTTCTGGATCGTCAAGAACTACCGCGAATCGTATGGCCTGCATGCCGCGAACGGAATTCTCTTCAATCATGAGTCTCCGCGTCGGGGCGCCACGTTCGTCACGCGCAAGGTCACCCTGGCCGCCGCTCGCATCAAGAACGGCTCGAACGAAGTGCTGCGACTAGGGAACCTGGACGCGAAACGGGACTGGGGCTATGCTCCGGAATACTGCGAGGGAATGTGGAAGATGCTGCAGCTCAAGTCCCCTGAGGATTTCGTCCTCGCCACCGGGGAAACCCACTCGGTGAGAGAGTTCACCGAAGAGGCATTTGCGGCTCTCGGCATGGAGATACAATGGAAGGGGAGCGGGATCGAGGAAAAGGGATTTCTCAAGAAGGATGGAAGACAGGTGGTTGGCATCGATCCCGTGTACTTCAGACCTGCCGAGGTCGATCTCCTTATCGGCGATCCGGCGAAGGCGAAGAAGCTTCTGGATTGGGAGCCGAAGACAACGTTCAAGGAACTCGTGGAACTCATGGCGAAAGCGGATTTCGATCTGGTGAAATCTGGGAAAGTGTAGAGCAGTGAGCATGGAGCAAGGAGCAAAGATATTTGTAGCTGGTCATAGAGGACTTGTCGGATCAGCGATCGTCAGAGCGCTGAAGGCCCAGGGATTTTCGAATATCCTTACTGCCGACAGAAAAGAACTGGACCTGCTTGACCATCATAAGGTCGTGGCATTTCTTGAGAGGGAGAAACCTGAATACCTCTTCCTTGCAGCCGCAAAGGTCGGCGGTATCCAGGCGAACAACGTCTATTCGGCGGATTTCATCTATCAGAACCTCCAGATACAGAACAACGTCATCCACGGCGCTCATCTGGCCGGCGTGAAGAAACTCTGCTTCCTTGGCAGCTCCTGCATCTATCCCAAGTTCGCCCCTCAGCCGATGAAGGAGGATGCGCTTCTGACGGGTATCCTGGAGCCCACGAACGAGGCGTATGCCATCGCCAAGATAGCAGGCATCAAGATGGCCCAGATGTACCGGAAGCAGTACGGCGCGAACTTCATCTCTGTGATGCCCACCAATCTCTATGGTCCCGGGGATAATTTCGACCTGCAGAACTCCCACGTTCTTCCTGCTCTCATTCGGAAGTTCATCGAAGCCGCCGGATCCAACGCCCCGAATGTGACGATCTGGGGGACCGGCTCGCCGAAACGGGAATTCCTGTATGTGGACGATATGGCCGACGCCTGCGTCTTTCTCATGCGGAACTATGACAGCCCGGAGATCGTCAACATCGGAACAGGGAAGGATATCTCCATAAAGGAATTGGCAGAAATGATCCGTGAGGAGGTTGGATATACAGGGGAACTGGTGTTCGACAGCTCGAAGCCGGACGGGACACCGAGGAAGCTCCTCGACGTATCGAAGCTGACCGCGCTTGGCTGGAAGCCAAAAGTAAGCCTGCGTGATGGTATCCGCGCAACGATAGACTGGTACAAAAAGAACAGGCCGGCATGAAAAAGGCACTTGTCATAGGCATCACAGGCCAGGACGGCGCATACCTGGCGAACCTCCTGCTCGAAAAGGGCTATGATGTTGTCGGAGCGTCCCGGGATGCTGATATGAGCAACCGCTCGAGGCTTGCAGCCCTCGGGATCGAAGAGAAGGTCCCGATCGTCTCCATGTCTCTCATCGATTTCCGGAGCGTGCTGAAGATCATCTTTGACGTCAAACCTTCGGAGATATACAATCTGAGCGGGCAATCCTCGGTAGGGCTTTCCTTTGAACAGCCCATCGAGACGATGCAGAGTATCCTCACCGGAACGATGAACCTGCTGGAGGTGATGCGCCTTTATGCACCTGAGGCAAAATTGTACAGCGCATCTTCGTCTGAGTGCTTTGGTGAGACGCCTCCCGAGGGAGCAGATGAAAGTCACGAGTTCCGTCCCCGCAGCCCGTATGCTGTCGCCAAAGCAGCCGCTCACTGGGCCGTGGCGAATTACAGGGAAGCATACAACCTCTTTGCCACATCTGGCATTCTCTTCAATCACGAATCTCCGTTGCGTCCCCGCCGGTTTGTCACACGAAAGATCGTCGAAGCGGCCGTGGACATTTCAAAAGGACTGCGGAAGGACCTGCATCTCGGAAATCTGGAGATCTCCAGGGACTGGGGATGGGCTCCGGAGTTCGTCGATGCGATGCATCGGATCCTTCAGCAGGACGAACCGCACGATATCGCCGTTTGCACGGGCGAGGCGATGTCCCTGAGGGAGTTCGTGGACGAGGCCTTCGCTGCCGTCGGACTCAAGAGCGAAGAGTATGTTGTTGAGGATAAGAGCCTCATCCGTCCATCAGACATCACATTCAGCAAGGGAAATCCCGAGCGGGCGAGGAAGCTACTCGGATGGGAAGCGCAGACGAAGGGGAAGGCCTTGATTCATAGGCTGGTCGAGGAAGAACTGGGGGCCAGGGCGGAATTCGGGAGGAAGTAAGCAGTAGGCAGTAAGCAGGTACAGGCAGGCGAAGAGCGGGGGCTATACTGAGGGTCTTGATGGGGAGGAGGATTATTGCGAGGTTACCTTCGTCAACATTGCAGGGGGGGTGACCGATGTCGAAGCGCCGGGACTACAGGGGGTACAGAGATCTCCTCGTTTATCAGAAAGCCTTCAGACTAGCCCTTGAGATCTTCGATGAATCCCGGGATTTTCCTCGCCAAGAGCAGTATTCGCTCACGGATCAGTTGCGAAGATCCTCCAGGTCGATCGTTGTGAATATTGCGGAAGCATGGAAGAAACGGCGATACCCCAAAGCCTTCATTAGCAAGCTTTCCGATTGTTCCGCTGAGCAGGCAGAAACGACCGTTTGGCTGGATTTCTGCCTTCATCACAAGTATCTCCCAGCTGATCGACACGAGTATTTCCAATCTGCCTACGATGAGATTGGTGCAATGCTTCATGGAATGATGGACAAGCCCGAGAAATTCCTTCAATAGCCATATGTCTGCAGTTTCGTGCCTAGTGCATACTGCCTACTCTCCCCGAGTTCCCACCCAGTCCTCCGCCTGCCATCTCCTGCCTACTGCTTACTGCATACTTTTTCCAGATATTCCCAGTCATGCATCCGATATACCTGGATCACTCCGCCACCACCCCGGTCGACCCTGAAGTCCTGGCTGCCATGCAGCCCGTCTTCAGGGAAGTCCATGGCAACGCCTCTTCCGTCCATTCCTTCGGCCGCAAGGCCCGAAACCTCCTTGAGCAGAGCCGCGAGACCATCGCAAATGCGCTCGGCGTGAAGCACGATGAGCTGTTCTTCACCTCAGGGGGCACGGAGGCCGACAACAATGCCATCCTTGGGGTGATGAAGGCAGCCATACCGAAGGGGAAGAAGGGATTGGCTGTCAGTGCTATAGAACACCACGCGATCCTGGAATCCGCAGAAAAGGCAGAAGAGATGGGGGCGAGCCTGGAGCTGCTGCAAGTAGATGAATACGGTAGCGTACGCATTCCATCATTCCAACATTCCAATTCCCATGGTCTGGCTTTGGTTTCCATAATGCATGCCAACAATGAGATTGGGACCCTCCAGGATGTTGTTTCAGCCTCCCGGTTAGCCAAAGAGTCCGGCGCTGTTTTCCACACTGACGCCGTCCAGTCATTCGGCAAGATCCCCTTTGATCTCCAGGATCTCCCGATAGACCTCGTCTCCATCACCGCCCATAAGCTCTACGGCCCGAAGGGGATCGGCGCTCTCGTTATCCGCAAGGGTACGCATGTTGAGCCGATGATCGTCGGGGGGGCTCAGGAACAGAACCGCAGGGCGGGAACGGAGAACGTACCCCTCGCAGTCGGATTCGCCAAAGCAGTGACGATCGCAATGGAACGACAACACGAGGATGCCAGGAGACAGGATGAGCTGAGGGAGATGCTCAGGAACAAGGTCCAGGACGTGTTTCCGGATGTGCTGGTGAATGGACACCCGACAGAAAGGCTTCCGCACATTCTGAGTATTTCCTTTCCCTGGGATGTCTATGGCCTCGACGGCGAAGCGCTCATCATGGGTCTGGACCTGAAAGGCATTGCCGTCACAAGCGGCTCCGCATGTACGTCCGGCACACTTCAGCCCTCACACGTGCTCACCGCGATGGGGAGGGACGAGAAGACGGCGAGAGCTACTGTGCGATTTTCGTTTGGACGATCTAATACTGAGGATGAGGTAGAGTACGTGGCTGGTGCACTAAAGGCGGTTGTGCAGACTGCTAGAAGCAAGTGGTAAGAAGCAAGAAGCGAGTGGATGTGGTGGGTGGTCTGTGCGAAGAGATCAGGTGCTGATGTCCTTTCTCAACTTCCTAATAAGTCCGCCGAGCAGACGACCAGATTCATCCATCGCATCAAGTAGATTATCACATTCATTCTTCCCCAGCATTCCCAACCTCTGACAGATCTCGATCTGAGCATCCAATTCGCTCAGGGAACCTCTCGCGACGCTGAGAAAGTTGAGCTTTTCCTTGATGGAAGTGCGGGAAAGGCCCTCTGCGATATTTGACGGAACGGATACCGCGGCCCTTCGCATCTGAGACTTTAAGCCGAATTCTTCTTCCCTGGGAAACTCTTTTGTGAGCTGATAGATTCGTGATACCAGATCGATCGCCTTATTCCAAAGAGTGAGTTTCTTATGCGGCTTTATCGTTGTTGGCATAGTGTCCCCCTCCTACTGAGGCCGCAACTTGTGACTCAGAAGGGCAAGAAGCAATAGTGAGAAGTCAACTCAATATATCACCGCCTCTGCCGACTCCGCATTGACAACCATTCACATCCTCTCACCTCTTGCTAATTGCCAATTTCCCCCAGCGCTGCGCCATATCTCAACCCTCTCGTACTAACAACAATTTCCTCTACTCTCCATCTCTTCATCACTTCCCTCAGTATGGCCACTCCCGCCATGATGATGTCAGCCCGGTCGGGATGAATCTGCGGATGCGCCTGCAATTCCTCCAGACTCATCACCGATAGTTTCTCCCAGATCCCTTCCACATCTTCGATCCTCAATCCAGATCCATTGATCTTCTCAGCATCGAATGGCGTTAGCTTCTGCACTATCGCTGCACACGTCGTCACTGTCCCCGCGACGCCTACCCAGGTCGCCCGACCAGTCCTGAGGTCTATCCCCCCAAGAGAATCGCCGATCGACGATCGACAATCGACAATCGCTTCTGGTTGTGCAGGGTATATCTCCCAATACCTTTCTGTCAGCCTCACAGCTCCTACGTCCACACTCCGCTTGTAGATCACCTTCCTTCTCGTTCCCTTGACGATCTCGGTGCTGCCGCCGCCGATATCAAGGACCACGATCTCGCCCGACTTCTGTGCATGCCGTAGTCCGGAAACAGCCCCCTTGAAGGTCAGGTCAGCTTCCTGGTCGCCTGAGAGGATCCTGATCTCAAGACCAGTTACGGCAGTCACGGCAAGGAGCACTTCCTCGCGATTGACCGCATCCCGAAGTGCGCTGGTGCCGGTCGCAACGATCCTCCCGCATCCCTCTTTTTGCGCGATGTGGACGTACTGTAGCAGCTGGTTCACCAGCCTCTCGAGCCCGTCCGCAGATATCCGCCGGGTGCCATCGACGCTCTTGCCGAGGCGAACGATAGCGTGCTCATCCCGGACGACGGTCAGCTCACGGGTGGGGGAGACATCCGCGATGAGCATGAGGACGGTGTTTGTTCCTATGTCGATGGATGCTATGCGCATGATACTCTTGAGGTATGAGGGAAATCAAACACGGAGAACCACCGAGCAACACGGAGGACCACGGAGAGTATTTTCCCATCTCTGTGGTTCTCCGTGGCAGTTCGAGCGGAGCGAGAACGGCCCTGTGGCTCTCCGTGTCAGAGAACTATGCTCCTTGCTCGTACGAAAAAGTTCATACTCTCCGTAATGCCAACCCAATCCAATCTCCTTCGCTTTCCAGCATCACAGGTTCTATCGGGAGGCCGAGAAGAAGCTCGAGCAAGGGCAGAAGGTCGGTCAGCAAGAGGCCGGACAGTATCACAAATCCCTTCTTCCTGGTCTTGCGGAGAAGGGTTTTTAGCGTGCGTTTGATCGTCGGATAATCGATGTTCGCCACCACGAGATCGTATCTCTTCCCCGGGATCGACCTCACCGAGCCCTTTACTACCTTGATCCTACTTCTACTCGCCAATTTCCCCTTGCTTCTTACTGCTCCAGATCCCCTCACTCCATCCTTCATCCTCCATCCTCTATCCTTGTTCATCTGCACGTTCTCGAGCGCATTCTCCACCGCCCACGGGTCGTTATCCACCGCATCCACGCTCTTGGCCCCCAGCTTGGCCGCCGCGATAGCAAGTACCCCGCTTCCGGTCCCGAAATCGAGCACCCGGGAACCTTTCTGCAGATAGTCTTCCAGCAGCTTCAGACATATCCTTGTGGTCTCATGATGCCCCGTCCCGAACGACATCTTTGGATCTATAGTGATCACTATCTTTGATCTTTGGTCTTTGGTCTTTCCCCTCAGCTTCTTCCAGCTCGGTTTCACGATGATCCGGTCCGTGGCATGAATGACACGCATCGAGCGCTCCCAGGCGGCGTTCCAGTTCTGGTCCTTGACCTCCTCAATGTGAAGCCGGATATCTTTCCTGAGGACCTTCTTCGCGGCAGTACGCACCGACCTCCGCAGCGTAGTGGTCCACTCCCTGGATGCGACATAGATTTCGATGGAGTCATCGGATTGCACAAATCCGGTCATCCCGAGAAGCTCAAGATGCGCGATAAGCAGATCCTGATGGCGAGGAGGGCAGGGGAGGGTGAGGTGGGTCCAGGTTTTCATGATGATGTCGAAGGAGAGTTGGCAGTTCGCACTGGGCAGTATGGAGAAAGAAAATGAGACAGTGCTATACTGAGGTTTTGCATTGACTGCGTATGTTTATGTATTCTTGTTGTGCATGTTCGATCTTCCCGGAGGGGGTGATATCATGACGCCCACAGGATTCAGACGCCTAAGGGTATATCAGCTTAGCTATCAGCTCGCATTTGATATCTTCCAGGTGACAAGATCCTTCCCGCCCGAGGAAAGATTCGATCTCACTTCTCAGGTACGCAGATCATCCCGGGCTGTTCCAAGGAACATCGCGGAGGCATGGCGCAAACGGGCGTATCCGAATCACTTCTTCCAGAAGCTCACCGATAGTTCGGCAGAAGCGAGTGAAACTGAGGTCTCTCTCGATATGGCGAAAGACATGGGATATCTTACCGAAAGGCAGCATAAGGACTTCCTGGACAGGTATGACGAAGTCCAGAGGATGCTCAATGGGATGATGAACAAGCCCGAGAGATTCCAGACATCAGTGAGGCCACCGAAAGACCGTTGACCCACATTCTTTCTGCGTAGTGCGAAGTGACTACTGCCCACTGACCTACCGCTTTCTCCACAGTGCGAAGTGCCTACTGCCCACCGCCCCACGCTTTCTCCGAAGTGCCCACTGCGAAGTGCGTAGTCGTCTACCGTTTCCATCCCTTTATCGTCTTCTCCACAAGCTCCCGATTCAATTCCACCCACAGTATCTGGTCCTTGTAGTTCTCCTGCATGTTCCTGTCCGCCTTGTTGTACTGCACGTTGAGCGCATACACGCACCACAATGCGACCGAGAGGATGATCAAAGCATGCAGCTCTGCAACAGGAAGGCCTTGGGTGGCATAGAAGCCCAGCAGAAGGGACGTCAGCACCGCGAACCAGAAGGTCGTGCGACGGATGTGGACGACGATGTGATAGACCGCCCCGAAGAAGAAGATCTTCTCATGAGCGACGGGGGAGATATGGTTGTTCAAAAAGTAGAAATACAGCCTCCTGGCGTCGTCGTCGCTCAGGGCCTCGACCCCCTTCATCGTCCGTGCCATCTGTTGGATGACCTGGCTGGGCTGGTTCTCTGCAAAGGCACGCCGCTTCTTCGGTGTTTCCCGCAGGTACATCGTCAGGCCTGAGGTGAACGACAGGAAGAAGAAGAGGAGGAGAACCTGTATGCCCGTCAGCTGCACCTCCGGATTGGCATACACAAGCGCCCACAGGAGCAGGAGGGAAATGAGGCCAAAGTAGAGGCCCGGGATGAACATTCGGGCGAATTCAGAGTTAGTGAAAGACGATCTCATGCGTTTCCCGCACTGACGATGTATGGACGATGATATTTGGGACGTACACGGAGAGCCACAGAGCGACACTGAGAACCACAGAGGAAGTAATTCTATTCTCTCCGTGTCCCTCTGTGCTTCTCCGTGGTCCTCCGTGTCATCTTCACCGCGAATCAGTTATAACACCCGCTCTGCTAAAATTTGCCAATATTTCGCATATCCGATCCTGCGCATACCGATATGGTGCCGATGAGCCCACAAAGTCCTGCATTGTCATCCCGAACACCAGCATTTCCCCGTCGCGCGTCGTCACATACCCCGACAGCGAGCTGACGCCGCTGATGGTCCCCGTCTTGGCATGCACGTTCCCTTCGGCCCTCGTCGCCCGCATCCGGTCTTCAAGAGTTCCGTCGACTCCCCCGATCGGCATGGCTGCGTAGAAGAGCGGGAAGATGTCCTCCCGGTGATACATGCCGACGAGCAGGTCCGTGATCAGCCCGATGCGCAGCAGGTTGTAATGCGAAAGCCCCGAGCCGTCTGCGACACGATGCCGCAATGTGTCCATCCCAAGCCGGCCGAAGAAGCTGTTCTCCGCGATACGGCCGTTCCGCACATTCCCTGGCGGACCAAAGACGACAGCACCCACCATCTTGAGCGACATTTCGGCGGAGAGGTTGTCGCTGACCTTCATAAGATTGATGACCATGGAGTCGATGCCCCAGGTGTGCCAGATGCGCTCAGAGACGCTGTCCGGAAGCCGGCCTGGAACGACCTTTCCGGCCACGTCGATCCCTCTTCTCTGGAGCGCCTCTTTCACCAGCGTGCCCGCGTAGAGATCAGGCCAAAGCACGGTCAATTGCTCCTCGTATGGACGACGCCCTTCGCGCATCTGTCCGCTCACAAGGATCGTGTTCGGAGCCTCGGTTGCGGGTCTGCTGATCTGAAGCCGCTCGGTAACGGAATCTGTGGCAACGCTGGCCTCGTTCCGCACGGTCACATACGACGTTTGTGGATCTGTCGTAACGGCCACCTGTCCTGTGACTGTGTCGATGGCAGCGGTCACATAGATGCAGTTCTTGTTCACCGTCAGCGCGGAAACATACGCCTGGTAGGGGGCTGGTTCATCATCCCACATCCATCCCATTCCCCACTGCAGGCTGTCGAAGTAGCCGGCATCTACGATGATGTTCCCTGAGACCTTCTTCACGCCCATGTCTGCGAAGCGGGCAGCCATCGAATCCAGGTCTGATGTCGTGAGGTCCGGATTCCCATATCCTTTCAGGTACAGGTTGCCGTCGACGATGTGATCGGCCGGGGCGGTATCCCACGCCAGCGAGGTCTTGAACTGATACCGGGGCCCCAGCACATACAGCGCGGTTGCGCTAGTAAGGATCTTCATGTTCGATGCCGGACGAATATAGAGGTTGCTGTTCCGCTCATAGAGGACCTGCCCGTTCTTCGGGTCGACAACCCTCACGCTTGGAATGGTCGAGCGGAAGACAGAGTCCGCCAGCACTGCGTCGATGTCATACGTCAGGCGCTCGAGCGGATCCGACGGGATACCGGGACCGAAGAGAGTCGCGCAACCGGAGAAGAAGAGGATGGAGGAAAGGAGGATTATGGATGGTTGAAGGGATCTCATGTTCGGCTGCCTGGATGGTTTCTGGGTCGGGTATAGGTAAGGAAAAATGACAGAAATGTCAGTAGGTGCATGGCTTCTGGATCATGCGCCTGGAACCGTCATCCCGGTTTCGCCGGCAGGCGAAGACCGGGATCGCCTCTCATGATCCTCGCCAGCCACCGTCTGGGGAATGTGCCCATGTCAGAACTCTCTGAAATCCCCTGAAAGATCCTTCATCTCCGGATTCATGCTCCTAATGAGATCCAGTTTCCATTCTCTTCGCCAGCGCTTTATCTGCTTCTCCCTTTTGATCGCCTCAATCATGGTGGGATGATGCTCATAGTACAGAAGTTTAGTGGCCCGATACTGTGCCGCAAAGCGCGAGCCTTGTCCTTTGACGTGCATCGGGATCCGGACATGAGGATAGCCGGTCACGCCAGTGTACAGTATTGTGATATACCAGTTGGCCATTATGTAGACGGTTGGCAGCTTGTCGTAATACACTTGAACCATGAGATGTCCCCCTCAGGAAGTGATCCCAAGAATAAGCGCAATTTCATGAATGGGGGGAAGGAGCGATATACTGAATGCAAAATTGGCTTCATGGTCGGGCGGCAATTGACGTCCAGCCCTTTAAAGGCGATCCCGTCTCTCCCTGCGCTCGGCCGGGATGATAGTGGCGAATGGATGCCTTTTTGCCTGACCTCTGGCAGGGCATGCACCTTGCTTACCCGTCAGTTTGATCTATCTGCGAAAATCCATTGTTTCTGCGTCATCAGCGTTCCCTTTTCTCCCAGCCCATTATTGGCTATATTTAAAATTCCGACTGAAATAGGCTCTTTCATGCTCTCCTTCTTCAAGAACATATTCGGCTCCAAACACGAAAAGGACGCCCGCCTCCTGGAACCCATCGTGGTGGAGATCAACAAGCATTTTGAGTCCTTCGCGGCTCTCTCCGACGACGAGCTTCGGGGTAAGACGCTGGAGTTCAAGGACCGGATCGCTGAGGCTAGGGCGCCGATCGATAAGGAAATTGCAGAGAAGAAGGAGGCATTGAAGCAGTCGAACGTTCCCTACGCCGAGCGTGAACAGATCTATGCCGATATCGACGAACTGAACAAAGAGCTCGATGACACCATTGCCCATACCCTCGACGAGCTCCTTCCCGAGGCATTCGCGGTCGTCAAGGACACATGCCGGCGCCTTGTCGGCAGGGAATTTGACGTCGCAGGCAACAGGACCGTGTGGGACATGGTGCCGTTCGACGTCCAGCTCATGGGTGGCGTCGTTCTGCATCAGGGCAAGATCTCTGAAATGGCGACGGGCGAAGGAAAGACCCTTGTCGCCACCCTTCCATTGTACCTGAATGCCCTGCCCGGCCGTGGCGTCCACCTCGTGACGGTCAACGACTACCTTGCTCTTCGCGACAGCCAGTGGATGGGGCCCATCTTCGAGTTCCACGGGCTTTCGGTCGGCGTGATCCTCCAGAACCTCACCCCGGCGAAGCGGCGCGATGAATACGGTAAGGACATCACCTACGGGACCAACAACGAGTTCGGTTTCGACTACCTGCGTGACAATATGGTCATCCAGGCCGAGGAGATGGTACAGCGGCCGCATAACTACGCCATCGTCGACGAGGTCGACTCCGTTCTGATCGACGAAGCCCGGACGCCGCTCATCATCAGCGGTCCGGTCGAGTCGGACGACCACAAGTTCAACGAGATGAAGCCGCATGTTGAGCGGATCTTCAGGGCTCAGCAGACCTACGTGGCATCGATGCTGGGCGAGGCAGAGAGACTGCTCGCAGATGGGAAGGAAGAGGATGCTGGCGTCCTGCTGCTTCGCGGCCAGCGCGGTCTTCCCAAGAACAAGAAACTGCTAAAATTCTTCGCAGAGCCTTCGAACAAGATCCTCATGCAGCGCACGGAGAAGGTATACCTGCAGGATTCCTCCGCCCGGATGCATGAGATCGACGACGAGCTGTACTTTGCCATCGACGAGAAACAGCACACGATCGACCTGACCGAGAAGGGACGCGAATACCTCGCCGCCGCCTACCCCGGGCACGACAAGGAACTGTTCATCATCCCCGATATCTCGACCGAGCTCAGCCTCATCGAGGGGAATCACGACCTGTCGCACGAGGACCGGCAGAAGAAGAAGGATGAGGTCAACCGCCTGTTCGCGGAGCGGAGCGACCGGATCCATACGATCAACCAGCTGCTGAAGGCCTACTGCCTGTACGAGAAGGACGATGAGTACGTCGTGCAGGAGGGGAAGATCATGATCGTCGACACCTTCACCGGCCGGTTGCTCTCCGGCCGGCGGTATTCGGAAGGACTGCACCAGGCCATCGAGGCGAAGGAGGGGGTCAAGGTCGAGCGTGACACCCAGACGCTCGCCACGGTCACGCTGCAGAACTACTTCAGGATGTACAAGAAGCTCGCCGGCATGACCGGTACAGCCGAGACCGAGGCTGCAGAGTTCTTCGACATCTACAAGCTTGACGTGGTCGTCATCCCCCCGAATCGCGATTGCGTCCGCGACGACCAGGACGACCAGGTCTATAAGACGAAACGGGAGAAGTACAACGCCGTCATCGGCGAGATCGAGGAGATGCGGAGGCAGCAGCGTCCGATCCTCGTCGGAACGACGAGCGTCGAGGTGTCCGAAACGATCAGCCGGATGCTCAAGCGACAGGGTGTTCCGCACAACGTTCTGAACGCCAAGCACCATCAGCGTGAGGCGGAGATCGTCGCGCATGCGGGGCTTCCCGGCGCCGTGACGATATCGACGAACATGGCAGGCCGCGGAACGGACATCAAGCTGGGGGCGGGAGTGAAGGAGATCGGCGGGTTGTGCATCCTCGGCACCGAGCGGCACGAGGCACGGCGTATCGACCGCCAGCTGCGGGGCCGGGCCGGGCGTCAGGGCGATCCGGGTTCGTCGAAGTTCTATCTGTCCCTCGAGGACGACCTGATGCGCCTCTTCTCCAGCGACCGTGTTGCGAGCATCATGGAGCGGCTTGGTCTGCAGGAAGGCGAGGTCATCTCCCATCCGATGATCACGCGGTCCGTCGAGCGTGCACAGAAGAAGGTCGAAGAGAACAACTTCGGTATCCGGAAGCGCTTGCTCGAGTACGACAACGTCATGAACCAGCAGCGCGAGGTCATTTACTCACGCCGCCGGCATGCATTGCTGGGCGACCGGCTGCACGACGACATCCTCGATATGCTCCAGAATGCCGCACAGAAGATCGCGCAGACCTACCATCCGGAAGGGGATGTCGACGGGCTGAACGATGAGGTGCGGGCGCGGTTCCTTGTGGATGTGGGTATCCAACCACAGGACTTCGAGCGCGGCGAAGATACGTTGAGCAGTAAGATCTTCACCGAGGCCGAAAAGTTCTACGATCGGAAGGCAGAGCAGCTCGGGCAGGACATGATGTCGACGCTCGAGAAGATGGTATCGTTGCAGGTCATCGATTCGAAGTGGCGCGACCACCTCCGCGAGATGGATGACCTGAAGGAGGGTATCCACCTGCGGGGATACGGGCAGAAGGACCCGTTGGTCGAATACAAGACCGAGGCGTTCAGGATGTTCATCGAGCTGATGGACCTCGTCGAGCAGGAGACGCTGTCGATGGTGTTCAAGCTCTATCCTGAACGGCCGGAACAGCTCCCGACCCAGCGCCTGCGGCGTCCGTCGAACGTGACGCTGACGCATGATTCCGCTCTCGGTGCCGGCTTTGAAGGGAACAGGGAGCCGGTTGCCGGTGATGAGGGACGTACGGCAGGCGGGGCAGGCCCCCGTGGCCCGCAAGGACCCCCGCGAAAACAGCAGCCGGTCCAGGTCGACGATAAGGTAGGACGCAATGAGCCATGCCCGTGCGGAAGCGGAAAGAAATACAAGAACTGCCATGGGCGGGAATCATAGAATGTGCAGAACTGCCAATTGGCAATCGACAACTGACACTGATTGCCAACTGCCAATCGAGAAGACATGATCTGCTTGACCAGTTGGCCCTTGACATTTGGCAGTCCTTGTACGTTGTTAGTTGTCAATTGGCAGTTCATCCCGATTTCTGAGTGCTCCTATGAAGAAAATTGAGGCAATAATTCGTCCTTTCAAGCTCGATGATGTCCGTGAGGCCCTCATGGAGATCGGCGTCAAAGGGATGACGCTCACAGAGGTCAAGGGATACGGCCGCCAGAAGGGACACACTGAGGTCTACCGCGGCTCAGAGTATAAGATCGACTTCCTGCCGAAGATGAAGATCGAGATCATCGCCAAGGACTCGCTCGTCGACCGCATCGTCGATACCATCGTGAAGGTCGGGAAGACCGGCCAGGTCGGCGACGGCAAGATCTTCATCTATCCGGTCGAGGACGTTATCCGTATTCGCACCGAGGAATCCGGCGAAGACGCTATTTAAAGCAAATGCTAAATGCTAATCTCGAAATGCTAACCAGATCCGAAATCCGAAATCGGAATTCGGAAAGTAAGATTGCCTCGTTCTTCATCGGCTCTTCTCACATCTTTCCTCTTTCTTCTTTCTCCTCTTGAGTCCCGGTTTTCGCTCCGGATATGTGGCCCTGGTCGGTGAACCCAACGTGGGCAAATCCACGCTGGTCAACGCTCTGGTCGGCCAGAAGTTCTCCATCGTGTCGGACAAGCCGCAGACCACGCGGCAACGCGTCCTCGGTATCGCCACCGACGAGGGATCCCAGATCATTTTCCTCGATACGCCGGGACTGCTCACGCCGAAATACCTACTGCAGGAACGGATGGTCTCTTACATTGACGCCGCTGTGTCTGATGCTGACGTCGTGCTTCTTCTCGCAGATGCGGGAAGGCAGGGACGCATCTCCGAAGGATTGGAGACGCTCTTCAAGCGAAAGAAGAAGAGCAGGCCGTTCGTCTATGTGCTGAACAAGACCGATCTGCTGAGCGAGGGCGTGCGGAGCGAGATCCTTGCTGCAGAAGCGTCGAAAGGGATATTCGATGCGGTCATTGGTGTTTCGGCGCTGAAAGGGACGAATATCGATGAGGTTCGGAAGGTCGTTCTGACCCACCTGCCGGAGCAGCCACCGTTCTATCCGGACGATATCATCAGCGAGCATCCGGAACGATTCTTCGCTGCCGAGTTCATCCGGGAGCAGATATTCCTGAAGTTCCGTGATGAGATCCCGTATTCCACGGCTGTCGAGATACGGGATTTCAAGGAGCGGTCCGCAGGCAAGACGTTCATCTCCGCAGATGTCATCGTGGAGCGGGACTCACAGAAACGGATCGTCATAGGGAAGAACGGCCAGGCGCTCAAGGAACTGGGCGTTGCATCCCGTGCGCAGATCGAGGAGTTCCTGGGGATGCCGGTGTTCCTGGAGCTCTTCGTGAAGGTCCGGGACAAATGGAGACAGAAAGAGATCCATCTGAACAGGCTAGGGTACGGTCGTTCAGGCTGAAGTCAAGAAGAGGACATTATGCTGAGTTGTCAGTACTCACTACGCAGTGCTCAGGAAGCGAGTAAACCAAAATCCGCTAGCCGGAAAGACTCTCTGCGGTGATTTGTCTGGACGCGCTTGTTCTTCTGTTGTGAACGCAAGACCCGAAATCGTCAGTTTTACAGGGGCACGACGATAGCAATGCCATAAGCGCCTCACGCATTTGCGTGCATTACGAGACAAATCGTCACTTTAAGGGTGAGGCGGTTGATGCACGCCGGATTCGTCCATTAGAAGGTCGAGGCGTGCCCCATTGCGCAGTCTAGCGTGGTAACGATACCCTGCCCGCCGAACTCATGTCAGTGAGGCAGGCGGGGATTTCGGGCCTGGTTTCTTTTTGTCCTACTTTTTCTTTCCAAAGAAAAAGTAGCAACCCAATTAACATCTGGTGAAAAAGCATGCATTAACTTGCTCCATTTCTGCAGCTCTTTCTTTCCAGAAGAAAGAGCGGCGACATGAATCATAGATCAACGTGAGATACTCCAATATCAGAGCAACGTAGCAGGATCGATAAATGCCAATTATTAAGCCCTTCAAAGCAGTGCGGTACAACCAAGAAATGGTCAACCTCGAAGAGGTCGTTGCACCGCCATACGACGTCATTTCGCCCGAGCATCAGCAGAAGCTCTACGAACGGCATCCGAACAATGTGGTCCGGCTCATTCTCGGGAAGGAAGAGGACAGATACGCCTCCGCCGCAGGCCACCTCAAGGATTGGCTCTCCTCCCGCATACTCGAGCGCGACAGCACGCCGGGCATCTATGTACTGCATCAGACCTTCGAAACGACGGGCGGCGCCCGAGTGACCCGAAAAGGGTTCGTTGCGTTGTGCGGCCTTGAGCCGTTCGAGAAGAAGGTCGTTCTTCCTCATGAGCGTACCCTCTCGAAGGCACGGGAGGACCGCTTCAAGTTGTTCACGGCCACACGGTCGAATTTCAGCCAGATATTCTCGCTGTACTGGGATGCCGACCACACTGTCGATTCACACATCAACGGATCGACGAAGGGGGAACCGACGATCGATGTGACCTACGAGGACGTCAGGAACCGTGTCTGGGCGATCACCGACCCCGCCATCGTCGGGAAGGTCCAGGCGTTCATGAAGGACGAGCAGGTCCTTATCGCTGACGGCCATCATCGGTACGAGACCGCGCTGGCATATCAGGCGGCCCGGAAGAAAGAGAATCCGGCACATACCGGTAAGGAACTGTATAACTACGTGATGATGTTCTTCAGCAACATCGAGGATGATGGACTTGTGATATATCCGACGCATCGTGTCGTCCACTCGCTCGCGGATTTCAGCGAACCTGCGTTCATGCCGAAGATCGAGGAGAACTTCATCGTCCGGGAAGTGACCAATCCGAAAGCACTGCAGACGGGGCTCGATACTGCGACCACCCGGGCGTTCGGGCTCCTCGTGAAAGGCGACCCCAGGATCTATCTTGCGACGCTGAAGCCGAACGTTTCAGCGAGCGACATCGTGAAGGATGATCTCCCCCCCGAGGTCAAGGAACTGGACGTCACGCTGCTGCACACATGGATCCTTCGTGACATCCTGGGCATTTCCATCGAGGCGCAGGAGAAGAAAACAAACCTCGAGTACGTCAAGCAGATGGAAGAGGCCGTCGATGCGACGAAGAGCGGGAAGGCGCAGATCAGTTTCATCCTGAACGCCACAAAGCTATCCGAGGTGCGTACGGTTGCAAAGGCCGGACACCTTATGCCGCAGAAGTCGACCTACTTCTTCCCGAAGCTGGTCAGCGGCCTCGTGCTGAATCTGATGGACTGAAAAGTGATTTCTGCTCAGATGCTGTGTTCTCTGTGTCTGCCTGCAGGTATTCAGCAGGCAGGTATTCGCAGGCAGGTTCTTTGCGGCTAGCTCCCCAAAGACAATAGGGATTCATCCAGCACATGTCGTCTCCATCAACACTCGGTCTGGCTCTCGGTTTCGCCTCCATCTGTCTCATTTGGGGCTCGACCTGGCTGGCAATGAAGGAGGGACTGGAGACAGTTCCCCCGTTCACTGCAGCCGTCCTGCGGTTCCTTCTGTCGATAGCTATCCTGTTCGCCCTTCTGTATCACCGGAAAGAGCGGCTCCCGCGTACCAAGCAGTACTGGCAGCTCGTTTCGGAGGCCGGGCTCCTCATGTATGGCCTCCCGTTCGCCCTGATCTATTGGGGCCAGTCGCAGATCCCATCCGGACTCTCATCGATCATGTTCGCTACGTATCCCTTGTTCATCGTCCTCGTCGGCCGTCTGCGGCTGGAGAACGAACGGCTGGATGTGACGAAGATCTTCGGGGTCCTGCTTGGGTTCTTCGGTGTCTATATGATCTTCGCGGGGGAGCTCTCGTTCGATAGGTCGATCTCCCCATGGGGAATGGCTGCCATCGTCGTCAGCGCGGGCATGCAGGCCTTCGGCCTCATCACCATCAGAAAACGGGGCCAGGACGTCCATCCGATCGCCATCACGCTCGGCGGCCTCATCTTCGGCGCTGCCTTCCTCCTCATCCTGAGCCTTGCGTTCGAGTCCCTCGAAGGAGCAGTGTTCGACGCGACCGCGATCGGGTCTATCGCGTATCTTGCAGTCTTCGGCACCGTGACGACATTCATCACGTACTTCTGGCTCGTGAAACATGTCCATCCCGTCTTCCTGTCACTGACCGCATTTATCACTCCCATCGTGGCGCTGACCTTAGGCACTGCAGTTCGGGGAGAGCACATCAGCCCCGACCTGGTATTCGGGGCGACGCTGGTCCTGCTGGGTGTGCTGGCAACGAATGGAAGAGGGATCCTTGCCGCACTTCAGAAACAAGGCCTGTTCACGGGCGCGTGAAGCATGGGGAGGTGTATTCCCGCCCGGCAGTCCCGTTGCGAAACGACCCGGTTTGCATAATGGGCTGATGATCTGGATCGACCGAGGGATTCGCAAGGAAAGTCTGCACCAGGTATTCCTCATATCCCGTCGCGAAGCAACGGTATGACCAAAGGGTCGACCATTTGGATTGACCGAATGAATGGCAAGAAAGGTTTCCGCCAGGTAATTCTCAAATGCCGTCGCGAAGCGACGGAATGAACAAAGGGTCGACCGTGCATGGTCAACCAAGGCAATCAGAAGGACAATATCCGCCGTCGCGAAGCGACGGGATGAACAAAGGGTCGACCGTGCATGGTCAACCAAGGCAATCAGAAGGACAATATC
>CAZHOJ010000002.1:25307-43626 GCA_964534125.1 uncultured Ignavibacteriaceae bacterium
GTCGAATATTTCTTGCCCTGATTCTCCGGGGAAACAGAACTCCGTAGGAGTTCCACATTTCTCAACATTAGCTGATCTGATCATGCTGAACCATATCTCTCACGTCGGGATTGCAGTGAACGATCTCGAAGCCTCTGTCAAACTCTTCGCATCTCTCCTGGGCCGGGAACCCGAACACCGCGAAGAGGTCCCCGACCAGAAGGTGCTGACAGCCATGTTCGGGGGAGGGGAGGCCCACATCGAGCTCCTCCAGGCAACCACTCCCGATTCCGCTATCGCGAAATTCCTGGAGAAACGAGGCGAGGGAATCCACCATATTTCCTTCGATGTGGACGACATCCGCTCAGAGCTGGCACGACTCGATGCGGCCGGCTTTCAGCTCATCGACAAGGAGCCAAGGAAGGGCGCTGGCGGCTGCCTCGTGGCATTCCTGCACCCAAAATCCACGAACGGCGTCCTCATAGAACTCTCACAGCGTCTGTAGGGATCATGTCGTGTGCCCTCAGGGTCCCCAACATACCGCCTCACAGGACCTGACGCTCGACGAGAAGCTCTCCTCACTCCCGACCAAACCCGGTGTGTACCAATTCAGGAATGCCGAGGGCAAGGTCCTCTATGTGGGTAAGGCTTCCAACCTCCGGTCCAGAGTCCGTCAATACTTTCAAAGATCCCGGGCATCGGACGGCCGCATCGATGCGATGGTGGCCAAGGTCCGCGACCTCGAAGTGACGGTGACCACTTCGGAGGTCGAAGCGCTCATCCTCGAAGCCAACCTCATCAAGCAGTTCCGCCCGCGCTACAATGTCCTCCTGAAGGACGACAAATCCTTCCCCTACATCGTCGTCACGAACGAGCCGTATCCAAGGGTGTTCGTCACCCGTCGCCGGTATCCCGGGCATAAGTACTTTGGCCCGTACACCGACGTAAAGACGATGCGCTTTGCCCTCAGTGCAGTCCGAAAGGCGTTCATGGTCCGCTCATGCAATTTCGACATGACGCCGGAATCTGTGGCAGCGGGGAAACATAAGGTCTGTCTCGACTATCACATCAGGAAGTGTGAAGGCCCATGCGAGGGGATCGTCAGCCAGGAACACTACGCTCGGGGCATCGAAGGGGTGAAGAAGGTCCTGAGGGGGAAGACCTCCGATGTGATCGGCCTGTTCGAAGAAGAGATGCGGGAGCTTTCCGAAGCGCTGCGCTTTGAAGAAGCGGCCGTTATCCGCGACAGGATCCAGGCGCTCAGTGTCTATGCAGAGAAGCAGCGGGTCGTCGATACCAAAGAGGTAGACCGGGACGTGATCGCGATCGCCGCGAAGGGGGACGACGCCTGCGCCGTCATATTCAAGGTGCGCGACGGAAAGGTCATTGGGAGCAGGCATATGTACATGTCCAGGGTCGAGGGAGTGGGGGAGGATGTGGCCCTGGAGCAGTTCATGGAGCGCCTGTATGGCGACGAGCAGGACATTCCCCCGAGCTTTCTGCTCTCTCATCCGCTTCCGGAAGGATCGCCGGTATCGGCCTGGCTGGAGGGCAAGACAGGCAGGCCAGTCGAGATCATCGTGCCGAAGGCGGGCGACAAGGCACAATTGATCGCGCTCGTAAGGAACAATGCGCAGTTCTGGCTCGATGAGCTCGAAGTCCAGCGTCTGAAGCGGGGAGAAGGCGTTCCCCATGCCGTTCAAATGCTTCAGAAGGACCTGCGGCTTCCACAGCCTCCTCGCCGCATCGAGTGCTTCGACAATTCGAACATCCAGGGGAGCGATCCGGTATCGTCGATGGTCGTTTTCGTGGACGGGAAGCCGAAGAAGAGCGAATACCGCAAGTTCAGGATCCGAACGGTCGAGGGTCCCGATGATTTTGAGTCCATGAGAGAGGTCGTTGGCAGGAGATACAAACGGATTTCGGACGAGGGATCGGTGCGGCCCGATCTCATCGTGATCGACGGCGGGAAAGGGCAGCTTTCGAGTGCACGGACGATCCTGGAAGACCTGGGATTGCAGGACATTCCCATCATCGGGCTTGCCAAGCGGCTCGAAGAGGTGTTCGTCCCCGGAGAGACTGAACCCGTGCTCCTGCCGAAGACATCCGCTTCCCTCAAACTGCTCCAGCGCCTTCGGGACGAAGCACACCGATTCGCGATCACCTACCATCGCACGGTTCGTTCAAAACGCATCCTTCAAACGGAGCTGGACCTCATCGACGGGATTGGAAAGAAGCGGGCGAAGGAACTGTTGGAAGTCTTTGGCTCAGTGCAGGGCGTGAAGTTCGCGACTGATGAACAGCTTATCGATATCGTGGGTGAGAAGGTGACGGAGGCAATACGGGAGTACTTTGGTACAGCAGAGAATGAAACGACGCAGATCACTAAGATACAAGATAGCAAGAGACAAGGAGGATAGAAGAAGGAAGATATACTGAGGAAGGATTTAGGTCTTGTTCATTTGGAACCCCGAGCATAGATTTGGGGAACAGAAGAGGGGGAGAAGATGAGCAGGCCATTCGATCTCGTTGACCGCACGATCGCCTTTTCCAAAGATGTCATCCGATTGTCACAAAGCATCTCTCGTTCGGTCGACCATATTGATATTGTTCGACAACTGATTCGGTCTTCGACGTCTGTAGGTGCAAATTATGTCGAGGCGAATGACGCGTTGGGCAAGCGGGATTTTATTATGAAGATCAAAACAGCTCGCCGCGAGGCAAATGAGGCTAAATACTGGCTTCAGATCATCACCTGTGATGAAACCGATGATGAGGCGAGGATAACACTCGTCGACGAGGCCGATCAGCTTGCCCGTATCCTCAGCGCTATTGCCGCGAAGGTCGAAAAAAGTCAGACCTAACTATTTCGAATTCGTCTTCTGATTCGATCTTCCCTGTATCTTGTGTCTTGTATCTTCATGACCCACAACATTTCATCCCCATGACCTACTCCTGCCTCATTGTTGGCGGTGGCATTGTTGGCCTCGCGACCGCATATCGTTATCTCGAATCGCACCCATCCCACAAGGTTCTCCTTCTCGAAAAAGAATCAGCCCTGGCCCGTCATCAGACGGGGAACAACAGCGGCGTGATCCATGCGGGGGGCTATTACAGGCCGGGATCGTTCAAGGCACGCCTCGCAGTCGAAGGGGGGAGGCAGCTTGTCGAGTTCTGCAGGGACAATGATGTTCCGCATTCCATCTGTGGAAAGGTGATTGTGGCAACATCAGAAGAGGAACTCCCACGACTGGAGGGGCTTGCAGAGCGGGCAAAACAGAACGGCCTGGATGGCTGTCGCATCCTCGATGCCGGCGAACTACGGCGCCGGGAACCCGCAGCGAACGGGCTCAGGGCACTGTATGTACCGATGACGGGGATCATCGACTATGGTGTTGTCTCCGAGACCCTCGCCCGTCGGATCAGAGAACGGGGAGGAGAGATCCGGACATCGACAGCCGTAACAGCTATCCGTCAGCGGGAGAAGGAGGTTGTCGTCCGTGCCGGCGGCGACGAGTATCGGACCGAGCGGGTCATCGCCTGTGCGGGGCTGCATGCAGACAGGGTCGCGGGAATGGACGGGGAAAAGCCTGATGTTCGCATCGTGCCGTTCAGGGGTGAATACTTCAAGGTAAGGGAGGACCGAAAGGACCTCGTGAAAGCTCTCATCTATCCCGTGCCGGACCCGCAGTTTCCCTTTCTGGGTGTCCATTTCACGAGGATGATAGACGGGGGACTGGAAGCGGGTCCCAATGCCGTCCTTGCCTTGAAACGTGAGGGATACAGTTGGGGGAGTATCTCAGTACGTGACTCATGGGACACTTTGAGCTGGCCCGGATTTCGATCCCTCGCGAGAACGTACTGGAAGTTCGGCTTCGCCGAGTTCCGGCGATCGTTGAGCAAGCCCTTATTCGTCCGGGCCCTTCAAAAGCTTGTCCCCGACATTCAGGGATCCGACCTTGTGAAGGGAGGTGCTGGCGTCCGTGCACAGGCGTGCGACCGGGAGGGGAAACTCGTTGACGATTTCTTCTTCCTCCATAGGGGGCGTGTGCTGCATGTGCTCAACGCCCCATCGCCCGCAGCAACCGCATCCCTGGCCATCGGCTCCCATATTGTCAGAGAACTTGACGCATAATGCGCACTGGCGATAACTTTTTTCTCTTTCGGTTTCTGCGTATATTGAATGAACAAGCTTCATTACCGCTTGTTCGTCAGACGTTCTTCGTTCTTCCTTGGTATCGGGCGCTTAGCTCAGTCCGTCTCGCGGCGCAAGGCGCCGCGGACGAGATCTCATCACGCAAATGCGTGACGGACTGGTTCAGAGCGTACGCCTCACACCTGCCCGCCGGTTGTTAGAGTATTTGGGCGACTAGCTCAGCTGGTTAGAGCGCACGGTTCACATCCGTGAGGTCATAGGTTCAAGTCCTATGTCGCCCACAGCCGCTATCCCGCGGAAGAGACAAGATACAAGACACAAGAGACGACAGGCGGTCCAGGAAGGTATGGCGGGGGAGCGATCTCCGCAATGTATCCTGTTGAATCTGTTGCGAGAGCGGCACGTTCCTTGTCTCTCAGAGAGTGAGATCTACCACATCTCACCTCTTACATCTTACTTCTCTCTCTTTTAATCCTGTCCCGTGAGACAGGAAAGGAGCCCTCATGACGCATCCAGCCCCCGGGGATCCCGGCCTTTCACAGGCTCCGTGCCCCCCGCTTCCATCATCTTCCTTTATGACGCACTCGTTGGGTCCGGTACGTTCGGTCCATCGCGTCAATTCCGCGAAGGGAGTTCTCCATGTCTGATCCAAAAGTTCTCGACTCCTCCGGCTTTCAGCGGACCATCAATCGGTTGGCGCACGAAGTCGTCGAGAAGAACAAGGGTGCCGAGGACCTGGCGATCGTCGGTATCCGCACTCGCGGTGAATACATCGCCCGGCGCATTCTCAAGAAGGTAAGCGAGATAGAGGGACGTGACGTACCGCTCGGGATCCTCGATATCACGCTGTACCGCGACGATTTGCGCGGACGGCTTGATCAGCCCCAGCTGCAGCGCACCGATATCCTGTTTGACGTCGTCGGGAAGTCGATCATTCTCATCGACGATGTCCTCTTCACAGGCAGGACCATCCGTTCGGCCCTGAATGCGCTGATGGACCTCGGACGGCCTCGCTCGATCCAGCTGCTGGTCCTCGTCGACCGCGGACATCGTGAACTGCCGATCAAGGCGGATTATGTCGGAAAGAACATCCCTACCGGTCCGGACCAGGAGATAAAGGTCATGGTCGCCGAAGTGGACGGAGAGGACGCGGTTCTTGTCCTCGACGCGGCCAAAGGAGGTGCGGCATGAAACTGAAGAGCAGGCATCTCCTGGGGCTCGAAGGTCTCACGAAGGAAGAGCTCACACTGATCCTCGATACGGCAGACTCTTTCAAGGAGGTCATCAACCGGCCCATCAAAAAGGTCCCGCCCTTGCAGGGCAAGACCATCGTCAATCTTTTCTTCGAAAGCTCGACGCGCACCCGGATCTCGTTCGAACTGGCCGAGCGGCGGCTTTCGGCCGATGTGGTCTCGTTCACGCAATCCGGAAGCAGCGTATCGAAGGGCGAGACCCTGAAGGACACTGCACGGAACATCGAGGCCATGAAGATCGATATGGTCGTCATCAGGCACGCCTCGGCGGGAGCGCCGCATTTCCTCAGCAGGGTGGTCGATGCGAACGTTATCAACGCCGGAGACGGGCGGCACGAACACCCGACACAAGGCTTGCTCGACATGATGACCATGCGTGAACGCTTCGGGAAGCTCGAAGGCCTGCGCGTCTGCATCGTAGGTGATATCACGCATAGCCGGGTGGCCAGGTCGAACATCATCGGCCTGAGGACGATGGGTGCAAAGGTCTCGGTGTGTGGCCCGACGACCCTCATCCCCCGTGAGATCGAGAAGATGGGTGTGGAGGTCTTCCATCATATCGACGATGTCATACCGAACGTCGACGTCCTGAATGTCCTCCGTATCCAGCTGGAGAGGCAGGCAGCGGGGCTCTTCCCTTCGTTGCGGGAATACCACCGCTACTTCGGTTTGACGCGTGACAGGGTAGCAAAGGCCGGACGGCCGCTGAGCATCATGCATCCGGGTCCCATCAACAGGGACGTGGAACTGTCTGCCGACCTTGCCGACAGTGAACATTCGGTGATCCTGCAGCAGGTCACCAACGGCGTCGCGGTCCGCATGTCGGTCCTGTATCTCCTCGGAACAGCATCATCCTGATCATCGCAGAGACTGGAAGGAAGACGAACATGAAATATCATTTGAAAGGCGGGCGGCTCATTGAGCCCGGCACAGGGACCGACGGGTCGATGGATATCACCATCGTCGACGGTGTGATCGAACAGGTAGGAACTGCAGTCAGGACGGACAGTTCCTATGAGATGATCGACCTCAAGGGGAAGATCGTGACGCCGGGATTGATCGACATCCATGTGCATCTCCGTGAGCCCGGATTCGAGCACAAAGAGACCATCGAGACAGGCTGCCTCTCAGCCCGCGAAGGCGGATTCACGGCAGTCTGTTGCATGCCGAACACGAATCCTGCGATCGATGATGAGTCCGTTGCCTCGTACGTCAGGCAGCGGGGGGCCGGAGTGTGCGACGGCATGGTAGAGGTCTATCCTGTCGCTGCAGCGACGAAAGGGAGGAAGGGGGAGGAGCTCTCACCGATGGCTGAGCTCGCGAAAGCGGGCGTCGTCGGCTTCTCCGATGACGGCGATCCCATCGGCAATGCTGAGATCATGCGAAGGGCGCTCGAGTATTCCTCGATGTACGGTATCCCGATCATCCAGCACGCCGAAGAGAAGAGCATGACGCGGGGAGGAAGCATGAACGAGGGCTTCGTCGCTACGAAGGCGGGACTTCCCGGCATGCCGCCCGTGGCTGAGGAACTGATGGTCGCACGGGACATCATCCTTCTCCGCTATGTGCCGAAGGCGAAATATCACGTTCAGCACATCTCAACTGGTCCTACTGTGGAGATCGTCCGCAGGGGCAAGGCGGCAGGCCTCAACGTCACCTCGGAGGCGGCGCCGCACCATTTCACGCTGACGGACGAGGCCGTCCTCGGGTACGATACAAACACCAAGATGAATCCCCCGCTCCGGACGAGGGACGATGTCGAAGCCATCCGGGCTGGACTCGCTGATGGAACGATCGACGTCATCGCCACGGACCACGCTCCGCATTCCATCGATGAGAAGGAGGTCGAATACACTGCGGCGCCATTCGGGATCGTCGGACTGGAAACGGCCTTCGGACTTTCTGTTACCGAGCTCGTCGAATCGGGAGTGCTGACGCTCTATCAGGTCATCGAAAAACTGACTGTCCGCCCGCGTGCCGTCATGAACCTGCCGCAGGTTAGGGTCGAACCCGGGCAGAAGGCAAACCTTTCGCTCCTTGATCCCGCGAAGGAATGGACCGTCGATATCGCGAAGTTCCGTTCCAAGTCCAAGAACTCTCCCTTCCACGGCCGAAAGCTGAAGGGAAAGGCAATGGGCACCTTCAGCAACGGAAAGTTGTATCTCGTAGGGAGGTAATACTCCGGACCCGGTCGTTCATCATTGGAGGTTGGACATTTCGAATAGGATAACTCTGAAAGTCCAACGCTGAATGATGATTGTTGAAGGACTGATCCTTAAGCCCGGAGCTCCCTGCCTCGCCTGCCCGCCGAATACCTGCCTGACGAATACCTGCCTGCTGAATGCCTGCAGGCAGGCCTTCGCTCAGCAGGCGGGTACTCCGGGCGTCGGTAAAACCAACCCCGACATCAACTCCCAACGCCCAACCCTGAATGTTGAAGGACTGATCCTTAAGCCCGGAGCTCTGCTCCGGGCGTCGATCAAACCAACCCCGACATCAACTCCGGGCGTCGATCAAACCAACCCCGACATCACCTCCGGACGATGCTCAAATACCATCCATCCTTCCATCATTCCATTCCATCTCCTCCCCTCTGTTTGGAAAACTAGACATTCCTAGGGGGTATGTCGATATTGTTCCCCTAAAAATCTCCAATTTCGATTGTTTCGTAATGGCATACTGATTGACCTCTCACGGGTGGTCCAACAATGCAGGTGTCATCATGAAACGCATCCTCATTCCGATCCTGGCAGTTCTCTTCATCGCATGCCACGAGGAGGAAGAACTCGATACATATCCTCCAGCCTCTCCACGAGGGATCACCTCTCTATCACTCGATAATGCCATACAGCTGAACTGGCTGCATAACACGGAACCTGACATCGACGGCTACAATGTATGGAAGAGCGACCATTACGATGGCCGGTATCAGCTGCTGGGATCGACAAGTGAGAACGAGTTTATCGATCACAGCGCCCTGAACGGTGTCACGAAATACTATGCCGTCAGCGCGTTCGATTTCAGAGGCAATGAGAGCGAGCTCAGCACTGATGTTGTCTATGACACGCCACGTCCCGAGGGATTCGGTGTCCATCTGACGGAGGTCTCCGCTCAGCCACTGCTGTCCGGGTATGATTTCTCGACGTACAGTGTCGGCCCCTATAACGACGAATTCACGGATGTGTTCTTTGAAAGGTCCGGCACGCTCTACCTTCTCAGTGTGTGGAATGACACTGACATCCAGGATATGGGATTCACATCCTCGCTCGACGACATCTCGTGGGCCCCTGTCGAAGGGTGGGCGCCATCTCGGACCGCGGAGGCCATTCCGGGACACACCTACATCATCTGGACCTGGGATGATCATTATGCGAAGGTGCGGCTCAGCAACGTGGGCGATGCAGGTATCGTCTTCGATTGGGCCTACCAGACCGCTGAAGGGAACACGGAATTGCGTTTAGCGAAGCCGGTCCCGAGAAAACGTCCGCCGCTGATGAGGTCGGACAGCGGGAGTGCAGAATAATGAAGGTCCGCATGATCGACATGGTGCCCCCCTCGATGGGGGCACCGTGGCGTACACGGGTCCGCGTTGCCTTTCACTTCGTTTTGCGATACTTTGACGACATGAGAGTTCCTGCGTATGTGATGATCGCCCTGGTCTTCGCCATGAGCGCGAGCGCTCAGGTGAAACAACGGCGATCGGAGCTGAACAGACTCGTCCCGCCCGCATCCCACCTGACTGAAATGCAACAGAAGAAGGCTTCGGAGGCGTTCGACCTGGTCCAAAGTGCCCTGTCGGAAGTCTCCTCCTCCGCCGTTGCCCGCCTGTTCAACAGGTCGGTGTATCTGGCGCTGCCCGGTATTGAGCCCGGTCAGTTCTCGCGCGACCAGGCAGCTCAGCTCCTGGCTGCGTTCCTGCGTCCGGTGGGGGCTATATCCGTCGAGATAAAAAAGAAAGAGGACTCACTGGCGTCCCCGTATCTCTCCGCTCAGCTGCTCGTCCGCAGGGACGATCAGGAGCAACTCATGAACCTCTATGTCTCTCTCGTCCGCAATGGGGATGCATGGGCGATCGGACATTTCTCCATTTACTGACCAGCTCAGTGACCGATACGGCTTCTCCGTACTCCCATCCTCTATGTCCGGCACCCTCAGTCTCATCTCTCACCTCCTCCCATCGTCATAACTCCCGATGATGAAAGACCGTCGCCATCGATCATCATCGGAGGTGTCGAAAGCATCCGCAGGACTTTCGCTCGCCGGCTGGCTTGGTCCATCTCTCATAGCGATCGGTGCGATAGGCTGGCTCCTGACCGCGGCTCTGCAGGATGACCGGTCGATGCGGGAGCATGCGGGAGATGCAGCGCTCGACCTGGAGATGCTCGTACGGTCAGAGTATGTATGTGCCGCGGCGATAGGGGCACACCCTGACCTTTTCGAGAGGTCCGTTTCGCCGAACGTCGATTCGGTTGCTGCCGTGTTCTACGACCTTCGCTCGTTGCGCTGCTCTCCTATCGGATCGGTCGAATTGCTCGATGCACGCGGCGAAGTGCTCGCCTGGTCGGGACGGTCGTGGCAGCCACGCCGGGAGGAGCAATCGGGACCCGTTCAGGATTCGACCACGCGGATCGTTCGCGCAGGCCCGTATGCGGTTCTGACGACCGTCGCCTCCTTAGCCGGCAACGGAGGATTCGTTCGGGTCATTGTCCCGCTGAGTTCCGGGAACCGTATCGTCAGATCGGTGATCCCGTCGCTATGGTTGGGGAAAGAAGACGGTGCCATTCGTGCACGACTGGACATTCTCCCCGTCGGTGAGTCCATTCCGACAGGATCTGGTGCGGTCGAAGTTCACGGGATCGACGGCAGTGTGATGGGATTCGTGGCCTATCGTGAAGATGCATCGATGCATGCTCCTATGGCCAGCGGATCAGGAATGTGGATCCTCCTCCTGGCTGTTGGACTGCTCCGGATGCTGGAGAGTGGACGCAAGGTCGGTCAGGCGCTGCAGCTCCTCCTGCAGCTCACCGGGCTGTGGGTCCTGCGATACGGCCTGCTCTGGCTCGGCATAAGCAGGGATCCCATATGGGGGACGCTCGGTGATCCTGCTGTCTATGCCTCGTCATTTGGGAAGGGGCTCGTCGGCTCTCCGCTCGACCTTCTGCTTACGACTTCCGCATTCTTGCTGTCTGTCGTCTGGGTTCATCGCTCTGCGTTCCGTCAGCCTGCACTCGACATCATCACCCGAACATGGGCGGGCTCTCTCGCGTTCATACCGTTCGGTCTGCTCCTTTTTGTTGTCCTTTCCCGGGGCTACGCAGCGAGCCTGCGAAGTATCGTGTTCGATACGACGATCCGGATCTACGATAGAGGCTCTCTGCTGCCGTCCGTCGAGGTCCTTCCTCTTCTCCTGAGCGCCCTGTTGCTCTCAATCTCTCTTCTGATCATCTGGCGTTTCATTCTTGAAGCACTTGCGAAAGGGATCGGCCGGATCGCCAAAGGATCGGGATCTCTCCGTTGGGGAGGCGTCGCTGTGCTGGTGCTCATCGCCACATGGCTATTTGGTATGGTCGATGCGAGCGATGTGCTGCCATTGTGGGTGCCCATCGTAGGGCTCACGGTGTTGATCCTTCAGATCCTCCTCGAACAGCGGATAGGTCCTCAGGACGGCCGGCACCGGATGGTCTGGGCGCTGGCCATCGTGGGGGTAGCGATCCCGACGCTGGATTGGCACGTAGCCGCTGCAGAAAGGGAAGAGGTCCGGCACACCGTGGAGCAGCGGATGAGCCCCGGCGACGCATGGCTGACATTCCTCATGCAGTCTGACCTCGAATCTATCGCCGTGGACCCTGAGACGATCAGACTTCTGGCCGGGACGACGACGGGGGACGGGGAAGGGACGGCCTTCAATCTCTGGACCGGATCGGTCATGAGCAGGCAGCCGGCCAATTCGGGGATCGTGATATTCGATGATGGGGGGAAGGAGGTCGACAGGTTCGTTATCGGCTTCAGCACGTTCGAGCAGGATGCCATCCTTCGGACCGTCTTCGATGGAGCAGAGGAACAGATCTATGTCGTGGAGGCAACAGGCCTGGGGAGGCAGATGCCGATCTACGGGGCCTGGAGCACTGTGCGGGACAGGGAGAACCGTGCCTACGGGACCATCGCGACGATCCTTTCCCCATCTGATGAACAACCGCTCTATTGGGCCGTCGGAACCCCTCCTGCAGACCGGCGTGACCCGTTCCTGCAGGCTGAGGTCGTGGAATCAACGGTCGTGACCTCGGATGTCCCGTTCCTGCATCCCGGCGACCGCATCGATCCCTCGGTGATGGAGCGCCTTGGGGGATCGCAGCGGTTATGGCTGTGGGACCGGGCGGGGAAGGCTCGTGGGGATGTGCTGTACACGAAGGACGCGGCGCGGCCGGGACGCCTGGTCGCAACGTTCGTGCCCGAGCAGGATATCCGGTGGAGGATGTTCCACATCGCCAAGATACTGCTGGTCTTTGCGCTGTTCCTTCTCGCAGCATCGCTCTACCGGTACGCCAGGGAACGTCGCCATGGGGTCCGCTCTGCCTTGTCCTTCCGGGCAAAGATGTTCACGGTGTTCGCGGTCGTCTCGACGGCGCCGCTGATGCTGCTCGCCATCTACAATGACCAGCTCTCAGAGGAGCGGACGGAGTGGGAGGTCGCCCGGAATCTCGAGCAGACGGGGAAGAACCTCGTCGCTCGCATGCAGGAGCTTTTCCAATCGGACACCGATCTCGAACGGGGCGTCTCGAACGACTTTTGCGCCTCGCTGGCAGCTGACGAAGGGATCGAATTCTCGGTCTACAGAGATTTCAGAGTGACGGCGAGCAGCCGGCCCGAGATCTTCGATTCGGGCATCCTCGGACGACGGCTGGACGAGGATGTCTTTGTGCGCCTGATGCTTCGCAACGAGGATATGGTCATCGAACGGCAGTCCATCGGCCCGGTCTCCTACGCCGTGGGCTACTTTGTCTGGCGGGTCGATGAGCGCCGTGCAGGCATTATCGCCGTACCCACCCTCTTCCGGCAGGGGGAGATCGAGGCGGACCTCGCCGAGCGGAACGCCTATCTTCTCGTTGCGTACGCATTCGCGATACTCCTTGTCGTCGCTCTCGGATGGTTCTTTTCGGACCGGGTTACCAGGCCGATCCGTTCGCTGACGAACGCGGCGGGTGCTCTGGGCCGTGGCGAGAAGGTCCCTGCGCTCGCCGAGGCGAGGAATGATGAGATAGGTATGCTGCTTCGCGCGTTCGACGATATGGTGAAGGAGCTCGAAGAGAACAGGAAAATGCTGGCAAAGGTTGAGCGGGAAGAAGCATGGCGCGAAATGGCGAAGCAGGTAGCGCATGAGATCAGGAATCCGTTGACGCCGATGAAGCTGTCGGTACAGCAACTTCTGCAATCGTTCAAGGACAAGGCCCGCAACCGTGAGGAGACCCTGTGGGATGTCAGTACGACCCTCCTCGAGCAGATAGACGCGTTGTCGCGCATCGCCTCCGAATTCTCGCACTTCGCGCGCCTGCCGCAGGGCAAGTTCGAGAAGGTCGATGTCTTTCGTTCGGTGCGGGAGGCGTCGGGCCTGTTTTCCTCTGTGCCCGGCGTCGGGTTCTCACTGGACCTTCCCGACGGCCACGCCCATGTCATCGCCGACGCCGACGAGGTCCGCCGCGTGTTCGTCAACCTCTTCAGGAACAGCATCCAGGCGATGGAAGGCGAGGGAACGATCACTGTCACAGGTTCGCTGCATGGCACTCAGGTCCGCGTGAAGGTGGAGGATTCCGGTCCTGGTGTCCCGGTGGACCTGGCCGAAAAGATCTTCGAGCCCAACTTCTCCACAAAAACGGACGGAATGGGCCTGGGTCTCGCTATCTCCCGCAGGATCCTGGAGGACCTCGGCGGTTCCATAACGGTGGACAAGCCCGGCACTGGAGCTTGCTTCACGCTCGTCTTTCCGCTACAATAGCCCCTTCGCATGCCTCAGATCATCTCCCCGGGGATATTCTCTGCCTATACGTCTGTCCGCGCCGGTGTGAGCACCCGCCATGGGGGTATCTCACCCTCACCCCTCGGTCTCAACCTCAGCTACAGGGTCGGGGATGCTCCTGAGAATGTCAGGGAGAACCGAAGGCGATTCCTGGCAGCTCTCGGCTTCACGGAAACGCAGACGGCCTTCGGGGAACAGTGCCACTCAGCGACAGTGAAGGTCGTGACGATCCCGGGCGTACATCCGTTATGCGATGGGTTGGTGACGAATGTCCCGGGTCTGGGACTCGCTGTCTCGGTTGCTGATTGTGTGCCGGTGCTGCTGTTCGATCCGCGCAGGCGTGCTGTTGCGGCGATCCACGCCGGATGGCGGGGAAGCGAGAAACGCATTGCTGCGGCGGGATGCTCCCTGCTGAGAGAAACATACGACGTCCGCATGCAGGATATCGTGGCGTATGTGGGGCCGGCAGCAGGAGCCTGTTGTTACGAGGTGGGCGAGGACGTTCTCAGGGTTTTCAGGCCGGAAGTTCAGGTGGAGGACGGGGGAAGGTTCTGCATCGACCTCAAGGAGGAGAACCGCCTCCAGTTGCTTGAGGCTGGGATCCCGGCCGCGAATATCGAGGTCGACCGGAGATGCACTATCTGCACGGCAGATCTGTTCCATTCATACCGGCGGGACCGTGAGTCGTCAGGCCGTATGCTTGCATGCATCGGACTAAGGAAGGAAGGTTGATATGTGCGGTATCGTGGGATATATCGGGTCGCAGCCCGCCTTGCCTGTTCTGCACGATGGACTGAAGCGGCTCGAGTACCGCGGATATGATTCTGCCGGTGTTGCGATGCGGTCCGGGCGGGATATTATCGTCCGGAAGCGGGCTGGTAAGGTCGACCGGCTCTTCGACGAGATCTCGCACGAAAAGGGTCTGGCAACTGCGACGGCAGGCATGGGGCACTCCCGTTGGGCGACACATGGGCAACCGAACGATGTGAACGCGCATCCTCATGGCGACTGCACCGGGCGCATTATGGTGGTCCACAATGGCATCATCGAGAACTACGCCAGTCTCCGGACCAGCCTGGTGAAGCATGGACACACGATGATCAGCGAGACCGATACCGAGGTCCTCGCCCATATGATAGAGTACGCGAAGCGGCATGCGAAGGACATCGGCGCCGCAGTCCGTCGTGCATTGCGGGATGTCCGGGGCACCTATGGACTCGTGGTCATGGATGCCGATGAACCCGACACTCTTGTCGCAGCCCGGCTCGGCAGTCCGCTGCTGATCGGGGTCGGGGAGGGGGAGCACATTATAGCCTCTGACGCCGCCGCTATCGTCAAGCACACCAAGAATGTCATCTACCTCAACGACGGGGAAGTAGCGGTTATCTCGAAGGACCGGGTGTCCATCTCCACCGTGAACGACGAGCCGGTGACGAAGGAGGTCGAGGAGATCACGATAGACCTGGAACAGATCGAGAAGGGCGGGTATGCACATTTCATGCTGAAGGAGATCCATGAGCAGCCTGAGACCATCAGGAATGGGATGCGGGGAAGACTGCTCGTTGAGACCGGTGAGGTGAAACTGGGCGGCCTGTCGGGGGTCGAGGATAGGTTGAGGCAGGCACAGCGGTTCGTTCTGATCGGGTGCGGTACTTCATGGCATGCCGGCCTGGTGGGGGAATATCTGCTCGAGCAGATCGCGGGGATACCGACAGAGGTCGAGTATGCATCTGAATTCCGGTATCGGGACCCGCTCATTCGCCCCACGGACGTCGTCATCTGTATATCCCAGAGCGGGGAAACGGCGGACACGCTTGCCGCGCTTCGTGAAGCTAAGAGGAAGGGGGCGACAGTCCTCGGGCTCGTCAATGTGGTGGGGAGCAGCATCGCGCGCGAGACGGATGGCGGAGTGTACATCCATGCCGGACCCGAGATCGGCGTCGCTTCCACGAAGGCCTTCACCTCTCAGCTCACGGCATTGTCCCTCATCACGATCTTCCTTGCTCGTCAGCGCGGCGCTGCTCCCGAGAGGATCATGACGCTTGTGCGCGAGCTCGCGGGCGTGCCCGACAAGGTCCGGGCGGCCCTGGAAAGGGCTGACGAGGTCCGGAAGGTCGCCAACCTGTATGCCCGGAGCGCGAATGCTCTGTTCCTGGGGAGAGGTGCGAACTTCCCCACCGCATTGGAGGGAGCGCTCAAGCTGAAAGAGATATCCTACATCCATGCGGAGGGATATCCGGCAGCGGAGATGAAGCACGGACCGATCGCATTGATCGACGAGAACATGCCCGTGGTGTGCGTTGTCCCACGGGACGGCATCTACGACAAGGTGTTGAGCAACATCCAGGAGGTGAAAGCCAGGAGGGGAAAGGTCATCGCAGTTGCCAACGACGATGATACGGAGATCGCCGGCTACGTCGACCACGTGCTCCGGGTCCCGCGAACGTATGGGTACTTTGGACCTATAGTCAATGTGATACCGTTGCAGTTGCTGGCCTACTACATTGCTGTTGCGCGTGGCACAAATGTCGACCAGCCCAGGAATCTCGCGAAGAGCGTCACGGTCGAATAGCGGTCAGGGCATTTCGGTCATGCCCGCCGGACGTATGAGATTCAGCGCGACACGGGATTGCGCGGCGTTCGAACAGCAGGAATGGTCAAACCTTTGATGTTTAGGCAAATCATCTTTACCATTCGATTGGACATTTTTGAGGAGCGAGCACGTGAAAGACAAAGCGCATCAGCAGCATTCGCATGAATGGGCCATCATCCTGGGGGCGTCCTCGGGCTTCGGCGGAGCGACGGCCGTCGAGCTCGCCCGTCGGGGCTACAACATTTTTGCTGTCCATCTCGATCGGGCTGCAACGATGGCCAACGTGCAGAAGATCGAAAAGGACATCAAGCATGCGGGCAGCAAGTCGGTCTTCTACAACATGAATGCTGCGGACCCTATCAAGCGTTCGGAGACGCTCGACGACATAAAGGAACGCCTGGCTGTAGAGCATTCATCCATCAAGGTGCTCGTGCATTCGCTCGCGTTCGGCTCGCTCAAACAGTTCATCGCAAAAGACCCGAACGACATGCTGACGAAGGCGCAGATGGAGATGACGCTCGACGTCATGGCCCATTCGCTTGTTTACTGGACCCAGGGATTGATATCGCGCAATCTCATGAAGAAGGGGGGACGCATCTTCGCTATGACCAGTTCCGGCGGACATACGGTGCTCCCGTACTATGGAGCGGTCTCGGCCGCCAAGGCGGCCCTGGAATCTCACATTCGCCAGCTGTCCATGGAACTTGGGTCGAAGCAGATCACGTGCAACTCCATCATGGCAGGTGTGACGGATACTCCCGCCCTCCGGAAGATCCCCAATAACGTCTCGATGCTGGAGATAGCCCGGAGCAAGAATCCCCAGGGAAGGCTGACGACGCCGGAGGACATCGCGAAGATCATCGGGTTGCTGTGCGATGAAGCGGCATCGTTCGTGTCGGGGAATGTCATCGGTGTCGACGGGGCCGAGGACATCGTCAACTACGTCGGCCAGAAAACCCAGCCTGAGTAAGCTATGATGGAATTCGAGCTCACAGAAGAACAGCAGATGCTGCGCGATGCAGTGCGGGAATTCGTCGACGCAGAGATAAAACCCATCTCACGCGATATCGACGAGAATGAGGAGATACCACGATCGCTCATCGATAAGATAGCGGAACTGGGTTTCCTGGGCGCGGTCTTTCCGGAGGAATATGGCGGTGGAGGATTCGGGGAGGTTGGCTACTGCCTTTTGCAGGAGGAGATAGGGCACGGTTGCCTCTCGACAGCGACATTTATCGGTGCCCACCAGTCCATTGGAACGAACGCCATCTACCTTGGAGGAAGCGAGGAGCTGAAGCGAAAATACGTCCCCGACCTCGCCGCAGGCAAGAAGATCGGTGCGTTCGCCCTTACGGAAGTGCTGGCAGGGTCGGATTCGTTCAATCTGAAGACAAAGGCACGCAAGGAAGGGAATGAGTGGATCCTCGATGGTGAGAAGATGTGGATCACAAACGGGAACATCGCTGATGTCGTTTCAGTCTTTGCCAGAACTGAGAAAGGTATCACGGGTTTTGTGGTAGAGACAAAATGGGAGGGGTACCACCCGGGAGTCCCTGAGAAGAAAATGGGCATTCGCGGAAGTGCGACCACTGCCATAACGCTCGAGGGAGTGCGTGTACCCGATGAGAACGTCATCGGTACCGACGGACGGGGCTTTCTGGTCGCGATGAAAACGCTCGATGCGGGCCGTCTGGGCCTCGGAGCTGCATGTTTGGGTGCTGCAAAAGAGCTCCTCGCAATGTCTTCGACGTATGCGAAGCAGCGGAAGCAATTCGACGTGCCGATAGCGCAGTTCGAGGCCATCCAGTGGATGTTATCTGAGATGGCGACGAAGATCTACAACATGGAATCCATCGTCTATCGGACAGCCGCAGGATATGACGCCGGCAAGTCGGTCTCACGGCAGGCTGCGATGGTCAAGCTCTATTGCTCTGAGAGCCTGAGCGAGATAGCCGATGCGGCCGTGCAGATCCATGGCGGCATGGGATATTCAAGGGAGCTCCCGGTCGAGCGTTTCTACCGGGATGCGCGGATCAACAGGATCTTCGAGGGGACGAACGAGATTCAGAAGCTCGTCATTGCGCGGGATGTGCTGAAGAAGAACGGGGTGCTGAACTAGGTTTCCGCTTTCCCCAGTTGTCTCTCGTCTGAGTTCTTTGTATTTTAGCTTATCCCCGCCGCAGTATGGCGGGGCTTTTTTGGGACAGGTAGCTCAGTTGGTAGAGCAATGGACTGAAAATCCATGTGTCGGCGGTTCGATTCCGTCCCTGTCCACGAAAGTTGCTGCACTTAGGCAGTGACATACCCTAAGTGCATGCAACTTTCAG
>CAZHOJ010000002.1:43726-373093 GCA_964534125.1 uncultured Ignavibacteriaceae bacterium
TGTCCCGCGAAGCTCCGAAGGAGCGTAGCGGGACCCGCTGTTTATAGCCCGGTCGCACTTCGCGGAACCTGCTCTTTTGAAGAAGTCATTCTTGGGACACTGAGAGAAAATCAGCTCCCATTTCTGTATCCCATGTGTCGGCGGTTCCCCGCCCGAACGACCGAGCGCGACTCGGCGTAGCGTTCGGTCGGGCGGGGATTCCATCCCTGTCCGCGAAAGTTGCTGCACTTAGGCAGTGACATACCCTAAGTGCATGCAACTTTCAGTGTCCCGCGAAGCTCCGAAGGAGCGTAGCGGGACCCGCTGTTTATAGCCCGGTCGAGCGAAGCGCTGCTAAGTGCGATGTGTTTTGAGCCTGCAGGAGTGACTCCGCTCTGTCTGACTGCTTCGGTGAGGCGGGCACGCAGGCATGTGTGATGTAGAGCAGCGTGGGCATCCACGCTCCACCTGGATCATCTTGATCGACTGGAGTCAATCGGAATCTAGCTGTGGATTCAGCAGCCCGCACGAAATCATTCAGCAGGAGCCCGTGCTCTCAAACAGGAAAGAGACCTATACTGAACGGCTCGCGCTCATTTAGTTCCCTCAACGCCTTTGCATGGCATTGTCATCGGTATCGAGGGAACTAGTCCTACGATTGAACGCGAGCCGTTCAGAGACTTCCTGCCTGCCGAAGTGCTTTCGGCACGCAGGCAGGGATTTCGTGCAAGTTTCTTTTTGTGCTACTTTTTCTTTCTAAAAGAAAAAGTAGCGACATGTATCCCTGGTTTCTTTCTGTGCTACTCTTTCTTTCCAAAACGCGTTTTCTGCGTCCCGAGAACGTGACCTCATGCGCTAGGCGGGAGAAAGAGTCGCGAGATGAATCCTCTGTAGAAGCGGACAATAGCATACTGCAAGCGGAGGTCGAGGGCGAAGAAGGGGAGCGCGCTGGGAAACTCCGCACGTTTACATGGTACGCGTTGCACCCCTCTGGGGTGCTTCTTCGCTTTTATGGGGTGTGTTAGAAACCTGAGACCCCTACGGGGTCACGTAGAGCCACGCTTAGGAGATCCCCCCCGTTCGTCTGGAGGAATCCCCGTTCTCCGATCGGACTCGGCAGCCTGCACGAAATCATTCTGCGTTAACTCCTGATCTTCATCCGGTCGTTGGATCAGGCAAGGAAGGCCCACTCATAATTCAGCGTTGGTCGTAGGTTGGACATTGTTATTCCACTCGACCCAACTCTCGAAATCCTTACCATTCTATGTCATCCATCTTCCCGATCTGGCGCTGATCCTTTCTTCCCACAACGGTCGTTTAACATATCTCGCCAATAAGAAAAGCCCGACTCATCGCCGGGCTTCTCTTATTTGCATCTGCTTTCCGCTCTATGACTATAGTCGATTCGCCAGTACGAGTATCGTCAGCGTGCTCGCCAGGATGGCCATAACGTCCGTGACTGTCTTTCCGATGTCCACCTCTTCTCCCGGCGGATCGGGAGGGCGGCGTGTTATCTGGATGCTCGAGCCGTCCTCGATCGTCGGATTCGACTGGAAAATGGAGCTGAACCATCCCGTGCTGAACTTCTCCGTCAATCCGCTGGGGTAGGAGAGGTAGACGTACTGCGCGCTGTCCTTCAGGCCGCCTGCCACGTCAATATAGCCGTTCAGCGATCGGCCCTTCACGAACCCATAGATCCCGGGATTCCCCACTTCTCCGGCGATACGAACAGAATTCGGGATGAGCGGCACATAGATCGCATCTCCATTCGACAAAATGACATCCTCATCTCCATTCGGATCCCTGATGGCCTTGGAGAATTCGACACGCACAGGTACGCCATCCCTGTTGAGCCTGGCGCCTGCTAGGAATCCCGTTTTTTTGACGCCACCCGCCTGTTTTAGGATATCGGACAAGCGAACATTCGGGCGGGTCAGTGCGTAGGTGCCAGGTTCTGTCACTTCGCCTCCGATCGACACGAGGCGCTGAGGAAGCCAGTGCGGGTCCGGCTGTACGACCACAATGTCGCGGTCCTGTAGCAGGAATGCAGACTCCGAGACGCATGTCGAATCGATCGTCATGTGTTCCGCCGGGGTCTTCCAAAAGCAGATGGGCACTGTGATGCTGTAGCTGAGCGTGTCTACTGGGCTGTTTGCGTTCCTCCGACGAACGACGACCACATCGTCCTTGTGTGCGTTGTCCTGCAGTCCTCCTGCCTTAAAAAGCGCATCCAGCAGTGAGGTGTTGTCAATGAGATCGAATGTGCCGGGGGAGCGGACCTGGCCCCGCACCTCGAAGGTCTCCTTGGTTTCCCGTATTTCCACGACCGAGTATACATGGACCTCATCGAGGTCTTCCAGAGGGAATTCGGCCGATGCCGGGTCCATGATCTTGTCCAGGTCCAGGTGATACGCTGCTCTCGTCAGATCGTCCAGAAGCCGGGAGACCTCGACACGTCCTGTGTAGACCTCCCTGCGCGTAGAATCGGCCGCGACTATGAGACTTCTGAGCGTTGGGAACTTCTCGCGCTGATAGGTGCCAGGGCGATAGACCGCGCCCGTCAACGTCACAAAATTCTCGCGGTCGTCAAGTATGGACCGGATGATGACCTCGTCGCCATCCTGCAGCTCGATCGGCTTCTTCGCCTTGACGGCCTGGAGATAATCGATATCAAGCTCGATCCGCTCTTCCTGGCCGGGGACACGTTGTTCGACGGGAAGGATCCGGCGGATCTTGATCTTCTCGAGGTATGCCTCCGATGTGAAGCCGCCAGCAAAACGGAGAAGGTCCTTGAATGTTTCCCCCTCTTTCAGCTCAAAAATGGCGGGATGCTTTATTTGGCCCCGCAACGCAACGGTCTTCCCGCGGATGGGGACGAATATCTGATCGTTCGTCTGGATCCGGATGTCATTGGTACTCTCGGACCCGGTGAAGTAGTCATACAGGTCGATACGATGCACGATCTTGTTGTTTCGGAGGACCCGGACATCGCGCAGGCTTCCTCGGATGGTCGGTCCGCCAACGCTGTACAAAGAGTTGAAGATCGTGGAATAGGAATGAACGGTATATCCTCCCGGTTTCCGTATCTCGCCGATAACGAAGATCCTCTTTGGGCGAAGTTTTGAGATCGTCAGGTCCATCCAGACAGTCGGATTGGCACCCACAAGACCGGAGTAGGAGCGGGAAAGCGTTTTCAGAAGCTTGTCGTAAGCTCTCTCAAGCGAAAGCCCGGAAACAAGGATCTGACCGACCGTTGGAATGAATATCCGTCCCTCTCTGTCAACAGTAAGGTCGTATTGAAACTCTGCCTGCCCCCATACGACCAGCCTCAGTCCGTCTTCGGGTCCGATGAGATATTCCGGATCTGCCGGGCCGGATGCAGTTGGCTCGAAAGCGGCAGGGATGCCATCGAAGACCTTGTAACCGAAGTACTCCAATCCGTCCGCCCCCATGTACCACCTTGGAGGAGGCTTCGTTCCTGCATCGGCATCCTGCGGGAGGGGAGCCGCTGCTGGCGTGCTGAGGTCGACCGGGTCAGCTTTGACCTCGGTAGCACCAACGCCTGCTCTCCTGAGGTATGCGGAAACATCGAGTCCCATCGCATTCGCCCGCTCTTCGGCCTGCTGTCTGGTCAGGCCTATCTCCCTGAGCTTGGCGTCTATCTCCTGTTCGCTCATGGTGCTGAGCTGCGCGTCGACCTGCTGTTGGGAGATCTGGGCTGGAAGGTCAGGGACGGCCATGCAGACTGCAATAATGGCCATGCCAATGAGCTTAAATGAGAGCTTCATGTGTGCGCCGAACGTATTGTGAGATTCATTTCTGAGGAGCAACCCTTAAAATACCCATAAGTGGGCTACATTCCAACTGAACTGCCGCATCCCGCCATGTCCCTTTCGAGTGATCGGCCGAGCTCTTGATACGAGCCGATCCCCGCGTCTATTCCCCTACGCCAAATCTTTCTTATACTAACAGGATGCGAACACTCTTTCTCCCCCTGTATGCCCTTGCGGCCCTGACGTTGACCGCGAGTGCCCAGCCAACCGAGCTTCGCGGAGTCTGGATGACCCCGCGGGACGGGAGCACCTTTTGGAGTCGCGAGCAGATCGCCGAGGCGATGCAGCAGGCCGCGGACGCGAATTTCAATACGGTGAACTTCCTCGCCTGGAGCCGCGGGTGGCCGCTGTGGAGGAGCCATCTCTTCTTCGACGAGTTCGGATTCGCGACCGATCCCGCCGCGGGCGACCGCAACATCCTGGAAGAAGCGGTCGAAGAGGCACATAAGCGGGGCCTCAGTATAGAGGCCTGGATGGAGTACGGCTTCGTCGCATGGTGGACGGGCAACGACATCGACTCGCTCCCGAAAGGTCCCGTCTTCCGCAAGTATCCGCATTGGCTCGCGCGGGACTCGTCGGGCAACGATGCATTCCCCACCGGCGCTCCGGGAAAGTTCTACTGGATGGCACACAGCAATCCGGATGTACAGAGATTCCTGAGCGACCTTCATGCAGAGGTTGTATTGCTGACGGATGTCGATGGTGTTGAGCTCGACCGTATCAGGTACCCGCGCCTGAATTGCGGATATGATTCGGTCACGGTCGCCATGTATGCATCGGAGCACGATGGAGTCGCTCCGCCGATGAGGACGGACGATCCCTCCTGGATGCGATGGCGCGCCGACCAGCTCAACAGGTTCCATGCGCTTGCCTATGCAAAGATCAAAGCGGCAAATCCGCGCGCGGTGGTCTCGAATGCACCCTTCCACTACGCAGCAGACGATTCGTATCCCTCCTACGAGATTTTTCTCCAGGATTGGCGGGCATGGATGAAGGCCGGGGTCGTTGATGTCGTCCACGTCCAGATGTACTCGACTCCGGAGAACATCCGAGACTTCATCCACTCCGCACTTCGGGCACTTCCGGACTCGCTGCATCAGCGGTTCTCGGCAGGGATCGCCGTGCAGCCTGCAGGCAGAGAGCTCGATAAAGATGAGGTCGAAGCAGTCCTCACGGCAATACGCGAGGCACGAATTGCAGGAATGACATTCTGGTATTTCAATGACCTTCGCGACAAAGGATTCCTCATATCCCTGAGGAACGGGCCCTTTGGGTCCACAGCGGAACTCCCGCATACGTTGCAGGACATGCGGTACGAGAGAGAGGTGGCACCGGGTGTCGTCCACACGAGCTACACGCTGGAGGGGCCGTATACGCTCGATGTGCTGTCTGTCAACCTCTCCGACACGTCATATGTTCTCGAAAGCTATCGTCCGGACAGTCTGACAAGGACAACAGAGCAGGTGGTGATGGCAGAGAGGTCCGGGGCAACAGTTCTCGGCGCGGTCAATGCCGATTTCTTTTCGTTCAAAACGCATTGGCCGGTCGGGAATCAGATCTCGGGCGGTGTGCCGGTCACCGGACTGGATACGAAGAGGACCCACATAAGCATCTCCGCAAATGGTGAAGTTCACTTCGGGCCCGCCTCGTTCGCAGGGAATGCACTCCTCAATGGCGGAGTTCTCTCCATTGTTGGATTGAACGCTCACGATACAAAAGGGGAGGTCTTCCTCTTCACGCCCTACTGGGTCGGTCCAACAGGAACGACCGGGACATCGACCGATGTCCGACTCGGCAGGCTTTCAGCCCGCTGGACCGTCGGTGATACGATCCTGTTCAGGGTGCAGGATATCTACGAAGAGGGGAACGCGCCCGTCTCTGGTGCTGATGCAGTCCTTTCCTTCGGGGACGGCATGGCCTCAGTGCGTACGGGTGACACGATCCGGATCATTGTCAGATACGAAGGCCACGACGGTGCGATCCGGACGATGCTCGGGGGGGCGGGGACTATCCTCGACAGAGGAGCGATCCCGTTCGAAGGAAACAGGCTCGAAGAGGGGATCGGTCGGCGGTTCATCATGGACAGGCACCCCCGGACCTTTGTCGGCATCGACAGAGATACGACGACACTCTTTCTGTGTACCGTCGACGGACGTCAGGCGGCAAGCGTCGGCATGAATTTCCGCGAAATGGCCAGATTCCTCAGATCGATCGGCGTGTGGCATGCGATCAACTTCGACGGGGGTGGCTCGACAACGATGGTGGTGGGGGACCAGATCGTGAACTCACCATCCGACAGGACAGGGGAGCGGCCGGTGGCGAACTCCTTGATGATCCTTGAAGAGAGGAATTAGAAATTGGCAAGAGGCAAGAAGATGTTTGGCGTCAACAGGAGCAGAAGGAGTGAGATGCTGCGATCGCGTATGGGGCGCCTGACCTTCCTCATCTCACTTCTTTCTTCTTGCCCCTTTCTTCCTCTCAGTTCTCAGTCTGCAGTAGAACTGCGCGGCGTCTGGTTCACGCCCCGCGTCGGGACCGGATTCATGTCGAAGGCCGAGATCGGGAGGGGCATGGACTCCATCGCGGCAGCCAATTTCAACGTCGTCTATTTCAATGCCTGGAGCAGGGGATTCCCGCTTTTCCGAAGCGAGGTGTTCCATGCAGAGACCGGATACTATACGGATCCTTCAGCAGGGGACAGGGACATCCTGCAAGAGGCCATCGGCGAGGCGCATCGGGCGGGGCTCGAGATCGAAGCGTGGATGGAATACGGGTTCGCGGGATGGTGGTCGGGATACAATCTGCCCGGAATGCCCAAGGGCCCGCTCTTCGAGGTTCATCCTGATTGGACGGCGAGGGACAGGAACGGCAACGACCTGATCGGCAACCCGGAGGGGACACAGTTCTATTGGCTCGGGCATAACAACCGCGAGGCCCGGGATTTTCTCCGGGACCTCCACGTGGAGATCGCACAGAGATACGATGTGGACGGGATAGAACTGGACCGCGTGCGGTACCCCGGCCACGATCTCGGATACGACAGCGCCTCCGTCACCTGGTACCGCGCCGAGCACAGCGATTCGCTCCCCCCGTCGAATGTGAGCGATCCGTCATGGATGCGATGGCGGGCGGACAAATTGAACGCATGGCACAAAGAGGTCTACGATTCGATCAAAGCCATCAATCCGGAGCTCATCGTTTCGAACGCTCCAAGTCACTACGCCTCCGGCGCAGGTACCTACCCTGCATACAGCAATTACCTTCAGGACTGGAAGGCGTGGCTTGAAGGAGGCTATCTCGACGGCGCGCAGGTGCAGATGTATGTCTCGTCGTCCATCCTTGCAGGTTACATCCCATCAGCACTGTACGGCCTCAGCTCAGCTTCAGCAGATCTCGTGTATGCAGGAATGGCAGCAGTGGCGAACACGAACATATTCGCTCCGGACGAGATCATCCGGCTCGTCACAACCGCCCGGAACGGAGGACTCAGCGGGCAATCATGGTGGTATCATACTGATCTGCAGAATCTTGGATACTACACAGTGCTCAGGAATGCGGCATATCAGGAAAGGGCGGACGTTCCCCATCGCCCGGAACTCTGGCGACCCGAACCCATACAGCTATCCGACGGCCTTGCCGTACGCTCATCGGGATTCCAGCAGGTCTCCTTCGTGAATGCAGCAGGAGGAAGCGTCTCCTATGCGCCTGCAACTGGGGTGGACTCCATGTCGTTCATGGCGACGGTTCCCTATGAGGGATCCTACGAACTCTACGCGTATGTCCCCGACGGCCTGAACAACCTGACCTCCACGGCGCCATATCGGGTCAGACTGTCCATGGATATGGATACGACCGTCATCCTCGACCAGGCGGCTTCGGCGGTGAAAGGCTGGACCAAACTGGCAGACGTTTTTCTGCACTCCGGGACAGCCGAGCACATTCTGACTGTATCCAACAACGGTATCGGGACCGGGAAGAATGTCGTTGCGGACGATATCATGCTGATCCTGAACCGTCGCCTGACCCCGTCACTGGTCACCTCTGCGCCGAGAGATCCGGTTCCCGTTCCCGCCGCCCATCGGATATCCCGGGCTTTTCCGAATCCGTTCAATCCATCGACGACCTTCAGCGTCGAGCTGTCCGTGCCTGCGCACATCGGGGTGTCCGTGTTCGACCTGCTCGGCCGAAAGGTGGCGATGGTTCATGACGCCCGGTACAGCCCGGGTACACACATGATACCCGTCTCAATTGGCAACTTTGCGAGCGGGACGTATGTCGCGGTGTTCAGCATCAAGGATGACGACGGATCGGTGACTCTGTTCCCCCGCAGGATGATCCTGATGCGCTGAGTTCAACTTGATACACCTTTATTTGTTCTCTACCTTGGTGCATGGTTTTTCCTCTGAAAAGGACATAATGCAGGAGCCGATCATGAGAACCGTCTCGACAACATTTCTCATTCTCTTTCTATCATGCACACTTCTCGGCCAGGCCCAATGGAGGTATCAGCGGTCTATCCCATTCCCGGCATCGGACACGAGTTACGTTCAACCCTTCCTATGTACAGTTACAGAGGGAGGGCGGCTGTACGTCATCTCCTCGAGCCTGACGAACGCCTCCGCGAGGAACGCGGTCTGGTATGCGGATTCGAACGATACGGAGATGAAGAAGCTCGTCGACTATGCCCTGACTGGCGACTCAGACACCCTCACCGGAAATATCGGGGCGCTCCGGGGCATCACATCGATCGGCGACAATGTGCTGGTCAATGCGAGCGTCCCATATCCGCGCACGAAGCCGAACACCGTGGGGGCGATGTTCTATTACCCGAATGGGGACACGATGCAGGTGCGGAAGTATGGATTCTACTTCAGTAATGCGGGCCACGGGACCTATCATCACGGCGCGAGTATGACGAAGGACTCCGTCGTCATAGCGTGTGTATCGAGCGGCGCAGCAGGGGGAGGCCCGCGCCTGCGTTCATACAACTTCTCCAGTGCGAACCCTACGCCGGCGGTCGGCTCGTGGTCGACTGAGACCGAGATCGAGCTGAACGTCCAGCATACGGCCGGAGCAGACATCATCCGAGATGTCGCACTGGTTCCAGGCGGCGACTATGATACGTCGATTACTCCCATCTACACATCGCGCAACTCCTCCCCGAATGTTTCAACGGGAGGAATCGCCGTGTGGACAGGTGGAACGCAGCTTGCAATGGGGCAGATTGTGAACCAGGCATATGTTGGTTATACGTCCAGCAGAATATCAGATGCCACAGGCCTTTTGAGTTTTTCGCCTGCCGTAGCGAACGGCATCACGGTCGATAAGAGCGGCTATCTTTGGGTCGCGGGCATCGATTCCACGAAACGCTGGGTGAAGGCATTCGATGTGAGCGGAATACTGGCATCTGAGGTCGCAGACCTGCCGTCGCAGAACAACCAGGATGGGTTCAGTGCTGATCCGAGCGGTGCACCGATGATCGCTCCCGTCGACGTCGCACTCACAGCCGACGGGCTCACGGCCTATGTGCCCGATGCAGTCGCGCAGGTCGTGTATCAGTTCAAGTACACGACGGCCACCTCGGTCGAGCCTGCACCGCAGGTTCCGCAGGAATTCACGCTCTACCAGAACTATCCCAATCCGTTCAATCCTTCTACGATCATCGCCTTCACACTCCCGCAGTCGATGAAGGTCCGTCTGACCGTCTCGAACCTCATCGGGCAAACGGTGGCAACGCTGGCTGATGGGGTCATGCCTGCAGGGAATCACCACAGGTTCTTCACCGGTGACAACCTCCCCAGCGGGCAGTACATCTACACGCTCACAACACCCGAAGGATCTGTCTCCCGCAGTATGACGCTCGTGAAGTAGGAGCGTTGTGAACCGGACCTGCTCCATCGTCCTTCTTCTGTCCCTGGGTATCGCCCTCGCGGCGGCTCAGGGACAGAAGGGCAAGCTCTCCGGGCGTGTCACAGACAAACGCACGGATGAAGAGCTCATCGGGGCCAATGTGTTCCTCGAAGGCACGTCCATGGGGACGACCACCGATATCGAGGGACATTATACCATCCTCAATATCCCGCCCGGGACCTACAACGTCATCTGTTCCTATGTCGGTTTCAACCGCCTCACCATGCAGGATGTCGAGATCAATATCGATCGTACGACTGACCTCGATTTCCGCATGGAGGACGCGACCCTGGAGCAGCGCGAGGTGATCGTCGTCGCCGAGCGGCCGAAGATCATCAAGGACCAGACCTCCACCGCACAGACGATCGACCAGGCTCAGCTGAAGGCGGCTCCCATGGAAGGTATCCGCGGCGCGCTCGACCTTGTCGCCGGCTTCCAGAAGGACGAGCAGGGAAACTACAATGTCCGGGGCTCGGGCGCATACGAGGTGAACTACCAGATCAACGGCGTGCAGCAGATCAATGCCTCGACATCTGCCCCGGGATCGTTCGGCACGAGCAAGGCGGACAATTCGTGGAAGTACGATGTGAATCCCCTCGCGGTCCAGCAGATCCAGCTCATTTCCGGAGGATTCTCGGCCGAGTACGGCAACGCACAGGCGGGCATCGTCAAGGTCGTCTCGAAAGAGGGTAGCCGGGATCTCACCGGTGAGTTCCGCGTTGAGTACCGGCCCCCGGGACAGTACCATTTCGGTCCGTATGTCTACGATCGCAACAGCTACGAATGGCGGAAATGGGGACGATACGAGAACTGGATAGCCGACCTTAAGGTCATCTCTGAGCAGCTTGGACTCAACACGCGGCAATCCGGGCTGTACGGCAGGATGTACCAGACACAGACGGCGACGGCTGCGGACTCCGCGGCCTGGCGGAGCATTGTCCAGCAGGAAGCCCTGTGGGCCTACAATGTCTGGCTGGACAATCATACGCCGCGGGAGGACAATCCCCTCGGCGTCTATGATTACAGGGACCGCGCGTACACGAGGTACATGGTGGGTTTCGGCGGGCCTCTCGGCCGGGACCCGGAGATGCTCCGGTTCTTCTTCTCGGGAGAGTACCGTAAGGCCCCCACACGGCTTCCCACGGCTGAACGCGACCTTGTGTTCCAGAATTACCTGCTCAATGTGCTGTATCAGCCGGTGAGCTCGCACAAGTTCAAGTTCATGGGGATGTATCAGAAGTACCGTGGCGGGATCTGGTCGGGCTCGCAGGACATCCGCTGGGCCGGCCTCGCTTTCAGTCCTCCCGGCGTGTCGACCAAATACTACATCAACACAGACCCTGTGCGCACCGAACTGACGCTGACGCAGAGCATCAACTGGGTATACACCATCAGCAACACGTCCTTTCTCGAAGCGACGTTGTCTCATCAGACCGAGACCTACGAACTTCCGTACGAGTACCTGGCAGGGTACGAATCCTCGGTCGACAGGCTCGACAGCCTCAGCGATGCCTCTGGTTCCGTCCTGCGCGCCGGCATCTGGTGGGAAGGGTCGTACTTTCGCGAGCCCTTCAACTTCAGCACGAACTACTACCAGGACAACAGGACAGAACACACCAGCCTCAGCCTCGACTTCACGGACCAGATCACGAGCGCGAACCTGCTCAAGGCCGGTGTCCGCGCATATTATTGGGATATGGTGAACAACGGGGTCAATTCGTCGTTTCAGGCCAACTCGTACCTGTTCCGGTCCGGCTTCGCGGAATACTACACGGCGTATCCATGGCTGGCGGCAGCCTATCTCCAGAACAAGATGGAGTACGAGGGGCTTGTTGCGAACATCGGCGTACGCGCCGAAGCATACAATTTCCAGGAGCAGGTCGCCGTCGATCTGTTCGACCCGTTCTACCAGGGAACGCTGGGAGGAAATGTCAGACCGATCTATGTGGGGAACCCGGCGACCGAGCCGTCGAAGACGCGGTATGTTGTGATGCCCCGGGTGGGGCTTTCCTTCCCGATCGGGGAGAACACCGCGTTCCGGATACAGTACGGGCACTTCGCATCGATGCCCATTTTTTCGCACGGTCTTTCGCAGCGCACGCAGAGCGGGTGGATCGGGAGGGGAAACCCCAACCTGGAGCCGAAGAAGACGATCAACTACGAGTTCGGTGTTCAGCAGGTGCTCGGCGAAGAACATCGGCTGGATGTCGCAATGTACTATAACGACCGGGTAGACCAGATCGGTCTTCGCCGGGTCGCAGCACTCACCGGGAGCGATGCCCGACCCCGCGGAGCACTGCCGGACAACACGCCGTTGTACCTGTACACGACCTTCGAGAACAATGCATTCGGGTCGACCGCAGGTATCGAGGTCACATTCGAAAAGATACGGCCCGGCAGATGGAGCTACCGCATCAGCTATAATCTCTCCCAGACGACGGAAGGGAACTACGGCCCGGAGGTGATCTTTCCGCCGGGTGTGACCGCCTTCGAGTCCCGGAATTACACGGGACAATTCCTTGCGTCGTCAGACAGGACCCACGTTCTCCGGGCGCTGGTCCAGTATCGCCTCACCGCTCAGGAAGGCCCTTCGCTGCTCGGGATCTATCCGTTCGAGAATTCGATCGTCAGCATGACCTATTCGGCGCAGTCGGGCCTTCCGTTCACGTATATCACGGATTTCGACGTCCAGGATATCTTCAACAACAGGAGATACCCGCTGGAATCGGGCGTCGACATCAATGCTGTCAGGACGCTCGACCTCTTCGGCAGGCAGTTCATCATGGGTCTGAGGGTCATGAACGTCTTCAACAACAAGTGGCTCACGCCTCAAAGCACGCAGGCCGACCGCAACGACTGGGTCGAAAAGGGCGTGACCACTGCCGATCCGGGTACTGACCCGTTGCGGCTCAGCTACATCTCGGCACCGTACAAGACGTATCGCAACATCTCACGCGAGTTCTACATCACGCTCGGTTTTACCCTCTGATCATGAGACGCGAAAGAGCCTCCATACGAACCTGCCTCGCCATTGCGTTCCTCATGCTTATGCATCCGGTCCCGCTGAGCGCTCAGATCGATGCCCCGACACTGACATTCCGTCGCGGGATGCTCTGGCAGAGCCTGACGACCGGAAAGGTGGGTCCCGTGTTCCAGAACTGGGACCGTCGCGGAGTAGGACTGGATTGGCCTGGATTCGATGAGACATGGATCGCCCGGAACATCGGCGGTCCGGCCTCGCACCTCGTCACCGGCGGCTTCTACGTTGGCGCAAAGAATGAGGCTGATTCGGTCTTCGCCGTCGAGGACTGGGCGATCTACGCCAGCACCATTGCGAACGAATCCTCGGCAAAGTACATCGTCACGAAACACCGTGAGGTGTATCCGGGCGGGGCGAACCACTGGCAGAAGGCCGATCATGCGGCCGGCGAGGAGGTCATCGAAACATCGTGGGAGCACAACGTCGGTTTCGTCCGGACCGATGCGTCGCAACGTCAGCTCCCGCTCCGCGTGACACGCACTGCGCACCAGTGGAGCGGCTCCCGTCGCGATGAGAACTACATCATCTACGAATATACGTTCAGGAACATCTCGGCAGAGGTGAAGGCGCGCGATACGGTGAATGTTGTCCCGGACACGTTGTTCGATGTCTACGCACTCGCCGTCTATGCCACGCACGTCAATTCACGCGCATGGACGGTCTTCTTCCCAACGCTGCCCCCGGGATCGCGCGGCACGTACCATTTCAACACGCCCTTGAACTCGCCCACACCCAGCGGCGCTCTCATCGGGAACATGATGTGGGCGCGGTCAGGAGACTATCTGAACACGGTCTCCGATGAGGAGTACATGCGGAGCGCCACGCAGGGGCCTATCCAGGCGAGCGGGGACCCGACGGGCGAATGGCTGGCGCCGGGTCACGTGGGTGTGAAACTTCTCTACGCGTCGCCGAACAAGCTCGGTCAGGCATCTCGTGTGAACAAGGTCGGCTGGTCGGGGGCAAGCCCGTCCATCGACCTTTCAGGACCGTTCACGAACCGGGCGACCATGCAGTCGCGCTACGATGTCCTGCAGGATCCCGCGAACGCGAGCAACTTCATCTCCTCGTCAGGCGATACAACGCAGATGCGTCGCACCCGGGTGTGGTCCCTGATGTCCCTCGGTCCGTGGGACCTTGCCCCGGGCGATTCATTCGTCGTCGCACTGGCGGAGATCGTTGACGGCGTGGATTATGCGAGGACGGTCGACCCGCAATCGAGCAAGTCGAGCATCGCAGCGGGATCATCGATCTTTTTCAGCACCGTGAGAAAGGCTCAGGAGACGTATACCAACGGCCTGAACCATCCTGACCCTCCGGCCGCTCCCGCCTTCAGCCTGGATTTTTTCCGCGACCGCCCGGGATTCGCTGCGACGGTGATCACATGGGGGACGGAAGCCGAGATGCTGCCCGACCCCGATGACGGGACGTTCGACCTCGCCGGGTATCGTGTGTACCGGTCATCGTATCTTCCGATCGGACCATGGGACCTCGTGGGATCTGTCCCCCGTGGTGACCTCGGATACTATGATCCGTCTTCAGGAAGATACTCTTTCGTGGACTCGACGGGTGACATAGGCACGGGATACTACTATTCCATCACGGCCTACGATACGGGCAAGACCAGCTGGCCTGTGAACCCGGCACACGTGTTCCAGGAGACCAATTCGAACCGCGTTCCCCCGCTGGAGTCCTCGATATTCGCCAACAGGACCACCACACCCTTCAAGACGACGCTCCCTTCGACAGCCTCGCTTGACGATGTGCTCGTGGTTCCCAATCCCTTTGTGATAGGGGAGGGATTCTCCCAACCGGCCCTGGGGGACGAGATCCAGTTCGTGAACATCCCGAACCCTGCAACGGTCAGGATCTACACGGTCCGGGGTGACCTGCTCAAGACGATCGTGGTCCCGGACAACTTCGGCGGGATCGTCAGCTGGAACCAGGTGACAGACTACGGGCAGTTCGTGGAGAGTGGCGTGTTCATATTCCACATCGATTCTCCCTTCGGAAAGAAGGTCGGGAAGTTCGCGATAGTGAGATGAGAACGGGAAGAGCACATATCGCAGCGCTCGCATTCGTCATTCTTCTTGGTTCGGCCGCCTCAGCGCAGTCGTTCAAGCGGACCGGGACTTCGGGATTTGTCTTCCTGGAGATCCCGGTATCGGCGCGGTATGCCGCGATGGGGGAGAGCGCGCTCGCGGGGATGGAGACCGGAGCATTAGGCCTCTTCCTGAATCCCGCATCGGTCCCCTTCGGGCAGGAGCGGCACGCAGCTGGTCTGTCGTATGCCCCGTGGCTCGCAGATATCGCACATGTCGCATGCGCGTATGCGTTCCGGTCGGATGCAGGGACGTTCGGCGTGACCGTGAACGCATTCGACTACGGCTCAATGACGCGCACAGTACGAACGGTCGGAGCACGGGAATACACCTCGGCCGGGACATTTGATGCCACGGCGCTGGCCGTTGGAGTGAGCTATGCCAGGCGGCTGACAGACCGTTTTTCGTTCGGACTGACGGCGAAATACGTCGAGGAGCGCATCGATATCTACAAGGCTTCGAACGTGCTGCTTGACGGGGGAGTATTGTACAACACCGGTTTCCATACGCTCCGCATCGCAGCGGTCGTCCAGAATTTCGGGACAGAGACGGCATTCAGGAACGATGTGTTCGGCATGCCGGCCCTGCTTCGGATGGGTGCGGCGATGGAAGTAGTGGGAGAGATGGGGAGCGACCTTCGGGTGACTGCGACTGCGGAGGCGGTCCATCCAAGCGACAATGATGAACGCGTGCAGGTGGGGATCGAAGCTGCCTGGACCGAGGCTGTCATGATCCGCTACGGTCACAAGTTCCTGTACGACGAGGAGGACCACAGCTTCGGCCTTGGCGTGAGGACGAACATCGGAGTGGCCGTCGAGGCGGACTTTGCCTACGTGCTCTACGGACGGCTCGGTGATGTCCTGAGATTCTCGATACAGATGGGGCTCTGAGTGAAGCGGATTCTCGCCATATGCCTGTTGACCATCCTGGCTGTCGTCGCAGCGGAGGCGCAGGTCCGCTCCGCCCAGATCGGAGCCGGCGCGACATGGGCCTTCGACCTGAAACCGACCGTGAACAGGGTCTCGGGGTACAGCTCATTTGCAGGTATCGGCATTCGGCTCTCAGAAAGTCTTCTGTTGACCTTCAATACCGGCTATGACCATCTTACGGTTCAGCAGGATTCGGCCCTTGAAAAATGGAACTGGAGGTTCTGGGAGTCCCGATATCGCGGAAATATCTCGTTCACACTTAATTCTGCCGACTCAGCAAATATCGATGTGCGTTTCAGCCCGCTGCAGACTCTGGGTGTCCTTCCCGTCGTCGTTGGGGTGGCATTTGAGCTGAATCCCCTTGAGGATCTTTTCATTGTCCCACGAGCCGGGATCGGCATCGCGTTCTATACGCGCAAGCTGTACCTCGAGGAAGCGTGGAGCAGGTATTTCGCGTCGGTGGATTATACGTATGAGTACGACTATCTGAACTTCGCCGACCCAAAAGTGGGCAATCCCGTCATGACCCAGCTTGGGTTGGACGCATCATATGCTGTCTCGGACATCCTCGTAGTGACGCTGCATCTGCGGCACGCATATATCCTCGAAGGGCCGGGAGGAACAGGTCATGAGAACCTTCCGTTCCGTCAATCCTTCACAGGGCTGTTGATGCTCGAATTTCCGTATTGACCATGGCAAGATCTTTTCTGCATATCGTCATCCTGGTGTCGCTGGCCTCCCTTTCGGCCATGGCACAGGTTGGGATGGGTGCGCTGGCGATAGGGGCTGAGGGATTCTACACGCTTCCTATCGGCGGCCTGGATGCACGGTTCACCCAGGGCATGGGTGGAGCACTCCTTCTCCGTGATGCGGCCGGCTCGGGGCAGAAATGGGGATTCCGGCTTGAGTATCTTGCATTCAGGGAGTCGGACCAGAAGTCCCTGTCGATTGAACGGAAGAGGGACATCGGCGCAGGGTCGCAGGATTTCAGCGTGCCGTTGTCGGGCGTCACCATGTCGCTCAGTTCGATCGGGTTCCTTGTCACGTCGACGCATCCGGTCCTTCAGGAAGGTTCTTTCGGGATGGACCTGGGCTATGGATTCGGCTTCTACCGGTGGCGTTACGATCGCTCAGCGCTGAGCGACACAGTGATGGTGGACTCCGCGGGCACATCTGTGGCGATCGACATCCTTGATGTTCCCTCGCTCTCGCAGCAGGACTGGTCCGGAGGCTTCGAGGCCGGATTTGATATCAGGCTGGATGCTACTGAATCTGTCTGGATTTCTCTGTCAGGCAGATACCGGCTCATCATCGGTGAGCTCTGGCCGACGCTCGACCTCGACCTCGAGAACGTCAGCGGCATGCAGATGGTCGACATCCGTTTAGGACTCCACGCCCGGCTCTGATCATGATCACTCGCAGACAGATAGAACAGCAGGCCATTCCCACCATTGAAGATGTCGACCTTCTTGTCATCGGCGGCGGCACGGCCGGGGCGATAGCAGGCATTGCCGGCGGACGGCAGAACCTGACAACGCTCGTGGTGGAGCAGTTCGGATTTCTCGGAGGAACACAGACGGGCGCGCTCGTGACGCCAATGATGCCCAATCAGCTCGATGGGAAACCGCTCAATGGTGGGATCGATGCCGAACTGAATGCATGGTTGAACGGGCAGCATCAATCCGGCGTCTGGAAGGACGGGAACCGGGGATGGTTCAATCCGGAGCATCTGAAATATGCGCTTGAGCATTTCAGCAAGCTGGCGGGGACGCACCTCCTGTACTACACCATGTTCGAGGATGCCTGGGTCGAGGATGGTGTGCTGAAGGGGTGCGTTGTCACGAACAAGTCGGGCCGCGGACTCATCATGGCCCGCAGGACCATAGATGCATCCGGCGATGCGGATGTTGCGTATCGTGCCGGTGTGCCGTTCGAATCTGGGGAGGGAGGGAGCAGGCGGAACCAGCCGTTCTCAGTGCGATTCCAGCTCGGGAATGTGGACCTTGGGCGTTTCGGGGAATATCTGAGCAGTCTCGGGCGGAGCGACGTCATGGACACGGCAGAGGGGAGCATTGTGCCGCTCATCCATACTGCTATGATATGGGGAAAGGGATGGACGCTCGAGCCGGTCTTTCGCAAGGCCGTCGAGGACGGGGTGCTTCAGGAGAGCGACGGCAACTACTTCCAGGTGTTTTCGATGGCCGGACGGCCGGGGGAGCTCGCGTTCAACTGCCCGCGCATCAGTCATGAGGTGGACGGGACGAATCCGTTCCATCTGACGCGGGCGCAGATGCGGGGGAGAGAGATCATACAACGCTACGTCACGTTCTGCAGACGATATCTGCCCGGCTGCGAGGAGAGCTACCTGGTGATGTCTGCACCCATGGTCGGAGTTCGGGAGACGCGACGCATCGTCGGTGAGTATTATCTGACCGCAGACGACGTGCTTGGCGCGAAGAAGTTTCCCGATGCCATTCTTCGTAACAACTATCCGCTTGACATCCACAGGGATCCCAACGATGAGCGGCAGACGGTCACGAAACTGCCGCCGGGCGAATATCACGAGGTCCCGTACGGGTCCATCGTTCCGCAGGCCGTTGAAAATCTCCTCGTTGCAGGGCGCTGCTTCTCCGGTTCGTTCGAAGCGCAGAGCTCGGTCCGTGTCCAGTCGAACTGCCGGGCGATGGGGGAGGCCGCTGCTGTCGCCTCCGCCCTTTCCCTTCAGAAGAACATCCACCCCCGTTCGCTCGATGGAGGAGAGCTCCGGGCGATGCTCGTCTCTCTCGGAGCACGACTGTAGCCGGCGATGCTGAACGCTCTGCTCATCCTTGCCCTCTTTGGAGCGGCGGCGGTGCTGATGTTCCTGCGGAAGGTTCCCGCCGTCCTGGCGCTTCCCCTGATGGCGATCGGCATCGGGCTCATCGAAGTGTTCAGCGGGAACCTGACCCTCTCTGATGTGTCCCTCGCGATCATGGCAGACGGGTCCATCCGTCTTGCGGAACCGATGGTCATTTCCTTCTTCGGCGGAATGGTGAGCGTGCTCCTTCAGAAATCGGGCATTGCGGAGAGCCTCGTTCGGAGAGGCGCAGAGCTCGCTGGTGATAATCCTCTCCTCACCTCTGTCCTGCTCCTGGCGATCGTCACGATCCTGTTCTCGACCATCGGAGGACTCGGCGCTGTCATCATGGTGGGTACGATCATGCTGCCGATCCTCTCCTCACTTGGGCTTCGCGAGTACCTCGCCGCAGGCATTCTGCTGGTCGGCATCAGCCTCGGCGGACTGCTGAACGCCAACAACTGGGCGGTCTACAAGAGCGTGCTCGGCATGCAGGAGCCTGAGGTCTTCACGTATGCGCTCTCTCTGTTCGGCATCACCAGCGTTGGAGCGATAGCGTTCGTGGCTGTTGAGCTCATCCGGACTGGTTCGGTCGGGATCCGCAGAGTGAGGTCATCGCTCATCGGCATCATCGCTGTTGCAGCACTGTCGGGGTGGCTGATCTACCTGGCGCAGGGGATCGACCTCGCTCCTGTCGTTGTTGTCGCCCGATGGGTGGTCGGTCTGAGCATGGCGGTGATCGTTGTCCGACGCCTGATCGCATATCGCAGCGCTTCGTCAGGCACACCACTGACCGACTGGACGGGGTATCTGATCCCGCTGGTCCCGCTCGTCTGTATCCTTCTGTATGGGATGCCGTTCATCACTGCCTTCGTTGTAGCGTTGGTGTATGGCGTGGTTGTCACCCTGCGCAGAGGGTCTCTCAATATGCTCAGCAGGGCGATCATCGAAGGAAGTTCCGGGGTCATTCCCGCCATCGTGCTGATGCTGGGCATCGGTATGCTCCTCAGTGCGATCCTGGGCCCGAGCGCTGCAGGTCCGGGACGCGATTGGTACATCGGCTCTGGCGGGGCCCCCTGGCCCGTCCTGAGTGACATGAGGCCTTTGCTGGAGCTGATCGTTCCGGGCTCCTTCGTGTCCTATGTGGTGATCTTCTCCCTGCTGGGGCCGCTGGCTCTCTACAGGGGGCCCATGAATGTGTGGGGCCTCGGCTATGGCGTCGGAGGCATCCTCCTTGCGACCGGCGTCCCTGCCGGAGCGATCATGGGCGTGCTGATGTCCCTTGGCATCATTCAGGGCATCAGCGATCCCACCAACACGCAAAATGTGTGGGTCGCGAACGAGGTCCGCATCGATGTCAATGAGATCATGAGGCGAACGCTTCCGTATTCCTGGGCCATTGCCATAGTGGGCCTGGTCGTCGCCGGACTTCTCTACTATAGCTCATGAGCATCAAGGGGCGGAGGCCGACATATCGCAGAGGCCCGGGCCGCAAAGGTCCCGTCCCCGTGAAGATCGGGATCGATGTCGGGGGCACCTTCACGCATGCGGTCGCGATCCATGCCCACGAACTGGAGATCGTCGGGACGGCCGTTGTCCCTACGACACACACCGCATCAGAGGGTGTGGCCCTCGGTGTGGTCAGGTCCCTGCGTTCTCTCCTCTCGAGCTGCAATATCCGTCCGCAGGATGTTCACCTCGTCGCCCACAGCACGACCCAGGCAACGAATGCGCTTCTCGAAGGTGACGTTGCTCACGTTGGCATCATCGGCATGGCAGGCGGGCCCGGCACATGGAGGGCGAAGAGCCAGACGCGGACCGGTGACATCGAGCTTGCCCCCGGGAAATATCTCCGTACGTATCATCGGTTCGTCGACACCTCTTCAGGGATCCGCGATCAGGACATCCTCGCGGCCGCGGAGGCGCTCCGTGCAGAGGGAGCAGAGGTCTTCGTCCTCAGCGAGGCGTTCAGCGTCGACGACGCGACGAACGAACAGACAGCCGCAGAGATCCTCAGGAGCCACGGGCTGCTTGTGACCGCTGCTTCAGATATCACGAAGCTCTATGGACTGAAGGTCCGCACGCGTACGGCGGTCATCAATGCATCGATGCTTCCGAAGATGCTCGAGACGGCGGACATGACGGAGCGGTCGGTAAAAGAGGCAGGGATCCGGACGCCGCTGATGATCATGCGGAGCGACGGCGGCATTATGGACGTGGCGGAGATGCGGAGGCGTCCCATCCTCACAATGCTCTCGGGGCCAGCGGCCGGGGTCGCAGCCGCCCTGATGTACGTGCATATCTCCGACGGGATATTCCTCGAGGTCGGCGGGACCAGCACGGACATCTCCGTCATCCGAAATGGCCGCCCCATGGTCAGGACGGCACAGGTGGGCGGACATCGTCTGTTCCTGAAGACCCTCGACATCCGGACGGTCGGCATCGGTGGAGGATCGATGGTCCGCTACAAGGATGGGAGATTGCTCGATGTAGGTCCGCGAAGTGCGCATATCGCCGGTCTTCGATATCCGAGCTTCTCGGATGCGGACGAACTGAAGCAGATGAAGGCCCTGCCGGTACAGCCCCGTCCCGGCGACCCTTCGGACTATCTTGCGATGAAGCGGAGTGCGGACGATCCGGACGGGATGACGGTTACCACCACCGATGCAGCGAACATCCTCGGCATCCCGACAGGATACGCAGCAGCCAGAAAAGGTTCCGCGGATGCGCTGAAGGAATGGATTTCCTCTGTTCTGGGCCGTGATCCCCGTGCGTTCGCCCGGGAGGTGCTGCGGCATGCCGCGGAAAAGGTGCTTCGGGTTGTCGACCAGTTCGCCGCCGAGTACCGGCTCGAGCGGGAGCTGCTCGTGCTCGTGGGGGGGGGTGGTGGGGCTGTGGCGGTGGTCCCGACCGCCGGAGAACTGTCCGGCCTCCAGGCAACGATCGCCGGGAACGCAGAGATCATCTCGGCCATCGGTGTGGCGCTGGGAATGATCCGTGACACGATCGAACGGAGCGTCATTGAACCTACGGAACAGGACATCCTGAAGATACGGGCAGAAGCGCTCGCATCGGTGATCCGGATGGGAGCCTCAGCAGAATCGGCAGAGGTACGGGTGGAGGTCGATACCCGCCACAAGCGCCTTATCGCGACGGCCATGGGAGTCCCGGAGCTTCGGAAACGCGACCTCACAGAGAGCTTCCTGAATGAGCAGGAGATCCGCCGGATCGCCGAGTCGTCATTCGGCCTTGCGACGGAGGAGATCCACGAAGCGGGAAGCTCAGCGTTCCTGCATGTCTATGCCGGAACACGGAAACGGGAGTATTTCTTCGGACTGTTCACCAACGTGCGAAACCCGGTGAGAGTGATAGGCAAGGATGGTATCATACGCCTGAAGCTCATGAACGGTGTCGTGAAGGGTGGAAAGCTTGCGGTGATCGGTTCCCTGATATCCTCTGTCCTCGAGGAGCACACCATCTACGGTGATGCAGGGGGCTTGCTGCCCGACGCCTGGATCGTGATCGCGAACCGCATCATCGACCTGAGCGGAGTTGCCACACGGGAACAGATGATCTCCCTCTTCCGGGTGGAGACCGAGACACATCCCGGGGACGAACCTGCGGCGCTGGTCATCGCGCCCAAGACCTGATGAGGATGTGAGCCATGCCATATTTTCCCCAGAACCATCCCGACATGAACGGCCTCCGTCATCTCATGCTCCTCTACGGCGACATCGGACGGCGGTGGACGGCTTCACAGCTGGATCACTACGTCGCACACAGGAACCGTTCCGGCAATCCTGATGACTGGTTCTTCGATTCGTTCCTCTTCCTGAACGTCAAAGCGCCTGACGGAAGGGATTTCTGTGCTGACATCAACGTTGGCACGACGATGTCCGGCGAGGGGGATTTTCATGCGGTCTGTTCACCGACGCCTGCGACGCTCGACGACTGGAGATCGCTGCTCGACTACTACCTCGGATCGGATGGTGCTGCGGCCACGCTCGATCGAACGATCGCAGATCATGAGAAGACCCTCGGTGGCGCGCCCGCGACAAGGCAGAACGTCGTTTTCATGGTCCCATATCCCCATGTGACGCAGCGGTCTTTCGGCTCTCTGGACACCGGCCGGTCTCTCAACTTCTCCGTAGAGGGGCAGAACCTCACAAAGGCAACGGAGCAGCGCCTGGCAGCGGCACAGTGGTACGTACGGGAGGTGCGCAGGCGATGGGACGAACGGGGATTCCGGCATCTGAATCTGCTCGGCGTGTACTGGATGTTCGAAACAGTGTATCGCGGTTGGGAGGTCGATGACCATTGGCTGCTGAAGGAACTTCGCCGGACGGTCCGCGAGCAGGGCCTGCGCTTTCTCTGGATCCCGTTCTGGTCGGCCCACAATGTCCACGCACTGGACGATTACCAGCGTTACTATTTTGATGTCGCATTCCTCCAGCCGAATTACATGTTCTATCGATCAGGGAAATCGCTCGAGAAGGCCGCAATGGCTGCACGTCGGAGGAATGCCGGGCTCGAGATCGAGTACTATCTGGAATTGAACGAACCCATCGCTGTGCAGGATGAGCGCCACTCCCGGTTCAGGGACTATCTTAATGGCGGAGTTCACTACGGATACATGAAGGATGCAGTGTGTGCGCATTTCCACGGTGTCGATTCGCTGGGCAGGATGAGGGTCCATGACGACCCCCGGGAGAGGGAGTTCTACGAGGATATTTACAGCTTCGTCAAGGGAACATATGTTCTGAAGCCACGCATACCGCGCTCCTCAGAAGGCGTCGTGGCTCAGACGCCTGAGGATGCCGCGATCGCTCTTGACCTTGGAGGGACACAGCTCAGAGCGGCCCTTGTCAGTTCTGAGGGTATCATTTTCGAGAGAACAGCGCTGAAGACTCCGGACGGGCCCGATGCGATCATGGATGCAATCGTTGCCCTGACCACGGAAATGAAGCTGAAGGCCGGGACGATGTCTGTCGTTGGCATCGGTGTCAGCTCCGGCGGCAGGGTGGACTACGCCAGGGGACGCATCCTTGATTCGACATCTCTGATCGAGGGATGGAAAGAGATCGACCTGTCAATGGTCCTCAGTACCCGGACAGGTCTGCCGGTGGCTGTGGACAATGACGGACACTGTGCGGGCTTCGCACAACTGATGATGGGAGAAGGGATTGGAGTCCGGTCGTTCATCAATCTCGTCGTGGGCACTGGCATCGGAGGAGCGTACTTCCTTGAGGGTGAGCTGGTCAGGGGAATGAACAACGCGGCGGGGGAGTTCGGTCATATCAGTGTCGATATGCAGGGGCCTGCATGCAGCTGCGGGAATCGGGGTTGTGTTGAGCTGTATGCATCGGGATCGGGGATTGCCAGGAGGGCTCAGGAGGCAGGTCTGTTGACGGGACCGGAGCACATTGAAGCGAAGGCCCGGGACGGGGATGCGGAGGCTCTCCGGATCCTCCGGGAAGGAGGCGAAGCTCTCGGGGCTGCCATTGCGAGCCTTGTGAATTCGCTCAATCCGGCGAAAGTCATCCTTTCCGGCCCCGTGCTGCGGTACGGTGCGCTGTATCTTGACCCGCTGAGGAAGGCGTTCAATGCCCGCTCGATGTCGGTGCAGGGAGGGGATGACAGGCTGGTGATTTCGAGCCTTGAGGAAGCCGGGCTCATCGGCGCTGCCGCGCTTGCATACTCACGATTTTGGTGAGAGGGCAGAGACAAAACGCTTGACGATATCCACGGGGCGGGTGATAGCTGTACCCACAACGACCGCGTGTGCTCCCAGCCTGATAGCAAGCGCTGTCTGTTCAGGCGTCCAGAATCGGCCTTCTGCGACAAGCGGTACCGACAACTTCCCGCGAAGCATCTCAAGAAGCTCAAGATCCGGTACATCAAGCCTGACCCTCCGCTTCGAGTCAACATACCCCGAGAGTGTTGTCGCCACGTAGGCCGCTCCGGCAGCGGCAGCTGCGATAGCTTCTGCTTCAGAGGAAATATCCGCCATCAACGGGACACCCAGTGTCGCGGCATCTGCAAGGACCTGGATGCCTGTTCTGCCATCCGGGCGCTTCCGCTCTGTCGCATCGAGAGCGACCACATCTGCCCCGGCCGAATGTAATGCTGTGATGTCGGTCTCATGGGGAGTGATCAGGACCTCTCCGGAGGGGTAGGCGGATTTCGTGAGCCCGATGATGGGGAGAGTGATTGCGGACCGAACACGGGTAATGTTCTCCGCATCCCGGATCCGCACGGCAACAGCGCCACCCATCTCTGCAGCACGGGCGAAAGCAGCGATGTGGTCGGGTGTTGCGAAGGGGCTGTCTCCTTCAGCCTGACAGGAGACAATGAGTCCGGAAGGCAGGATGGTGCTCACGAACGTAAGGGGCTCTTGCCGCTGAACAGGATACGAAAGGTCTTGATCTCGAACGGCTTCAGGCGTACAGCCATCCGACCCTTCCTCGCGGTCAGAGATTTCTGGTCCTGTTCGAGAAGGTCACACTCCGCTACGTAGGTGGGTGCCTTGAAGAGGCTCAGTATGCAGTCGGTCGCAAGGCCGTGGGCTTCGTACATCCTGACGACATACCCTTTCCCATCCTCTGCCCGCTTGAAGGCGGTGATGACCACGCCCGGCTTGTTGACCGAGAACATGGTGTCGAGCGGCTTCTTCGGACGTCCCGGGAGAACGAGAGGCGCCACATTGAAGGCTCGCGCCTCGGCGACGACCTTTCCGTTCCGCCAGCTTCCCGGAAAAGGATAGAGGGCGTACCGGAACTGGTGCTCGCCCTGGTCGATGACCACATTGTCCGTGAGATGCCACGGCTCCAGGGGATGAGGATAGCGAGGAGACCGGATGAGCGAGAGCCGGAGCGTATGGTCCTTGCAGTCGTACGCGTACTTTGAATCGTTCAGGATCGCCGCGCCGTATTTATTGTCGCTCAACGCTGCCCATTGCTGGGCCGGAACCTCGTACTTGGCCTTGTCCGCTGGTATCTTCGAACGGTTCGGACGCTCGATGGTCCCGAACTGGATCTCATATGCTGCTGACGTTGTGCGCGGGGCGAGCGGGAAGGCGACCTTGAGGAACGTATGTTCTTCCTTCCATCGAACCGTCGTATCGAAATCGATGCGCGAGGTCCGGTGATACATGTGGATGGTCTGCCGGATGGTCGACCCGTTGGGCGACCGGTACTCCTGCAGGACGGTGACCCTCAGCGGCCCCTCCTCGGTTATCTTCGTTCCCTTCATCTCGAACAGGTCGAGACGATGGCGATCGAGGTCCGGAGCCATCTCCCACGCTTCCCAATCCTTTGGAACGTCCCTGAACGTCTGGAAGAGATTCCCCCGCTTGCCCTTATGCAGTATGTCCTTCTTGAGCTTCTTGTCGAAGACCGCGCTCAGGCCCCCCTTGTTGTCGAATCGCACGCGCAGGGTGGGAGATTCGATCGCCCGCGCTGAGATCTTCCAGTCGGACGGGATCTCTGAAGCCTGCCCCTCAGCTGTCCGGACGCACACGATCACGGAACCAGACCCGTCGAGGTATGGAACGTACAGAAGCAGTCGTGTGGAGGTCTTCTCTCTCGCCAGGACCTGGTGCTCGATCACTTTCCCGTCGTGATCGGTCACCTCGAACGCAGGGCCAGCCAGCGGGACATCGACCTCGACATACGCATCACGCGGGGATGAGAGAGGATTCAGGATCGTGAACCACGACTCGGTCCGGGACCTTTTTTGCGGCGCGAGCAGTGCACGCGTGTTGCGCTGGATGATCAGGTTTGCTGAAGCGCGAACGCGCTCGACCTCAGCTTCAATATCCTCACGGGCCTCTTTGATGAAGGTGCCCGGGACGATATCGTGGAACTGGTTCAGAAGAAGGCCTTTCCAGGCGCTATCCAGTTCGCCCACCGGATACAGTGTGCGTTGTACGCCCGGAAGCAGGTCGGTCATGCAACTGAGGACCTCGGCGATATACAGGGCGTGTTCGAGCTCGCGGTTCGCCTTCTTGAGCCAGGCATGCGTGGTATAGGTCCCGCGATGCTTCTCGAGATACAGCTCTCCATTCCAGGTCGGGAATGCTGACGCGTGTTCTTCAAGCTCTTTGAAGAACCTGCCTGGCGTCGACATGCTCGTGCGGGGGAGGCCGGGAACGTTCCTGTATACCTCCAGTGATTCGATCTGCTCAGGAGTGACTCCGCCGCCTCCGTCCCCGTATCCAAACGTCTGCATGGCCGGGGGTGTGCCGTCATCTTCATCGAGCTCTTTGGCGGAAGCAAGGAGATCCTGCGGACGGAGGCTCGCCTCGAGACCGAGCATCGGGACATAGGAAAGGACCCGTGTGCCATCAATGCCCTGCCAGTGGAACGCCGTATGGGGAAACTTCGTCGTGTCATTCCACCGCAGTTTGGTCGTGAAGAAGTACTTGAACCCGGACTTCCGGAGGATCTGGGGAAGGGACCAGGTGTAGCCGAACGTGTCTGGCAACCAGAAGACGTCGGATGAGGTGCCGTACTCGGTCCTGAAGTATGCCGACCCGTGCAGGATCTGGCGGATGAGTGATTCACCCGAAGGAATGTTGCAGTCAGGCTCGACCCATGTCCGTCCTACCGCCTCCCAGCGGCCATCAGAGATAGCCTGCTTGATGGAGGAGTGGATCTGCGGGTACGCCTTTTTCGTCAGGTCGTACAGGACTGCCTGGCTCTGGGAGTAGGTGAAGTCCGGGTATCGCTCGAGCATCCGGAGTGCGGTCGAGAACGTCCTCCCTGATTTCCGGACAGTCTCGGCCAGCTGCCACAACCAGACAACGTCCAGGTGTGATTGTCCAACGGCATGGATGGAGCCCCGGATCGTCGTGTAGAATTCGTCTCCAAGGGCCCCCCGCAGAAATGCCACGCCGCGTGCGATGGCGTTAGGATATTCGTCGCTCTTCGGGTCGTAGTACTTGACAAAGATCAGGGCCCGCCGGATGATCTCGCGTACCCGTGCAAGAGCGTCAGACCTGGGATCGAGCTGTCCTTCAAGGTCGCGCAGCGTCATCAGGGAGGTGCGGTATGTCCTGACGGATTGATTGACCTCGACCAGCTCGGCGATCTCGAACAGGTGCTTGTCACGCGTCCGCCCGGGATACGCCTCCACGGCGATCTGGAGCTGCTGGTTCCGGCGCGCCTTGTCGAAAATGATAGCTTCAGTGTGGTGCTTGTCGAAGCCCTGAAGCGGCTGGCCGTTGACGAACACAAGGGCCTCGGGCATGTTCAGCCGGATCCCGACGGTCTTTCCTGACAGCTCATCAGGCAGCATCACCTGGGTCCGGAACCAGACGGTGCGGTCATATTTCCCCCACTCGAAGGGGATGCGGATCTCTGCAAATCCCTTTTCCTTGAACGCGCTCTTGGCGCCTCCAGCGATGTCCCCCTCTTTCATCCTCCAGTCGAGAAGAGGAAAGCGCTGAGGATAGATCGCCTCTTCGATGGAGGGGAGGGTCTGTTCAAGAAGGTCGTTCGCCATTTTTGCTCGAAAAAGGGGCTTTTTCCGGAAAATTTTGGAGGAAGATAAGGAATCTGCGAGTCCGCCGCAAGCATATTCGTCATAGGGCCACCAGATTGCATGTTGCGAGGGCTTCGTGTACATTTGCCCGTTTCATGCATCTCTCGCGACTACGTTCCTGATCCTTTCACACCCATAAGCTTTCCTTCCCGACCAGAGGTCACATGGAAATTCTTGATTGGAGCATTGTCCTCGTCTACTTCGCGCTGAGTGTGGCCATTGGACTCTATTACGCCAAAAGGGCGGGGAAGGACATCGGAGAGTTCTTCCTCTCCGGTCGGAATCTCCCCTGGTGGCTTGCCGGCACATCGATGGTCGCCACGACATTCGCCGCTGATACGCCGTTGGCTGTCACAGAGCTCGTGGCAAAGAACGGGATCGCAGGCAATTGGCTGTGGTGGAACTTTCTGTTCGGGTCGATACTGACGGTGTTCTTCTTCTCGCGGCTCTGGAGGCGTGCCGGCATTCTCACGGATGTCGAGTTCGTGGAATTGCGCTATGCAGGGAAGCCTGCGGCCTTCCTCCGCGGGTTCAGGGCCCTCTACCTTGGGCTCTTTATTAACTGTGTGATCATGGCGTGGGTGAACGTGGCCATGGCCGCCATCCTCGAGGGGATGTTCGGCGTCCCTGCGGGGCAGGTCATGATCTATATTATCATAGCCATGATCATCACCGCCATCTATTCGGCCACATCCGGCATGTGGGGTGTCGCCGTGACCGACGCATTCCAGTTCGTCCTGGCGATGGGGGGAACGATAGCGCTGGCCATTGTCGTCCTCGACCTTCCCCAGGTGGGGGGCGTTGCAGGCCTGCGCGCGCAGTTGCCCGAGTGGGCGCTGCTGTTCACCCCGAAGATCGGCGATATTTCTGTATCAGATGGGGCGGGCGGTGTTCTCGCCCTTTCTGCGGGCGCGTTCATGGCGTTCATCGGGGTCCAATGGTGGGCATCATGGTATCCCGGGGCCGAACCCGGCGGCGGTGGCTACGTCGCCCAACGGATGATGTCTGCGAAGGACGAGCGACATTCATTGTTCGCGACGCTCTGGTTCACGATTGCACACTACTGTTTGCGCCCGTGGCCATGGATCCTCGTGGGGCTGGCGACGCTCATTCTCTATCCGGACCTTTCAGAAGCAGATAAGAAGCTCGGATATGTCTACGCCATGCGGGACTTCCTTCCGAGCGGTCTGAAGGGTGTTCTCGTCGCCTCGTTCTTCGCCGCATATATGTCGACGATCGCAACGCAGCTCAATTGGGGCACATCATATGTCGTGAACGATTTCTATAAACGGTTCGTCGCATCGGATGCCCCTCAAAAGCGTCTCGTGCTCGTCTCGCGTATCACGACGATCGTGGTCATGGTGACATCGCTCTTCGTGACGCAGATCATCGACACTATCTCGGGCGCATGGACATTCATCATCGAGGCGGGGGCGGGGCTGGGGCTCGTCCTCATTCTTCGCTGGTTCTGGTGGAGGATCAATGCGTGGTCTGAGATCACGGCCATGCTGGTCCCTCTGGCAACCTATGCTGTCATCGTCACATTCACTGACCTTGTCTTCCCTACCTCCTTGTTCATCATCGTAGGGATCACCACTGTCTCGTGGTTGACAGTGACGATGCTCACCACGCCGGTCCCGGAAGAAAAATTGCTGTCGTTCTATCGCAGAGTCCATCCCGGTGGGCTCGGCTGGAAGAATATCGCCGCAAAGGCGCCTGATGTGCGGGGCGACGCCGATTTTGGGGCATTAGCCATCAGTTGGGTGATCGGTGTCGTGATGGTCTATTCAGCCCTTTTTGGGATTGGATATGTCATTTTTGGGGATACCATCCAGGGTTCGGTCTTCCTTGGGCTCGCAGTATTGTGCGCATATGCCATGAATCGAACGATGAAGCGCATCGGATTCACGGCTCTCGTCAAGTAACACGGGATGGATCCATCCCGGCAGGGCGTCGGGGCCACTCAGTGATGTTCGCCACGTATCGTGCGGATCACGCAGGAACCTCCGATGGTTGGAGGTACTGAACCGGATGCCACACGAGAAGAAGTTAAAAGCTCAAAACTGCGTTGTTTTTGGGCATTTATCTTTGTAGGTTCTCTCCGCATACTGTAAGGAATATGCCGTACACGGTTCTCATAGCGGACGACGACGAAGGACAGCGAAAATCGCACGGATTCGCGCTGGAAGTCGCCACAGCCATAGTGGAAGACGAGATCGCGATCGTCGAAACGGCGAACAGTGTCGAGACCTTCCAGCAGATCAAGTCCAACCATTTCGACCTCATCATTCTGGACAACGATTTCAAGGACCTGAACCTCAAAGGTCACCTTCCCGGCATTGCCCTTTTGCAGCTCGCGAAACGAGAGGGTCCGAATAAAAAGACGCCAACCTTCTTCTGCAGCGCAGATGCCTACGATACACTTAAGACAATGGTTGAGAAGTTCGGCGGAATCTATCTGCCGAAAGTAGGCTACGATATCGAGAAGGTTGCACAGCTGTTCGCCGAAGTCCTGAAGAAGTAGTCCCTCAGCAGATACCTGTTTCTCTTCTCAGTGTAGCACTCCACTTGCCTCGTCGTGTCCGTTTGTGATTCCTTCGGACGGATCGCTGTATCCACTTCCCTCGGTTGACCTTTCCTTCTGAAACTTCTACATTCGTGGTGTAACGTCGTACGGATATCTGTCATGTATGAACGAACGCTCCACTCAGCTGTACGGTATCTCGCAACGGTACCGCGGCACACCGTTCCGATACGGGACCTGTGGGATGCGGTCACAAAGGAATCCAGGGCCTCGAACATCGAGGAGTGTGCACTTCCCGATTTCGCTGCGCTCCTCGAGGCGGACGCACGTTTCGCTATCCTCGAGAACGGATTCGATCCAGAGGAGATCGACCTCGATCTGATGGACGATGAGGGAAGGGAGTTGCTCGACCTCGGATTCTCACCGCTATGCCTCGTCACCCTCCGGCGCGAGCCGGAAGGAGAAGACTCCGAGGAGATGCCGAGCATCGTGCACAAGCATTTCTCGGAGACGAAGCCGCTGAAAGTACCGGGCGATCGTTCATCGAACGGTCGGACACGACGTTCACGTCCCAGGAGGGGTTCTTCGGACGCTTCACGGACGAAGAAACAAGGCGCACGGCGCCGCCGCGCATAAGGTATGTTCGAAACTTCCACCCGCAGGTGGACCGTCCGGGACCTGATGAAGGTCTCTATCGACTATCTCACGCGGAAGGGGATCGATGAGGCTCGATTGACCGTCGAGCTCCTGCTCTCGCATGCGCTCGAGTGGCCGCGGCTCAGATTGTATACCCATCATGACCTTCCGTTGGCGGAAGACGAACTGCAGCGTTTCCGTTCGCTCTTGCGCCGGCGCTTGTCGCAGGAACCAGTGCAGTACATCATCGGCGAGGCGCACTTCATGGGGCTGCAATTCCATGTCGATGAGCGGGTATTGATACCGCGCCCCGAGACGGAGACGCTCGTCGAACAGGTCATCCTCTGGTGCAAGGAACAGGAAACGGGGCGTGTCCTTCGCTTGCTGGATATCGGAACGGGTTCAGGGAACATTGCTCTGTCATGCGCGAAGTTCGTGAAGGACCTGCATGTCACATGTGTCGACAACAATGCGGGACCGCTGGATGTCGCTTGGACGAACGCAGAACGCCATGGTGTTCGGGATAGGGTCGTGGTGAGGGAGTGGGACATGACGCAGGAGGTTCCGGTGGAGCTTCGGCATTCCTTCGATATCGTCGTTTCCAATCCCCCCTATGTCCCGCTTGCCGAATGGGAGCATCTGCTCCCCCATGTGCGTGACGCAGAGCCCCAGCGCGCATTGACGGATGGAGGAGATGGATTTCATTTTCATCGGAGGATCGTGGGCCTTGCGTTCGACCTGTTGGCGGTCGATGGACCAGTCATGCTGGAGGTCGGCGACAGCCAGGCAGATGAGGTCGCGCGCATCATGAAGCAGGCCGGGGCGATGAGCGTCCTGGTGACAGAAGACCTTTCGCGGGTCCCACGCATCGTCACAGGCCATTTCTCAAAGGCCTCTTTACAATAGACCATGAAAGCAGTTCTCCAGCGGGTCTCCTCAGCGAGCGTTCAGGTCGACGGCAACATCGTCGGAAGCATCTCTGCCGGCCTGCTGGTGCTCCTGGGTATAAAGAAAGAGGATGCGGACACTGACGCGGAGTCGCTTGCCCAGCGGTGTTCCGTCCTCAGGGTCTTTGCGGACGATCAGGGGAAAATGAACCTCTCCGTCCGGGACATGGGAGGCCAGATTCTCGTCGTATCACAGTTCACGCTGTATGGCGACACCAGGAAGGGGACCCGCCCCAGCTACTCCAATGCAGCGCCCCCTGATGAGGCAGAGCGCCTGTACGATCTGTTCGTGGCCCAGCTGAAGGACCTTCTCGGCGCCGAGAAGGTGAGAACAGGCGTATTCGGGGCCATGATGCAGGTAAGCCTCGTGAATGACGGTCCGGTCACTGTTATGGTCGAGACCCCGCCGGGGGGAGCATCGCCGTCGTGAAGGTGTTCCTGCTGTTCCTTGACGGCGTCGGCATCGGGACGAAGGACCCCGATGTCAATCCGTTCTTTCGGGCATCATTGCCGGCTTTGCGGAGTCTTTTCGGGGGAGAGATCCCGCACGCTGACAGCCCGGTTCAGCAAGGGCCCTCGGCCATCGGGTTTGGCGTGGATGCGAACCTCGGCGTGGACGGTTTGCCACAGAGCGGGACAGGGCAGGCGACGATCTTCACCGGGGAGAATGCCGCGCGGAAGTTTGGCAGACACTTCGGTCCGTTCCTCCCAAGCGACCTTAAGCCGATGGTCACCGAGCGGAGCATGTTCGCGCACGTCCGACGAAGCGGAAGGTCTGCTGTATTCGCCAATGCATTTCCGCAGCGCTACTTCGATTATACGAACGGAGGCACACGTCGGCTCTCCGCTCTTGTGTTCTCCGCTGTTTCGGCAGGAGTGCCGCTCCTCTCCGCCGACGACCTCGCACGTGACCAGGCCGTCTCTGCAGATTTTCTCCGCGACCGATGGCCGGAGCTCGGCCATCCCGAGGTTGCCCCTGTGTCAGCTCACGACGCAGGTCTCCATGCGGCACGACTGGCCGCACAGAACGATCTGACAGTCTTCGACTACTGGCTCCCGGACCACACCGGTCACAGGCAGAACATGCCGAACGCCGTGCGTGTGCTCGAGAACCTGGACGCGTTCCTGGACGGTCTCGTCCGGAACATCGATGTGCAGCACGTCACAGTCCTTGGCATCAGCGACCATGGGAATGTCGAAGACCTGAGTACGAAAGCACATACTCGTAATCCGGCATTTTCTTTTCTTGTGGGGAGGAGGCGTGACGAAGCGCAGCGGATCAGCTCGCTCACCGACGTCGCGCCGTTCGTGTACGAGTGCCTCAACGTTCCAATGCCATCCAAAGGGGGGTAGCAGCAAGGCCTGCCGTCCGTATCGCGGTCCTTCTTGCTGCCGGCATCTTCATCGCACAGGAAGCACAGCTCCCTGCGGCGATGTGGTACGCCGTCTTCCTCTGTAACGCCCTCCTTGCGTTCATCTTCTCATCATTCTGGCGCGCCCCGTCCGGCCAGACACGGCACCATGGTATGCTCCGGGACGGTTCGTACAATACCTCGATACTCTGTCTCGGTGCAACGCTCCTTGCCGTCACCGGGCAGAACGATGCCAGACATCGGCTTGACCCGCCCTATCCGGACTATCCTGTGCAGGCATGGGGTTGGGTCGCAACTCCCCTCAATCCCACCCGGACGGGCCACTCTTTTGTTCTGGCCACGGATTCTATCGTATCTCCCGGATGGATGGACAGGAGCGAGAGGGACGTGGTGGTCTACGTCGGTTCGCGCGTGGCCGGTCGACGGCCGCTTCCCGGTACGAGGATCGCTCTCGCCGGCACGCTTGAGCGGTTCCCCCGTGCCCGTAATCCCGGTGAGCACGACTATGGCGTCACGCTGGATGTGCTGGGCATTTCCGGCGTCCTCAGGGGAACATCGTGGGTCATAGACACGACCGTATCGATCGGACCTCTGCAGAGCGTCGTTGGATCGATCCAGGACAGATTATACCGCTGGATCGACGCGCTGCACCCGGGTGAACACGGATCGTTCGTCAAGGGCATTATTCTCGGGTACCGCGCTGATCTGCCGGAGGATCTTAAGGAGGCCTTCATGCTCACCGGTACGGTGCACATCCTTGCCGTATCCGGCTCGAACGTCGCCCTCATTGCCCTCATCGTCATGGTGTGTTCGGGATTCCTCCGGGTCGGACGCGTTATCAGGGTCGGGCTCACCATCGCAGGTATGCTCTTTTATATGATGGTCACGGGTGGTGGGCCGTCGATCACCCGGGCCACCATCATGGGGATCACAGTCGTGCTCCTCACATTCCTGCCGCGTCGCGGAGATGTTATCCAATCACTGGGAGTCTCGGCAACCATCCTGCTCCTGCTCGATCCCCGGAACCTCTTCGACGCCGGATTCCTGCTTTCGTTCGCGTCTGTGATCTGGATCGTAACGGGCAACGATGCCCTCCAACGTTTCATCAGACGGATGCCGGAAGAGTTCAGGGAATCCCCCGGGGTCCGCTCAGCACTCCAGTTGTGCGGTGTCTCCCTCCTCGCTCAGCTCGGGACAATTCCCGTGTCGGCGTTGTTCTTCGGCCAGATATCCCTCATATCTGTCTTCGCCAATCTCCTTGTTGTTCCGCTGTCGGCGATCGTCTTGCTCCTTGGAGTGGCTGAGCTGTCGTTCTACGGGATGCTGCCCGTGCTTGCCTCGCCATACGCAGCTGCGAATGGTCTGGTGATAGATGTTCTCTTGGGGTTCGTGCGCCTTGTCTCCCAGGTGTCATTCGCATCTGTCGAGATCCATCTTGGTGGGCTCGCCGAAGCGGTCCTGCTCTACTGCGTCTTTGTCGCGGTGGTGTGGTGGTCTATCACACGTGTCCGGAACACCGCCATACTCGCCGGCGTTCTTTGCCTGAATCTGATGGTGTGGCCCGCAGCGCTCAGGCCGCCTGGCGGCAGCTTCGAATGGATCGCAGTCGATGTCGGTCAGGGGGATGCTCACATCGTCAGGACCCCCGAGGGCAGGACCATGCTCATCGATGCAGCTCCTCAGGAACGCACTGCCGAACGGACACTGCTTCCGGTTCTCGAACATCTGGGGGTCGATGAGATCGATCTCCTGGTCATTTCACACCCCCATTGGGATCATATCGCAGGACTCGGTGTGTTGCTCGACCATGTTCCCGTCCGTACATTGGTCCTCACAGACTCTGTCAGCCTTCGGGAAGACGTGCTGGAGAGCATCGACGCGAAAGGGATACTCGTTCTCCGGGCGCGGACTGGTGACGTCCTGCCGTTCGGCTCCGGGGTTCGATGCTACGTCCTTCACCCGGGTATCGTCCGTCCGTGGGAGGGGTGGAACAACAATTCGCTCGTCCTTTCGGTGCGTTATGGCAGTACGGGCGTCCTGTTCACGGGAGATCTGGAGGAAGAGGGAGAAGAAGTTGTCGTTGCCAGATACGGTGATTTTCTGCGGAGCGACCTCTTGAAGGCCGGCCACCATGGCAGCAGCACATCCACGAGCCCCGTGCTGCTCGGGGCTGTTCAGCCGGCAGATGCGATCGTGTCGGTCGGTTGGAGGAATCGGTTCGGACATCCTTCTCCTGAGCGTGAAGCGCTCCTGCGGGACCGCGATGTCGGGATCCACAAAACGTCCGAGCAGGGTGCGCAATGGTGGCGAAGCGATGGGTATGTGTGGGACCATGCATCCTGGACACTTCACTGATCGGAATACGGAGCGAGCATGACTGAAGAAGAAATTCAGGCACGGCGTGAGCGATGGGAGAAAGAGACGCGGGATCCGTCACTTCGCGGCAAGTCGGTCGACCCTGAAGCCTTCAGGACTGATTCCGGCATACCGGTCGAGGAGGTCTACGCATTCTTTTCGGACCCCGAACTTGCGCGAACAGGGTTCCCCGGTGAGTTCCCCTTCACGCGTGGCGTTCATCCCACGATGTATCGGGGGAGGCCGTGGACGATGCGGCAGTATGCGGGATTCGGGACCGCTGAGGAATCGAACAAACGGTACAGATACCTCATCGACCATGGTACAACAGGGTTGTCTGTTGCATTCGACCTCCCGACGCAGATAGGGTATGATTCGGACCATGCCATGGCCGAAGGGGAGGTGGGGAAGGTCGGCGTTGCCATCGATTCCATCGACGACATGCGTCGCCTGTTCGACGGCATCGCTCTGGACAAGGTTTCCACTTCTATGACCATCAATGCGACTGCGCCCATCCTGCTCGCGCTCTATGTTGCACATGCGCAAGGACAGGGGATTGAACCGGGCGCCCTGTCCGGGACGGTACAGAACGATATTTTGAAGGAATACGCTGCCCGCGGCACCTACATATTCCCCCCGGCACCCTCCTTGCGGTTCGTCACGGATGTCTTTGAATGGTGCAGCGGGCACATGCCACGATGGAACACCATATCGGTGAGCGGATACCACATCCGGGAAGCTGGTTCAACCGCGGTGCAGGAGCTTGCCTTCACGCTCGCAAATGCGATCGCCTATGTCCAGTCCGCAGTCGATCGCGGTCTTGATGCCGATGTGGTGGGGAAGCAGATCTCCTTCTTCTTCAATGCGCACAACACCTTCTTCGAGGAGGTCGCGAAGTTTCGTGCTGCACGCCGGTTGTGGGCGCACATCATGAAGGACCGTTTCGGCGCACAGCGGCCGGAGAGCATGAAGCTCCGGTTCCATGCGCAGACCGGCGGCTCGACCCTCACAGCACAGCAGATCGACACGAACGTCGTGCGTGTGACCATCCAGGCTCTTGCGGCCGTGCTCGGCGGATGCCAATCGCTGCATACGAACTCCCGCGATGAGGCTCTCGCCCTGCCGACGGAAGATTCCGCGCGTCTGGCGCTTCGCACCCAGCAGGTCATCGCGTATGAGACGGGAGTGACGCACACGGTCGATCCGCTCGGGGGTTCGTTCTTCGTTGAGTCCCTCACCGATGAGATGGAACGGCACGTCCTCGAATACCTGGACAAGATCGACGGGATGGGGGGGGCGGTGCGGGCCATCGAGAAGTCCTTCATTCAGAGCGAGATCGCCGCAAGCTCATATGCGTACCAGAAGAGCATTGAACAGGGGAGCAAGACCATCGTCGGCGTCAATGCGTTCACGATGGAAGAGGACGTTCGGCCTGAGCTTCACACGATAGATCCGTCCCTCCAGAAGCGGCAGATCGAACGGGTACGTGCTCACAGGGAGCAACGTAATGCAAGGGCATGGGAAACGTCCATGAAGGAGGTCCGGGAATGTGCGGTTGAGGGGAGAAACCTCATGCCTGCCTTGATTCCAGCGGTGATCGCCGGGGCAACAGTCGGAGAGATATCCGGCGTGCTTCGGGAGGTCTGGGGCGAGTACGACGGGGGCTGATTTTGTCGGCCCCTTTTTGCACCTTTCAGGAGAGAGTGAAAGGAGGCCATAGCGCACGTTGTGACTGCATGGGGAATGACATCCTGCCGCGTCATTCCTCGACCACACCGAAGACGATCCTGCGTCTGGAGTACGGTACGCACCGCATCCGTGCGTACACATGCGGCTCTGGTGCTCACGCTGGTCGTGTACGGGCTCCTGCCGGGTCAATCCGAGCGGATGGCTGTCGAGGGAAGCATTCAGCTCGACGACGCGAGCGTTCCCCGGGACGCGCACATCCGCGTCCTGCGCCCTGACGGATCGGTCGCCCGCACCATCTCCCCATATGCCTCGAATCCCTCACGGTTCGGCGTTCGGTTCAGCGCACAGGATGGGTTCCTTCCCGGCGACTCCATGTCCTTTCGCATCGTTCTTTCGGAACGTGATTCGTTCCCGGCCCGCATCGCCGGCTCTCCATTGTACTACCAGCCGTCGCCTCCACAGGAGCTCGCCGTCAGCCGCATTCTGCTCTTCCGGAACCACCTTCCCGTGATCCGGCGGCCGCTGCCCGATACGGTGATCAACGAACAGGACTTCTTCCGGTTCAAGATCACTGCGCAGGACGCAGACGGTGATCGACTGATACACCGTTTCGTCTCAGCTGCCCCCGGTGCTTATATCGACTACCGCAACGGATATATCACATGGACGCCCGGGTATGATCAGGCGGGCACATACGAATTCGTCATCGGTGTCGCAGATGATATGGAAGAGGCGTTCAGCCGGGCGTCCCGCATCGTCGTCCGCAATCTCAACCGGCCACCCCGCATCGTCGGGCAACCGGAGGACCGGATAGTCCAGGAAGGTGAGGTGCTGACCGTTCACATCGATGCTGTCGATGAGGACGGAGACTCTCTGAGCTATTATCTGCTCGAGAACGAGTACAAGGCCTCGTTCTACAGCCCGAACGGTGTCTTCAATTGGCCGCTCGATCACTCATCGGCCGGCGGCTATCAGTTCATCTGCGTCATATCGGATGGCGAGATCTCCGACACATCCTTCCCGTTCCGTGTCCTGGTCCAGAACACGAACCGCAGTCCTGCGTTCCGGACATCGCTGTTCGATACCATCGCAGTTGAAGGAGAGATGCTCCAGTACGGGTATGAGGCAGAAGATCCCGATGGAGATCCGGTGTACTATGCCCTCGAGTTGGCCCCCGAGGGCGTCAACTTGACTCCCGAAGGTCACCTCAGCTGGACGCCCGCGTTCGACCAGGCAGGATCGTACATCATCATCGTCAGCAGCTCCGACGGGTCTGCCGCATCAGAATCTGTCGCCCGGGTCACTGTGCTGAACAGGAACAGACGGCCTGCGTTCGTTCAGCCTGTCATCCCGATCGTCCGGAGGAACCCCACGTACTATGAAGGATCGTACATCGAGCTGACGTGGCCATCCGCTCAGGACCCGGATGCCGATGATACGCTCCGTTACTCGATGCGGCTGATGGGGAGGGACCTTGATACGACATTTACGGACATTGCAGATACGAGCCTGGGATTCCTCGGAGGAGGGGTACTGGGGAGCGGCAACGAATTCCGCTGGATGGTCACCGTGACCGATGGGTATGAGTCGGTCGTCCTGCGGGATACCTCATCATTCCGTCTTGTCCCGCGCCCGGCGGTCCTGACGGAGGAACCGACCGTCGGTGATGTTCAGTTCTCATTTGCTCTGGGACCGGGATCATCCGAATCTAACTCGTCAGCCACGGCCATTACCTACTCGCTCGCGGAGAGGAGTGATATCGTGCTTGCAGTGTATACGATGCTCGGGGAGAGGATCGTGACGCTGGAGGAGGGGGAGCGGGACGCTGGAACATATCAGGCCCTGTTCGATGCAGCAACACTTCCAAGCGGTATCTACATGTTCAAACTGGAGGCACATCCCCTCGAGGGGAACCGGCTGCGCGATTTCGTCAGCACGCGCAGAATGGTTCTGGTGAGATGATCATGTCCTATCCCCGCGCTACCACGTCCACATTGAAGTCCCTGCGGTCTCTGAAGCGGAAAGGCCCACGGGCGGAAACGGGGCTTTTCCTCGTCGAAGGTCCGAAGCTCATCCGGGAAGCGTTCGCTGCCTCATGGGAGATAACGTCCCTGCTCGTTGTGCCCGCAGAAATGTCGCGGCACGATGCGATACGTGATGTTCTCGCTGACGCTGAGGCCGCAGGCATCGTCGTTCAGCAGTGTGCGCCGAAGGACATGGCCTCCATCTCTGAGACAGAGCAATCGCAGGGCATCCTTGCGACGGTACATAAGCGTCAGTCCCGGATGATGGACATCCCCGAGGAGGCGCACATCATCCTTGCGCTCGATGGCGTTCAGGACCCCGGCAACGTCGGGACGTGCATCCGGTCAGCAGCCTGGTTCGGGGCCGCCGGTGTGGTCCTAGGGGCGGGGTGTGCATCCCTGTTCAACGACAAGACCATCAGGGCCTCGGCAGGCTCCATCTTTCATCTTCCTTGCGTCGAAGACAATGACCTCGCAGGCATCCTCCGTGGCAAGAGGTCGCAAGGATATCACGTCATCGGTGCGGATGGGCACGCACCCCGGCTGTACACCGAATTGTCCGAGTGTCATCGTCTGGTTCTCGTCCTTGGAAGCGAGGCCGCAGGCCTGTCTCCGGATGTTCGTGCATCGGTTGAGACACTCGTCTCCATCCCGCGTCAGGGCCATGGGGAATCGTTGAATGTCTCGATCGCCGGATCTATCATCCTCGCGCATTGTGCGCACTTCCACGGCAGCGGAGAGCTATGAATCTGATCGCGGGATTTTCCGTCGGCCACTGGACCAATGCGGACGCGTGCACAGGGTGTACCGTCATTCTCTGTCCTCCGTCGACCGTAGCGAGCTGCGAGGTGCGCGGTAGTTCTCCGGGAAGCCGTGAGCTTGCACTGCTTGCGCCCGACAAAAAACTGAATGAGGTCCACGCGCTGCTGTTGACCGGTGGAAGCGCGTTCGGCCTTGCGGCGGCGGATGGTGTCGTCCGTTGGCTTGAAGAGCACGACCGCGGATATCAGACCCCCTGGGGAAAGGTTCCGATCGTTCCTGCAGCGGTCATTTTCGATCTGAACCTGGGGCCGTGGAACGTTCGTCCCGGCCCGGCGGAGGGATATGCGGCATGTGAGTCGGCAACGAACGACATCAGGACCCAAGGGAACATCGGTGCCGGGTGCGGTGCGACGGTCGGGAAATGGAACGGGATGGAAAACAGGATGAAGGGTGGATTCGGATGCTCAGAGGTCCGGAAGGAGACCCTCATTGTCCAGGCATGTGCGATCGTGAACGCCGTCGGCGACGTGCTCGCGCCGGATGGGACCATCATTGCCGGAGCCCGAACAGGCGATGGAGGCTTTGCCGCAACGGTGCGCGATGGGCGCATGCCCGCCGCCAAAGGCACAGCCGATCTGACGAACACAACGCTCGTCGCGATCATGACCAACGCGCGCCTCGACAAGCGCGACTGTTTCCGGGTGACGCAGCGGGTCCATGACGGATTTGCACGTGCCATCGTGCCCGTGCACACCTCCTACGACGGGGATGTCTCGTTCGTCCTGTCGAACGGTAACGTGGAGGCAGACCTCGATATGGTGGCGGAGGAAAGCGCGCGTGTCGCTGCAGAGGCGATACGGAATGCGGTCACCGCAGCGACACCGCTTGCAGGAGTTCCTGCCGCACGCGGGTGATGTCAGAAGCTGGAATCGGGAGCGAAACCGGCGTATATTGGCACCTCGAACATTGCTCACCACTTCGATCTCGTCGCTCATTGCCAGTCTTCACATCGGAATTTGTTGAGGTCATCGTCTTTCGCCGCAAGGGAAGGCAGTTGTCCTTCCTGTTGCTGAAGAGGTCCACGAACGAGAAGCCGTATCCAGGTATCTGGCAGGTCGTCAGCGGCAGGCGGCGACGGTCGGAGCGCCCCGTCAGCACAGCTATCCGGGAGGTCCGCGAAGAGACCGGCGCTGCACCTGTCGGGCTCTGGGTCCTGCCGTTCGTGAACACTTTCTATGCGCCAGCGGGTGATGCTGTCCATGTCGTACCGACCTTCGCAGCAGAGGTTCGGTCCGCAGCGAAGATCAGGCTCTCGGGGGAGCATGACGACTACGCCTGGGTATCACGCCGCGTCGCAGGTTCCCGCGTACAATGGCCGGCACACCTGACGATGATGGACCTTGTTCGAACGTATGTTCTGAAGCCGAAAAGCGCCGTGCATCGCATCGCCGTTCCATGATCTGTGAAAGGAGTATCTGTGAGTCTTCTCGTCGTCGGTTCTGTTGCCCTTGATTCTGTCGAGACACCGTTCGGGAAGGTCAATGATGCCCTGGGAGGCTCAGCGACCTACATCTCGACCTCCGCAGCTTTCTTTACCACGCCTGTTCGCGCCGTCGGCGTGGTGGGTGGGGACTTTCCAAAGGAATACCTCAGGTTCCTCGAAGAACGCGGGATCGACCTGGACGGCATTCAGGTGGTGCAGGATGGAAAGACCTTCCGCTGGTCGGGCCGGTATCATTATGACCTCAATAACCGCGACACGCTCCTCACGGAACTCAATGTGTTCAGCGAGTTCGACCCGCAGATCCCGGACTCCTACCGGAAGAGCGCTTACGTGTGCCTGGGAAATATCCATCCGGACCTGCAGCGAAAGGTGCTCGAACAGATCGAGCGTCCTCGGCTTGTCGTCGGCGACACGATGAATTACTGGATTGAGACGACCCCGAAAGAGCTGGAACGGACGCTGTCCGTCATCGACGTTCTCATTCTCAACGATTCCGAAGCGCGGCTGCTGGCGAAGGAGCCGAGCCTCATCAAGGCTGCCCGCATCATCCGTTCGATGGGGCCGAAGACAGTGATCATCAAGAAGGGAGAGCACGGTGCGCTTCTGGTGACCGAATCGACGACCTTTTCGGCGCCGGCGTATCCCCTCGAGACGCTGTATGATCCAACCGGTGCCGGTGATTCATTCGCCGGAGGATTCATCGGATGGCTCGCGAAGACCGAGGACCTCTCAGATGAGAACCTCAAGCGCGCGGTCATCTACGGAAGCGCCCTCGCTTCCTTCTGCGTCGAGAAGTTCAGCGTTGACGGGCTTCGTGACCTGTCGACCCTGATGATCCAGGACCGATTCCGTGCCTTCCTGCAGCTGTCCAGATTTGACGAAGCATAGAACCTACGACCCGCTCTCCTGGCGCGATGGTACGGTACGATATCTCGACCAGGTGCTCCTTCCTCACACGGTATCCTACTCCGAGACGTCACGGTACGAGGACATCGTCGGGGCGATCCGATGTCTGTCCATCCGAGGTGCGCCGCTCATAGGTATTGCGGGGGCGTATGCTGTCGTGCTTGTAGCCCGTCAGCACCCCGATGATCGGTCGGCATTCGTTCATGCGGTGGAGCAGATCGCGAACGCACGCCCGACAGCTGCGAATCTGCGGTACGCAGTCGACCGTCTCCTTCGAAGGCTCGGCGATGAAGAGCCGGGGAGCGATCGCGGTGTTTCCATTCTGCTCACCGAAGCGCAACGGATCCATGACGAGACCCGGGCAGCAGATGAGGCCATCGCCCACGGGGGCGCTTCCCTGCTGAGGGAGCCGTCAGGCATCCTGACGATCTGTAACACAGGACCGCTTGCCACAGGCGGCCATGGAACGGCTTTCGGAGTCATCGAAGAAGCGTGGCGTCGGGGGATGGTCCGTGAGCTGTATGCATGCGAGACACGTCCGCTCCTGCAGGGAGCACGCCTTACGATGTGGGAGCTTCGGCAGGCCGGTATTCCCGGCATCCTGGTCCATGACAGCGCAGCGGGGACGCTCTTTCTTGAGAGGCGGATAGACGCCGTGATAGTCGGAGCTGACCGCATTGCAGCGAACGGCGACACGGCAAACAAGGTCGGCACGTATGTCCTCGCCTGCCTGGCGGACCGGCATCGGGTGCCATTCTATGTGGCAGCACCCTCGTCCACCATCGACGGGAAAACACCTGACGGAACGGGCATTCCCATCGAAGAGCGCAGCCCGGCTGAGGTGGTCACCTTTGCCGGACAGCAGACGGCCCCCGAGGGCACGTCCGTTCGATCGCCAGCCTTCGACGTTACTCCGAATGCCCTGATAACCGGGATCATCACAGAAAGGGGCGTCTTCCGGCCGCCATATGACTTTCGCAGTGCTGGCGTCGCGCCGCCGGGAACATCATGAAACGGCGTATCGTCAAAACAGAGGCCGTCGTTCTGAAACGTATGGACTACCTGGAATCCTCCAGGATCGTCACGCTGTTCACGGAAGAGGAGGGGAAGATCTCCGTTCTCGCAAAAGGGGCCCGGGCGAAGAACAACCGGTTCGGCTCCTCTCTCGAACCCGGCACGGTTGTCCAGGTGGTGTATTATACCAGGCCCAGCCGTGAGCTCCAGACACTGACCCAGGCCGACATCGTCGAACGGTCGAGGAAAATGACGGAGTCCATGGCCACGTTGACCACGGCGCTCCACATGCTCGACCTGGCCCATGCTGTCACGGACACTGGGCACCGGCATCCGGAGGTATATCGTTTGCTTGTGGAAGCGCTGCGTGCGGTAGGTGCAGGGCAGGGCCGGTTGCCTGCGATACTCCTTGGATACAGGCTGAAGCTGATCCATCTCTCCGGATTGTCGCCCGGATTACACGAATGTGTCCGGTGCGGCAGGGTCCTTGTGGTGTCCGGCGAGCGGGCACAGGTGGCGTTCGATGTCCGTGCAGGCGGTGTGTTGTGCTCTTCGTGCGCGGCGGGCGCGGGCGATGACCGCATGGAGCATCCAGCTGCCGGAGGCGGTAGGATCCGGTTATGGAATGACAGGATCACCGTGCTCAGATCGTTGCTCGAATCTGATATCGGCGCATATTCCGACGACCTGGTCCCTGCGGGATACTGGAACGAACTCGACGGTGTTCTGCGTTCATATGAAAGGTATCACCTGCTGCACAGCAGGACCCTGAAGACTGAATCTATGGTCAGAGAATTCATTGTGTAACGAAGGAGCAGTTCCCATGTCAACAAAATCGATTCTCATGTCGGTTCTCCTCGTCTCGGTCGGCATCCTGTTCGGTGTGGTGCTCGTCTCAGGACTGAAGGGAGTGGGTGTCACATTCGCTCAGCCGGATGTCACGCTCGGGTCAGGGAAGCAGCCGGTCGATCCGCACCCGACCCTCCTGACGATGAATGAGGTCTACAAGTCGATCTCCGACGCCACGACGCCGTCTGTCGTGTACATCACCGTCCGCTCCGAGGCGAGGGATGACCGGAGCATGGAATTCTTTCATCGGTTCTTTGGGCCGGACACAAGAGTCCCGCAGCAGAGCCCGTCGTTCGGGGCAGGCTCGGGCGTCATTCTGACGAAGGATGGATACATCCTCACGAACAACCATGTCGTGGAGGATGCCGCAAATGACGGGATCAAGGTCCGCCTCTTCGACACGCGCGAATATCAGGCGAAGCTCATCGGTCGTGACCGGTACACGGACCTCGCGGTCGTCAAGATCGACGCCGATGACCTTCCAATGGCATACCTCGGGAACTCTGATGATGTCGAGGTCGGCCATGTGGTGTTTGCGTTCGGCAATCCCCTCGGTCTCACGTCGACGATGACGCAAGGTATCATCAGTGCGCTTGGCCGTCAGATCCGCATCATCGACGATGAGAACACCGGCTATGGCATCGAGAATTTCATCCAGACCGATGCGGCGGTGAATCCCGGGAACAGCGGCGGCGCCCTCGTCGACATCACTGGATCGGTCGTCGGCATCAATACGGCGATCGCCACGACGAATGCGAGGTATCAGGGCTACAGTTTCGCTATCCCCATCAACCTCGCGCGCAAGGTCGCGAACGACATCATCAAGTACGGGACGGTCCGCCGCGGGTTCATCGGCGTCCAGATCCAGACAGTGGATGCTGTGACAGCGAAGGCACAGGGGCTCGGCAAGGCCCGTGGTGTCATTGTCCAGGGAGTGAACGAGGGGAGCGCGGGCGAGGAGGCAGGACTGAAGCTCGGCGACATCATTCTGAGCGTCGATGGGCGTGAGGTCAACACGGCAAACGCCCTGCAGAGCGTCATCGCAAGCCGGTATCCTGGTGAGACTGTGGTACTGAAGGTCTTCCGTGACCGCAAAGAGATCGAGAAGAAGGTCACACTGAAGCTCCGTGAGGAAGAGGAGGAGGTCGCGGCATCGGGAGTCGAGGAGACGCCATCTGCGAAACCGGAGCCGTCCCGCACGGAGAAGGCGGAGATCAAGGACCTCGGCATGACAGTGATCTCTCTGGACAAGGATGCAAAGCAGGCGTACGACACTGAGACCGGGGTCCTGGTCGAGGGAGTCGAGCAGTTCGGGCCCGCCGGGACGCGTGGGATCGCACGCGGTGATGTCATCCTCTCCGTTGGAGATCGGACGCTCCGCGACCCGAAAGAATTGAGCGGGATCGTCAAGGATATGGAACCGGGGGACGCAGTCATGTTCCGCGTCAAGCGTGCGGACAAGCGGGTCTACTATATCGCGGTCGAAAAACCGCATTAGAAATGGCTTGAATGATTCATCCAGGCGGCGCGGCACTGTCCGCGCCGTTTTTTTTGCTTGAAGACGAGCCAGAAGCAGACTACTTTTGGTCTATGACCCTCGAATGGACACAGGCGTGATACGGTATCTTACAGCAGGCGAATCTCACGGACAGGCCCTCGTTGGCATCGTCGAAGGCTTGCCTGCCGGTGTGCCTCTCTCAGAGACATATATCAACGACCATCTCGCCCGACGGCAGATGGGGTATGGACGGGGCGGACGTATGCGCATCGAGAAGGATGCCGTCCGTATCATATCTGGCGTGCGTCATGGCAGGACGATCGGATCTCCAATAGCCCTTCTCATTGAGAACAAGGACCATGAGCGCTGGCTTGCGAGTATGAGCATCGCTCCCGTCAGGGGATGGTCTGAACGTGTCGAGGTCCCGCGGCCGGGTCATGCAGATTATGCCGGTGCATTGAAGTACGGGTTCGATGATATCCGGAACGTCATAGAAAGGGCGAGCGCGCGGGAGACCGCCATGCGGGTTGCCTGTTCATGTGTGGCAAAGCGGTTTCTTGAAGAGTGCGGTGTCACCATCGGAAGCCACGTCGTGAGCATCGGCAAGGTCTCCGAAGAATCCTCTCCACGAAAGCTCACCACGTTGCGGCGCACAGTCGGACGATACCGGGATGGCTCCTCACTGTCCCGCAGCGCCGACATCTCGGCCGTGCGGATGCTGACCACCGCTGGCACTCGTGCGGCTACGGCTGAGATCAGGCTGATGAAAAAGCGGGGAGATACGCTCGGCGGGATCTTCGAAGTGCGTGTCTACGGCCTTCCTGTCGGGCTGGGAAGCTATGTCCACTTCGACAGGAAGCTTGACGGTCTGCTTGCGCAGGCGTTGATGTCTGTCCACGCCATCAAGGGCGTCGAGATCGGACACGGATTCAGGGCAAGCGCCCAGCCTGGATCTGTCGTCCACGATGCCTTCGGCGTCCGGAGTGGTGGCGTACGCCGCCGGACGAACAACGCCGGTGGTCTGGAGGGTGGCATGACGAACGGCGAGGTTCTCGTGCTGAGAGCCGCGATGAAGCCCATTTCGACGCTTGCCAGACCCCTTCCATCCGTCAATATTCGCACGCAGCGTCCGGATCCCGGCCGATATGAACGTTCGGACGTCTGTGCTGTGCCTGCCGCATCTGTCATTGGCGAGTGTGTCGTTGCCCCCGTCCTTGCACAATCGCTCCTCGAGAAATATGGTGGCGATTCCCTTCGGGAACTGAAAAAGCGACTTCCTCGGTGAAGCCCCTCCTTGCTTCGCTCCTCACGGCCTCTCATTCTTGACTCTCTAGGCGGTATCTCCTATATTTTTTGCATATCTTTGGGATAGTGCTCAAGCACTATTTGAGCCGAAAGCCCTAACCCCCTTAGAAGGAAACCTGTCTTCAGCGCTTACGCAGGCGGAAACGGTCACGATACGCTCCATTCCAGCAAGGTATTGGTGCTGAATCATAACTACGAGCCTCTCAGCGTGTGCAACGTTCGAAAGGCCGTGGTCCTGCTGTGGTTGGGTAAAGCGGAGCTCGTCGCCGCACTTGACGGCAGAAAACTGAGGTCGGTGTCACGGACCATGCCGTTCCCCAGTATCGTCCGGCTGTCGTTCTACGTACGCGTTCCCTACAAGAAGATCGTCCTTTCCCGCAAGAACATCATTCGCCGGGACGGTCACCAATGCCAGTATTGTGGCAAGGGTGATGTCACGTTGACCGTCGATCATGTGATCCCGAAGTCCAAGGGAGGTACGGATGCATGGGAGAATCTCGTGGCCGCCTGTGTGCAGTGTAACAACAGGAAGGGGGACAGGACGCCGTCCGAGGCCGGCATGAAGCTCCGCCGGAAACCGATCCGCCCGAGCCATGTGATGTTCATTAGGCATTTCGTCGGGATCGTGGACGACAACTGGAAGCCATATCTTTTCATGAACTGATCGTGCTGCACAGTGTTCCGTTGGTGGACGGTGTGCATACAGGGAGACGACTGCACTGACAGCTCCAGGGAAAAAGACTATCCTCAGCGGCATGCGCCCCACTGGTCGCCTTCATATCGGGCACCTCGTTGGAGCGCTCGAGAACTGGGTCGCGCTTCAGGATGAGTTCCGGAACTACCACCTCATCGCAGACTATCATGCGCTGACGACGAATCCCGACTCGAGAGACCTGGCGCAGAATTCCATCGAACTGATGATCGATTGGCTTGCCTCCGGGCTCGATCCGGTGAAGAGCCCGATGTTCAGGCAATCGCAGATCAAACGGCACGCTGAGCTGAACCTGATCTTCGGCATGCTCATCACGGTGCCCCGCCTCGAGAGAAACCCGAGCCTCAAAGAGCAGGTGAGGGACCTTCATATCGAGACGATGACCTTCGGTCACCTGGGGTATCCGGTCCTGCAGGCTGCCGACATCCTCCTGTATAGGGGTGACGTCGTGCCGGTCGGGGAAGACCAGCTGCCGCATATCGAGATCACGAGGGAGATCGCTCGCAGGTTCAACACGCAGTATGCAGCGGTCTTCCCGGAGCCGGAGGGTCGTGTGACGTCATTCCCGCGGCTTCCGGGACTCGATGGCAAGAAGATGAGCAAGTCGCTCGAGAACACGATCCTTCTGTCCGATGGGCCGGAGGAGATCGGCACAAAGATGAGGACGGCCATCACGGACCCGCAGAAGGTCCGGCGAAATGACCCGGGGCGTCCCGACATCTGTCTCGTCTTTGCGTATCACCAGAAGTTCAATCCGTCAGAGGTCGGGGACATTCGAAGCGGCTGCGAGAGCGGCGCGCTCGGTTGCGTCGAGTGCAAGAAGACGTGTGCAACGCGTATTGCGGATGCGCTCGGACCCATCCGTGAACGACGGAAACACTACGAAGCACATAGGGGAGACGTTCTCGATATTCTCGCGGATGGGGAGAAGCGTGCGCGAACGGTCGCCGAGAATACGATGGCAGATGTGCATACTGCGATGGGCATAGGATGAACGGCCGGTGCCGAACGAATATTCCATAAAGCTCAACGACTTCGAAGGTCCCCTCGACCTGCTGCTCTTCTTCATCAAGCGGGACGAGCTGGATATCTATGATATCCCTATCGCACGCATCACGAAGGAGTTCCTCGGGTATGTCAACTTCATGAAAGACCTGGACCTCGAGATCGCTGGGGAGTTCGTTGTGATGGCTGCGGAGCTGATGCAGATCAAGGTCAGAATGCTGCTGCCCCCCGAAGGGAATCCCGCGGACGATGAGGACACCGATCCAAGGGCCGACCTCGTGAAGAGGCTCGTCGAGTACAAACGCTTCAAGGAGGTCTCAGACGGGATGCGGGTGCTCGAGACGGAGGCCGCGCTTCTGGCGCCTCGCGGGTACCGGTCGGCCGACGAGGTCCGCTATCCGCAGGACAGCACAGACGACCTCGTCAAGGACGTCAGTCTGTTCGATCTGATCGGCTCGTTCCAGTTCGCCATCGACAGAATGCCGAAGCGTCAGGTGCATGAGATCGTCCGTATCAATGTCACCATCGATGAGATGATCGATCATATCCATCAGATCTTCGCCAAACGGTCCGAAATAACCTTCGGCGAGCTGGTGGCGGAGTTCCGGGACCGGATACGGCTCGTGGTGACGTTCCTTGCCATCCTTGAGGTCGTGCGGTCCCGTGTCATTATCGTGCGGCAGTTCGAGCCCTTCGGTGAGCTCTCACTTGTCAAGAATGTGGCCTGATGCAGGAACGCGTCGACATAGAACAGGAGAAGCAGGACGCAGCCGAGCAGGTGCCCCAGGCGCTTCTCGTCCCGTCAGGGATGAAGAACCTGGTGGAAGCTCTGGTGTTCGCGGCCTCTGAACCGCTGACGATCCGGCAGCTGAAGGCGATCTATGAGTTCAGCGCTCCCCAGGGGAGCGGGGAAGAGCGCCACATCGAGTCGGACGATCTGCGTGAGATCATCACGACGCTGAACAGGGAATACGAGCGCGACGACAGGCCGTACAGGATCATCCGCATCGCCGGCGGGTACCAGTTCGCGACGCTCCGCGACTATGCAGATTGGCTCGGGAAGCTCCGCCGGGAACAGTCGAGGAAGAAGCTTTCCCAGTCCGGCATCGAGACCCTGGCCATCATTGCCTACAAGCAGCCGGTCACCAAGGCCGAGGTCGAATCGATCCGGGGTGTCAACTGCGACTATGTCATGAAGACGCTCCTGGAAAAAGAGCTCGTACGCGTGACGGGCCGGGCTGAAACGGTCGGACGGCCGCTGTTGTACGGAACGTCGAGAGAGTTCCTCGTCCACTTCGGCCTGAACGAAATCACAGACCTGCCGCGCCCACGGGAGATCGAGGAGATCCTCGGCGAAACGCAGTTCGAGACAGAGCGCCGTATGCTCGAGGCACAGCAGGCGGCAGACAAGCTGAAAGAAGAAGAGGACTTCAAGTCCCGGCTTCCCCATATCCCGAAGCGTCGGTCGGATCTGGATGACCTCCCCGTGGAACTCTTCCCGCGCAAACGGCCGACAAGCCTTGAGCTTCGGGATGGCGACGGGCTTCCGTTCGACGACGATGAGGATTCCGGGGAGACAGCCGCGGAGGCAAAAAAACCGGAACCATCTGTCCCGGAGCGAAAGCGAATATCTGCATCACCCGTCGTCCCCCGCACCATTTCTGTATCTGCCACGGAACCTGCTTCCGGGCATTCACCGCACTCGGCCGAACCCGTCGATCGCCCCCCCGCAACAGCGGAAGGTGTGTCAGCCTCCGGGAAGCCGCTCACGCCTCGATCCGATGACGAGGCTCCCACATCACGGTGGCGATCATGGAAGGAAAAGATCCAGGGCTTCATTCGAAAACTGTTCGATTGAATCGGTTCCTGGCGATGGCAGGACTCGGCTCCCGCCGCAAGATGGACGAATACATCTCCGAAGGCAGGGTCGCGCTCAACGGTTCGCCCGTCCTGTCGCTCGGGGTGCAGGTCCGCCCCGGCAAGGATGTCGTCACGGTCGATGGCATGACTGTCGAACTCTATCAGCGGGATGTCTATGTCCTGCTCAACAAGCCGAAGGATTGTATCACCACTCTTTCGGATGAGAGGGGAAGGACCACCATCCTCGATTACGTCCACGTCAAGCAACGCATCTTCCCAGTCGGCCGACTGGACCGGAACACGACCGGAGTCCTCCTGCTCACGAACGATGGTGAACTCACGAACGCGCTGTTGCATCCCCGCGGTGAGATCGAACGGGTCTATTCTGTCACGGTCTCGGAAAAGATACAGGAGACGGACCTGCGGGAGCTTCGGAAAGGTGTCCGGCTCGAGGATGGCATCGCGCGGCCAAAGGAGATCGTCCGGGTCGATACGAAGAAGGTCATGGTGACGCTCACGGAAGGGCGGAACCGGGAGGTCCGCCGTATGTTCGAGGCGAAGGGGTATGATGTCAGGCAGCTCGACCGGGTCTCGTATGCCGGAATCACCGCATCGGGTCTGCCCCGCGGTACCTGGCGATTTCTCACGCGGGACGAGGTGCGCCACCTCAGAAGGGTGAGCGGACGTGAGGAGCGTCCGGAACCCAAACCGAAACTGGCACAACGGCGGAAGAAGAAATGACGGACGGGCGACGACAAAGCGGTATCCTGCTCCATCTCACGTCCCTGCCCGGTCCGTACGGCACGGGTGACCTCGGTGAGACAGCGTACCATTTTATCGACTGGCTCATCGCTGCCGGGCAGTCGTGGTGGCAGATGCTGCCGGTGGGGCCCCCGGGCATGGCGAACTCCCCGTATATGTCATTGTCGGCATTCGCCGGCAGCCCTATGCTCGTCGACATTGGCGGACTCGTCAGGAAGGGATGGCTGTCGGCGAAGGACCTCTCCGATGTCCCGGCTGGCGATTCACATCGTGTTGCATACGACCGGATCATTCCCTGGCGCGCTTCCATTCTCCGCAAAGCAGCTGATGCATTCTTCGCAGGCAGGGGAGAGCAGGACACGACGGGATTTGATGAGTTCTGCGGCGACCATGCCGCATGGCTCGACGATTTTGCTCTCTTCAAGGTCCTCAGCGATGCGTATGCCGGAAGACCCTGGTCTCAGTGGCCGGCTGGGATCCGGTCGAGAACGGCGAACGAGCTTCAGAAGGCACGCGAGGATCATCGCCATGCGATCCGCACACAGCAGTTCGTTCAATGGCGCTTTTATGAGGGATGGAAATCTCTCCGTGCGTATGCTGCATCAAAAGGGGTCTCCATCATGGGGGACCTCCCGATCTTCGTCGCGCACAACAGTTCCGACGTGTGGTCACATCAGGACCTTTTCTTCCTTGACGACAAGGGCGATCCGACGGTCGTTGCAGGGGTCCCCCCGGACTACTTCAGCGTCACAGGGCAGCGCTGGGGCAATCCTCTGTATCGCTGGGATGTGATGAAGCGGTCGGGCTATGCCTGGTGGAAACAGCGCGTTCGGGCGAGCCTGGAACTGTTCGACCTTGTCCGCATCGACCATTTCAGGGGCTTCGAGGCGTTCTGGGAGATCCCGGCGGCCGAGAAGACCGCAGTGCACGGCCGATGGGTCCCGGGCCCGGGTATCCCGTTCTTTCGCGCCCTCAAGCGGGCCATTGGCGAGCTTCCCATCGTTGCGGAGGACCTTGGCGTCATCACTCCTTCGGTCGTGGAGATGCGCGATGCGTTCGGGCTCCCGGGAATGAAGGTGCTCCAATTCGCATTCGCCGGCGGACCGGAGAACGGCTTCCTTCCGCACAATCACACACCGAATGCGGTCGTCTACACCGGGACGCATGACAACGATACGAGTGTGGGATGGTACGCCGATGCGACCGAGCACGAACGGGACTTCGCGAGGAGGTACTTCCAGACCGACGGCGTGGAGATGAACTGGACGCTCATTCGTGCGGCGCTCCAATCGGTCGCAACCCTCGCACTCGTCCCGATGCAGGATGTCCTCGGTCTTCCGGGCGTCCACAGGATGAACACGCCGGGTACGACGGACGGGAATTGGGAATGGCGATTCACCTGGGATATGGTGCATGACCATCATGCGAAGAGGCTCTATGAGATGACAGCTATCGCGGGAAGATGTCCTGCCGACAGGCTGTCCCTTGTGCCATACCCGGCAGGCAAAGTGCAACCGTAGCATGGGGAAAATGGACCGATGACGAAGGAACAGGATACACATGCGTCCGGGGCAGCAGAGGACCTGAACGATCAGATGCAGCGGCGCCGGCATGAACTGGCGGAGCTGAGGGCACAGGGTATCGAACCATACCCGTACGCGTTCGATCGTACTGATACTGCGACGGATATCCTCACGCGATTCTCGGATGATGCGCCGCAATGGACGGTCTCTGTGGCCGGACGGATCGTGGCGATCCGCAGAATGGGCAAGGCATCGTTCTTCCACCTGCAGGACCACACTGGCAAGATTCAGATCTACCTGAAGCGCGATGACCTCGGAGAGGCATACGCCGCGTTCCGGCTGTATGACCTGGGGGATATCGTAGGGGTCAGGGGATATGTGTTCCGCACGCGAACGGGTGAGATCAGCGTCCACGCAACGGACCTGATGCTCCTCTCGAAGTCGCTTCGGCCGCTCCCGGTGGTGAAAGAGCGCGTCGACGAAAACGGGAACCGCATCGTGTTCGACCCGTTGTCCGACAAGGAACTCCGGTACCGCCAACGGTATGTGGACCTCATCGCGAATCCCCCCGTCAGAGAGGTGTTCGTTAAGCGCGCACAGATCACCAGCGCGATGCGGAGCTTCCTCGATGAACGTGGCTTCCTTGAGGTCGAAACACCGGTCCTCCAGCCACTCTACGGTGGCGCGTCAGCCCGTCCGTTCATGACGCACCACAATGCCCTCGACATCGACCTGTTCCTCCGCATCGCCGATGAGCTCTACCTGAAGCGTCTCATCGTCGGAGGTTTCGAGGCGGTGTATGAGATCTCGAAGGACTTTCGCAACGAGGGGATGGACCGGAGCCACAATCCGGAGTTCACGATGCTCGAACTCTACATCGCCTACAAGGATTACTTCTGGATGATGGACCTTGTGGAGGAATTGTTCCGCTCGGTCGCGGAGAAAGTGAACGGCACGCACGTCCTGACCGTGGGAGGCACGCAGATCGACCTTTCAAAACCTTGGAAGCGCGTGCCCATCCTTGATGCTATCCGGGAAGAAACGGGTGAGGACCTCTACGGGAAGAATGCATCGGAGGTCCGGGCCGCCGCCAAACGGCTCGGCATCGGGACCGACGGAGGTGCCAGCCTGGGCGCGCTGATCGACACCATCTATTCGGACCGTGTTGAACCGAAACTTCAGGAGCCGACATTCGTTCTGGACCACCCGGTCGAAATGTCCCCGCTCGCAAAACGGCATCGGTCGAAGCCCGGGCTTGTCGAACGGTTCGAGGGGATCATCCTCGGTAAGGAAATGTGCAACGCCTTCTCCGAACTGAACGATCCGCTCGATCAGCGGAGCCGGTTCGAGGAGCAGATGACGATGCGTTCGCGTGGAGACGAGGAAGCACAGCCCTTCGACGAGGACTTCCTTCGCGCGCTCGAGTATGGCATGCCGCCGACAGCCGGCCTTGGTATCGGTGTGGACCGGTTTGTGATGCTGATGACGGGGCAGGAATCCATCCGGGATGTCATCCTGTTCCCCCAGATGAAACCGGAGCGATGATCAAGGTACCGGACATGGATCTTGTGGAAGGGACATACTGTCCAATGAGATCGTCATGAGCCGTGTAGGTGCCGCATGCCTGGTCGCATTGGCAGGAGTCCTGATCGGGGGGTGTGACGAACATCTTCCTCCTGCGAACGATCCGAACAAGCTTCTGGCAGGCCAGCTCAGTGCTGCTTACGTTCTGACGTCAACCCAGAATGTCATTGCCCTGCGCTTGACGATCTACAATATATATGAGGAGGTTGTCGAAGGGAGCACTGCGTTCGATGGGAACCTCACACTTTCACTGCTCAGCGATCCGGCCGTGACCAGGACATACGACCTGGGGTCGCTGGGGGTCCAGTTTGCAAGGGACTACAATCCCTCGACCCGGTTTCTCCGGCTCATGCCGGGTGATTCCATTGCCTTCCTTGTGAATTTCAATTTTGTGGATGACAGAGGTCTGCACTTCACGGATATCCTCAACTACTATCCCGATCCCCTTTGTCCGGATCGCGAGGCAACGCCGCCACAGACGTACATCGTCCGGGCCGAAGTGTCCGTCTTTCCGCGCATCTCGAAGGTCGTTCCGTCTCCGGTCCTCTATAATCTCTGCCATGTGACACAATGGATTCATCCGAACAACTGTCCGACTGTGAACGGACCATTGGATGTTTGTGCCCGGCCACGGTAAGACTGCAGGAGGCGTTATTTCTATGCGCATCGCCGTAGTGTGTCTTTTCTGTCTTGTCGCATTTCAAAACGGATCGGCGCAGACCCTTGGTATCATCGAGGGGCTCATCGTCAATCAGGCGACAGAGGAGGGGCTTGCAGGAGCGAACGTGAGGGTGGAGGGGACCCACTGGGGGGCTGTGTCGGACCCGGAGGGACATTTTGTTGTTCGGTTCATCGTCCCCGGGTCGTACACACTGCGCACCACCTATCTGGGATACCGGGAGGTCATCACGAGGGATGTGGTTGTGAATCCCGGAACACGGACGCACGTGCGCGTCGAGCTGGAGGAGACGACTCTCGACATGGATCCGGTGGAAGTCATCGCCGTGCGGCCGCTCATCCAGAAGGACCAGGCAACGACGACCTTCAACATCAGCATCGAAAAGCTGGCATCGCTGCCGGTCTCGTCCGTGAACGAGGTCCTCTCCCTGCAGCCCGGGACGACGCAGGAGGGAAACGTACGGGGAAGCAAGGCGTTCGCGACCGTGTATGCCGTCGATGGGTTGACGACATCCGATCTTATTGCGGGTGGGCCGGCACTCAGCCTGCCGCGCAGCGCCATTGCAGGAGTGTCGATACACACCGGCGGCGTCGAGGCGGAGTTCGGGAACTCCCAGTCCGGCATCGTCAACGTTCTCACGCGCTCAGGCACAGAGTCGCAACAGTATCATCTCCGCTATGAGCGGGATTCCTGGCTCCCTATGAAGACGTTCCGCCAGCACTCCCATCTCTCCGAGATCGAGATGTCCCTGAGCGGCCCTGTGGTGAGCGACCGCCTTACCTATGTTGCGTCGGCCGCCTACCACACCGAGGATTCGCAGTGGTGGCAGGACTTCGAGGGTCAGGTGGATTCTCCGGTGATCCAGGAGCTCAACGGTTTCGCCAAGGTCGAGTTCCTGCCGGGCGAGACGCACAAGACCACGCTCCAGCTTCTCTATACAGGGCGGACGTGGCGGGATTACGAGTTCTCCTGGCGATACAACCTCGGTGGGCTTCCGGCAAGATCGAAACATGGTCTCCGTGCTGTGCTCACGCACAACTGGACGCCCATTCCAAGGCTCCTTCTCTCGCTGACCACTTCGTTCTTCGGGCAGCAATCGAAGATCGGGACCGGTAGGAAGGACGACCTTTCCTTCGACCCGTACGAATATGATTTCTTCATGCGCTATGTCGTCGCAGGGAAGCGCGACTGGTGGGCAGACACGAAACAGGGGATTGGGACCGTCCGGTTCGACGGGTCGCTCGACGCGGGTGGGGGACACCTGATCAAGGCCGGGGCCGAATTCTCGATGTTCGACCTGACCTCGACAGTCGTCAAGACAGAACCACAGGTCAGCTACTATGGGAAGCCGCTGCCGCTCGAACCACCCATCAATACCAGCTACTCGTACGGCTACAAGCCGAGGTCGGGGAGTGCCTATCTGCAGGATAAGGTCCAGATCGCGACAGAGGGCTCCATTCTGAGTGTCGGCGTGCGATATGATTTTCTTGATCCGACCGCACGACGCCCGCTCCTCGAATTTGTCCCTCTGGGAGGGAATGAGTACGAAGAGAATGTCGTCGGATACACTTCCGCCAGGGTCAAACACATCGTGAGCCCTCGGCTGTCGTACACGGCACCTTTCAGCGAAGACGGATATGTTTTCGTCAACTACGGACATTACGTTCAGTTCCCGCTGTTCGACTATCTCTACGGGGGCTTGCACCCTCTGCAGATCAGGCAGGGGACGAAGAACATCCAGGCAGCAAATCCTGATCTCGATCCGGAACGGACGGTCTCATGGGAGATCGGCGTCAAGCACAGCGTTGCGAACCAGGCATTCGCATCGTTCACGTACTTCCGGAAGAGCATGAAGAACCAGATCGATGCGAAGACGCTCATCCCCTTCGACAGTAAGACCGGGGGGGATTACGGCTTCGCCAGCTATGTCAACAATGCCGAGGCGAAAGCGGAAGGGGTGGAGATCCTCGTCTCGAAGGAAGTGGGCCAGGGCGTACGTGGGACCATCTCGTATACCTTCATGAAGACGGAGGGGGTCGGAGAAACATCAGATGAGAGCATTCTCCTCGCTCAATGGGGATTCACTCCTCCGGCGCACGCATACCCGCTGTCCTGGGACCAACGGCATGCAGTCAAGGCCGAGGGTGAGATCCTTCTGTTCGGTCTCGTCCGAAGCCACGTCGTGGCCCTCTACAACTCCGCGCACCCCTACACGTACTACCCCACGCGCGACGGATTCACGCCGCTCGATTCGACGAGAGTGTTCATCATCAACAACGGGCGGATGAAGGATTTTCTGCTCATCAACGCAAAGTTTACTGTGACGGTCGACCTCGGGTCAGACCGGTCCATGATGATTTTCGCGGATGCCAGGAACCTTCTGAACACACGTAACGTACGATGGATGGACTCAAATGGCAGGATCGGCGGCGAGTTGGGTGATCCGAGTGCATACTACGAGCCTCGGAGAGTGCGGCTCGGTTTTGAGGTACAATGGTAGTGAGGTCCGGAATCCCCTGTGAGCGGCCGCACGGGCCTTTTTGGTATTTCAGTCGAATTCGCGTATTTTATATACTTATACATTTCCGGAACCCCCAGGGCTCCCGGAAACGCATCTGACCATGATGCCGCCCCGTTGCGGTGCAGAAGGAGGCGAAGCAGTATGAAGCGGCGATTCTCCGTTTCGACAGTCGTTGTCATCGTCGTTCTCAGCCTTGCAGCAGGCATGAGCATCGAAAAGCTCGTGTCGGCAGACAACATTTTTGAGCAGTTGTCAAAGCTGAAGGACGTCCTCAGCCTGACTGAGAAGAACTATGTCGAGGATGTCGATATCAAGGAACTGACCGAGGAAGCCATCAAGGGCATGCTGAATACCCTTGATCCGCACAGTGTCTATATCCCGGCCCGCGCGTTCAGGAGGGTCGAGGAAGAGTTCCGCGGAAAATTTGAGGGAATTGGCGTCTCTTTCCGGGTCATCCGCGACACGATCACGGTCGTCGAGCCGGTCGGCGGCGGCCCATCCGCGCAGCTTGGCATTCTGTCGAATGACAGGATTATCATGATCAATGATTCTTCGTCGGTCGGCTTTACGGACGAGAAGGTCATGGCAACCCTCCGGGGCCCAAAAGGGAGCAAGGTCAAGGTGACGATCCGGCGGCCGGGTGTGGAACGGCTCCTGGAGTATGAGATCATCCGGGATGAGATCCCGCTCTACAGTGTCGATGCCGCCCTCATGGTCACGCCCGACATAGGGTATGTCCGCGTGAACCAGTTCAAGGAGACCACGGCGAACGAGATGGCGCGTGCCCTCGCAAAGCTACGCCAGGAGGGGATGCGCAACCTCATTCTCGACCTCCGGATGAACGGGGGCGGGTACCTTGATCAGGCCTTCAGAATGGCAGACTTTTTCCTTGACGGTGGTTCGCCGGAAAGCCCGAGGAAGATCGTCTACACGAAGGCCAGGCGCAAGGAGCTTGAGGAGACATTCTTTGCACGGTCTGGAGACCAGTACGAGAAGCTTCCGATCGTGATCCTTGTGGACCACGGTTCTGCGAGCGCCAGTGAGATCGTCGCCGGTGCCGTGCAGGACTGGGACAGGGGACTCGTCGTCGGTGAGACCACCTTCGGGAAAGGCCTTGTGCAGCGTCAGTACACGCTGGCCGATGGGTCGGCGTTCAGGCTGACGATCGCACGATACTACACCCCGTCGGGCCGGCTGATCCAGCGCCCGTACGAGGGAAAGGAACGCTCGGAGTACCATACGGAAGCATACGAAAGGGATGAGGAGGAGGGCGACGATATCGACCACAGGAAAGAGGTGGCGAAGGATTCGACAGCGGAGGTGTTCATGACCGCCGGTGGGCGTCCTGTGCTCGGCGGCGGTGGCATTGCACCCGATTATGTCGTGAAGCCGGCGAAGGTGACCGAACTGTTCTCGACGATCGCCCGCAGGAACCTTTTCTATGATTATGCGAAGTTCTACATGGAAGGCCCGGGGCTTTCCCTCCGCAAGCGGTACACGAACGGCGTGATGGCGTTCCAGTCGGGGTACTCGGTCTCCCCTGACATGGTTGCGAAGTTCCGCTCTTTCATCAGCGAGCAGGGAGTGACGCTCGACGACAAGCAGTTCGAAGAGGACCGTCGATTCATCGAGACGCGCCTGAAAGCTCAGGTCGCACAGACGCTGTACGGATATGAAGGCTGGATAGCCGTCATGATGGAGGTCGATGAGCAATTCCAGAAGGCGATCACGCTGTTCCCCGAAGCGCGAAAGATCGCTCGCCTTGAGACGGTGGAGTAAGGACCGAACGACACAGTGATCGTTCTCCTCATCGCACTGATCGCCGGCTCGCCTCACGCGGTGGGGTCCGGCACCGAGGCTCGGTCGGCTGCCATCGTGCAGGCTCAACCCGATGAGCCTCCGTTGCTGCAGGTCGGTGAAGAGCTCGAGTATATCGTACGATATTCGTTCTTTGATATCGGCAGGATCCGGTTCCGCATCATCTCCAAGGAGACCCATGCGAACAGGCCGGTGTATCGCGCCGCTGTCTACATGGACTCCGACCCAAGTCTTGGGTGGCTGCTCAATGTGCATATCCGCTTTTACGGGCTGATGGATTCTCTCATCTTCTCCCATACGTGGCTATCGGAGGATAGCACGGCGAGCGATGTCTCATTTCGGTCGATGCTCTTCGATTATTCCCGGAATCAGATGCTGTTTACGAAGGGGAATCGGACGTTGGATGGTTTCACGACCGTCACGCAGAGGGATACTGTCGAGATCTCCGGACCGTCACAGGACGGGATGTCCCTGTTCTTTTTCGCACGCGAATATGTTCGGTCGTCATGGAAAGTGGATGTTCCCACGTTCATGGACACCAGGGAAGAGCAGGCACGTATACGATTCACCGGTGAGCGAAGGTCGGTCAGGATCGAGGCAGTTCCGTACCCGATCGAGACAATGTATCTCGACGGCACCGCAGACTTTGTCGGAGTGTTCGGCGTGACGGGAGATTATGAGGGATGGTTCACCAATGATGCTGCCCGCATCCCTGTTTTCGCAAAGATGAAAGTGGTGCTTGGAAGCGTGGAAGTAGAGCTTGTCAAATGGACACGGAAGGGTTGGAGTCCCCCCCCGTATGTCAGGTAGCGGACCGACTGTCCTTGCGTTCGGAGAGAAGACTCCTGACATTCACCCCAGCGTCCGGATCGCAGATGGTGCTCGGATCCTGGGGGACGTCGTGATAGGTCAGGGGAGCAGCGTGTGGTACAACGCGGTCATTCGCGGCGATGTTCACCGGGTGCGGATAGGCGAACGGGTGAACGTCCAGGACAACGCGGTCCTGCATGTGACCCACGATACCGCGCCTCTGCTGATCGGTGACGATGTTACGATCGGCCATGGAGCGATCGTGCACGGGTGCACTATCGGGAACGGATGTCTCGTCGGAATGGGGGCCATCGTGCTCGATGGAGCTCACATAGGGAACAGCTCCCTTGTTGCCGCCGGTAGCATGGTGAGGCAGCACATGAAAGTGCCCGAAGGTGTCCTCGTCGCCGGACATCCGGCGGTCGTGAAGCGGGACCTGACACGGCAGGAGCGGGAAGATCTGGCCGCATCTGCAGCGCGCTACGCGGGGTACGCTCACATCTACATTCATACCAATCAGGAGCCCTGAGCTCATGAAGCTTACATTTTGGGGTGTGCGAGGTTCCATCCCAACCCCCGGAAATCACACGGTACGGTACGGGGGGAATACCCCATGTCTCGAACTTCGGCTCGACGACGACAAGCTCATCATCTTCGATGCGGGAACAGGGATCCGCAGTTTCGGGGATTTCCTGTTGTCCAAGGGAGAGTCGATCAAGGCCCATCTGCTTATCACACACCCGCACTGGGACCATATCCAGGGCTTTCCGTTCTTCAAGCCGGCGTTCATCCCGGGGAATGAACTGACGATCGTCGGCACAGAGCGCCCTGAGAAGTCGTTGAGCGAGATCATCGCGGAACAGATGAACAGGATCTATTTTCCGGTCCAGCTCCACGATCTGAAGGCCAAGATCAAGTTCGTCCCCATACGTGAAGAGGGGGAGATCCAGATCCACGAAGCCAAGGTCACATACATGTATGTGAACCACCCGGGCTTCACGGTGGGATACCGCGTGGAGTACAAAGGAAAGACCCTCGTGTATATCAGCGACAACGAGCCATTCGACCAGGAGGCCGCGAAGGGGCTGACGAACTTTGAAACGAGCGTCAAAGAACTGTTCATGGATGTCGAGGGCGACCCCAACCAGCGGGTGTTCGACTTCTGCAGTGGCGCGGATGTCCTCATCCACGACGCAACCTACTCTCCGGAGGAATACATCGACAGGATCGGCTGGGGGCATTCTGATTATCTGTTCACGCTTCGCGTTGCGGCAGAGGCTGACGTGAAGCGGTTGTACCTGTTCCATCACGACCAGAACCACAGCGACGAGAAGGTCGACGACATCCTGATGAAATCCCAGCGGGAGGTCAAGAACAGGGGCTATAACTTTTCGTGCGAAGCGGCCATCGAGAACACAACGATCACGATCTAGAGGCCGGACACAGGGTTCATGAGCGCATTGCTGACTGCAAAGGATCTGAGGAAAATAGAGAAAGTCCTCGGCGTCGAGCCGAAGCGGTCGAAAGGTCTCGTCCGATTCGAGATCGCTGCCGCACAATCTGCGCGATCGCTTGCGCTCGAGATACACGATGAGGTCAGGATCGGCAGGCGAAAAGGTCCCCTCGTGACGGTCTATACGCAGAGTGCCCATCTTCAACTGCATTTCTGCACAGGGTATGTGGCGAGCGATTTCCTCGGAGAGGTGACGTTCGTCGGCGAATCACAGGGCATTCTCTCTGGCCTGACGATCGAACGTGAAGGCGGTTGTTCGTTGTATGCGAACGTCGATCGGTCCGTCCTGTCCGGAGATTTTACGAAGTTGGGACCAGAAGTGATGTTGTCCGGAGTCGCGTTGTCACTGGTCGAGGATATCCTGCCGGCTCCAAAAGGACCCAAACGCGTCAGACGCGAAGGAAAGCGGAAGGCACACAAACGCGCGTGAAGAGAACCGCAGCGAACCGCGTCAGCATCTCCAATCTGCATCGTTTTTTGCGATTTTCGCCCCGGGAAACCTCGAGGCTGGTCCGGCGTGTTCTCAAGGGAGAGGGCGCACGGGGCTGGACCCTCGGCGTCGCTCTTGTCGACGATGGGCGAATGAGGGCACTGCATGCACGTTACCTCGGAGGCCGGCGTACGACGGATGTGCTTTCCTTCGTGTATGACGATGCCGTTTCGAAGGAAGGAGAGGTCGTCGTCTGCCTGGATCAGGCGAGGCGGCAGGCCCCCGAGTACGGAGCAACGTATTCAGAGGAAGTGGCGCGGCTTGTCATGCACGGTGTGTTGCACCTGCTCGGATACGATGACCATCGCCCGAAGCTGCGGGCGGTGATGAAGGAACGTGAGGACACGTATGTGAGGGAGGCATATGCACGAACGCGTCGTTGAACTTCTGGTATACCTGATGGGAGAGCTGCGCTCACAAGGGCAGTTCGGGGACCTCGACGTCCCTGCGCTCGTACGGCAAGGGTATACTGACGCTGAGATTACGACTGCATTTGCGTGGCTGTTCGATGCGCTCGAGACACGCGGACGCGAACGAGGAAAGACCAGGGAGGAAGGCTCTGTGAGGATCCTTCATCCGGTCGAGCTCTCCGTGCTCAAACCCGAGGGGTACGGGTACCTGCTGCAATGTTTCGAGCTGGCCATGCTCTCTTCGGAGGAGGTCGAGCTGGTGATCGAGCGCCTCATGATGTCGGGCATCAGTGAGGCGAACATGGACGATGTGAAGCGGGTCATCGCGTCGGTCCTTTTTGAAACTGACCGGCCGGAAGAGGGCGGATATACCGTGCTCGGACCAAAGGATTCAATACACTAGGATACATGGAAAAATCTCTCGTTATCGTAGAATCGCCGTCGAAGGCGAAGACCATCAATAAGTTCCTCGGCAAGGAGTTCCACGTCGAGGCGTCGGTGGGGCACATCAAGAACCTCCCGAAGAGCAAGCTCAGCGTGGATATCGAAGAGGATTTCGGCGTTGTCTACGAGACCATCAGCGGCAAGGAAGAGGTGGTCGAGAAGCTCCGGAAGCACGCCAGCACTGCGAAGGCGGTGTACATCGCAACCGACCCTGACCGCGAGGGGGAGGCCATCGCCGCTCATATCGCAGACGAGCTCAAAGGGTCGAATGAGAACATCAAGCGCGTCCTGTTCCATGAGATCACCGAGACCGGGGTGAAGGATGGGATGGACCATCCGAAGAAGATCCAGACCAACCTCGTGCTCTCGCAACAGGCCCGACGGGCGATGGACCGTATCGTTGGATACCAGATCTCACCGTTCGTCTGGAAGACATTCTTCTACGGCCTCTCGGCCGGGCGTGTGCAGACAGTGGCCCTGAGGCTGATCTGCGAGCGGGAGAAGGCGATACGGGCGTTCGTTCCCGAAGAGTACTGGTCGGTGGTCGGCGAGTTCGAAGCGCCGGGAGGAGAGACCTTCCTCGCAAAACTCTCGAAGATCGGCGGCAAGGACCCGAGGATCTCCCACGAGGACGGCGTCAAGGAACTTCTGGGCAGGATCAGGGAAGGATCCTTCCGCATCGATGGCATCCAGAAGAAGCCGGTCAAACGAAATGCGCCGCCGCCGTTCATCACGAGCACGCTCCAGCAGGAGGCCGCTCGCAGGCTTCGATTCTCTGCGAAGCGGACCATGACGCTCGCACAGAAGCTGTACGAGGGGATCGATCTCGGCGATGAAGGTCTCACCGGACTGATCACGTACATGCGCACGGACTCCACGCGTCTGAGCGAAGAGGCCGTGGCCCATGCGCGCGAGTACATCTACGAGAACTACGGCAAGGAGTATCTCCCGAAGGAGCCCAAGCAGTACCGGAAGAAGAAGGCCTCGCAGGATGCCCACGAGGCCATCCGTCCGACGAGCATGGCGCATACACCCAAGTCGGTCAGGAAGCATCTTGAGAAAGACCTGTTCGCTCTCTATGAGCTCATCTGGAACCGTTTCGTCGCATGCCAGATGTCTCCCGCACAGTTCGAGCAGATGTCGGTCGATGTGAGCGATGGCACGCATCTGTTCCGGGCGACGGACCAGATCCCCGTGTTCAGAGGGTTCCTGACGGTCTATGATGATACGGTCGACGAGGATGCGCCCGAGGAAGATGACAGCGACCCCACGTCCAAGATCCCGGCAAACCTGCGTCAGGGGGATCCGACGCGCCTCGCAGACCTGCTTCCGAGGCAGCATTTCACGAAGCCGCCGGCGAGATTCACCGAGAGCAGCCTTGTCAAGGAGCTCGAGTCGCTCGGCATCGGCCGGCCGAGCACGTATGCGCTCATCGTCTCGACGGTCATTGACCGGAAGTATGTCGAACAGAAGGACCGGCGCCTGTTCGCCAGCGAACTCGGCATGGGGGTCAACGAAATTCTCGTGGAGAACTTCCCGAAGATCTTCAGTGCACGCTTTACGGCGCAGATGGAGGAAGAGCTCGAGACCATCGCCACAGGCAAGAATGAGTACCTGACGGTGATGAGGGACTTCTATGGCCCCTTCAGCTCAGCACTGGAGAAGGCCTCAGAGCGCGCATCAGCCATCAAGAAATCCCTCATCGAAAAGACCGACGAGGTCTGTGATGTCTGCGGAAAATCCATGGTGATCAAGTGGGGCAGGAACGGCCGCTTCATGGCCTGTACGGGGTATCCGAAGTGCAAGAATTCCCGGCCCCTTGCGGAAGAGTTGGAAAAGATGCAACATATCACGGGAGAGAAATGCGAACTGTGTGGTGGCGATATGGTCGTGAAGGGGGGGCGGTTCGGAACATTTCTCGGGTGTTCGAACTATCCGTCCTGCAAGAACACCAAGCCGATCACCATCGGCATCAGCTGTCCAAAATGCAAGGATGGAGGATTGGTCGAACGCAAGACGAAGAAGGGCAAGCGGACCTTCTACGGGTGTTCCAAATACCCGGAATGCGATTTCGCTTCGTGGGACAAGCCGTTGAACGAACAATGTCCGACGTGCGGGCACACGTTCCTGGTCGAGAAGACTACCCAGGCCCGGGGCACGCACGTCATCTGCCCGTCGTGCAAGACCATTCGAGAAGAAAAGGACGTCGCACGCTCAGCCTGACTCCAGATGACCGAGGGGCATTTCGCGAGGCTGTGTCAGGGTTTCTCGCGTATCTCGCTGATGAACGGAGATACTCTGCTCACACCCTTCGCGCGTATGAGCATGACCTCCGGTCCCTGGTTGTGGCTGCAGACCGCCAAAAGCGGCCCCTTGCTGCTGTGGACCGGGATTTCCTCCGTGAGCGTATCGGGGAGATGTACGATGCCGGAAAAGCCCCGACGACGATCGCCCGCACCATCGCAACCTACCGTTCCTTCTTTCGTTACCTGACGAAGAGGGCATCTCTGCCGTCAAATCCTGCTCGTGAGCTGCGCCAGCCTAAGAAGCCGAAACGACTTCCGCATGTCGTCGAGGCCGGTGCCATGCAACGGCTGCTCGATTCCATGGATACATCGACACTTGCAGGGACCCGCGACGCCGCTCTCCTCGAGCTGCTCTATGGAGGCGGACTTCGGTTGAGGGAGGTCCTCTCCCTTCGGCCGGTGGATATCGACGCAGGGCAAGGGACAGTACGGGTGACAGGAAAAGGGAACAAACAGCGCATCGTACCGGTCGGGCGGAAGGCCTGCCAGGCCCTCGAACGGTACGTCGCACAGTGTGGGGCGGCCGGACGTATCGCTGCACAGAATGAGGTCATCTTCCGGACAGACAAAGGGAAGCCGTTGTATCCGCACTACGTGCAGCGTGTCGTACGCCGTGAGATCAGCAGGGTCTCCGAGATCGAGAAGAAGAGCCCCCATGTCCTGCGGCACACCTTCGCAACGCATATGCTCGACCGCGGAGCGGACCTGCGTGCCGTGAAGGAATTGCTCGGTCATGCGAGCCTTTCGACGACGCAGGTGTATGCGCATGTGTCATCATCCAGACTCAAGAACGTCTACCAACAATCACATCCAAAGGCCTGAACAACACACTGCCGACCCGAACGGTTCTTCCAGGATCCATAAAGGAACAACGCTATGAGAACGACAGTCACATCCCGGCACTTCAAGGCTCATCAGTCGCTTGTCTCATACTCGGAGGATTCGCTGGACTCGCTCACCCGTTTCTATGACGGTATCATCAAGTCGGAGGTCATCCTCAGCTATGAGCGGGCCCGCAACAGCACGAAGATCGCAGAGGTGAACATTCATGTGTACAACGCCATCCTGACCAGCAAGTTCGAGTCGGACGATTTCTTCAAATCGGTGGATGGGGCAGTGGAAAAGCTTCGAAGGCAAGTGAAACGGTACAAGGAAAAACTGCGCCAGCGGGACCGGAGTGACATCCGCCGTGTGCGCGCAAAGGTCTGAACGGAAGGTCCTGCCATGTCCATTGGGAACGTGAAAGAAACGCAGAAGGAGTCCGTGACCGTTGGATTCCTCTATGAATCCAACAGGGAGCGTCTGAGGCTGATGGCCTTGAATGGTGACGTCGGCTTCAAGCGCGAGGTCACCGACAAGAACCTGCACCGGCCGGGTCTGGCTCTCGCAGGGTACGTGGAGTTGTTCACGTACAACAGGGTACAGATCTTCGGGAACACCGAGATCCGGTATCTGAGCCATCTCACGCTTGACGAGCGGAAGAAGGCGTTCGGACGCCTCATGGACTTCGACCTGCCGTGCATCGTGATCACGAACAACAATACGCTCGACCCGGAGCTCATCTCCCTGGCGACGAATCATGGCATCAGCGTTTTCCAGTCGTCGCTCGAGACCACGAAGTTCGTATACTTCCTGTCGGATTTCCTGGACGACCAGTTCGCTCCCCAGGCGGCGGTGCACGGGTCCTTCATCGATGTCTACGGCATCGGGGTCCTGCTCACGGGCCGCTCTGCCATCGGAAAGAGCGAGGTCGCCCTCGATCTGGTCGAACGTGGGCATCGGCTCGTTGCTGACGACGTCGTCCTCGTCACCAGGAAGGGAGAGGGGATCCTCATGGGGGCCGGATCGGACATGGTCAAGCACTTCATGGAGATACGGGGACTCGGCCTCATCGATGTCCGTTCCATTTTCGGTATCCGTTCCATCCGATTCCAGAAACGGGTTGAGATGATCGTTCAGCTGGAGGAATGGCACCCGGATGGTGAGTATACGCGCACCGGGCTTGACCATGAGACGACAACCCTGATGGGCGTTGAGCTGAACTACATACGGCTGCCCATTTTCCCCGGCAAGAACATCACCGTGATTGTCGAGGTCATTGCCATGGACTACCTCCTGAAGCACTATGGGTATAATGCGGCCAAAGAGTTCACAAAGCGGCTGGATTCTGCCATTGCCGACAGGGCCCGGGGAGGAAAGCGCGTCATCGACTATTTTGAACACGATTTTGAATGATCAGGTTGTCCTTGACAGACGGGCCGAATTTATCTATTTTCAGCAAACTCTGAGGACCGACAGGTCAAACGTCCGGTTCCTTGCGGTATGTACGTGCCAGACCGAATGACAAAGCTCCATAAATATTCGCAACGCTCGCTCTCCTACGCCGAACTTCCCTGGGCCCGGACAAAGCTCTTTGTGTCCGGCGCGCTGGTTGGCGTGCTCGTGGTCATCGGCATCCTCGAGATCAATGGCAGGATGGGTGACACGCTTGGCCTGGGCTTCACGCGGACAGATCTTCTGATCCAGGAGAATGCCATCCTTCGGGGGCAGATCGCATCTGTCAATGACCGCATCGCCATGCTCCAGGACAACCTGGAGCGTATCAATGAGAAGGGGAACCATCTCAGGCTGCTCATGGACCTCAACAGAGTTCCGGAGGACATCCGGCAGGGGGGCATCGGCGGTACACGGCTGGACGTGGATTTCAACACATCCCTGGATGTCAGCGATGAGCTCAACACCTTGCGTCGGTCCATGACCAAAGCGGAGCGGGAATTGCAGGTCCAGTTCACGAGCTACCGGGAGATAGCGGACAAATATACGGAGAACAAGGAGCGGTTCGTGCGCCTTCCGGCGATCCGTCCGATGAACGGCTACTATAGCCGCCAGGGCCCGCGTGTACGGCTGCATCCGATCCTCAATATCTACCGCCGGCATGAGGGGATCGACATCGCGAACGATGTCGGCACTCCGATCTATGCGCCGGCTGATGGTGTAGTGGAGTTCACCGGCCGTCACGGCGGATATGGTATCGCGGTGGAGATCAACCATGGCTATTCGTACAGGACGCTCTACGGTCACCTCTCGAAAGCACTTGTGCGGGAAGGCCAGCAGGTGAAACGCGGCACGCTGATTGCGCGCTCTGGGAACACCGGACTTTCCAGCGGGCCTCACCTGCATTACGAGGTCCGGAAAAACGGCGTCCCGCAGAACCCGCTCGATTATTTCTTCGATGACATCGACTTTATCGCGGAAGCAGGAACGCCATTGCCGAACGAGGCGATGGAAAACCTGTATATCGAGGATTGAAGCATGATCTGGACAATCGAACTGGCATCGTATCTTGATGATGCGCCATGGCCAGCGACAAAGGAAGAGCTGATCGACTATGCGATGCGAACGGGGGCCCCGGCCCAGGTGGTTCAGAACCTCGAGGAACTTGAGGACACTGATGAACCATACGAGAGCATCGAGGAGATCTGGACTGATTATCCCACCGATGAGGATTTCTTTTTCGAGGACGAGAAGGATTATTGACCGGAACATCCTCGGTGGCCGTTCTCCGGCTGCCGATACATGGCGTCGGGCCCAGTGCAGTCGTACTGGGCCTTTTTCTTTTCTTTCGCACCGTCTGATCCGCATCGCTGCCCTGCTTCTCTGCGTCGCTGCTGGTGCTGAAGCTCAGTCCCGGCGGGAGGTCAGTGGGATAGATTTCGATGGGGCAGTGAGCTTCTCCGAGAAGCAACTGCGGGATGTCATCCGGTCGCAGGAAACCCCGTGGGTGGTCTGGCAATGGCTCTACACCATCAGCGAGAACTTCGGCTCTCCCCCTGCATATGCCGATCCGCTGACGATCGACGGCGATGCAGAATCGCTTCGCCGGTTCTACGAGAATCAGGGATTCTTTCGGGCGACCGTCCGGCCGGAGGTGATCCCCGACAACGACGCAGCGGTCATCCGGTTCACCATTTCCGAGGGCGTGAGGGCAGTTGTGGACTCCGTCACGTTGCGGGGGATCGACGGATTGCCGCAGCCGGTGAGGGAGGAACTTCTCCAGGAACCGCTCATTACCGCTGGCGACCCGTTCGTCTATCCCCTTGTGGAGGACGAGTTCCGTCGGCTCCTGGCTGTCATGACGAACAACGGATTCGTGAACGTCAAAGTGCCGCGCAAAGAGGCGATCGGCCATGACAATGCGAGCAGCTTCTGGGTCCTGTTCGAGTTCGACCCCGGATTGCAGCACAAGTTTGGCGATGTGACGATCCTTCACGACACGACATCTGCCGAAAGGATCGAAGATGGGGTCATCCTGCGTCACCTCGATTTCGGACCCGGGGATACCTACAGTGAAATCCGCAAGCAGGAGTCGGAACGGCAGCTCAACAGACTCGGTGTCTTCGATGCGACCCGGGTGGAGATAGCGGGACAGGTCAGCCTGGACAGTCTCGTGTCGGTCCCCATGGAAGTGACCGTGCGGACCCGTGCATTCCAGGAACTGAGACCGGAGATCGGTTTCAATGATGAGGATAACCAGTTCAATGCTCTCGTCGGACTCGGATACAATCATCGCAACTTCTTCGGGGGGGCGAGGAACTTCAACACGTCGTTCCGCTATAGTCTTCGGTCGATAGCGAATGCCAGGTTCGACCGCCTCTTCAGTGGAGAAGGATTGCGGGATAGTACGCTTGTATCGAAGGCTGAGTTCTCCGTCCAGCTCACGCAGCCGTATTTCTTCAGTAACAAGATCAGCTTGACGAGCTCCATCTCCGCGATTCTCGATAAACGGAAGACCGTCTACATCCCGATCCTGCGCGGCAAGGTCGGGACGGTCGCTCAGACGGCGATGTACACGCGTTTCCTCGCGGATTGGAACCTTGAGTGGATCGACCCGAAGAGCGTGACCACGAGCCAGGACACTGTGCTCGGGGACCTGTATGAAAAGCAGTTCAACTCTATCCTGACCCTGACGCTCCGTTCGGACCACAGGAATGACCTGTTCAATCCCTCAGGCGGATACATTCACACGATCGTCGTCGAAGAGGCCGGACTCATGCCGAAGCTGTACTCCGCTGCGGGGGGAAAGCCGCTTCCCTACTCACAGTACTACAAGCTCATCCTTCTGGGCCAATGGTACTGGCCGGGCAGCAGCACAGGTAGGGTCGTCTTCGCGGCGAAGTCGCAGTTCGGATTCGCCCAGCGCTTCGGCGAATCGCCGAATGATGTTCCCATCACGCGAAAGTTCTATTCGGGCGGAAGTGGTAGTGTCCGCGGCTGGAAGGCCCGGGAGCTGGGGGTCGTGGATCGCCCGGAGTACGGCGGCAATGCGGTGCTCGAAATGAGCGCCGAGACGCGGTTCCGTCCGTTCGAGAGCACAGAGGACGTCCTCTTTCTGGATCCCTCGAAAATTGCCTTCACCCTGTTCGCAGACGCCGGCAATATCTGGCAGGAGGTCGGCAAGATGCGGCCGGACCAGCTGGCTGCTGCAGCCGGCATCGGTTTCCGGTACAACACAGTCGCCGGCCCGATCCGTATCGATTTCGGTCTCAAGGTCTACGATCCGCTCGCTGCCGAAGACCGGCGATGGATATCATCCAAGAAATTCTTCTCCGAAACGCTGGCCGGCGGCGTGATCCATCTGGGGATAGGACATGCGTTCTAGGAGCCACTGAAGATGGCCTGGTCGGATGTCATAGGACAGGAGCGGGCGAAGGATATTCTCAGGCGCTCCATCGCGAACAAGCGTGTGGCGCATGCGTACCTGTTCCACGGGAGAGCGGGAGTGGGGAAGGACGCGCTCGCACTCGAGTTCGCTCGTACCCTCCAGTGCATGGCGGGCGGGGATGAAGCCTGCGGTGAGTGCAAGAGCTGCCGTCTCGCAGCGGAGCTCAAGCATCCGGACGTGCGCATCATCGTCCGGTTGCCCTCCGCACGGAATGAACAGGCCGGTGACGATCCCTTCGCCAACCTGGGGGACGAGGTGATAGCAGCATTCAAGGACGAGATGGCTGCGAAGGCACGCGATCCGTATTATCCCATCAGCCTGCCGAAGGCGCAGGTCATTCGCATCAACAGCATCCGCCACATCAGGCGGGAAGCCGCCAGGTCGCCTGTTGAGGGCCGGTACAAGATCTTTCTCATCCTCCAGGCTGAGGATATGAATCAGGAGTCCTCGAACGCGCTGCTCAAGACGCTCGAGGAGCCCCTCCCGAATGCGCTGCTGCTACTGACGAGCACGTACCCACAGCAACTCCTTCCAACGATCGTGTCGCGGTGCCAGCAGGTGGAGTGCTCGCGGCTCGGCGATGATGAGATCGCCCTCGCCCTTCAGAGGAGGGAGGGATGTTCAGAGGACGAGGCGGTGACAGCGGCCCGTGCGTCTGACGGGAGCTATGGGATCGCGCGGACACTGCTTCAGGGTGACGTGGAAGAGGAACGGGCAACCGCCGTGGAATTTCTCAGGTTCGCGGTGGGCCAATCGTTCGTGAAACTTTCGGAAGTGGTCGAGACCATCGTCCGTGAGAAGGACAGGCAAGGCATCGAAGCATGGCTGAAGCTCCTCCAGGCTTGGATACGGGAGACCTATCTCGTTCAGCAGGGCTCTGTGCGTCAAGGCATCATCGAGGATGATGCGCGCACACGACTCCTCCAGCGATTTCCTCGCGCCGCACTCGACCTCTCCATCGACTGCGTTGAGCGTGCAATTGCCGATACCCGCAGAAATGTGTACCTTCCTGTCATCCTGAACTCTCTTGCGCACGAGCTCCGACAGCACATCGCATCCCCCCGGCAGGCATGACCCGCACCGCTGATACCATACTCATCACGGCAGCATTGCCGTACGCCAACGGCTACATCCATTTGGGGCACCTGGCGGGTGCATACCTCCCTGCGGATATGTATGCGAGATACCAGCGGTCAGCCGGCAGGGCCGTTCTCTTCCTCTGCGGGTCGGATGAACACGGCGTGGCCATCACGGTCAGCGCCGAGCAGGAAAAGACCACTCCTCAAGCCATTATCGACCGCTATCATCCTGACAATCAGGCGTCCTTCAGCGCGTTCGGCATGAGCTTCGACCACTATTCGAGGACCTCGATACCGCTGCATCATGAAACGGCCCGGGAATTCTTTGTGTCATTCCACCGGAACGGTACCCTGCGGGAACGGGAGGAACAGCAACTGTTCTGCGCGACCGACAAGATGTTCCTGGCGGACAGATACGTGGAGGGCACCTGCCCCGTGTGCGGGCACGCTGAGGCGAGGGGCGATCAGTGCGAGCAATGCGGCAGCTGGCTGAACCAGACGGAGCTGAAGGACCCCGTGTGCAGGTTATGCGGTTCAAAGCCGGTCATCCGAAGCACCACCCACTGGTATTTTCCCCTGAACGCTTTCCAGCAGCGACTCGAAGCCTACATCGCGGAACGTGATGCGCGCGATGGCTGGAGGGAGACGGTCAAGCGGTATTGCCAGAGCTGGTTCACCGGCGGACTGCAGGAGAGAGCGGTGACGAGGGACCTGTCGTGGGGCGTACGTGTGCCGGTCAAAGGCTACGAGAACAAGGTCATCTATGTCTGGTTCGATGCTGTCCTGGGATACATCACAGCCGGGAAGGAATGGGCGGCAGCTGCGGGAGATCCTGATGCATGGAAATCCTATTGGCAGAACGAGGATACAAAGTATGTGGCATTCATCGGGAAGGACAATGTCGTCTTCCACTGTATCGTCTTTCCGGCGATGCTGATGGCCTGGAATGACCATGAAAAAGAACGCTACGTCCTGCCGGAAAATGTCCCCGCGAACGAGTTCCTGAATCTCGAAGGCGAGAAGTTCTCAAAGAGCAGGGGGTGGGGGATCGACCTGCGGGATTTCCTTCGTTTCTTCCCCGCCGATTATCTGCGCTACGCGCTCGCTGTGAATCTCCCGGAGACCAAGGATTCGGATTTTTCCCTCGCCGACTTCATGGCACGTATCAACAATGAACTGGCGGACAGTGTGGGCAACTTCGTCAACAGGACGACCACGTTCGTGCAGCGGAACTTTGAAGGGCGGGTGCCGGAGGCGGGGGATGGCGACGACCGGGACAAGGTCTTTGTACGTCTGCTGGAGGATGCACCTGGTCGCATCGGTTCGCTGTATGAATCGTACAGGTTCCGGGATGCTGTGAACGAAACGATAGCGGTAGCACGTGCGGCGAACAAGTATTTCAACGATGGCGCGCCATGGAAACGTATCGCGTCAGATCGGCCGGCTGCTGCGACCACACTGCGAAACTGCCTGCGGGCAGTCCATACGCTTTCGGTCCTGCTGCATCCGGTAGTGCCGGGTATCGCCGGCAGGATGAGGATGGGACTCGGTTTCCCTGCCACGGAGAAGCCTGCGCCCTGGAGCGGTGGGGGAGACGATCCGTTCGGAACGGACCATCGCATCGGTACGCCGGAGGTCCTGGTACCAAAGATCGAACAGAAGGATATAGACGCTATGACTGACGCACGTGCGGGAACGGACGGCACACAGACATCCATGGAAAACGTCATCACCATCGATGACGTGACGAAGGTCGACCTCCGCGTGGCGACAGTACTTGAGGCTGAAGCAGTGCCGAAATCGAAGAAGCTCATTCGTCTCTCGATCGACCTCGGAACGGACAAAAGGCAGATCGTCGCCGGGATCGCACAGCATTATGCTCCGGAGTCCCTGCCCGGAAAACGTATCATCGTTGTCGCCAACCTCAAACCGGCAAAGCTGATGGGGTACGAGTCCCAGGGGATGTTGCTCGCCGCCCACGGGGAGGACGGTACCTTGACGCTCGTCACAACGGAGGGCGTCGTCCCGGCGGGATCGAAGATCAGGTGATGCCAGTCTTTGCATAGCAGTCCGGGAGTATGTATATTTTTGAAGCCGCTTCCTCCCTGCCCGCTCGATGCCGCATCACCGGCACGCGACCAGGATGACAGTGTAACATACCAGATGTCAGAATCGATCATACGGCAACTTGAAGATCTCGTCACGCGCGGGGCAGACCTCGTGCCTCTCGGGGGCTTCGATTTCTCGGGGTACAACGCCCGGTTGCAGGAGAAATATGCCGAGTGGCGGAAATCCTGCCTCGAAGCTCTCGAAGCTGCGGGTCCGATAGCCTTCCCGTATAAAACAAAGATCCTCGGCGACCAGAATGGCGGGTATTTCTACCAGTCCTCTGCACAGCTCATCCATAATTGTACGCGGGAACTGTATGAGAAGCTCAAGAGCTCGCCCGACCTCGCGTCGGCGCCTGCACAGGCAGACCAGGACCAGGTCGCTGCACCATCCGGTGCTCCCGCCACGGCGACGAGAGTCGTCGGTGCGCGTGTCCTGAAACCGCCTCCGAAAAGGTCCGCTCCTGACGCAGCACCCGCTCCATCACCCTCGCAGCAGCCGGCAGCTTCCACCCCCGCGACAGGCTCATCGGCTGTCGGCAACAAAGTGTACGTCATTGCGGAGGAGAACGATCCGCTCAGGGCTCAGTTGAGCACGTTCCTCGCCGAGATTGGCCTCGAGGAGATCGATGTAAGCCGGACGCATGGCCAGATGCTCGATCTCGATGCCTTCCAGCTCCAGAATGATGTCGGCTATGCATTCTTCATCTTCAACAGCGAGGACCTGTCCTACGCTATGTTCGAGCTTGGACATTTCGTGGGGAAGTTGGGAAAGGGGAAGGTGTCGGTGCTTCACATGAGCGACGTCAATTTCCCGAAGAACGTTCCGGGTGTTCTTGCGAAACCCATTGTCGTCAAGCTTGAGGAATCGAGCCTCGCGATCATGAAGGAGCTCAAAGCGGCGGGGTACAAGATCAGCTTCTGAAAGGCCGCAGGACGGTTCGTTCGTCGAAGAAACACAAAGGGCGCCCGAGAACGGAGCGCCCTTTGTGTTTTCAACCTGGCCGGCCGTCAGGGATTGGCGTTGTCCACCAGAGCGGCCATGTTCTCGTAGAAGATCTTTTTGATGCTCGGGATGGGCATACGCATTTCCTGGACAAGTTTCAGTTGATTATCCACGATATCGTATCTGTATCCGCGAGGGAGCATACCGCTGTCGGAGCCAAAGAGGATGCGGTCCGGCGTGAAGACCTCAACGGCCCTCTGGAAGACCCGGCGCAGGTCAGGTTTCGAAGGATGCTCGTTGATCCAGCTGTTCGACCCGGCGGTATCGACATGGACGTTCTTGCAGGCCGCCCCTACCTCCAGCAGTTCCTCCCACCGACCGGCGCCGAAGTTCGGAACGATGAACTGGATACCCGAGAATTTCTTTGCGACCGGTATAAGGTCCTTTGGATTCCCGAACGCGTCATTCGTGACCGTCGGTACACCCGCGAAATCTCGGGAACGCATGATGAGCTTTCCGAAGTGCACAAAAACAAGGCCCTTCACTTCCTGTACCAGATTATACAGTGGGTACAACCATTCGTCGTTGACCGGTATCTGGTAGAAACTGGGATAGAGGAGGATCCCCTTCAGTTTGTCCTGCCTCAGTCTCTTCTCTGCGTTCTCCATCAGGAGGTTCGAGTTCGGATCGACGAGGAACATCCCAGAGAACCTTGTCGGATGCGCCTGGACCGCCTTGACGACGGAGTCCTCATCGCCGGGCATGCTTGCGAACAGCATGAGCCGCTCGAGCTTCCATTTGTCGATGATATCGATCCAACGCTTCGCCAGCTGAACAGGATCGTCCCCGGGGATCTCTATGTGTCCCTTGGCGGCGATATTGCGCAGTTCGGTATTGATGTCCGCTCTGTTCGGCTTCTGCTTGACCAGGTACTTGAAGTACGTGTTCGAATAGAAGTGAACATGTGCATCGAATATCTTGAAGAGGCCAATCATCAGTTCTCAGGTGTATCGGGTGGTACGCTTGCCTCGTGCAGTGTCACGATGCCTGCGGTGAGATGTGTCCATCGTATGTTCGTGAATCCTGCTCCGGTCAGTTCAGCACAGAAGGCTTCTGCTCCGGGGAACTCCATCACTGTGCCCGGTAGATATGCATAGGCATCTTTGTGTCCCGAAACCAGACCTCCCACGCGGGGGAGCAGCCGCTGGAAGTACGGCATGTAAACGCGCCGGAACATGCCTTCCGGCCTGGAGAAGTCGAGTATGCGCACACCTCCGCCGGGACGCAACACCCTGCGGATCTCACTGAGCCCTCTTGCGCGGTCGGAAAAATTCCGAACGCCGAAAGCTACGAGCACGAGGTCGAACGATCCGTCCCTGAAGGGGAGTGCTTCTGCAGCCCCTTCGATCAGCGCATACGGATATCCGCCGAGCTTTCCACGGACCCGGGTAAGCATCGCGCGGGAGAGGTCCACTCCAACTAGCCGCTCCGGAGTGAGGTCCATCGCCGCACGCATGACATCGCCGGTTCCGGTGGCGACATCCAGGATGCGCGCACGCGTGAACTGGCGGCACGAAGATATGATCCTGGATCTCCAGCGTTGGTCGATTCCCAGGCTCAGGACCCGGTTCAGCAGGTCATACCTGTGAGCTATCCTCTCGAACAGATTTCGGACTTCTCCGTGCGAATAGCCCATTGTGTGCAAAAAAAGAAAGGAAAATATACACATCAGGAAGAGGAATTCCAATCAGCCCCGGATTGATTCTCCTCAGGGGGTATCGTAGATTCGTGACGTATGCGCCCAGTCCTCGCCTGTTTCGTCGTCCTTCTTTCCCATGGTTGCGATTCTGGACTTGAACCCCCGCCCCCGGAGCCGGGAATCGGTGGAGAGATCCAGTTCGTGTCATCATCGTGGCCACCGGCGGATAGCCTGGCCGGTCTCTGGCTGTTCGCCTCGCGTGAATACCCGCTGGACTCTGCCCGGGTCGTTGCGGGTGTTCTCGTCGAACCCCGTTTCATCTACCTGTATCCGTCGATCTCTGAGTCGCTTCCGCTCTATGTGGACCGTGTAGAGTTCGAATTCCCGCTTGAGCCGGGAACGTACAAATATGTAGGGGTCATTCAACAGCTTCGTCCTCAGCTTCTTGTCTCGAACTTCAGGGTCGTCTCGATGCTGAGCGTCCCTGGTGTCGATAGTCTGCCGCGCTCCGTGGTCATCGGTCCTGAGACCTTCATCGGTGGATTCCGTTTGACCGTGGATTTCATGAATCCGCCTGCACAGCCCTTCCTATGAAGAGAATCGCGATCCTGACCGCTCTGATGCACGTCGTTCTCCTCTGTGGTTGGGGCCAGGAGACGTTGCGGGGGAAGGTCCTCGACGCACGGACAGGAGAGCCGCTTGCCGGCATCACGGTGTGGCTTCCGGATGAACAACGGGGAACGACGACCTCCGCTGACGGAACATTTATACTCCCGGGGACTCAAGCGGTGGACCCTCGTCTCCGGATCCAGGCGCTTGGATTCAGGACGAAGGATGCCAGGCTCTCCGACCTGGACCGGGAGGACGGTATGGTCATCGTGCGCCTCTCTGAATCTCCCATTCTGCTCAATGAGACCGTCATCACAGCAGGACGGAGAGAACAATCCCTTCTGTCCGTGCCTGTCTCGGTATCTACGATCAGGGCGGATGAGCTCACGGACCGTATCGGGGTCACGCTGGACGAACCGCTTCGGTATGTCAGCGGTGTCCATGTGATGGATGACCAGATCAACATCAGGGGGTCGAGCGGATACAGCCGCGGCGTCGGTAGCAGAGTGTTGTTGCTGTTCGACGGAATCCCCCTTCTCACAGGTGACACCGGAGAGATTATCTGGGAGATGATCCCCGTTGACCAGGTTGACAGGGTGGAGGTCGTCAAGGGAGCGGGATCCGCATTGTACGGGTCCGCAGCGCTGGGGGGCGTCATCAATATCATCCCGATGAGGATCCCGGATGGTATCCGCGTCGGAGCACGGATCAGCGGTGCCATGTACAGCCAACCGGTGTATGACGAATGGAGATGGTCGGACCGTGCAAGGTCGTTCACGCAGGTGTCGCTGCTCTCTTCGTACAGCGGAGCATCGTGGGGGACACTCTTCTCGTTCGCGGGATGGATGGATGAGAGCCATCGCAAGAACGATGCGATGCACAGGTATGCATTCTATAACAGGACTCGCGTGGCCCTCAGCGATGTCTGGTCTGCCGGCATCACGGGACACTACGTCCGTCGGAGGGGAGGGAACTTCTTCTGGTGGAAGAGCCTGCGTTCTCCGCTGGTCCCGCCCGACGACTATGCGTCCAGGCAGGTCTTGTCGGACAGGGGATTCGTATCTGTGACAGCCCGGGGGGTGCATAGTGACAAGGCGGTCTCGTTCGTGCGGCTGCAATACTTTGCGAACGCTTGGTCTGACGAGGATGTGGGGATCGTTACGACCGAAGCACGCTCAGGCCGCCTGCTGTCCGAGGCCCAGCTGACGCTTGAGGTGGCTGACAGGCACCATCTCATCGTCGGTGCCACCGGGTATCTTGACAGGGTCTGGTCGAATATTTTCGGGACGCATCCCGGAGTCGGGGCCGCAGGATTTCTTCAGGGTGAGGTGGCCATGACACGTTCGCTCGACATCTCGGTCGGTGTGAGGCTCGATTGGCAACAGGTCTCCGGCCTGGCCTCCGGATCGCAGGTCGACCCGAGGGTCGGCGCAGTGTACCGGATATCTGACGACCTTTCGCTTCGTGGATCGGTTGGGACCGGATTCCGGTATCCGTCCATCGGCGAACTGTATACTTCCATCTCGACAGGTTTCGGAGGCGTGAATGTTGTTCCCAATCCGCATCTCAAGCCGGAGACGAGCATCTCGGTCGAGGGCGGTGTGCGTTATCAGTTCTCTCCCGGCGGATCCTTTGATGTGGCAGTGTTCCAATCGACATATGAGGGGCTCATCGAGGCTGCCGTCGATGCGCAGCAGCTCGTCATCAGGTTCGACAATGTTGAGCGTGCCCGCGTCCGTGGCGTCGAGATGCTGGCCGAGCATTCGCTCTTTGACGGGCTCCTGTCGTTCCGGGCCGGTTATACATACATCGATCCCCGTGACCTGGAAACGAAGACGGTGCTGCGCTTCCGGCCGCAGCATGTCGGGATCTTCGGGGCATTCGCTCATCTGGAGGACCTTGAGCTGTCGGCTGACTATCGGTATGTGAGCAGGATCGAGACGATAGATGCGAACCTTGTCACCGTCGCGGATATCAGGGACGGCGATGCCCGGACGGATATCCATACCGTGAACCTGCGCGCATCCGTCACGATCGGTGCATTCGGTGTCCCCCTCCGGGCCGCGGCCGAGGTCCGGAATCTGACGAACCATCAATACGTGGAGCTCCTGGCGAACCTGGCGCCTCCGCGGACATATCTGCTGATGCTGGAGGTGCTGCTGTGAAGGTTGCAAACGGCTTCATTGATTCACACGTACATCTCGCGCATGAGGATTTTGCCCCTGACCGGGCCGAGGTCATCGACCGGGCACGGCAGAACGACGTCAGAGGATTCATCGTTCCTGCGACGGATGTGAGATCGACAGAGGCGTGCCTGACGCTCTCCGCTTCGGAGGAGGGTGTCGTCATCGCAGCCGGCATCCATCCGCATGATGTTGCCAGGGCGGCATCCGGCGACATCGCCAGGATCGCGTCGCTCGCCCGGGAAAAAGCCGTCGTCGCCATCGGTGAGATTGGCCTCGATTATCATTACGACTTTTCCCCCCAGGACCTGCAAAAGCGCTGCTTCGCCGAGCAGCTCTCAGTTGCATCGGACCTCTCATTGCCAGTTATCGTTCATACACGTGAGTCGATCGATGATGCGATCACGATCGTGAGGGACCATGTAGCCCGTCATCCCCGGTGGTGCGACGACGGGCATGGGGGCCGCCGTGGTGTTTTTCATTGCTTTACAGGAACAGAGGTCCAGGCGCGCGCCCTCTTTGAGCTCGGTTTCTATGTCTCGTTCCCGGGCATCCTGACGTTCAAACGATCTCCTGTGGTCGATCTCTTTCGAGCGTTCAGCATGGAGCGGGTCCTGCTGGAAACAGACGCCCCATACATGGCCCCCGTGCCGATGCGGGGGAAGCGGAACGAGCCATCGTTCATGGTCCACACCGCTGAGAAGATGTCGGAGTTGTCAGGGAGACCGCTGGGGGAGATCGCTGAGATCACCCGCAGGAATACTATTCATCTGTTCGGACTGGACGACAATGCCTGAACTTCCTTCGCTGTTCGACATCCTCGGACCGATTATGATCGGGCCGTCGAGCTCACACACGGCGGGTGCCAGCCGGATCGGACTCATCGCGCGGCAGCTGCTCAGGGAGAGGCCCGCCAGGGCTGCGATCACCCTGTACAATTCGTTCGCAAAGACGCACAAAGGCCACGGTACGGACAAGGCCATTATCGGCGGGATCCTGGGATTCCGGCCCGATGACCTGCGGATACGCGACGCATTCGGTCTTGGCAAGCAGGCCGGCCTTGAATGGACATTCTCCTTCGTCAGCGACCCGGCGCATTATCACTCGAACACCGCCCGCATCCGGCTCGCGGGAAATTCCGGGACAGGCATTGAGATCGTGGGTGTGTCGCTGGGCGGCGGGAGGATCCGTATCAAAGAGCTCGAGGGTTTCGCCGTGGATTTCAATGCGCAGGTCCACACTCTCGTCATCATTGCTGACGACATCCCGGGCAGCATCAGGAACATCAGCGGGGCGATCGCTGATGAGGGGGCGAACATCGCACACATGTACGTGTCCCGCACGGCGAAGCGCGCGAGCATGGTGATCGAGCTTGACCATGCGCTGAGCGATGCCGCGGTGCAGAAGATCCAGAGCTTGTCATGGATACACTTCTCGCGGCTGCTGACGCCGCTGGAAGGCGATTCATCGATGTACGACAAATAGGGGATGACGTCATGGAATTCCGATTGCTGCAGGATATAGCGGACTACTGCGCAGAGCACAGGGTGTCGATCCCGGAGGCGATGCTGGCCTACGAGGAGAGCGAGAAGGGAAGGACAAGGGATCAGGTATATGGACAGCTCAAACACACCCTCCTTGTCATGGAGGAGTCCGTCGATCAGGGACTGACACAGCAGCTTATCACGCCAAGCGGCATGCTCGATAACTGGGCGAAGAAGGTCTATGAAAGTCCGGTGGAGGTCCTCGGACCGAGGCTCAAAAAGGCGGCGGCTCGTGCGATCGCGGTGGGAGAAGTGAATGCATGCATGGGCCGGATAGCTGCTGCACCGACGGCCGGCTCGGCTGGCATCATGCCCGCGGTCCTCGTCACCATGATCGAGGAGCATGCTGTCGGTCGTGACAAATGTCTGGACGCTCTGCTCGTTGCCGCAGCTGTCGGATTGATCTTCGCACGGAATTCATCGTTTGCCGGGTCGGAGGCAGGATGCATGGGCGAGACCGGAAGTGCAGCCGCAATGGGGGCTGCAGCGATCACCTTTCTGCTTGGGGGAAGCAATGAGCAGATCCTTGAGTCAGTGGGTTTCGCACTGAAGGCGTCGATGGGATTGGTGTGCGATCCTGTCGGCGGTCTGGTCGAGGAGCCGTGTACCACGAGGAACGCGGTCGGTGTTGCCAATGCATTCATCTCAGCGCAACTGGCACTATCGGGGATTAGGAGCCTCATCCCTGCCGATGAGGTCATCTTCGCAACGAAAGAAGTAGGGGATCTCATGTCGCCCCGGCTGAAGGAATCCGGCCAGGGCGGACTGGCAAACACGAAGACGGCACGTGAGATCCAGAAAAGGGTCTTCAGGTCCGAGAAGGAAAAGCCTGCGGGTATGTGAGGGCACCTACGAAGGATTGCTACACTGAAGTAACGCCGACCTCTTGACTGTACTGCTTCTGCTTACGAGGTTTGGTGGGTAGGGAATGGCAGGGAAGTGGTCATCTGTGTCTATCCCGGCCGATCGGAAGCACATCTTCTGAGGGGAATGCAGCACGGTCCTGCACTGGGTTGGTGCAGTACCGGAACCGGCACATCTAGCAGGCTGCGGAAAAAGTCAGCCAAGTAGGTTTCGCGCAGCGCTCGCAGCGGGAGCAGCGAACGCAACGATCAAAATATCATCAAAAACCGTGGCGTGCGTGGCATATTTGACATTTCCTGAGCGTCGCGGTCGTTGCGCGAAATGTTTTTCCGCAAGCTCCTAGTGCTCCATGTAGACCGACATGTGTTCCTGGTCCAGCTCACCGAGCATGAGAAAGACCGTCTGATCGTTGTAGCGTTTGAACGATTCAGCGATCTCCTTGTTCTTTGCGTTGAAGAATTGACGCACGAACACACTGTTCGGATTCTGCAGCGAGCGGATCTGGGAAATGGACTGTATAGCTCGGAGCATATTGTCGAGCGCCCGTTGAGTGTTCGTGGCGAGAAGGTCGATCCCTTCGAAATGATACTGTGTGAAGGCGTCGTGGAGCATGCTGTACCGGGGATTGGTAAGTTCCTCCGCCATACCATATCGGTTGTACGCTGAGCTCGAGAATTTCCATTCGGCCCCTGATGTCGAGTTGCTCCCAAGCTCACAGATGTTGAACGCCTTCTGAAAATACCTGGTCCCCGCGTTGGGCATGTAGGTCTCCAGGTCCAGCCCGATGATCAGGTAGGCGTAGAAATCCAGGAAATCTGTGAGCGGATCGGATGCAAAGTCGTCCTGGCGCATGCGCTGGCCAGGCTGATACTCGATCTCCCATTTTTCGTCAAGGACGCGGAGAATGGGTGATGTTCTCGACGTCTTCTCATCGTTCTCGTACACCATCCGCTGGCTGCCGATGAAGACCTGCAGGACGTATCGCTTCTCACCGCTCGGTCGTTGAAAGAAGAAGTCGAAGGTACACTGGATCCGTTCGCCCAGCAGGTCCTCTTCTGTGAACTTCGTGCCGTTGAGATATTGCTCCACGTCGTTCTTGAAATCCCGAAGGTAGTCCCGGAGCGCAGAGGGGATCGATTCAACATTGACACTGATGGTCGCTTCGAGCTCCTGACCAGGCAGATCAGGGAGAAGCGAGATGAGGAGGACAACGAGTGTGGCGAAGGCTCGGGCGGTTCTCATATCGGTCCAATATATGCAGAAGGTTTCCTGTCGGCAAGGAGAAGCATGAGGCCGGTTATCCTCATAGCGTTGTTCGTTCTGACCTCCAGCAGTGCTCTGGGTCAATGGGACGGACGAGGCGTCGCATTGATCGGCATGACCGGGGTCTGTGACACTACGCTCCGCATCGGCGGGGGGAATCCTGCGGCGGCTGCGTGGAGATCAGGCGGAGCCATCGGGGTGGGATTCCTCCCGGGACTTTTCGGATTGACGGAGCTCCGGCGATACGGGATGACAGGAGGGCTGACGATGGGGGGTTGGGGGGGAGAACTTCATCTCCTCAGGTACGGTGCGACACTTTTCAACGAGTCGTCCGGTTGGCTCTCGGTCGCTTGGATGATCGGTACGCATGTGAGCGCAGGTATCTCTATGAGGTACGTGAGGTGGTACGCAAAGGAATATGCGGCCGTTGAGGAGTGGGGTATAGGTGCAGGATTCCTCTTTCGTGACGGTCATACGAGTGTGGGGGTGCGGGCGCGGACGGTCGGTGGCGCATTCAGTGAGGCCGTCTATGAGCTCGACGCCGGACTTTCAGTCGAGGCAACACGATATCTTCTGCTCACAGCGGAGCTCAGCCAGAGGAAGGCCGAACCGGTGTTGCCGAGATATTCCATCATGCTGGGCCCGCTTCCCGAGGTCCGGATGGTCCTGAGCTGGCAGGATGAGCCGCGTGCCATCGGCGTTGGGATCGTTCTCGCAGTGAGCGGCTTTGATGTGTCCTATGGAGCGAGCAGGCATTCAGTGTTGGGGTGGACGCATGGGATTGGTGTGCTATGGGCTTTCTGAGAGGTTCCTGCTAAAGGGCCTGACTCGGATCATTGTGATCTCTCTCATCCTCCTGTTTCCTCTCCAGGGGCAGGTGTTGGATGAGGACCCTGTGGACGAGGATGACCTGAGGCTTCTGCTGGAAGAAGAGGACCTCAGGGAATACCGTCGTCCACTGTCGGGTCTGAAGGCCGATTCGCTCCTGTTCGACGTTCGGCTGCTCATGGGTATGACAATGCCTGACTCGCTCCTCCTACCACAGAAGATCGATTCGCTCGGGAATGATCCGCCACCACGTCGACCGATGGTGGTCCATGAAGGGATGGCAGAACATCGCAGTGTAACTCTCCGCACGGTAGTGACATGGACCTCTGATGTCCGTGAAGACGACATGTTCCGGAAGGACAGGAATCTGGTCCGCTGGGACACACGCAACTCGTCCGGGGAGGGGTCATTCGGGGAAATCGCTTTGAGCACTCTCTCCACCGACCAGCGATCTACCTCGGCCACTCTGCAGTATGTAGGGAGAGAAGAGAGGTGGGAGGTGGCGGTGGGCCACCTCACCGACCGCGGAGCGATCGGTCCCATCGCGGACAGCCGTCCGCTGCGGCTACGAAACACTGACCGTGCGACTCCAGCGGGCGACATCGACAGGCCATTCTCGAAGCCGTCATTCCTGAACGACGCATTCATGGTCACGGGGATCGGTGTCAAGGCCTGGCTTGGGGAGAGGACCCATGTCGTGGCGGTCGTCGGCCATGAGGATCTCGATCTGAGTGGAGCCATGGTAGGCAGGCTCGGGATGCTCTTCCATATGGGGGAGCGAGTATCCGTTGGCTCCGGGTTCGACATTTATGAGGGTGTCTCCAATACCCGCCAGGATTGGCTGGCACGGGTGACGCTTGACAGTTGGAGTGTGTGCGCAGCGGGTATCGTCGACCGATCTGCAGCTCCGTCGTACATCGTGAATGGATCAGTGCATCCGGGGCGTGAGATTCGGGTTGCAGTGACTGGGTGGCGGAAAGACGTCAGGGAGCCAATGCCCGGAACCGACTACGGTCTGACAGTCGTCTGTCGATGGCGATTCGCCCCGTACCATTCACTTCATATGCAGTCGTCCGGCGCAGAATTCGCTCCGTTCGGCTCAGTGCGGCTGCAAAGATCGCTCGTTCGGCTCTCGATTGCGGGGAGGCTCAACAAAGAGCTTCAATGGACGTGCTCGATCCGGTCATCATCTGAAGAGGCACATGAGGAGGGGGGACTGACCGGCACCCGCCGCTTCGACTTCCTCGGGTCTGTCAGAAGGTCGCTCGGTTCATCGCTCTCGACGAATATCAGCTTCAGGCGCTCTGTCAGCGGCACATCTCCGATCGGGGCAGGATCATCGTCGCTGGACGTGCGTCTATATGGTACATTCGGGACATTTGCATGTGCAATGTGGATCGGAACATTCGATGCATCTCCGGGAATGACGCTGTGGGCCTCTCATCCGGGACTGATGCTCTGGCCGGTCTCCATCGCCTACGGAGGTTATGGATTTCATACCGGCACTTCTGTCAAGATCCGCCTGGGAGGACGGGCAACACTCGCTGCATATGTCTCGCAGATCCGAAAGGACGGGAACAGCATGTTCCGGTCCAGCATCATGAGTGAAATTGGATTATAATGCGACCTCGATAACCACCCAACGCCGGGTCTGCTCATGAAGGTAAGATTCCTGCCGCTCGATGCCCTCCGGGGAATATCCATCTTTCTGATGATCCTCTCGAGTGCGATCCCCTTCGGCGTGCTTCCCGCATGGATGTATCATGCGCAGGTCCCTCCTCCTGGACATCTCTTCGATCCACAGATACCGGGCATCACGTGGGTCGACCTTGTGTTCCCGTTCTTTCTTTTCACCATGGGCGTTGCCATACCGTTCGCACTTCAGCGGAAGCGCGACCGGGGAGAGCCATCGGTTCGCATCATACTCCGATTAGCCGGCCGTGGCTTGTTGCTTGCGGCTTTCGCCATCTTTGATGAGCACATCCGTCCGCATCGGCTGAGCGCCACCCCTGATACCATGACGTGGTTGCTTTCGCTGCTCGGTTTCGTTCTCCTCTTTCCGATGTTCGGTGCCCGCCCACCTTTCCTGAGCCGCCGGCTGTGGCGCATGCTTCAGGCGGGAGGATGGGTCGGAGCGGCAATATTCATGGCCTCCATCACGTATCCGGATGGCACCGGCTTCCTCGTGGCCCGCAGGGATATCATCATTCTCGTGCTCGCGTACATGGCTGTTGCCGGTGGCATTGTCTGGCTTGCTGCTCGGGGATCTGAGCTTGTCCGGTGGGGAGTCCTCGGCGTCTACCTCGCGCTGCGCCTGTCTGCCCCCTCAGAAGGTTGGGTGCACGAGCTCTGGTCTGCGACATTCGATCCTGCATTGTTCCAGTTCCATTTCCTGAAATACCTGTTCATAGTCGTGCCGGGAACGATCGTTGGCGACAGGCTGCTGCGCTGGATGGCATATGACGCCGCTGAGCGGGTCCGCACAGAATGGAGTTCCTCCCGGTATGCCGGGATAGTCGCCATCCTGTCCTCTCTTGTTGTCATCACAGTCGTCGGCTTGTATGCGCGGCTCCTCTTTGAGACCGTCGTGTTCGTGTTTGTGCTTCTCGGGGTATTCCTGAATGTGGTTCCTTCATCACGTACGCCGTTCGAGATCACATTGCGCGGGATCCTGAACCTGGGATGGTATCTCCTTGTTCTTGGCCTCTGCCTTGAAGCATTTGAAGGTGGAATAAGGAAGGACGATTCGACGCTCAGCTACTATGCCGTCACGACAGGCCTCGCTGTCTTCGCTCTCGGCATTGTGTGGGTGATGATGGATGTGTGGAAGGTCGCGCGCCCCTTCCGGACTCTCATCGGAGGAGGGCAGAATCCACTCGTTGCGTATTCCGCCATCAATAACTTCACACGACCGCTTCTCGGCTTGACGAGTATCGGTCCAATCCTTTCGTCTGCATTCTCCACGCCCTGGATGGGAGTTGTCCTGGGCGTGATCATCACATGGTTCACTCTCTGGTTGGCCGCACTCTGCACACGGGCGAAAATTCTGCTCAAGACCTGACGGCCCCCTTTCTCAGGTGTCAGAGTCCCTCCTGGATGCCACGTCGTCCATTGCCAACGAAACTTCCTTCAGAGCCAAAGCGTTCTTATATTTGACAAATCATCGTCTTCACCCACATTTTCGGAGGATCTCCCATGCGGCGCATTCTAATGGTCATGCTGGCCTTTTCTGCACTTGCCCTGACGGTCTCTGCCGATTCCGGCGACAAGATCAAGGATTTCACTCTGACCGACGTGCAAGGCACGGAGCACACTCTGTCAGATTACGCGGGCTCAAAGGCCATCGTTCTCATGTTCATTGCGACGCAGTGCCCGGTCTCGAATGCATACAATGAACGGATGGTCCGGCTCTATGAGGATTATAAGGACAAGGACGTGGTCTTTCTCGGTGTCAATTCGAACAAGCAGGAATCGGTCGAAGAGATCGTCGGTCATTCGAAGGAGCACGGTTTTGCATTCCCGGTCCTCAAGGACCATAAGAATATGATCGCTGATGAGCTGAAGGCTTCTGTGACACCTGAGATCTATGTGGTCAACGGTGAGCTCGAACTCCTCTACCATGGACGTATCGACGATTCGCAGCGTGAAGGAAAGGTCACAACGCAGGATCTTCGCACCGCACTGGACGAGATCCTGGCAGGCAAGAGCGTCACTGCGCCGGAGACGAAGGCCTTCGGGTGCACGATCAAAAGGGTGAACTGAGCCGCATGGCCTTCCTGCTCCCCTCGCTCCTCCTCCTGATGATGTCCGCTCCACAGGGAGCGGGCGTGACCTATCCTGAGTCCGCGGATCAGGTCGAGGCACGCGTCCAGCCCATCGGGAAAGGCTCCCTCGCTGCGCTCCTCTCAGAGCGCAATGGAAAGCCATTGCTCATGAACGTGTGGGCTACGTGGTGTGCACCGTGTGTCGAAGAATTCCCTGATCTGGAGAGACTGCACCGCACGTATGGTCCGGAAGGACTTGATGTTGTGGTCGTATCAATCGACTACGAGGATGAGGTGACGTCGAAGGTCATACCATTCCTCCGGAAGATGGACGCCACAATGCCCGCTTACATCAATGCGTTTCCGAAGCCGACAGAGCTCATCGAGGCACTTGACCCCGATTGGTCGGGAGCTGTTCCTGCGACCTTCATGTTTGACCAAAAGGGAAATCGGGTCAGAAGCGTGATCGGAAAGCAGTCATACAAAGAGTTCGAAGCGCTCGTTCTTCCGTTCCTTGCAGATCGGTCCAGCGGGAAGAGGGTGAGATGAGAGGCGAGCGCACTCGGGTGGTCGTGGCGATGAGCGGCGGGGTCGATTCATCTGTGGCTGCCGCGCTTATGCTCGAACGCGGATATGATGTCGTCGGCGTCACGATGAAGACATACGATTTCGACGATGTCGGAGGGGCAGACGTGAGTGAGACGAGCTGTTGCGGCCTCGGGGCTGTCCATGATGCCCGCATGGTCGCAGCACATCTTGGCGTTCCTCACTTCGTCGTCGACTTCCGTTCGGCGTTCGATGAGCATGTCATTCAGCCATTCGTGAAGGAGTACCTGAATGGTCGGACACCGAACCCGTGCGTGCTGTGCAACAAAGAGATCAAGTGGGGGGCGTTGCTCCGCAAGGCGGAAGCATTGGGCGCGTCGCTGCTCGTCACCGGGCACTACGCCCGCCTCCGCAAGGATGCAGGAACGGAGAGGATGATCATCTCTCGTGCATCGTACCACGAGAAGGATCAGTCCTATGCACTATGGGCTGTTCCGCAGGATGCACTTTCCCGGACCCTCTTTCCACTCGGTGATCTGACGAAGCCGGAAGTACGGGAGATCGGACGTCGTTGGAATCTCCGGACGGCCGACAAGCAGGACAGTGCTGACATCTGTTTCGTTGAAGATAACGACTACGGTCGGTTCCTTCGGGAGCGCGTGCCCGATATCGATTCCATCGCGGGTGAGGGGACGATCGTGTGGAACGGAAAGGTCGTGGGGCGCCACCATGGATATCCATACTACACCATCGGTCAGCGCCGTGGGCTTGGCGCACACGGGCAAAAAGTATACGTCACGGGCCTGGACACGACAACGAATACGGTGATGATCGGGACAGACAAGGACCTTTGGAAGAGCGGGCTGACGGCCACGGATGTTGTCTGGAACGGGGCCTCTAACCGCCCGGATGGATTGCGTGTCCAAGCAAAGGTGAGGTATTCGGACGATCTCGTCGGGAGCACTCTTACCTGGGATGATGAGGCTACCATACGCGTCATTTTTGACAGCCCGAAGCGGGCCATTACGCCGGGGCAGTCAGTGGTCCTCTATGAGGGGGACGATGTCGTCGGAGGAGGAGTCATCTCCTCGGTTTTGTCCTGAATTCAGGGGTTCTGAATATCGGCCTGTCGTATGACAGGCTTTTTTGTGTATTCCGGGAAACTTTGATATCGACTGGACGTTGTACTCGTGGCCAAAGGGACTGAAAAACGGACCGATTGGGAACTCGTCGAAGCTGTGAAGGCAGGGAGTCATGATGCCTTCGCAGTGCTTGTCGACAGGTACTCACGACAGGTCGCGAACCTTGTCTATCTGTCGTTGGGAAATCGTCCTGACGCCGAAGATATGACGCAGGAGGTCTTCTTTCGGTTCTACCAATCGATCGGACGATTGACCGAGCGTGATTCCGTCTTCCCGTGGATCTACCGCATCGCGTCGAACCTCTGCATTGACGAATCCAGGAAGAGGGCGGTCCGGAGGGTTCTCTCGCTTGACTTCCTCATCGAGCAGGGATCGCACAGCGGACGATTCGCCGACACCGGCATGCGTCCCGATGAAGTGGTCGATGCGGCTCAACGACAGGAGCGGACGATGCACGCTATCGGACGGCTCTCTTCACAGGCGAGGATCGTGCTTCTGATGAGGGATTTTGAGGACCTCTCCTATCGGGAGATCGGTGAGGTCCTGGGCCTGAGCGTCACCACGATCAAGACGCGGCTCTTTCGGGCCAGGCAGTCACTGGCAGCATACCTCCGCGAACAGGAAGGATTGACATGATGGATCATCCGTCACCGCGAACACTGCAGGAACATGTCGATGGCATGCTGAACGGGCACGACGAGCAGGAAGTCCGGTCTCATGTCGGTTCATGCAGGTCATGCTCTCTCACAGTGTCGGAGCTCATGCTTGCCCGGCACAGGGTGCGCGATCTCCCCGGCCTGTCGCTGCCGCCGGATTTTGCGGCGAACGTGGCAACAGCGGTCAGGTCCCGGGCCGAGGAGGAGCAGGAATGGTCTGTCATCGAAAAGACTGCAGAGAAACTCCTCGCTGGGATCGCTATCATCGTCATTCTTCTCCTGACTGCATCGGAGACACTGTTCCGGCCGGATGAATCGGGTGTCGCTCAGACAGCCGGACTGCTGGAAGTGTACATTCGCGACACGACGACCGTGCGGCTGCTATCGTCGGAGACGATCACCCGCGATGACGTTCTTGCCGCCGCCTTGACGCCTGCAGAGGATGGAACCCCATGAACCCTAAGACGAAGACCCTCATCGTTCTGCTTCTCAGCTTTTTCCTCGGGTGCGTTGTCGGCGCATCGCTGCTGTCAGGCCTATGGCGGGACCTTGTGAGACCGGAGCGACAGTGGGATAATTACCGGACATATATGTACGAACGGTTGCAGCTCGACACGTTGCAGAGAGTGCAGCTGGACTCGCTTCTCGACGTGTATCGGTCGACGATGGATTCCTACAGACAGACGCTGGATTCCTCGCGAGGGACTCTCCGGATGGAGATCAAGGGCCTGTTGTCGGACGAGCAGCGAATGGAATATGATATGATGATCGCGGAGATGACGAAGAGGGAGCGCCACAAACGCCCTGACAGCCTTCGCACAAACTAAGCACTTCTGACCAAGGACACATTGATGAACAAGGCGGTTGTATACAGTGGCGTTGCTGTGGTGGTCCTCGTGGCCTCTGCGTACATCTTCTTTCCAGCAGATGAAGAGGCAGCGGTCGGGCAGGTAGGCGTCTTCACGTACGTCGATGCTGTCAAGCGTGGCGACCTGAACCTTATCGTCTCATCCAATGGGGTCGTCGATCCGATCAACAAGGTCGAGATCAAATCAAAAGCGAGCGGCAGGGTCGAGGTTCTGCGCTTCATCGAAGGGGATGAGGTGAGGAAGGATCACCTCCTCCTGATGCTCGATCAGCGTACGACGAAGAACGACGTCGACCAGGCGAGGGCAGACCTCGCCGTTGCGGAGGCGAGCTTGCAGCAGGCAAAGAACAATTACGACCGGTCGCTCGAGCTGTTCGCCAAGAACCTCGTTTCGGAACAGGAGCGGGACCAGTCGAACCTTGAATACGTCCGTGCACAGGCCCAACTCGTGAAGGCGAACGCTGCCCTTTCCTCCGCGGAGGAGCGATTGGCAGACACCCGAATCGTGGCACCCATATCCGGGATGATCCTGACGAAATCGGTTGAGCTTGGCCAGATCATCTCCTCGGGCGTCTCCAATGTGGGCGGTGGAACGCTTATGGCCACGATCGCCGACATGAACGAGGTCTACGTGCTCACGAACGTTGATGAAGTGGACATCGGAAAGGTGAAGGTCGGACAGCAGGCGACCGTCATCGCAGATGCCTATCCGGATGCACGGTTCTCGGGTCGTGTCGAGCGTATCGCTCCCCAGGGAACGACCCAACAGACAGTGACCACGTTCACCGTCATTGTGCGGGTCCAGAACAGAGGGGGTGTTCTCAAGGCAGGGATGACCGCCACAGTCGACATCGAGATCTATAATGAGAGGAATGTCCTGCTCGTCCCGAGCGAGGCGCTCGTGGATCCACGCAGCCAGCAGGGGAAGGACCTGATGACCGAGCACGATCTCAGTATGCCTGTCGACTCGACGTCCGCGCAGTCTGCAGAAGGCCCGGGTGCGGGCTCCGCCGGACGGGAGAATATGACGGATGAGGAGCGGCAGAAACGCCGGGAAGAGATGCGGCAGCGGTTCGCATCGATGTCGGATGCGGAGAGGGAGCAAATGCGGCAGCGTTTTGCGGGTGGGGGTGGACCGGGTATGCCCGGGGGACAACGTGGCCGCGCGCCTCAGTCCGACCGGAACGAGGTCAAGACACGGCTGGTGATGGCGAAGGAAGCGGAGTCATTCGCCCCAAAGTTCATCAAGATCGGACCCAGTAATTTCGATAATACCGTCGTCCTTGAGGGGCTTGAGGAGGGGCAGGAGATCCAGATCACGACCATCTCCAGGGCCATGATCGCTCAGGAGCAGTTCAACGAACGCATCCGGAGCAGGAATTCCCTCGGCGGCCGCTGAGGCCCGGGAGACACCCGTATGAACTTCACAGAGAGCGTGCTCACAGCGCTGATGGCGCTCGCGGCCAATAAACTGCGGTCCCTTCTCACCATGCTTGGCATCATCATCGGTGTCGCAGCTGTCATCACGATGATCGCCATCGGCGAAGGTTCCCAGCAGGCTGTCATGGACAGGATCCAGGCGATGGGTTCGAACCTCCTGTTCGTCAGCCCCGGGTCCTCCCGCAGCGGCGGGTCGTTCGTTCGGACCTCCGGAACGAGCCAGACGATGACCCTCGAAGACGTGACGGCCATTGTCGAGAGCTCGCCCGCGATCATCGCTGCCGTACCGGAAGTGTCGCGCACCGCACAGGTCAAATACGAGAACCGGAACTGGAACTCGAGGATAGTCGGAACGGTCCCGGAGTATGAGACTGTCCGGAATTTCCCGGTGACGCTCGGCCGGTACTTCACGCATGCAGAGGAACGCGCGGCGGCCAAGCTCGCCCTCATCGGCACAGCAGTGGCGGAGAACCTGTTCGTCGGAGATAATCCCATCGGAAAGACGGTCAGGATAAACGGCTCTGCGTTCCAGGTCATCGGGATCCTGGAATCGAAGGGACAGAGCGGGTGGAACAATCCTGATGAGCAGATCATTGTTCCCCTGAAGACCGCACAGTACCGATTGTTCGGCATCGAATACCTGAACCAGATCACCGTCCAGGTCGCGGATCAGAATCTGTCTGACAGCGCGTTCTTCGCCATCGAACGTACGCTCCGGAAGAAGCATAAGCTGCGCGTTGACCAGGACAATGATTTCAGCATCCGGAACCAGGCCGACCTGATATCGACGTTCCAGGAAACGCAGGAGACCTTCACCTTCCTCCTGGCGGGCATCGCTGCGGTCTCCCTGCTCGTCGGAGGCATCGGTATCATGAACATCATGATCGTGTCGGTCACTGAGCGCACCAAGGAGATCGGCATTCGCAAGGCCATCGGGGCGAGACAGCGGGATATTATGTGGCAGTTCCTCATCGAGTCGGTCTTCATGAGCGTCTTCGGCGGCATCCTGGGTATCCTCGTCGGAATAGGCCTGTCCTATTCGATCACAGCGTATGGCAATCTCAACACCATCATCTCTCCTCAATCCATCTATGTCAGTTTCCTTTTTGCCTCCTTTGTCGGCATCTCCTTCGGATTGTACCCGGCGTGGAAGGCGGCCATGTCCAACGTCATCGATGCGTTACGGTATGAATAGGACATCACTCCGTCTTCATCTTTCCACTGTCCTGACGCTCCTTGCCCTGGCGCTTCTCGGCTGCGGAGATGCGGGTTCGCAGGAAGGAGCTCAGCGACGGCCGAGCGTTCTTGTCGACGTGGAACGGGCATGGTCCGGCCCCATTGCGGCCCGCATCTCGGCTACCGGGACCATCACAGCGAAGGAAGAGGTGAAGGTCATCGCCCAGACCGAGGGCAAGATAGAGAAGCTCCCCTTTGAAGAAGGGGACCAGGTCAGGGCGGGTGAAGTGCTTGTTCAGCTCGACGCTTCGATCCTCTCCGCCCAGGTGAAAGAGGCCGAGGCGACGAAGCTGGATGCGAAGCTCGCGTTTGACAGGGCGGCGTCGCTGTACGAGTCGAAGCTCATCTCACGCCAGGAGTACGATCAGGCGAGGACGCGGCTGCAGGTCGCGCAGGCCCGGCATGACTACCAGAAGGTGCTGCTGGGATATACGACGATCCGCAGCCCGATCTCCGGGGTCGTCACATTCCGCGGTGCCCGTGTCGGGGACGTCGCGGTCCCCCGCTCTGTGCTGCTGGTCGTGGCCGACCTGAATACCCTCGTCATCGAGATCACCGTTTCGGAGCTCGACGTGCCCAAGATCCGCGTCGGTGATCCGGCCGCGATCAATGTGGACGCCTATCCCGGGCGATCGTTCGCCGGGCAGGTCCGGCGCGTCTTCCCGTCAGGCGATCCCGTCTCTCGGCTTGTGAAGGTCGAGGTCATGCTGACGGAACAATCGGACCTGCTCTTCCCCGGGCTCTTCGCCCGGACCGAACTGACAACGGACCGAAGGCAGCAGGCAGTACTCGTCTCGAACGATGCCGTCATGACCGCGGGGACAGGGGAGACGTACGTCTTCGCAGTCGTTGATTCGTCGGTGGAACGACGTGTGGTCACGCTCGGTATCCGCTCAGGCGACGTTTCCGAGGTCCTCGAGGGTGTCGTGACCGGTGAGCAGCTGGTCATCGCGGGCCAGAGCGCTCTGAATGATGGTATGACGGTCAGCGTGACGCGTGAGCGTGAACGGAGCGCACATGTTGCCGGTGAATGAGAAGCGGACCATCTCCGATTGGTCCATCCGCAACCCCATCGGCACGATGATGCTCTCTCTGGTCATCGTCGTCCTCGGCAGCTATTTCCTGTCGACGCTCCAGGTAGACCTTCTCCCCAGGCTCATTTATCCCCAGATCCGTGTCGGCGTTACGAACAGGGGGGTCGACCCGCTCGTGATGGAGGAGACAGTAACGCGGCTCGTCGAATCACGCCTTGCGACGACCGAGGATGCTATCCGCGTGGAGTCATCGACGACCGAGGGGCGTTCCAGCGTGACTCTCTCGTTCGACTACGGCAAGGACATCGACCTCGCGCTCAGGGATGCGAGTACGAAGCTGGACCAGGCGAGGGCAGGCCTGCCAAGGGAGGTCGACCCGCCCACCATTTGGAAGATGGATCCGTCCCAGATCCCCATCTTCGAACTGGCCGTCTCCAGTCCCTCCACCGATCTTGTACGGCTCCGGAAATGGGTCCAGGAAGAGCTGTCGAACTATTTTATGACGGTCCCGGGCGTCGCCTCCGTGGACGTTGCGGGGGGGCTCGAGCGTGAGGTCCAGGTGGTCATCGACCAGAAACGGCTGCAGGGGTACGGACTCGCTGTCACCGAGGTCCTCTCTGCCATCAGGGACGCGAACATCGACCAGACCGGAGGTCGTGTCACATCGGGGAGGCGGGAATATCTCAGCAGGACAGAAGGCAAGTTCGCCAGTATTGACGAGCTGCGTGAGGTGCCGATCCAGGTCCGGTCCGGGGCCGGGATGCAGAAGATCAAGCTTGGCGACATCGCGCAGGTCATTGACGGTCATCGTGAACAGCGCGTCTTCGTGCGGCTGAACGATGTTCCGAGCGTGAAGGTGAGCATCCAGAAACAGCCGAATGCGAACACGGTCGATGTGAACGACGGTATCCGGAAGAAGATGGCCTTCCTGCAGGAAGCGAACATCATTCCTGCGGGTGTCTCCCTGACGGTGGTCAACGACCAGTCGTACTACATCACGAACTCCATCAATAGTGTGATGAGCGCTGCAATGATCGGCGGTGTGCTTGCCGTCATCGTCGTTGCGCTCTTCCTCGGGAGCTGGCGGAGAACGCTCATCATCGCCGTGTCCATCCCGATCGCCATCCTCGGCACGTTCATCATGATGGGCTTCGGCGATCTGACGCTCAACATCATCTCGCTCGGCGGTCTTGCGCTTGGCATCGGTATGCTCGTGGACAACTCCATCGTCATGCTGGAGAACATCACGAGGCATCAGAAGGAACACCCGAACCCTGTCGAAGCGGCCCACTATGGCAGCAACGAGGTCATCAGCGCGCTGGTCGCGTCGACGAGCACGAATCTCGCGTCGGTCCTGCCGTTCCTTCTGATCGTTGGGCTGGCTGCCCTCTTCTTCAATGAGCTCATCCTCACCATTTCTTTCGCCATCATCGCCTCGCTGCTGGTTGCTGCGACGCTTGTACCCAGTCTGTCCGCACAGCTGTTCCGGTACGAGCAGACACACAGGTCAGAGAAGAACCGCTTATTCGCCATGGCGGATGAGGCCATTCGCCGGTTCACGGAACGGTATCGCAGCTGGCTCGAAGTGCTCATCCGGCGTCGAGGGATAGTACTCGCCGTCGTCATGGCCGTCTTCATGCTTTCCCTGTTCGGCTACCAGTACCTCGGGACCGAGTTCCTGCCCTATATGGACGACGGAAAGATCCGCGTCCGTGTGACCATGCCGCCGCAGTCTTCCGTGCAGGAGACGGAAGAGGTCACCAGACGGTTGGAGGAGATCGTTCGGACGATGCCGGCCGTGGAGTCGATGTTCACAACCTCGGGCGGATACATCTTCGGGAGGGGTACGGCGGAGTTCTCCAATCGGTCAGGCATCGATGTACAGCTCGTGCCGCTCGAGGAACGACCCGTCACCAGCAATGACTGGATCGCCGATGTGCGGATGAAGATCGCTGCCGCGCAGATACCGGAAGCCCGGATCATGGTCACCAAGACCCAGATCCGAGGTATCCGGACCTCTTCGGGCGAAAGCGATGTGAGCATCAAAGTGCAGGGCCGTGATCTGGACGTGCTCGCCGGGCTGGCGAACGATGTCATGGCGCGGGTTCGGAATGTGGATGGTTTGTCGAACATCGAGAAGTCGCTCGAGGAGGCGAAGCCCGAACTTCGCATCCGCGTCGACAGGGAGAGGGCTGCTGAGCTCGGCATCTCGATTCGGGACATTGGCGAGACCGTCCGCACGGCGATTGACGGGACGATCGCATCGCGCTATACAGAAGGGGACAGGGAGTACGATATCCGGGTGCTGCTTGCGCGCTCAGAGGTCTCGAGCCTCCGTGACGTCGAGAACCTGATCATCTATCCGCGTGTCGGTCCGCCGACGATGCTCCGGAGCGTCGCTCAGGTCAGGGAGGGGATCGGTCCTGTGACGATCACACGCGAGAATCAGAACCGCATCGTGGATGTCACCGCCGATGCATCGGGCACGGACCGGTCGATCGGTGAGATCATGATGGATGTCCGGGCCGGGCTCGATGCACTGCCGCTGCCGGACGGGTATGCCATCATTTACGGCGGACAGGAGGAGACGATCGAGGAGAACAACAGGAACCTGATCGTCATCATCACGCTGGCGATCTTCCTCGTCTATGTGGTCATGGCGGTGCAGTACGAGTCCCTTCTCAATCCCTTCGTCATCCTGGCGACGATCCCCCTGTCCCTGGTGGGCGTGATCGCATCGCTCCTGCTCACCGGGACCGCAGTTGGCGCCACGGTCATGCTTGGTGTGATCCTCCTGGCCGGAATCGTTGTGAACAACTCCATCGTCCTCGTTGAATACATCGAGATCCTCCGCCGGGAAAAGGGCATGCCGGTTCAGGAGGCCATCCTTGCAGCAGGCCCGCTCCGGTTGAGGCCTATTGTGATGACGACACTCACGACCGTCGTCGGTATGTTCCCGCTGGCCCTTGGCCTCGGTGAAGGCTCCGAGGTATTGCAGCCGCTTGCCATTGCCACGATCGGTGGACTGACGGTCTCCACCATCGTCTCTCTTGCTGTCATTCCCCTCGTGTATTCGGTCCTGCATGCTCTGCGGGACAGGATCCTCGTCCCTCGGGCGGAAAAGGAGAAGGCACGGAGGCGTGAAGGCGCGATCCTGGAGGGGGATACAGTGGCGCGGGAGAACGACTGACATTCTGTTCGTCCAGCATTCAGGGGGCGGTCATCCGCCCCTTTCTTTTTTTTGTCAACAGGTTCGTATCTTCTGTGACGACACTCCAAGGATAAGACCGATGCCAAAGGACAGACAGCGACTCCTCGACGACCGCCGGAAGCAGGCCATGCTCGGTGGCGGTGAAAAGCGTATCGAAGCACAGCATGCGAAAGGAAAGCTTACTGCCCGCGAAAGGCTCGAGCTGCTCCTCGATCCGGGTTCCTTCGAGGAGATAGGGATGTTCGTTCAGCACCGGAGCACAGACTTTGGGCTCGCAGAGCAGAAGGTTTTGGGGGATGGGGTCGTGACCGGGTACGGGGAGATCAACGGTCGGAAGGTCGCGGTCTACAGTCAGGACTTCACGGTCTTCGGTGGCTCGTTGTCGGAGGCGCATGCTGAAAAGATCTGCAGGATGCTTGACCATGCCGTGAAGCTGGGCATCCCTGTCATCGGCCTGAACGATTCGGGAGGGGCGCGCATCCAGGAAGGGGTCGTCAGCCTCGGCGGATATGCCGATATCTTTCTCCGCAACACGCTCGCCTCGGGCGTTGTGCCGCAGATCTCTGCTGTGCTCGGGCCGTGTGCGGGAGGTGCCGTCTATTCTCCGGCTATCACGGACTTCATCTTCATGGTCAGAGGTTCGAGCTACATGTTCGTGACGGGTCCGAACGTGGTCAGGACTGTCACGCATGAGGAGGTGTCTTTCGAGGACCTTGGAGGAGCGGATACGCACGCGTCGAGGAGCGGAGTGGCACATGCGGCGTTCGACGATGAGGTGTCATGTATTCAGGCGATACGGCATCTCATGGGATATCTGCCACAGAACAATGTGGATGACCCTCCGGCGATCGTTCCTGAGGACGATCCGGATAGGGAGGATGCGATGCTGGACGATCTGGTACCCGACAATCCGGGAAAACCGTATGATATCAAACGGGTGATCGATACGGTCGTGGACCGTGATTCTTTCTTCGAGATCCATGCACAATACGCTGAGAACATTGTGGTCGGATTCGCGCGCATGAACGGACGTCCCGTCGGGATCATTGCCAACCAACCCGCAGTGCTGGCAGGTGTCCTCGACATAAGCTCCTCCGTCAAAGGTGCACGGTTCGTGCGGTTCTGCGATGCGTTCAACGTGCCGCTCGTGATCTTCGAGGATGTTCCGGGTTTCCTTCCCGGGACAGAGCAGGAATGGGGCGGCATCATCAAACATGGAGCGAAGCTCCTCTATGCATTCTCCGAGGCGACGGTTCCGCGGGTCACAGTCATAACGCGCAAGGCATACGGAGGCGCCTACGATGTCATGAACTCCAAGCACATCCGGGGAGACATGAACTTCGCCTGGCCGACCGCTGAGATCGCTGTGATGGGTCCGAAAGGTGCAGTAGAGATCATATTCAAGAAGGAGATCGAGAAGGCCGGCAACAAAACGGAAGCGACAGAGAAAAAGGTGGAAGAATACAGGGAGAAATTTGCGAATCCGTACGTGGCAGCCGAACGCGGATATATCGACGAAGTCATCCACCCCCGCGAGACACGCAAGAAGCTCATCCGTGCTCTCGATTTCCTGAAGACGAAGGTTGATTCGAACCCGAAAAAGAAACACGGCAACATCCCCCTCTGACCGAAGAACCTGACGACTTCCGTCCCCAACCGCTTGCTTATCCAGCATGTTAGCGGTACCTTTTGACTACTCCGTTTAGATGGTGACTGTAAGACATTGAAAAACAACATTCTCCTTTTTGCATTCTTCCTCACGTTGATCGGTTGTTCCTCCTCCGAACAATCAGTCCGTCAGCCTTCGTCCGAATCCAAACAGGTTCGGCCGACCGTTTCGCCATCGGTCGTGGTCGCTTCGCCAGAAACTGCGACGACTGCTGCTCAGGATTTGCCAGCTCCCGAACCGTCGATCCCGGCTTCGCCCGTAGAACTGACGCCCGACGAACCGGCCCTGACAGAAGAGATCTCTGACACGACAAATGCCGATGCGCAAGACGTGACTCTCAGCCTTCTGGAGGATGCGCGGCGGGCTTATGTCTCTGCCATCGAAGCGGAAGAGGCGGGTGACTCTCTGCTGGCAGAAGACCATTTCGAAGCGGCCATCCAGGTGCTCAATGAACTGAGCGAATACCCTGACATAGAGCGGAACACAGATTTTGTCGAGCTGAGCCAATCTGTAGTGCAGGATTATGAAGTCCACATCCAGCGTGCCGATCATCTCAGCGACCACGCATCAGTTTTCGCGATCCGGGAGAAACTGAGCCTGCTCGTCGAGGAAGAGCCGGCGCTGAACGAAGAAGGCATCCCGATCCATGATATACGAGGAACATCGGTCGACCTTTCGTTCAATGAGCATGTCGCGAGGAACATCCGGTTCTTCATGGGCCGCGGAAAAGAATATTTCGAACAATGGCTGCGGCTGTCTGGCAGGTACATGCCTTTGATGGAGAGGATCTTTGAGGAAGAAGGTGTTCCGAAGGAGTTGACGATCCTCTCGATGCCGGAGAGCGGCCTGCGTCCGCATGCGCGGTCGTGGGTGGGTGCGGTAGGTCTCTGGCAGTTCATGAAGGGTACGGGAAAGCTCTACGGTCTCAGGACCTCATGGTGGTACGACGAGCGGAGGGATTTTGAGAAATCAACCCGGGCTGCGGCGAGACACCTGAAGGACCTCTATGCGGAGTTCGGGGACTGGTATCTGGTTCTTGGCGCCTACAATGCCGGTCCGGGACGCATCTTCCGTGCAGCACGGCGGAGCGGCTCGAATGACTTCTGGGAAATGCGCAGCCACCTGCCACGGCAGACGCGCAACTACATTCCACAGTACGTTGCGGTCACGCGGATGGTCAAAGAGCCGCATTTGTATGGATTCACAGGGATTCAGCCGGAGCCGGAGCTCTCATACGAAACAGTAACGATAGACGATTGCGTCAGTCTGGAGGTCCTCGCCGAATGCGCTGGAACAGACGCAGCAACGATGCGAATCTTGAATCCTGAGCTTCTCCAATGGTGCACTCCTCCCGGTGTAACAGGGTACACCCTCCGGATTCCCTCAGGTTCCCGCGACCAATTCGTCGCCGCCTACAGCAAGATCCCGGACGATCAGAAACGGGACTGGGCTATGCACGTCGTTCGCAAAGGTGAGACACTTTCCGGCATTGCAAATAGATATGGAGTATCGCTCGGGCTGCTCGCTGAAGTGAACAATATCAGGAATACACACCGCCTGTCGATCGGGAATCGCCTTGCCATCCCGATCCCCTCATCGGTGGCCGAAACGATGGAGAAGGTCCCGTTCGGGACGAATGCAGAACATAGAAAAGTGAGCTTCACATCATCGCGACGGGCTGTGGAGCGGTCAACGCCCAGAGTGCAGGCTCCGAAAGGCAAGACAAAGCTTGTCTACAAGGTGCGGAAAGGGGACACGATCGGGCACATCGCAGAATGGTACGATGTTCGGGCCAGCGATATCAGGAATTGGAATGGGATCTCCTATGGCAGATACATCTACCCTGGGCAGGATCTCGCTCTGTGGGTGGATCCGGGCAAAGCTGCCCTTTACAGCCGTATCTCGGATATGTCTTTTGCCGAGAAACAGTCCATAGCCGGAGAAACCCTCGTTTCCGTCCAGGATCTTCGGAGCACGAGGACAAGCGCGGGACAGGAAAAAGGTCCCTGGATACAGCATACCATTGCGCGTGGCGAGACGCTCGATAAAATTGCCCGAAAATATGGAGTTTCGGTATCTGACATCCAGGCCTGGAACAACCTCAGATCGAGCAGGATCAAAGCCGGCGATGTCCTCGAAATTTTTGGCCAGCCTGACGAAAGAACCCGCATAATCGGTCCAGTGCGTCCTCCTCAGGAAGGAGGAGGGGCCCCGATCGAGCCACAGCGTACGACTGGCTCGACAGAGCCCATTCATTATGTCCGGAAGGGTGAGACTCTTTACGAACTTTCCCGCCGGTATGGAGTCGATATTGCTGCGATCCGGCAGGCGAACGGCCTGAGGGATTCCCGACTGTCCATCGGGCAGGAACTTCGTATCCCCGCAGGCATCTCCGGATTCCGCGTACACACCGTTCGGTCGGGCGAGACGCTCTGGGCGCTTTCCCGGCAGTACGGAGTCTCCGTCGATGACCTCCGCAACATGAACGGGATCTCCGGAACTCTCCAGGTGGGCGAAGAGCTAAGGATCCCTCTCCGCTAGCGACGTCCGTTTTCACCATTTCTTCATACCGTTCTCCTTGCTTTCCCGCGCTTGGATGCGGATATTTGTACCCCTGTTGAGTGCCACTCTCCCAATTCATGCACAGAACAACATCCCTACTTCTGCTGGTTCTCATACCCGCACTCGGCGTTGCCCAGCAATATGGTGAGAAGGCCCAAAAAGCTACCTCGATCGGCCGTATAGGACTGACGGTCACCAACATTGGCGTGGTCGGCAACTCGTTCCGTGGGCCTTTTGTGGAGGGAGAGCCTTCCATGGAGTTTCCCATCGGCTCGGGTATCGAGCATCTGTTCGATGGCGGTCTTTGGATAGGGGCGACGGTTCGGGGAGAGCAGCTCGTCTCGACCGGGGCTGCCGGGGACGATGCGAACGGCTACGATCCCGGAAATGCGGGATATGAGTACACCTTCCTGAAGCCCATCACTGAACGATCTTCACTGTTCGACGCGACCTTCTACGATCCGCGCGCCGTCAGTCACCAGGATTTTGTGACGGCGTACACCGACAGTCTCACCATCATCCCTAACTCAAGCGTCACGATCATCGACCATACGAAACCGCTCTATGCGGTGGTCGAGCAGGAATCGTACGCCTGGAACTTCCCGTTCGCCGATTTCTTCGTCATCATAAACTTCCGCATCACCAACAGAAGTATCGACGCGTGGCAGAAGGTCTATCTTGGCTATTGGGTGGACTTCGTTGTGCGGAACATCAAGGTCGTTGCACCGCGAGGTACGGACTTCTTCTCGCACGGCGCGAACGGCATGATCGATTCTCTCGACCTGATCTACACGTATAACTATGATGCCGACATCGGATTTGCAGACAATTATGCCGGGATGGCAGTTCTGGGAGGTGATTGGCGCGGAGCGTTGCTGAAGCCAGGTGCATTCTCCTCGTGGCCGCAGACACTGCGGTCGATGTATGCGGGCGCAGATACCATAGGGCCGCAGGTGCGCTACCAGTTCTGGGGATTCCGTTCGACGGAACTTGAGACGGGATCGCCCCGCAACGACGCGGAACGCTATGGGAAGATGTCAACATCCATCAAGCGGGATCTCATCGATCCGCCCGGAGGTATCCGGACCAGCGCTGGCAACAGACTGAGTCTCATCTCCTTCGGTCCGATCCCGGAGGTCCAGCCCGGAGAGACCATCGATTTTGTGCTCGGCTTTGTGGCAGCGCCCTTCGCGGAGCCCCGCCCGGTCGGTGCATCGATAGACACGGCCAAGGAAGCGCGACTGCGGGGTGGACTTGCAGAGAACACCGGATGGGCACTTCGGGCGTACAATGGCGAGGACCGGAACGGCAACGGTGTCCTGGACCAGGGTGAGGACTCGAACGAGAACGGCGTTCTCGACCGCTTCAGGCTTCCGGAACCTCCGTTGCCGCCTCGCGTCAAGGTCGTGGCTGGCAATGGTTCTGCGTCGATCTTTTGGGACAGAAGATCGGAAAATTCGGTCGATCCCATCACGAGCCTGCGGGATTTTGAGGGCTACAGGATCTATAAGACCAACGCTCGCGCCGACCTGCGGATCGGTGCTGACCTGATCTCCGACCTGAAGCTGGTTGCAGAGATCGACTCTGCGGGGAACGGGATAGGGACAGACGTGGGTTTCGTGTCGCGGGGCAATTTCCAGGTCCTGACCACCCCTGTGCAGTTTGAGGGGGATTCAACGCTTTATTGGTATCGCTATGACATGGATGGCCTGCTGAACGGATGGCAATACGCGGTGACTGTGACGGCATTCGACGAAGGGAATGCAGAGCAGAAGCTCGATCCGCTCGAATCAAGCCGGTTCCAGAACGCAACATGGGCCATCCCGGGGACGACCCCGAACGACGACTTCTCGCGTGGTGAGGTGTTCACATACCCGAACCCATACTATGTGAGGGCAGGGTGGGATGGGACGGCTGAGCGGGACAAGAAGCTGATCTTTGCGAACCTTCCGGCGGAATGCGAGATCCGTATCTATACTCTTGCGGGCGAGGTGGTGGATATTATCCACCATGATGCATCCGTGAACAGCGATGAGATCCGATGGTTCACGACCTTCGGCAGTTCATCCAGAGTATTCTCCGGCGGGGAGCACGCCTGGGACCTTATCTCACGGAAGGACCAGCGGCTCGCGACCGGATTGTACCTGTTCGCTGTGAAGGATAAGCGCTCCGGCGCAGTTCAGCGCGGCAAATTTGCGATCATTCGATAATTGACATATTCATTCTCACACTGTTGCAGAAGGAGGAAGGCATGAGACGTTTCATGACCATTCTGTTTTCTCTCGCGCTCGTCGCGGTACTTGGCAGCGCGCAGGATTACCAGCATGTTACGATCAGGGAGGTCCAGGCTCTCCCGGATAGCATATTGAACGCACCCGTACCCAACACGGACTCGCCTCATCTCGGGGACACGTTATGGGTCAGGGGCGTTGTTGCGACAGCTCCGCGGCTGGTGGACGGGTCCGCGTTGTGGTACACCGGGGACAGGTGGCGGCTCGTCCTCAAGGATCCGACCGAGACTGAGTTCAATCATATCACCGTCGTGGCGTCTGACACGGCGTACTTCAATACGGTCGGGATCGACCAGTTGTTCGTCGGCGATTCCGTCGAGATACTTGGCGTCATCACCGAATACCGGACCCTGACGCAGCTTGAAGTGCTTAGGGCCGACACCGTCCTGAAGCTCCATGGCGTGTCGACGCATGTCCCTGTCCCTGAAACGCGCCCGCTGGCAGATTTCTCCAACGGCACGGCATCGATCTTCAATCCTGCCGAGAAACTCGAAAGTGCGTTCATACGGTTCGAGAATCTTACCGTCATCAGCATCAACGGTGCAGAGTTCACCGTCGCGGATGCGCAGGGGAATGTCATTATCGTCGACGATCAATCGAACGTGATCTACACGAATCCGGCGGCACCGCCGCTGTATTCCTCCATCGATTGGGTGCAGGGCTACATGTTCACGAACGGTCTGCTGAACTGGACCATCAGCCCGAGAGACACCAACGACTATCATATCGGCCCTGTTACACGCCCGATCTTCGAGGACACTCAGTATTCCCCCGAGAGGCCCGGATCGACAGATGCGATCACGATCTCGTCGAAGGTGTACGATACTGACGGGACCATTTCCTGGGTCGAGCTGCACTATTCAGTGAATGATGTCGTGCAGCCCACAGTCTCCATGGTCGCAGGCGCCAATTCGATCTGGTCCGCAACGATCCCTGCCCTTGGCGTGGACAGTGCAGTCATCAGGTACTATCTGCTCGCCCAGGACAATGACACGAAGTTGACGTCTGATCCGTCCGATACGACCCGTGCGCGGGGATTCTTCTTCGTGCTCAACCGGGATCCGCGGATATTCGAGATCCAGTACAACCCGTATGGAGGGGCCTCGAGCTATCTCGGAGACACGGTGACGGTCACAGGCGTTGCCACAGCAGACAGGCGCGATTTCGGCCAGGTAGTTATCCAGGACGGAGCTGGAAAGTGGAGGGGGATCATCGTTCTGTCCAGCGCAGATTCTGTGGTGCGCCGGGGGGACAATGTGACAGTGACCGGTGTCGTCGAGGAAAACTTCAGTCTGACAATCCTGAATGATGCGACGATCACCGTGAACAGCTCCGGCAACACACTGCCGACGCCGAGTTTCGTCTTCACGGGCGGAGTTCGTACGGGTGCAGCCGACGCAGAGTCCTATGAATCCGTCCTGATCCAGGTCGCGAATGTCTATATCGTTGACACGAATCCGGACCGGGTAAGCAACTCGAACTTCGGCGAATTCAGCGTTTCCGAGGTCATTACAGACCCGGCTGGGCTCCGCATCAAGCTTTCGAGCACGTCGTCGTCGAGCCAGGACCGGTCGAACATTCAGTTCACGAACAGGGATGCGGTCGGGAAGATCCCGGTGTACCAGCGTGATCGGTTCGGAACGATCAAGGGGATCCTGAACTTTGCGTTCAGTCAGTTCAAGGTCCTTCCCCGGGATTCGATGGATTTCCTCGGGTATCAGAATATCTTCACATCCGTCGAGCCCCTCGATGGATCAGTGCCCGGGGAATATCGCCTCTCGCAGAACTACCCGAATCCGTTCAATCCGTCCACGGTCATCGAGTATGCCATCGGCAGACAGGAACATGTCGTGCTGAACGTCTACAACATGCTCGGACAGCTCGTCGGGACGGCCGTGAACGGTATACAGCCTGCAGGTTCGTACAAGGTGACCCTCGGCGCGGACTTCTTTGCGAATCTCTCAACGGGGATGTACGTCTATAAGATCCAGGCAGGGGACTTCGCAGCAACGAAGAAGTTCCTGCTCATCCGCTGATCGACAAAATAAGGAGGACCATCCGTGTGCCCGGCACGTGCCGGGTACACGGTCCGGTTCATGAGAAAGATCTCTGTCATAGGTAGCCTGGCCGTCGTCGGGCTCATGGTGCTGCTGCACCCGGGATGCGCGGACCGCGTCACCGGTGATATGCGGGATAACGTCCCGCCGCAGACACGCATCTGGGTCGATACGCTCGGTGTCGCGCAGACGAGCAGGGTGCATCTCTTCTGGTCAGGCGACGATCCTGACGGATTCGTGGTGGGGTATTTCGTCACGGTCGATTCGACGTGGGGGTATACCACATCGCAGGATAGCGTGTTCCTTATTCCGCTCGGAGGGCTCGACACCCTCATCGCGAGATTCAGGGTCGCAGCTGCTGATGACGGGGGCGACGGCGTGTGGAATTCAGAGATCCATGCGGGTGGATTGTCTTTCGGTCCGGAACCATACGATGATCTGGACCAGAGCGGCATGTACTCTCCGGGTGAGACATTCGTCGATATCGGCCTTGTTGACCCTGATCCGCCGTACCTCTCCATCACTATAAAGAACACACCTCCCGTCGCGGCATTCGCCTCGCGGACCGAAATACCGTCCTCGACGCTCCCAGCCGCCAGTTTCTTCCTCGACGGCACGGACCTCGATGGCAACGAGACGATCGAACGATACCGGATCTCCCTGAACCAGCCTGATCCGAACGGGCCGGGGTGGGTAGAGCTGGCCCCGTCAGCCGCGCTCTTCACACTCGTCGGGAACCTCGATGAAGCAGGGGATACGATCAGTGCATCGGTCTACGGCGGAAGCGACCTTGCAGACCTGGGCCTGTCCATTCCGGGGATGCGGCTTGACCAACCGAACGTGCTGTATGTCTATTGTGAGGACCTTTCCGGAGCACGGAGCGAGGTCAATCGCATGCCGGACACCTCTGCAACGTGGGTCATACGCAGGCCGCAAGCCTCGCGCCGCATGCTTCTCGTCAACGACTTCGGGGGTGCGACACCAGACCCGCAGACGGTGTTCCTGAATGCTCTGTCTGCCTCTGACGACGGAGCGGGAGGGACGTACAGCGATACAGACGTCCTCAACCTGATCACAAGCCCGGTCCCGGCACCGATCCATCGTCCGATGCTCCTGGCGACGTTCCGGCTGTATGCCTCGGTCTTCTGGTTCGCCAAGATCCCGAACCTTAATTACGCCCAGAATACTCTTCCCTCATATATGCAGTCGGGAGGGAAGGTCCTTTTCGCGACTGGTTTCCAGAATTTTATCGATCCGCAGGGTTTGCCCATCGACTTCATGCCGATCGACAGCCTGATCACGAGCTACACAGATTCTCTCGGGAATACCCGGTATGGGTACATCTCGAGGGTCTATCTGAACAGCGCAGTCATCCCGTCAGATACCTCCGCCTATCCGACGCTCGTCTTTGACCGGACGGCGATCTTCGGCAGTTATGCTGTCGTGGAAGCGCCGGGACAGGAGGTGGTCTATCGGCTCGACGTGGCAAAGAATCCGCCTAACACTCTCGAAATATGGTCGGGGACTCCCGCCGTTGGCGTGCTCTCCGCACAGCGGAACATGTTCCTCATGGTCGTGCCGCTTCATCTTCTGAATACTGTCGATCCCTTCGGAAAGAACCGGCTCGTATCGTTCATGGAAAGCGTCTTCAGGGATGAATTCGGCCTGTAGCCCATATCGAATACTCTTTATGCTCCTCGTCCTGGCGGCAGTATCGCTCGTCGGTGCGTCAGCACAGGAGCGGGGAAGTATCACGGGAGTCGTGCAGGATGCTGTGACGGGTGATGCTCTTCCGGGTGTCAACGTGACGCTGAAGGGGACATACTACGGCGCGGCAACGGATTTCGAGGGACGGTACACGATCCAGGGTGTATCGACGGGCGAGTATGTCATGAAGTTCTCGTATCTCGGCTATACAACGGTGGAGCGGACGAATGTCGTGGTCGAGCTGGACCGATCGCTCACCATTGACATGGAGATGACGGAGGCCGTCCTGAACGTGGGCGAGGAGGTCGTTGTCGTCGGTGAACGGCCGCTGTTCGATATCGAGCAGGCGTCATCGTCTCGGGCCATCCAGGCGGATGAGATCCGCTCGGCGCCGGTCATCAGCGTCCAGGAAGTGGCTGCCCGGCAGGTCGGGATCACGCAGACGGCCGAGGGCATTTACATCCGCGGCGCACGCTCGTACGAGACCGCATACTACGTCGATGGTGTCTCGGCGAAGGACCCCCTGGCGGGAACAGGATTCGGCGTCGATGTCGGCGCAAAAGCGCTCGAGCAGGTCGAGATCATCACCGGAGGTGTCGGCGCAGAGTACTCGGGGACTGCAGGGGTCATCAACGTGCGCACGAGGGATGGAGGAGATGCTCTGAGCGTCTTTGCATCATACAAGCGGGACAATCTCGGCTTCAACTCAAATGAGCCGTCAAACTGGAATACGGACGTTGCGGAGGTGAACCTTGGCGGGCCTATCATTCCCGGGACACTGACGTTCTTCACCTCGTTCACAGGCTACATGTCGGATGAGTACACCCGCGCGCCGGCGAACCAGTTATTCTCCTCTGTGCTGGATGGGACGACATTCATGCCGCGCCAGGACAACCGGTGGAGCGGTCTTGTGAAGCTCTCGCTGAGGGCCGCGTCGACCGACAACTTCCAGTTCTCGTACAGGCGCTCGCTGAACGTTAATCAGAACACCCGCATGCTTCAGATCGGCGGGAACGATGTGGTCCTTCGGCCTGGCTATCAGTATGAGTTCGCGCTGCAGCCTGACAATGCGAACACGTATACACACGATTCGCAGCTGATGATCGCGAAATACACGAAGACCCTCAGCTCCACCGCGTTTTTTGACCTTCAGATCTCCCGGCTGTTCACAACACTCCGCACTGACGCGAACGGTCGCTCCTGGCGGCCCGATTCCATCTCCACGGAGCTTGACCCCGCATCCATTATCTCGTCGCCCATAAGCTATTGGCAGTACTCCGATTTTGTCAACGGGCAGGTCTACACGATCCAGGGAGATCCCTACACGGCAGGGCTCTATAACAATGGAGGCGTCGCGACACTGTGGCACGACCACTTTGTCGATGAGGTGACCCTCCGGTTCGATCTCACATACCATGCGAGCGACGCACACAAGCTTCGGACGGGACTGGAAACGAAGATCCAGGAGTTCCAGTGGGTGGACATCACCAGGCCCTGGGTCGGCGCTCCGCTCAGACCGGGAGATCCTTCCCGCAGTCTCGGCCAATCGTTCGACATCTGGCATGTCTGGCCGACGCAGGGTTCCTTCTACGTCCAGGACCAGATCACATTCAAAGGACTCATTGCGTACCTCGGCCTCCGCTTCCAGTACTGGGCTCCCGGCTCGTTCGTGGACAGGCTCGTGAACGATCCCGCAGCCATCCAGACAGAGGATAATCCGACCGGCGTCCTTGCGCCGCGCTTCCGTGATGCGTATCTCGACGAGTCGTTCTCCTTCGGGGACCGCCACTGGAAGGGGCGCCTGCTGCCGAGGATCCGGGTGTCATTCCCGGTGAGCGACAATCAGGTGCTCTTCTTCAATTATGGTCATGCATCACAATGGCCCAATGCATACCAGGTCTATTCGGGCCTCGATATAAAGCGGCAGGACCGTTCCTATCTTGCGCGTGTTGGAAATCCCTCGCTCAAACCGGAAACGACAGTTGAGTACGAGATCGGGATACGGAACCAGTTCACGACGGACGACGTGTTCACGTTCTCGGCCTACACCAAGGACAAATTCGACTATGTCGTACGGCGATACATACCGGAGACTGACAAATCCTCGTATGTGAACGAGGACTACGCCCGCATCAACGGCATCGAGGTCTCGTACATCAAGCGCATCGGGCGGTCGTTCCTGGGAACGGTCTCCGGATCATATCAGGTCGCGAAGGGCAAGAGCAACTCGGCGGAGGCATCGTTCTTCCGTTTCACGGAAGAAGAGACGACGAAGGAGAAGTTCCTTGCATGGGATCGGCCGTTCCAGGTGAAGGCCTCCGGGCGGTATCAGGTGGACGACCCTGAGGGATTCCTCGGTGTATCGTGGCTGAACCAGTTCTCGCTGTACATGCAGCTCAACTACCAATCCGGGAAACGATACACGCCGTATGACAGTCTCGGCATTGATGCGAATACGCGTCGCATCGTCTATCGTGAGGACCTCACGCAGGAGTATCAGCTGATCGGCGATCCCTGGTTCTGGGCCGATCTGACGATCCAGAAATGGTTCGACCTTGCGGGGTCGCGGTTCATGTTCTTCATAGAGATAACGAACCTGTTCGACAACAGGAATTCCACCATCATCAATCCGCTGACCGGGCGGGCGTATGAGCTCGGCGATCCCACGCCATTCCGGGACCCCACCGATCCGCATCCGACCGATCGGGGCATCCCGCCGTTCGATCCGGCGCGGTATCTCGAGCAGCGGCACATCGTCGGAGGCATCTCCGTCTCGCTATGATGAGGACGTGGCCATATATTCTCGCTCTCTGCTGTTGTGTGCTGACAGCACAGGCCCAGGACCTCTTCCCGGGACTCGGCGCCCAGCGCGTGGGAATATCGTCGTTCACCTTCCTGAAGATCGCGCCCGATCCGAGGGGAGCGGCGCTTGGCGAGAGCTTTATTGCCATCTCCGATGATGCTTCGGCTGTCTATTGGAATCCCGCAGGTATCGTGCGCACGACAGGAAATCAGGTGCAGTTCGCGCATACTGGTTGGTTCGCGGATATCTCCCATCAGTTCGCTGCTGTGACATATCATCTCTCTTCCTCTGATGCGCTCGGGCTGAGCCTTATCAGTCTTTCGACGGACCCCATCCCCGTGCGGACGGTGACACAGCCTGAGGGGACGGGACAGTCGTACCAGTACGCTGATCTGGCAGTCGGTCTTTCGTACTCCCGCCGTATGACGGACCAGTTCAGCTTCGGTATCACTGCCCGATATCTGCATGAGATCATTGCCGACCTCACGATGACGAATGTCGTTTTCGATCTCGGCGCGTACTATGCGACAGGATTCGGTTCGTCACGGTTCGCCATCGTCCTTTCACACTTCGGCAATGTCTCCCGACCGACCGGCACCGTCACGTCGGCAGGAGTGGGGGAGATCTCTTCGTTCGAAGAGTTCTCGCCCCCGACGCAGTTCCGTCTGGGATTCGCAATGGAGCCCTGGCAGGATGAGACGCACCGGCTCACCACGACCGTCCAGTTGAACCATCCCAATGACAATGCGGAGCATATCAGCGTCGGAATGGAATATGCCTGGTCGGAGCTTGTGATGCTCCGGGTCGGATATCGCTTTAACGTGGAAGAGCAGATCACGCCGGCTCTCGGGCTCGGTGTGAGGGTCCCTCTCGGTGGAATGGCAGCCAGAGCGGACTATGCGGCCGTCCCGTACGCGTTCCTCGGCACTGTCCATCGCATCGCGGTCCAATTGTCGCTATGAGACGGACCTTTTCCATACTGCTGGTCGTCTTGGCGGCATTCCTGTCCTCCTGCGTGGAGAAAATGGACCTGAGCGAGTTTCCTGAGGTCCCGCCCTCGACCCAGCAACGGGTCGAGTTCATCCCGCTTCTCCCCGAGTGGCGTGGGTTCAACAAGCCGCAGGATGTGCACGTCGGATATGACGAACTTGTGTACGTCGCCGATACAGAGAATGACAGGGTCGTCGCTCTCGATATCAATGGCACGGTCGTTGGGGTATCTCAGCCCATCAGACGGCCGATAGCGATTGCGCAGGACAGGGGGCTCGACCTTCTTGTCGCGGGTCGGAAGGATACGGTCCTGGGAAGCACAGCGATCAGCCTCGCAGCTGTCTACAGGCTGAGACTATATCCGGTGCAGCACCAGCTGTCTCTTGCGGTGCCAGAACCGGTGATCGTTCATCCTCTGTACATCCTCGGCAAATCGACCCTGGTCGGAGACAGCGCGGTCTCCTTCACGGGCATCGCAACATTGTCGACGAACGAGTATTACGTGACACGGAAGGGACCTTCGAATTCCTCGATCATCCAGCCGGGTGGTCCGGACAACAATGTCCTCCGGTTCTCATCGGGTGATTCGCTCCTTTCGCCGCTCACGTCATACCTTACGGCAACGGGGACGGGGGTCGCCTCGGCGAACCAGATATCGGGCATAACGACGTATGCCGTACCGCCGCAGAGGAATGACGTCGATACGAGGAAGAGTTTCGTGGTCACATTAACGGGCGACAATAGTTTTCGTGTGCAAGGCATGCTCTACTTTGAGGGGAGGGAAGATGCGGGGTATGTGCCCGAGCCGGCATTCACAACGATCGACACGACCGTCGCGAGCCGGTTTCTGTACGATGATACTCCGGGCGATGGACTGCTAGGAGGTGGCTTTGTGGAGCCCCAGGATGTCACCTATGCGGCCGACAACCGCTACCTGTTCGTCGTCGACGCTGGCCGCGACAGCGTGTATCAGTTCACCTCCACCGGATTCGAGGGCGTGCGGCCCCCCGCCCAATCCGGACAGCGTAAGAACATCATCGTCTCCTTCGGGGGAACAGGTGACGGGCCGACACAGTTCCGTCGGCCGCACGGCGTAGCCTACTACCAGGAGTTCAAGACCCTCCTGATCGCCGATACCGGCAACGACCGGATACTGCGTTTCAAACTTTCGACCGACATTCAGTAGCAAAGAAAAAGCCCCGCAGAGCGGGGCTTTTTTGTCCGTTCCAAACCTGCAGATCACGGCCGGTACAGCAGCAAGGCGGGATTCTCCAGCAGGTTCCGAAGGCTCTGGAGGAACCTCGCCGCCACAGCGCCATCGATGATGCGGTGATCGGAGGAGAGCGTCACCTTCATCGTGTGGCCGACAACGATCGCCCCCTTCTTCGCCACCGGCTTCTCGATGATCGATCCGACCGCCAGAATCGCCCCTTCAGGCGGATTCACAATAGCCACAAAGTCCTCTACTCCGAACATCCCCAGGTTGCTGATCGTGAAGGTCCCGCCGCTGTACTCCTCAGGTTTCAGTTTCCTGTTCCGGGCCCGCTCGACGAGGTCCCGGAGCTCAGCATTGATCTGACCGATGCTCTTTTGTTCGCAGTGGCGTAGGACCGGTGTGACAAGCCCGTCCTCGAGGGCGACAGCGACCGAAATGTGCGCGTGCCCGTATTGGCGTGAGGAGTCTCCAAGATAGGTCGCATTGACCTGCGGGTGCTCCAGCAGCGCCAATGCGCTGGCCCTGATGAGCATGTCTGTGAAGGATATCTTGACGCCCTCACGGGAATTCAACTGGTCCCGAACGGACATCGCAGGTTCCATGTCCACCTCTACAGTGACGTAGAAATGGGGGACATGCTGCTTGCTTTCGGACATCCGCTTGGCAATGGTCTTCCGGATAGGGGAGAGCTCCACGTCCTTCGTGGGGCGGGTCATCCCCGCATCCGGCGCGAATGCAAGGCCTGGACGGGCGGTGTCAATATCACGCTTTATGATACGACCTCCGGGTCCTGACCCGGTCATACTGCTCAGGTCCACTCCTTTATCAGCAGCGACCTTGCGGGCCAGCGGTGAAGCCTTGACCCGGCCCCCGGGAGCGGGGACAGGTGCAGGTGCCGGAGTTGCTGTAGCGGGGGGGCTTGTAGTCTCCGGAGCAGGTGCCACCGCTTTCACTGCCTTGGCCGCCGTGGGAGATCCTGCGCTCTTTACGGCGTCGTCTATGTTCTCATCAGCCCCCGCGATGATCGCTATCGGAGCGCCAATAGGTGCTTTCCCCCCTTCGGGAACGAAGATCTTCCGCAGAACGCCGGAATCATACGCCTCGAGCTCCATATCGGCCTTGTCGGATTCGATCTCCACGAGGATCTCACCCTGCTTGACGGTGTCTCCTTCCTTGTACCGCCATTTCAGGATGACCCCTTCATCCATGGTATCGCTCAGCTTCGGCATCTGTATGGTTGTAGCCATGGTCTCGTCCGTTAGGTTCAGCTGCGATAGAGTACTTTGTTGACTGCACTGATGACCTTGTCGATCGAGGGAAGGGATGCCTTCTCCAGGTTCTTGGCATAGGGGAGAGGAACATCCTCCTGATGGACCCTTTCGATCGGCGCATCCAGGTCATCGAACGCGCGGTGCTGCACCTCCCATGCGATCTGTGCACCGACGCCTGCGAACGGCCACCCTTCCTCGACGATCACCAGTCTGTTCGTCTTCCGGACAGAGCGGACGATCAGGTCCCAGTCCATCGGTTTGATGGTGCGCGGGTCGATGAGGTCGACGCTGATCCCCTGGTCCTGTAGCTCTTTCACGGCCGGGATGGTCACCCGCTGCAGGATCTTGGACCAGGACACGATGGTCACATCGGACCCTTCCGTGATACGGTTGCCTTCTCCGATGGGAATGGTGTATTCCCCGTCGGGGACCTCTCCCTTGTCACCGTACATGACCTCGCTCTCGATGAAGATGATCGGATTGTCGTCGCGTATGGCGGTCTTCAGGAGGCCCTTGCCGTCGTACGGGTTCGAGGGCATGACGACCTTGAGGCCCGGTATGTGGGCGTAGATGGCCTCGAGGGCCTGTGAGTGTGTCGCTCCAAGGGCATGTGCAGCACCTCCCGGACCCCGGAAGACGATCGGCACGCTGAAGTGGCCGCCGGACATGGAGAGCATCTTTGCAGCGTGGTTCGCTATCTGGTCGTACGCAACCAGGGAAAAGTTCCACGTCATGAACTCGATGATGGGGCGGAGGCCGGCCATTGCCGACCCGATACCGATGCCCGCGAAGCCGGTCTCAGCGATGGGTGTGTCCCAGATGCGTTCAGGCCCGTATTTGGCCAGGAGTCCCTGGCTCACCTTGTAGGCGCCGTTGTACTGTGCGACCTCTTCGCCCATGAGGTAGACGCGGTCATCCCGGGCCATCTCTTCGTCCATTGCCTGGTTCAGGGCTTCCCGAAAACTTACGATTGGCATATTCCTGTTCGTCCTTCCGTGGTCAGGGCAGATAGACATCTGTCCAGAGCTCTTCGGCGGCAGGCTCCGGGCTGTTCTCGGCAAACTCAACAGATTCCTGGACCTGCTGCTTGATCCTCTGCTCGACCTCATCGAAATATGAGGTATCCACGATCTTCTGCTGCTGGAGCAGTGCCCCGAAATATGAGATCGGGTCCTGCTCCTTCAGTTTTTCGACTTCTTCCTTCGTGCGGTAATGGCCATGGACCGGATCGGACATGGAGTGGCCGCGGTACCGGTAGGTCCTTATCTCGAGGAGGCTGGGTTTGTACTCATGACGCGCTATCGTCGCGGCTTCGTTCACCTTCTGATAGACCTCAAGCACGTTCATGCCGTCCACAACGTCCCAGCGCATATCGTATGCAAGGGCCTTTTTATACAGGTCCTCCACAGCAGACGAGCGCTTCACCGAGGTTCCCATGCTGTATCTGTTGTTCTCGATGATGAAAACGACTGGCAGCCCCCACAACGCGGCAAGGTTGAAGCCTTCGTGGAAGGCGCCGATGTTGGTTGCGCCGTCCCCCATGAACGTGAGGATGACCTTCTTCTCTTTTCGGTAGCGGATCGCAAAGGCGACACCGGCGCCGATAGGGATATGGCTTCCCACAATGGCATGGCCTCCGAGGAAGTTCTTCTCCCTGTCGAAATAATGCATCGATCCGCCTTTTCCCTTGGTCGTCCCAGTGGATTTTCCAAGCAGCTCGGCCATGCAGGCCTTCGGATCGAGTCCGCGGGAGATCGCCAGGCCGTGGTCGCGATAGGCGGTAATAACATAGTCGTCTGGCGTAAGAGCTGCCATCGAACCGGTGGATACAGCCTCCTGCCCGTTGTAGAGATGGCAGAATCCGCCGATCTTGCCCATTCCATACAGCTGTGCAGCCTTTTCCTCGAAGCGCCGCACAAGCAGCATATCTTCGTACCAGGCCTTGAGGGTATCGGCGGGTAACCCGAGCACACTACTCCCTGAGGCTTTCTTCTTCGCAGCCATAGGCGATGTTCTTCCCTTTTTCATCAATACTGAAGGACCTGAATATAAAGAAAGATGGACGGAAACAGAAAGACGGGACAGACACTTCTGAGGTGTCGGTCATTGAGGCTTCCGATGGCCTAAAAATGAAGAAACCCCCTTTTTCGGGGGGGTTCTTTGCCTCAAAATGCGGGACCGACGAGACTCGAACTCGCGACCTCCTGCGTGACAGGCAGGCGCTCTAACCAAACTGAGCTACGATCCCAGATGACCTGCGAACCAAATCGAACGGCACTGCTCTTCGGTGCCGTGAGACCCCGCCGGCCGTTTGGCGGGGCTGAGCTACGATCCCATACAGAATTCGTTCGCAACAATGCAATATAATCAAGAAAGGCCCGCTTCACAAGAGGAATTTTCTCTATGAGCCGCGTCTCAGCATAGGAGAAGAGGAAAGAAGAGTGAAGTGAGGATGCGATCAACCTTATTAGCGACCTTTGCCTTCGTGTGGCAATGAGCTCGCGAAGGAGGGGATTATCTGCAAGCTGAGATGATGAAAGCTGAGTTCATCTCATATTGATGTGACTGATGATTCCCGAGTGGCTCGCACGATATTGAGATGAGAGAGTCCCGATCCGCTGATCATGATGAATTGCAGCATATCTGCCTTCGTGCATCGAGGAAGTCAAATGGATCTCCCCAAGCAGGGAATTCCCCGGGAAACTCAGAAATTCTGAGAAAAATCTTTTGGGAAGCTTGCTGTTCGAAAAGACCCTGTAAATACGGGGGTGTTCTTGTAAATGATTACCCTTTAATGTGTTACGGACGTTCCACTGAATCATAGGGAGAGCAGGTCGGCAGAAGCTATTGATAAATAAGGAGCAAAAATTCGGCGACCTATTGACAAATAATCCAGAAACCCTATATTTGTTGATGAAATTCACCATGGTCAGGAAAGACCAATAAACTCAGGGGCTTCTTGGCCCTCACCAAACACCATCAACAGAAGGGTTTCCATATGCCAAAATCAATGTCCAAGAGTCAGATTGCTGCGCATCTTGCCAGCAAGTTCGACCTGAAGAAGAAGGTCGCTGTGGGCATTCTGGAAGAGATGGCAAATCTGTCATACAGAGAGGCCGTCAATACATTCACGCTTCCGGGCATCGGCAAATTGGTACTCGTGGATCGCAAAGCACGCATCGGCCGCAACCCGGCAACGGGCGAGCAGATCCAGATCCCGGCCAAGAAGGTCGTGAAGTTCCGCGTGGCAAAGGCCGCAAAGGAAGCCATCCTCGGCCAGGGATAAGCTTCACTGCATCTGGTGCTATTTCATATTGCGCCTTCGCACTGCGGAGGCGCATTTTTATTGACTTCCATCCATCATAGTGATAGTCGGTATCTCACTCTCGGGGAAGTGATGATCCGCGGTCATCAATGACACCCGAGAGGGTGGATGTCGTTGTCATGCAGAATGAGCGCTTCTCAGAGAGATGTCATTCGTGCACGATACGTACAAGGATTATTCACCCCTGCCTTGACATTACAGTTATTACCCGTAACTTTATGCCCCACGTGGAAGCCCTTCCACGAACCTTCTCACCCCGCGTGGCGAAGACCATATACGATATTGCTCGCGAAGCGCAAGTCGGCATCGGGACAGTCTCCCGGGTCTTCAACAACCACCCCAGCGTCTCACCCGAGACACGACAACGGGTCCTCAGCATCGCACGGAAGTTCCGTTATCAGCCTCATCCGTATGCCAGAGGCCTGGCACGGAGACGCACGAATACCATCCTTGTCATCGTCCCCTATATCTCTTCGTTCTTCGTCGAGATCCTTCAGAGTGTTCAGGAACGCGTCTATGAAGCCGAGTGTGACCTCGTGCTCCATGGCGTATCGCACCTGCAACATGGACTCCGGTCATTGACGAAGGTCACCTCCAGGGGCCGGTTCGACGGTGTCATCTGCGTCTCGCTCCCTCTGCCGGACGACTTCGTCCGGGAGATCCTTCAATTGAAAGTTCCGCTCGTTCTGGTCGATACGGAGGACCAGCGCTTCGATTCCTTCAACGTCGACAATGTGGAAGGGTCGTACCGCGCGACGACCGCCATGATCGAGCGGGGACACCGACGCATCGGATTCATCTGCGCCAACCTCGAAAGCAAGCCCGCACGCGACCGGCTCACAGGATACCGGAGGGCACTGACAGAGCATCGGATGACATATGACGAATCGATCGTCCGCATGGCAACTTCTCCGAGGCTCGACGGGTTCACTCGCGAAGAGGGCTATGCACTCGCCGGTTCTCTGATAGGAGCCAATGGAACCAGACCGACTGCGCTCGTCATCTCCAGCGATATCCAGGCAAGCGGTGTGCTGGAAGCGCTGCGGGAACATTCGATCAGATGTCCTGAGGAGGTCGAGGTCGTCGGATACGATGACATCGAGCTTGCGCGGCACCTCGGACTCTCGACCATGCGTCAGCCGCTGGAAGACATGGGGCGTCTCGCCATCAAGAGACTTCTGGAACGGATCGACCAGGCGAGCTTGCCTGTGGTCCACAAGACTTTCGTACCCGAACTCGTGGAGCGTTCCACGACGATCGACCGGTCCGGCGCAGTTCGCCGGGAAGAACAGCTCCATTCATCACTCTATTGAAGAGAATGATCATGCACAAACGGATGACGAGAGTGCTCATCGCGCTGATGCTGGCCGCGACGCCTGTCTTCACGGGAACGACCGGGAAGATCCGCGGGGTCGTGAAGGACGCTGCGACCGGCGAACCGCTCATCGGAGCGAATGTTCGCATCGACGGTACCTCCATGGGGGCCGCGACGGACTTCGAGGGGAGCTATATCATCCTGAACATCGCGCCTGGTGATTACACGCTCATCGTGTCGATGGTCGGGTATGGCCAGCAACGGATCACGGACGTGAGAGTGAAGATCGACCTGACCACGACGATCGACGTGGATCTGGGCGAAGAGCTCATCAGGGGAGAAGAGGTGGTCGTCGTCGCAGAACGCCCTCTCATCCAGCGCGACCTGACGGCAACCACCGCGGTCGTCGGCCGTGAGGAGCTGAACGTCCTGCCGGTCACCGAGTTCAGCGAGGTGCTTTCCCTTCAGGCGGGATTTGTGTCCGGGAGTCTTCGTGGCGGCCGGTCAGGCGAGGTGGCATACTGGATCGACGGCGTCCCGGTAACGGACGTCTTCGATGGCAGCCAGGTGGTGGAGGTCAACAAGAACCTCGTCCAGGAGATGCAGCTCGTGTCGGGTGCGTTCAATGCCGAGTACGGACAGGCAATGTCGGGCATCGTCAATATCGCCACGCGTGAAGGAGGTGGTTCCTTCAGGGGCGGCCTCGGCTTCTATGCGGGAGACTACGTCAGCACCAATGACGAGACTTTCCCCGGCATCGATGACATAAACCCGTTTGCCATCAGGAACTACGAAGCGAATCTGAGCGGTCCCATCATCGGCGAGGACCTCACCTTCTTCGCGAACGGCAGGTACATCTACTTCGACGGATGGCTCAGCGGACGCCGGAGGTTCAATCCCGGCAATGTCTCCTTCGTTGACAGTACTGGGGCCTTTCGATTGTTCAGGGACGAGGCCCTCGGCAAGGGAGATTCAAGCCTGGTCCCTATGAACTGGAGCCAGCGCAGATATCTCCAGGGGAAGCTGACGTGGCGTGTCACACCGATGATCAAGGCATCCTACAATGCCATCTACGACAACAGTGATTCGAAGCCGTACAATCAGTACTTCTACTTCAACCCTGACGGGGTCGGCACGAACTATTCCGAGAGCCTGACGCAGATCTTCCAGTTGAGCCACACGCTCAGCGGTTCCACCTTCTATACGGTCGGGGCGTCCCTCTTCACGAAGGAGCTGTCCTACTATCTGTATGACGATCCTCATGATCCCCGCTATGTCCATCCCCAGGTCATGAACCAGATCGACCCGTATGGGATTTCGACCGGCGGGACAGACCTTTCGCGCTTCAACCGCAATACCCGGAGCGGGCTCGTGAAGGTCGATCTTTCCAGCCAGGTCGACAACCGGAACCTCGTGAAGGTCGGCGTAGAGGCGCGTCAGCATCAGATAGAATACGAGTCGTATTCGCTTCGCCCGCCCCTGGCACAGTCGGCATTCGATCCGGCCACGACCAATCCGTTCCTCATCATGGAGGTCCCTGCTGATACCGAGGCGAGCTACAACTACTACCTCAGGAAACCCCAGGAATTCTCGTTCTATGTCCAGGACAAGATGGAGTTCGACGACCTGATCATCAATGTGGGAATACGGTTCGACTACTTCCGGCCAGACGGCGTGGTCCTCGCCGACGAGTCGGACCCGGACATCTACAATCCCATCAAACCCTCGAACCGGTTCTTCGACTATAACAACAACGGACGTCAGGATGCGGGCGAGCCGGGCAAATCGGTAGCAGAAAGGAGGGGGTATTGGTACAAGGATGCGGCCGACAAGTTCCAGTGGAGTCCGAGGTTCGGGGCCTCCTTCCCGATCAGCGATCGTGGGGTGGTCCACTTCTCTTACGGGCATTTCTTCCAGATCCCGCGGTTCGAGCGCTTATATGAGAATCCCGACTTCAAGATCGGATCGGGTTCGGGTGAACACATTGCCGTCATCGGCAACGCTGACCTGGATCCGGAGCAGACGATCAACGGCGAACTTGGCGTCCAGCAGCAGGTGACCGACGATATCTCGGTCGACCTGACCATGTATTTCAGGGACATCAGGGGCCTGACCGGCACCAGGGGGGCGGAGATCCAGGTGTTCGGCGGCTCGGCGACCTACGATAAGTACATCAACAGCGACTTCGGGTTCGTAAAGGGCGTCGTTCTCTCCCTCAACAAGCAGTTCGTCGGCGGCCTTGGAGCCACGATGGACTACACCTACCAGGTCGCCGACGGGACGGCATCTGACCCATCCAGCGCCCGCAATGCACTGGCCGGCGGCGCACTTCCAGAGGTGCAGCAGGTGCCGCTCGATTGGGACCAGCGGCATACGCTGAACATCACTGCCTCATACAACGCGGAGAACTGGGGCGTGAGCTTCATCGCTCAGTACGGCAGCGGAACGCCATACACACCCCGTCAGAGCGCCGATGCGACCGCTCTGCTCACGAACAGCCAGGTGAAGCCGCAATTCTTCAATGTGGACACCCGCGGATTCTATACGTTCGACCTCGGTTTCACGAAGATGGTGGCGTTCCTTCGTGTGTTCAACCTGTTCGACATCAAGAACGAGGTGGGCGTCTTCGACGATACGGGTCGGGCTGGATTCACGACCGACCTCGCCCGAGCGCGGGCGACGAATCCGCCGGAGTACATCATCTCGCTCGACGATTACTTTCTCCGTCCGACGTTCTACTCTGAGCCGCGACGCATCGAGTTCGGCGTGAATGTGGAGTTCTGATTATGACAACCATGAAACGTCTCTCGCTCATCACATACTTCCTGGTTCCGCTGGCGTTCCTCCATGCACAGCAGAGCGGCAGGGAATACCGCCGCACCGCCGTTCATAATGCGAACCAGGTCAGGACAGTCTTCGGCAACTGGGGCGTCATCGGCCAGCCGGGCTCAGCAGGACCGCGGGGCGCCTGGAAGAACGACAATAACGGGTACCTCGGCGACGTCAGCCCGATCGTCGGGGCTGAGATCTCGTGGCAAGGTACGACGTTCCATTCCGTCGTGTCTGTGCCCGTCGACCGACCCGGCACAGCGGACCAGAGTCCGACGAACAAGTACTGGACCTTCGAGCCTGTCGATGGCTACTTCAATGCCTCGCAGGAACGGATAGCGATGACGACCGATCCTTCGTCATGGCCCGACCAGTGGCCCGACAGGCTGACCGATCCCGTCGATCCGGGGTGGGGCGGTTCCTGGAACGGCTATTTCGGGAAGCGGATCAGCGCGGACCAGGAAAGCTACTTCGTCATGGATGACAACAATGACGAGCGGTTCAACTTTGCAGGGAACAACGCACGTGGGCTCGCGTTCAAGCCAGACTCCCTGAACACCGCGCGGAATGGCATGGCGCTCGAGGTGAAGGTCAGAGGAATGCAATGGGCGCAGTTCCTCGCGAAGGACAACATCTTCTGGCTGTATGAGATTACGAACCATGGAACCACACATTACAACAAGGTCGTGTTCGGCATGCTGGTCGGCACCTATGTCGGCGTGACCGGGAATGCTGACCATCGTGAATACGACGACGATTGGTCGTTCTATGATGTCGCGAATGACATCACATACTCAGGAGACTTTCCGCGGACCAATGCCCGGAATCCCCTATGGGTCGGGGGCGTCGGGATGGTTGGCTACGCCTTTCTCGAAAGTCCGGGCAATCCATTCGACGGCATCGACAACGACGGCGATTCCGATTCATCCGCTTTTACCGGCGGCGCGCCGAAGTTCGGGCAGGCCAGTTTCGATACGACGACGATCTCCGCAGGCGACCAGATCGTCCTTATCAATGACGATTTTTCCCGTTCTGTCTTCACGATCCCGGCAACAGACAGCGTGCAGGTCACGACGAGGGGCTTGACCCGGTGGATCTACCCCGGTGTCACCAGGGTTGCCGAGGGAAATGTCGTCCGGGACTACATGAACAACACGTTCATCAATCCGAACGCGTATGACGGCGTCGATAACGATTATGACGGCCTCATCGACGAGAATTCCTTCGTCCACTACCGTCAGGTGAAGCGCACCAACACCGTGCCGCCGAAGACGCTGATCGATGTCCTCAGGCCGCTGCGCTATATCGATTATCGGACTGGAACGGGCTCCAATTCGCTCAGTATGATCGACGAACGGCGCACGGACAACGTCGATAACGACCAGGATTGGGTTCTGGCATTCGATGATGTGGGGCGGGATGGCATCGATGGAACAGGAGATTTCGGTGAAGGCGATGGCGTGGCGACCTCCGGCGTCGATGCGTTCGGCGACGACACCGGCCTTCCCGGAGAGCCGAACATCGATAAGACCGACGTGTCAGAGTCTGATCAGATCGGACTGACCAGTTTCTATTATTTCACCCCGGCAGGCAATGTGCGGTTCGATCAGGATGAAACGCTCTGGGCGAGCCTTGCGCCAGGATTCTTCGATGTGCCGTCGACGATCGTCGAGAACAGGCCGGAGGCGGGGGAGGACGGGGACTTCTTCTACGGATCTGGTTACTTCCCGCTCCTGGCCGGAGAGACCGAGCGGTTTTCGCTCGCACTGGTCTATGGCGGTGGACAGGGCGGAGGCGTGACGGCGGACATCGCGGACCTGCTGAAGAACAAACAGACGGTCCAGAAGATCTACGACAGCAACTATCAGTTCCCACAGCCGCCCGACAAACCGACGCTGACCGCTGTGCCTGGCGACAAGCAGGTGACGCTGTATTGGGACCGAAAGGCCGAGTACACGATCGACCCCGTACTGAAGGTCAACGACTTTGAAGGATACAAGATATACAGGTCGACAGATCCCGATTTCTCTGACATCTTCGACGTGACCGACGCAACAGGAGCACCCCAGTCGTACCGGCCACTCGTGCAGTTCGACCTGAACAATACAGTGTCCGGATTCTTCCGTGCTCAGAGCGAGCTTTTCCAGGGAACCTCGGGCCTGTCCTACTACCTGGGCGGCAATACCGGTCTGCTTCATTCGTACGTCGACCGCGGTCTTGATAATGGCAGGACATACTACTACGCCATCGTGGCCTATGACAGAGGGGATGAGCTCGTCGGGATCTTCCCATCGGAGAATACCAAGATCATCCGGGTTCGCGCAACGGGCGAAGTAGACAAGGACATCAACACGGCCGTCGTCATGCCGAATGGCAAGGTCGCAGGCTATGAGCGGCCATTGGATGCGGTTCCCCTTGAAGCGACAGCCACAAAGGTCGGGACGGGGTCTCTTCTCTATCGGATCCTCGATGAGACCGAGCTGACGGGGCACAGGTATGCTATCAGCTTCGACGATGCGGCGGGGGATGGGGAGGACAACAATGGCAACGGCCTGATCGACGGAGCAGACTCGACGGAATACACACGTCTGACCTCCTTCTACAGCGTCTATGATGAGGAGCAGGTCACGGAGAACTTCATAGCACTCGACACCACCATCGTCCGGCTCGCTCATCAGAATATTGACCCCTCGACGGTCCAGGTGACGGACGCTGGAGGTGCTGTGGTGGATCCGACACGCTATCACCTCAACTCCGACAGGGGTGAGATCCGCGGTTCGACAGTCGGGGACATGCAATCGGGAAGCAGATTCACCATGACGTATAACTACTTTCCTGTCTACAAGAGCCCGTACATCACGGGTTCTCCCTACGCCAGCGAGGACAAGGACAGCGATATCTTTGATGGACTTGAGCTCATCTTTGACAACGACTGGAACTGCGCCCTCGTCGACTCGTTGTCGGGCTGGGCGGACCAGGTGGCGTACATCTACAATTTTGTGCCGCTGCTCGTGTCTGATCCCTTCAGTGGGCTGGAGTTCAAGGGATACGCGAGGCCCGCTGACTACAATATCGAGTTCGCCACGTCCATCGTGGATACCTCCACAGAGGACCTGCTTCTGTTCGTGCCGGCGAAGCCGGTGAATTTCAGGATCCGCAATGTGACCGAGCAGAAGTATGTCGACTTCATCTTCGTCGATAACGATAACGACGGCAAGCTCGGACCGATCGAGGAGATCATCCTCCTTGAGGAGGACCCGAACGGAAATATCGGCTACACATGGGACATCTTCTTCATCAACAGGCCCGCCGATCCCATCGGGACAGTGTACACGTTCACGGAATCAGACACGCTCATCCTGAGGACCTCGAAGCCTTTCCTGAGCAGGGACGCATACACGCTCAAGGTGGAAAAGCCGACAGTGGACGATGCCGTTGCCACGGCGAACCTCGACAAGGTGCGTGTCGTACCAAATCCATATATAGCAGCTTCGTCGCTAGAGCCACCGCTTCCGCCGAACGTGACGGTCGGACGGATCCGTCGGGTCGACTTTACGCGACTGCCCGCCAAGTCGAAGGTGCACATCTATACGTCGCGTGGTGATCACGTGATCACTCTTGAGCATGACGGGAACATCGAGGACGGCAGCATCTCCTGGAACCTGAAATCCAAGGAGAACCTTGACGTGGCGTTCGGGGTCTATTTTTATGTGGTTGAGTCCGAGGCGGGAAATCAGACCGGCAAACTCGCAATCATCAAGTGATGACCATGAGAATACACATGAAGAAGCTTTCCTTCGCAGCGCTCGCACTGGGTATCCTGTCGACACAGGCCTTCGGCCAGGCAAAGATAGGGACGACGGCGGCGCAGTTCCTCGGCATCTCGGCCGGGGCAAAAGCGGTCGCGATGGGGGGGGCGTTCGTTGCATCGAACACGGATGCATCAGGGCTCTACTGGAATCCGGGGTCAATAGGATTCCTGGAGGGGTCGCAGGTTGTGTTCTCGAACGCCAAGTGGCTCGCCGGCACAGATTACCGATGGGTCGGTGCAGTCCTGTCGTTCGATGGCGTCAACTTCCTCGGGGCAAGTCTTACGAATCTCGACTACGGCGAGGAGTCCGTAACGACAGAGCTCGAGCCGGACGGAACCGGAGAGCGCTGGAGCGCATCGGATGTCGCGTTTGCGTTGACGTACTCCCGGCGCTTCACAGACAGATTCTCGATCGGAGGTTCGGCAAAATACATTCATCAGCAGATTTATAACGTGTCTGCATCGACATTCGCGGTCGATTTTGGCCTTGTGTTCGTCACAGGTTTCAATGACATGCGTCTCGGCATGTCGATTTCCAACTTCGGTGGAGATCTTACCCTCGAGGGGAAGGACTTGCTGCAACCGATCGACATCGATCCCGCTCATTCAGGCTCGAACAAGGCCGTTCCTGGACTGCGCAAGACGGACAAATGGCCCATTCCGCTCCTCTTCCGGGTGGGGCTTGCGATGGACGTGCTCAAGTCGGACTTCCTGACCTGGACCGTGGCCGCGGATGCGTTGAGGCCGAGCGACAACGTGGAGACGGTGAATGTCGGCACGGAGGTAGGGTGGGCGGACATGCTGTTCCTTCGCGCCGGAATGCGGGGGATCGGGCAGGAGCAGAAGGAGGAGGGATATTCTTTCGGCGGTGGTGTCAGACTAGGGCTTGGCGGGCTGCTGACGGTCGAAGCAGACTATGCCTACACGCAATTTGGCTTTTTCGGCAATCTGAACACATTGGCGGTGGGGATTCGGTTCTGAACCCTGCCGGATTTCATTGAACTTTACGCTGAATTATACGAACTTTCGAAGCTGCAATACGCATCGAAAAACGCAACACATCTAACCTCACTACACATAATCCACAATGGGAAAGGAACGGCCCATGATACAACGTGCTAATGCACTGCTGTTGTGTCTCCTGCTGGTCGCAACGATCGGATCTGCTCAGGCGATCGGCGATACGTGGAGACTGGCAGCGTCAGATACGACCCAGCCTGCTTGGTTCGGTACAACCCATCTGGAGAGGGGACTCGCGTATGGGATGGTTGGAGGGAACGCCCGAGTCTACGTTGTCTCTCGGACGGGGGGGAATCACGTCTACGTCCTCGATGCAGCAACTGGTGACAGCCTTGGTGATCTGAAAACCAACGGGATGACCGGCGGCACCTATACGCTGAATGATGTCGAGGTTTCGACGGACGGTGTGATTTATGTTTGCAACCTTACGCTTGGCTCGCTTACGGGAGCAGACTCCCTCTTCAAGGTGTACCGCTATACGGCAGAGACGGACAGCCCGACCGTCGCTCTGAGCTATCGAAGCTATGGGAACCGGCTTGGGGACAAATTTACGGTCATTGGATCGACTGCCGACAACTCGGCAAAGATCCTTGCTGTGAGTTCTGGGAAGGACTCGCTCTTCATCTTCGGTACTACCGACAACGGAGCGACCTTCGCCGTTGAGACAAAGATCAAGTTCTCAGACGGGAACAGCGGATCTAGTGCCGGTGTCTACCCGTACAATGGGGGCTATCTGGTCAATTCGAATGGCCAGAATCCGAAATGGTATGATGCCTCTGGAGTGCTGGGAGGGACGATTTCCGGCTCAATTATTCCGACCGGAACGAATGCCATCCGGCACATCAAGCAGAAGAACCGCGATGTTATTCTGACCTATGCATACGGGACGGGAGTACCCTCGGTCCGAGTCGTCGATGTGACGAAAGGACTCTCCAGCGCCAGGTACATGTTCGGCGCAGCGAGCCTCGGATCTGTCTCGAATACGAACGGGACTGGAGATGTCGATGCGTGGATGAATGGCGATACCGTCTACTTCGCATACCTCTCGACCAACAACGGTCTCGCGCTCGGCTATGCGAAACCAGTGTCATATGCAACCTTCACGCTGAATACGTCAACGGTGGTTGACACAATTGATGCAGCGTCTATGGTCCAGGTGCGTGGTGGCAATGCCCCTCTGACCTGGGGAGATGATTCGCCTCTCATGACGAACACCGCCGGTGACTACTGGACCATTACCCACATGTTCCAGGATGGTTCAGTCAATTATAAGTACTATGCAGACACATGGGAAGGCGGCGGCGACAAGACGCTTACGCTGGCCGGCGACACCGTTCTGGCCCTCGCATATTTCAATCAGGGCAACACGCCTCCCTACACTCCGACCGATTCGATCGATGTCTGGTTCCGCGTGAACATGCTCGCTAAGACGCAGTTCGATGCGGCGACGGACACCGTGTTCGTGCAGGGAAGCTTCAACGGATGGGGCGAGGGGAACATGCTGCATCGTGAGGGCACCTCGCACTTCTATTCCGGCCAGGTGAAGATCAAGGACACGGTCGGCACTGGCGGGGCACAGAATTTCAAGTTCACCTACAACCACAACGGATCGAAGACGTGGGAGACCATCAGCGACCGCGCGGCAACGCTCCTCAACGACACCACGCTGTACTGGAAGTGGTGGGACAACGTTGAATACTATGCCGGCCCGGTCGACTCGGTGGACGTCGTGTTCACGCTGAACACGTCCACCATTGCCGACACCGTGAAATCGACCACCAAGGTCCAGATCCGTGGCTCGTGGACTGGCTGGGGTGATGCATCGCCGAACCTGACCAACGTGGGCGGCGACTACTGGCAGGTGACGCAACGCCTGCAGTCCGGTACCAGCCTGATGTACAAGTACTGGGTCGAAGGCGCGCCGAACACCGGCTGGGAAACCACGAACGACAGGGCATTTGTCGTTGGTGCGAATGACTCGACCGTTCCGGTGCAATACTGGTCGAGCGCCACTCCTCCGTACGAGGAGACAGATTCCATCGATGTCTGGTTCCGCGTCAACATGCAGAGCCAGGAGAACTTCACGCCCGGCACGGACCTGGTCCATGTCCGCGGTTCCTTCAACGGCTGGAGCGATGCAACGCCTCTGAGCCGCGAGGGAACGACGTACTTCTATTCCGGCCAGGCGAAGATGCCCGACACGACGGGATACACCGGCAGCATCATGTACAAGTTCACGTACACAAAGAACAATGCAACGAACTGGGAGACGCGGAGCGACCGTCCGGCGACTGTCCTCAACGACACCACCCTGTACTGGAAGTGGTGGGACGACAATCCGTACTCACCGCCGGCAGCGACCGACACGCTCATCGTGACCTTCCGTGCGAACCTTGCCCGGGCGATCGCAGAGCGCGGATTCAGCATTGGCGACACCATCCAGGTGCGCTCCGGATTCAACTCGACGGCCCTGGAGGTCAGGACGAAGCAGATGGCCCGCCTTGGCGTGAGCACCATCTACTCTGCGATCGACACCATCATCGGGTCGATCGGGAACGACCTGAACTACCAGTACTACCTCATCAAGGGCGGTCTTGATTACCGCGAGGTCTACTTCGACTTCTCGTATCCGGACCCGACGAACGCTGCTGCTGAGCGGCGCCGTCTCGTCGTCTCGGGGAATACGTTCACGGTCAACGACACCGCCTCCTCGCAGACCGAGCCGCGGCGTATGCCGCGCTTCCGGAATACCCAGCTCTTGTCGAAGAATATGACGGTGACCTACACGGTCGATATCCGTCCGGCGATCTACGCGATCGTGGCAGGGAAGAAGCTGGTTGCGACGAACATCGCCCCTCGCGTCATCGGAAACAGGGACAGCGTCACCATTGAGGGCGTGTACATGAACGGCCCCGCAGTCGGTGGCTGGGATATCCTCGGCCGCTGGGGCAACAAGGCGGATACGGTGAAGATGGTCGACGACGGAACGAGGGGAGACGCGGTCGCAGGCGACTCCATCTTCACGCTGACGTGGACCTACACGACCGGGGATGTTGTGGGTCAGGAGTTCAAGTTCGGTATCGGCTCTTACGACAACGAGGGTGGATTCGGAAATAACCACATCGAGAATATCGACGACAGCGCTCCGACAGCGGTCATCGCATCGCAGTTCGGCAGCATCGACCCGATCTTCTACGACATGTGGGATTTCGACAACCATCGTCCGCTCATAGGCCTCCCGACATCGGTGGAGGCAACTGAGGCGATCCCGGATGTGTACAGCCTCTCGCAGAACTATCCGAACCCGTTCAATCCGTCCACAACGATCGAGTTCGGTCTCCCGATCGAGAGCGATGTGACCCTCAAGGTCTACAACACCCTCGGCCAGGAAGTGACCACGATCGTGGCGGGCCAGATGCGGGCAGGTATGCATCAGATCACATTTGATGCGTCCAGGCTTGCAACGGGCGTCTACTTCTACCAGATCAAGGCTGGTGATTTCACGAGCCTGAAGAAGATGGTCCTGGTGAAGTAAGCCTGATTCACATGATGTCAAAGACAAGGCGGGACATGATTCCCGCCTTGTCTGTTTATAGACTGGTTGCTTAGATTGCGCACCCTCCTCCTCCTCTTGGTATTCCTTCTTACGCCGTCCCTGCGAGCACAGGACGATGGCGGGGAGATCCTTGCCCGCGTTGGGAACGATGTCATTACAGCCGCCGAATTCCGGGAACGCTTTGAGCTCCTCCCGAGGAGGCTTACGCTCGGCGACCGGGAGCAAAGTGCGGCAAAAGAGGAGATGATGCTGTCGCTCATCGCGGAAAAGCTGCTCGCGCAAGCCGCGATAGATCAGGGCCTCGACAGGGATTCTGTCTTCCAGGCGGAGATAGGGCAAGTGCGGCGCCTTCTGGCCCGCGATCAATTGTACCGGAATGAGGTCCAGAACAAGGTCACGCTGTCGTCCGAAGAGATAGCACAGGGCATGAAGGATGCACGGAGGAAGCTCCTTGTCGAGTTCGTCCATGCGGAAGATAGCGTTATGCTTGCGGGCTTTGACTTTTCGGCGGATGCAGCGGCAGAGGAACCAAGGGAATTTCTGAGGGATACGATCACGGTCCGATGGGGTGAGGCAGAGGCCGCTTTGGAGCATGCGGTGTTTGCCCTTCAGCCCGGTGAGCTCTCATCAGTCATTCCATCGTCTGTCGGGTGGTTCGTCTGCAGGGTCGTACGCGAGGAACCAGATGATCTGGCCTCCAGGATCGGTCCTCTCGAACTGAGAAAGAACGTCGAAGAGACCCTGCGGCTTCGAAAGGAGGAAGAACGGCTTGACGAGTTCGTGCGGGATGTCATGACCGCATCTTCCGGAAAGGCGAAGGGGAAGGGATTTGCCGGACTGACAGGGGTGATACGGTCATATGCACGACAACATCCCGATGTTCTGGAAACAGGATTCTCAGGTTCCGACCGGCTGGCCCTTCAGGGACTTCTCGGCCCGGATGGGGACGATACTCTTCTTGTCATGAAGCGGACGGTGCTCTCCGTTGGGCAGGTCCTGGACAGACTGATCACAACAGGATATCGGCCGGAGACGACGGCCTATCCGGATCTGGAAGCCAGCGTCAACGGCGTGCTCCGTGTATGGGTCTGGCAGGGAGTTCTCGAAGAGCTTGCGGTCGAGCGTGGTATGGATGCCCATCCCGAGGTCGATCGGCAGCTCCGGATGTGGAAGGATCACTATCTGGCAGAGGCTGTCAGGCGCCGGTTCATGTCCGATGCAACGGTGTCGGACGTGGAGCTCCATCGGCTGCGGCGAACGTTCGATCCTGATTGTGAAGTTCCAAAGCTGGACATCGAGCTGATCCGGGCGGCGAGTGATTCCACGCTCCGCTATCTCATCCAAAGCGAGCGTGAGTCGTCCGGTCCCGGCATGCTTATGGCAGCCGGGACGAACGGCCTGATGGGGCACGTCGTCCTTGAGAACGTAGAGCTCCTGTCTCTTCACGCGATGGCCGACGCGATCTCTGACGCTGGACGGGGAGTCTGGACGCGCCCATTCGCGACGGATTCCGGGTATGTGTCCGCGCGAATCATTGCAGAACGGTCGCGGCCTCTGGTACAAACATCCGTCCGGGATTCCCTCGAGCAGATGCTCAAAGAGATGAAGGGCAGAAGGGCGGAAGCGCTCTACACAGCCGCAACAGCTTCCTCGAGGCAGTACACCGTGTACGAGGACAGGCTCCTTGCATTGCCGGTCAGTTCCGTTCCCATGATGACCTTCCGCCTCCTCGGCTTTGGGGGACGCATGTTCGCAGTGCCATTTGTCCGGTCCAGAACGGATTGGTATTCGATCGAACAGGAATCCGGCAGAGTGGTGCCATGATGAGTGGCAGTGGGCATCCGGGGAAGGCCATACCTGCGTCACGGCGCCGTCTGTACATGGCGATCCTCCTATCATTCCCGTTGCTCGTCATCGTGTCCATCGAGGCATTGCTCAGATTGTCAGGATTCGGCGCTGAGCCTGAGTTCTTTGTAGAGGAACACATTGGTGACCGTACCTATGTTCGGATGAACTACGACATCGCCCGTCGCTACTTCCCAAACCTCGATGTCGCGCCGGCAGCGTCTATCGATATCTTCCCGGCAAAGAAACGCCCGGGAGTGCGACGGATCTTCTTTCTCGGGGCTTCATCGATGCTCGGGTATCCATACATGAACAATGTGTCCGCATCGGCGATCATACGGGATGCACTGCGGCGCCCGTATCCGGATACCACGTGGGAGGTTGTCAATGTCAGCATGACGGCAGTGACGTCTCACTTCGTCCGCGAGTTCGGAAGAGAATGTCTGAGGTATGATCCAGACCTGCTCGTGGTCTATGCAGGCCACAACGAGTACTACGGGGGATTGGGTGTGGCCTCCACGGAGTTGGTGGGCCCCCTTTGGCTTACAAGGCTTTATCTGCAACTGCAGGAGTACAGGGTCGTCCAGGCACTTTCGGGCCTGCTGCGGGCCCTCTTTGGGGCGATATCGAACGACCAGGAGGTGTCCGGTACCCTCATGGAAGCTCTTGCGAGAGAACGGGAGATCCAATATGACTCCCATCTTTTCCATGCAGGGATAGAGGTGTTTCGGGAGAATATAAGTTCCCTGATCGAGGAGGCACAGGATAGACAGGTGCCAGTACTGCTCTCGACGGTTATTTCAAATCTGCGCGGGCTGCGACCGTTCCAGCCGGTCTATCGATCCGGTCTATCGGAGACGGATACAGCGGGGATGGGATCATTGCTCCAGGAATACCTGGCGACTCAGGGCTCTGACGGGGACAATGGAAGGGACATCCTTCGCCGGGCATACGATCTCGACACAACATTCGCCATGACGCATTTCCTGCTCGGCAGGCAGGCAGAGGCCGACAGCGATGATATGGGCGCATATACATGGTATGCAACAGCACGCGATCATGACGGACTTCGCTTCCGTGCATCAGGGAGGCTGAACGATGCGATCCGGTCGTTCGAAGGGTCGGAGGGCGTTTCGGTCGTCGATGCGGACAGTCTCATCAGGCAGTTCGCAGAGCATGGTGTTCCCGGCAATGACCTTCTTCATGAGCATGTCCATTTCACCGTCGGCGGGTATGAGCGGCTCGCAACTGTCATGTATCCTGCACTAAACAGAGCGCTCGGACTTCCTGAGGTGGGTCCCGGAAATCGGGATGTGCTTCCCGCACGTGTCACCCCGATCGATACAATGGCCGCGTCCATGCGGCTCGACATTCTGCTCAACAGCTGGCCTTTCACGACCACGCGACGCTCCCTGGCCGACCTCAGACCGGAAGGGTGGGAACAGGAACTCGCCTTCAAGTACCTGGATGGCATCTACACGTGGGAACAGCTTCATGTGCTTACCGCTGAGCGATATGAGACCGACGGTCGTTTGGCCGATGCAGCCGCAGAATATGAGTCCCTCAGGGCAGCGACCCCTCATAACGTCTCTCCCTATCTCCGGCTCGGCAATCTGTGCCTGAAGATGAAGGATGCTCCCCGGGCACGATCTGTCCTGGAGGCTTCGCTGCTGGCTGAGGAGACATCGAATGCCCATATGATGCTCGGGCAGGTCGCGTATGAGCAACGTCGTTTCGGGGATGCGGTCGTCCATCTGCGGAAGGCGCTCTCTCTTGGGAATATGGACGTCCGGACCTCCATGGACATACGCCTCTCGCTTGCAGTGGCTCTTCATCGGTCAGGCAGGAACGAAGAAGCATTGGATGAGGTGAGGAGATTGCTCTCTATGCATCCCGATTTCAATCCTGCAAGGGAATTTGAAGCCTTTCTGATGCGATGATACCGCTGATCCGGCGCATATGGCAGACGTTCTACCAGGCATGGATGCGTTTCGCACACATCCTGGGCATCGTGAATACGACCATACTGTTGTCGGTCGTGTATGTGATCATCGTGCTCCCGATGCGTGCCGGGGCCATGATCGTCCGCAAGGATCCCCTTCGGCTTCGGGCATTTCGCCACGGTGCGGCATGGCGGAACCGTGATGAAGAACCGTCGGAGCTCCGGGAGCGGACACATCCTTTCTGACTATGACGATCCTCGGTATCTCGGCATACTATCATGATGCGGCTGCAGCGCTGCTTGTGGATGGCACTCCGGTGGCAGCTGCTCATGAGGAGCGGTTCACGCGCCGGAAGCACGATCCAGGCTTTCCAAAACACGCAGTAGCGTACTGTCTGCGAGAGGCGGGGTTGACTATCCAGGATATGGACCACGTGGTCTTCTACGAGAAGCCCTTCGTGAAATTCGAACGCATCCTCACGACCATCATCGCCACTGCACCGAAGAACTATGTGCAGTACATGAAAGCGATGCCCACGTGGCTCAAGGAAAAGGTGTGGCTCCCGAGTCTCATCCGGAACGAGCTCGGATATGAAGGCTCATTGCTGTTCACATCACACCACCGATCCCATGCGGCAAGCGCATTCCTCGTTTCAGGATTCGATGAGGCGGCGATCCTGACCGTCGATGGTGTGGGCGAATGGGAAACGACGACAACGGGGACAGGGAAGGGGACCGAGATCCTCCTGGACGAGGCCATCCACTTCCCCCATTCGCTGGGACTTCTGTATTCCGCATTCACCGGATATCTTGGCTTCAAAGTGAACAGCGGTGAATATAAGGTGATGGGACTGGCGCCATACGGGAAACCGGCATTCGAGAAGGTCATCAGAGAGCATTTGGTACGCGAAGAAAGGGACGGATCGTTCGCGCTGAACCAGGATTATTTTGCCTACACCTACGGCCTTCGGATGATCAACAGGAAGTTCGAGCAGCTGTTCGGCCGACCGGCCCGGGATCCCGAGTCCCCGATCGACGGTTTTCACAAGGATATCGCGGCATCAATTCAGGTTGTCACGAACGATCTGATGGTGGCGATGGCTTCCCGTGTCCTCGAAAGGACCGGCATGAAAGATCTCTGCATGGCAGGCGGAGTTGCGCTGAATTGTGTCGCGAACGAACAGATCATCAGGCGAACGCCAGTCCGACGGATCTTCGTACAGCCGGCTGCAGGGGATGCCGGCGGCGCGTTGGGTGCCGCTCTCGATATCCATCACACCGTTCTCGGAAACCAGCGGGTGTGGAAGCAGGATACGGTTGCTCTGGGACCTTCCTATGACGCGGAGAGCATTGCGAAAGAACTCAGCGTGATAGGCATTTCTGCGACACCGCTCGGCCGGAGCGAGCTTCTCGATGCGGTCGTCCGATCGATCGAAGCTCAACAGGTCGCCGGTTGGTTCCAGGGAAGGATGGAGTGGGGCCCGCGGGCGCTTGGATTCCGATCGATCCTTGCCGATGCCCGGAATCCTGAGAATCAGAAGCGGGTCAACCTCAAGGTGAAGTTCCGTGAAAGCTTCCGGCCATTCGCTCCTGCGGTGCCGGATGAACATTTCGATGACTGGTTCGAAGGCGTGCGCGACCCATATATGCTCGTAACGTCCAGTGTCCGTCCGGGACGGCTTCCGCTTCCGGCGGTCACACATGTGGACGGCTCCGCCAGGGTCCAAAGCGTCACGGCGGATCAGAACGAGCTGTTCCATGCATTGCTCGTCCGGTTCGGCGAACGGACGGGATGTCCGGTCGTCATCAATACGTCGTTCAACGTCAGGGGAGAACCGATCGTTTGCACACCACGTGATGCGCTGCGGTGTTTCTTCCATACCCAAATTGATTCTCTGGCACTTGGGCCCTATTTTCTTGAAAAATCAAACCTTCCAGCTATCGAGCCATCTGTGCTGGGATCGCTACAGCCTGAACCGGACTGAATACGGACATGTCGAAGCTCTTCGTACTGAAAGAATTTGTAGCATACTTCCGTGAGCGGAAGAAGTGGTGGTTGCTGCCGCTCGTTCTGATCCTCGTGCTGCTGAGTGCCATCATAGTATTTGCTCAGGGTTCTGCACTTGCACCCTTCATCTATACACTTTTCTAGGCCTCCTGTGAAGACCATCCAGAGTCGAGTACTTGTCATCCTCCTGCTGGGAGTCACTGCTATCTCTTTCGGTCAAACGGGCGTCGATGTTACCTTCCGCTATCAGCCTCCGGCCGGTACGCCCGGTCCTTTCTATGTCGTTGGAGAGTTCAATGGATGGTCCAATACCCAGCTTCCACTCACATACATTGGGAATAATGTCTACGAAAGGACCGTGACGCTTCCCCTCGGCGGGACCCCGAGTGGCACAGTTCCCGGAGCGGTGCAGTACAAGTTCTATTATCCTACTGCCAGCAGCTGGCCAAGCGATCCGCTCAATCCTCGGCTCAATGCCTCGGACAACAACAATTCCATTCTGTATGTGAAGGACCCGACGATCTACCATTTCCTCCCGAACCAGGTATCGGGCATCGTCCGGACATCACGGCCTGTCATTTCCGCGTTCATCTTTCCCGCGCAGGGATCGGTCCTCGACACCGCGACGATCACCTTGACCATCGACACGGTCAGCATTGTGAATCTGGGGGCGCACTATGATTCCGTCAGGAAGCAGCTGCAATACCCTGTCCCATGGGACCTCAGGAATGGCACGCACGCTGCCTGGCTGACCGCCGGTTCGAACTCTGACAGCGTCACCTTCACGGTCCAGGCCGGTTTCGCCCAGATCCGGAACCGCCCCGGCTTCACGACCAGGCGTTCATTATGGACGATCTATGGAACCGTCGAAGATACGAGCATATCAGCCCTCCGGCTCATCAGGAACTCGATCGATTCCACAGACGTCTCTGTTTCGTCAGGCTTGTTCGAGGTGACGGTAAACCTCGGAGAGGGAGTGAATTCATTCATAGCGGCCGTCACGGACACATCCGGCCAGCTCAGGGTCTCGGAACCGTATGCTGTTACACGGTCTGTCGACCATACACCTGACGCCGATGCGTATGTGGTGTCAACAGGGTCTCAGCTGCAATTCATGGCAACCGGATCGACTGACCCGGACAATGACATCGCTGCATATTGGTGGGAGCAGGCCTCAGGCAACCCGGAGCCGCTGGTCGGGTTTGATGGGAAAACAGATGCCCAGCTCCAGATCGCAAAGCCGCAGAAGCCCGGGCAATACGTTTATACTCTTCTTGTATCAGATTCCGTCGGGAACATCGACACCACCAGACAGTTCTTCATTCTCGGGGACGATGGGTCTGTCGAGGCATCGCAGTATGCAACGATACCACTGTGGGCACGTCAGGGCAGGATGTATTCGATGTTCTTCAAGTCCATGACACCCGAGGGAACGATCAATGCTGCGAAGCCATACCTGTCGTACCTGCAGCAACTCGGCGTCAATATCATCTGGGTCCTGCCGGTCATGGAAAATGCATTTCCCATCAATAATGGCATCGGCCCCGGATACAACATCAAGAATCTCTTCAAGGTGGCACCGGAGTACGGAACGAACGAGGATTTTAGGCAGTTCGTTGCCGAGGCACATACGCGCGGTATTCGGGTCCTGCTCGACGTGACGCCGAACCATACCAGTTTCGCGCATCCGTTCGTGCAGGAGGGAAGACTTCACGTCGAGGATTCTCCATACTGGAATTTCTACGTTCACCGCATCATCCCGCATAACGATAATGGGCTCGGCCAGTCCCTGACCTCCGACGGATACAATTACTACAGTGGATTCTCTGACCAATTACTTAACTATGACTGGTCCGATGTGGATGCCCGCGCTTTCATGGTGGGTGTGTATGATTGGTGGGTCCGTGAGTTCGACCTGGATGGGTATCGGTTCGATGTGTACTGGGGTCCGCGACGAAGGGCGAACAACGGCGCCGGCGGTGAGAACGAGATGGGTATCCCTACACGAACTGCACTCCGAGACAGAAAGGCCGACATCTTCCTGCTTGGGGAGGATGACGGCACAGGATTCGGCACTGAGGTCATTTATGCCGACCAGGGAGGAGGGGTTGATGCCGGGTATGACTGGGGGCTCTATCACAACGGGATAAGTTCCTTCGGATTCTCTGCCCCTTCGATCGAAGCACTTCATACCCGATTGTTCAATTCGGGATATGTTCCGGGGCCGAACTCCAGATACCTCAGATTCCTCGAGAACCACGACGAGGACCGCATCGTGTACAAGTACGGAAGCTACGAGAAGACGAAACCAGTGTCTGCGGCGGTCCTCCTGGCTCCGGGCATGCCGCTGGTGTATTCGGGACAGGAGGTCGGCTGGGGGCTTGGCATCACTGATTACGATCAACGTCGGCGGGGTGTCATTCATTGGGAAGCCCCGGGCAGACCGTTGCTCCTGGGTCACTACCAGCGCCTGATGCAGGCGAGAAGACAATATCGTGCGTTCGATACACAGACCATGGTGCGCATAGCGACAACGGATGCACTCGTCTATTCGTATGCGAGGCCTTTCGCAGGGGAGGACGCGATCGTCGCCGTGAACATGTCGTCAACTTCGAAATCTCTGACATTGAATGTTCCATCTTCTGCTCTTGGCGTTGCACTGCAGGATGGTCTTCAGTATACGATCTCCGATATTTACGCAGACTCACTGAAGTACGCTTCTGCCCTTAGTGGTGGCGTCGATGTGCCAGTACACCTTCCGCCGTATGGAGTCTTTGTTGGTATCGTTGCGGACTCCGCCAGGTCTCTGGTCCTTCCGACGATCACAAGCGTCGAAGATGCAGGTATGGGGCAAGAGGTTCCATCCAGGTTCGCACTTCATCAGAACTACCCGAATCCATTCAATCCATCGACGACATTCAGGTTCGATCTGCCGCTGGACATGGAAGTCCGCCTGACAGTCTACAATGTGCTCGGCCAGGAGGTCGCACGCGTCGTGGATGGGAGGTATTCAGCCGGCACGCATCAGACAATCTGGGCCGCTCCCGTGCACCTGAGTACGGGTATCTATTATGCCCAGCTGCGCTCAGGGGACAATCTGGCCGTCCGGAAACTACTCTACCTCCGGTGATGATACGCACGAATACCAGGTCCCTCGCGGTCATCGTGGGATGGTCGTTCTTCTGTATGCTGGTCGCCCATGCGCAACCTGTTTCTTCAGAAGAGGGCATCGTTTTCTTGTACCAGGGAAAGGCAAAGGCCGTATTCCTGGGGGGCGACTTCAATCAGTGGGAATGGCGAAGGACATCGTTGATGCAGGGGGATGGCGGTGTGTGGACTGCTACCGTGAGGATGTCACCAGGTACGTATCAGTACAAATATGTCGTCGAAACGGATTCGATCGCCTGGGTCCTCGATCCTGAGAATCCTGCGACTGTGACGAACTATAATGAGTCAGGAAAGAACAATATCTTTACGATCACGGAGGCCGGACAGGTGCGCCTTGAAGGATATCCTTTGCCCGGAACAAACACTATGAGTGATGATTATCCGCACAGCGGCAGGACGCTCTACCTCAATATCATATGGCATCAGCATCAGCCCCTGTATCTCGATCCGGCTACGGATCAGCTCCAGGGACCATGGGTGCGCACGCATGCCACGAAAGATTACTATGATATGACGGCGGCGTTGGAGCGCTATCCGAACATCCACTTTACCGTCAATCTCACCTCCTCGCTGTTGCATCAACTCGAGGAATACTACGTCAATCGGCTGAAACCATATGTCGACACCCGTAATAATGCTGTCGATGCGGAGCGCTTTCTAAAGGAACTGGGAGGGAAGACCGACCCGTGGATTGATCTGGCGCTTACGCCGACCGAAACACTCACGGCGAAGGACAAGGAATTCCTCTTAACGAACGTGTGGAATGCTCTTGGCATAAGCGAAGTGATGATCAACAGGTTCCCGGAGTACAAGGAGCTGAAATCGAAGGTCTCCGCAAAGGGTCCCGGGAGCCTGTCGGTGCAGGAACAACGCGAGGTGAAGTTCTGGTTCTACCTCGCACATTTCGACCCCGACTTTCTCCGGAACCGAGTACGGCTTGCCAGCGGCGTCTCGGTCGATGTGACGGATATCGTCGAAGAGCGGGAGGATGGTACATTCTGGCTGAAACAGATGGTCACAGAAGCGCTCTGTAACCGCATCGTGGCGGAGACCTATAAGATCTGTGCGGCCATTGTCCCGCTTCATAAGCAGCTGATGTACCATCCAAAGACGCATCGCGGGCAATTGGAGGTTCTCACGACCCCGTACTATCATCCGATCCTGCCCCTGATATACGATTCTGACCTGGCAAGGGTCTGTCAGCCGAATGATCCTATGCCTTCCCGGTTCTCATTCCCGGAAGATGCTGATGCGCAGGTCGAGAAGGCGGTCGAATACTTCAAGGCGACGTTTGGATTGTATCCGTCGGGTATGTGGCCCGGAGAGGGCTCTGTGGCCCACGACCTCGTGCCGGTCTTCTCCAGGCATAACATCATGTGGCTGGCCACCGACGAGAAGATCCTCTACAGGTCCCGCCCCGAAGACCAGCCGGTGTTCTACCCGTATGTGGTCCGGACCTCGAACGGAAGCGAATCCTCCGTTGTGACCGTGTTCCGAGAGACCGAGCTTTCAGACAAGATCGGATTTGTGTACCAGAACTACGCCGGCGAGGATGCGGCTGATGATTTCATCCGCTCAGTTCTTCGGTACGCTCCGGGAGAGGGGGATCCCGACAGGCTTCTCACGGTCATTCTCGACGGTGAAAATGCATGGGAATGGTATAGAAGGGACAATGATGGGAAAGAGTTCCAGAATGCTCTTTACAGGAAATTGTCTAAGTTGTATGAAAATAAGCAGGTTATAACAGCGACGGTCACAGAATACATAGGTGGAAATCCGAATCGGGGCATCCCGCCGCATCCTGTCGGATCCCTCCCGAAGCTCGAGTGGCTGTGGCCAGGGTCATGGATAAACGCCAACTACGACACATGGATCGGGGAGGATGAGGAGAACACGGCGTGGGAGTATCTGCTGGTGGCCCGGAAGGACCTGGGGTCATCAGGGATCCAGCCGCCGGACCCGAAGGCGAAGGTGCCACGGAAGGGGAGCAAGGCATGGTATGGCTACAAGGCGTGGGAGGCAATGTATGCGGCAGAGGGATCTGACTGGTTCTGGTGGTATGGGACGGACCAGAACGCTCCTGCGGGCGACAAGCCCTTCGACCTTGCATACATCACCCATCTTCGCAATGTGTACGAGTTCGCACGCAAGGCTGGCGCCAGTATGCCCAATCGCAGATTTGAGCCCATCATACGGACAGACAAAGAGCAGCCCAGGCTGGCGCAGGGAACGATGGCACAGAGCGACGCGGACCTTGTGACGGTCGTTCTCCATTGTGATGCGAGGGACATTTATGTCCGGACAGCCATCTATGTGGCCGGCAATCATCCCGCCCTCGGGAATTGGAACCCGAATGTCGTCAGGATGTTCGACGACGGGTCACACGGGGATGCGAAGCCCGGTGACAACGTCTGGAGTCTCGAGGTGCAGCTTCCGGCCGGATTCGAACTCCAGTACAAGTACACGAACAGCGGTCCGGCAGAGTTGTGGTCGCCGGGCGAGGAGTTCGCTGCGGCCAACAGGAGCGTGCGGATCCCTGCCAATGGCACAAAGAAATTCGAGGTCCGGAATGTTTTCGGGAATCACTAAAGCCGTCGTGATCCTGGCTTTCGCGATCCTCGCGGCGGGAAGCCTGGGGTGTTCCTCCGGTTCCCGGTCTGACCTGTCGACGGTCGTGATATGGCATCAGATGCGGCCCGACGAGCGGGATGTGCTCCGGGCGCAATTGGCCCGCTACCAGCAGGAGGTGGAGCCGGGGACCACCATTCTCGAACTGTACAAGGAGACAGAAGAGCTCCGGAGCGGTTTTGTGATCGCCTCCATCGCCGGCCAGGGACCCGACCTGGTGTACGGACCGTCCGATCCCGTCGGTATCTACGAGGCGACGAAAACGATCCAACCGCTGGAAGCTATCATTCCGGACTCGGTCGTCTCTGATATCGATTCCTCCGGTCTGCTCGTCTACAAGGGCCATCTGTACATGGTTGCCGACAAGGTTGGGAATCACCTTGCGCTCGTCTACAATAAGGCCTATGTCACGGCGCCCCCCGAAACAGATGAGCAGCTCATCACGATGTCGCAAGAGGTCCAGAAGCGATACGGCTCTATCGCGAACAGACCAAAAGTATATGGATTGACCTGGAATTATACAGAGCCGTTCTTCTTCATCCCGTTCCTCACGGGGAACGGTGGCTGGGTATTCGAGGAAGATGGTGTGACGCCGTCACTCGACACGCCTTCGATGGTCTATGCGCTCAGGCAGATCCGCTCGTTCCGTGATGAGTACGGCATCGTTCCGAACGAGTCGGACTATGAGATCTCGGACGCCCTCTTCAAGGATGGAAAGGCTGCCATGATCATCAACGGCGATTGGTCATGGGCCAACTATGTGTCGAAGGGACTGGACATCGGAGTGGCCCCGATACCGAAGATCGAGCGCACGGGCCTGTGGTGCGCTCCCATGACCTCTCCGAAGGGATATTCGCTGAATGCGAACGTGCCTGCGGAAAAGATGCCTGTGATCATGCGTATCCTCGCGTACCTGCTCGCCCCGGAACAACAACTTGAAACGGCGAAAGCCCTGAATACCGCCCCGACCAGCCGGGCGCTGAAATACCATCCGGATGTGCTTTCGAACCCGATCCTCATCAACTCGCTGCTGCAGATCCAGAGAGGCAGGCCAATGCCGGTCGTTCCGGAGATGCGGGCAATATGGGATGCCATGCGGCCCAGCTACCAGGCGGTCATGGGAGGGAACGTCACTGCCGAGCAGGCAGCACATGACATGCAGAAGCTCGCTAAGCGGAAGATCAGGGACATGATGGACTGATATGCGAACGACCCGCGAACGACTGTTTATTGCCTTCCTGATACTCCCGGCCTTCGTCCTGCTCGTTGCCGTTGTCCTCTATCCGTTTATGTACAATGTCATGCTCTCGTTTGGGAACATGAACCTGATGCGGATACGGCACTGGGACTATGTTGGCCTTCGACAGTTCGTCAGGATTTTCACTGAGCCAACCCAGCCAGATTTCTATGGTGTCTTCTTGAAGACCATCATCTGGACGGTCGTGAACATCGTGTTCCATGTCGTGCTCGGCGTTTTCCTGGCCCTCCTGCTCCATAGGAACATCAAGGGAAAGGGGATCTACCGGACGCTCCTGATACTCCCATGGGCGATCCCGCAGTACATCGTCGCTCTTACCTGGCGTGGAATGTTCAACTACGAGTATGGCGCCATCAACGTCATCCTGACAAAATACATGAACATGCCCGCCGTGGAATGGCTGAAGAGCTGGCCGGAAGCATTCATCGCATGCATCCTCACCAATATCTGGCTGGGTTTTCCGTTCATGATGGTCGTTGCGTTGGGAGCGCTGCAGAGCATCCCGCACGAGCTGTATGAAGCTGCCGACATCGACGGGGCACGATGGTACCACAAGCTGAGGGCCATCACGCTGCCGCTCATACGGCCTGTTATGGTCCCCTCTATCACGCTCGGCATCGTCTGGACATTCAACAATCTCAATATCGTCTGGCTCGTCTCGAACACAGGAGAACCGTCCGACCAGACCCACATTCTCGTGTCGTTCGTCTACAAGGCTGCGTTCAACTTCTACAATTTCAGCTATGCAGCGGCACTCTCTATGGTGCTGTTCGCCATTCTCTTCATCTTCTCGGTGGTCTTCATGAATCGTTCGCAGGCAACAAAGGCCGCGTACTGAAAAGCCTATGAGCATCCAAACGAAACGGAACGCCCGCATCCTTTCTGCGGCTTCGCATGCAGTTCTCCTCGTGTTCATCGCCTTCTCGTTGTTCCCCATCTGGCAGGTCGTGAACATCTCTCTCCGTCCGGGAGACCAGCTCCTGACGACGGAGCTTGAATTCATCCCCTCGGGAGCGACGATCCAGCATTATGTTGCGTTGTTCACGGGAAAGGACTTCCTGGTATGGATGGGGAACAGCGCGTTCGTCGCGTTGACCGTGACCCTTACAGGCGTTGCGCTGGCATCGACGGCAGGATACGCGTTCTCCCGGTTCGAGTTCGTGGGGAGGAAGGCCGGACTTCTTTCGCTGCTGACCACACAGATGTTTCCTGCCACAATGCTCCTGTTGCCCATGTATATTATGCTCATCAATCTGGGGCTCATCAACACGTTCCTCGGTGTCATCATCATCTACACCGCCACGGCACTTCCGTTCTGCGTATGGACGATGAAGGGCTATTATGACACGATCCCCGTAAGCCTTGAGGAGGCGGCGAAGATCGATGGCTCGACCTCGTTCGGGGCTTTCTACCGGGTCGTGCTGCCCCTTGCGGCTCCCGCGCTCGTCATCACGGCCCTGTTCTCGTTCATGACAGCATGGTCTGAATACCTGGTGGCAGCGCAGGTCCTCCAGGAGACTGCCCTCTGGACCCTTCCGCTCGGGCTGAAGAGCTTTGAGTCGAGCATGAGTACGGAATGGGGTCTGTACGGAGCCGGATCGATCATTGTCATGATCCCTGTTGTCGTTCTGTTCCTGGCGCTGAGTCGTTGGCTTGTGTCGGGTCTCACATTGGGGAGTGTAAAAGGATGAAGCGAATTGCACAGACGCTCTGCCTTGCCGCACTGATGGGCTGGCTTCTTGCCGGATGCGGCGTGCAAGATAGATCTCTTGCCGGCAAGTGGAGATTTGCAGTCGATTCACGTAATGTAGGTGAAGCAGATGCGTGGTTTGCGGATACAGTTGACCGGTCGGGATGGCAGGAGGCTGAGGTCCCTGCCTCGTGGGACGGGCTTGGCCTTGAAGCGTATGATGGGGTTGGCTGGTATGCTCGCGAATTCTCCCTCGACGATCCGGAAGCGCAGACCCTCGTGTTCCAGGGCGTCGACGACGATGCGACAGTGTGGATCAACGGCATCGGGGTCGGTTCGCATAAAGGATACAGTGAGCCCTTCACGATCGACATCCCCGAGTCGCTCCGGACCCCCGCCATGCAGGTGGTGGTCAGGGTCTTCGATGAGGCCGGTCCGGGTGGGATCATCGGCGACATTGCCGCAGTCCCGACGAACAGGGTGGAAGAGTATATGAGATCTCCGCTGGCAGCAGAGAAGCCGCGTACAAGCGCCGGGTGGGTACAGTCAGCTGTCGTCTATGAAGTATATCTGAGGTCGTTCAGCAAGGAAGGGACATTACAGGCCCTGGCCCAGCGCCTTCCAGAGCTGAGGGACCTGGGTGTGACAGTCCTCTGGCTCATGCCGATCCATCCCATTGGGGAGCTGAACCGAAAGGGAAGTCTCGGGAGCCCGTATGCTGTTATGGACTTCAGGGATGTCAACCCGGAATTCGGGACGCTCGACGATGCCCGTACTCTCGTGACGGCCGCGCATGAGCACGGCATGAAGATCATCATCGATCTTGTGGCGAACCACACGTCCTGGGACAATGAGATGCTCATCCGGCACCCCGAATGGTACACACGGGATGACGAGGGGGCGATCATCTCCCCGAACGACGACTGGCACGATGTCGCTGACCTGAACTACGACAGGCATGAGCTCAGAAAGTACATGATCAACGTCATGCGGTTCTGGGTCGAAGAGGTCGGGATCGATGGTTTCCGCTGCGACGTGGCCGACCTTGTCCCGTTGGACTTCTGGACGTTCGCACGCCATGAACTGGATGGGATCAAGGATGTGATGATGCTTGCGGAATCCTCGAGCCCCGAGCATCACCTCGAGGCTTTCGATGTGACATATGCGTGGAGCACCTATGATCTCCTCGATCCGCTCTTCGACGGTGAAGTGGGAGCAACAGCCATTACGCATGCACTGAAGAGCGAATCGCTTCGGTTCCCGGAAGGATCACTCCTTCTCAGGTTCCACACGAACCATGACAAGAATGCATGGGATGGTCCGGCCGTCGCGAAATGGGGGGCCGATGGAATGCTCCTTGCCGCAACAACAATGTATCTGCTCCCAGGTATTCCGCTGCTCTACAATGGGGAGGAGGTGGGGAACAGCACGGTCCTGCCGCTGTTCGAGAAAGTGCCGATCGACTGGACTGACGGTGAACGGTTCCGCGTGCATTTTGAGAAGCTCGGTGCCCTGCGCCGGGATCATCCGTGGTTGTCGACCGGCGGCTGGAGGGAGATCCCTCAGAGTGCCAATGCTCAGGCGCTGATCCTGATGCGGACAGATGCAGTGACTGGCGATGCGGTCCTCGGTGCGCTCAATTTCAGTTCCAGCCGGACGGAGCTCGACATTCCCATGCCGGAGGAATTCGAGGACAAAGCGCTTGTCGACGTTTTCACCTCCTCACAGATCCCCCCGGCGGATCGGCTGATGGTGATCCTGCCTCCACGGGGATTCAGCATCCTGACATCCGCAGGACAGTAGGCCATGAGATCTCGCACAGAATATCTGTGGTTCTCCACGCCGACCAAACGGGCATACATCAATATCACGCCGCAGGTCGAACAGATCGTCGAGCGAAGCGGCATCAGGGAGGGCATGGTCCTTGTTTCTGCCATGCACATCACGGCATCGGTCTATGTTAACGACGCAGAACAGGGGCTGATCGATGATATCGATGAATGGCTCGAAGGTCTGGCGCCCTTCCGCAAGGACTACCGGCATCACCGGACAGGGGAGACCAACGGTGACGCGCATCTCAAGAGCCTGCTGATGCATCATGAATGCATCATCCCTGTCACCGACGGGAAGCTCGACTTCGGTCCGTGGCAGCAGGTCTACTACGCGGAGTTCGACGGCATGCGGCGCAAGCGCGTGGTCGTCAAGGTCATGGGTGAGTAGCACTCTCCGGCCGAGGTTCCTTCCCGGATGCCGAAGTGACCACACTTTCCGATCTGCTCCAATTCTCATTCCTCAAGATGACTCAGGGGCTTCTGGCTGTTATGCCGCTGAGCCTTGTTCGGTCAGTGGCGAGGGCGACGGGGCGATTCGTTTTTCATGTGATCAGGTACAGGCGTCAGGTCACACTCGGGAATCTGGCGCATGCATTCCCCGACATCTCCGGCAAGGATCGAATGGCGATCGCACGGAAGAGCTATGAATCTGTTGCGGTGACGCTCTTCGAGTTCCTGCTCCTGCCGTCTATGAGCCTGAAGTCGTTGCGGGAGATGGTGAGCATACGGAATCCGGAACTGTTCGAGAATGCCCAGAAGAAGGGGAGGGGCCTCATCCTTCTGACGGCTCACTTTGGCTCGTGGGAACTCTTTGCACAAGCTTCGGGCCTGGCGGCAGGCGGTGAGGGGGTGATCATGATCCGTATCCAGGCGAATCCCTTTGCGGCGCAGGAGATCCAGCGGTGCCGGACGGCCTTGGGGCTTCGTACCATCTCGGCGGCTGCGGGCGTTCGTGAAGTGCTCCGCACACTCTCGGGAGGCGGTTGGGTCGTGATCGCTGCCGATCAGGCCGCTCCGAAGGAAAGCGTCCCGGTGGAGTTCTTCGGACGGCCCGTACCAACGTATCAGGGACCCGCGGCATTCGCTTTGCAGACCGGAGCGGAGATCCTTCTTGGATCAGCGCTGCGGGACGATGCGGGCTCCTATTCGGTCACGTTCCGGAGGATAGGCCATGACGACCTGTCCATAGATGACCCTCTATCAGTTCAGCTGCTCACGGAACGGCAGACCAGGGCGACAGAGGAGATGATCCGTCAGGACCCGGCACAATGGATGTGGATGCATCGTCGGTGGAAGCACGTCGAACCCACGGAGTAAAAATGTGAAGAAGATCCTGATCCTTCAGACTGCGTTCCTCGGGGATGTCATCCTTACGTTACCTCTCGCGCAATCCCTTCGGAGGGCATATCCGGATGCTGTTATCGATATGGTGGTCCTCCCTTCGGCTGCGAACGTTGTGGAAGGAAGTCCGGCAGTTACCGCGGCCCTGATCTTCGACAAAAAAGGTGGTCAGCGGGGCATTCGACCGTTGTTGCGGTTCGGGCTTGAGCTTCGGGCCCGCCGTTACGACCTTGTCATCTCGCCGCATCGTTCCCTTCGCACAGCGGTCCTGGTCCTGTTCAGCGGGGCCAGGCGGAGAATCGGATTCCGCACAAGCGCTCTGACATTGGTCTTCACAGATCTGGTCGATAGGCCGATGAGTGAGCACGAGGTCGACCGAACGCTTGGCCTGCTCAGGCCGCTGGGCATCGAACCGTTTCGGAAGGAGAAGCCGCAGATCGTCCCTGACGACGGTGACAAGGAACGTGTCGACCGTTTTCTCAGGGACGCCGCACTCGAGGATTCAAACTTTCTCACGATCGCGCCCGGATCTGTATGGCTGACGAAGAGGTGGCCCGTGGCGAGATACGCCGGACTTGTGCGTGCTCTGGAATCTCAGGGGATGGCGTGTGTCCTCATCGGCGGTCCTGAGGATGACGAGCTCGCCCGCCACATCCTCCTCGAAGCTGGAGCCCGGCGCTCCGTCCATGCCGCCGGCCGTCTGAGCATCCGTCAGTCTGCAGAGATCATCCGGCGGTCACGTCTCCTGATCACGAATGACACAGCTCCGTTGCATCTGGGAGTATCGATGCACACGCGCGTTGTGGCCCTGTTCGGGCCGACGGTTCCGTCGTTTGGGTTTGCACCGTACGGAATGGACGATATCGTGATCGAACGGGAAGGGTTGACATGCCGGCCGTGCACCAAGCATGGAGGACCGGCATGTCCGATCGGTACGTTCGAATGCATGGAATCGATAACGGTTCAGGAGGTCATGGATCGTCTTCCGCGTGACTGACGCGGAGGGCTTTTCGCATTGAAAATCGGCATAGATTTAGGTACCTTACATGTTCACATGTATCCGATGCTTGCGCCTGTAGCTCAGTTGGATAGAGCGACAGCCTCCGGAGCTGTAGGTCGGGCGTTCGAGTCGCCCCAGGCGCACAGAACAGGGACCAACGTAAAAGGAAAAGGGACGAAGAGTATGCTGAAGCCGAAGAAGAAGATCTCACGGAAGGAAATCAAGCAGGACAAGCTCGTTACCCGCTTCATGCAGGCCGAGACCTGGATTCTCGACAACCAGAAGGTGCTGATGTACGCCGGCCTCGGGATCGTTGCACTGGTCGTGGCAGTGTTCATGTGGCAGAACAGAGTTGAAACGATGGAGAGCGAGGCATCGACAAGATTGGCGGCAATTCTTCCGGTGTATGATGCAGGGAACATGCAGGAGGCAGTTGACGGCATCCCGGCTCAGGGCAAGTTCGGACTTCGGGCGATCGTCGACGAATATGCGTCGACAGAGTCAGGAAATCTGGCGAAGCTATATCTGGGGAATGCGTTGCTGTCGCAGGACAAGGCCGAAGAGGCGTTGGAAACGTTCGAAGGGATCACGGGTTCGACCCGATTTCTCGAAGCGTCCGCCTATGCTGCCATCGGAGCTGCGAACGTGAAACTCGGCCGATTTGAGGAAGCCGCCAGGGCATTCGAGCGGTCCGTAACGGCAGATCCAGCCAATCCGCTCTGCCCCGACAGGCTTGTTGAGGCCGCAGACAACTTCTCGAAAGCAGGAATGAAGGATCGAGCAGAGCAGGCTCTCACCACCCTGAAAAAACAATACCCACAGTCGGCCGCGGCTCGCGACGTGGAACGCTATCTGGCTGAGTTTGCCTCATCGTAAGGCGTATACTACAATGCATTGCAGCCCGGAGCGCGAGGGTACATCTCGTCATCCGGGCTTTTTTGTGCGTTCAAGCCCTTGTAACTTCTGGGACGATTCTCCGAACAACCATATATTATTCTTGGTGATCCGCTCGTATTCTGCATGACACGACTGCGCAAAGTTATCCTCCTTGGATCTGTCGCGTTGATCCTCCCGACGGTCTTCGTCTATGACGTGATCCGTGCGGTCGTGGACCTTGATATTGCCGGTCTCCTGCTTTTCCGGGAGATCCTCCTTCTCTGGACGTTCTACGCTGGCTACCTTCTGCTTGCATCATGGCGATCCGCGCTGATGGCATCGCCAGCCCGGGAGATCGGAAAGCTGTTGACGGTCACGACTGTCCTCTCGTTGCTCGTAGGCCTCATCGCCTACTATCCGGCCGGTACGACGGCGAATGGAGCCGGCCTCGAACGGCCAAATGCAGCATTGGGCGTCCTCTGGGGTACGGTTGGCGGTGTCTTCATCGGGCTCTTTGGCTTGTACGCCCTCCACACGATCCGGTCGTTGCTGATGCACAAAAGACGGAAGACGACGGTCCGCACGCTCAGGGTCTTTCTCTGGCTCCTCCTTGCCGCATCGCTCGTCGCCTCTCCGCTCGTCCCGCTCGAAGGGAGCTTCCTGCTCCCGCTCCTGACGATGACCGCCGTCGGCATGATCGTGATCGTTTCCTTCCGTCAGAACTGGATCGTCTATCTGACGCGCCGGGAAAAGATGTACATCCTGACCTACGCAGGATTGCTCTTCCTGGCGAGCCTCTTTCTTGCGGCCCTTCTGTACCAGGGGAGCGGACTGATGAGGGAGGTGATGAGCTTCAGTATGCCGCTGACCACGTTCGCGCGCATCATGGCCATTTTCTGCGCAATCTACTTCGGCATGACGTTCGTCTCAACACTGTTTCATCTCCCTACCGCTGAGGCGTATGAACAGAAGCAATCGGAGCTGACATCACTCCATAACCTGACCCGTCTGACCACGAGGGTCCTGGACTTCGACGACCTCGTCGAGACAGTGACCCAGATGACGGTCGAGGTATGTGGTGCGGATGCTGTATGGCTCGAGTTGGTGTCGCAGGATGGTCGTGACGGCTGGACGTCGCGCTATGTTGCCTGCCGGAACATAGAACCAGAGCAGGTCACACAGGCCACGAACGTCATCGACGCCTCTCTGCGGTCAGTCCTGCTGGACATGAACAAGATCGTCACGATCGACGACAGTTGGGGAGACCGCCGTACATCGGGGCTGAAGGATCTCGGCATTCTGCGGGGATCGCTTGTCAGCATCCCGCTCCTCTCGCAGCAAGGCATCATCGGGATCCTGCATGCAGCGAAGTCGATGGAACATGGCTTCGACAAGGATGATATCGATGTTCTGACGTCCTTCGGGGATCACGTCACGATAGCCCTCGAGAACGCACGACTGATCGCACGATCGATAGAGCGGGAGCGGTTCCAGCAGGAATTGCTCGTGGCGCAGCGCATGCAGCGACAGTTGCTCCCACAGTCGCTTCCGCAGCTGCCGCATGTTGAGTTCGCAGCGATGTCGGAGTCCTCGATGGAGGTCGGTGGCGACTACTATGACATCGTCAGGTTGTCAGATGATCAATGGGCGATCGCGGTGGGAGACGTCTCGGGCAAGGGTGTGTCTGCCGCGTTCTACATGGCCGAGGTGAAGGGTATCATACTGTCACTCTCGAAGGTCTTTTCATCTCCGAAAGAGGTCCTGAGACGGTCGAACGAGGCTCTGAAGGGAAGCCTCGAGCGGAAGTCATTCGTCAGTCTTGTGTATGGCATTCTCGACCTCCGGCGGGCCTCCTTGCTGATAGCGCGGGCAGGCCACTGTCCGGTCGTCCATGCCCATGCGAAGGGCGCAGACCTTCTTCGCCCCGGAGGTGTCGGGCTCGGCATGACGAACGACTCCATCTTTGAAGGTGCAACAGAAGAACAATATATTGAGCTTGAACAGGGTGATGTCTGTGTTCTGTATACGGATGGCATCACGGAGGCCCGGGATCAGTCGGATACCGAATACGGATACGAGAGGCTTCTTGAGGTCATCAGTGCGTCGCGTGACCTGACGGCTGAAGAGATCAAGGACAGGATACTCTCCTCGGTCCGAACCTTTGTAGGGCAAACGGCGTATAAGGACGACAGAACGCTCGTCGTCATCAAATGGACCGGACCAGCCCCGGAGAGGGAAAAACCGGGATCAGCTCACGGGAGATTTCGAAGGAACAAGAAGGAGACCGTCGTATGAGTGAGTTCAAAGTCCAGCATCGATTGGGCGAGGGGGTCAGCATCATCGACCTCAAGGGCTATCTCGATGCACACACGGCAGGCGAGCTTGAATCAGCGTTCCAGTCGCTGATGGAGGAGAAGAAGTACAACATTGTCGTCAACTTCAGAGACCTCGCCTATATCAGCAGCGCCGGGCTCGGCGTTTTCATGGCATACATCGAGGATGTCAGGAAGAACAACGGGGACATCAAGCTGGCGAACATGTCACCCAAGGTGTTCAACGTGTTCGACCTCCTCGGTTTCCCCATCCTTTACGAGATCTATAAGGATGAGAAAGAAGCGATCCGGAAATTCGGAAGTCTGAACGGCTGATCTCATGCCCCGGTCGACGAAACATACTCTGACCACCACGATCCGCAGTGATACGGGACAACTCGAGTCCGTCCGCGGATTCGTCGAATCCGCCGCCCGAGAGTTCGGATTCGATGATGACGATGTGTCGAACATCGTCCTCGCCGTCGATGAGGCTTGCACGAACATCATCAAGCATGCGTATGGGGGAGCGGCCACTGGCGAGATCCGTATCGAGATCCGCCCGAAAGGAAAGACCTTCTCCATCCATATTCTGGACAGCGGCAAACCGTTCGACCCGGAAGGGATCGAACCTCCCAATCTTCGGAAACATCTGACCGAGTTCCGCCGAGGAGGACTCGGAGTCTACCTCATGCGCCGGCTCATGGACAAGGTCGAGTATGCCATTGTGCCCGGCAAACCGAACGAGGTCACGCTCGTCAAGTACCGCTCTGGGGCGGTCTGACCTTCCCATGCCTGGCAGCGCGCCTTCTGATGCCCTCCCGAACTATCAGATCTGAGCTGCTCCCCCTGTTCGAGTTCAGCAGGGTCGTGAATAGTTCGCACGACCTTGATTTTATCCTCGCGACCGTCCTCCGTACCCTGATGGGGAAGATGCTGACGGCACGAGGGCTTATCCTCGCCCGCACGGAGAAGACCGCATACCGCTTTCAGCTCACCAAAGGATTCGACCTCGCCGAACCGTCCCGGACGATCGACATCCCGCTCAGGCACCCTTCTGCTATGCAGCTGTCCCTGAAGGCGAGCACTCCCTGGCGACGGGAATTGTTCGAGATGGGCGTCAGACTGCTGGTTCCCGTCATGTCCCGTGACCATGTGGTCGGTTTTCTCGGGTTGGGGGAGAGGCTCAGCGGAGCCCGGTACTCGAAGGATGACAGGGCGCTCATCGCGTCGCTGGTCGACCTCTCCGGCGCTGCCATCGAGAAGGCCCTGATTATCCAGAAAGTGTACGACGCCAACCGGAACCTGGACCGCAAGGTGCAGGAGCTGAACACTCTGTTCGACCTGAGCAGGGAATTCAATACAGGCCTCGATCACGACAAGGTCATCAGGCTCATCTCTTTTGCGCTGATGGGGCAGATCGGCGTTCGCCAGTATGCTATCTGTTTGATGCGCGACGGGCGCATGGATATCATTACGTCACGGGGGACGGATGAGTCCGCCTTCGCAGAGGTGCTGTTACGCATGTGCGACCTCGGCAGCCCCGCCGAGCTTTCGGCGCTCACAAAGAAAGGACACTACAGGCCTTCCGCCGTCGCTCTCCTCAAACTCGGCTTCATCGCTGTGGTCCCGATGCACGCACAGGGAAAGACGAGCGGCCTGATCCTTGTCGGAAAGCGGCTGCAGGGCGGGGACTATGCGCCCGGAGACCTGGAGTTCCTGTCCTCCATCGGGAACCTGGCTGCCATCTCTATCGAGAATGCCCGCCTGTTCCAGGAGGCCATCGAGAAGCAGCGGATGGAGGATGAATTGCTCATCGCCCGGGAGATCCAGCAGGGTCTCCTGCCGGACACGCTCCCCAATGTTCCAACACTCGACCTGGCGGCTCTCAACATTCCCTCCCGCGAAGTGGGAGGGGACTACTACGATATCATCCAGCGGTCGGAGAACGAACTCGTGATCGCGATCGGAGACGTATCCGGGAAAGGCACACCGGCTGCCCTGCTCATGGCGAACATACAGGCTGCGTTGCGTGCTCTGGCTCCGTCGCAGGAATCATTGTCGACGATCACTGGACGCATGAACAATATCGCATCCTCGAACACAAGGGGCGGCAGCAAGTTCATCACGTTCTTCTGGGCGGTCCTGGACACGGAACACCACACGCTCCGGTATGTGAATGCAGGGCATAATCCGCCCATCCTCCTTCGGTCGAACGGAGATGTTGTCCTGCTCGACAAAGGCGGATTGATCCTTGGGGTGTTCGAAACGACAACTCCCTATGAGGAAGGCTTCGTGCGTATGGACACGGGAGACGTCCTCTTCATGTACACGGATGGTATCAGCGAAGCAATGGACGCCTCCGGTACCGACTTCACCGAGGAGCGCATGCTCGAGGTGGTGCGCGCGTCGAAGAACACGTCGAGCCAGGCGATCATCGATGCCGTCGTTGGCGAGGTCCGGGCTCATGTGAAGGGGCATGAACAGTCCGATGATATGACCCTGGTCGTTCTGAAGATGGTCTGACGTTCCTTCCCGCCCTCCCCGTCTGCTCGTTGCACTTCCTTCGTTCTTTTGGTACTATGCAGGATATTCTGACACCATCCTGGTTGCACGCCTCCCATGACGTATGATTTTACTTCGATCGAAAGGTCCTGGCAAGACTACTGGGACGCCCGGAAGACCTTTCGCACCGCCGACGATTCCGCCAAACCCGGCATCTACATCCTCGACATGTTCCCGTACCCCTCCGGAGCCGGCCTCCATGTCGGCCATCCTGAAGGGTACACGGCCACTGACATCGTCAGCCGCTACTACCGCATGAAGGGATACAATGTGCTCCATCCGATGGGATGGGACGCATTCGGCCTCCCCGCAGAGCGGTACGCCATGCAGACGAACATCCATCCGAGCATCACGACCGAAAAGAACATCAGTACGTTCCGCCGGCAGATCAAGCGCCTCGGGCTCAGCTACGACTGGGACAGGGAGGTCAACACCACAGACCCCGGGTATTACAGATGGACGCAGTGGATCTTCCTGCAATTGTATGGGTCATGGTTCGATCCACGGGATGAGAAAGCGCATCCGATCGATGACCTTGTCGGCGAGCTCTCCCGGAATGGAAGTGCCGGAATACCCGGTTTCGATACGTTCAGTGCCGAAACATGGAACGGCTTCACCAGGAAGCAGAAGCATGACGTGCTGGCCAAGGCCCGCCTCGCATACATCGCTGAGATCCCAGTGAATTGGTGTGAGGGATTGGGGACGGTCCTTGCGAACGAAGAAGTGCCGGAATGGACCGAGAAGGGATACACTGTCGAGCGTCGGCCGATGAAACAGTGGATGATGCGCATCACGGCATATGCAGAGCGTCTCCTCAGGGACGCAGAAGACCTCGACTGGCCGACGTCCACGCTCGACCAGCAGCGGAACTGGATCGGGAAATCCGTGGGAGCGGAGATCGCATTTCAGCTCGATGGGCATCCGGATCTGAGGCTTCGTGTGTTCACAACACGGCCCGACACATTGTTTGGTGCGACATATATGGTCCTGGCGCCTGAGCATCCCGTGGTGGATGTCATGACGACACCGGAGCAGGCTGAAGCCGTCGCGCGGTATCGAAAGGATTCTGCCCTGAAGACCGAGCTGGAACGCGGAGCAGACAAGTCGAAGACAGGCGTGTTCACCGGTGGATGGGCGGTCAACCCTGCCACGTGGTCGAAGATCCCGGTCTGGATCGCCGACTACGTGCTCATGAGCTATGGGACAGGGGCCATCATGGCCGTTCCGGCTCATGACGAACGCGACCACGAGTTCGCGACCGCTTTCGGACTCCCGATCCGAACGGTCGTCGATGCGGGACAGGGCGACGGGGAGTGTTTCGTCGGCGAAGGAGTGAATGTGAACTCGTCGAACGATTCGCTATCACTCGACGGTCTGCGCACTCCCGAGGCAAAGGAGAGGATCATCGGTTGGCTTACCGCCAGGGGCATAGGCAAGGCGGGCATCTCCTACAGGCTTCGCGACTGGTTGTTCTCACGTCAACGCTACTGGGGTGAACCGATCCCCATTGTGCACCTGGAGGATGGGACGATAGAGACATGGGAGGCTCTTCCGCTGACGCTGCCACCGCTCGAGAAATTCCAGCCGAGCGGCACGACGGAGTCGCCGCTGGCCCTTGCACGTGAGTGGGTAGAGATCACCGAACCTCGCACAGGGATGAAGGGCCGTCGGGAGACGAATACGATGCCGCAGTGGGCGGGATCGTGCTGGTACTATCTGCGCTTCGTCGATCCCGGGAACGATCGGTCCTTCATCGATCCGGACAAGGAGCGGCGCTGGCTCCCCGTGTCGCTCTATATCGGCGGCGCCGAACATGCTGTGCTCCATCTCATGTATGCGCGGTTCTGGCACAAGGTCCTGTACGACCTCGGATTCGTCTCCTCGAAAGAGCCGTTCCTGAAGCTCCGGCATCAGGGAACGATCCTCGGCGAGGATTCCAGGAAGATGTCGAAGTCACGGGGCAACGTGGTCAATCCGGACGATGTCGTCGACCAGTACGGAGCGGATGCTTTCCGCCTGTTCGAGATGTTCCTCGGGCCGCTCGAGGAAATGAAGCCCTGGAGCACGAAGGGAGTGGAGGGGGTCTTCCGGTTCCTGAATCGGGTATGGCGATTGTACATGACGGAGGAGGGCTCCCTGAATCCCGTGATCGGACAGGGGATGGTTGATGCGGACCTTGAAAGGGTGTTTCACCAGACAATCAGAAAGGTTGGCGAAGATATAGAACAGTTGAGGTTCAACACTGCCATCTCCCAGCTGATGATCTTCACGAACGAAGCCATGAAGCGCTCCGTGTTGCCTTCAGATATGATGTCCTCATTCATCCTGTTGCTCGCCCCGTTCGCTCCTCACATTGCCGAGGAGATCTGGAAGAACATGGGACATGCAGAGTCGCTTGCCTGCGCCCCATGGCCGCAGTACGATGAACGAAAGCTCGCAGTGCAAGACGTCGAAGTCATCCTGCAGGTGAACGGAAAGGTGCGCTCAAAGGTCACCGTCCCGGTGGATACGCCGAAAGAGGAGCTTGAGAAGATCGCTCTCGGGGATGAGGCCATGGTCCGCCATATAGGGACGGGCCGCATCGTCAAGCGGATCGTTGTGCCCAACAAGCTCGTGAACATCGTCATCGTACAGACATGACCATGCTTCCGCTCTCTGTCGCGATCATCACGCTGAACGAGGAGAAGAAACTCGAGCGGTGCCTCAGTTCTCTCGTAGGTGTCGCACAGGAGATCGTCATCGTTGATTCGGGTTCGACCGACGGGACGGCGCGCATCGCACGGGCGTACGGAGCCCGATTCATCGAGCACCCATTCGAAGGGCATATTCAACAGAAGAATTATGCCCTGTCCTGCTGCACGAACGACCAGATCCTCTCGCTCGATGCGGATGAGGCGCTGAGCGACCAGCTCCGGTCGTCCATCAAACAGACGCTCGGGAACTGGGACCATGACGCGTATGCCATGAACCGGCTCACGATGTACTGCGGCCGGTGGATCAGGCATGGGGGATGGTATCCTGATGAGAAGGTCAGGTTGTTCCGCCGATCCGCTGGTGAGTGGACGGGGATCAATCCGCATGACGAATTCCGGCCCTCCGCTGGCCGGATGCCAGCCGTCAAGCTGGCGGGGGATATCCTTCATTACAGCTACGATTCGATCTCCGATCATCTTCGTCAGATCGAATACTTCACGGAGATCACGGCAAGGGAGTATCAGGGACGAGGCCGTACGGCTCCGCTCTGGAGGATCCTGCTGGCTCCCGGGATTCGCTTCCTTCGGGACTACCTTCTCAGGGCAGGATTCATGGATGGCTTCGAAGGGCTGGTCATAGCCGTGTTGTCATCGTATGCAGTGTTCATCAAGTATGTCAAGCTGCGATACCGAACACAGAAAGGAACTGCATCATGAATGAAGAGAAGAATGCCGCCCTCTTCGCTCAGCTGGTGATCATGTTCCAGGGCGCGTGTATGCAGCATCTCGGGAAGATCAAAAATCCCATGACGGATGCGATCGAGAAGGACCTTGAGCAGGCACAAGCCATGATAGACCTTCTCGAAATGCTCAAGGCGCGGACGCACGGAAATCTCACAAAAGAAGAGGACCATTTTCTGACGAACGTCCTCCGCGAGCTGAAGCTGAACTATGTGGATGAGGCAGGCAAGAAGGATCAATCGACGACAGGTCCGTCATGAAGATCGGCATTGTTGGAAACGTGGGAAAGCGGGTCCTTCCTGACGTGCTGCAACAGGTACTCGAAGGCCTGGTATCACGACGGATTCCCTATGTCGTCGATGCCCGCCTCAGGTCTGTCCTCTCCCGAAAGTTCATTCGTTCGTACACGACATCGGGCAGTTTTGGCCCACAGAAGGCGCTTCGAACGTGCAATATCGTGATCTCGCTCGGGGGGGACGGGACCATGCTCGAGACTGCCCGCCTCCTGGACGGAACGGAGATCCCTATCCTTGGCGTCAACCTGGGAAAGCTTGGGTTCCTGGCGGAGGTCCAGATGAATGAGATAGACCAGTGCCTGGATGAGATCCTGAATGGGCGGTACACCGTGGAACCCCGCATGCGCCTTCAGGCATTGGGAAAGGGGCTGGGGAGTGGATATACAGCGCTGAACGACATCGTTCTGGACCTGACACAATCGTCCAGGGTGATGCACGTCGAAACGTGGGTCGATGGCCAGTATCTAGCGACATTCACGGGTGACGGCATCATTGTGTCCACACCAACCGGCTCGACCGGCTATGCGCTGTCCAACGGAGGACCTATCCTTCCGCCGCAGACCAAGGCGATCATGATCAGTCCCATCTGTCCGCATACGCTCACTGCCAGACCAGTCGTCCTGCCGGAAACATCGAAAGTTACACTGAAGGTCTCGGATGCGCCTGCACGTCTGCAGCTGACCGCCGATGGTCAGCCGTCGGCGCTCTTGAAAGTGCCTGCCTCCGTCGAGGTGAAACGGTCGGAGCATGGAACGTTTCTGGTGAAGCGGGAGGGTTCCCGCTACTTTGATGTGCTTCGCGGAAAGCTGCAGTGGGGGAAGGATGTCAGGACCGACCCGTCCTGAAGGGACGATCAGTTATTGATCGCGCCTTCATCGATCCACGTGCGGATACCATCGATCTGATTGTCGTTCAGGGGTGGCAATCGGAGCGGCATCCGCTCGCCGACCTCACCTCTCAGACGGAGGATGAGAAGACTGTTCGCGCCGTCTCCGGGCAGGACAAGCCTCTGCGGATGGTCCATCAGAGCCCGATAGGACGGGAACTCGAGATTGAGCTGAGAAGCCGGGTCCACACCTCCATGACACCGGCTCGTCGTGCAGGATTGCTGAAAGAGCAGATCGACATGCTGAGAATAGCTGACGCCTGAGTCAGGAAAGACGACGTCGGATATCCCGGGTCCGGTCGTTTCATCCTCGCACGACATGCAGACGAGTCCCGAGATCCCGGTTGCGAGAACGACGAAAAGCGGACCGAACCGGCGTATGGTAGCACGTGCGAAGCGCATGAGAGAACATAGCGAGTAATCACCGCCGAATCAATTTCGTTGACATTCCTGCGATCGAGCGGTATCTTTCAAATCTGCGGGATGCACAAACCGTCCCGGTCATGGGGACGGGAGGTCGATAGAGGTCCGCAATGAACGGACAAGCGTTGGGCCGTTAGCTCAGTTTGGGAGAGCGCCACAATGGCATTGTGGAGGTCACCGGTTCGATCCCGGTACGGTCCACCACGGGACCCCGGTCCCTGAAAGGGCAATCCCACAGGTTGTCCTTTTTTCATGTCCATGCCTTACCACCCAACGACCATACGGCTGAAGGACCACGCAACGCTCACCATCGAGTGGTCGGACGGACACGGCGGACCCCTTTCCCTGCGAACGCTGCGCGACGAATGTCCATGTGCGGGCTGCAAAGGAGAATCGGTCCTGTTTCAATCCTACACACCCCCTCCACAGCCCGAACTCCCGGGAAAATACGAACTGGTCAAGGCCGAACCTGTCGGCCACTATGCGCTGCAGCTCACGTGGAAGGACGGACATGCAACCGGCATCTACACGTGGGGCACCCTCCGCGCCCTCTGTCAGTGCGGCGAGTGCACGGCGATCCCTTCCGGCAGGCAACAGCCCTAGTGTGACAGCATGATCACTCCCGGCGCTATCTTCGTTCGGTTGTTGCGGTATTTCAAGATCTACAAGGCCCGCATAGCTGGCGGTTTGATAGCTGTCGCCATCATGTCAGGGGCTGATGCTCTGTCGGCCTATCTTATCGCGACACTCTTCGACGTTCTCCAGACGATCTCCGACCAGGTGCGTGCGGGTGCGGACATTCTCATCGAGATCCCGCTGACCATCCGTGACATGAACTTTGGCGTCATTCCTATTGAGGGGAAAGATGCCGCGCTTCACATGATCTTCGGCTTCGCCGGGGCGGTACTCGTGGTCATCACCGTCAAATCGGTGTTCGTATTTGTGCGGGAATATCTGATGAGCTCCGTCCAGCAGAAGCTGCTGATGCGGGTCCGTGGAGAGTTGTTCGACACGGTGGTTGCCCTCCCGATCAAATACTTCGACCGCCAGCGGACCGGCACGATCATGTCCCGCATCACCAACGACGTCAACAACCTCGAGCAATCCCTTCACCTGATCGTCGAGATAGCTCAGAACCTCATCTATACGCTCGTGTTTGCGACGGCCCTTTTCTTTACCAGCTGGCAGCTGACCGTGGTCACGATCCTGGTCTTTGCGATCTCCGGACAGATCTCGAGGTCATTCGGGGACAGGATCAGACGATTCAGCACGCAGCTCACGAACACGCTGGCTGATATCACATCCTTCCTTCAGGAGAAGATATCGGCCATCCGCATCGTGAAATCCTTCACTCGTGAACCTCATGAACGGGCCGCATTCACGACCAAGGTCGCGTCGAACTATCACTATTCGATGAAGATCGTGCGGGTCATCTCACTGCTGAGCCCGACGAACGAGTTCTTCAATACAGCCGCCGCCTCTCTGCTTGTCGTCTTCTCTGGCTACCTGTTCATTCAGGGAGTCATGGCTATCGACACCATGATCTTCTTCCTTATCCTGATGATCAATCTCGCAAAACCTGTGAAGGCGTTGGGAGAGAGTGTCGCCAGGATACAGAAGACGCTGGTCTCTGCCGGATTCATTTTCGAGATCATCGACCAGGAGCGTGAACAAGAAACGGGTCGACAGGGTACATTCGCCGTTCGGGAGGGCCGGGTTGAGTTCAGGGAAGTGACCTTCTCCTACCCGAGCGGAGTTGTCGCCCTCCGTGATATTTCGTTCGAGGCAAGGCCCGGCGAGAAGATAGCCCTCGTCGGTCCGTCCGGCGCTGGGAAAAGCTCCCTGATCGGCCTGATACCGAGGTTCTATGCGCCGTCAAAAGGGACCATCCTCATCGACGGACAGGACGTCAGCGAAGCATCCCTTGTCGACCTTCGGTCGTCCCTGGCCATCGTACCGCAGGACACGATCCTGTTCTCCGGGACGATCGCGGAGAACATCCGGTACGGAAGGCTTGAAGCGGGCCACGAGGACATCGTCGCTGCTGCACGGGCGGCGAATGCGCATGATTTCATAACTTCGCTGGACAAAGGATATGATACAGAGGTGGGGGAGAGGGGAGCTCAGCTTTCAGGTGGTCAAAGACAGCGGATCGCGATCGCACGGGCCCTTCTCCGTGATCCGCGCATTCTGCTCCTGGACGAGGCGACCTCAGCACTCGACAGCGAGTCCGAACAGTTGGTTCAGGATGCGCTCGATAGATTGCTCGAGGGGAGGACCTCATTCATCATCGCACACCGGCTCTCCACGATCTCCCATTGTGACCGCATCCTGGTCCTGCAGGACGGCAGGATCGTCGAGTCCGGTACCCACGCCGGCCTGATGGGAAATGCATCGGGTGTGTACAGGCGGCTCCACTCCCTCCAATTCGCCAAGGATGCGCCCGGAACGTAATGACACCGCAGGGCGTCGCAAAATCCGCTGAGCATCGAATCCGTCGTGCTGTCATCAGAGGGCTTTCCGGTCTTGTCCGGAGACGCGCGGCTCCTCCTGCTCCTGAACACCTCCGGCATGCACGAGCACTTCTCATACGTCAGGATAGGATCGGCGATGTGCTCGTGTCAACTCCCCTTATCCGTACCCTGAAACGCCGGTTGCCGGATATCACGCTCGATATCCTTGTCAGCACGAACAACGTCATGGCAGCCGACGGAATTCCGTTTCTCGGGAAGCGGTGGGTGTACCGGAAGAACCTGTGGTCCATCATCGCGCTGCTCCGGATGCTCAGACGTGAACAGTATGATGTAGCGGTCGATCTGATGGACAATCCATCAGCGACATCGACCCTTCTGTGCCTGTTCTCAGGAGCTCGTTGGACGATCGGCATCGAGAAGGCAAATGCCTATGCATATGATGTGACCGTCCCGTTGCTCTCCCGCAAGAATGTCCATATTGTCCGGCGGATCGCCGAGTTGCTTCGGCCGTTTGGCATCGATCCCGACCGCGAGGATCTGAGCATCGTGTATGAGCCGGGACAATCCGCACGGCAGCGCGCGCATCGCATGATGGTCTCTGAGGGGCTCCGGGGCAAGCGGCCGCTGTGCGTCAATATCTCTGCGGGAAGTCCCGCCAGGTTCTGGGGCGTTCCCAACTACAGGGCACTTCTGAAAGGCATCAGATCCCGCTTTCCCGACATTCCTGTGGTCGTCGTATCCTCCCCGAAGGATGAGGCATTCGCCCGAGCGATCATCGATTCAATGTCCGACGTGCGCATGCTGCCGCCGACGGCCGACTTTCAGGAGTTCGCTTCGACCATCCGGGAGATGGGCGCCATTGTCACACCGGATACGGCTGTCGTTCATCTCGCAGCTGCGTTTCACATTCCGAGTGTTGTCCTGTACATCCAGACGGATTCCTCCCTGAAGATCTGGGAACCGTACGGAGCACCCCACAGAGCATTGATCTCAGAGGAGGATTCTCTTCGCAGCATCGTGCCTGATGATGTCCTCGGGGCGCTGGAAGACCTTCTGGCAGTTCACGCACGGTCTGAACGACGCGCACCGGTGAAGAAGAGATGAACAGGCTGCAAAGAATGGAGTGGTTCTTGCGGCACAGCATCACGTACCCGGTGCTGGGACGAGTGTTCAGGAACCAGATCTCAACCGGCGTTGTAGACCTCTCTGGGATCCGTTCCATCCTGGTCCTGCGATATGACAGGTTCGGCGATATGGTCGTGACATCACCGATCACTCGTCATTTGAGGGTCCTGGCTCCGAAGGCGCGCATCGACGTGGCCGCGAGCGCTTCGAATGCTCAACTGGCCCGCCATCTGCCCGGTGTCGACAATATCCACGTTGTCACGGGTTCCCTTTCGAAGGTCGCGTTCTCCCTTCTGCGCGCACGAGCCGTCGGTTACGATCTTGTGCTGAACTTCATCATGAACCGGACATCGACCGGAGGTATCCTCGCCAATGTCATCGCACCTCAGGGTCTGAAAGTCGGACAGGGAGCGGAAAAATACGGTTTCTACTTCAACAGAATGCTCTCACTCGGCAAGGGCAGGACTCATATGGTGAACCTGCTTGATGCTTACTGTGCAGCAGTTTTCGGGGCTGCGTGGGGCAGACCTGATCTTCGGTATGAGATCCTGCCTGACAGCAGCTCGGAGGAAAGGGTGACATCATTCCTGATGGACCGAGGGATGATATCTGGCCGAGACGGGGGGGATATGGTCGTGCTGAATATGTCGGCTGGCGAGAAACGTCGTGATCCGTCTCCGGACCAGATCGTGCGGGTCGCCCGATACCTGGCTGAAAAAAAACAGAAAAGTGTGGTCCTGGTCGGAAGTCCGGACCAGATCGATCGTATCTCGAGCATTCGCAAAGCGGTCGGACATCGGCGCGTCCACCAGTATCCACAGGAGGGAAGTGCGCCATTCATGGACATGGTGTCCCTCATCCGAAGGGCAAGGTATCTCGTCTCGCCCGATACCTCTCTGGTCCATATTGCCTGCGCTACAGACACACCGCTGGTGGGATTCTACTCTTCGCTGATCGATTTCTCGGAATGGTCCCCTGTTGGCGTAAGCTATGAGTCCGTGTTCGACGAGAATGGAGCGGCGGTAAAGGATATCCCTGTGGAGAACATCGCCGCCGCGATCGACCGGCTGGAGTCAAAGACGCAAGAAAAAGGGCGATCGTGATGGTCTGGACGATGTATCAGGACCTCCTCAGAGGATTGCCGTTGGAGCGTCGGATCGGCTGGTCATTCCTTTTTCTGCTCGCGGCAGGAGGAATGCTCTCGACAGCACTTGCGCAGGCATCCACCATCGCGATCATCGTCCTCTTTCTGGCCGATAGGATCCGAACGAGGAGCGGATGGGTCTGGAGCCAGACCCTCCTCGACCTGACGATACCGCTCCTTGCTCTGGCCCGGGTCATGTCCATCATTTTTTCCGTAGATCCGGGGGCAAGCATCACCAGCCTTCGCACAGAACTGCCTTTTTATGTACTGCCATTCGCTCTTCTGTGGCTGTTTGAAGACCTGTCTCAACGGCGCCTTGAATCTCTCATCAGGGTTCTCATCGCCGGTGCGATAGCCGCTTCACTGATTGGCGTTGTCGTCTATGCCGGAGGTTTTTTTCATCGGGCGACATCGATAACATCAGGATATTACACGCTAGGGATGTATCTGACAGCCATTTTGGGGCTTGTACTGGGGATAGGACGCGCTGAGCGCGTGTTTGGCAGGACATGGGTCTGGTATGCAACGCTGGGCATATTGCTATTGGGGATACTACTGACGTTCAACCGGATTCACTGGCTCATGGCGGGGATGTTGGTCCTCGCTGTTGGCGTCATGAGGGAACGTGCATTGCTCGCAGGGCTAGGAACAGCAGCAGCAGCAGCGATCGCTGCGTATGTCCCCCTCCGGGAGAGGATTATGACGGTCTTTCTCGGGTCTGGCGGGCTTACAAACAGGGATATCATATGGCAGGAGGCTCTGAGGATGGGTTGGGAACATCCTCTCATCGGATTTGGCACAAGAACCTTTTCCAGCATCTTTCCAGCTGCCGTAGGGCTGAATGATCCCGGAGTGGCCTCGTGGCACAACGATACGCTGCAGATCTACATGGAGAGCGGCATTCTGGCCGCATTGTGCTATGTTCTGCTGATGGTCGTGCCCCTCTGGCTTGTCTTTCGACGTGCGAAAGGGGGGATCCTGATGGGGAACGGCCTGGCCCTGGTCTCGATCTTCATGAGCGGGATGACCGGCATCTTCTTTACAGATCCGATCATACTCCCGATGACCTATATGTTCATTGCATTGATCGTATCTGAGAGCCGAGGAGAGGGAGTCGAATCAACAGAAGATGGAGGGCGATAATGTCTTTGAATATCAGTAGTTAGGCTTCAGCCTTGAATGTGTCCGCTAGCACGTAGTTCTTGTATTCGCCGATCCTCCAACCCGCCGTATCCTCGATACAGTTCAAAAGTCTGTCCTTGAGAGACACATTGGCATTTGACAGCTCTCTGTCAAATGGCCAGCCTGCATTCCTGATCCTTTGCGCCATGACGGTGGGGTGCGTACTATCGTAGCGGGAAAGCCTGCCACCGTCAGCATAGATGTACGTCCCCTCGGAACCCATCTCACGATCTACCCAATCGTCGGTATGCCAGAGCTTATGGAAGCTCGATAGCTTCTTCCGCTGTCCCTCAGGAGGCTTCACCCAGCCATAGTGAAAGATCCGGGCAGGGATGTGAGCGACCCGAAGCTTCTTTCCGCTCCGGCGGAATCCCTGAGCGTCCCCCCAGGATTCGATCCCGATTCCATTCCTGATGATCCGAACCTCCCTTCGGTACCACTTTCTCGAATCACCGACCGTATCATAGGCTCCATAAAAATGGAGATAATTGAATAGAAGTCCTTCAATGTTATGGCTTTGACTATAGCGGGATAAAGCTTTACGGATGACATCTGTGTCGCTCTCGTGAAGGACCTCGTCGCCCTGGAGATAGAACCCCCAATCACCTCTGATCTCCTGCAATGCTATGTTCGTTTGCTGGGCGAGAACCTGGCCACCCGAACGAAGTGACTCGTCCCACACTGTCTCGATGACCCTGATCTTCTCCGAAGGGATGGACCTGATGGCAGAAAGTGTCTCATCCTCCGACCTGCCAACGGCAATGACCAATTCGTCCACAAGGGGAAGAAGTGACAGGATGGACTCGCGGAAAGGATAGTCGAACGTGATGCCGTTCCGAATGAAGGTGAAGCCACTGACAGTCATGATATGAGGGAATCCGGACCCGAAGAGGGAGGAGAAGAGAGGGGTGCTGATGACCTGACGGGCGTATAGCGCAACACGGCCAAGCCCTTATCTGTCAGTTACTTGAAGGTTGCTGCGACAAGTAAGACTGGAATGGTGTCGTCTTGTAATGCTCCTCGCCAATGTATCTGAGGATAACGGTAAATCGCTCTGCTGGCACAAATCCGGGGACGAGTGTTATCGGTTCCTGGGCCGCGTCAACGAACAATGTGCTGGGGAATCCCGTGACGCCGACGGCCTGTGAGAACTGGATCTTTGTCATGGAAGATCCCTTGAAGGTGACGGTCTCATTCGATTCGGCGTTCAGCTTGACCGGGATGAAATGTTTTTCAATTTCGGCAAGGACGGCGGACGACGTATAGACATCAGAATCCATCTCCTTGCACCAGGTACACCAGTCCGTATAGACATCGACCAGGATCTTCTTTCCGGTCTCATTGGAAAGTCTGATACCCTCGTCCAATTCGACCCAGGCGATGTCACTCGTGGATGAACCAGCCGAGCCGGAGAAGAGGTCGAGGCTTGTCACAAGCGGAATGACCGCTATTGCGACGAGAATGAGGCCTCCGAGCCTGGCGGAACGGATTCCAGCTTTCTGGTTCGCTTTCGTTTGCTTTTCTTGCTTGCTCATAGATGTATCCCGACACTTATGAAATGGCCGCTTCCTAATCCGGACGCGAACGGAACAAGGGCATATTCGACTGCCAGTCCCTGATAGCTCACCGATGCTCCGACCGAGCCCAATTGTGCGGTCTCGCCGGTCCGTATCGTCCCTCTCACCGTCAGAAATGCGTAGCTTATGCTCCCACCGGCATGGATGCCGGATGCTCCGGAACGCACGCTCTGGTACGACATGGCCGGCACGAAGGTGAAGTCACCCAAGGGCAGGTCATATGCTGCACCTACCGTGACCCGTGTCGGGAGGTCAGAAGTCGTTCCCTTGTAGCCGGAGACGCTCCCCAGGTCCGTTACCGAAGCCCCGATGGTCAATTGCTCCATCAATCCTGTTGCGAGCAGACCTATCGAACCAGCCAGGCCGGTCGCTTCGACATCGTAGAGCCGGTCGTAATAGTAGGATGCAGCTCCTCCCAAAACGATTCCGTCCGTCAGCGAAGTTCCCCAACCAGCCCCAAAAACAGCCGTGCGGGCGCTGAAGGTGCTTGCCGGAGGTCCGGGCTGAGTTCTGACCTCGATGTCGGGAATGCTGCTCATGCCGGTGCGGAGATAGAACCGTCCGAACGGTGTCGGAAGGGAGACCAGGAGATGTTGTGCGGAGATCCCTTCGAACCATGAGGTATGTGTGAAGTGGATGGACAGCCGCTGATCATCAACGACAATGCTCGCCGGATTGAGGGACGCCGCGCTTGGCGAACCCTGAGACGTGACTGCTGCCGCGCCGAGCGACGCCTGGAGCGCATTTGTTGGTACTTTGAGGATGCTCAGGCCTGAGGATGTCCCCTGTGCAGCGATGCTCCCCGCAAGGAGGCCGATGAGAACGAGTGTGCTGAGAAATTTCATTCGCCTAGATGGAACCGGATCGTGAGAAAATGTGCTCCCGCATATACCATGGGCTCGATCAGGAATGCGTAGTCGATGGACGGATTCCAGACGATACCCAGTCCTGCGATCGACGCGCCAAGACTCAGGCGCGTTCCCGTCTGTCCGTCAGGCTCGAGCCCATCCAAGCCTGCGCGTACGTGTATCCCGGGATGGATTGAGTACTCGAGACCAGCCCTGAACAACACGACACCCGAGATGCTCTCGCCTTCGGCTGCCAGTTTGAACGGAAGATCGGCAGGGGACCAGGATGCACCAAAGATGAACCTCCTGGGAAACAGGTCGACCGTGTTATTGCCATTGCGGCCATAGACAGGCGTTGAATCCCACCGGTACTTCGAATTGAGGTCCCTGAACGCAATGGCAACAGCGACGTCCCTGGATACAAGATAGGAAGCTCCGAAATCAAGTCCAACCGTTGTGCTCGACATTTCCGGCAGCAACTGCGCATAGAACAGTTTCGCAGCAGCTCCGATGGTGAATCCGGGTGCTGGTTGAAGTCCGAACCCCAGAGAGAACGCATATTCACCGGTCGAGTAGGATTCCGTTGGCATGCCGTTGACGTCACGCCCCTGAATATCCCCGACCCTCGCGCCGACGACGCTCAGCGCAAGCCCTGCAGAGGGGGGCAGGGGAGTTGAGTACGAAAGATGAAAGACGGAACGATCCAGCGGCAGCAGGGCTGCGCCGGTAAGGACACTCCGGGATACCAGATACGGAAGGAGGGCAGGATTCGCGATCGATGGATTGTCCGTAAGCGGCAATGCGATCATTGCATTGCCCATACCGATCGACCGGGCATCCGATCCCAACCGGAAAGGTGCGCCGGCAGTGCCGCCTGGTCCGTCCTGCGCAGAGCTGGCGGTCACCAGAACCATGACGCACAGATGAATGATGAGTGTCTTCATTGCACCACCAGGATCTTGCCCCAGACCGGGTCGCTGCCAGGGAATTCCACACGGTAGAAGTAGACGCCGTTCGCCACTCTGGTTCCCGCATCAGTCCGGCCGTCCCAGATCTCATCGTATTCCTCCGCACCCACGCGGGAGGCGTCCGCGATCAGGGTTCGGACAGGCTGCATACCAAAGTCGACGATGCGGATCGTTACGCGGGATGATTGTTGGGGTGTCGAATACCTGATGCGCACGACCTCGTCATCAGGCGAGAAGGGGACCGGATAGGCGTATGTGCTGACCTCGGGAAGGAGAGGGACGGCGGTCCGTTGAACGGTCCATCTCGTCCCGAACGGTTCGGCAGGAGAATCGATGGTCCATGCTGTCCCATCCGGACCTCCGACCCAGATCGTATCACCCAGAGTCGCAACGGTGATGATACGGGGAGAGGTCAGCCGCTGATGCGAGACAGGATCAGCGATGGCACCCGACCTCTGCCATGTCGATCCTCCATCGCTGGTGCGGAACAGGCCACCATCGGTTGCCACGTATGCTATAGAATCATTGAAGGCAATGTTATGAGCGAACTCTCCTGCAAGCCCGGTCCGCCAGGTCTCTCCGTTGTCGCTCGAATAACTCACTCCCCGGAATTCGTCCGGATCATCCGCATTCACCGTGGCTGCCCACATGCGGCTGCCTCCTGCCCATTGCTGCTCCTTGAGGGCAACGACAAAGTTGCCGCTTATCCCTTCCATCTGGTTCTGGTGTGAGAACTTCCTCCAGGAGATCCCTCCGTCGGAGGAGCGATTGATGCCTCCGGCAGTGCCCACCCAGATGCTACTGTCGCCGGCGATCGTGACGGCAAAGACACGGTGGTTCAGGTTGCCCCTCAGGTTCAGGCGTCCGCCCGTGGGAGCGAGGTCGAAGTCGAGACTGTCCGTCGGCCGGATCGAATCGCGCGTGTCAGGCGGCAGGATGACACGGTCCCATGTGACGCCGAGGTCCATCGATCGTCGCAGCATGCCGGCGAAGTTGGCGGTCCAGATGGCCCCGTTCCCGGCGGCTATATCGTACGTGATATTGTTGATCTTCGTCGTGATGTTCAGCGAGGCGATACGGTTCAGACCATACGTGAGGGTGTCGACTGAACCATCGTCGAGGGGCTGAGGGATGAGTGACCAGGATGACCCTCGGTCCGTGGTGAGATACAGGTCGTCGCCTGTCGGAAGGAACTCGCCATCCTGTTCCGTCGATGTTGCATAGGAGAGCACGACGAGATCACCGTCGACCGCGATGCCGGAGACCCCGCCGCTCTTCAATGGCGGCACCTGGGAGAGCGACGTCCACGTCTGTCCGGATGAGAGACGGATTGCCGGTCCTCGCGACGTGCCCGCCCAGAGCGTGTCGCCTGCCACGACGAGCTCGTTGATCGAATTGCTCGGAGGTGCCGATGTGCCGGTGTTGCTCAGCTGATACGTCCGCGCAGCCTGCCCCAGTGCACACGCGTGCATCAGGATGACCGCTGTCACGATGAGTGCCGGAGTCCTCATGGCACCACCGTCAGAAAGTGGTCGATGACATTGCTCGAATCGCGTGAACGGTCGCTCGCCCGGAAGGAGAACCTGTACGTTCCGAGCATTGCTGTAGGAGGGAGCTCGATCTTCAGGCTGTAGACACCGTCACCTGCTGTTTGGTCTCCGCTGATGCCATTGACCAGACCGTCATCGAACAGGAAGAATGGATTTCCCGATGAGGCAACACTGTCGGGACGATACGAAGCGAACCAGACCCTATGGATATCGGACAGGCCATCCGGATCCGATGCGGTCAATCGAAGCTGGAGGATCCTTTCGTCGCCCGACAATGACACCATGGTGTCTGCCTGCAGGCCAGAGATGGCCGGTGGCTGGTTCGCGCGAAAGAGCACGACAGATCCGGTAAGTGAATTCCCGGGAAGTCCGCTGTCGTCTGCGATAGCAATGTCCACTGTGAACAATCCAACGACCGAACGCTCGACACTGAACGAGAGTATCCCGGTGAAGACACTGTCGCCTTGGGCAGGGTCTGGGTAGACCCCATTGTCGAGGAAGAGTGCCTCTGACGTGATTCGTGATCCCGACCCGTCACGTACCACTGCAGGAATGTCGGTAGAACCGGCCCATCGGGTCAGCCGGACGGAAGTTATGATCCGGATCGTGATCACATCGTCCGGAAGACGCTCCTCGCCGACGAGGATAGTGTCTGTGTTCACGGTCGCTGCCGAGAGGACAAGGTCCCGCAGGAGGGGTCCGGAATATCCGGGATCGAGCGGATCGGGCGCTTGCGGATCGCATCCCCAGACAAGGGCCAGCAGGCATGCAGCAAGGGACGATGTGCGGATTCGGGTCGTCATCGCTGAAGGCAGGCCATCAGAAACTGATCATGAAGGGATTGGGCGAAAACGACAGCACGAAGATAGCGATGGTCAGCCAGCCAACCTTCATTCTTTTCTCGTCAAGCGGGGTCTCGTCCGGGACGGGGGGGTGGTACAGTTTTACGAAGTACAGCGCTATCATCGCCCAGAGAAACCATGCGGACCAGCTGTATTCCGCGAACGGGACAAGCTGTGGATACGTTGCCCCCGTGGTCCATTCGAGCAATGTCCTGAGGACCATGTCGGAAATGGAGGGAGCGCTGAGTGCGAGCAGTCCATAGAAGGTCCAGCGTGCATACAGCTTGTGCCTCTCTCCGAACATCGAATAGATGAGATGTCCTCCATCGAACTGGCCGATCGGGAGAAGGTTCAACGACGTCACGAACAGCCCGAACCACCCGACGCACAGGTACGGATAGTGGTAGATCTCGCTCATCGGGGGGATGAAGTCGGCCGATGAGGCGAAGATCGACTCGAAGGCGCTGTACAACAGCGTATTCCCGAATGCGAGCGAAAGACCCTCGGATCCCGGAATCGTCTGCGTCAGAAAATCATAGCCCGGATGGATGGCGAGCAGGTACTCACGGGGCGGAAGCGTCAGGAAGCCGTACGCCAGGATCATCAGGCTCGCAATGAACCCTGCGATCGGACCCGAAACACCGATGTCGAACATCGCCTTCCGGTCCGGTACGACACTGCGGGTGCGGATGACCGCTCCGAACGTACCGAAATTAAGGAATAGAGCGCTGAACGGCGGGAATGTCGGGAAGGGAATGTAGTACGGGAGCGTTACATCCACTTTGTGATATCGTGCGGCGAAGTAATGTCCGAACTCATGGACCGACAGGAAGAACATCAGCGAGATACTGTAAGGCAGGCCCACAGTGAAGTAGCGAAGATCGCTCGCGAGCGAGGGATCGATCCAGAGGATCCCCGCGATCGTGGTGCTGAAGAACGTTAGGATGAAGAGAAGCAGGTGGAGCCAGAGCCTTGTGCGATGGGTCGGGACCTGCGGAACGGGCGTCGGTGCGCCCCACGGCTGATATGACATACAGGAAAAATAGAAAAAGAAGTCCGTGGTTCCAAGCTACGGCCGGTCCGAAACCCACACCGGATTGGTCAGAGCGAGGTGGGATCGGTGATAGGCATCACCGCCGTTGGTCGTCGCCTCAACCCGGACATACCTGGTACCTATGGGGATCTCTATCGCGGGGCTTCGGAACTCGTCCGCGCCGGGTGTCCATGTATGCAGGCAGACTTCGTCATTCGAGTCTGCAGTGCCAAGCATGAGGCGAACGGTTTCGACAGGTCCGAACTCCTGCGTCGAGGCGGCCCTGACAATGATGGGATCACCACACGCGATGGACGAACCGATGAGCATCGTCCCATCGGGGCTGTAGACAGCAGCGACCGGGCCGTCGGACATCACGGAACGGCCCCTCCGGAGAGCGATGAGAATACTGGCTTCATCCCTGAGCGCAGAGTGCACGAGCGTTCGGACCCTTCCGAACAACTGATGGTCGCGGTCGTGCATCAGCAGAAAGGGGACCCTGAGTTGGAGGAATCTGTTGAAGTTACCATGTGCATCATTGCCGGCCACGCAGACGCTTCTCTGTCCTTTCAGAAGCTGGTTGATCCACATGCGCTTGCCGCGGGCCATCGCTTCGTCCTGCGTTCCGTTCCAGAACTGGACTCCATCGAGTCTGCGATGGGAGATATCATGCTCGGACCACTTGCCCCTCCACAGAAGCAAACGCTGAAGAAAAGGGATGTCATCCGCGATATGAGCAGCAAAGACGCCAGCGTCGCCAGAGACGATCCCCATCAGTTCTTCAGAAGAGAGCTCGCTTGTGGTCTGCAGCCATTTCTCAGCGCTGTCGCCCGCTCCGGGATGGAATGTGCGGTCGCCGTAGACCAGGCAGTGGACATTCCGGCCTTCGGCGTTTCGGACGGTGACCTCCTCTCCCCGAACGATGGTGGGACCTTTCCCGTCATCGTTCAATTCATCCGCTTCTGCCAGGAATCCTTTCCACTTCCGCAGGTGCGGGTCGTTCACCAGGTAGGATGTCGGGGAATCGTCAAGGTCGTAAGAATGATCGGTGATGCAGAGATAGTCGAGGCCGAGCGCACGGGAGAGGTATCGTGTCGGGCGGAGCGGAAGTCCGAATTCGACCTGGTCAGACGTGTAGCTCGAGTGCGCGTGCGTCTCGCCGTTCAGGAATCCAGGGAAGCACGGCAGCGGGGTTCTGGACCGGTACACGCGAAGCGGGGAATGGGACGCCGTCCTGTAGTTGTGTGTCGTGTATGTTCGGGTCTTTCCCTGGGCAGAAAGCGTGAATCGAACCACACACTCGACCCACCCACACACATCGTTCAACCGGACGTCGAATATCGACCAAAGCCATTCGTCCATCAGCCGGATCGGCTGATGGATCAGCGTCTCGCGATGCACGGGTACGCCATGGTGCAGCACGGTCAGGTCCGCTCCCAGCAGGACGGCAGGATGCTGATGTGCATCTTTCACGAGCATGACCACAGGCAGCGGAGATCCCGGATCGGTCCGATGCGGCGCATCGAAAACGACCTCGGGTTCAGGCTTCCGAAGAGCCGACGGCAGGAACCGGAACCGGTAGTGGGTCTCGGCATATCCTGCTGCGGGGAGGGGGAATGGTATGGGTGGGAGAGGGATCACTCCTGGTCCTTGTCCTGTCGAACGAATGGGTCCTGTGACCGCGCCTCACTATCGAGAGAAATCACACTTTTCGCAACCTCTGTTTGAAGATGGCGAAGAAAATGTGGCTATATTTGAGCCATGGAGACCCCTTATGTGATCGGTATTGCCGGCGGTTCCGGCTCGGGGAAGACGAGCGTCACCCGCAAGATCATCGAACAGCTCGGCAAAGATGATGTGCTGCTCATTCAGCATGATTGGTATTACAGGGACATCTCTGCATACGGTTCTGCCCCACCGGCGGACATCAATTTCGACCATCCTGATTCCCTCGAAACAGCACTGCTTGTCGAGCATCTCCAGAAGCTGCGGGCGGGCAAGGCCGTCGAGGCACCGCAGTACGATTTTTCGACGCATACTCGCAGCGGGACCCGACCTCTTACTGTGAGGCGGGTGATCATTCTCGATGGAATCCTGATCTTCGCTGATGAGGCCCTGCGCTCGGAGCTGGACCTCAAAGTGTTCGTGGATACCGAGGCTGATGAGCGGTTGCTGCGGCGGATACGGCGGGATATGGCCGAACGAGGTCGTTCGCTGGAATCTGTCATCCATCAGTACACGTCGACCGTACGTCCCATGCATCAGCAGTTCGTTGAGCCGAGCAAGGTATGGGCGGATGTCATCATTCCCCGCGGAGGGGAGAATACCGTTGCGGTCGACCTTGTGGTCCAGAAGATCCGGGATGTGCTCGCCCGGTGATCGGCCCTGTTCTTCCGCTCCGGATGTCATCCTTCCGTTGAGGGGAATCTTGCAACTCCTGCTATTTTCAGCTACTTTGAGCGACAATCGCGCTCTGCGAAGAGCGCACGGATCCCAGACATCCTCTCATTCCAGAAGAACACGTTGAAGCATCCGTCGCGGTTCAATACCTCGTCTCACCCTACGCTTCGTCAGTCCTACACGAAAACCGTTCTGCCGAACGGCGTGCGCGTCATTACGGAAGAACTTCCGCACGTGCGCTCGGTCTCTCTTGGCATCTGGATCGATACGGGATCCCGTGATGAACAGCCCGCCATGAACGGTATCTCGCATTTCTTTGAGCATATGGTCTTCAAGGGGACATCGAAGCGTTCGATCCAGGAGATCGCACGGAGCCTTGAATCTGTCGGCGGGTATCTCAATGCCTTCACGGGGAAGGAGCATACATGCTACTACGCCCGTGTTCTGGATGAGCATGCTCCTCTTGCTATGGATGTGATCGCTGACATCCTTTCCAATGCGACCTTTCCATCGAAGGAGGTCCTGAAGGAGAGAGGGGTCATCATCGAAGAGATGCGGAACGCAGAGGATGATCCGGACGATATTATCCATGACGAGCTTGACAAGGCGATCTTCGGCAATCATCCGCTGGGCATGGCTGTCATAGGGACCGAGGCAAATGTCCGGTCGTTCTCCCGAGAGGACCTCGTGACATTCCGCCGCGAACGGTGTACCGGGAGCAGGATGGTGGTCTCGGCTGCCGGACGGATCACGCATGACAGGGTCGTTGCGCTCGCCGAGGAGTATCTCAGCAGCGTCCCGGCGACGCAGCTGACCGAGCCGCGCCGCAAACCGCGCCCTGTGAAAGGCCGGAGCGTCAGGAAGCAGAAGCCCATCCAGCAGGCACATATCGCACTGGGATGTCAGGGATACAGCGTGCGTCACCCGCTCAGATATCCCCTGCTGGCCCTGAACACGCTCCTCGGGGATGGCATGAGCTCGCGGTTGTTCCAGCGCATCCGGGAGCAGAAGGGGATCGCGTACACCGTTTACAGCTTCGCCAATATGATGACGGATGTCGGGATGTTCGGCGTATATACGGGACTTGACCGGTCCAACGTCGGGCAGGCCGTGGACCTCATCTGGCAGGAGCTGGAGAAGCTGGGGCGCCAGCCGGTCGGGCTCGCCGAGCTGCAGCGGACAAAAGACCAGCTCAAAGGCAGCATGATGCTGAGCCTGGAAAGTATTCCGAACAGAATGATGCGGCTGGGTGGGGGAGAGCTCGCGATCGGGCGCCTCCCGTCGCTCGACTCTATCCTCTCATCGATCGACGCCGTGACGCGGGAGTCGATCCTGGAGGTTGCCCACACATTGTTCAGGAGGGAACGGTTCTCGACAGTGCTGTTCGAGCCGTCCGACCTGTCGACTCAAAGGTGATACCATGGAACACGACGTACAGCAATCTGTGATGTCCATTTCCCGGCGGGCCGAGGAAATGCAGGCATCTCCGCTGAGGAAACTCGCTTCCCTTGCCGAGCAGCGGAAGAAGGAGGGCATCAAGGTCTACCATCTTAATATTGGCCAGCCCGACCTGCCCACATCCGATGCCGTCTTCGAAGCAATCAGGGGATTTTCAGGAAAGACGATCGCATACGCCCCATCGAACGGAATTCCGGAGGCCGTCAACGCCTGGAAGCAGTACTTCGCAGCGCAGGGAGTGACGTTCGATGAGAAGGAACTCATCGTGACGGCAGGAGGTTCGGAGGCGATCATCTTTGCCATGAGCGCTGTCTGCGATGCCGGGGATGAGGTGCTCGTCTTCGAGCCGTTCTACACCAACTACAACGGTTTTGCGACCCTCTCGAACGTACGGCTCGTGCCTGTCTCGCTGAGCATCGAGGACGGATTTCATCTGCCCTCGAAGGATGAGATCGCGCGCCATATCACGCCGCGTACGAAGGCCATTCTCTTCTGTAATCCGTCAAATCCGACGGGAACGGTCTACGAGCGTGAGGAGATACAGCGGCTCGTCGACCTCGCCGTGGAGCGTGACCTGTTCCTGATCTCCGATGAGGTCTATCGGGAGTTCGCCTATGAAGGCGAAGCGGTCAGCATCATGAGCTTCCCGGAGGTACACGACCGCGCTATCCTTGTGGACAGCTGTTCGAAGCGCTTCAACGTTTGCGGTGCGCGGATCGGTGTGCTCGCAAGCCACCATGCGGGTATCGTTCAGACGGCGCTGAAGTTCGGCATGGCGCGGCTCTCCGTCGCCACGCTGGAGCAGGTTGCAGTATCTCCGCTTTTGAGGAATCCGGCTCCGTATGTCGGACCGATCGTGGAAGAGTTCCGAAAGCGTCGTGACCTGGTCTACAAGGGGCTGGCGACGATCCCCGGCGTCACGTACTACAAACCGGCAGGTGCCTTCTATATCATCATCGGGCTCCCGGTCACGGATGCTGAAGATTTCGCCCTCTGGCTCATCAAAGAATATCAGCTCAACGGCGAGACGGTCCTCCTTGCGCCTGCTGGCGGTTTCTACGCCACGCCCGGCAAGGGTCAGAACGAGGTGCGCCTTGCCTTCATGCTGAAGGGGGAAGACCTTCAGCGTTCACTCGACATCCTTCGATCAGCTCTGACTGCATATGGTACACATCACAATTGACGGCACCTCGATAGAGACAGAACCGACCAAGATGGTGATCGAGGCTGCAGCCGATCACGGCATCGAGATCCCGCATTTCTGCTATCATCCGAAGCTCTCCATCTCCGGCAATTGCCGCATGTGCCTTGTCGAGATAGAGAAGCTCCCGAAGCTCGCGATCGCCTGCTCGACGCGCGTGGCCGACGGCATGGTCGTCCGCACCAACAGCGAGCGCGTCGTCACGGCCCGGAATGCGGTGATGGAGTTCCTGCTCATCAATCATCCCCTCGACTGCCCCATCTGCGACGAGGCGGGGGAGTGCAAGCTGCAGGACTACGCCTACAAGTACAGCATCGGGTACAGCCGGTTCGACGAGGACAAGGTCCATAAGCCCAAGCGGGTGGAGCTCGGTCCACGCGTCATGCTCGATGTCGAACGCTGCATCATGTGCTCGCGCTGCATCAGGTTCGCAGATGAGATAGCCCATCAGCCGGTGTTGACCTTCACGGAACGGGGAACCCATGTCGTGCTGACGACCTTCCCCGACACGACGCTGGACAACCGGTATTCGATGAACGTCATCGAGCTCTGTCCTGTCGGCGCACTCACGAGCCGAGATTTCAGGTTCCGGTCGCGCGTGTGGGAGATGTCGTCCACTGAGACCGTCTGTACCGGTTGCTCGCGCGGATGCAACACGCATGCATGGGTCCGCAACAACGAGATCCTGCGGTTGACTCCCCGGCACAATGAGGATGTGAATTCTTACTGGATGTGCGACGATGGCAGGTTGACGACATTCAAGCCGGTCAACAGCGAACAGCGCCTCACCGGGCCACTCGTTCGGAGGGACGGAGAGCTCGTCGAGGCCGGATGGGACGAGGCCGTGGCGCGTGCGATGTCGGACCTGAAACTGTTCAAAAAGCATGAGATCGCTGTGCTGGGATCTGCCTATGCAACGACGGAAGACAACTTCGCACTTGCCCGGTTCGCGAAGGACGTCCTTGGTACGACGCTCGTCGGCACGCTGGAACATACTGTGGAAGGGGATCAGGACGACCTGCTCATCCGCGCTGACAAGACGCCGAACGCCCGTGGCGCACATGAGGTGGGTGTGATGGGGGGAAGCCGGGACCTGTCGCCGATCGTCGACGGCATCCGCAACGGGACGATCAAGGCCCTCTACGCTCTCGAGGACGACATTGCCGCGGACCCCGAATGGCGGATGCTCTTGCAGAACCTTGACCTCCTGATCGTCCATGCGACCCATGCCAACGAGACGACATCCGTGGCAGATATCGTTTTCTCAGCATCGACCTACGCCGAGAAGCACGGGACCTTCGTCAATTTCGAGGGTCAGGTCCAGCGGATCCGGCCTTCCGTGGTAACGCTGGAGGCTGACAGGGCCCTGGATGGTTTCTCGATGAGCAGATGGGACCACTTCGCAGCGCACAATGACCGGTGGGGGAAGGGGAACAGGAGGGACGCGCGTCCAAGCTGGCGTATCCTCACCTCGCTTGCCGTGGCGATGGGATCGAAGTGGAAATATGACAAAGCGGAGCAGGTGTTCGCGGACATCGCATCGAAACATCCTGGCTTCAAAGGACTGACATATCTGACACTAGGCACACGAGGAAAACAGCTCGCGACGGCAGCAACGTCGCGGAAAGTACCCGTGTAAGACACTATGATGACCGACCTGATTATCATACTCATCAAGATCGCCCTCGTGCTCGCCACGATGTTCACGGCCGCCGCGCTGTCAGTGTGGGTCGAACGGCGGGTCAGCGCCCTCATTCAGGACCGATACGGTCCGAACAGGGTGGGGCCGTTCGGCCTCTTCCAGCTGATCGCGGACATGATCAAGCTCATCACGAAGGAGGACATTGTCCCCAGAGCAGCCAACCGGTTCGTGCATGACCTTGCGCCAATGATATCGCTCGGCGTGGCGGTGACGACCTTTGCCGTCATTCCGTTCGGCAACACCATCGAGCTCTTCGGGCAGCAGGTGAAGCTCATCATCGCGGATGTCAATATCGGCGTGCTCTACATCCTCGCTATGACCAGCATGGGTGTGTATGGCCTGACGCTGGCGGGATGGTCGTCGAACAACAAATATTCGCTTCTCGGTGGCCTCCGATCAGCGGCGCAGATGATCAGCTATGAACTGACCATGGGACTCTCGCTCATCGGCGTGATCCTCATCGCGGGAACCGTCCGTCTCGACGAGATCGTCCTCATGCAGGCAACATACCTGTGGGGGATCGTTCCTGCCTGGAACATGATCCTGCAGCCGATAGGATTCATCACCTTCTTTATCGCATCGTTCGCAGAGACGAACCGGCTGCCATTCGACCTGCCGGAAGCCGAGCCGGAGCTCGTCGGTGGGTATCACACAGAGTATACCGGCATGAAGTTCGGGATGTTCATGTTCTCCGAGTACCTGAACATGATCACCGCGAGTGCGCTCATCACCACGCTCTTCCTCGGCGGATGGCATCTGCCGTTCGCGGAGACATGGGGACTGGACCCGTTCGTGCTGTCGCTGCTGCAGGTCCTCACGTTCGCATGCAAGGTGGTCTGCGTCATCCTGTTCTTCATCCTTGTCCGCTGGACCATCCCCCGGTTCCGCTACGACCAGCTGATGCGGATCGGCTGGAAGTGGATGCTCCCGCTCACGATCGCAAATCTCGTCATTACAGCAATCGTTCTGCTGTTCATCTAACGGGCTACCTTCGCTATGAGCAGAAACGGCAAGATCATCCGAAAAGGGGACCTCAACTTCCTCGAGCGCCTCTTCATTCCCGAGATCATCAAGGGGCTGCGGCTGACCATCCGGCAGATGTTCAAGCCGAGATTCGCGCAGCAATTCCCGGAGGAGCGATTCCAGCCACCGTCCCAGTTCCGGGGACGGCCGGTGCTCGTCGAAGAGAATGGCGTTGAGCGATGCGTGGCCTGCGGACTCTGTTCACGCGTGTGTCCGGCCCTCGCAATAGAGGTGCAGGCAGCGGAGACGGAACTGGAAAAGGAACGCTTCCCGACAAAATTCGAGATCAACATGCTGCGCTGCATCTTCTGCGGATTCTGCGAGGAGGTATGCCCGGAAGAGGCTATCATCATGAGCAACGAGTACCTGCTCGTCTTCGAGAGCCAGGAGGAAGCAGTGTTCGGGAAGGACAGGCTCCTGAAATCGACGGAGGAGATGAAGGACCGGCTCGAATTTCTGCGTGACCATAGGTGACCTGTGAGTTCCGACCCCCGGACATCGGCCGGAGTCATCCACTTTGCCCTCCTCGGAGGGCAGTTGGTTTTTATGGCGGTCGCAGTGCTGATCGAGCGCTCTGTGCCGCCGCCGGATGGCATCTCCGGGGAGATGCTCCTGATCATCAACGGCATCTTTATCTTCGGAGCGATCCTTGCGAGTCGGTTCATAGGCATGCGTTTGCTGGCATCGGCGAAACGGCTCGGGGACGTCCAGGAGCGTATGCTCGCCGGGCTCAGAGCGTTCATTGTCCGTCTTGCCATCCTGGAAGCGGCAGGCCTGCTCTCGGTCGTCTCCTATATCCTGACCGGTGAGAATTCCTTTTTTGGTGTGTTCGCGATTGTCTGTGTTGCTTTCATGCTTGGGAAACCCTCCGAAGATGAATGGGAGGCAGTGGAGAAGGGCGATCATAGCGGCTCCTCATTCTGACACCTCCGTATAGCAGCGCTGGTTTTCTTCCTTTCTTTTCGTGACCCTCTGAACATCGTTGTGCCGTCCGGATCCTGATCCGTTCGCCGGCATATGCTCTGAGTTCTCCATCGCAGAGGGGGTCCCATGCTTGCTCACATGCTGAGCGGTGCTATCTATGGCATCGACTCGTACCTGGTCCGTGTCGAATGCACGGTATCCAACGGAGTCCTCAAGTACTTCGTCGTCGGCCTTCCCGATATTGCGGTCAAGGAATCGGCTCATCGGGTCACCGCAGCCATACGGAACAGCGGCTTTGACGTCCCGGGGTATGTGTACACGATCAATCTCTCTCCGGCAGACCGCCGCAAAGAGGGGTCGGCATTCGACCTCCCGATAGCTCTGGCGATGCTCGGCGCGACGGAAAGGATCAGGCCGATAGGTCATGAGAACCTGGCAATTGTAGGCGAGTTGACGCTCGATGGCTCTGTGCGGTCAGTGCGTGGTGCGCTCCCGCTCGCGGTCGAGGCCAGACGGAAGAAGCTCGACGGATTGCTGCTACCGGAATCGAACGCACGTGAGGCCAGCGTCGTGCGGGGCCTGTCGGTGTTTCCGGTCCGGAATCTTCGCGATGCCGTAGAGTTCCTCGAGGACCCCGGGAACAGGCCGGAACCGTTCAAAGCCCCACCACTGAGACAGATGCGGTCTGTGTATGTTTCCGTTCCGGACCTGGGCGATGTGAAGGGACAGGAGGGAGCCAAACGAGCGCTCGAGGTCGCCGCAGCCGGTGGTCACAATATGCTCTTTGTCGGGCCGCCCGGCTCCGGCAAATCAATGCTGGCGAAGCGCATCGCGGGAGTCCTGCCGCCGCTCTCATTTGAAGAGGCGCTGGAGACGACGAAGATCCATTCCGTTGCGGGGATCCTTCACAGTGAGATCGGCCTCGTCACGACAAGGCCGTTCCGGGCTCCGCACCATACCATATCTGACTCCGCGCTTGTCGGAGGCGGAAGCCTTCCTCGACCGGGCGAGATCTCGCTCGCACATCATGGTGTCCTGTTCCTGGACGAACTGCCCGAGTTCGCCCGAAATGTGCTTGAGGTGCTGCGCCAGCCGCTCGAGGAAGGGAGGGTCACCATCAGCCGGTCTCGTATGACCGTCGAGTTCCCATCCTCATTCATGCTTGTGTGTGCAATGAACCCCTGTCCCTGCGGCCACCATGGAGATCCATCCCGCCAATGCCTGTGTACGCCCGTACAGATCCAACGGTACATGTCGCGAATTTCGGGTCCGCTCATGGACCGGATCGACCTCCACGTCGAGGTGCCTGCTGTAAAGTTCCAGGAGCTTGCATCCGGGCGCATAGGTGAGACGAGTGAGATGATCATGGAACGGGTCGTTCGTGCGAGAGCTGTGCAGAAGGTAAGATATGAAAAGCTCACGGGTGTCTACGCGAACGCCCATCTTGGACCGAAGGAGATCAGAACCTATTGCCGTATTGACGAGCAGGGGGCTGGCCTTCTCAGCGCTGCGCTCGAGTCGCTTGGACTATCGGGCAGGGCATATGACCGGATCCTGAAGGTCTCCCGGACGATCGCCGATCTTGCGGGGAGCGAGGACATACGTCCTGAGCACCTGAGCGAAGCGATCCAATACAGAACTTTGGACAGGAGGAGGGAAATGTTTGTGTGATATGGAAGATCCGAAATCCGAAACTCCAAACAAATTCGAAAGGAATAGTATGCAGTCCGTAAGACCGGTGCGAAAGGGGACGAAAGTATATGATCTCGAAGAGAGAACGGAAGCTTTCGCCGGGAGAGTACGGGATTTCACACGGGTCCTTCCCAGGGACCTCGCAAACCACGAGTATTCACTTCAATTGATAAGATCCTCCGGATCGATCGGGGCTAACTACATCGAGGCGAATGAGGCGTTGGGAAAGAAAGATTTCCTCATGCATATCAAGATTAGTCGCAAAGAATCGAAGGAGAGCCGGTTCTGGCTCAGATTAGCTGTCCCTTCGGCAGAACTCGAGCAGGAACAAAGGGAATTGATACAGGAGGCGACCGAACTGATGCTGATATTCGGCGCAATCCTGCGCAAATCAGAGAGTCCCAGTCCTAAGGCAGGTGCGTGTACGGCAAAATGAGTGCACGTATTGATTTCAACACGGGAACATGTGAGTGCCAAAGAGGGTGATTCTTACACCTTCGATCCATTCCCGAAATCGTATTTGTTTCGTATATCGAAATTCGAATTTCGTATTTTCCTTCACATCTTCGCTCCTCCTTGAGATTCCTCCGAATCTCCACGATATTGCTACAGTTCTCTATGTTCACCCTCGCCAACCATACCTTCGACCGTCCGGTCCTTCTGGCTCCCATGGAGGACGTCACCGATATGCCCTTCCGGATCCTGTGCAGGGAGTTCGGTGCGGACATCGTGTACACCGAGTTCGTGAATGTCGAAGGGCTCGTCCGGCAGAACGAACGGACCCACAAGAAAATGTCGTTCCGGGATGTGGAACGGCCTATAGGCATTCAGATCTATGGGGGGAATGAAGATTCCATGGTGTCCGGCGCCCGGCTATCCGAAGAACTGGGCCCCGACCTCATCGATATCAATGCCGGTTGCTGGGTGAAGGATATCGCCATGAGAGGCGCCGGGGCCGGCCTCCTGCGCGACATTCCCCGCATGGAACTGCTTGTAGGCAATGTCGTCCGATCAGTGAAGCTTCCTGTAACGGTCAAAACGCGGCTTGGGTGGGACGTCGAGAGCATCCGCATCGTCGAAGTTGCCCAGCGCTTGGAGCAGGTGGGAGTCAAGGCCCTCACGATCCACTGCCGCACCCGCGTGCAGGGGCACAAGGGAGACCCGGATTACACTCTCATTCCCGAAGTGAAGAAGGCAGTGTCCATCCCCATCATCGTCAACGGAGGGATCAACACGCCGCAGGATGCTGAGAGGGTATTCAATGAGACGGGCTGTGACGGGGTGATGGTGGCGAGGGCTGCGATAGCCAATCCCTGGATCTTCCGGGAGACAAAGTATTATCTCGCGAATGGACGGCTTCCGGAGCCTCCGTCCATCGAAGAGCGCTTTACGGTCATGCTCCGGCAGTTGAAGGATGCAGCGGCGTACAAGCAGGAACGTCGCGCGGTCCTCGAGTTCAGAAAGTTTTATTCCAATTATCTGAAGGGATTTCCGAACGCATCACAGGTCCGCAGAGAGCTGATGGTTCCCGAGACCGTTCACGGCGTCGAGGAGATCCTCCTACCTTATAAAGCTCAGCTCCTGGCAACCGTGGAGCAAACAGCCATTGGCTAAGGGCATCACCGACAAGAAGGCCGTCGCAGACCTCCTCGATGAGATGGCGACGCTCCTCGAACTATCAGGAGCGAATCCGTTCAAGTCACGTGCTTTTCGAAACGCTGCTCCCATCATCAAATCACTCCCCGACGACCTTCGCACCCGCGTCGAACAGAAGTCCCTGCGCGCCATGAAGGGGATAGGGGAGGGCATCTCGAAGGTGATCACTGACCTCGTCGTCTCAGGAGCATCCTCCGAGATCGAGGACCTGCGCAGGAAGATCCCTCCCGGACTCCTCGCGATGACGACACTCCGGGGGCTGGGCCCGAAACGTGCCAGACAACTGTACGATAAGCTGGAGATCCGGTCCATCGAGGATCTTGAAGCGGCCTGCACAGCCGACAGACTTTCCGCAATCGAAGGATTCGGGAAGAAGTCTCAGGAAAGCATCCTTGCTGCGATCGCTCAGTCCCGGACGTACACCGATCAGCATCTCAGCAGCGTCGGCAGAGTGACTGCAGAGGCCTTCCTTCCTGTTCTACGTCCGCTGGCAGCCCGTTCGCTCTGCGAAGTCGCCGGAAGCGTACGGCGACGCAAGGAGACCATCAAGGATATCGATATCGTCGCTGCGGCATCTCCTCGATCAGCCGCACGACTGATGGCTGCCTTCACAGGTCATGAGATCGTGCACGAGATCGTCGCTCAAGGCCCGACGAAGAGCACTGTACGGACGGTCGATGGGGTGCTCTGTGATCTCAGGGTCGTGTCTCCGGAAGAGTATCCGTTCGCACTGAATTACTTTACGGGCAGCAAGGAACACAATGTAACGATGCGTTCCCGTGCCCGGACGATGGGATGGAGCCTGAACGAATATGGGTTCACTGTGCTCCCGGGAACGAAAAAGAAGCCGCCGGCATGCAGCACAGAAGAGGACATCTATCGATCCCTTGGACTCTCGTATGTCGAACCGGAACTCCGGGAGAATCTCGGAGAGTTCGAGGCTGCCGAAGCAGGGACAATGCCTGTTCTGGTGACCGGCCATGACCTGAAAGGAACATTCCACTGTCATACGACGTACAGCGACGGCACGAATTCTCTTCAGGAGATGAAGGAGGCGGCAAAAGCGAAAGGATGGTCCTACTGGGGCGTCGCAGACCACAGCAAGGCAGCAGCGTATGCGCGGGGACTCACACATGAGCGTGTCCTCGCTCAAAAGAAGGAGGTCGAGGGAATAAACGAGGCCGATGGCTCATTCCGTGTGTTCTTCGGAACGGAGTGCGACATCATGTCCGATGGGTCGCTCGATTTCACGGCCCGGACGCTGAAGCTGTTCGACTATGTGGTCGTTTCGATCCACAGCAAGTTCTCGATGACCGAGTCTGAGGCAACGAAGCGGATCATTAAAGCGTTGAAAGACCCTCACACCACCATCCTGGGACATTCGACAGGGCGGCTCCTTCTTGAGCGCGAAGGATACCCGGTCAATCTCAAGGAGGTCATTGATGCAGCCTCTGACCACGGAAAGGCCATCGAGATCAACGCGCACCCGCGGAGACTGGACCTTGACTGGCGATGGCTGAGGTATGCGAAGGAGAAGGAGGTGCAGATCGTCATCAACCCTGACGCACATGCTGTCAGCGGATTGGACGATGTCGCGTATGGTGTTGGCATAGCCCGGAAAGGATGGCTCTCGCCCAGGGATATCCTGAACACGTGGAAGACGAAAGACATTGAGAGCTACTTCAGGAAAAGACGATGAGAAGCACAGAGAAGCCCAAAACGGAAGCACGAAAGAGAGCTGCGACTATCATTCGCCGGCTTCGGAAGGAATTCGACAGCCCCAGAACTGCATTGGAGTTCCAGGACCCCTTTCAGCTCCTGGTTGCCACCATCCTCTCCGCTCAATGCACTGATGAGAGGGTGAACAAGGTCACCCCAGGACTGTTCCGGAAGTACAAGGGCCCGAAAGCATTTGCGTCGGCATCTCAAGAGGAGCTTGAACAGGACATCCGGTCAACCGGCTTCTTCAGGAACAAGGCACGCAACATCATTGCCTGCTCTCAGGAGCTTATGGAGAAGCACAGCGGACAGGTCCCCGAGGATTTCGAGGAGCTTGTCCTCCTTCCAGGTGTCGGCCGAAAGACAGCGAACTGCGTGATGGGAGGGGCGTACGGGATCAACTCAGGCGTTGTAGTGGACACGCATGTGCAGCGTCTTTCCGGGCGATTGGGGCTTTCCGGGGAGACACACCCCGAGAAGATCGAACGCGACCTCATGGAGCTCGTTGCCCGGAAGGATTGGTACGACCTTTCAAACCTGCTGATCCTGCATGGACGGAAGACATGTAATGCACGGAAGCCGCTCTGCGAGACGTGCAGCCTTCTTGACATATGCCCGACAGGTACCGACCTGCTGGGTGAACGGTATGTGCCGTCGCGTACGGACAAGATACGCCCGGGCAATAGGAAAGCGTAGCTGCCAGAGGTCTGCATTTATCTCAACGATACATCATCCATTCTCGTTCATTGCTTTTCCTACAAATGATTGGCACTGTTCATTGCTATAACTTCAAAGGTTGACCGACTCATGCCTTCATACGAAGATGCCCTGCAGCTTATGCACGAATTCACCGAATCGGATGCCCTCCGGAAGCACATGTACGGCGTCGAAGCAGCTATGAGGTCTTACGCCCGCAAATTTGGGGAAGATGAAGAAACCTGGGCGATCGTCGGAGTGCTGCACGATTTTGACTACGAAAGGTATCCCGAAGCCCCAGACCACCCCATGAAGGGCTCTGAAGTATTGCGGGAGAAAGGATATTCAGAGGAGATCCGGACGGCGATCCTCGGGCATGCTTCTTACACAGGTGTCCCTCGGAGCTCGCTGATGGCGAAAGCGCTTTTCGCATGCGATGAGCTTTGCGGATTCATCCACGCAGTGGCAATCGTCCGGCCGAACAGACTCGAAGACCTCAAGTCGTCATCGGTGAAGAAGAAACTCAAGGACAAAGGCTTTGCCCGGAATGTAAGCCGTGATGACATCAACCTCGGAGCAGAGGAGCTCGGTGTGGACCCCACCGAACATATCGAGTTTGTGATCGCCGCTCTCAAAACGGATGCTGATAGACTCGGATTGACTCCAGCATAAACGTGTTAACCTGTCTGATGAAGCGCACATAGGTTCGGTACATTCATGCAACATCTCGCATTATCATCGATCATTCTCGCGCAACCTCGGCGATCAGCTGACTGGGAGGCAACATGATCTCAAAGGCCACACTAGACAGATTGGGAAGCATTGTCGGGGTGAAGAATCTGCTGACGAGTGAGGCGGATCGCATTTCGTATTCCTATGACGGGACACCACTCTATAGCCAGCTTCCTGTGGCCATCGTCAGGCCAGACTCAGCCGAGCAGGTATCCTCTGTCGTGCGACTTGCCAACGAGGAAGGATTCAGCCTGGTTCCACGCGGATCAGGTACCGGTTTGAGCGGCGGTTCGATCCCGCTCGAAGGATCAATTGTGCTTCTGACGAACCACTGGCGCAAGATACATGAGATCGATGAGGCAAATCTGACGGCCTGGGTGGATCCGGGAGTCATCACAGCAACATTTCATGCAGAGGTCGAGTCCCGCAACCTGCTCTACGCACCCGATCCGGGCAGTGCATCGATCTGTACCCTTGGAGGGAATGTCGCCGAGAATGCAGGTGGACTACGGGGCCTAAAATACGGAGTGACAAGGGATTACGTTCTTGGACTTGAGGTAGTTTTGCCTACTGGAGAATTGATCACGGTGGGCGGCAAGTCCATGAAGGACGTGGCGGGATATAGCCTCAGAGACCTCTTCATCGGTTCCGAGGGGACTTTGGGGGTCTTCACCAAACTCCTCCTGAAGCTTATCCCGAAGCCACAAGCAAGCAGGACAATGCTCGTCCAATACAACAAGCTCAAAGAGGCGGCTGAGACCGTATCGGCGATCATCGCATCCCGGATCACGCCTGCGGCTCTGGAATTCCTGGACAAGACTACCATCAGATGTGTCGAAGAGTTCGCACGCCTCGGACTGCCCACAAATATTGAAGCAGTCCTTTTGATCGAGGTGGATGGTCATCCGACCGTGGTCGAGGAAGAAGCTGAAATGATCATTGCTATATGCAAGCGTTTCAATGCTTTAGACGTGAGGGTTGCGAAGGATGTTCATGAAGCTGCGCGATTGAGAAGTGCCCGGAAGATCGCCTTCTCGGCGCTTGCCCGTGTCAAACCGACCACAATTCTGGAAGATGTGACCGTACCGCGGAGCGAAGTTGCCCCCATGTTGGAGAAGATCCAGGCGATCTCTGCCCGGTACGGACTTACCTGGGGTAATTTCGGGCATGCAGGCGATGGTAATCTCCATCCGACCTGCCTGACGGATGAGCGCGATGCGGACGAGATTCTGAGGGCTCATAAAGCATTCGACGAGGTCTTCGAGGAGTCCATCAGGATGGGCGGGACGCTGACAGGAGAGCATGGCATAGGCCTGTCCAAGCGTTCGTTCCTTGAAAAGATCACAGAACCTCCGGTTATCGGGGTCATGAGGGCTCTGAAGGATGTCCTTGATCCGAACGGAGTCCTGAATCCCGGAAAGATCTTCACACTCAAGCCGCGATGCGAAGGTCCGATGCCACACAAGAGGGAGGTTATCGAGTCATTCCTGTCGAAGGGGGCTTTTGCATGAGGCTCCCATGGTGGATGATGACGCATAGCTTCGAAAGTCGTGCATGATCCCGCTGAAGGACAGGAATCCAACACACAAGGTCCCATACGTTACCGTCGTCCTTATCGCGGTGAACGTCGCGGTCTTCGTGTACGAGATAAGCCTTGGTGAGTCGTTGCCTGCGTTCTTCGATCGATACGGGATCATTCCGGCGCATGTCTATGCAACACTGACCGGAGAGGTGATATCCATATCCGTTCTCGGTACGCTCTTCTCGTCGATGTTCCTCCACGGAGGATGGCTTCACCTCGGGGGCAACATGCTCTATATGTGGGTGTTCGGTGACAATGTAGAGGACAAGCTCGGTCACGGTCGGTTCATCATCTTCTATCTGCTGTGCGGTCTCGCCTCGGCCGTGTTGCATGTCGTGATCGAGCCGGCTTCTACCATCCCTACCATCGGCGCATCTGGAGCGATCGCCGGAGTTCTGGGCGCCTATGCGACCATGTTCCCGCGTGCCCGCGTCGTGACGCTCATTCCGATATTCATCTTTATTCAGATCGCGGAATTGCCCGCCCTGCTCGTGCTCGGGTTTTGGTTCGTTCTGCAATTTTTCAACGGCATGCTTGCCCTTGGGGAGTCCGACGCACAGATGGGCGGTGTTGCCTGGTGGGCCCACATCGGCGGATTTGCAGCGGGTGTGCTCCTCGTCAGGACATTCCGGAGATACCGATGACCTCCGTGCAGGCGAAAAAAGGATTTCTTGAGATCCCGAGCGATGATGTTATCACGAACTGCATGCATTGTGGCCTTTGCCTTCCGGTCTGTCCCACGTATACACTGACCGGACTTGAACGTTCATCCCCCCGTGGCAGGATCCGACTCATCAAGCATGTCATGTCAGGAGAATGGAGCATCACGCCGGAGTTCGCAGATGAGATGAACTTCTGCCTCGATTGCCAGGCATGCGAGACCGCATGTCCTGCGGGCGTCAGATACGGATCGCTCGTTGTCGCAGCCCGTTCGATGATCTTCGAGAGCAGGGAGGAGGGTTTTCTGTCGAGGACACTGAAGAGGACGTTCCTTGGGACCGTCTTCGGGTCCCGGCCGCTGCTGCACCTGACGGGGCGGCTGATGAGATTGTATCAGCGGTCCGGCCTGAGCTGGTTCATCGAACGCTCAGGAATTCTGGGGCTCTTCTCCAGACATATGGCCGATATCCATCCGCTTGCTCCCAGAATTTCCGATAGGTTTTCGGTGGAGCAGCTGCAGCATCGACTCCCGGCCCATACATCCCGGCGCTTCACAGTCGGCTTCCTCCCTGGCTGCATCATGGACATCTCTTTTGCCGACATCAATGTGGATACGGTCGAACTGCTTCGCAAAGTCGGGTGCGATGTCGTCATTCCGCAGGACCAGGCCTGCTGCGGGTCTCTCGCCGCTCACAACGGGGACACCGCATCAGCCCGAAAGCATGCCGCCCGCACGATCCGGGCATTCCAATCGGAAGATGTCGACTACATCGTCATGAACTCTGCGGGGTGCGGTGCATTCATGAAGGAATACGGCGAGGTTCTGCATGATGATCCGGAGCTGCGCGAGCACGCAGAACGTTTGTCAAAAAAGGTCATGGATATCACGGAGTTTCTCGTCAGTATTCAATGGACACCCGTTGTGACAGCAGCTCAGGAGCAGGGGCGACCGTTGAGAGTATCCTATCATGATGCATGTCATCTCGCTCATGGTCAGGCCGTCACGCAGGAACCTCGCGCACTGGTTCGGTCGGTGCGCGGCATTGAATATGTCGAACTGCCTGAGGCCTCCTGGTGCTGCGGGAGCGCAGGGATATATAATGTGGTCAGGTATGATGACGCCATGCAGTTTCTCGAACGGAAACTGAAGAACATCAGGAGTGTCGAGCCGGACATCGTTCTCACGGGCAATCCGGGATGCATGATCCAGATCGAACATGGCCTGCGGTCATCGGGAATGAAAGCAGTCGTCATGCATACGGTGACATTTCTGAACAGGTATTCATGAGATCCCGGACAGTCTATCTCTCGGGGGGGATGCAGTTTGCGCGCGGGACAGGAGCCTCGTGGCGTGCGGATCTCGGAGGCTGGATCCGGCGAACGCTCGGGCACCGCGTGATCGATCCTGTCATTGAGTCGGAAGCACTCATGAAAAAGCTGAGGAGCGAGGGATGGCACCTGAGAGGCAGGACGCGGACAGGTGGGGACTGGCCGCAATTCTTCCGGCAGGTCGTTGACAGGGACTGTCGCCTGGTACGCAGGGCCGATTACATCGTGTGCTTGTGGGATTCGAGTGCCCGGCGTGGCGCAGGGACACAGGGGGAACTCACGATTGCCCGGGAGCAGAGGATCCCGGTCTATCTGGTCACGCGGTCGCCGCTCGCCAGCATCCCGGGTTGGATCCAGGGATGCTCGACGGAACGGTTCGGTGCGTTCAACGAGCTCAGAACATTTCTGCAGGACCAATTTCTGCCACATCATACGTAGGAGCACAGGATCATGTCGCGCATCACCCGTCGGGATTTTCTTCGCGCAGGTTCGCTGGTTGGCGCAGGCGCTGCGCTGAACTCCTCCATTCTGCCCGGAACCATGCATGCTCGTCCGGCAACGCAGCAGTATCGCCCGATCGTCATATCCTCGGCCAACGGACTTCAGGCTACAGCAAAGGCCATGCGCCTGATCAAAGAGGGGGCTGATGCACTGGATGCGGTTGTTGCCGGCGTGAACATCGTCGAGGAAGATCCGAACGACATGAGCGTCGGCTACGGGGGCCTTCCGAACGAGGACGGCGTTGTCGAGTTGGACTCTTCGGTGATGCACGGGCCCACAGGCAGGGGCGGTGCTGTTGCCTGCCTGCGGAACATCAAGACGCCGTCCAAAGTTGCCAAGCTCGTCCTCGAGCGCACCGACCATGTACTGCTCGTGGGTGAGGGAGCGCTCAGGTTCGCCAAAGCACACGGATTCGTCGAAGAGGACCTCCTGACCGACAAGGCCAGAGAGGCCTGGCTCCGATGGAAAGAGAACCTGAGCAGGGAGGATGACTGGTTGCCTGCGCATGACATCGAGAGCACAGATGTCGGCGAGGCGCAATCGCGCTGGGACCGAACGACTGGGACCATCAACTGTAATGCGATAGATATGCGTGGAGGCATCTCGGGCGTTACGACGACGAGCGGCCTTGCATACAAGATCCCCGGCAGGGTGGGAGATTCGCCCATACTGGGAGCAGGACTGTATGTGGACAACGAGATCGGAGCGGCAGGTTCGACGGGAAGGGGAGAGGCGAACCTTCTTTCCTGTGCCAGCGTTATGACCGTGGAGTACATGGGCCAGGGAAAGAGCCCTGAGGAGGCATGTCTCATGGCCTGCAAGCGCATTCAGCAGCAAACGAAAATGAAACGGCTTCTCGACGACAAGGGACGGCCACAATTCAACGTGAATTTTTACGCGATCAACAAGAAGGGTGAATACGGGGGTGCATCGATCTGGAGCGGATCCACCTTTGCCGTCAACACCGGTGAAGCGGAAAGCCGCATCGAGGAATGCGCATACCTCCACAAACGGGAGAGAGGATAAGAGCACATGCCATGGTATCTGGGAGTTCTGCTGACCGTTTTCGTGCCCCTGGTCATCCTGAATACATACGTGGGCGTCAAGGTCAGCCGCGCCCTTACAGGTGCTTTTGCGTTGCGCCCCCGCAGGACGGCCCTTTCCATCGCGGGGATCCTGGTCCTGCTGAACTCGCTTCCGATCGTGGCGTTCATCACGTATGGTGTCGCCGGGAGACCTGCGATGGACGCATTCGCAGGAGAAAACCAGTTAGTGGACCTCATCCTGGTCTATCCGTTCTGGGCGACACTCGTCGTCATTGTCCAGCTCGCAATCCTCCTGTTTATCTGGGACATCATCAGATTCATCGCCGTGAAGGCCCTGAAACGGCCCGCAGCGGTCTTGGCCAATGCGAACAGAAAGCTCACCCTCGGTCTGGCGGCAGCCGTCATCCTGATAACGCTTCCGACGCTGTATGTCCAGACGAATATCCCTCGGATCAACGAGCAGACCATCCCGATCCCATCAAGATTCAGTGACCTTGACGGTCTGCGCATCCTCCACATCTCGGATGTCCAGGGGGATGGCCGCACGGATAAGGCACAGGTCGAGGAGTTCGTCCGGATCGGCAATGAGCTTGCACCCGATCTGGTCATGAATTCAGGAGATATCGTCACGACGGGAGATGCGTATATAGATCAGACTGCTGAAGCGCTGGGAGAGCTCAGAGCGCCGATAGGGAAGTTTGCTGCAGTGGGGGACCATGACATCTTCTCCGGGAACAAACAGAAGGTCCTGCAAGCAGTCCGCGCGGCTGATCATACCATGCTTGAGGATACTTCCATCTACATGGCCTATCGTCAAACGACCATTGGACTTACCTTTGTCACCTATACATACAGACAAAGGCCATCCGATGCGGCGCTGGATACGCTTCTCAGTCTGCCCGACTCGGTCTACAGGATCCTACTGGTCCATCAGCCGGCCATGAGCTTGATGGAACGTGCCGTCTCCCGCGAGTATGACCTTGTCCTTGCGGGCCACACACATGGTGGGGGTGTTGCCTTCGGCCTCCCAGGGCTCGGTTTCCTTGCCCCGGCTTCCTTCGAGACCAGGTATGTCTCAGGGCTCTTTCACGAAGGATCGACCTACATCAATGTTACCACGGGCCTGGGCTTCACACTGGCTCCGGTACGATTCAATGCTCCGATCGAGATGTCCCTCCTGACGCTCAGAGCTGAAATTGAGGAGCGGCATGAGTGATCCGCCTGCCTCGCTGATCAGCCTGTCGCACGCTCCGGTGCTTGTCGTCCGTGGAGCAGATGTGGTCGACCTGCTTCAGCGCATCTCTACCAATGACATGTCCCAGCTTGCCGGCGGACACAGCGTCGTGACCCTCTTCACGACGGAGAAGGGAAGGGTGGCAGAGGCCGCCCACGTCATGCCCATGGCGGAACACCAATCGTTCCTGCTCATCCTTTTCGGAGTGTTCGAAGGAGACTTTTGCGAGTGGCTGTCGAGATACATCATCATGGAAGACGTCCGGTTCGGTGACAGGCCGATATCGTCGTCCCATTATTTGCTGTATGCAGCCGATTTTGCCCAACCAGCCATATCTGACAATACGCTGGAGGAACTTAGGCGGAACAGGTACATATCCGTCAGGGAGACCTTCCGCGGAAGGGTTTGGTTTCGTATCGTCGATCAGGACGGCGACGCCCGGTCCCATCAGTTTCTGAGCGATCTCCTCGGAGTCCCGATCGTGACACACGACGATTTCGAGAAAGCTCGAATCGAAGCCGGTATCCCATTGGCCGGTAAAGAGTTGACGGAATTGTTCAATCCTATGGAAACGCTGTGTAGGGAGTATATCTCGTTCACCAAGGGATGCTACGTGGGTCAGGAAGTCGTAGCCCGGCTGGATTCTTACCACAAGGTCTCCAGGGCTCTCGTTCGCCTGTGCGGCACCGGAAAGGCCCGGACGGGACCTGTGGTGAGTCAGGGAAAGGAAGCCGGACTGGTGACGAGCGCAATACAGGTCAATGACAACGAATGGATAGGACTGGGATTCCTGAGGGAATTTGCCGTTAAGGGGTCAGATCTTGCTATGGCACACGAAGGAACCAGGGTATACGTGGTCGATGAGGATCCATTCAAATCAGTGTACGGTGGGCAGCATGGCTGACAGCATCAGCATCACTGCTGTGCGCAAGCAGGACATCTACGAGCAATTGCTCCCGCAGCTCCGAGCGCTCCTGGAGGGGGAGAACGATCCTGTGGCGAACATGGCGAACACGACCGCGGCGCTGAGACAGGCGTTCAGTTCTGTTTCCTGGGTGGGATTCTACCTGATTCGTGGAGGTGTGCTCGTCCTCGGTCCGTTTCAGGGAAAGCCCGCGTGCGTCAGGATCGCTCCAGGACGCGGCGTATGCGGCACTGCATTCGCGAAGCGGGAGACCATCATCGTCCCGGATGTCGGGGAATTCCCCGGACATATCGCATGCGATGCCGGGTCGAGGTCGGAGATCGTTGTACCGCTCCACGATTCGACTGCCTGCTATGGTGTGCTGGACCTCGACAGCTATGCATTGAACGCTTTTGATGTGGTGGATGCCGCTTACCTCGAAAAGGTAGCCGCACTCATTGTACCCTTCCTACGAAAGGCAGATGTCCATGGCGAAGCGACCCATTGAAAAAGCAAACAAGGCGTACAAGGACCTCGACTTCCTGAACAGTGCCGACGCACGGTCCATTCGTATGCTTTCCGAGTTCCTCCAGCCCTTGTCGAAGTTGCGAAGGGAGAAGGTGCGGGACACCATCGTCTTCTTCGGAAGCGCCAGGATCCTCCCACCGGAGGAGGCAGAACGTCAGCATGGTCTGGGAACACCTCCGGCGGAGTTCCTTCAGATGTCGGAGTATTACAACGACTGTGTTGAGCTCGCCCGACGGTTGACCCAATGGTCCATGTCCCTTTCCTCCTCGAAACGCTTCATCGTGTGCTCAGGCGGGGGACCCGGGATCATGGAAGCGGCGAACAGGGGAGCCGAATCGGCGGGAGGGAAATCCATCGGCCTGAACATCAGCCTTCCGTTCGAACAGTTCCCCAATCAGTACATATCTCCGGAGCTGAACTTCGAGTTCCATTACTTCTTCATGCGCAAGTTCTGGTTCGTCTATCTTGCGAAAGCCTTCGTCATGTTCCCGGGCGGATTCGGAACGCTGGATGAGCTTATGGAGGTCCTGACGCTCCTTCAGACGGCGAAGGTCAAGAAACCGGTCGTCGTCCTTCTGTACGGGTCCGAGTTCTGGAGATCCATTGTGAACTTCGACGAATTGGTCCGGCGGGGCATGGTCAGCAAGGACGACCTGGAACTGTTCTCCTTCGTCGATTCGCCCGCAGAGGCGTTCCGGACGCTCACAAAGAGGCTCCGGAAGCTCTACCCGGCCGACACAGAGATAAAGAAATCGTAACGTCCACTCATTGCGTTGTGTGCTGAAAGCGAGTATTTTGTACCCATGGGGGTGACTTTGGCTTCGACGGGGAATGAGGGGTTCAGGATGGCGTGCCGTGGCCGCACCACGATACCAAAGCGGAAGCACTCTATAAGTGCCGACTACAACTACGCACTGGCTGCTTAATTCTTAAGCAACCCGTCCCTTGCCTGCCTGCCTGTCGGCGGGCATACGGACGCCGCAACGACAGGATAGCTCCAGCCGGCGCATCGGCGGCCGGAGCGAACCCCACAAGGGACCACCGACGCTGGCAAGACGGGCAATCCTGTCCGCCGGACGCCCGGCTTGCGAGACTCAAAGACGGACTACGCATGTAGATGTCCTGGATGACTTTTCTTCGGACCGGGGTTCGACTCCCCGCACCTCCACTTGTTATCATCGTCCACCGGCACAGGTGTGCATGAGCACCGTTCTCGTCGTCGACGACGAGCAGGATATCATCGACCTGCTCTCGTATAACCTCAAGAAAGAAGGCCATACTGTCTGGACTGCCCGCAACGGGGTGAAGGCCCTCGAGCTTGCCTCGCAAAAGCCCGATCTATGCATCCTCGACGTCATGATGCCGGAGATGGATGGTTGGGAGGTGTGCAAAGCATTGCGGAAGGATCCCCGGACCACGTCGATACCCGTGATCTTCCTGACAGCACGGGATGGCGAGGTTGACGAGGTCCTCGGCCTCGAGCTGGGTGCTGATGACTATATCACCAAGCCAGTCCGCATGCGGACTCTCCTTGCACGGGTCAAGAAGACACTCGCCAAGTATGCGCCCACTCCCGGTTCTCACCCGCGTACGAATGTCATCACGATCGGCCATCTCACCATCCACGCCGATAACTATGTCGTTGCGATCGATGGTGAGGAGATCAGCTTTCCGAAGAAGGAATTCGAGGTCCTGCTCTTTCTCGTGCGGCATCCCGACCGGGTCATCAGCAGAGAGATCCTGTTGAACGAGATCTGGGGAAGAGATGTTTACGTCGTCGACCGCACCGTCGACGTGCACATCAGGAAGATACGGGAGAAGCTCGGCGAACATGCGTCACGGATCGAGACCGTGAAAGGCGTGGGCTACCGGTTCCGGCGGGAGACATGACACTGTCCCTGCGACTCACGATAGTCCTTCCGCTTGCACTTCTGGCGGTGGTCATGGCTGTCCTTTCCTCGATGACCATCCTGAACACCCTCGAAACCGGCCTCATCTCATCCCTCACGGCTCACCTTCGATCGTCCTTCCTGCTCATCGGCCAGAATGTCGGATACTCCGAACGCTCGGAGAGAGAGACACCTGCCGCCAGCAGTGATAGCATCACGACGATCGTCGCTGTGTTCGGACCGGACGGTACACGGATCTCGCCGGATGCCGCAGAGGTGCCGAGAGCTTTCAGAGACCTTCCCCCCAGTGCCGATGCGGTCAATCCGCCCCGGACATTCAGGGAGCATTCGATCGTGGGGCTCGTGTTCGCTGCGGCCGGTCAGGGGTATCAGGATCCCGGGCCATCATCCACAGCGATTCTCATGACCACCAGGATGGCAAGAAGGACATATGCCGAGGTACAGTCGCGGACCCTGATCCTTTCCGTCATTGCTGTCGGTCTTATCGTTTCACTGTCGTATGTCGTATCCACCCACCTTCAGCGTAGGATAGAAGAGCTCAGGAGGAAGGTGACAAGAGAATCGCGCGATGGAGAGCCTGCCGGAGGGGAAGGCAAGGGATCCGACGTCCTCGATCAGCTCGGTGCCGATGTCCTGGGGGCACAGGAACACATTGTGAACGCGCAGAAGGAGATTGGCAGGCTCCAGATCGTCCGGAGCCAGTTCCTTGCCAACGTCTCTCACGAAGTCCGGACCCCGCTTTTCTCGCTCAAGGGATTTCTTGAGACCCTTCTCGATGGCGGCATTGAGGACGCCGAGGTGAACAGGGCTTTTGTCGGCAAGGCCCTGCATCATGCCCAGCGAATAGATTCACTGCTACGGGACCTCATCGATATTGCCCGAATCGAATCAGGCGAAATGCGTATGAGCTTTCGCTACTTTTCGCTCTCACACCTTATCGATCCCGTCCGGGAAGACTATGAGGATCTGGCCCTTCGGAGGAAGCAGACATTCATCGTGAGGATCCCTTCTGAAAAACTTGAAGTGCTCGGGGATAAGGAGCGCCTGCGTCAGGCATTATCGAACCTGCTGGAGAATGCGATGAAATATTCTCCCGAAGGATCGACGGTCACATTAGAGGCACGCTCGGAGGGTCAACAGGCCACACTGTCAGTTACAGACAATGGGCCAGGGATCCCTCCGGAACACACCGACAGGATCTTCGAAAGGTTCTATCGGATCGATGCTGACCGTTCACGGGAGCTGGGCGGGACCGGGCTCGGCCTGGCCATCGTGAAGCACATTGTTGAGGCGCACGGATCGGCCGTTCGCGTCACAAGTCAGAAGGGGAGAGGCACCTCCTTCTCGTTCACATTGAAGACCTGATGAGACTCCGATTCGCAAAAATGTCCGGCGCGGGGAATGACTTTGTCGTGCTCGACAATCGAAGAAATCGCATTACCAGGCGCTCGGGATTGGCGCGCCGTCTGTGTGACCGCCACGAAGGCATAGGCGCCGACGGGCTTCTCCTTGTCGAACCATCCCGCCGTTATCACTACAGAATGCGTTATTACAACGCGGACGGGAGCGAAGGCGGCATGTGCGGCAACGGGGCACGATGTATAGGATGGTTTGCCTATCTCAGAAGAATAGCTCCCAAAGAGCACCAATTAGAGGCACTCGGCAGTGCATACAGCGCCAGCATCCGGGGGCATGAGCGCATATCCATCAGCTTCCCGGATCCGTCTCCACTGGTGCCTAACTGGAAGCTCAGCAGCAAGGACGCCAACGTAGGGATCGTCTCGTACATCGACACGGGGTCTCCTCATGCTGTCATCAGACTGAGGAGAGGAGGCCTGAAAACTCTGCATGCCGAGGATGTGGGTCGGTTCATCCGATACGATAGATCGTTCCAACCACGCGGTACGAACGTGAATTTTGTCGAAGTGAGTGACTCAACCCATATACAGATAAGGACTTATGAGCGCGGCGTTGAGGCAGAAACGAAGGCATGCGGCACAGGGTCGATTGCTTGCTCTGTTGTCGGTACGAATCTATGGGGACTGAAGAGCCCGGTGAGCGTCAAGGTGGCCGGTGGAACGCTCAAGGTCTCTTTCAGGACGGTCGGAAATGAAGTGACTGACGTGAAACTAGAAGGGAAAGCCCGCATTGTATACGAAGGAGCCATCAATGTCTGACCTACGATCGCTCGGATTCGTGGTAAATCCTCACGCAGGAAGGCGGAAGGCGCATCAGTGGAAGCAAGAGATCAGGGAAGCGCTCGCAGGGACCGGCATCAGGCATCAGATCATCGAGACGGAACAGCTGAAAGACGTTGAATCTGAGGTGAAGAAGCTTGCCGGCGTGAACGATGCAGTCTTTGCCGTTGGCGGAGACGGCACGGCCCATCATGTGGCCCAAGCCCTGACGCTGGGCAAAACGTCCTTCGGACTCCTCCCGAATGGATCAGGAAATGACTACAGCCGGCAGATCGGCATGCCCAAAGGTGTGAAAACGGGCTTACGAAAGATCGTTGAAGGGCATAAGATCATTGAGAAAGATGTGCTCCAACTCGTTGTTACAGAAGGAAATAGCGGCCAGATTATCAAGCGTTGGAGCATCAATACGACCGGCTACGGCTTCGATGCAGCTGTGTCTCACATCAAGACAAAGGTACCCGTGCTAAAAGGTATCGCCCTGTATCTTAGCAGTGCGCTGGCTACGCTTCTCACATACAAGCCGACAGATCTGTCTGGGGGATCGGCCGGAGATGAGCAATTTCAGGGGTTAATGTTGGCAGCTGGCCTGGGGGAGTTCGAGGGGGGCGGATTTAAGATATTCCCTGGTGTGACCGGAACGTCGGGAAGCTTTCAGGTATGTGAGGTCCGGGAGAATAGCATGGTTCGGGCATTGCCGTTGCTGCTTAGGGCTGTGAGCGGGAAGCATGTAACGTCTAGGCGGGTAGCCATGAGGGACACTCGGGAAGCCTCCTGGGCGTCCAGGCAACCCATCCCCGTGCATGCGGATGGAGAGGTTCTCTCGTTAGAGGCCACGCACGTGCATATCAGACTGGTAGAGAAGGCCCTGAGAGTGATAGTGCCCGCATAATTGCTGCAGATCGGCATTTCTAGATTTGTTGTATAATCAATATTATGTTAACCTAGGCGTGGGGCTTTTACAGCTCGACCTCCATGGCCTTCGGTATCGCACGATAATAGCATTCCCCCATCTCCTCCACCTGTATTCCAGCCATACCGTCGATCGAAAGCATACCATCGCCCTTCACCTCGCCCAGAATTGCGATCGGAACTCCAAGATGCTTCGCAAGGTCCCTGACCTTCTCACAGCTGGATTTCGATGAACTGACCACGATTCTCGACTGCGATTCCCCAAATAGAATCTCATCCAATCCGGCTCCTGGAACATCTGGTAACGTAATTGCCGCTCCGAGGCCTTTGGTGCCGATCAAGCACTCGGCAATTGTGATAGCCAAGCCTCCATCGGACACATCATGTGCGCTCTTTAGAAGATTTTGAGAGTTCGCCTGCAAGACCAGAGCCTGTAACGCTTTTTCCTCCTTCAGGTCAAGCTGAGGCGCATCGCCCAGAGCCTTTCCGGTCAGGTAATGCAAATATTCTGAGCCGTCAATGCCGCGGCCAGGATCTCCGAGCAAAGCAATAACATCCCCGGTTGATTTGAAACGCAGGGTCAATTCCGGAACGTCCGGATCGAAGACTCCGAGCATTCCAATGACAGGTGTCGGGAATACTGCCGTAGTCGGATCTTCATTGTAGAAGCTCACATTGCCACCTGTAACGGGTGTGTCGAGCGCTCTGCAGGCGTCTCCGATGCCTGAAACGGCATGCTTGAACTGCCAGTAGATCTCTGGATCGTAGGGATTCCCGAAATTGAGACAATTTGTAATTGCCACTGGCCTCGCACCGACACATGCAACATTTCGAGCACTTTCTGCGACTGCAATCTGACCGCCGCGATGCGGATTGAGGTACACATAACGTCCATTGCAGTCAGTGCTTATGGCTATTCTCTTGCCCTTATCCTTCAAGCGTATGACTGCCGCATCTCCATCATTGGTGATGACCGAATTTGTGCGGACCATCGAATCGTACTGATCATAAACCCACTTCTTACTGGCGATGTTATGATTTCCCAACAGATCGAGCAAAACTCTGCGATAGTCTGTCGGTCTCCCGATGCTCTTCGGGTCGAATGACCGCACTTCCGTGATATATTCGGGCTCTTTCGCTTCGCGCTTATAGACCGGAGCCCCGCCTCCCAGGACCAGAGAATGCGGCGGTACATTTGCCACCTCCTTCCCTCCCACTGTCACGATCAATCGCTCATGCCCCTCAACAGTTCCTATCGTTTCAGCATGTAAGTCCCACTTGTGAAATACGTTATTGACATGACCTTCGTGCCCTTTCTTCACAATGAACAGCATCCGCTCCTGCGACTCTGAGAGCAAGATCTCGTACGCCGTCATGCCACTTTCCCGCAAAGGCACATGGTCCAGTTCCACCGTCATACCAGTCCCAGCCTTGGCGCTCATCTCAGAGGTAGAGCAAGTGATGCCTGCAGCGCCCATGTCCTGGATGCCCACAACATAGCCAGTCTGGATAGCCTCCAGGGTGGCCTCGAGGAGAAGTTTCTCGGTGAATGGATCTCCTACCTGAACAGATGGCCTTTTCGCCTCTGAGGCTTCGGAGATCTCTTCTGAGGCAAAGGTAGCCCCGTGGATACCATCACGTCCTGTCGAGGAACCTACTATCATCACACTGTTGCCTACTCCAATTGCACTGGCCTTGGCGACGCCACCATGTTCGACGACACCGACGGCCATGGCATTCACAAGAGGATTTCCGGTATAGGAAACATCAAAATATACTTCACCTCCAACGGTCGGAACACCGAAACTATTGCCGTAATCACCTATCCCCTTCACAACTCGCTTGAACAAGTATCGCACCCGGGGATTGTCAAGTTTGCCGAATCGCAGCGAGTTCAGAGCAGCGATGGGCCTTGCACCCATTGAGAAGATATCCCGCAGGATGCCTCCCACGCCGGTGGCTGCCCCCTGGTAAGGCTCAACCGCTGAAGGATGATTGTGACTCTCGATCTTGAAAGCGATGGCGAGACCATCGCCTATGTCGACCAATCCGGCATTTTCCTCACCTGCGCCCACGAGAAGCCTGCCGCCGGACCTTGGGAAGGTCTTCAGCAGGGCGATCGAGTTCTTGTAGCTGCAGTGCTCGCTCCACATCACAGAGTAAATCCCCAGCTCAGTGAACGTTGGCGTCCTCCCCAGGATCTTTTTCACGAGCTCAAACTCCTCCTCGGAAAGGCCGTGCTCCTTCGCGAGCCGCAGATCCACTACCGGATCATCCTTAATTATCGGTTTATATGCATGCATATAAGAGCTCTAGAGATTGACTGTTATGTGCCGGCAATTAATGTTCATAATGAATGGTGATGAGCCGTGCATTTTTTTCCACGGGCTTTCCTGCTGTGCACTCGACCTTCACAACTCTGCCGGGGTGATCCGCTCGAACCTCATTTTCCATCTTCATCGCTTCCAGGATGATAAGTCCATCGTCCCGTTGGACCTCGTCTCCGGGCTCCACAAGCACCTTGAGCACCATCCCAGGCATGGGGGCCTTGATTACGGTCTCACCGGATGATCCTCCCGGACCCGCTCCAAAACGTCTCGCCAGTTGTGTCCTCCTGTCGTCAACGGTCCCCTTCCAGGGCTTTCCATTGATCCTCAGGCCGATCGCGCCTGTATCCTGGCCATTCTCTTTCGGCTCTGCGAAGACGTGACAGACCTTATTGCGAAACAGGAGGGTGAATTCTGCCGATCGGATATCCCCGCGAAGGATATCGAAACATTCTTCCTCACCGGTGCCAACAACTGCACGCCCCGGATCCAGAATCCTTACTTTTTTCGGGATCTCCTCACCGGATTGTACCAGGTATTCACCTTTTTTTAGCGGTAATGTTTCGTTCGCTGGCGAGTCCATTGGCTCTCTGGTGTGGTTCGGTTACTTCCCGGAGTACCTGCGTATTCATTGTCCCGTCCCCGAAAGACGAGAGTCGCCGCCAGTGCTGCAACATCTCCGTCAGGAGCGTTCTCCGTCAGAGGCAAGTCGCTCTTGAAGTACTTCTCGATAAAGCCTGTGTTAAATGCGCCCGAGAGAAAGACTTCATGCGTGAGTACGAAGGAACAAAACTCAAGGTTTGTATCGACACCCCGGATGATACACTCTCCAAGTGCTCGCCTCATGCGTGCGATTGCGGTACTTCTCTCCGGCCCCCAGGTGATGATCTTGGCGAGCAGGGAGTCGTAATAGACGGGGATCCTATCTCCTTTCCGGAACCCATTCTCTACCCGTACAAACGGTCCCGATGGCAGTGAATACTCGAGAAGCGCGCCGGATGAAGGAAAGAAGCTGTTCGCAGGGTCCTCGGCGCAGATGCGACACTCGATCGCCCAGCCTTCGGGTCTTATGTCATCCTGACTGATACTGAGCTTTTCCCCCTGTGCTACCCGCAGTTGCTGCTCCACGAGGTCGATACCCGTCACCATCTCTGTTACAGGATGCTCCACCTGCAGCCGTGTATTCACCTCGAGAAAGTAGAAATTCTCTTCAGCATCAACGATGAATTCCACGGTGCCGGCATTGCGATATCCCGCTGCGCTGATCAGGCGGACCGCTGCCTCGCCCATTGCTTTCCTCATCTCGGGTCCCACTGCAGGGGACGGTGATTCCTCGATGACCTTCTGATGTCTGCGCTGGATGGAGCACTCGCGCTCTCCCAGGTAGATCGCATTCCCGTGCCCGTCCGCAAGGACCTGGATCTCTATGTGACGGGGGGAGGTCACGTATTTTTCGATATAGACCCTGTCATCCCCGAATGCATTCCTGGCCTCCGACCGGGCTGATCGAAGACTGCTCTCAAGCTCCTGCTCGGATGCAACAATGCGCATTCCCTTTCCACCTCCCCCGGCAGCAGCTTTGAGGAGGATCGGATAGCCAACGCGGGCTCCGACTCTTGCCGCCTCGGCAATGTCCCGTATCGGCTCGAGGGTCCCGGGTACTGTCGGAACTCCCTGCTCTCCGGCGATCCGTCTGGCGGCTGTCTTATCCCCCAGCCGCTCGATCGCGTCTGCCGGGGGCCCGATGAACACCAGCCCGGCATCCTCGACCGCGCGTGCAAAGGAACTGTTCTCTGCAAGGAATCCATATCCCGGATGTACGGCATCCGCACCAGCCAGTTTTGCGATCCGGACTATCTCTTCTCCCCGCAGATAGGACTCAGACGGTGCATTTCCCCCGAGTGCATATGCTTCATCAGCCAGGGCCACATGCTGAGCGCTTCGGTCATGGTCGGAGAACACAGCAACCGTCCGAAGTCCAGCATCCCTGCATCCGCGTATGATGCGGCAGGCGATCTCTCCCCGGTTTGCGATGAGCACTTTCTTCATCAGTCCGACGAAAGCTCCACGATGGTGATTCCTCCGCCTCCCTCGTTCCATTCGCCTGAGCGGAACGATCTGATGTAGGGGGCGTCCTGAAGATACGCACCGATCCCTTTCCGAAGTGCCCCCGTCCCCATTCCATGAATGATGTCCACGCGGCCAAGTCCATGCAGGTGTGCTTTATCGAGTGTCCTCTCGACGACGGCGAGGGCTTCATCAAGATACATTCCACGCACATCGACCTCGGACGATACATCGGTCTCGATCTGGTGCGTCATGGACGATCTGTCCTTCTCTCTCCCGGCTTTCCTTGTGGCACGTTTGAGCTCTGCGGTGGACACCTTCAGCCTGATCGGACCGACGAGAACGGTGGCCCTGTTCTTTTCGAGGGCAACGATCTCGCCTGTCTTGTCGGTCGACCGTACAACGACAGCATCGCCGACAGCAAAGTGCTCCCCTTCCCCACCCGCATCCTGCTCCACTTCCTGCTGCGCCGAGCGTATTCGATCTCTGTGTGCCGCGAGGTCCATCCGCACATCCCGCGTCTTTTGTTTGTCGGCCTGCGTCTCTCTGATCTCCCGGATAGCAGCTTCCACCTTGCTCTGACTGAGATCGAGAAGCTCCTGCGATTCATCGAGAGCCTTTCTGCGGATGGCTCTAGCTTCTTCCTTCAGTGCGGCGAGCTTCTGTCCGTATGTCGCCGATCGTTCATCGGCCTCGGCCTTCAGGCGGGCGAGCTCCCGTTCTCGCTCTGTATTCGACTGGCGGAGCCGTTCGAGGTCGCGCAGAAGCGACTCAAGCTTGTGCTGTGTCCCACCGGCCGCCTCCCGGGCATGTCCGATGATAGCGGGCGGGAGACCGAACCGTTCAGCAAGCTCGAGAGCGAAGCTGCTGCCCGGTATCCCCGAGATGAACCGATACGTCGGGCTGAGCGTTTCGCGATCGAACTCCATCGAGCCATTGACCACTCCGCTCGTGCTGTGCGCGAAAGCCTTGAGCGAACCATGATGCGTGGTCGCTATCGTCATCGTTCGACGTTCCGTCAGAGATTGGAGGACCGCCTGCGCAAGTGCGGAACCCTCGACCGGATCGGTCCCGGTTCCGATCTCGTCGATGAGGACGAGCGAACGGTCATCTGCCTGGTCGAGGATGTCGCGGAGTCTCATGAGATGAGAACTGAACGTGCTCAGGTCCTTCTCGATGGACTGATCGTCCCCCATGTCGACAAAGACAGCATGGAATATCGAGAACACGGAATCCTCCGACGCCGGGACATGAAGTCCTGCCATGGCGCACAGCGTCAGGATCCCGACCGTCTTGAGGGCAACTGTCTTTCCTCCGGCGTTCGGCCCCGTGATGACGAGTGTCGTCCCCTCGTCGCCTCCAAGCTCGAGGGAAATGGGGACGACCCTGCTCCGGGGCAGGCGCTGAAGGAGCACAGGATGCCGCCCGTCCCGGATCCGTAACATGAACGTATCCGATATCTGCGGTTCTGCCCCGATCACTTCGATGGAGTACCGGGCTTTCGCGAACAGAACGTCCAGCTCGCACAAGGCTCCGTACGCCCGATGGATCGCATCTGCGTGCTCGCCGACCTGGCGTGTGAGCTCTGCCAGGATGCGCTGGATCTCACGTTGCTCGGCGATCTCGAGTTCGCGCAGGGCGTTGTTCAACTCGAGGGTCTCTGTCGGCTCAATGAAGACTGTCGCTCCGCTTGCCGATGAGGAATGGATGAACCCGGAGACCCTCTGCTTGAACTCTGTCTTGATGGGAATGACGAACCGGCCGTCCCGTGTCGTTATGATGTCATCCTGAGTGAAGTCCTCCTGCGCCACGCGCCGGAGGATCTCTGAGAGCCTCCGTTGCAGTTGTTCCCGCGCTGAGGTCATCCCTCGCCGGATCTGACGAAGATCCTTGCTTGCTGAGTCTTTGATCTCCCCGGTCCGCTCGATGGCGCCATCGATGTTGTACTCGAGGACTTTTTCGACGATCAGGTCCTCCAGGAACGGGGCGAGCAGCCGGATCTCCTGGACCCGCCGCTTCAGGTAACCATGCAGTGCGCGGGATGTCTCGAGGACCTGACGGATCTCGAGCAGCTCTTCGGGGGAGAGTACCTGCCTCTCTACCGAGGACTTCTTGAGCGCTGCCGCCACGTCCCTGAATGCCGTGAAGGGAGGAATATCTTCTTCCAGAAGGAGCCGCTTTGCAGCCGAAACCTCCGCGAGCAATGCCCGGGCATGCGCGGTCGAGGCCTGAGGTCTGATCGATACGACCAGTCGCTTCGATGGCGCGGCAAAGACAAGCGATGAGATACGCTCGAGCACCCTGTCGAACTCGAGCTTGTCGATGGCTGTGCCGGGGAATTGGTGACGTTGATCGGACACGAAGGTCATCGCGGATTGGTGCGCAGCGAATCGATCGCGTCATTCGCTGTTGCTGTTCGTTTCCTGACCTCCCGCAATAACCGGTTGGACGAGACCGAATCCGCTGCCTGTTCCCCCGATCTCACGATCTTCTTCAGGCCCTTCTCGCCTGTCTCTCGAGCCATCTGTTCTATGTCCTCGTAGGAGGCCGACTGCACGGTCGTGAACAGGTCGAGCAATTGCGGGGCGACATTGACCACGGACCGATAGATCTTGGAATATTGCCGAGTGGACTTTGATGGTATGCCGGAGAACGAGAAGATGTACAACACTGCGCTCAAAAAGAGGATTCCCTGAAAGACGCCCAGGATAGCCCCGGCTGTGCGGTCCGCGAGTCCGCCTATCTTGAACGCGTCCGTGGCGAGCTTGTACACGATAGCCTGGACGAGCACGATCGAGATGAAGATCGCCAGGAAGCCGAGCATGGGGCCGCTGGACGGACCTGCATCGAGCAATTCTACAAAAACATTTCCGACATCGCGCATGAAGATATGGCCAACGAATAAGGCAACGCCGGTCATCACCAGCGACGTCAGCTTCCGCACTGATCCGTCGCGGAATCCGAGCAGGCCTGCGATGATCAACCATGCCGCAAAAAGCAGATCGAGACCCACCTTATCCTCCCATCCTGGTCTTGACGAGACCCTGCACAACCTTGCCGTCCATTCTCCCCTTCAGCTCCTTCATGGCAAGCGGCATGACCTTCCGGAAGTCATCGGGCCCGTGGGCTCCTGTCTCAGCAATGATCCTTTCGATAATACTGGCCGCTTCCTCCTCTGAGACCTGCTGGGGGAGATATGATTGGATGATCTCAAGCTCCGTCCGCTCGGCCGACGCAAGGTCTTCGCGGCCGGCTTTCTCATACATCTCGATGGCCTCTTTGCGTTTCTTCGCAGCGCCCAGCACTGCTTGTATCTCATCCTCAGGGCTCACGGTACCCGTCCCCCGCTTCTGGAGTTCGAGCAACGCTGCCCGAATCGACCGCACGGTGAGCAGACGAGCCTTCTCGCCTGATTTCATCGCCTCCTTGAGGTCAGCTTCTATCTTTTCCGTCAGAGACATACGCATCCTTTCCACTCTCTTCTGTAAGATACCGCAAAATGTGCATAAATCTCTGACGATTTGTGACCGGCATTACGGAAAAGGAATGACCGAACCAGAGATCGATCCGGCAGCTTCCGAGCACAGAAAGACCACAGCGTCGGCAAGGTGATGCGGCGGAACCCAGGTCGTGTGATCAGCGTCCGGCATGTCAGCCCTGTTCTGTGGCGTGTCGATGGTCGATGGAGCGAGGGCATTGATGGTCAGGCCGTTCCCCTTTTTCTCAGCTTCCGCCGTCTCCAGCAGGGTCCTCACTCCAGCCTTCGAGACCCTGTATGCAACGGCCCCAGGGCCTGTGGTCAATGCAGAGAGTGCCGACACAAGGATGATGCGGCCGTACTCCCTGGAGTCCATCCTGCGAATTCCCTCACGAAGGACGAGGAAGGTACCCGTCAGGTTGTTCCCGATCATTCGCTCCCAGGTCTCCATTGAAGTGACCGACAACCTTCCATCTGAAGCGAATCCGCCCGCACAGTGTATCAGGATGTCCGGATCACCTGCGGCCGAGCGCATCTCATCGAAGCAAGTGACCACGGATGCTTCGTCCGTAAGGTCACATGCGAGCGAGACGTCTGGCTTTTGAGCGACTGAGGCCGATCCCAGTCTCCTGAAGGTCCCGAACACGAGAGCACCATTCTGCTTCATGACCGAGACCATCGTCTGGCCAAGAGCCCCTGCAGCCCCGGTTACTAGCACTTTCTTTCCTGACAGCATACGAATTCCGAAAAAAGTGTGAATTAGCAGGACTTGTCAACGCCGTGGCAGTGGTCAAGCCGTCATTCAGCAATATATTCGTCCCACGTTCCAGTTTCAAGAATTGGCGGAAATGGAGCATTTTTTGTATTTTCTCAATTCTTCAACTGATGCAGGAACATGAGAACCCGACTCTTCCACACAATGCTATTGGCACTACTGGTTTCGGTGACCGCCACTGGACAGCAACTCCGGACCGGGGACATTTCGCCCGATTTTTCGCTCCCTTTTGCCACGAAGGACTCTATCTCGCGTTCTCCACTGAGGCTCTCGGACGTAGCGGAGTCGACCCTGGTCCTCCTGGCTTTCTACCCTGCCGATTGGAGCTCAGGATGCACGAAAGAGTTGTGCACGCTGAGGGATGATATGGGGGAATTGCAGCAACTCGACATCGAGATACTGGCGATAAGTGGCGACTATGTGTATTCCCACCACGCCTGGGCAAAGCACCACGACCTCCCATTTCGGCTTCTCTCCGACCATACACATGAGGTTGCCAGGGCATTCGGAACCTTCAACGAGACAACAGGCTTTACAAGAAGGTCCGTGTTCGTCGTTGGCCCTGGGATGGACATCCGCTATGCAGACCAGGAATACAGCGTCAGGGATGAGGACGACTACAAAGCTTTGAAGCAGGCGATCAGGGAGATGGGGCGGCAATGACCGGAATGAAGAACGAAAAGGCTTATACCTCCATATCATGTTCAGCCTATGATGTGCTTGAATCATCAGCAGTTCTACGACATGACCTGGAGCTCCATCTCTATGATGGTCCTTCTGTGAGAGGCCGCATACTCGATGTCTTTGCGCGGGGCAAAGAGGAATTCTGTTCGATCAAAACGGCCGATGCATCCTCTCCGGTCGAGATCCGGCTGGACAAGATCATGCGGATCTCCGACCACACCACCAATAAGGAATACGCAACGAATGTCTGCTGACCTTGCAGGCACATACCTCCACACAACCCGGAAACCATGCATGAATCGCTCTTCCCTGTTCGTTTTGGCCATCGGCATTTCCACCTCGTTGTTCGCCCAGGACGGTGATCCCCTTCGGCATCCTGATGAAAAGCATCTGAAGAACATCCGGCAACTCACCTCGGGCGGAACCAATGCTGAGGCATATTTTTCGTTCGATTTCACCAGGTTTGTATTCCAATCCACACGCGATCCCTATGGATGCGACCAGATATTTGTGATGAATGCCGACGGGTCAGAGCAGCGGCTTGTAAGCACCGGCAAGGGGGTCACAACGTGCGGCTTCTTCCTGCCTGAAGGGGACCGTGTTGTATTTGCAAGCACACATGCCTCCAGTGCCGACTGCATACCCCGCCCGGACAAGTCGAAAGGCTACGTGTGGGGCGTGTGGGGTGCCTACGATCTGTATACGGCCAATGCAGACGGTAGCGACCTGCGGGTACTCAGTGCCACGCCATACTATGATGCTGAGGCTACCGTCTCTCCTCTCGGAGACAAGATCGTATTCACGTCGAGCAGGGATGGCGACCTCGACCTGTACACCATGAACCTTGACGGATCCGGCATCACGAGGATCACGAATGAGATCGGGTATGATGGTGGGGCGTTCTTTTCCTGGGACGGTACGCGCATAGTCTATCGGGGGTACCACCAGACCGACAGTGCAGGCCGCGCTGAGTATCTGCAACTGTTGTCCGAACAGCTCGTGAGGCCCACGAAAATGGAGATCTTCGTGGTCAACGCCGATGGATCGGACAGGCATCAGCTGACAGAAAATGGCGCAGCGAACTTTGCTCCTGTCTTTTTCCCGGACGACCAACGGATAGTCTTCGCTTCGAACATGTCGAATCCCGGAGGTCGGAGCTTCCATCTTTACATGATGAAGGATGATGGAACCTCAATGGACCAAGTGACATATGGCGGCACGTTCAATTCTTTTCCAATGTTCACGAAGGACGGCTCGAAGGTCGTCTTCGTCTCTGACCGAAATGCTCAGGGCCCGTACGAGTTCAACGTGTTTCTCGCCGATTGGGTCGAATAAGGCGGGTATATGACCTGCAAAGACAAGACCATCGTCATCACGGGAGCGTCCAGGGGCCTCGGAAAGGCTCTCGCCGGTCGATTCGCATCGGAAGGTGCCAATCTTGCCCTCTGTTCGCGGTCGGAAGGGCTGCTCCGGGAGGTTGCTTCTTCTCTCGAGGGTGAAGGCAGGACCATCCTCGCCCTCCCCTGCGACATCTCGAATTCGGTGCAGGTGAAGGACTTCGCTGCGGCCGTTCTCGACCGTTTCGGCACCGTCGATGGGCTCATCAATAATGCAGGCATCCTGGGGTCGCGCGGTCCTCTCGTGGACCAGGACCTGAGCGAATGGGACGAGGTCATACAGGTGAACCTTCATGGCTCATTTTTCATGACCAAGTTCTTCCTTCCCGCCATGATGCGGAAAGGCTCTGGATTCATCATCAATGTCAGTTCCGCTGTAGGCCGGGCTGGGCGGAAGGAATGGGGAGCTTACGCTGTCACCAAATTCGGCATCGAAGGCCTGACACAGGTCCTGGCCGAAGAGGTCAGGAAGTTCAACATCAGGGTCAATGCCGTCAACCCTGGTCCGCTGGCGACGGATATGCGGAAGGCCGCTTATCCGAGCGAGGACCAATCCATTCTGAGGACCCCTGACCAAATCACAGATGTTTTTGTCTACCTCGCATCGAAGGACGGGATCGGGATAACCGGTCAGTCGATCGATGCAGCATCATTCGTCTCTCATCCAGGAATGCTTCAATGAAACGCACATTTTTCTCGCTTCTATGCATGATTGCCGTACCGGCCCTGCTGGCGCAGGAGACACCCCGTCCATCCGCCGAACGAGCACTCCATCACATTCGTGTCCTTGCGCATGATTCTCTTGGGGGCCGCGCAGCAGGTACCATCTTTGCTGATCGGGCTGCTGATTACATCGAGCAACAGTTCCGGGTCATCGGGCTTCAACCCGTCGGCGATCCTCCCTCCTACCGTCAGCGGATGTCGTTCGTCTCAGGCGTCACGGCTGGGCCTGGCAACTCCGCCTCGTTCTCCGGGCCCGGGTTCAGCAGTCCGCTCGTTCACGACGAGGATTTCCGCGCCATGACGATGTCGGCGTCAGGCTCGTTCTCCGGGGGTGTGGTGTTCGCCGGGTACGGGATCGTGTCCCCTGATGCTTCGTACGACGACTATGAGGGGATCGATGCGACAGGGAAGGCAGTCCTCCTCCTCGCCGGCTATCCGGACAGCGACAATCCGCACAGTCTGTTCGCCGAGCATGCCTCTGCATATCTGAAGGTCCAAAAGGCGAAGGAACACGGCGCACAGGCAGTGATCTTCGTGCGGACCGAAGCTGACGCTCCGGAGGATTCGCTGTTCGCTTTGACGGTACAACGCGATCAGCCACGCTCCACCCTTGTTGTGATCCATCTGAAGCGTGCCTGGGCTGACAGGCTTCTCTCAGAAAGCCGCACGACGATCGGAACGCTCGCGGACGACATTGCCTCATCGAAGAAGCCGGCATCCCTCGTGCTGAGCAATGTCTCTGCGACGATCACTGCCGATGTTGTCGAAGTCCATGCAGAATCCGACAATGTCGTAGGCTATCTGCCCGGCGCTGATCCCTCGCTGACCGGCGAGTATCTCATCATTGGAGCCCATTATGACCATCTTGGCATGGGCGGCCGCGGATCCGGCTCGCTGTCTCCGGATGCGCAGGACATCCACAACGGCGCTGATGACAACGCCTCCGGGGCAGGTGCACTCATCGAGCTTGCTCAGACATTCGCCACGTCCGCATCATCGCTGAAGCGCGGCATTCTTTTTCTTGCGTTCACCGCTGAAGAACTGGGGCTGATCGGCTCATCCCACTATGTCGCGCACCCTGTCCTTCCCATCGACGGAGCTGTGGCCATGCTGAATATGGACATGGTCGGCCGCATGAAGAACCGGCGGTTGATCGTGTTCGGCATGGGCACCGCAGAAGGTTTTCCCGATCTCGTCCAGTCCCGGAACGCGGACAGCCTGACGCTCGTCCTCAATTCTGATGGTTTTGGCCCGAGCGATCACTCGTCGTTCTATGCGAAGAAGATGCCTGTCATGCACTTCTTCACAGACCTTCATACACAATACCACAGGCCGACCGACGATGTGGAGTACATCATAGCGGACACGGTGCAGCCGGTGCTGGACATGGTACAAAGGGTCGCGCTGGCGCTTATCGATGCAGAATCCCGGCCTGTCTACGCCGTCGCGCAGCAGGAGCGCCCGAAGGGACAGATGCGCGGATTCCGTGTGTGGGTGGGAACGATCCCCGACTATGCTGCACAGACAGATGGCATGCGGATATCGGGTGTCAGTCCGGGCAGTCCGGCCGAGAAAGCCGGGCTTCAGGAGGGCGATGTCCTGATCAAGTTCGGTCCGGTCGAGATCAAGAACATCTACGACTATACCTACGCTCTGGGGCAGTTCAAGCCAGGTGACGAAGTGGAAGTGACCGTCAGGCGGGGGGAAACGACCGAGACGGTACATCTGACGCTAGCCAGCCGGAACCGATAGGCTCCGGCTCCCGGCAGCCGATCAGAGCTCTATGAGCGTTGAATAGGCGGTGGTCCCGTCCTCGACGAGCTCGGACAGCTGGTTGACGAGGTCCTCTCCCTTTTCGGTGAGGTCGTCCTCAAGGTTGTCGAATTCTTCCTTGCTCGCGCAGACGAATTGTTCGACAAAACTGTTCGGCCTTCCCTTGACCTCGTAGATCCTGTAGTCCTTCCCGAGCTCTGCCGAGAAATGCTGCTTCAGCTGGCCGCTCAATGACAGGAAAGCCTCTCGTTTACCGGATTTGACGGTGTATGAGATGTTCAGAATGTATGATGCCATGATACCTTATCGTGGTAAGTGACAGTACTTTCTAGTAGACGTAGTACACTTGTGCGGTCTGCAGGAACGTGACGGCGGCGGAGAACGCCAGCGCCCACCCCCCCGCAAGGATCAGAACCATTCCTCCGGATGGCCCCAAGGCCTTCCCCTTCCCGAGCCTCATCGAGATGCGGACACCCTGGACGAGGAGCACAAATGTCCAGCCGGCCGCACCCCATTGCAGGATGTTGAGTGCCCAATAGGAGACGAGGTTTATAGTCTCGGGGTGAGGATTCAGCGTGAACTGATACTCTCCAAAGGTCAGCCATTGTATCGGCAGTGTGATGATCGCCATGATGATCGTCGGGACAAGAGCATACGACGCTGCCCCGAGCGCATTCCGGTACGACCCATCTCCCCCGAGCAGCTTCGAGAGCATCGCGATGATCCCGGCACCGAACGGTGCCATCAGCGATCCCAGGACCATACCAAGGACCAGCCCCAGCGGGAGCATGACCAGCAGCGAGGGAAAGAAACGTCCCATTGCGAACGCGTGGAGGCTGACCATGGTCGGGAGAATCCCCCCGAGGGCGAACAGGAAGACGGCGTAATTCTTGTGCTCGGCACGCGCGATGACATGGAACGTCCTGACCGGATGTTCGATGATCCCCCACGCAGTGCTGAAGAGGTCCAGTGTCGGGACACGATTCTGGATGAAGCTGCCGCACGAAACGCACACACTGGCATGGCGAGAGTTCTCGGCCGAGCAGACCGGGCAACGGGGATGTTCAGCGGACGCATGCATGTCTCAAGGTAGCGAGAAAAGCTCCCCAAGACAATCGAAATCTCCCCCAGGATCGGGTCAGAGCGGTTCGAAGTGTGCGGTGAAGTGCCGAAGTACAGGCGCCTCTTCGATGATCGACATGCCCCGAAGGCTTTCCCGCCTTCTAAAGACCTCGATGATCACCTCTGTCACATAGTCGATGTGGCTTTGTGTGTAGACACGTCGCGGGATGGCCAACCGCACGAGCTCCATCGGCGGGGACTGCAATGAGCCATCGGGACGGTACTTCCCGAACATCACGCTCCCGATCTCAACACTGCGTATTCCCCCTTCCCGGAAAAGTTCGCACAGAATTGACTGGCCGGGATATTCATGCGGCGGGATGCGGGGAACGAACCGCCTGGCGTCAATATAGATCGCATGGCCGCCGGGCGGCTCCACGATAGGGACCCCCACGCTGACGAGCTTCTCGCCCAGATATTCGACCGAGCGGATCCTGTAGCGCAGGTAGTCTTCCTCGACAACCTCTTCGAGTCCCTGCGCGATCGCTTCCAGGTCCCTTCCCGAGAGGCCTCCATAGGTGGGGAATCCCTCCGTGACAATGAGGAGGTTCCGTGCCTGTTGTGCCAGCTCTCCGTCGTTCAGGGCCAGGAAACCACCCATATTGACAAGCGCATCTTTCTTTGCACTCATCGTACAGCCGTCGGCGAGCGAGAACATCTCCCTTGCGATCTCGAGCACCGACCGGCCCTGGTATCCCTTCTCGCGCATCTTGATGAAGTAGGCGTTCTCCGCGAAGCGGCACGCGTCCAGGATGAGTGGGATGCCATACCCGGACAACAGCTCCTTCGCCGCCCTGATGTTCGCCATGGAGACCGGCTGGCCACCGCCGCTGTTGTTCGTAACGGTGATGATGCACAGCGGGATCGCCTCTGCCCCCCTCTCTTCGATGAATGCCTTCAGCGCTCCGAGGTCGATATCTCCCTTGAACGGAGCCCGTTCCTGCGGGTGCTTGCCGATATCGCAGAGCAGGTCCACTGCTTCTGCGCCCGAGTATTCAACGTTGGCACGGGTCGTATCAAAATGCGTGTTCGCCGGTACGAACTTTCCTTTTCCCCCTTTGAGAGCGAAGAGGATCTTCTCGGCGGCACGTCCCTGATGGACAGGAATGATATGCGAAAAACCGGTCAACGACCGGACGGCCTTCTCGAACCGATAGTAGCTCTTTGAACCTGCATATGACTCGTCGCCGTCCATGATGCCTGCCCACTGACGAGCACTCATGGCAGACGTGCCGCTATCTGTCAGCAGATCGATCATGACATCGTCTGCACGGATGAGGAACGGATTATACCACGCTTCACGGAGGATCTCCTCCCGCTCTGATCTCGACGTGAAACGTATCGGTTCGACAGACTTGATGCGAAACGGCTCGATGATGGTCTTCATAGGTCCATAGCCTTTCGATTGTAGGCCGCGATCCTCTCCTCATCGTCGAGTTGCGTCAGGATCCGACGGACGTGCGTCCAGTGGCGCTCGATGAGCAGCTCGTGGTGGGCGATGCCGCGGATGGTCCCCGTCTTGTCGATGACGTAGGTGACACGCCGGATGCCGACACTGTGCAGCCAGAGGACCCGATAGTTCCTGCACACTGCAAGGTCTTCGTCCGCGCCGAGGAGCACCGGAACGCCGAGCCCTTCCGCGAGGGTGATGAGATCTTTGCGGGGCGCGTTGCTGATGCCCACACTGAGGGCATTGAACTGCCGGAGCTCGGACAGATGATGGGCGAAGGCGTCAACCTCCTTCTTCCCCCTCCAGACATTATGACTCGGGAAGAAGAAGAGAACGATGTTCGTCTGGTGCCGGTGATCGCTCAGGCGGAACCGGAGTCCTGTGTGCGTTCGGATCTCGAATTCCGGTGCCTGCATCCCTATCCGGAGCATGCTCTACTCCATCGGTGGGGGGACCAGGGGGCGGCGCCCGCTGTCATTCAGCGTTGTACCGTATGACAGACGACAAGCGGTGCGGAGCAAGTTTTGCAGCCCCATTGAGAAAGGTAAGCTCGATAAGGAAGGAGAGCCCGACGATCACACCCCCGAGCCCCGTCACCAGGTCGATAGCGGCCTTCATCGTACCGCCGGTCGCGAGCAGGTCATCATGAAGCAGGACACGCATACCCGGCCGGACAGCGTCCGTGTGCATCTCGATCGTATCGCTCCCGTACTCAAGGTCGTACGTCACCCCGCGAGTCTCCGACGGAAGCTTCCCCTTCTTTCTGATCGGCACAAAGCCGGCACCAAGCCTCTCGGCCAGAAGGGCCCCGAAAATGAATCCCCGCGATTCAACGCCAACCACAACATCGACCTTCTCATTGCGATATGGTTGGGCCAGGTGCACCGTTGCAGACCGCAGCGCAACAGGGTCCTTCAGCAGCGTCGTGACGTCCCGGAAAACGATACCCTCCTTCGGGAAGTCAGGGACGCTTCTGATCCTGTCGCGTAGCTCATCTGCTGTCAGCGCAGGCACATTCACCATGTCTGGTCCTCCTTGTTCAGGAAAGCTTCGACGCCTTTTTTGCAGTCCTCGGTCATCCGGGTGAGGGCATTGAGGTTCGCAGCATACTCGAGGGCATCGGGTGTGGACATGCCATGAATGCGGCCAAGGAGTTCCTTGATGAGTCCCATCGAGGACCCGCTGTTCTTCTTCTCCAGCTCCTGTGCAAGCTTCTCCCCTTCCGCTGAGAGCGACATGGTCGGGACGACAGCTGTCACAAGTCCGATGGAGGCTGCCGTCGCTGCGTCGATGGTGTGACCACGCAGTGTCAGCTCCCGGGCCCGCGCCTCCCCGACTCGCCGCACGAGGAACGGCATGACAATGGCTGGGATGAATCCGATACGTACCTCCGGATAGCCGAAGATAGCTGACTCGCGAGAGGCGAGGACAAAATCGCACACGGAAATGAGGCCGCACCCGCCTGCAAGCGCCGGACCCTGAACGAGAGCGATGATAGGCTTTCGCATGGTATACATCTGCAGGAAGAGCTTCATCAGCTGCTGAGAGTCCTGCTGATTCTGGGTGAAATCGAAGCGGGAGACCTTCTGCAGGTAGCTGAGGTCGGCTCCCGCACAGAAGGCATCGCCTTCCGCCCGGAGCTGAACGACCTTCGTTGACGTTTCGCGGTTACAGGCCTGAAACGCGTCAGCCAGTTCGCCGATCATGACGTCGTCCAGAGCGTTCCGCTTCTCAGGACGGCTCAACGTGATCGTTGCGATGCGGTTCTTCTTCGAGAATTTTATGCGGGTGAAGTCCATCGGCAGGTCGCGAAAACCTACCAAAAGGGTGTCTGAAAAGCAACCATACTGCCGTACAGACGAGGTCCCGGACATGATGCCCGGGACCTTCATTGTTTGGGATGCCTGTGTGGAGGGTCTTACGCGTCGTAGTACATCATGAACTCGTACGGATGTGGCCGAAGGGCCACAGGCTTGACCTCCTTGTGCATCTTGTATTCTATCCAGGTATGGATGAGGTCCTCTGTGAAGACGTCGCCCCGCAGCAGGAACTCATGGTCCTTCTTCAGGTGCTGAAGCGCTTCTTCGAGAGACCCCGGTGTGCTCGGAACGTCCTTCAGCTGCTCGGGACTCATTTCATAAATGTCCTTGTCGAGGGGCTTGCCCGGGTCGATCTTGTTGATGATGCCATCCAGGCCCGCCATGAGCAGCGCTGAGAACGCGAGATACGGATTACACGTCGGGTCCGGGCACCGGAACTCGATGCGCTTTGCTTTTGGATTGGAAGAGTACATCGGAATGCGGACTGACGCTGACCGGTTCCGCTGAGAGTATGCGAGGTTGACGGGAGCCTCGTACCCGGGGACGAGCCGCTTGTAGGAATTCGTCGTCGGATTCGTGATGGCGCACAGGGCCGGGGCATGCTTCAGAATTCCTCCGATATAATACATCGCCATCTCGCTCAGACCGGCATAGCCGTTGCCCGCGAAAAGCGGCTTGCCGTTCTTCCACAGGCTCTGGTGGACATGCATGCCGGAACCGTTGTCACCGAACATCGGCTTGGGCATGAACGTGACCGTCTTTCCATGCTTCCGCGCCACGTTCTTGACGACGTACTTGTATACCTGGAACACATCGGAAATCTTTACGAGGGTATCACGTTTGACATCTATCTCTGTCTGGCCTGCGGTCGCGACCTCATGGTGGTGCACTTCGACATTGATCCCCACCTGCTGAAGCGTCAGGGCCATAGCTGTCCGGAGATCCTGCAGGGAGTCCAGCGGAGGGACAGGGAAATAGCCCTCCTTGTGCCTCGGCCGGTGCCCGAGATTGTTGCCCGTGTCCAACCCGTTGTTCCAGACGCCTTCCTCTGAATCGATGAAATAGAAGCCGCCGTTCGGCGTCTGATCAAAGCGCACATCGTCGAGAATGAAGAACTCCGGCTCAGGACCGAAATATGCCATATCGGCAATACCCGTTGATTTGAGGTATGATTCCGCCTTGTGTGCGATGAAACGGGAGTCGCGTGAGTAGGGCTCCTTGGTGATCGGGTCGGCGATCTCGCAGAGAATGCTCAGCGTCGGATGCGCCGTGAAGGGATCGATCATCGCCGTGGCAGCGTCGGGGTACAGCAGCATGTCGCTCTCATGGATGCGCTGAAAACCCCTGATGCTCGACCCGTCGAAGCCGACGCCGTCCTCGAACGTGTCGGGTGAGAACTCAGCCGCAGTGATCGAAAAGTGCTGGATCTGCCCGATCATATCCGTGAACTTCAGATCGACGATCTTGATGTCCCTGTCTTTGATCAGCTTGAACACTTTGTCGACGTCGGATACACCTTTCGACTTTGCCATGCAGACTCCTTGTGGAAAATGTGGGTGTTAAACGGGTGATGGGATCTTGATGCGAAATGTTTCTTTCTGGGTTGACAGGACCATCGTGGTCGTGGTCTTGACCACTCCCTGCCACGACTGTATCTTTGCGAGGAGCTTCTCAAGGCTCTCTGTGTTGTTCGTCCGGACCTTGAGAAAGTGGGTGCCCTCTCCCGTCACAGCGTGACATTCGAGAATATCATCCAGATGGGATGTATGGTCGACGAATGAACTGAAATGCCTTGAAGAATCAACTGTCACCAGGACCAGGGCAGTGATATCCTTGCCGAGGAGCTTGTGGTTCACCTTCCCATATACACCTTCGAGGTAACCGTTCTCCTCCAGCTTGCGGAAGCGCTCGCTCGTCGCAGGCAGCGACAACCCGATCTTCTCCGCGATCTCGTTCCGCTTGATGCGGCCCTGGCGCTGGAGAAGGTCGAGGATCTTCACATCAGTGGCATCGAAGTGCATATTCTTTACTTTATACGGTATTGTGATGAACAACCTAAATAATATAGGTATTCAACTGTCTGAAGTCAATAAAAAAAGGCCGGGATCGTATCGATCTCCGGCCTTCGGGGAATCACGGACGACGTCATGCCGTATGCTTCACGATCCCCTCGAACACTGTCAAGCGCACGTCGTAGTTCTTGTCGAGGACCACGACGTCCGCGTCCTTCCCAACGGCGAGAATGCCTTTGTTCCGTGCGCATCCGAGAACCTTGGCTCCGTTGAGGGAAGCCATCCGAATGGCATCTGTGAGCGGTACATGCACCTGTTCGACCATTGTCTGGACGGCCCGGTTCATCGTGAGCGTGCTCCCCGCAAGCGTATCATTCGGCAGGAACGCCTTCTTGTCCTTGACGATGATCCTCTGGTCCATGAACGTATAGTCTCCATCAGCCATCCCGGAAGCCCGAATGGCATCTGTGACGAGCACGATGCCTCCCGATCCCTTCACCTTGAAGATAAGCTGCATCACGGCCGGGTGCACATGGATCCCGTCAGCAATGAGCTCAACCTTGAGCTCGTTGCGGAGCATGGCGGCAGTCATGACGCTCGGGGTCCTGTGGTGGAATGGCCTCATTGCATTGAACATGTGTGTCACATGCGCGATGCCGTTGTCGATCCCCTGGATGACCTGCTCGTAGGAAGCGGTCGAATGACCGACCGAGAGGACGACACCCTCCCGCGCCGCCTCCTGCACGACGGCTAGGGCGCCCGGCAGCTCGGGAGCGATCGTCATGAGCTTGATATATCCCCTCCCGGCCTTCCAGAGCTTGTTCCATCCGTCAACGGACGGTGTCCACAGGTACTCCTTCTTCATCGCGCCATGCAGCTCAGGATTGATGAATGGCCCTTCGAGGTGCATGCCCCAGACATTCGTCTGACCGGCATGCTGCTCGGCATAGTCCGCCAGACGGGAGACCGTCGTCAGCATCTCCTCCTCGGGTTTGCTGTAGAGTGCACCGAGAAGGCCTGTGGTCCCGTGCCGAAAGAAGAACGAAGACGCTGTGGAAATTGCATCGTCGTCAAGGTCCGAAAAACCTGCGCCGCCTCCCCCATGCACGAGCACATCGACGAATCCTGGCGAGGAGATGCACCCGTCGAAATCATAGACGGTCGTCCCGCGCGGGATCTTCACATCGTCGACTGTTCCGACGGAATGGATACGCTTGCCCTGGATGAGTATGATGCCCTTCTCGACGATGCGGAACGGCGTGACGATGCGAGTACCTGTAATGGCGATCATGGTTATCCTTGCTCCCCTCTCATTCCGAGGGTTCGTTGTCTGAGGCTCCGAAGAGCTGCGCCCGGGTCTTCCTGCCGGAAGACGGAGGTTCCTGCGACAAGCACCTGTGCGCCGGCAGCGACACACCGGTGTGCGTTCGTCTCGTCCACTCCCCCATCAACCTCGATGAGGGGGTGATATCCGTTGGAGATGCATGTGGCCCTGATCTGATCGACCTTCCCGAGGGTCTTTTCGATCAGTTTCTGTCCCCCAAAGCCCGGATGGACCGTCATCACGAGCACCAGGTCTGCGAGGGCGAGGACGTCATCGATGGCGGACGCCGGAGTGTCAGGATTGATGGCTACGCCCGCCTTCGCGCCGAGTTCCTTGATGCGACGCAGCGTTCCGGGAAGGTCAGCGCATGCTTCCTGATGCACGGTGATCACATCCGCTCCGGCTTTCCGATAGTCTTCAATATACCTCTCCGGACGCTCGATCATAAGATGTGTATCGAACGGAAGCTTGAAATGAGGACGGAGTGCGCTGATAACGGGAGGGCCGAACGAGATATTCGGGACAAAATCGCCATCCATGACGTCGAGGTGCAACCAGTCCGCTCCGGCATCTACTACCCGGGCGACATGCTCACCAAGCCGCATGAAATCCGCCGCAAGCAGAGAAGGAGCGATGAGAGCGCCCATGCTCAGTTCTCCACCGCAGGTGGAGGATCCATCTTCGTCGCAACAAACACGTCGATGGCCTGTCCGAATGAGGCCATTTCGCCGGCTCTCGGATACTGGTCCATCACAGTGTTCGGCAGCAGGTCCAGGCTCGGCTGCTCCGTAACAGTCCCGAGGGTGAAGCCGGACTGAACGAGCAGCCGCTCTGCCTCGGCGAGTGATTTCATGACGATGTTCGGGACGCTCCGTTTTTCGCCTGCTTTTCCCTGGCTGACCACGACCCCGACACTGCTGCCGGTCTTGACCTTCGTCCCGGGCTCGATATTCTGTGAGATCACGGTGTTCATGAAGATCTGCTCTGAGGGTTGATACGTCACATTTCCCACCCGCAGACCTGCTCCCTCAAGCGCAAAGGTCGCATCCCGCAGGGACCTGCCCCGGAGCGTCGGGACCTCTACCATGATGTCACCGCCGCTGACAGTAAGATAGACACCTCGTCCGAACTTGACGATCGCACCGGGAGGGGGATTCTGGAACGAGATCGTTCCCACCGGGTACGTTTTATCCGGTTTCGTCTCGCTCTCCTTCGGGTCAAGCCCCGCCTCCCGCATGATCGTTGCGGCCTCCTCCAACGGGCGACCAGTCACGTCAGGGACCTTTGTCGTTCGCCCCTGCTGTGTGTAGACCGGCATGATGATATCGTCGAAGAGGAAGAACAGAACGACGAGAGCGGCAAGCGAGATGCCTGCTCTCCGAAGGAGGGTATGCTGGCGTGAGCGCTTCCGTACCATATGAAAACGTACGAAGAGGTGTGCAGACATCCAAGCGTGCCCGCATTGCAAATGAGAGCCTCATTCAGTACGTTCATTGTCCATGCAACGTTCTCTTACCTCCCGCGAGACGGCAACACTGCTGCGAGCAGCCCAGGACGCACGGAAGCATGCCCATGCCCCGTTCTCTGGGTTCCGCGTCGGCGCCGCGGTGATATCTGCGGATGGCACGATCTTTACGGGGTGCAACGTCGAGAATTCGTCCTATGGATTGACGGTGTGCGCCGAGCGCGTGGCCTTGTTCAGCGCCATCGCTGCCGGCACGACGGCTTTCCGCGCCATCGCCGTGGCGACAGGAAGCAATGCACTCACCCCCCCCTGCGGTGCCTGCAGGCAAGTGATCTCAGACCTTGCAGGGAACATTCCCGTCTATCTCATCAATGCACAAGGACGCCGTCAGAAGGTCAGCCTCAGCTCTCTTCTCCCCAGAGCCTTCGGCCCCCGGCACCTCCGGAAGTGACGGCTAATATTCAAGATCATGGACACGTCATCGCTCCATAGCATTCCCCGGCAGGTCGGTTGGATCGAGGTCATTTGCGGCTGCATGTTCAGCGGCAAGACAGAAGAGCTCATCCGCCGCCTGCGGCGCGCTCAGATAGCCAAACAGAAGGTATCCGTCTTCAAACCTGCGGTCGACACGCGATACGGATCAGAAAGCATCGTCTCCCACTCCGAACAAGCCCTGACCTCGCAAACGGTCAGAGATGCCGGCGAGATCCTCCATCTCGCAGGAGATGCACAGGTGGTCGGGATCGATGAAGGACAATTCTTCGATGCGAACCTTGTCAGCGTGTGCGAACAGCTCGCCTCCGCCGGGAAAAGGGTCATCGTTGCGGGTCTCGACCAGGACTATCGGGGAAAACCATTCGAACCGATCCCTCAGCTGCTCGCCGTTGCCGAGTACATAACGAAGACACTCGCGATCTGCGTCGTATGCGGAAATCCCGCGGACAGGACCCAGCGAACAAGCGGCTCACGCGAACGGGTGATCGTCGGAGCGAAGGAGCTATATGAAGCTCGGTGCAGGCATTGCCACGTCGTACCTGACTAAATTCCGGACCCCCTCATGACCCTTATCGACCTTGGCCGCGGACTCCTCGGGCTCTTCGTTCTCGTCGGCATCGCGTACGCCCTCTCGAACAACAGGAAGCGTATCGATTGGGCACTCGTCGGGAAGGGCCTGCTCATCCAGATCATCTTTGCTGTCTTCATCCTCTACAGCGAAACGCTCCGGTCGTATTTCGCCCCCCTCGGATGGCCAAAAGACCTTCTGAACGGGCTCGGACACGGCGTCGTAGCGTTGCTGGGTTTCACCACCGAAGGTGCCACATTCGTCTTCGGACGGCTCGGTGAGAGCGGCTCTGACCAAAGCCTTGGGTTCTACTTTGCATTCCAGGTGCTTCCCACCATCATCTTTGTCTCGTGTCTCACCTCAGTCTTATACTACCTGGGTATCCTGCAGCTGGTGGTAAAAGGAATGGCCTGGCTGATGGCCCGCGTTCTCGGAACCAGTGGCGCCGAATCACTATCGGCAACTGCCAACATTTTCGTTGGTCAGACCGAAGCCCCCCTTCTCGTCCGGCCATTCATAGGGACCATGACGAAATCGGAGATCCTGACGATCATGGTGGGAGGCATGGCTACCATCGCCGGAGGGGTCATGGCCTCTTACGTTCAGATGCTTGGACAGTCGTTTGCAGAGGCGAAAGGGGTAGGCCTTCAGGAGGGCCAGGTGATGTTCGCTGTACAGCTTCTCGCCGCGAGCACAATGGCAGCTCCCGCCGGTCTGGTGTTCTCGAAAATGCTCTTCCCTGAGACAGAAGTACCCGAGACCCGCGGAACGGTCAAAATGACTGTAGAAAAGAATGCCTCGAACGTCATCGAAGCAGCGGCAGTGGGAGCCTCGGACGGGCTCCAATTAGCATTGAATGTAGCCGGTATGCTATTGGCATTCATAGCGTTAATCGCCCTGTTCAATGCTGTGCTGGAATATACAGGAGGCCTTCTTGGGATCAACGAATATCTGATCTCGCTCCATGGACAGCCACTCTCATTGCAGCTGGTCTTCGGATACATTCTTCAGGTGGTGGCACTCGCAATAGGAGTCCCGTATGCGGATGCTATGGCGTTCGGCAGCCTGATAGGGACCAAGGTCGCTTTGAATGAGTTTGTTGCATACCTCGACCTGGCAGCGCTCGTGCGGGCCGGCGCATTGAGCGACAAGAGCATCATCATGGCGACGTATGCCCTGTGCGGATTTGCCAATTTCTCGTCGATCGCGATCATACTTGGAGGTTTGGGCCCCCTCGCCCCTCACAGACGGAAAGACATTGCGGCTCAGGGGCTCCGTGCCGTCCTCGGAGGGACGCTGGCAACGCTGATGACCGCCACTATCGCAGGCGTTCTGGCAGGATGAACGCCTTTCCCACTCCGGCTGGGGACCTTGTCAACAGAAGCATCGCCGCCCTAAAGGCAAAAACCACCGAAAAGCCTGCCACAGCCCTGATCCTGGGCTCTGGACTTGGTCAATTCGCTGAATCCCTTGTCAATTCCGTCTCGATCCCAACAGACACCATTCCGGGGTATCCTCGCTCAACTGTGCCAGGCCACGCAGGCTGGATCCACCTGGGCCAGCTTCGGTCGGCCAGGAGAATATCCAGTCCAGTCCTCGTATTCCAGGGCAGAATCCACCCTTACGAATCCGGGTCTTTCGAGGAATCATCGGTAAATGTCCGAATGGCCGCCTCGATTGGGGTCACTCGCCTGATCATCACGAACGCCGCAGGAGGCATACGAACCGGTCTCGACCCTGGAAGCCTGATGTGCCACAGCGGGCTCATGATGCTCCCTATTCGGTCCAGGTACAACACTGCTAATTCTCAGATGACGCTTCCAACCGCACTTCACACAAGCAGTTACGATGAACATCTGACAAAGACTATACATGTTGCCGCGCGAAGTCTGGGACTCACTTTGCAGTCGGGGACATACTGTTTTGTCCCAGGACCGTCATATGAGACACCCGCCGAGATACAGATGCTGCGGGTGATTGGCGCCGATGCCGTTGGGATGTCGACATATCCTGAGGTAGTGGCAGCCAGGGATTCGAGCTTGCCGGTGGCAGCCATCTCCCTCATTTCGAATCTCGCCTCTGGCCTGGCTGATGATCCGCTGACTCATGAAGATGTCACCAGAGTTGCCAGGGATGCTGGATCGAACCTCTCCCGATTGCTCGTCGAGACCATTCTTCAGCTTGATGCGCAACAGAATGCTTGATTCTCAGGCCTTTCAGTCCGGGGGTATCCTGATCCCCCACCTGCGAATCCGCATGTTGCGGGCCCGTCCATTGATCACTATATTCACGCCAAGAACTCCGGAGTTCCATGCAGTCCATACCCTATAGGGAGCTCAGCGCTCCCACACCTTTTGCCTACTCTGCCCTGTTCCAGGACTATCTGGCCAGGGTGCCTGAGGTCAAACCGTTCTTCGCCAGGCACTTTTCTGACAATAAGGCCTGGAGGTCGCTCATCGAGACAGTCTCGGCCCGTTCACTTGACCGATCTGAACTCGTGAAGATCCTATCCCAGCAGAATCGGTCATTTCAATGCGGGGTCAGGACTCTGGCAAATATCGATCTTCTCCTGAATGACAATACAGTCGCCGTTGTCACGGGTCAGCAAGTGGGCCTGTTCACCGGCCCATTGTATACTCTTTACAAGGCTCTGACCGCCGTCGGCCTGTGTGAGGACCTGAAGAAGGCATATCCTGACCATTCCTTCGTGCCGATTTTTTGGGTGGAAGGGGAAGACCATGATTTTGAGGAGGTCTCGCAGGTCAATGTGCTCACGGCGACCAACGAATATGCCACGTTCAGATACGTTCCTGACGAACGGCTTGCCGGGAAGAACCTGGGGGCCTCCGGAAAGGTCGAATTCACTGCAACGATTGACGCCTTCCTCACTGATATCAGAGCCTCCCTTCCAGCCACTGATTTCACGGAACAGGCGTTCGACCTGCTGCGAGCCGCGACCCAGCCCGGCATGACCTTTGCGAGGTCGTTCATCCATCTGATGAACGTTTTCATGGAGGAATCCGGCCTGATCTTCATCGATCCCAATGCGACGGATGTCAAACAACTCCTGAAACCGGTCTTCGAAAAGGAGATCACTGAGGCATCCGAGGCCTGCAGACTGGTCATCGAAAGGAGCGAGCTCCTGGAAGAACGATACCACGCGCAGGTGAAGCCGAAATCGGTCAACGCCTTTCTGTTCACGGAGAAAGGCCGGTTCGCTATTGAACCGCACCCTGATGGATTCATGTTGAAGGGTATTCGAAAGCATTTCGACAAGGCGGGACTTCTTTCCCTCCTGGACTCACAACCCGAGGCCTTCAGTCCGAACGTCGTCCTGCGTCCCATCTGTCAGGACACCCTTCTCCCGACGGTCGCATATGTCGCAGGTCCATCGGAGATCGCGTATATGGCACAGATCCAGCCGCTGTACGAACGATACGGGATACCAGCGCCCATCATTTACCCCCGCGCCAGTGCCACGATCATTGAGGAAAAAGTCGAGAAGGTTCTCCAGCGATTCGATGTGCAGCCACTCGAACTGTTCAGGGACGCGGAAAGCATTCGCACCAGGATCGCTGCATCCGTGTCGGATTTCAAAGCCGATGAGCTCTTCACCTCCACAGTCGGGTCGGTCGAAGAATCAATCAACAGCCTCCGGTCGGGCATTCTCTCCATTGATAAGACCCTGGAGGGACCGATAGACGCAACGCTTTCAAAGATCACATCGGCCATCGATGTTCTCAAGCAAAAGACCGTTGCTGCACAGAAACGACAGCATGAGACCCACCTCAGACAGATAGATAAGGCCCTCCTGCATCTGGCGCCCAATCAGGTCCCGCAGGAACGGTCATTGTCCATCATCTACTTCCTCAACAAATACGGGCCTGATATTGTCCGATGGCTTTCAGGGGAGCTTCGGGCTGACGTGCATGCCCACCAATTGATACGGCTCTAAAAACACGAACAGCGGCTGAAGGCCGCTGTTCGTTGTTCCCGGATCCTTCGCCATTGTGACTACACGATGACCAGACCATCCTCCTGATTGAAGAAATGCAGCCTGGACAGGTCGGGAGCGAGCTTCAGTGGCCGGCCAATGGCGACTTTCTGTTCCGCATCCAATCGGGCCACATGCTGTTTCCCCTGTGGCGTCGTGACAAAATAGACGTACAATTCGCTTCCCATCGGTTCAACGACCTCGACGAGGGCTCTGAAGCTACCTCCCTTGCCAGACGCCCGCACAAGGTGTTCTGGCCGCACACCCATAACGACGGGCCGACCCACGAACGGCGCCAGTGCCTTCCTGTACTTCTGGGGGATCGTGAACCTGATCCCTCCTTTCTCTTCGAACACGAGTACGGTCTTCCTGACGATGCTCCCCTCGATAGTGTTCATCGCAGGACTGCCGATGAATCCCGCAACGAACAGATTTGACGGTTTTCCGTATATCTCGAGCGGCGAATCGATCTGTTGAACGAACCCATCCTTCATGAGCACGATCCGGTCCGCCATGGTCATGGCCTCGGTCTGGTCGTGCGTGACGTATATCATCGTCGCCTCAAGGCGCTGGTGAAGCTTCGATATCTCCGTCCTCATTTGAACGCGGAGCTTTGCATCGAGGTTGCTGAGTGGTTCATCGAAAAGAAATACTTTCGGCTTGCGAACGATGGCGCGTCCTACTGCCACACGCTGTCTCTGACCGCCCGACAGCGCCTTCGGCTTCCTGTCCAGGTAGTCCTCGATCCCAAGGATCCTGGCCGCGTCCCTCACCCTCCGGTCGATCTCCTGAGCATCGAACTTTCTGAGCTTGAGGCCGAACGCCATATTCTGATACACCGTCATATGCGGGTAGAGGGCATAGTTCTGAAAGACCATAGCAATGTCGCGGTCCTTGGGTGCGACGTCATTCACGCGGATGCCATCGATATAGATGTTCCCGCCTGATATCTCCTCGAGCCCTGCAATCATCCGAAGTGTCGTCGATTTGCCGCATCCTGAGGGGCCCACGAGGACAATGAACTCTTTATCCTTGATGTCAAGCGAGAACTCATGGACGGCAGTGACATTGCCTTCATAGACCTTTTTGACATTCTCGAGCCGAACGCTAGCCACGTATGAACTCCTTCATCTATGAGCCTGTCATGACGCCCGGAGGCTTTCCAAAAGTGTCCAGAAACCCGGAAAAGAAACATCGGCGCATGCCGGATCATCAATGGTGATGCCATCGATGACCAGTCCTGCAATGCCGAATGCCATCGCGATACGGTGGTCCCCGTGCGTCTCGATCATTGCGCCAATTAAGCCGTTTTTGGGGCTAGAAGCAAACCCGTCTGCATACTCTTCGACGTCGCACCCGATAGCACGGAGATTCTTCACAAGCATCGAGATGCGGTCGCTTTCCTTATGCCGCAACTCCTCTGCATGACGAACACTGAAAGGCATTCCACTGCAGGTTGCGGCAACAGCGAGGATGGGGATCTCGTCGATGAGACCGGCAATATCTTCCCTGATCTGCATCTCCCCTGCAAGGGCCGACCTATGAACTGCTACATCTGCGACAGGCTCGCCGTGACGGCTTCCGGGTGATGCCAGTGAGATGCTCGCACCATGGGACCCGAGCAGGGACAGGTAGGCAGTCCTCGTAGGATTTGTACTGACGCCTTCAAGAAGGATATTATCGCGGCCGAGCAGGATGGCTGCAACGATAAGAAAGGCAGCGGAGGACGGATCGCCCGGAATAGTGACATCGATGGGATCGAGATGCTCGACAGGCGCGATGGTTATCACTCGTGAGTTGCCGTCGTTACGGACGTCAGCACCGAGGATTCGCTCTGTATGGTCACGTGTGGGCGACGCTTCCCGGACTGTTGTGTTCCCCTTGGCATACAGGCCGGCGAAAAGAACGGCAGATTTGACCTGTGCACTCGCTACCGGCATTGTGTAATCGATGCCTCGCAGGGATGTCGATCCCTGGATCACGAACGGGGCGTGTCCGTCCTCACTTCCGGAGAAGGAAGCACCCATGGATCCAAGCGGGTCCATGATGCGACGCATCGGCCTCTGACGGAGCGATCTGTCTCCCGTGAGCTCAGCGCGGATGCTTTGTCCGGCGAGGATCCCCGAGAGCAGGCGCATGGTCGTCCCGGAATTCCCGCAGTCGAGCGGCCCGGACGGCTCCCGGAAACCGTGCATGCCGTTGCCGTGAATGAGCACATTGCTCCCCTGCTGTTCTATGCGGATGCCGAGTGCCCGAAGGCATTCCTGCGAGGATGTGACGTCGTTCCCTGCCGAGAGATGGCGGACCCTGCTCGTCCCATTGGCTATCGCTGCATAGAGCACAGCCCTGTGGGAGATGGATTTATCCCCTGGAACTGAAATGCGCATCGGGACGTCGATAGTGGGATTCATCGTAAAATAGAGATGGGATCCTCCTGCTGACACCAAGGGGGGATCCCATCATGTACTACGGGTGAGCCATACGCCTTATCTGCGCGGCGGCCGACCGCCCCTTCCGCCACGACCCCTGTCACCGCTGCCGGACCGACGTTCGCGGGACTTTGCCATCTCTTCGGACGCACCTTCGCCGCCGGGGAGAAGCGCTTTTCGGCTGAGGCTCAGCTTCCCTGCATCATCGATGAACATGAGCTTCACCTCGATCATGTCGCCGAGCTTCAGTATATCCTCGACCTTCTCTATCCGCTTCACATCGAGCTGCGAGATATGGACAAGGCCCTCTTTGCCGGGGAGGATCTCGACGAAAGCGCCGAACTCAGTGATCTTCTTGACCTTCGCATTGTAGGTCCTTCCGATCTCCGGCATCTCTGTGAGTGCTTCGATCATTCTGATGGCCTTCTCTGCCGCCTCGCCCTCGACCGATGCGATAACGACCGTGCCATCATCTTCGATACTGATCTCGGCACCGGATTCTGCCGTGATGTGACGGATCATCTTGCCGCCCGGCCCGATGATCGTTCCGATCATATCGACCGGGACCTGCAGGGTATGCAGCCTCGGGGCATACTTGGAAAGTGACGTGCGCGCCTCGGGGAGGGCTTCGTTCATCTTCCCGAGGATGTGCAGCCGGCCTTCGCGAGCCTGTTCCAGAGCGCTCTTCATGATCTCATATGAGATCCCCTTGATCTTGATGTCCATCTGGAAGGCCGTGACACCTTTCTCGGTGCCGGCGACCTTGAAGTCCATGTCACCCAGATAGTCCTCATTGCCCAGGATATCGCTCAGAATGGCAACCTTCTCCCCCTCCTTCACGAGACCCATCGCAATGCCAGCCACTGCACGCGGCAGTTGGACGCCTGCATCGAACATGGCCAGGCTCCCGGCACAGACGGTCGCCATGGAGGATGAGCCATTCGATTCAAGGATGTCTGACACGATCCGGAGAGTGTACGGGAATACCTTCTCGTCAGGCACAATGTTCAATAATGCCCTCTCTGCCAGGTTCCCGTGACCGATCTCCCTGCGGCTGGTAAAACCGACACGCCCCACTTCCCCGACACTGAACGGCGGGAAGTTGTAATGGAGCATGAACCGCTTCGATGTTTCCGGCGTCAGGTTGTCGATGATCTGTTCGTCCATCTTGGTCCCGAGCGTCACGGTCGTAAGGCTCTGCGTTTCGCCGCGTGTAAAGAGGGCAGATCCGTGCGTCCGGGGCAGAAGCCCGACCTCGATAGTGATCGGACGAATATCCTTCAATCCGCGTCCATCGAGCCGCTTTCCATCCTTCAGGATGGTCTGGCGCATGGCAGCCTTTTCAAGGTCATGCAGAACGGCTTCGATGGCCTTCTGCTGGTCCGGATACTTCTCGATGAGCTCCGAAGTGACGGCCTCATAGACCTCTCCGGTCTTTTTGGCACGCTCTTCCTTGAGCATCTGTGTCCGGCTGAGCTCTTCCAACGTGGCTTTGGCCTTCGCTGTGACGTCTTCGACCAGTCCCTGAGGGAGGTCGACCGGAACGATGGCGCGCTTCACCGGCGCCAGAGTCGACACAAGCTGCCGCTGCGCCTGACACAGTGACGCTATTGCCTCATGACCAAGGCGGAGCGCCTCGATCATGTCCTGTTCGGATATCTCGTGCGCCTCGCCTTCGACCATCACGATAGAATCTTCCGTTCCGCCGAGGACAAGGTCGATGTCGCTCTTCTCGAGCTCGTCGTACGTCGGATTGATCACGAACGTTCCGTCGATACGTCCGACGCGAACCTCAGCGATCGGGCCATCGAACGGAATGTCCGACACCAACAGCGCAGCCGAAGCGGCGCATGCACCGAGCACATCCGCATCGTGCTGTCGGTCCGAGGAATAGACCGTCACAACGAGCTGCGTCTCATTCCGATATTCCTTGGGAAACATCGGCCGGATGGGCCTGTCGATCAGCCGGGCCGAAAGGATCTCCTTCTCTGTCGGCCTTCCCTCACGCTTGAAGAATCCGCCGGGGATCTTGCCTGCTGCCGACGTCTTCTCGCGGTATTCCACCTGCAGCGGGAAGTAGTCCTTCGTCAGGTCAGGTGTCCTGGAGCTCACGACCGTCGCCAGGACCATCGTGTCGGCATACCGGACCATGACGGATCCGTCAGCCTGTTTTGCGAAGCGTCCCGTTTCGAACGTGAACGATTTTCCGCTGATCGATACTTCTTCTGAATGTTTCATCTCTCTTCTTTCTGTTCTGGACCGTTACTTACGGATCTCAAGGTCCTGGATGATCTTTCTGTACCGCGTGATGTCCTTCTTCATGAGATAGTCCAGCAGCCTGCGGCGTTTCCCGACCAGCTTCAGCAATCCAAGCCGGGAGTGATGGTCTTTCTTGTTCTCGACAAGGTGCGGGGACAGCCTGTTGATATGGGCTGTCAGGATCGCGACCTGCACTTCTGCAGTTCCCGTGTCCTTCTCATGCTTCCCGTACTTCTTGACGAGAGCTGACTTTTCCTCTTGTGTGATTTGCATTGTGTGTGTCCTTTCTTAACGTATCATGTCTTCGACGTGCCTGCCGCGAGGAACGACAGTGCGTCCTCTTTGTCCTTGTTCATTTGGCTGATCAGATCCTCCCTGGACCTGAACTTTTCTTCACCACGAAGCCTGCTCAGAAATCCGATGCGAAGCTCCGACCCGTACAGATCTCCTTCGTATCCGAGAATATACACCTCGATGGTACGCGGGCCTGCGTCGTGAAACGTCGGCCGTACGCCGATGCTTGCCAGACCGTGGTGGCGTCCGACCGCGTCGCCCTCAACGGTCACAATGTAGATACCGTTCTGTGGGACCAGTTTCGTCTGGTCCGACAGCTCGATATTCGCCGTGGGATACCCGAGGCCTGCACCCCGCTTGTCACCAAGAACGACCGTGCCGCGTATCCAGTACGGTCTCCCGAGGAGTCTTCCTGCGATGCCGACCTCCCCCAGCAGAAGCCGGTGACGGATCTTTGTGCTGCTCACCTCTATCCCGTCGATCACCACCGGATCGATGCTGGTGACGGTGAAACCCAGTTCCTCCCCCATCGAACGGAGGGACTGGATGCCCCCTTCCCGATCCCTGCCGAAGTGATGGTTGAATCCTTCGACCATCTCCGTCACGCCGATGTCCCGAACGATGACGTCCTTCAGGAACGATTGCCACGGTGTCCGCGAGAACTCGTACGTGAACGGCACGATGCACAGGATATCGACGCCCAATGCCCCGCAGAGCTCCCGGCGCTCATCCAGGGAGGTCAGGATCCCCAGTGGGTCCTGCGGACGAAGCACATTCTGCGGATGCGGATCGAACGTGACGAGCACGCTTCGACCGCCGATCGTTCGAGCTTTGCTGACGACCGTCGCAATGATCCGCTGGTGCGCCCTGTGGACCCCATCGAAGGAACCCACGGTCACGACGGAACGCTTCTCGTAGTGTATCTCGTCAGGAGTGTACGTGCTGATCATCTGACGAGCCATCCGTGGTCTCTTCTGATCGACGGAGCGCTATGAGTTCTTCGATCGAATATGCATCATCGACGTGCCAGGGGCCGATCGTCTCACGGCGGAGGTTCGTCAGCACAGCCCCCGTCCCGAGTGCCTCTCCGATGTCATGGATGAGCGATCGGACATACGTTCCCTTTGAACACCGGAGCCGGAAATCGACCGCAGGCAGAGCGATGCGCGTCAGTTCGAACTCATGGACAACGACCTTCCGCGGTGACCGTTCCACTGCCTTCCCCGCTCTGGCATACTTGTACAATGCGCGCCCTTTGTGTTTCAGCGCGGAGTACATTGGCGGCACCTGCTCCTGGGTCCCCATGAATCCACCAACGGCGTCCTGCACCATGCCCGCATCGATATGGCCCCACTCCCTCCGTTCCGTGACATCGGTCTCGAGGTCGTACGACGGTGTTTCGATGCCAAGCTCAAAACTCCCCGTGTACGTCTTATCCTTCTCGAGCAGCGTGTTCAGGTCCTTCGTCTTCGGACCTGTGCAGAGGATGAGCAGACCGGTCGCGAGCGGGTCAAGCGTGCCGGCATGCCCGATCTTCCGGATATGGAACAGGTTCCGGACCTTCCGCACGACATCGAACGACGTCCAGTCACGGGGCTTGTCCACGAACAACATCTCACCGCTACCGTTGAAATCGAATGCCGCCGTCATGTCGCATCGTCCGGATCGTCCTTCCTGCCCCGATTCTTCTCTTCCTCATGGATCTTCTTGAAGATCCGTTCGAGATTCATGGCATTGTCCATTGTCGTATCAAGCGCCAGCACCACGTCCGGCGTGAACCGGAGCCTGACCGCCTGACCGACCACCGACCGAATGTCCGGTCTGTGCTGTTCCAGCAGGGCCATGGTCGCGTCCTTCTTCAGCTGGTCACCGAAGACGCTGACGAAGATCTTGGCGACACGGAGGTCGGGTGTGACCCTCACTTCCGTCACCGTCAGAAGTCCAACCTCCTCGAGCCGGAAAGTCCTCTGCAGATAATTGCCGACCTCCGCCTTGATGACGGATGCCACACGCTCCGTACGGACTGACACGATCCCCCCCTTACTCGAGCGTTCTCTTCGTTTCGACGGTCCGGTATCCTTCGACGATATCGCCGACCTTCACGTCGTTGTAGTTCTCCAGCCCGATACCGCATTCGTAACCCTGCTCGACCTCCCGCACATCGTCCTTGAAACGCTTCAGGGACGAGAGGGTACCGGCATAGATCTCGATCCCATCCCGCACCAGGCGGACACGCATGTTCCGCGTGGCCCTGCCGTCCTTGACGTAGCATCCGGCGATGGTCCCGATGCGCGAGATCCTGAAGATATCCCTGACCTCGATCGTGCACAGGATCTCTTCCGACACCTTCGGTGCGAGCATACCTTCGAGGGCGTTCCTGACGTCGTTGATCGCGTCGTAGATGATGCTGTACTGACGGATGTCTATCTCCTCCGCTTCCGCGAGTTGTCTCGCCTTCAGGTTCGGGCGGACATGGAAGCCGATGATGATGGCCCGTGATGCAACGGCGAGGATGACGTCGGATTCCGAGATGCCGCCGACGGCCTTGTGAATGACGTGCACCTTGACCTCGTCCGTCGAGAGCTTCATCAGTGAATCGGCAAGCGCCTCGGCAGAACCGTCGACGTCCGCCTTGACGATGACCGGCAGATCCCTGACCTCGCCTTCCCTGATCTGACGCGAGATGTCGTCGAGCGTCAGGCGGCGCCGCTGACGGAAATCCTGTTCGCGCTTCAACTGTTGCCGACGTAAACTGATGTCCCGGGCCTCACGTTCATCCTCGAGAACGATCAGCGGGTCACCTGCCTGAGGAATACCTTCGAAGCCGATGAGCTGTACCGGGGACGATGGGCCTGCCACGTCGAGCCGCTGGCCGCGCTCATCGAACATGGCGCGAATCCGTCCGCTCCAGATACCGCAGACGAACGAATCGCCGATACGCATCGTTCCCTTCTGGACCAGTACGGTCGCCGTGATACCACGCCCCTTGTCCAACTCTGCCTCGACAACGACGGCCCGGGCCAACCGGTTGGGATTGGCCTTCATGTCGAGTACTTCGGCCTCGAGGAGGATCTTCTCGAGCAGAAGGTCGACATTCTGCCCGGTCTTCGCCGACAGTTCCACGACCTGATGCCTCCCGCCGTAGTCTTCAACGAGCAGATTGCGCTCCGCCAGCTGCTGTTTGATGCGGTCGATGTTCTTCTCTGGCTTGTCGACCTTGTTGATCGCGACGATGATGGGCACATTGCCGGCCTGGGCGTGACTGATCGCCTCCACGGTCTGCGGCATGACACTGTCATCGGCAGCCACAACGAGGACGACGATGTCCGTGACCTGAGCGCCACGTGCGCGCATAGCCGTGAACGCCTCATGGCCTGGGGTATCGAGGAATGTGATCCCCTTCCCATTGGGTAGGCTCACTTCGTAGGCCCCGATATGCTGCGTTATGCCGCCGGACTCGCCGGCAACCACGTTCGTCCTGCGGATGTAATCGAGCAGCGAGGTCTTTCCATGGTCCACATGGCCCATGATGGTCACGACGGGTGGGCGCGAGACGAGTGACTCCACCGCATCCTCCTCGTCGACGAGCTCTTCGGCTGAGAACTCCTCCTGGAACTCCAGTTGAAAGCCGAACTCATCTGCCACGAGCGTGATGGTGTCCTTATCGAGCCGTTGATTGATGGACACCATGATGCCGAGGCTCATGATCTTCTGGATCACCTCTGCCACCGTCACACCCATCATGTTCGCCAGCTCACCGACCGTCACGAACTCCGTGACCCGGATGTGCGTCTTATCCCGCTCGATCTGTTCCTGGATGCGCAGCTGCTCTTCTTCCCGCTTCTCGCGCTTCCGCCGTTTGATGGCTGCGCGCGAGGTACTCGCTTCATCGGCTATGTCCGAAAGCGTCTCTCTGATAGCCTTGTCGACCTGCTGAACGTCGACCTCGGCACGCCTGCCTTTTTTCCGCTTCCCGGTCTTGTCACGCGATTCTGTCTCTGTTTCCGCTTTGCCTTTCGCCTCTCCGGCTTTGACCTTCTTCTTTTTCTTCTTTTTCTTCTTGTCGTCGGCCTTATCAGTCCCTTCGCCTTCCTTCTTCACAGTCAGGTCCATCTTTCCTTTGATCGTCAGCCCCCTCGTCTGTCGGGCCTGAAGTGTCTCGAGCGGTGAGACCCCTTTGCGTTCCACCGTCTCGATGGACTGATCATCTGCTGTGACCTCTTCGACAGGCTCTTCGACCTCCTCCTGTGAAGGCTCTGCCTGCTCTTCGTCCCCGGCGACCGGAGCTTCTGTTACAGGCTCTGCTTCGGCCGTCTCTTGCTCGCTCACGGGTTCTTCTGCGGGAGCATCCTGAACGTCTTCGTCCGCCGAGGCCTCCGCCACAGCGGCCGCATCCGGTTTTTGCTCATCGGCCTGCCGCCTCTCCCCGGTCTCGCGTTTCCGGGACGAACGGAATTCTTCGACCTTTCGCTGATGCCGCTGAGCGACGTCCTTCTCTTTCTTGAAGTGCTGGTTCACTGCCTGGAGCATATCTTCCGTGACCACGCTCATGTGATTCTTGATCTCGAATCCCTTCTTCTTCAGGAACTCGATGATCGTATCACTTGCGAGGTTCAGCTCCTTCGCCAGCTTGTATATCTTTACGGATTTCGTGGGCATCCTACCCCTTCAGTTCTGCTCTATCAGCGTTCTGGTTATGCCTTTGGCTCGCTGCGTTCGCCATCAGGCTCCGACGTTTCGGCTTCGTCAGTGGAACCTGGCGTATCATCCTGCTCTGCGTCGTGCGCAGACCCGTCCGAGACCTCGTCGGCCGCCGCCGGTTGTTCCTCCGGAGTATCGTCCTCGTCGGCAGGCGCTTCTGCGTTGATCCCAACCTGCGCCTCGACCTCTCCGACAGCAGGGACGTGGAACTCGCCTTCCTCTTCCTCCACCTCCGCTTCTTCCAGTCCGCTCCTCAGCATTGTGAGGATCTCGTCGATCTTCTCCGGATCGATAGCGAGGTTGTTGATAAGGTCCTCCCGCGGCGCCTCTGTGACGTCCCGGACCGTCTCATACCCCTCATCAAAGAACTTGTGGAACAGCACATCGCCAAGCTCCTCGCGGAACTCCGACAGGTCCATATCATACTCTTCTTCTTCCCCTGCCTCCTTGAGGACCTGAACATCGAGCGCCGTGAGCTTCGATGCGAGCCTGACATTCTGTCCATTGCGACCGATCGCGAGCGAGACCTGGTCGTTCGCGACAACGACCGTCGCCTTCTTGTTCTCGATGTCGACCTGCACTTCCTTCAGCTTCGCCGGCGACATTGCGCGCGTCAGGAAAAGAACCGGATCTTCGGCGTAGTTGATGACGTCGATGTTCTCGTTGTTCAGTTCACGGACGATGGCATGGATCCGTACGCCCTTCATCCCAACGCACGCGCCGACGGCGTCTATTCGTTCGTCGTGCGAGAGGACGGCGACCTTTGCCCGGTCGCCCGGCTCCCGTGCGATACGCTTGATCTCGATGATCCCATCGTAGATCTCGGGGATCTCGACCTCGAACAGGCGCATGAGGAACTGGGGGTCCGTCCGCGATATGATGACCGTCGGATTGCCCGAACCTTTCCGGACCTCCTTCACGACGGCGCGGATCGTGTCTCCCTTCTTGTACCGCTCCTTATAGATCTGTTCGCTCCGCGGCAGCACAAGCTCTGTCTTATTGTGCATCACGAGGATCTCTCCCCGGCCACGGCGGATCTGATAGATCTCCCCGACCACGATCTCGCCCAGAGAGCCGGAGTACTCATTGTAGATCGTCTCCCGCTCGATCTCCCGTATCCGCTGGTTCAGGTTCTGCTTGGCACTGATCACGAGGCGGCGCCCGAAGGTCACGAGCGGGATGATCTCAACATACTCATCGCCGGCATCGAGGGTCTCTCCGCTCTTTTCCTTCACTTCTTTCGGACTGATCTGGGTCACAGGATCTTCGACCGTCTCGACAACGTCCTTCTCGAGGTATATCTCGATATCGCCCTTGTCCATATTGACGACGATATCATATCTGGCCTCCAGGCCGTACTTCTTCTTGACCATCATGCCGAAGATATCCTCGACAATGCCGATCAGGATGTCTCTGTCGATCCCTTTTTCTCTCGCCATTGCAGCGAAGGAATCGACGATCTCGTGATTCATGCTATCCTCCTAAACAAAACCGTGCTCAGTGTCACCAGGGAAGGCGATGTCGGCATTCCCGTATATGATCGAACGCTATCGTGTGAATTGACCCGTCCGGCAGTTCGACCAGGACCGAGGTCCCGTCCACTCCGCGGAGCGTACCGTGTTCGGACCTCTCCTGCTCCCCTTCCTTCCACGTCACCGTCACTGTACGCCCTGTGTGTGTCCCATATTGCTGCAGGACCTTCAGAGGCCGGTCGAGGCCGGGGCTGGAAACCTCGAGCCTGAACCGAGTCTGGATCAGGTCGAGCTCTTCGATGCGCCCTGCGATCTCCCTGCTGATCTTCGCGCAGTGCTCGATCGAAATGCCGGAGTCCGTGTCGACAAGGACCTGAAGGAGCGTTTCACCCCTCTCTCCCCTGACCTGGACGTCTACGAGGTATGCGGTGTAACCCGGAAGGATCGCCTGGGCGATCTCTGCTATGGTCTCACGTTTGATTTTCACCAAAAAAAATAGCCCGTTCCCAGGGCTATTCAGAAACATTTCAATATACCGTGCAAACGGCCTAAAAGCAAGCGTACAACCCCTCAATTTCGCCTCTGTAGGCCGATTCCGCTGCGTTCAGAGCTTGATTCCAGCTGGAGCTGGTTGGAGCGACAGCCCGTGTTACCGCATCGCGAGGAAATTCCGCAGAAGATCCTTGCCGTACTCAGTGGAGAAAGATTCCGGATGGAACTGAACACCGAACGTTCGGTACTGCCTGTGCTGGACAGCCATGATCATACCGGCGTCGGTCCACGCAGTGACCTCAAGATCATGCGGGAGCGTGGCCTTTTCGACGATCAGTGAATGGTACCGGGTAGCGGTGAAAGGGCTTGGGATGCCGACGAAAATGCCCCTGCCTGAATGGTGGATCTTCCAGGTCTTGCCATGGACGATCTCGTCCGCCCGGACGATCGTACCGCCGTATGCTGCTCCGATGCATTGGTGTCCGAGGCAAACGCCAAGGACCGGCACTTTTCCACCGACCGCCGTAATGACATCGACCGATCGTCCTGCTTCGCGGGGCGTACAGGGGCCGGGGGACACGATCACGGCATCGAACACGCCATCGACGACGTCCTCTACCCTGAAAGCATCGTTGCGCAGAACGGTCGTCTCTTCGCCCAACTCGCCGAGATACTGGACAAGATTGTAGGTGAACGAATCGTAGTTGTCGATGATGAGGGTCATGATGCAGTCTCGTCATATCCGGCTGCCTTCATCGCCTCGATGAGCGCGCTCATCTTGTCCTCGGTCTCCCTGTATTCCTTCTCGGCGACCGAATCGTAGACGATCCCGGCCCCCGCCTGCAGCCGATAAGTGCCCTGCATCCCGATGATGGTGCGGATCGCGATGCAGGTGTCAAGGTTGCCCGACAGATCCACGTAGCCGATCGCTCCACCATAAACGCCCCTTCGGCCCTGCTCGAGCTCAGCAATGATCTGCATTGCTCTCACCTTGGGAGCACCGGACAAGGTCCCGGCGGGAAAGCACGCATACAGAGCGTCTATCGGTGAGCTTCCGTCACGCAGGACCCCCGTCACTGTGGAACAGAGATGCATGACATGAGAGAACTTTTCCACGGTCATGAAATCCGGGAGCCGGACCGTCCCGGGAATACAGATCTTTCCAAGATCGTTCCGGGCAAGGTCTACGAGCATCAGATGTTCCGCCCGTTCCTTTGCATCTGCCCTGAGGTCGGCCTCGATCTTCTCATCCTCTGCATCATCGCTTCCCCTCGGCCGGGTCCCGGCGATCGGTCGGGTCTGCACCGACCGCTCCTCGACGCGCACGAGCATTTCCGGCGATGAGCCGATGACCTGCAACGGGCCGAAAGAGAGATGGTACATGTAGGGGGACGGATTGATGCGCCTGAGGGCGCGATATATCGTAAGGGGATCACCCGCGAGGCTGATGGTCTTATGCCTGGAAAGAACGACCTGGAAGATGTCTCCAGCCCGGATGTATTCCTGAGCCCTCCTGACATTCTCCTCAAATGTGCTACGATCCGGCCCTGCATCCACAAGGCGTCCGACCGCCCTCTCAGGCATCGTGCCGCCCAGTGGAACCGACAAACGCCCCAGGATATTGTCTATGCGCCGACAGGCGTCATCATACGCTGTCCGTTCTGTCTGTCCATTGAGCACTTCTGAACCCAGGAGGGCATTCGAAATGATCGTCACCGTCCGGGACACATTATCAATAACGACCACGTCGAGGAAGAGTGCCAGCACCACATCGGGTGGCGTCGCTCCTTCCCGGGGAGGGATGGGGATCCGCTCGATGAACTGGACAGAGTCGTAGCCGAAATATCCTACCCAGCCTCCGGAAAACCGGGGTTTATCAGGAAGGGGCTCCGACACAACAGCTGCGACCAGCGAACGGAGCAATTCCAACGGGTCCTTTGCCGACCGACACAGGTCCCTGACGACAGCGGCCTCCTCCCTGAGCAGGGTGGCCTCCATGTTGCCATTCGCCATGGTAACGACAGCCGAAGGCGCTACCCCGATGATAGAGTAGCGACCCAGAGCGCGTCCTCCTTCGACGCTCTCGAACAGGAAGCTGTATTCTGAGAGGGAGCGAAGCTTGAGGTACAGGCTGACGGGAGTCTCAGTATCGAACGTAAACCGCTGCGACACGGATGAGGTCCTGCGACCCTGCGAGTTCGCCACGAACTCGTCGAAAGTGGTTCTTGCGTCGGACATCATGGTTGCTCCTCGTCTCCCATAATGCACGACCGACCTTCGAATCGCCTGACGAGGTCCCGGAAATCATCCGGGACGCGGATCGGCCTGTTCGTCTCAGGGTCGAGCCACACGTGATAGGCTACGTTCTCCGCGAAGACCAGATCATTGTCGCCGAGGAGCATGCCCTCCATGATGAAACTCGTGTTCCCGATGGAGGAGACACGGGTCAGGACCTGAATCTCCTGCCCGAGTGTCGCCGGATTCCTGTAGTCGATCTCATTCCGCACCAGCACTACCTTGGAAGGCCCGTTAATCGCGGCCAGATCCACCGTCGCCCCGATATGCCTGAGGTATTCCACCCTCCCAACCTCGCAATACAACAGGTAGTTACCGTTATGCACGATACCCTGCCAGTCTATTTCGTAGTTCCGAACGCTGAGTGCGTAGGAGTGCTTGAACAATGATCGATCCATAGTCTCTTGCATCACCCCGGATACGATTCCACCAACAAGCCAGCAGCAGTCTGGACATCCTCATACCTGACATCCAGATGCGTGACAGCCCTGAGGGAATGTGGTCCCATTGTTGTGAAGAGAACGCCTTTTTCTTTCATGTGTGCTGCGACGTCATCGGCTGTCCGTCCGGTCATTCGGACATCCATGATGACGATGTTCGTCTGTACCGATGCAAGGTCTATGCTGAGGGCGCTCTTGCCGCCGACAGTCCGGGCGAAATCGATAGCAGCCGTGTGATCGTCGGACATCCGGGCCCTGTTATGCTCCAATGCATAGAGAGCTCCGGCTGCAATGATGCCGACCTGTCTCATTCCCCCACCGAGCATCTTTCGTATTCTCCGGCAGGTGCGGACAAAATCCCGAGTTCCGGCGATGGCGGATCCCACAGGGGCCCCCAGCCCCTTTGAGAAGCAAACAGAGACCGAATCAGCGTGCTGTGCGATAGCTGAGGGATCAACCCCAAGTGATACTGCTGCATTCCATATGCGTGCTCCGTCAAGATGCGTTCGAAGGCCCAGCTCCCTGGCCACCTCATGAATGCGCCGCATGCCATCTAACGGAAGGACCGTCCCGCCGGCCTTATTATGCGTGTTCTCCATGCAAACAAGCCTGACTGGTGCGACGTGCTGGTCCTCAGCACGGACGATCGCCCTGACATCTTCCGGCGTGAACATCCCACGCACTCCCTTCACCGGCCGGACCTGTATACCCGATATGACCGGCGCGGCCCCTGATTCATACAGCAGAATGTGCGCCTGTTCTTCGGCGATGATCTCATCCCCGGGAAGCGTGTGCGCTTTGATGCTGATCTGATTGGCCATCACTCCCGAGGGAACGAAAAGGGCAGCCTCCTTGCCGAGCATCTCAGCAGTTCGCGATTCCAGCTTCCTGACAGTCGGATCCTCGCCAAAAACATCGTCGCCGACTTCCGCGGAGGCCATAACGCTCCGCATCTTGTCGCCGGGTCTCGTAACCGTATCACTCCGAAGGTCTATCATGATCTCTCCGCTTCCGAAAAACACTAGAAGCTCTCTCAAAAATACTCTGCACAGGATGGTTTCTCGCAAAGCTCGCAAAGAAGGCAACGCCCCTACCTGCGGCATGCAGGCGCAACGTAAAACTTAACATAATGTAAGGGTCCTACGTTGCGAGCTTTCTTTTCTTTCCGTTGCGGTCGTTGCGAGAAATGTTTTTGAGACGGCTTCTAATGATACACCACACCATCATGCCAGCTGCGACGACAACATTCACGGTGCCCACGATGTCCCCATGCTCGCCATAGAACGTTGTATCTGTGCGCACATCGATGATATTCGCAATGGCAGCGGGCTCGAACAACGGCGTGGATACCATAGGCCGACCTGACGGGTGCACGATGGTCGACACGCCCCCGTTCGCCGACTGGACGACCCAGCGGCGGTTCTCCACTGCACGCAGCGACGCATATGCCGCGTGCTGATAGGGCCCGGAAGTCCGTCCCCACCAGCTGTTGTTTGTCAGCACGACGAGGAACGTGGCGCCTTTCCGGACGAACTCACGGACATAATCCGGATAGACCGACTCGTAACAGATCATTGCACCGAACGAGACGCTATCGGCCGGTCCGGCTGCGATCCGGAACAGCGTGGTGTCGGTCCCTTTTCCCCAGCTGCTGATACCGACGTTCCACCGAAGGGGCTCGATCAAAAATGCAAGCAGGCCGGCATGCGGCAGGCGTTCAGCGAACGGGACGAGCACAACTTTCGCATAGAACTGCCCGATCGTCCCATCTTTATGGATCAATACGGCGGAATTGAATGACTCATAATACCGATCCCCGATGGTCGTCTTCTTCGCAGTCACCGGAGCGTCGTCCCGCGAGTAATACCGGGCGTGCGGAAAACCCGTGAGGATATTCGAGCCCGACGACAGCGCTACGGACCGAACACTGTCAAGCGACCTCCCGTACTGCGGGAGCAGAAGATATCCTGGCACCGCTGTTTCCGGCCAGACGATCAGGTCCAGACCTTCCGGCAGAGATCGAGTCATCGAATCAAGAGTTCCGATCTGTGCGGCGATATCAGCCCGCGATGTGGGTGTTCCCCATTTCTCCCATGGATCTACATTCGGCTGGACCACACCGACGCGGAGAGGATGCTGCATCGGCTCCTCCTCCACCTGCGTGACACGCACCCACCCATACAGCAACGGGAGCACGTATAATGCCGCCATCACAGCCAGCAGGGCCCTGCCTTTTCTCCGCTGGTCCGCCCACTCCCCGTCTGCGGCCATCTTCATGACGAGGAAGGCGACAACATTGAACACAAGGATGGTCAGACCCAATCCCTGCACAGAAACGAGTTCTGCCATCTGGATACGAAAGAGATCATATGCCTGACTGTTCCCGACGGCCATCCATGGAAAGCTCAGTTCGCCTCGCGCATGGAAGAACTCGAACACAAGCCAGAACGAAACGAATGCCGCTAAGCCCGGCAACCGGCCAAGTTTCCGACGGACCCACCATGCACCCGTTATGAATGGAAGCATGAAGAACGGATGAATGAGCAACAATGCCGCTCCGGCGATCATCATCCACTGGTCATGGCCATGCGTGAATCCTCCCGTCCAGTAGACGGTGACAGCATGGAAGGCCAGGAGAAAGGCATACGTGAGCCTGATGAACCTTCCTGCCACTTGCTCGGACTCGAAAACACTCAGGAATGGCAGGAATGCAATGAATGCGAGCGAGGAGACGGGAGAAGGCGGAAAGGACAATCCGAGGAGGATCCCGGAGAGGACAGCCCGCACGAACGGACGCGCAATCATCATACCAAGGGACTCACCCATGACCCTGCCTGTGGGTTCTCCGCTCCAGCCAACCTCTCGTGGACTCTTCTCCCCACTCGAAGAGTGAGGATATTCCCCAGCCCCAAGCGGCTCCCAGGAGCAGTCCGGCCAGGACATCCGATGGATAGTGGACCCCTACGTAGATGCGGGAATATCCTATCATCAATGCAAGAGCCGCCATCCAGAGAAATGTCCGCGGATAGAAAAAGGAGATGACGATTGCGGCGGTCCCTGCGTTGATCGCATGCGACGACGGGAATGATTTCCCGCCGCCGCAATCGACCAGGAGACGAACATCGAAGAGCTCGTGACAGGGGCGCATGCGCCCGAACCACTCCTTCAGGACAAAACTATTCACCTGATCGCTGACGATGATGGCAAGAAGCAGGACAAGCACAAGCCGCCGTCCCCTGGCCCCGCCCTTCCAGAGGGCATAGACCACCAGAGCCAGCACGACGATCCTGAAAGCGAGCAGGTGGTTGAGGTCCGTAAGGACAGGCATCACGACATCCAACGGACCCCAGGTCAACGTCTGGTTTATCAGCATGAACAGCGAGATATCGGCCGCATACAGGGCATCCATCATTTGAGCTCACCCCCCTGCTGTCGTTCGGAACGTGTCCGGTTCCGCAGCCATCGGTACACAAGATAGACCAGGACGACGGCTATCAGCAGGCCGGTGACGAACTCGCCATACGACTTGAGATAATCCACAATGACCCGCCAGTTCGCACCGAGCGTGTACCCGCCGATGATGAGGAGGGTATTCCACACCAGGGCACTGAAGAAGGAAAGGAGGACGCAGGGGACGAACCGAAGGTCCGAGATCCCTGCAATGAAGGAGATCACGGCGCGGGTTCCGGCGAGAAAACGATTCGCGACGATGACAGCATATCCATATTGCCTGAACCAGTCCTCCGCTTTTGCGACCTTTTCAGGAGGGAGGAACGAGATCTTTCCGGCATCCAGGATCTTCCGGCCGAACCACTCCCCTATCATATACATCGTCATGAATCCGAGGGTGCTCCCGGTCGTTGCGATCGCCACCGTCAGGACGGGGTCCACAGTCTTGCCGGCAGCGAACGATCCGGCTGCTATGACCAGAACGTCGCTGGGAAAAGGGGGAAAGAGATTCTCGATATAGGCGACGAGGCCGACGGAAACGTATACCCAGATGGGGTCAAGTCCGGAGAGATATGCTACGAGTGCTTCCACCCCGTCAGATGCCCCGCACGAGGACAACGGCCATGGCGGCGCACCCCTCTGACCTTCCGAGCGAACCCAGCTTCTCGTTCGTCGTTGCCTTGACGGAGACACGGGTCCTTGCGACATCAAGAGCCCTGGCAATGTTCGAAGCCATGCGTGACTTGTATCGCATCAGTTTTGGGTGCTCGAGAATGATTGTGGCATCTACATTTATGACGTCATACCCTTCCTTGTTCAGAAGCGCTCTGACCTGTCTCAGCAGACGCATACTCGAGACTCCCTTCCATTTCCGGCTCGTATTCGGGAAATGCTGCCCGATATCCCCTAAAGCGACCGCACCCAGCACTGCATCCGCAACGGCATGGAGAAGAACGTCTGCGTCGGAATGTCCGTCGAGGCCGAACGGGAAGGGTATGCGCACGCCTCCGAGGACCAGTTTCCTGTTCCAGGCGAACGCATGGATATCATACCCGAAACCGATCCTCACATTCTCAGGGAGTGTCTTCTTCATGAGTCCTCACCTTATCTCGTAGGAACGATACTCTCGCGACGGAACAGTCCATTCGACCAGGACATCTTTCACCATGGCAGACCGGGGCCCTTTACGCACTGCACCCAGGAAGGACTCCAGGGCCGGACGCGTTCCCTGGGCGATAAGTTCGACGCTGCCCTCGGGATTGTTCCGGACCCACCCTGTGATGCCCCGCGCATTCGCCTCCCGCTGGACGAACCAACGGAAGCCGACACCCTGCACCAGGCCACGAATGACGCATGAAAGCTGCTCTTCCATGTTCCTCAACATAGCAAGGGGGCCACTGATATGCAAAACTAGGGTCAGTCGATCCAATGGATGAATCGCTGCATGCTGCGGCCCGTAAGCGACTCGACACTTTGCAGGTAGAACCGCAATTCTGCATTGCTCGCGCCGAGCCGAAGTGCGCCGCGGAGGTGCGAGTGGCACTGCGGATCGAACCCCTGGTAGGCGAGAACAGAGAACGTTGCCACCTCCCTGTCAAGAAGCCCAAGTCCCTTTCGGGAGAATACTCCGCCATAGACATGGTCGATGAGCCATCCTGACAGGAATGGATCGATGGAATGCATCGACCGGAGGACGGCCTGTGTTTGGGAGCCATAGATCTTCCCGAAGGTCTTCTTTCCTGACACTCGGGAGCTCTGATAGGTACCGAACGACCATCGTTTTGAGAACCGATGCAGGTGAGCAAGCGCTTCCAGTGTCGTAGGGACCCCGAGGAGCAGGCTCAGGTGCAGGTAGAGCTCAGCGCACTGCCGCGTCGAGAAGGTGTGGGTCCTGAAGGCTGTTGCTGCCGTACGATATGCCTGTTCTCTCCTGCCCATTGCCAGGAGAACTGAGACGCGGAGGAGGGCGAGACGACGTTGTCGGGGGGCGGTCATGGCATTTTGGACGGAAGGATCGCCGGGTGTTGCCTGCTGAACGACAAAGGGACGGAGTCATTCCGTCCCTTCTTTGTGCGGAAGGCCCGCCTGCGTCAAACATCGACTTCGGCGGGCAGGCGGGATGCCGTCAATACCCGACGGCGCTTCGTGCCGCAAGAATTGCGTCACTCAGCTTGAACCGCTTCCTCCCGGAACATCTCTGTGCGGAAGGCGGGACTTGAACCCGCACGCCTTGTGGGCACCACCCCCTCAAGATGGCGTGTCTGCCAATTCCACCACTTCCGCATCCATCGCTGCACATCGGGAGATCACATTTTGAGGGGTATCGCAGGTCCCATTGTGCAGTAGAGCAGCCCATGAGATCATCCCCATGGGCTGTTTGTCACGGCATTAAAAATACGAAACAATCCTTCTCAGGGCAAGGCAAAAGTCTGCCTATTCATCCTCATGACAATGCCGGCAGTTGAATACGACCTTCGCCGACATAATGCCCCCGCTGCTCGTCGTCCGGAGCTCGCGTACATCCAGTTCGAAGCAGAACATGTGGCCGCCGATCTCCACCATCTCTTCATTGAGAACGCGCGGTGCGTTCAATTGAGGATAAATACTGCCGATCGGCTCTCCGTCAGCGTAGAAACTGATGTTGATGACGGCAAAGGACGAGCGCATGCGTTCCATATCCACCTTGACACTTATCTCGAACGGCGGATTATCGTTCACGAAATAGACCCTCGGGGGCAGGAGGTCGCTACGGTCGGACCCGAACGTTAGAAGCGCTTGCTGTGTCCATGCAAAATTCTCATACAATGTGTCGATCGACCCGGGATTCCGCACTGCGGTCTCGACCATGTCGGCCACGTATGTTGCCAAAGGCCCCGGCGGGTCGATCGGCTGGTCGGAGCTGACAACACCCAGCAGACGTTTGTCCTTGGCACTATATATCCTAAGGTGCGTGTGAAATGAGAGCATCTTTTGCGACACAGAGCCAATGACGAAGTAGTCCAGACCGAGCGTCTCTGCAAGGTCAGCAAGGTCGTCCATGTCGATGAGCTCGCCCTGTTCGATGCCTTCGTCGTCCAGGGCTTCATTCAGTATATCATCTGAAGGCACATCGAATCGGCCGTTCGCTCGAAGAGAAGCGTTCAAAGCAGGAAGGACCGCGGTGAACGGGGTCTGACTGTCCTGGGCGATATCGACGCCCTTCAGCCGGACGACGGCGATAGAGGCGCTCGACGCCGCATCCTGCGCGGAAAGAGTGAACTGACCCATGATCGTGGCCAGCAGCAGGAGTGCTGAACATTGAAGGAGCGATCGTCGGATTGACATATACGCCTCTCTGAGATTGGGAAGAGGGATACTACACACCAGGAGCATAAAATGAATATCGGGCGGTAAAGAAAGGAAGTCAATGAAAGGATTATCACTTTCGGGAACGCGGGTGACGATGAGGAAAACCAGAAACATCAATTACAATGTTTCTATTCATCGCACTGGGGAATCCCCGACAAATCTCAGCTCCTGGAACAGAAAAGGAGCAAGCGACGACATCAGTCCCCTGCTCCTTTGCCCTACGCCGGTTCCCTGTGGTGAGTACGGCTCGACCGACTGCGCCAAGGCTTCGGCAGCCAGGTCAAAGACTCTCCCCTACAAACAGATAAAGGGACTCGTATCTCTCCAGATACTTATCCCTTTTCCATTATGCACGTTGTTGTCAACGCGGACCCGACTGCACCGGTAGCCGGCTTCGTAGGGCAGCTGCAAGAGCGAATACCCCTGAATTACGGGACCCGCAAGCGACCCTGCTCAGATCTTCGTCAATCTACAATCTTCAATCTGCATTCTACAATGCTTCGTGAGCGCGGATGGGATCGAACCATCGACCCTCTGCTTAAAAGGCAGATGCTCTACCACTGAGCTACGCGCTCTGATAGCGATGTTGTATTGTGGTGACCTGTATCGGTGCTTCCTGACCACCTTGCAGGTTCCGTTCCGCTCTTTGAGCGCGCTTCGCCCGCTCGGCCGCATCGGGACTGAAGAGGCAGATGCTCTACCATCCGTCACGCCGATGGCGTGACGAGACCTCGTCCGTCGTGCCAAGCACGACGAGACGGGCTGAGCTACGCGCTCCCTCGCGAGTGCCAAGGTACAAAAAACCTCACCCTCGTCCAAAGGCGGATGCTCAGCCCTCGGACTTGGCGAGATCCTCCGCACCGCTCGGCGCTTCAGAACGTTTCCGATAGAGGATCCCAAGCGGCACGATCACTACATATCCCAGCACCAACAGGATGGGAGCAGCAACGAGAGGCATGAATCCATCCCACGGCTCCTGCAGAAGCGCCAGATAGCCTAGGATGATGGTGACAATCCCTCCCGTCAGGATCTGATAATTGGTCTTCGTGAATGGCAACGACTCGGCCTTCTGCTTCCGCCGCTGCTCTTTCCGCTGTTGCTGTGGTGACATGTGGTTTACCCGTCGTAGGTCTGGTGAGTGTGCATAGGGCATGGAGCATGGGGCGCGGAGAAACACAAAACACAAAAGTCACATGCTGCAGAACCCCTCGCTCCAATCGCCCTGCTCCCTGCTGATTTCCAAAATACCCCCATTTGTCCGGCCTGTCAAGCCGGTCATAGCCTCGTATGCGTCAGTTTTCCTTCGTGAAGCCTCATGACCTTGTCCGAGCGTCGCATCAGGTCTGGATTGTGCGTCGCCACGATGACCGTGAGGCCCCTTTCCTTCGATAGCTGAACCAGCAGCTTGTGAAGGTTGGTACCATTCTCTTCGTCGAGGTTCCCGGACGGCTCGTCGGCAAGGAGGATGCGCGGCTCATTGATCAGCGCCCGGACGACAGCTACTCTCTGCTGTTCCCCGCCGGAAAGCTCATTCGGCTTATGGTCCAGCCGATCCCCCAGACCGACCTCTTCCAGAAGCGTCCGGGCACGCACCGTTGCGTTCTCAAATCCCTCGCCCCTGATGAGAGCCGGCATGCATACGTTCTCGACTGCAGAGAATTCCGGGAGAAGGTGATGGAACTGGAAGATGAACCCGACATTCGTGTTACGGAAGTATGCCAGCCGGTCCTCGGACATTGCGAAGACATCTTTCTCCTCGAGATAGACGCGCCCGAGCGTCGGCCGGTCCAGTCCTCCCAGAAGGTGGAGCAACGTGCTCTTCCCGGAGCCAGAGGGGCCGATGATACCCATCACGTCCCCCTTTCGGACGTCCAGGTCTATCCCCTTCAGTACATGCAGGACCTGGTCCCCACCGGTCTTGTACTCCTTCCACAAATTCTCGGTCCGGAGGACCACTGGACGCTTTGTCATTCCCATCTGATCGCCTCCACTGGGATAAGGGCGGCTGCCCGCTTCGCAGGCGAACGGGCAGCAATGAGTGCCAGTCCGATCGACGCCACAGACACGACCACGATGTCATACCATCGAACCTCGACTGGGAGCGCGGCGATGATGTAGACGGTCGCATCGAGCGGAAAGATCCCGAACGTCTGCTGGAGCCAGACGACGATCAAACCCAGTGCAACGCCCAGGCCAGTGCCGATCAAACCGACATACAAACCTTCATACACAAAGATGCGGGCCACTCCGGCCGACTGCATTCCCATTGTCCGAAGGACCCCGATGTCCCGCGTCTTCTCGATGACCGTCATCGTCAGGGAGCCCAGAAGATTGAACGAGGCCACGGCAACGATCAGCATCAGGATGACGTAGGCAGCCCACCTCTCTATCTGCATGACCGTGTACAGCTCCCGGTGCAGGTCATACCACGTGAGCACCCTGAACTGCTCCGGGAAGGCGTCCTCGAGCCCATCCTGCACTTCGTCCGCCTCGTCAAGCGACGAGAACCTGATGTCCAATCCATCGATGGTCTCTCCTCGCTGAAAGAGCCTCTGGGCAGCCGTGAGGGGCACGAACGCATAGAATGCATCGTAGTCCTTGTTGTTCGTCTCGTACATGCCCGAGACGTGGAATTGCCGGATGAGAGGAACGCCAAGCTGCGCCAGCGGAGATGTGGCCGACGAGGGTGAGACGATGGCGATGGTGTCGCCGACGACGACGCCCAGCCGGTCAGCCAGGTTTATCCCAAGAACGATGGCATTACCATCCGATTTTTCCAGTGACAGGCTCCCCAGGACCATCTTCTCAGCAAGACCTGACACGTCCCTGATCGTCTCCCCTTCGATCCCCTTCACCGTGACGACCCGCGTGTGGGTCCTTCGGATGACCAGCGCCTTTCCCTGTACGAATGGCGATATCCCGACCCCATCCGCCATCTTCTCCACCGACCGTCGGAGCGAATCGTACGCTTCGACGGTGGCAGGCTGAGCCGATTCGACGCGAAGGTGCGGGTCAAATGACACCAGCAGCGACGTTACGAGCGTGTTGAAACCGCTGAAGACCGAAAGCACGATGACGAGGGCAGCAACGCCGATCGTGATGCCTACGACGGAGATCATCGAGATCATGGTCACGAACCCGAAGCTTCGCTTCGACCGCAGATACCGCTTCGCGATGAACTGTTCGAAGGCCATATTCTATGAGAACCTGAGGATCCGTATGGGATCGATGGATGCGGCGACCCGTGCCGGGAAGATCGATGCGACGACGCTCATCAGGAGTGCCATCAGGCTCACAGCGATGAAATCCACGAGTGCCATGTCGATGGGGACGTGCGTCATGAAATAGACACCCGACGGGAGCGGAAAGAAACGGTAGGTCAGCTCGAGCCAGCAGATGCCGTACGCGATCATGTTCCCGAGGACCGTTCCCACGAGGCCGATCAGTCCACCCTTCCAGAGGAACATCCTCACGATGGCCTTTCGCGTCATTCCCATCGTCCGCAGAGCACCGATCTCCCTCGCCTTTTCCATGACCATCATCAGCAGTGTTCCGACGATGTTCACGGTGGCCACGATGATGATGAGCCCCAGGAGGATGGGAATGGGTTTCTTCTGGAGCTCGATCCATGTGAACAGGTTGCGATACTGCTGATACATCGTACGGGCATAGTGAGGATATCCGAGATCCTCGGGGATCTCCTGTGCCAGCCTCGACAGCGCGCCCATGTCGCTCACAAGCACATCGTATCCCGAGACGGTCGTCCCGACCTGGAACAGCCGTTGAGCATTCCGAAGATTCACGTACACCATGGACCCGTCGAACTCCGCCATACCTGTCTCGAATATACCTGCAACCTGGACACGGAACACACGGGTCTCCGAAAGGGAGAGCATCCTGCCCCCCAGCGCATACAGGAGTATCTCATCCCCGATCCCGACGCGCAGCTTCTCAGCGAGGCGCATGCCGATGATGGCCGTCTGCATGCCTGTGGTCCGTTCTTCCAGATCGTACGTCCCTTCCACCAGACGGGTCTTTGCTGCTGAGATGTCCGACGAAGGATCGACGCCTTTGATGAGGATCCCCTCGACGACCTCACCCGCCCTGACCATCCCCTCCCGGGACACGAAGGGAGTGATCGCCGTGACTTCCGAATGCCGTTCATACACTGTCTGCATCGACCGCTCCGGATCGGAAAGGAACTGGTCCTGGAATCCCGTTATCTGCAGATGTGCTGTGAACGAGATGATGTTCTCGTGGATCGTGCGCTCAAAGCCATTGAGGATCGAGAGGGTGATGATGAGGCTCGCAACCCCCAGCAACACGCCGACGATGGCTATCACGGTGATGAACGAAAGGAAACCCCTCCGGTGGGACGACGTGAGGTGGCGAAGCGCGATGAACCTATGTATGGCGGAGGTGCGGCGTTTCACGGATGCGAGATGCCTACTTTCGGACCTGCTCTGCGGTCAGGAAAGACGTGATGAAGGTGTCGATGTCCCCGTCCATCACAGCGTGAACGTCACCCACCTCGGTCCCCGTCCGATGGTCCTTCACAAGCTGGTATGGCTGGAATACGTAGGACCGTATCTGGCTTCCCCATTCGATCTTCTTCTTCCCGCTTTCGAGGGTCGCCAGCCGTGCCTCCTCTTCCTCCCGCCTGATCTGGTACAATCTGGAGCGGAGCATCTTCATCGCCCGCTCCTTGTTCTGGAACTGCGAGCGTTCCTGCTGACACGCAACGATGACCCCCGAGGGAACGTGGGTGATCCGAACTGCTGTCTCCACTTTGTTGACGTTTTGTCCGCCTTTGCCGCCGGACCGGAATGTGTCGACCTTCAGGTCGGCAGGATTGATCTCAATATCGATATCATCTTCGACCTCTGGGTAAACAAAGACGGACGCGAACGAAGTGTGGCGCCGGGCATTCGCATCGAACGGCGAAATGCGGACCAGGCGGTGGACCCCATTCTCCGCCTTCAGGTAACCGTAGGCAAACTTCCCGATGACCTCTATCGCAGCGCTCTTGATCCCAGCCCCGTCTCCCTCCTGAAGATCGGCCATCGAAAGCTTGTATCCCTTCCGTTCACACCACCGCGTGTACATGCGGAGGAGCATTTCGGCCCAATCCTGCGCCTCGGTGCCGCCTGCTCCGGAATGGATCGTCAGGATGGCATTTCGCTCGTCATCCGGACTTCTCAGCATATTCCGAAGCTCAAGGTCGTCGATCCCCGTGGTCACGGATGTCAGATCATCCTCGATCTCTTTCAGGACCGACTCGTCCTCGGACTCCTCGGCAAGATCGAGATAATCCTTCAGGTCGGACACTTTCTTGTGGAGATCTTCCCACGTTTCGATCCAATCCTTTCGCGTGTTCATCTCTGCGATGACCTTCTGCGCCGCCTGGGGATCGTCCCAGAAACCTGCAGCAGAGGTCTTCGCTTCATATTCGTTCAGTTCTTCCCGAAGCTTCCCGATATTCAGATGCGATTCCAGGGCTGCGATGCGTTCCGTCTGATCCTGGATCAAGGCACGTAATTCACTGAACTCCACTCACGCCTCCTTCTTCACCAGACGCATGATGTCGTCCGGTATATCAAGTTCCATCCGCAACGCCGCTGCGGCAAATGTTTTTCCCTGGGCATCGTTCATGAGGGATTTCGTTCCCCCGCCTCCGAGGGCTCCGTGAAGCAGGAAGTTCAGCGCCCAGAGGTTGGGCAGTTCGAAGCGTTCGACCTGACCTTTCACCATGCCGCCAAAATGCTCTTTCATCCTTTGGACCGTCAGGACCCGCTCGATGTAAGGATAGACATCCGGATGCCGGGCGATGATGCCGATGTTCACGGTATCACCTTTGTCCCCTGAGCGCCCATGGCAGATATCATAGAGCCTGCATCTCATCGTCCTGACTCCATCATGACCACCTCGGGCGCCACGAGCGTCTTCGGTATCAGCGCGGGCCAGTACGAGATGACCTCACTCGGCTTCGGGCGGCCTCCTGCGAATCCGGTGACCGACGGCGGACCCGTGAGGATCAACGGAGCGACCTCCATGCCGAACGCTGAGACAGTCGATTCATTCGAGGAGCGGACGCCTATCCGCATCATAACCTCTTCCGGTTCGTCACGGTCAGATGCGATGTGCTGGTGGCTTGAATTATAGCCAATGAACTCGGTCCGTATCTCATCGAACGTCAGGCCGAGCCGGAACAATCTTCCGCGGAGGATCTCATCGGCTCGTCGTGCCTTCCTCAACGCATCCGGCCACGCGTACGTCAGCGTCCCGAACGCGGTGAATCCGTCGCTGTACGCCATCGATACCTTGTACGAATCCGTCGATGCCCTCCCCCGGATCCCCGACAGACGGACCCGATCCGGTGCTATATCCTCGACCTGGATGCTTGTGAAATCCGCGGTACAGTCCGGAGTGATGTACGACCTCGGATCACCGATCTCATAGAGCAATTGTTCTTTCACTGTCTGCGAGGAGACAAGCCCCCCTGTCCCGGGATGTTTTGTAATGACCATCGTCCCATCCGGAGCAGCCTCGGCGATGGGGAAGCCGATCTCTTCGAGCAGCGGGACCGATTCCCAGGAGCCGAGGAAGTTCCCTCCACTCGCCTGACCTCCACACTCGAGCACATGACCTGCCACTGTGCCGGCGGCGAGAAGATCCCACGCATCCTGTTTCCAGCCAAACTCATGCATCATGGGGGCCAGCGTCAGGCCAGTGTCCGTCGTACGGCCTGTGATGACGATATCTGCACCCTTATGCAGGGCCTCCACGATGGGCCAGGCCCCGAAATAGACGTTTGCGCTCTGCAACCGGTCCCTGATCGCATCCGGAGGTTGGCCTGTCTCCATGTTCAGGAGACCCGCCCCCTTGCTCAGCAGATCGTCAAGCGAACCCAGAATGTCATCTCCCAGCACAACGCCGATACGGACGTCGATACCCGCTTCGGTCGCTATCGCCTGGATCGCACGAGCACAGTCGATCGGGTTGACGCCACCGCCGTTCGTTATGATGCGGAACCGCTTCTCCTTCATGAACGGGAGCGCATCCCTCACCACCCCGACCAGGTCACGGGCATATCCCAGCTTCTCATTGCGCCTCCGCTGCTTCTGGAGAATGGACATGGTCACTTCGGCCAGGTAGTCCATCACCAGATAGTCTATCGGTCCCCGGATGATCTGGTCCATTGGAGCACGCTGGAGATCGCCCCAAAAACCCTGGCCGGATGCTATGCGAATGCGGTCCTTCATTTTCCCTGTCGGAGGGAGATCCCCAACTCCCGGAGCTGCCGTTCGTCCACGGGCGACGGGCAGTCATCCATCAGCGACAAGCCGCTCGTGGTCTTCGGGAAAGCGATGACATCCCGGATGGAGGTCTCACCAGCCATGAGCATGACCGTCCTGTCCAGACCGTATGCGATCCCCCCATGCGGCGGCGCGCCAAACCGGAAAGCGTCGAGCATGAACCCGAACTTTGCGCGAGCCTCATCGGGCCCGATGCCGAGCAGTTCGAACATTCTGCTCTGCAACACGCTGTCATGGATCCTGATGCTTCCTCCGGCCACCTCATTCCCGTTCAGGACGAGGTCATATGCACGGGCTCTGACCTTCAGCGGCTCGCTGTCGAGCAGAGGAACATCCTCAGGCCTGGGAGATGTGAACGGATGATGGACCGCAACGTAGCGCTTTTCTTCGTGGTCCCACTCAAGCAACGGGAACTCGGTCACCCACAGAAAGGCCCACGGCCTGGCCGGTTTCAGGCCGAGCTTTGCGATGAGGTCGAGCCGCAGCGTTCCGAGGATCGTCAGTGAAGCTGCCCACTGCCCCGAGACGAGGAGGACGAGGTCTCCCGGTCCGGCAGAGGTCGCCTCGGCAATAGCGTTCATTCCCTCAGCCCCGATGATCTTGCCGATGCTGCAATCGGTCTTCTCGGCAGCACGTTTGAGCCAGACAAGGCCTCCCGCACCGAGAGATTTTGCACGCTCTGTGAGGAGGTCTATCTGCGAACGGGACAAGCTGGCGGCTCCGGGAACACGGAGTGCAGAGACGATACCTCCTGCCGCCACAGCCTCGGAGAAAACCTTGAACGGCGTTGCGGAAGCTGCCGATGAAATGTCCTGTAGCTCCAGGCCGAAGCGGGTATCCGGCTTATCACTCCCATAACGTTCCATCGCCTCCTTGTAGGTCATTCTGTCGAACGAAGCGGGAAGTTCCGTGTCGAGCACATCCTTGAAGAGTGTCTTCACGCATCCTTCAGTCATGGACAGGACATCGTCCTCCCCGACGAAGGACATCTCAACGTCGATCTGCGTGAACTCCAGTTGGCGGTCAGCACGAAGGTCCTCGTCCCGGAAGCATTTGACGATCTGGAAGTAGCGGTCGAAGCCTGCGACCATAAGGATCTGTTTGTATGTCTGCGGCGACTGCGGGAGGGCATAGAACTGGCCGGGATGCAACCGTGACGGGACAAGGAAATCCCGGGCCCCTTCCGGCGTGCTCTTCATAAGGATCGGCGTCTCGACCTCGATGAATCCGTTCCTGTCGTAGTACGCTCTGACCGATTGGTATACCTTGTGACGAAGCATCAGATTCCGCTGCATGCGCGGACGGCGGAGGTCCAAGTACCTGTACCGAAGCCGCGTGTCCTCCGTTATCTCCGCCTCGTCGTCGATGGGAATGGGGGGAGTTTCGGACCTGTTCAGGATGGCCATCCTTGCACCACCGACCTCGATCTCCCCCGTGGCCATGTCAGGATTTGTCATACCTTCCGGCCTCGGTCCGACGCTCCCCTCGACCTCGAGGACGAACTCCGGACGAAGGCCTTTCGCCGCCTCATACAGCGCTTTGTCCCTTTCGGGGGAGAATGCCACCTGGACGATCCCTGTCCTGTCACGCAGCACGACGAAGATCAGACCGCCGAGGTCCCTCCGGGAGTGGACCCAGCCTTTCAGGACCACGTTTGTTCCGATGTGGTCCGCACGCAGTTCACCACACATCTGAGTTCGATTGTTCAGGGACATAAGTTCTCTCGGAATGTTCTACCGAATGGAGCGCTCCGCACCATCCAGCTTGCTGTACCGGAAACAAAAATGCGAGATACGACGGCATGAGCCGGACGGTACCTCGCATAACACGTGAGCGACGTCAACCGATGTGTTTCGACAGCTTCTCGACGAGCATCTTCTTGGGCACGGCGCCGACCACCTGGTCGACAACCTGTCCACCCTTGAAAATGAGCAGCGTTGGGATACTGCGGATGCCGAACTTCATCGAAACTGCCTGATTGTTGTCGACATCGAGCTTCCCCACCTTCAGCTTTCCATCATACTCTTTCGCGATCTCCTCGAGCGTCGGGGCGATCATCTTGCACGGACCGCACCATTCTGCCCAGAAATCAACGATCACAGGCGTCTTCGACTTTATGACCTCTGCATCAAAGTTGGTATCGGTGACCTCGACTGGCTTCATATTCTCATCCTCTTCTGTTCAGCTCTGCAGCATGACCGAACCGTCTCCGAGGACGTTCCGGACCGCGGCAGAGAACTCGGGTGATGGTTGTACCTTGAATTTTCTGCTCAAATATACCGATTGTCGCCCAGAACTGCCACCTGTCACATGGATATAGCATGGGCACTCTCCCTCATATCTCTCCAGCACGGACGCCAGCGACTTCATCTGGTCCTCGCTCGACGCATCCAGGTCGACCTTCAGCATGACCTTTCGTGTGAACTTCTTCCGGGCCTCCTCGACAGGCATCACGTCCTGAACGATGACCTTGACCGCATCCTCATTCCCATCGTTCTTTCCGGACACACATACCAGGGAGCCCGGGTCGAGCAGGTCCTGGAATTTTCTGTACGGGTCAGAGAACACAATGCAATCTGCCTTCCCTGTGAAGTCCTCGATGGTCACAAACGCCATCGTATTTCCGCGTTTGTCGATCTTCTTCTTTACCTCGGTGACAATGCCGAACACGCGGATGCTTGCCTGCGCCTTCGCCTTCTCCGGCTCCCCCAGCATGACCGTTGCGAACGCCTCCACTTCTTCCCGATGCCTGAGCAGTGGGTGGCCTGAGACGTAGAAACCGAGGACGCTTTTCTCGCGTTGGAGCTTTTCCACCTCTGTCCAGGGGGACGCGTCACGGAGCGAGGGCGCAATGAGCTGGCGCGCTCCCCCTCCTTCGAACAGGCTGGACTGCCCCAGCATACGCTGTTCCTGCGCACGCTGGCCATACGAGAGCGCCCCTTCGAGGGAGGCCATCAGCGAGGCGCGATTCGCTTCCAACGTGTCGAAGGCGCCGGCCTGTATCATCGCTTCCAGGGTGCGCTTGTTCGAGAGCCGGAGGTCGACCCGTGCGCAAAAATCGAACAGGTCCTTGAACCGGCCATCCTGACTTCGGGTCCGCACGACATTCTCCACGGCGCTCACACCCACACCTTTGATGGCGCTCATCCCGAACCTGATGCCTTTCGGCGTCACGACAAAATGCACCCCGCTCTCGTTCACATCGGGAGGAAGGACGGAGATCCCCATTTTGCGGCAATCGTCTATGAACAGGACGATCTTGTCGGTGTTGTTTATTTCCGACGACATCGTCGCGGCCATGTACTCTGCCGGGTAGTGCGCCTTCAGATAGGCCGTTTGATATGCGAGGATCGAATATGCGACGGAGTGCGATTTATTGAACCCGTACGAGGCGAACTTTTCGATGAGGTCGAAGATCTCTCCGGCGACCTTCTTTTCCGTCCCATTGCGTACGGCGCTGTCGACGAAGTGCTGCTTCTGCTCCTCCATCAGCACCTTGTCCTTCTTCCCCATCGCACGCCGCAGGAGGTCTGCCTGAGCAAGACTGAACCCGGCGATCTCGCTGGCGATCTTCATCACCTGTTCCTGGTAGACGATGACACCGTACGTGTCCTTGAGGATGTCCTCCAGTTTCGGATGGACGTACCGGATGGTCTGCCTTCCGTGTTTCCGGTCGATGAAGTCCGGTATGTTCTCCATCGGGCCGGGCCGATAGAGGGCGTTCATCGCCACCAGATCGTTGATCGAACTCGGCTTCAGCTTGCGGAGGTAGTCCTGCATTCCCGAGCTTTCGAACTGGAAGATCGCGACCGTCTGGCCTTTGCCGAACAGGTCGAAGGTCTCCTTGTCCGGATGGGGCAGGTCGTCGAGGTCAACGTCGACCTGATGCCCTTCCTTCACCATCTCCACCGCATGATCGAGGACGGTGAGGGTCCTGAGGCCCAGGAAGTCCATCTTCAGCAGGCCTGCATCCTCAAGATCTTTCATATTGTACTGCGTCATCAGGTCTGTCTGCGGGCTCTTGTACAGCGGGACATAGTCGCTGATGTTCCCTGGCGCGATGACCACCCCCGCAGCATGCGTGGAGACGTTCCGGTTCATTCCCTCCAGAACCTGGGCCGTCTCGATGAGCTGTTGGATCCTGGGATCGGTGCTCTCCTTGACCCATTTGAGGTCCGGGATGGTCTCGAGGGCTTCCCCGATGGGTGTCACTTTTCCCTGAATGACGGGGATCTGCTTCGTGATGGAATCGATGGTCCCGAGGGGAATCCCGAGCACGCGGCCGATGTCACGAAGGACTGCCCGTGACGACAGGCGTCCGAACGTGATGATCTGTGCGACCGAATTCTCTCCATACTTCTTCCGGACATAGTCGATGACGAGGTCACGTTTGTCGTCCGCAAAGTCGATGTCGATATCGGGCATGCTGACGCGTTCAGGGTTGAGGAAGCGTTCGAAAAGAAGGTCATAGTGGAACGGGTCCACATTCGTTATGCCAAGGGCATAGGAGACGACGCTGCCCGCAGCGCTCCCGCGGCCCGGGCCGACGCGCACCCCCATCGATCTGGCCTCCCTGATGAAGTCCTGGACGATGAGGAAGTATCCGGAGTACCCCATTCTTTGGATGGTCGAGACCTCGAGGTCCACTCTCTCACGGACCGTCGAATCAGCTGACGGATATTTGTCCTGTATCCCAACGTCCACGAGTTGCCTGAAGTACTCATCCTCAGAACGTGTCCCTGCCGATGGGGGGATCGGGAAAGCCGGCATGTGATTCTGCTTCAGGTCCAGCTCGACATCGCACATCTCGGCGATCTCAAGGGTCGATCGCAGGGCCTCGGGGTGGTCCCGGAACAACCTGTGCATCTCGTCCTGGGACTTGAAGTAGAGCTGATCCGTGCCGTATCGCAGCTGTGTGATGTCCGGGACATAGGTCGAGGTCGCATCCGGGATCGCCAGCATGATATTGTGCGGCATGGCATGTTCCGGCGCTACGTAATGACAATCGTTCGAACAGACCAGCTTCAGCCCGAGCTGTTTTGCAAGCCGTGGCGCATCCCGCAGGATGTTCTCTTCCACCTCAAGACCATGGTTCTGGATCTCGATATAGAAATCCGCACCGAAGATATCCTTATAGATCCCCGCATACTCCACGGCGTCCTCGTAACGCCCCTCCTTGAGGTGCGCTCCGACCACTCCTCCCGGACAGGCGGAGGTGGCCACGATCCCCTCCCGATACTGGTTCAGGATCTCGGCATCGATGCGGGGCTTGTAGTAGAAACCCTCCGTATGGCCGAGGGTACACAGCTTCATCAGGTTCCTGTAGCCTGTCAGGTTCTTCGCCAGCAGGAGAATGTGGTGGTAGTTCCCCTGTGCGCCGCCCCCGCGTTCACGGCCGGTCGCCTTTTCGAACCGACTCCCTTTTGTAACTATGTAGGCCTCACAGCCGATGATGGGCTTGATACCCGCTTTTCGCGCACGTTTGTAGAACTCGATGGCTCCGAACATCACCCCATGGTCCGACAATGCAACGGCTTTCATGCCGTGCCGGACTGCCGCCTGCACCAGGCCCTCGACGGTCGCTGCACCGTCCAAGAGACTGTAATGGGTGTGATTATGGAGATGAACGAATTCTTTCACAGGAGAGTCATTGAATATCTATCTGAGAAGCCTGAATGGACTACCATCATGTGCGGAGTGCGAGAAACCGCGGCTCCGTCATGGATTCGATGGCATAGCGCACACCTTCCCGGCCACATCCCGAGGCTTTGATGCCTCCATACGGCATGTGGTCGATACGATAGGAGGATGTGTCATTGATGATCACACCGCCGACCTCCAGGGTCTCGAAGGCCTGCCAGGCATGGGACAGGTTGTTCGTGAACACGCCCGCCTGCAGCCCGAACGACGAGTCATTCACTGCCTGGAGAGCGTCGGAGAAGCCCGCGAAACGATGGAGCGTCACCACGGGACCGAAAACCTCCTCACATACCACCTTTGCATCCCGGCTTGCGCCTTCGATCACCGTTGGAGGAATGACGCGGTCGTGTCGTGTTCGCGACGTGAGGACGCTCGCTCCACCGCGGACAGCCTCTTCGATCCACTGTTCGACCCTCACCGCATTCTCCTCGTCGATCATCGGACCGACGACAGTCTTTTCGTCCATCGGATCACCGACAGGAAGAGAATCCGCTTTTGCAGAGAAGCTCCCAGCGAATGCGTCGTAGACGGCCTCATGCACATAGATGCGCTGCGTCTTGATGCAGACCTGACCTGCATATGCAAACGCAGCTATTGCCAGACGGGAGACTGCATCCTCCACATCGGCGGTGCTGTCCACGATGACGCCGGCATTCCCTCCAAGCTCCAGGACGACCTTCTTCCGTCCCGCACGTGCCTTCAGTCCCCAGCCGACAGCTGCGCTCCCGGTGAAGGTCACCATCCCGACCCGGGGATCTTCGACGAGCTTTTGCGCGTGAGCACCGGAGCTTGGCACGATATTGACCGCATCCGCAGGATATCCTGCCTCGACGATCATCTGGCCGAGCGCCAGGGCCGGCAGCGGAGCGCTGGAAGCGGGCTTCAACAGGAATGCGTTGCCCGATGCGATCGCAGGCGCGAGCTTATGCGCGACCAGGTTCAGGGGGAAATTGAATGGTGAGATGCCAACGATGACACCGACGGGAAACCGGCGGACGAGACCGGTGCGGCCTCGCGATGCTTCGTTCAGATCGAGCGGAAGGACCTCGCCGCCTATGCGCTTCGCTTCTTCTGACGCGATGGTGAACGTCGCGATGGCGCGGTCGACTTCCGTGCGGGCGAACGTGATCGGCTTCCCGACCTCGGCCACAATGAGCTCAGCGAGGTACGTTGACCGTTCGCGCAGCAGCTCCGCTACCCTCTGCAAAACAGCAGACCGTTCGAATGCCGCGAGAGTTCTGACCTTCTTGGCCCCCTCGACCGCATGTCCGACAGCAGCGTTCAGGTGATCGGGACCGCAGAGCCCGAACCGGCCAACGACCGAGCCATTCCACAGGTTGAGCGATTCCCGTTCAGGTGGGCCGTCTATCTCCCTTCCGCCGATGAGGACACGCGGAATGAAGAATGGCGTTTTCACGCCAGACCCTCCAGGAGTCCCTGCACAGCGGGAACAACCTCATCCAGCAGGACCATCGTACGTTCATTCGTGCGCCTGACCTTCAACTCCACCTGGCCGTTCTTCAGGCCCTTCTCCCCCACGACAACCTGCAGGGGCATTCCAAGAAGGTCAGCATCCTTGAACTTGAATCCGGGCGACACGTTGGGTCTGTCATCGAACAGCACATCGAGGCCTGCGTGCTGCAGTGCCTGATAGATCTGGTTCGCATGGAGGACGATGTCCTTGCTGTTCATGTTGATGGCTATGATGTGAACTGCATACGGCGCGATGGGGTTCGGCCAGTACATGCCGTTCTCGTCCACGCCCTGTTCGATGGCACAGGCGATGATCCGCTCAACGCCAATACCGTACGAGCCCATGACGATAGGGGTCATTGTCCCCTTTTCGTCGAGGACCTTTGCGTTCAGCGCCTCGGAATACTTCGTTCCGAGCTTGAAGATATGGCCCAGCTCGACGGCATTCGTCACTTTCAACGGCTGTGAGCATGCAGGACACGGTTCGCCATCCTCCACCGTACGCAGGTCAGCGTATTCCACCTTCGTCACGTCGCGCGTGAGGTCTATGTTCCTGATATGGTAGTCGTTTCTGTTCGCACCTGATATCAGGCCGTTCGCGTCCCGGAGCCGCAGGTCGGCAATGATCCGTCCCGCAAATCCGACAGGTCCGATCGACCCTGCTTCGGCGCCAGTGGCCTTCAGCAGGCCCTCGGGGTCAGCGGCCTTGAACGCTGTTGCACCGAGGGCAGCAGCAAGCTTTGTCTCATTGACCTGGTCATTCCCCAACGTCAGGACAAGCACCGGCTTGCCGTCGGCCATGTACACCCGTGATTTCGCAAGCCTGTCCGTGCCTGCCTTCAGGAAACCAGCGAGGTCATCGATCGATCGAACGCCCGGCGTGTGGATGTCCTCGATCGCGTCTCCCGCGTCGATCCTGGCGACCGGGCCGATACCCGAGGTTGCGACCTCGAGGTTCGAGGCGTACCCGCATGCAACACATCGGGCGACAGTGTCCTCGCCCGTTGGCGATTCGAACATGAACTCCTGCGAACCCGTACCTCCCATTGCGCCGCTCGAGGCGCTCACTTCGAAGTAGGAGAGACCACATCGGGAAAAGATATTTCGGTAGGCCTGCGCATGCTTGTCATAGCTCTCGTCCAGACCCTCGTATGTCGTATCGAGGCTATACGAGTCCTTCATGATGAACTGCCGTCCCCGGAGCACTCCCGAACGGGGTCGCGGCTCATTCCGGAACTTGTTCTGGATCTGGTACCAGATCTGAGGCAGGTCCTTGTACGAGTGGATGTGCATTGCCGCCAGCCATGCGATGACCTCCTCATGCGTCGGAGCGAGCACGAGGTCCCGCTCAGCGATGCTCAGGATGAAGTTCGGGACATCCCTCCTGCCCGTCTGCACCCAGAGGGACTCCGGATTGAGCGCGGGCAAGTGGAACTCCTGGCCGCCGATCGCATCCAGTTCCTCACGTATGATGCGCTCCACCTTCTTCATGGACGCATACATCAGCGGCAGGTAGGCATACACACCGGATGTAAGCTGCCGGATGAGCCCCGCCCGGAGCATCATTCTGTGGCTGGGAATCGTAGCGTCAGAAGGGATTTCTTTGAGTGTGGGAATGAAAGCTTTCGAGATACGCATGCACGATTCGGATTAAGGGATGGAAAAACGGGAAGACCGAGGAAAAGCAGACAGGATCCATCCTTGAAGCTGGTCACCCTGGAATGGTCCGGGCGTGCTCCAATTCGAAATCGACAATCCGCAATCCGCACTTGAGTCGTACCCCCGAGAGGACTCGAACCTCCGACCAAAGGTTTAGGAAACCTCTGCTCTATCCATCTGAGCTACGGGGGCGATTGGACGAGCGATGATACAAGGTACGAAGAGCGCCGATGAGTTGAAAGGCACCGGCGTTTCCGCCTCCCCGGGGAATCCTTGTCGGAGGCCGGCGCAGTTGATCCGATCACGCCTGCTTCTGTGCAGACGCTGCTCAGCCCTCCTGCGAGAGGGGCCTCAGATACAGCACGGAGAGTGGCGGGAGCGTGAGGTCCAGGGAACGAGCTTTCCCGTGCGAGGGGATATCTTCGGTCCAGCGAACGCCCGCATTCCCCACATTCGAGCCGCCATAGAATCCGCTGTCAGAATTAAGGACCTCCTGATATTTCCCCTGATGCGGCACACCGACCCTGTATCCTGAACGCGGGACCGGCGTGAAGTTACAGATGACCACCACATGGTCCCTGAACTCCCTTGACCAGCGCACGAACGCGATCACACTCTGCCCGACGTCGTGGAAATCGATCCACTCGAAGCCCTGATACGAATGGTCCTGTTCGTGAAGGGCAGGAATGCCCGTATAGGCCTTGTTGCAGTCCCTCAGGAAATTGTCCACGCCCCTGTGGTAATCGTACTGCATGACGTGCCAGTCCAGCTGCGCGTCGAAATTCCATTCAGCCCGTTGTCCGAATTCTCCTCCCATGAAGAGGAGCTTCTTTCCCGGGAATGCATACATGAACCCGAACAGCGCCCGAAGGTTGGCGAATTGCTGCCATTCATCCCCCGGCATCTTGCTCAACAGCGCACCTTTTCCGTGGACCACTTCGTCATGCGACAGCGGGAGCACAAATTTTTCGGAGAATGCGTACAGAAGCGCGAACGTCAGATTTCCCTGATGATATTGACGATGCACGGGCTCTTTCGAAAAATACTGGAGCACATCGTGCATCCATCCCATGTTCCATTTGTACGTGAAGCCAAGGCCGTCATACTTCAGAGGCGTCGTGACTCCAGGCCAAGCGGTCGATTCCTCCGCGATCGTCACGACCCCCGGATAGTAGGCCTGGATCAGGCCGTTCACGTGCTTCAGAAAATGGATAGCCTCGATGTTCTCCCGCCCCCCGAACTGGTTCGGCAGCCATTCGTTCTCCTTCCGCGAATAGTCGAGGTAGAGCATCGATGCGACAGCATCCACACGGAGACCGTCGATGTGATACTTTTCGATCCAGAAAAGAGCGTTGCTCGCAAGGAAGTTCTTCACCTCATTCCGGCCATAATTGAAGATGAGGGTCCCCCAGTCCTGATGTTCTCCTTTTCGCGGGTCCGCATGCTCATATATGTGCGTTCCGTCAAAACGGGCCAGAGCGTGGTCATCCTTCGGGAAATGCGCCGGCACCCAGTCGAGGATAACGCCTATTCCCTCCTGGTGGCATCTGTCAATGAACGACATGAGTTCGTAGGGCTCGCCGAACCGGCTCGTCGCAGCATAATAGCCGGTCACCTGATATCCCCAGGAGGCATCGAGCGGGTGTTCCGCAACCGGAAGAAGTTCAATGTGCGTGAATCCATGCTCTTTGACGTATGGCAATAAATGGTCGGCGATCTCCTCATACGAATGCCATGCGTTGTTCTCATAGATATTCCTCATCCATGAGCCGAGGTGGACCTCATAGATCGCCATCGGGCGGGATTCGTCATTGGCGGACCTCGCCTTCAGCCACGCCTTATCATTCCAGGCATACTCCTCGACCGAATACACGATCGCCGCTGTCTGCGGGCGTTCCTCGAAATACGTTGCATACGGGTCCGCCTTCTGCAGGCGCGCTCCGCCCTTTGTCAGCAGGTCGAACTTGTAGAGAGCCCCCTCATCAAGTCCGGGAATGAACAGCTCCCAGATGCCGGAGGCACCAAGGGTCCGCATCTGATGCGGCCGATGGTCCCATCCATTGAAGTCTCCCACAACGGAAACACTCTCTGCATTTGGCGCCCAGACGGCGAAGTGCACGCCCTTCACACGATCGATCGTCATGACGTGCGATCCAAGCTTCTCATAGATACGGTGATGATCTCCCGCATTGAAGAGATACTGATCCTCCGGAGTGATGATCGGCAGGAACGAATACGGGTCCCTGGCCTTCCACGAATCGCCGTTCTGCCATTCGAAACGGAGCGTGTACGTGAAGGACTCTTCCATACCAGGGAGGAGGATCTCGAAGAGCCCCCTGTCATCCACACGGGGCATCGGGAACGACTGCTTCCCTTTCCCCGTGGGAATGAGCGTGATAGCGGACGCGAACGGAGCGAAAGCACGGACGACGAGGCCCCTCTCCTGCCCACGGTGATAATGATGCATGCCGAGGACTGAGAACGGATCGTGGTGTCGTGCATCACAGATGCGGTTTACTTCACTTCGTGTGGCGAGCATGGCGGTATCCGTGTGAACGTGTTGTATAGAGACGATGGCGGCGGATGTATCGTTCGACAGACGGTGGAACGAAGTAGCGCACCGTCCTGCCGGATGATAGCCGTTGACGTATCGCTGTCGAAGATATGAAGATCTCTGGCCCCTTCAGGAGTCGCGCGTTCCATTGCCCGAGAAGCCGCTTCGTCACCGGATGCGTCCACCGCGTGTAGACGATCAGGTGCACGTGCCGCATGATGCGGTCCGGGTCCTTCCAATCGTGGAATGTCCGAAGATTATCGCTTCCGATGAGCAGATAGATGCGGGCATCCGGATAGCGCTTCGCTATGTCGATGATCGTGTCGATCGTAAAGGAAAGACCTCCCCTGTTGATCTCCACATCATCCCAGCTGAGCCCCCGTCTTCCCCGGATCGCCGCCTTGACCATTGCCAGACGATGCCGCCCTGGCGCATTCAGCTTCGACTGCTTATGGGGCGATCGTGTGGCCGGAATGAACAACACGGTGTCCAGTGTGAACTGCGCAACGGCTGCTTCGGCGATGAGGATATGTCCCGTATGGATGGGATCGAACGATCCTCCGAAGATCGCTATGCGCCGCTTTCTGGCCATCAGCCTGCCCTCTCTTCCGTCAGGACATCCTCGTAGACGGCGGCGACATGTTCTGCGGTCTGCCTCCACGTGAATTCCTGAGCCCGCCTGAGACCCCGTTCTCGAAGAACAGCCTGTTTCGTCCGATCTGACCAGAGCGTTGTGATAGCGTCAAGAAGTTCCTCAACATTCCCTGCCCGGACGACAACCGCTGCATCGCTTACGGTCTCCGGCAAAGCTCCACCATCGGCGCATACCACCGGGGTCCCTGCGGCCATGGCCTCGAGTGCCGGAAGGCCAAAACCTTCATAGCGTGAAGGAAAAACGAACAGCTCCGCTGCCGCATATGCTCGCTTGACGTCAGCAGAGGAGATCCTGCCGAGGACCTTGACGCGCCCCTCCCGGCCGGCCCGAGGTGCATTCCTTTCGAGCAAGGCACGGGCTTCAACCGGATCGCCGCCCGCAAGCACCAACACAGGATCCTTGTCACGTCCGGACAGGACTTCGAACGCTTTCAGGAGGATCTCCAGACCCTTGTGCGGCTTTACATTGCCGACGTAGAGCAAAAAGGGGCGATCGACACCGAATGCTCTCCTGAATTCCCGGGCAAGTGCTTCCCGTCGGGCTCCTGCGAAGAAATCTCCGGAAATGCCCAGGGGAACGACACGGATCTTGTCTTCCCGTGTTCGGAACCGTTCGAGGATCGATTCCTTGACGGCCTGTGAGTCAGTCAGCACCATAGCACTCCCCCGCAACGCATGACGGACCATTGTCCATGCATACGCGCGCTTTGCCGTGTTGAAGACATCCGGAAAGAGCAGGTGGATGAGGTCGTGGATCGTCACGATGATGGGGACGCCGGCTGCGAATGGCGTTGTATAATGCGGAGAATGAAAGATAGACGGGGCCAACGATCGGACCCTGCGGCCGAGGGACAGGAACTCCCCCAGACTATACTTTCCATATGACACAGGAATGACCTGCCATGATCTCGGAAGCGGCTCGCTCGCATGGGGCCCTGTCCCAGTCAAAGCCAGGAATTCCCATTCAGGTCTCACTTCCGACAGATGGTGCGCGAGAGACTGTATGTATGTGCCTATGCCATAGTCACGAATCTTCCTCGCATCCACCATGACCCTGAGAGGCTCACGCGGCATGGCGCACCCCTCTCCCACCCATCACAGCGAGGTGCAGCAGATCGCTGGCACGCTTCCGCCTCTCACTCCCACCTTCCGACATCAGCCACAGAACCGAGAACTTCACGATGAGATACAGCCGAAGCACACTTTGCGACCCTATCGGGTTGTGCTTTCTGTAGTAGCGCATCTGACTCCGACGGTAGTCGACCGACACTCCACCAGATCGGCCGTCGGCACTCCCACCCCGCGAGTGCCGTATCGTCACATCTGGCACATACCATACGGACCGTCCGAGGCTTCGGACACGCCTGCAGAGATCGGCATCCTCGAAATACATAAAGAATCCATCATCGAATCCGCCAAGCTCGCGGAAGAGCTTCGCCGGGATCATCAGAGCTGCTCCGGTCACCCAATCGACTCGCAGGGGCTCTCCCTGGTGGACCCACCGCTCCACCTGTGGACCAAGGTATTGCAGCTTCCGGGTACGTCGCTCTCCCAGCAGTGACGGATCATTGCCTGTCGACAGCTGAAACGACCCGTCGTCATTCTCCAACCGCGCACCGCACACTCCCGGCTGCTCGTCCCGTTGGAGCACGTCTGCGAGCCTGCTGATGACCGGACCCGTCAGATATGCATCGTTGTTCAGAAAGAACAGCGTCTCTCCGCCTGCGCGTTTCGCTCCCTCGTTGTTCGCATGGCCGAATCCGGTGTTCCTGCCGAGGGGAATGAGGAGAACCTCTGGAAAGCGTGCTGAAATGACATTAAGGCTGTCGTCAGCAGAACCGTTGTCCACGACGATCACCTCGCACCCGGGCTCATGGTTCCTGATGGATTCGAGGGCCCTGCATGTCAGTTCCCCACCATCATAATTCACCATGATAATGGACGTCTTCATGCGGTCTTGCCCGGTCCCATCAATGCTACCCGCACACTCCAGTACGAGAAAAGCCGCTGCCATCTCGTCCGTTCGTCGCCAACGAACAATGCCCGCATGCTCCAGTATACAGAACGTCCGACAAACCCGATGGCCAGAAGGACCCTGTACTGCAGCACTCCCCAGTATCCGTAGTGCTTCCGGAAATAGTGCATAATGTTCGCGTACTGTTCTACAATGATCTTGCGGTCGAACCGCATGACGCTCGTTGTCGCCCCGCCGATATGCGTCACAACCGCACCAGGTTCGTACCGGCTGGACCATCCCGTCTTCTTGAAGCGCAAAGACAGGTCCAGATCATTGTAATAGATGGTCAGCTTTTCGTCGAAATACCCGGCATCGTTCAGCGCGTCGCGCCGTACGAGCACGGCGGCTGCCATCACATGATCGACTTCCTGAGCCACCCCATAGTCGATATAGGTCGCAGGCCCGGCGGCGAACAGGCGTGATGAAGGGAAGAACCTGTCCAGGCCCGTGATGTCGAACAGATGCGTGAGAGGGGTGACGATACCGTGACAAGAGAATTGGGTCTTCCCATCCGTGCCGACCAGCCGTGCCCCCACCATGCCGGTCCGGGGGTATGACTCCATCACGCCAACCAGTGTCTCGATCGCTCCTGCATGCAGCACTGTATCGTTGTTGAGGAGAAAGATATGCCGGCCTGTTGCCAGCCGCATTCCGTCATTGTTCGGCCGTGCGAACCGCTCATTCCGGTCGTAACGGATGATCCGAAGGTCAGGGAATTCCGTTTCGAGCATCGCCACACTCCCGTCCTCTGAGCCATTATCCGCAACAATGACCTCCAGACTGAGCGTGCACGTGGCGAGTGAACGGAGACAATCGCGCAGAAGCGACTTGCCGTTCCAGTTCACGATGATCACGGAAACATCAGACATGGCGTCCCGTCTCTCTCCAGTATCTCCTCATGCTCTGGTACTCTATCCAGCTGAGGTGCCACCTGTACCCTCTTTCACGAAGACCCTGGACCGGGACCCGCCGGAGGACCGAACCGACTGCCAGCTTGAGGAGTTCGGCCAGGAACCGTTTCGGCTTCTCCGCCAGCCCATGTTTGCCGATCAGGAGAGCATGATAGTACCCGATGCGCGATATCCGATTCGCGTAGGCACGGAAATCCGTTGGATGGATATGTGACGCTCCTGCGTCGGCGGCATAGATGATCCGCATGCCCGCCTTCACAAGCCTCATTCCGAGGTCGACATCCTCCCACCCTGCCGACCTGAAACGCTCATCGAACAGACCATGCTCCAGGAGGTAAGCCCGAGGGACCGATATATTGGAGGTATAGAACATCTGCGGCGGCAGATCCTGGCCGTCATTGACGGAGCCAAAGGCGAACTGAGGGCCGCCATGCTCAAGCCAATGCATGAAAGGAGTGGTCTCTGTCTCTTCCGACCACTCGATCTTTCCCAGGACTGCGATGGCACTCTGCTCGTACGCAGCGTGTCGCGTGAGGTGCGCGCGCACCAACCCACGCGAGGGGACGACATCGTCGCCGGCGAAGAGGATCAACTCATTCATTGAAGCATAGATCGCCCGATTTCGGGCCATCCCCGGTCCCGCGTTCTGCTGATGGAGGACCCGGAGCATGCCAGGAAATTCCCGGGCCAGGCCATCGAGGACGTTCTTCGTTCCGTCCGTCGAGCCATCATTGACGACAATGATCTCGTAGGCCTGAGGAGGATCCGCCTGTTGCACGTATGCACGGATCGTACGCTCCAGCACATCGGTTCGATTATACGTTGGGACCACGACCGAGAGGCTAGAATGCTTCACCGCTTCTCCACGACGAGATACGTCCTGTATGTCCCGGACAGGGCAAGCGACCGGATCCAGGGTCTCAGGATCTGCCGCCATGGGCTCCTGCTGAGCATTCGCATGATCCGCCCGGTGATGCGCATATCTTCAAGCTTCGACAGCAGAACATGCAGAGCCTGTCCTTCGCCCGGAATGATGCGGGGTGTATGGCCGCTCTGTGTGATGACCGTCTGGATCTCCTCCATCACGGGAAATTCCGAGACAAGAGCCATGTGCTCCTCGAGCCAGACCGGCGCCTGCTTCGATCGGCGTGTGTACCACTCCTGTAGCTTGATATCTGCATCGCGGGCTGCTTCACCCGCCGGACAGCCGATAATGACCCTGGTGGATGCAACCCGGATCAGCTCGAGGACCACCGCTGGCCGGTCGATGCGAGGGATATGTTCGAGCGTATCGAGGCAGATGACCGCTTTGAAACTCCCCTCCCGGAAAGGAAGCTGGGTCCCTGAAGCGACGATCGGCACTATCCAGTTCCCCTTGTCCCCTCCATCGAAAGCGATATCGCATCCGACAAATCGCTTCGGCACAAACTCTCCCACTCCAGTGTTGCCGCTGCCAACCTCCAGGACCGACATGTCAGGAAACCCACGCAGGAGGTGCAGGACCGGAAAGTATCGTATCCAGTGGTTAAGCATCAAGGCCCGGGACTCTGCATGAACCTGCCATCATGGGTTCACTTTCCCTGATTCGGCCAGACGCCTGTACAGCCGCAGATACTCCCTTCCCCATGAGCCGATCCGGATGTATGTTGCCTGTTCTTTCGCTCCACGGCAGAGGTCTTCGTACAATCCCTGATCCTGCTCGATACGAGCCAATGCCTCCGATAATCCTCCCGGAAGAAGGTCCATGAGGATGCCGTTCCACCCGTCCTGCACAACATCGACAATGCCAGGTACTCGTGTCCCGATGGTCGGGATGCCCAGCGCGAATCCCTCCTGAATGACGAGCGGAGAGCCCTCTCTGAGCGATGGAAGAAAAAGCATCCAGCTCCTCTTGATCACGGGGGCTGCTGTCGGCAGCCCGCTGACCGCATGGACACGATCGCCGAACCTGCGCTGCAACCTCCGGAAACGTACGTCAGCGGGTGGCAAACCCACAAAGAGAAATGCATATCCCGGCCGTTCGCGCAGAAGCACATTGGCGGCGGCGACTGCGAGGTCATGATTCTTGACGGGAGCCGAGCGCGCGATCATGGAGATCACCTTCAGCACTTTGTTCCGGTCGAACCATTTCTGCAGACCGGGAGGGAGCGGGGACCGTGCCTGACGACGGGTAGTGGTGGGGTCGATGCTGTTCTGAATGACCTGGATCTTCCCCCGGGAACCGGAGACAATGCTGTGCACTTCATTCCCTTCAGACTCTGACACGCACACAAATGCGTCAGTCCTCGAAGAGAGGTGGTTTTCCATGCCAATGATCATATGTCGAAGCCCCGGAGCCTCGGGGAGCCAGAATCCATGGAAACTGTGAACAAGCGCAGGACGTTCCCCGTCTCGGACGGCGATCCGGACATGTCGACCCGCAGAACGTTCGTGTGTATGGATGATGGTGGGAGCGAATGCGCGGATGACGGTGCGAACGGTCGACGGCAGCAGCACTGGCCGATGCAGCGGAAGTGTGAAGGTTTCGACACCTTCTTCGCGGAACCGATCGACATATGGCCCGTTCGCCGGGAGCACGACACCGAACTCAGTATCCCTGTTCACCGCCCGGACGGCCCGAATAAGGGACGAGACGACGACCTGCCCGCCCCTGATCGAACTGTTCGACAGGAAATGCAGGACTCTCATCTGTCTGCGCTCGGACGACCAGGGTAGCTTCTCACGGGCGGCGTTCTCCGGCAGAACGATCTGCACGCAGAACCGTGTCGAGGTCTTTGTCGCCCCGACCGCTCAGGTTCACGACCACGTTTCCCGTCAATCCCTTTGCCCGCCCTTCACGCACGACATATGCAATCGCATGCGCCGTCTCAAGCGCAGGGACGATACCCTCAATGCGGGACAGAAGTCTATAGGCTTCCAGAGCTTCATCGTCCGTAACGGTCACGTATTCGACGTACCCCTTGTCCTTCAGATATGAATGTTCAGGCCCGACGCCCGGATAATCGAGGCCCGCGGAAACCGAGTGAGCCTCCACGATCTGGCCATTCGCATCCTGGAGCACATACTGCATGGCCCCGTGAAGGACACCAGGCACTCCCCGTGCGAGTGGGGCGGCGTGACGCCCGTCGAGTCCCTCTCCTGCCGCTTCGACGCCGATGAAGCGGACGGTATCCCTGTCATCCAGAAGAGGATAGAAGATTCCCATGGCGTTCGATCCGCCGCCGACGCATGCAACGACGGCATCCGGCAACGTCCCGTATTCATCGAGGAATTGCCGCCTCGTCTCCCGGCCAATGACGCTCTGAAAGTCCCTGACCATCATCGGGTAGGGGTGCATCCCGACGACCGAGCCGATGATGTAGAAGGTCGAATCGACGTTCGTGACCCAGTCCCGGATCGCCTCGCTGGTTGCGTCCTTCAGGGTGCGGGTCCCGGAAGTCACCGGCACGACCTCTGCTCCCAGCAAACGCATACGGGAGACATTCACGGCCTGGCGTGCCATGTCCTCTTCGCCCATGTACACGACGCAGGACATACCCATCAGCGCGCAGACGGTTGCGGTCGCAACCCCGTGCTGTCCCGCTCCGGTCTCAGCGATGATACGCCTCTTACCCATGCGACGCGCCAGGAGGGCCTGCCCGACCGTATTGTTCACCTTATGAGCGCCTGTATGGCAGAGGTCCTCTCGTTTGAGAAAGATCCGGGGCCCACCGACGTAGGCCGACAGTCGTTCGGCCGCATAGAGCGGAGTCGGCCGACCGACAAAATTGCGGAGCAGTGCGTCGATCTCTCGCTGGAACGACGGGTCCCTGCGGGCAGCCGCATATTCGCTCGCAAGCTCGTTGGCGGCCGGAATGAGCGTTTCCGGAATGTATGACCCGCCGTATGGCCCGAAATGCCCGCTGGCATCGGGAACAGAGCCGATATATGGCGCCGATGCTCTTTGCTTCTTCATGAGTCAATAGAGAGGTGGGCATTCCTCGCCCGCGCAATGAAATCCCGGAGCTTATCATGGTCCTTCTTGCCCGGCCGTGCCTCCACTCCCGAGCTGACATCGACGCCGTAGGGGCGAACAAAACGGATTGCAGCATCGATGTTCTCCGGATTCAACCCTCCGGAGAGTATGATCCGGCCGAACTCGCGGGCTTGTCGCGCCACCGTCCAATCGAAGGTCTCTCCCGTACCGCCGAACATCCCTGTGCGGTGCGTGTCCAGAAGAAAGGCATCGACAACATAGTTGCGCATGACCGCAACGTCGAAACCTTCCTTCACGCGAAACACCTTGATCACACTCAGGTCATAGCCGAAGAGGTCATCCGGTCCTTCGGACCCTATCAGCTGGACTGCACTGAGGGGAACCGTGCGGGCGACCTCCATGACCGAGCGCTTTTCCTCATGGACAAAGACCCCCACCTTGGACACATGGTCGGGAATGCGGGAAGTGATCTCAGACGCTTCTTCCGGGGAAATGTACCGTTCACTCCCCTGATAGAAGTTGAACCCAAGGGCATTCGCGCCCGCCTTCACAGCCGCCCTGGCATCCTCAGCATTCGTGATGCCGCAGATCTTGATGAAGAGTTCCTGCTCGTTAGCCACGCCGCACCCGTTCCAGGAAGGCCCGCTTGTCGGTCGATCGCACGAGACCCTCGCCGATCAGGACAGCATCGTAGCCTGCCCCGAAAAGCTCATCGGCGTCCTCCGGCACCAGGACGCCGCTTTCACTCACCGTCACGATGCCCCGCGGGATATCATGTCTCAGGGCAAGGCTCGTCTGCAATGAGACCTCGAAGGTGTCAAGGTCTCTGTTGTTCACGCCGATGCATCGTGCCCCTGTATCCAGCGCCCGTCGCACCTCATCCGCCGTATGTACTTCGACGAGCGCGGTCATACCAAATCCTTCAGCATATTCACGCAATGAGACCAGCTGACGGTCTGATAGCATCCGAACGATGAGCAGCACGATATCGGCGCCAAGGCCACGACTCTCCAGGATCTGGAGTTCATCGATCACGAAATCCTTCCGGAGCACCGGAAGATCGACGGACCGGCGCACTTTCACGAAGTCATCCAACGAACCCTTAAAGAACGAGGCATCTGTCAGCACAGAGATGGCCGCTGCCCCTGCTTCTGCATACTCTGAAGCCACTGCACCCGGGTCAAGCGCATTGTCGATATCACCTCGGGACGGGGATGCCCGCTTGACCTCTGCGACGACATGACGTCCCGTCGTTTGCAGCGCGCGGATCACGTCAACCGGCGATGGCGCCAGGAACGCAGCTTTTTCAAGATCTGATGTCCGTGCGGCATCACGGAGATTCCGCACCTCGTCTTCCTTTTTTGCCCGGATGGATTCGAGTATCGTCACTCCTCATCCCCGCCGGCCGTTTCATGAGGAGGAAGGCGGTGCACACTGACCAGCCTCACCCGGCGTTGCGTCTTGCTGACGATGGTGATAAGCAGGTCCCCAAAGGTGATCTCGTCGTTGACCTCCGGCATCTTCCCCAACGATGTCTGAAGGAATCCTGCGATCGTCTCGTAGTCCGGGGCGTCGGGGATGTCCGCCTTGAACTGTTCATTGAAATCATGGATACGCATCGAGGCGTCCACGAACGTTTTCTCTCCTGCATAGCGAATGGGCGACCGCTCGGCCTCGTCGTATTCATCGTGGATCTCCCCGACGATCTCCTCCACAATGTCCTCGAGTGTCACAAGCCCTTCCGTTCCGCCGAACTCATCGATCACGATCGCCATGTGCACATTCTGCGCCTGGAACTCCCTGAGGAGCTGGCTGATCTTCTTCGATTCCGGCACAAAAACAGGCGGCCTGAGGATATCCTCGAGAATGATGAGGTTCCGGTGCTCGAGCAGGCTGAGAAGGTCCTTCGTATAGATGACGCCGACGATCTTATCGAGGGAGCCGCGATAGACCGGGAGCCTTGAATATCCCTCTTCGAGCACGATCTGGATGAGCATGTCCCGCGGCATGGAAATGTCCACTGCGACGATGTCCGGACGCGGCACCATGATCTCTTTTACCGTGATGTCCGAGAACTCGAAGATGCTCTTGATGAGCTCCTGCTCCGTCTTGTCGATTGCCCCGCTCCGGGTGCCTGCATCGATCACGAGCCGGACTTCTTCTTCAGATAACCGTGTCCGCGTGATCCCGATCTTCAGGAGCAGTTTCTTTGCGATATCGAGGACCTTGTTCATCATGTCATGCTCTGCGATGCTTCGATCCACCGTTGGAGGAGCGTGCGCGCACGTCCTGTGCCGATCACTTCGGCAGCCACTGTTGTACCCTCTTTCAGGTCTGCTGCCTTGCCGCCGGCGACCAGCGCAGCGGCCGCATTCAGGACGACGATATCCCTGCGCGGACCGCCATTCCCATCCAGGATGGTGCGGATGATCCCCGCGTTCTCCGCAGCATCGCCGCCGCGGACCGCTGAGGCATCCGCCGCCGGCAGGCCGACGTCTGCCGGGCGGACCTCATACGACCTGACCTTCCCACCGATGGCCTCGCTCACATACGTTGGTCCGGACAGGGTGAACTCATCCAGACCGTCTGCGCCGTGAACGACGAACGCATGCTTCGTCCCCAGCCGGACAAGCACCTGCGCAAGCGTCCCGGTCAGCTCTTTCGCGAACACCCCGAGCACCTGCGCCGTTGCCGATGCCGGATTCGTCAATGGCCCGAGAATATTGAAGATGGTCCGTGTCGCGAGCTCTTTGCGTACTCCGACCGCATGTTTCATCGCAGGATGGAGGTGCGGAGCGAAGAGGAAAGTGATGCCCACCTCATCAAGAATCCTTCCGACGATCTGTGAGTCGGCTTCGAGCCTGACGCCGAGCGCTTCCAGGACATCCGCACTGCCTGCCCGGCTGGAAACCGCACGGTTTCCGTGCTTCGCTACAGGGATGCCCGCCGCTGCCGCGACCAAAGCCGTCGCAGTGGAAATGTTGAACGATCCTGATTGGTCCCCACCCGTCCCGCATGTATCGAGCACAAAGGGATGCCGCGTAGGGATCCTCACGGAAAGCTTCCGCATTGCCTCAGCGCACCCTGCGATCTCCTCCGGCGTCTCACCCTTCATTCGGAGGGCGACAAGAAATGCTGCGAGATGAACGGGGCTCACATCTCCTGCCATAATGCGGCGCATGGCTTCCCCTGCCGCCTCCTGCGAGAGGTTCTCCCCGTTGAGAAGCGCATGGATGATATGTCGGATAGGCGGGCTCATCCGGACGACCTACGGCAGCGATGCCTTGAATCGCAGATAGCGCTGTGTGAAGAGATTCTCTTCCGAGGGCTGAGGATTTCCTGCCTCCTGCAGCATCGATTCGATATGGGCGAACCGATCCTGTGGAAGAGGGTGGGTGGATAGCAGGCGATCGAACGATCCGCCGCGCGAGCCGCCCGACTCCGCCTGGACCTTTTCGAAGAAGAATCGTATAGCTCCGGGGTAGTACGGCGTCGACCGTAGGTATGTGAAGGAGTACGTATCGGCCTCGGTTTCATCTCCCCTGCTGTTCCGGAGGAGCGCCAGGCCGGAGAACAGGTTCCCGGCGATCGCCGCGGCCTGACCAGGGCTCTCCCCGAGGACGACGGAGAGGAGCATCTGATATCCGAGCTGCGTCGTCATGCGACGGGTAGCATGCCTGCGTTCTGCATGTGCGATCTCATGGCCGATGACACCGGCAAGAGACGCCTCGTTGTCGAGGAACTTGATGAGGCCCGTATACACATAGATGTATCCCCCTGGAGTACAGAACGCATTGATCGTCTTGTCATCCTGGATGATCTCGAACTGATATGCGTAGATCTCACGTTTCCGGATCTCCGGAGACGCCAGGATCCGTGCGCCGATCTCCTCCACATACTGCTTGACCTCCGGATGCTTCTGCAGGATCGGATACGAAGCAGGGTCCTTGCGGATCTCGCCGTCGACCTGCATACCGAGCTGAACGTCCTTCGAGTCGGGGAACACGTTGAAGCCGACCGAACCGCCGCATCGGAGGCCCGCCAGCGAGATGCTGCCGATGATCGACAGAACAAGAATACGTTGTCGCATGAACGATCCCTAGTACGTTATCTCTACCAAACAGAGCCCGCGAGCCGGCGCGGCCATTCCGGCTTCCGACCTGTCCCCGGAACTCATGATACGACCGATGTCCGCCACCTGTCGATGGCCCCTGGCGACATCCACCATGGTCCCTACGAGAGCCCGGACCATGCCATACAGGAATCGATTTGATCGGATCGTGTATGTCAGCCGTTCCTCTGAGATATCCCAGGCGGAGATAGAAACATTGCACATCCAATTCTCCGTTTCTGATCCCACCTTCGAAAATGCACGAAAATCATGGGATCCCAGGAACATCCCGGCACATTCTGAAAGGTACGAAGTGTTCAACTGCCATCCCACCGACCATGCCGTGCGTCGATGGAGTGCACTCAGTCCCCGAAGGATCGAGTACTGGTACACTCGCGAAACCGCACTGAACCTGGCATGGAATTCCTCCGCCACGGTCTCGGAGCTGCGAATGACCACATCGGGCGGGAGTACGCCGTTCAGGCTTCGTCTGAACTCTTCAGGGGGTATGCTCTTCTGAAGTGCCACAGACGCAACCTGTCCACGTGCGTGCACGCCGGCGTCCGTCCTGCCTCCCCCTGCGATCCTCACCCGTTCCCCGGTGATCTGTCCGATCGCCTGTTCGATGGCATCCTGGACGGTCCGTCCATTCGTCTGAGATTGCCAGCCCGAAAAATCCGTTCCATCGTATTCGATCGTGAGCTTGTAGGTTGTCACTGGAAGTGGCCGCTCCGGACATCAGCGGCGCCGAGATGGATCAGAAATGGTAGGCGAACCGGATGACAGTCCCTTCCACCCGGGGAAGTCCGTGTTCCGGGATGTGATCTAAGTGCAGCGAGAATTTCGCGCGTTCAGCCCTGTTGTGGGCGGCGGCAGCCTTCCCTGCTGAGAACGCTGAAATGATCCGGTTCACGACAGCAAGCGCAACGAGGAACTTCGATGCGTCCAGGACCCTGTCGCCCCGTATGCGCTGGTCCCGGAACGCCCGACGGTCTGCATCGCTGGTCCAGATCCATGAGAAGGATGGGTCGGTGTACAGCAGTGAGGATTGTCTGCTCCTCAGTTTCGATTCGTTGTAGTCCTGGACGCTCAGGAAGTTGCCGAGGTCCACCTCGAATTGAGCATCTTTGTCCTCAAAGCTGACACCCGCCCTGTCCATGGCGAACGATTGTGCATCATTCTTGAGCCAGGTGCCGTGCAGCTGGAATGCTGCATACGAGACCCAGATGACTCCCTCAGCGGTGAGTGCATACTTTCCGGTGGTCCCGAAATTCCCGGCATAGTATTCACCCAGGCCGGGAAGAAGCATCGATGCCCCAATGGCAAGCATGACAGACTTATATTCACGGTTCGGCGTGAACTGCAGCGACGGTGTGTCCCCCGGGAGCATAAGAGAACGGCCGGGAGTCAGATGCTGTGCCTGGACGGGGCTGAACATCAGCAGGATCACGATAAGCAGGAGAATGGTACTATGACACCACGGCATGGTGAACCTCTTTGGAATGCGTTGTCGTGTTCAAAGGAATACCGTCACACCCTTCCGCAGTCGCCCGGGTGACGGATACTCTGAGCAGGTCATTCGGACCAGCAGTTCCATCTGTCAGGCGCACGCGGAGATATTCCTCTGAGAGTCCCGTGAGGAATCCTTCCTCATCGCGTCCCTCCACAAGGACCGTCACGACGGACCCAATGAACTGTTCATTGAACGACCGCTTCTTCCGCTCTCCGAGGGCACGCAACCTTTCGCTTCGCTCGGCCCTGAGCCGGGGATCGACATGGCCGGGCTGCTGTGCTGCATCGGTCCAGGGACGGGCAGAATAGGCGAACACATGAAGATAACTGAACGGAAGCTCTTTTACGAAGGCCAGCGTTTCCTCGAAATCGGCCCCGGATTCACCAGGAGCGCCGACGATGACGTCCGCCCCGATCCCTGCCAGCGGACGCGCTGCATGAATACGCCGGACCCTGTCGGCATACCAGTCGCGGCTATATCGCCTTCGCATGCTCCTGAGCACCGCCGGGGAACCAGATTGAAGTGGCATATGCCAATGATCGCACAGCTTCGGGTGGCTGATCCAGAAGTCGAGCAGGTCATCGGACAGGAGGTTCGGTTCGACCGAGCTGATGCGGATCCGTTCGAATCCGTCGATCTGAACGAGGTCGCTCAGAAGGGACAACAGGGACGATCCTTCCCTGCGTCCGTAATCTCCCGTATTGACACCTGTGAGGACGACCTCTTTATATCCATGTCCGGCCAGCGTGCGGGCCTCCTCAAGGACGACCTCGCGTGGGACACTTCTGCTCTCACCCCGCGCAAGGGGGATCGTGCAGAACGAACAGGTGTAGTCGCATCCGTCCTGGACCTTGAGGAATGCTCTCGTGCGGTCAGCACCCAGAGAGGTGGCAGAACGCGCCTCGGTCATCCGGGAAGCATCGCGTCGGAGCACCGTCGGGTGCGTTGCCGGCCTTCCCGCCCGGACATGCCGAACCAGGTCGAACTTCTCCTCCGTCCCTGCAACGAGGTCAACTCCCTGCAGTGATGCGATCTCTTCAGGACGGAGCTGCGCATAACAGCCGACGACCGCAACGAACGCGCCGGGTGACACCCTGCGTGCCCGACGGACCAGCTGGCGGCATTCTCTGTCCGCGCGTTCCGTCACGCTGCAGGTGTTCAGCACCACAACGTCCGCGGGGTCTCCGAAGGGGACGACGGTGTATCCTTCCCGGACGAACTGGCGCCCGATCGTCGCCGTCTCGGCCTGGTTCAGCTTGCAGCCGAGCGTATGGAGCGCGATCCTCGGTGTCCGCGACAGGCTCATGCTATGTCCATAGAGGTTTCATGCTATCAACAGAAAAGAGTTGTCCGACGGTGTCGAACAACTCTTTTCGCAATGAGACACCCTGCTTAGTTCGACGGATCGTCAGACGGCAGTGGTGTTGTGACGACGTCCTTCATCGTCATCGGTGTGAGCTTGTGCGATGCCACGTAGTCGTCGACGAGCTTCTGTTCCTTCCCGTGCAGGTATTCGAGCGCGGAGAGGACGATCTTCTTGCCCTCTTTATCGAACTCGATGACCCTGAGGTTGAGGTCCTCACCGGGCGTGAACGATTCGGCGATGTTCTTCACAGGCGTCTGCGACAGCTGAGAGACCGGGACGAACCCATCGACACCGAGCGGAAGCTCGACGATGACGCCCTTCTCGATGATGCGCACGATCTTCGCCTCGACCTCCGTCCCCACCTTGTACGCGTTCTCGAAGCTGTCCCATGGATTGCTGTGCAGCTGCTTATGGCCGAGCGAAATCCGTCGCTGCTCGACGTCGATGCTCAGGATGACCACATCCAGCTTGTCCCCCTTCTTCACGACCTCACCGGGGTGACGGATCTTCTTCGTCCATGACAGATCGGAGATGTGGACGAGGCCGTCGACGCCTTCCTCCAGCTCAACAAAGACGCCGAAGTTCGTCAGATTGCGGACCGTGCCCTGATGCTGCGAGTTGATGGGATACTTCTGCATGAGGGTCGTCCACGGGTCCGGCTCGAGCTGCTTCATGCCGAGCGATATCTTCTTCCCGTCCTTGTCGAGCGACAGGATGATGGCATCGATCATCTGACCCATCGAGACGACCTGTGACGGATGCTTGATATGCTGTGTCCAGCTCATCTCGGAGATGTGGATAAGCCCTTCGATCCCCTTCTCGATCTCGACGAACGCACCGTAGTCGGTAAGGGAAACGACCTTGCCGGTGATCTTCGTGCCGACCGGATACTTCGTCTCGATGTTCTCCCACGGATGCGGCTGGAGCTGCTTCATGCCGAGAGAAATGCGCTTCCGTTCCGGGTCGTAGTCCAGGACCACCACGTTGACCGTCTGGTCGAGCTTGACCACCTCGGAAGGATGGTTGACCCGGCCCCACGACAGGTCGGTGATGTGGACGAGACCGTCGACGCCGCCAAGATCGACGAAGACGCCGAAGTCTGTGATCGCCTTTGCATGGCCCTCGAGGATCTGGCCCTTCTCGAGCTTCTCGAGGATGGCCTTCCGCTGCGTGGCCAGCTCCTCTTCCACGAGGATCTTGTGACTCACCACGACATTCTCAGACGGGTGATTGACCTTCACGACCCTGAAGTCCATCTCTTCGCCGACATACTTGTCGAAGTCGCGGACCGGGCGGATGTCGATCTGCGATCCGGGGAGGAATGCATCGAGGCCGAACAGATCGACCACCATGCCCCCTTTTGTGCGGCGCACGCAGCGTCCGCGGACCACTTCGCCCGTGTCGAAAGACCTGACGACGCGCTCCCAGATGCGCATGAAATCGGCCCTTTTTCGGGAGAGGACCAGCCTGCCGTCCTTGTCCTCGACGCTCTCGAGGAACACTTCGACCTCTTCTCCGATCTTCAGGTCCTGCAGTTTTGTGAATTCCTCGACCCGGATGGACCCTTCTGACTTGAATCCGATATCGACGGTCACGAAATCATCGCTGATATGGACGACGCGCCCCTTGACGATCTCTCCGGCGCTGATCGAGCCCATGCTGCCCTCGTACATCTTCTGGAGCTCGAGATACTCCTGCTCGGAATACCCGCGATCTTCGTAACCCTGTGTTTTGCTCTTCCCGTCTGACATACAACTACCTCCGCCGACCGGTCACCCGGCCGTACCGTGTACATCCCGCCGCCTGCTTCCCGCCCGTCATCACGACCGGATGCGCGCCGACAAGGACATACTGATATGATTGATGGTGATGGAACATGATTGAATTAGGATGACGGTATAGGAACTTTCTTTCTGGTCTCCATAGCTTCGACGCTGCGCTTCACGTCGTCCATAAGCCATTGTGGAGTGGATGTCGCCCCGGTGACCCCAACGGTCTTCGCGTCTGCGAACCAGTCAGGATCAAGGTCTCCAGGCTTTTCGATGAAATGGATCCGCTCGTTCTCAGAACGGGCGATCCCGAACAATACCTTGCCGTTCGAGCTTTGTTTCCCTGCGACAAAAATGATGACATCATTCGCTCTCGCGAACTCCCGTATCTTCTGGTCCCGCCCGGACACCTGGCCGCAGATGGTATCCTTTGCGTGGAACTCGACAGCTTCCTCCTCGATGCTTCCAACCACGAGGTCCGCGATCTTCGACCTCAGATCGTCGCGGATGGCATAGAACGTCGGCTTGTCCATGGTGGTCTGTGAGAACAGCACCGTCTTGCGGTCCAAAGTCACGCGCGACGTCTCCTCCACGGAGTGTATCACGACTGCCTCACCGTTCGTCTGGCCCACCAGGCCGACGACCTCGGCATGCGACGCTTTCCCGAAGATCACGACCTGATATCCATCGAGGTAGAACTTCCGGATGCGTTCCTGAACTTTTGTCACGACCGGGCAGGTCGCGTCGATGATGGTGATCCCCAACGCAGCCGCCTGTTTGTAGGTTTCCGGCGGCTCTCCGTGGGCCCGGATGAGGACTGTCTTTCCCTTCACGGATTCGAGATCCTTGCCGGAGATGGTCTTCAGACCCTTACCGGCAAGACGCTCGATCTCCATCGGATTATGGATGATGTCGCCAAGGGAATAGAGCTCTGAGCCCTCGCGCATCTCCTGCTCGGCGATATCGATCGTGCGAACGACACCCCAGCAGAATCCGGAGAATGTGTCGACCGTGACTTTCATACAGTGTGCTGTTCCCGTTGCTGTATGTACTGAAGGATGCGCTCCACCTGCTCCTCTATCGACAGCTTTGTCGTATCGATCACGATCGCATCATCAGCCTGCCGAAGAGGGCTCGATGCCCGCGTTGAATCCTTTTCGTCCCGGGCCCGGATATCATGAAGCAGTTCATCTTCGCTCACGATCGTCCCGGACCGTTCAAGCTCTTTCATTCTGCGGCGGGCACGCTCCCGGTCGTCTGCAACCAGGAAGAACTTGAAATCAGCTTCCGGCAGAACGACCGTTCCGATATCGCGTCCTTCCAGCACGACCCCTCCGTGCTGTGAGATACGGCGTTGCTCGCGGACCATCACTTCGCGGACCCCGGGATAGCTGCTGACCAGGCTGACATGTCGTGTGACATTCCGCCTTCTGATCGCAGCCGTCACTTCGACCCCGTCGAGAAACACGCGATTTCCATCTGCATCAGGCTCGAGCCTGAGCGTGGTCTCACGGCTGACCTGTTCCACCGCTTGCCGGTCCTCCACCCGCACCCCCGCTTCGATCACCTTCAGCGTGACTGCGCGGTACATCGCACCTGTGTCGATGTGCAGGTACCCCAGACGTTTCGCACACAGGCGTGCTGTCGTGCTCTTTCCAGAGGCAGCGGGACCGTCGATCGCTATGATATATCTATTCATTTCTTCCAGAATCGACGGATTTTGAATATAGGCAAATAGTTGTCCATCTTCAATCATGGGAATGTGGTGCACATACGGGGAAATCCTCCATGCGTAAGCTCACCACTGAGGAGCTCACTCTCAGGCGGCTCCTACCTGACGGAATCATGGACTCCAAACGCCTTCCTGTGGTTGCAGTGCTTGAGGATGTCCGGAGCCTCTACAACGTCGGGGCCATTTTCCGAACGGCCGATGCAGCCCTCCTCCGGAAGCTCATTCTCACAGGCTACACGCCGAAACCGCCCCGGAAGGAGATCGAAAAGACGGCCCTCGGCGCAACCCGGACAGTCCCCTGGGAATCAGCTCCTTCCGCGCCCCACGTGCTTCGGGGCTTGCGGGATAAAGGATACACTATCTGCGCTCTCGAAACGACCGACGCTTCTGTCAGCCTGTATTCCATCGGCCAGATCCACCAGCCGCTCGCCCTCGTCTTCGGGAACGAGATCACAGGCATCGGCCAGGAAACACTCTCCCTCTGTCATCATGCATGGGAGATCCCCATGTTCGGCACTAAGCATTCCCTCAATGTCTCTGTGGCTTTCGGCGTGGCAGTGTACGAGATCTCCCGAAGGATCCGGTGAGACTCAGAGGTCATACGCTTTCGTGAAGTAATCCTCTTTGTCGTGCGTGTGAACCCGCAGAACCCCAGCCCGCACCAGCTGAATAAGGCTTCTTGACGCCCGCCTCGCCGAAATGTTGATCAGGTCAGCGTATTGCTTCACCGTGATACGCTCCTGCGCCTCAAGGTAGTCGAAGAGCCGCCTCTCTGCATCCCCGATGGATATGCGCACCGGTGGTGCGTCCGGCTGCTCTGCACGCAGAATGCGCACGACCTCTTTGCTGGCCGCGACCGTCTTGTCGTTGACGCGGATGTATACCTTTGTCTCCCCCTCTTCGCTCTCGTCGTGTACAAGCTCATGGGGTTTGAGCTCGCTCTCGTCGACCGTCACTACAATGACGTCCATCTTTTTGTAGGGTACGATATCGATGTCAATGTCGACGGGCGGGTCCGCATAGTATTCAGCCGCGGTTCGGATCATCTCGATCTCCTCTTTCTCACTTCCCACGCCGACGATGGACTTGTCGTCATCCACACCGAACAGGACCGTCCCTCCCTTTGTGTTCGCGAATCCGATGAGCGTTCTCGCGATCTTCAAGGGTGAGGACACCTTCCTCTTGAATTCGAGCGTGAATCCTTCGTTGTCCTCAAGAAGCCTGTCGATATCTCTGTAGGTCATGGTCCTGCCATCTTTGTTGAATCAGGGAGCGGGCGATCTGTAGAATCAGGGATCGGCACGCTCATCGAATCCGGCGGTACAGCGGACATCGCCGCAGTCAATGAGTCCTCTTGCACCTCCTCGATGCCAATGCGACGAATGGTCCGCGCGATACGTTGTCCGAGGTATGGCGTGATCCCGTCCGGTGAATACCGTGTCGGCGATGGGATGATCGATGCGAGGAATGCCGCCTGCCAGGGGGTCAGCGAATCCAGGGGAACATCGAAATGGTAGCGTGCTGCGGCAGCTGCTCCGTAGACGCCCGGGCCCCATTCGATCTCATTCAGGTACAACTCGAGGATCCGTCGCTTGCCCAGGGCCTGTTCCGCAACGATGGTGAGGATCGACTCGTGAAGCTTTCGAAACGGATCGCGCGAGGATGACAGGAAGAGGTTCTTCACCAACTGTTGCGTGATGGTGCTCGCGCCCCGCAGATCCCTGCCCTCCGTCATGGCCTCCGTTATGGACTGCTTGATCTCGAACGTATCGAAGCCCGAATGCTGCCAGAACATCGCATCCTCAGAAACGAGGACCGCCCGGACGAGCACCTTCGGGATCCTGCTGTAGGGCGTCCAGGTCTTTCGTATCCGCGGCCGCTTGATGCCGGCCTCCTCCTGCCGCTCGAGGTCGCCCCTCTGGAACGCGGTACGATCCGGATGTTCGGTCCTGAAACTCAGGAGAGTGCCGAACGGCAGCAGTGCGATATCCAACGCGAACAGAAAGAACAGAACGAGGACGACGCTCCACCACGGATGCCTTCTGAACCACCACCGGTGCCGTTCCTCCGGAGAAGGTCCGGGAACGGGATCGTCCATCACGTCGTCGAGCATGATCGGGAGTGTTTCGTCGAATCCAGAAAGCTTTGGAGCAGGACCGCCGCTGCCATAGCATCCACGCGGCCAGTCTTGTCTGACCGTCGGCTTTTCTTTGACTCAAGGGACCTGAGCGTTTGCTGCGCCATCGTGGTCGTGAAGCGTTCATCCCACTCGATGAATTCCACCCCCTGGAGCTCCCGCTTGAGCGTGGCCATGAACTGTTCAACTTCCTGTGCTTTCGGCCCCCGCTCGCCCTTCAGGGTCAGCGGCATCCCCATGATGATTGTCGTTATCTGCCGCTCGTCGACGAGCGCGCGTAATTTCCTGCGCCCCTCTTCGGACCGCGGAACCATGCCCCATGGGTGCGCGGCGATGCCCAGTGGGTCGCTCACAGCGACGCCGATGCGTTTTTCGCCATAGTCCAGACCCAGAATGCGCACGAGCGGGGCTTCCTTCATCCCAGGAACCGTTCCACATCAAGGATGCCCTGGATGGCCCTCAGCTTCTCGACGATCCGTTCGAGGTGCTGCGTATCCTTCACGAACAGTATGATCTGGCCGTCGAAGAGCGATCCCCGGGAGTTCATGTTGACGCTTCTGATGTTCGTGTTGTGGTATGTCGAAATGGCATGCGTCACATCGCTCAGCAAACCCGGCCTGTCCTCCCCCGATACTCGGATCGCCACGATGAACTCTCCCGTCACGCTGGTCGGCCATGCCACATCAACGACCCTCTGGCTCTCGACGAGCCGGAGTGAGATGATGTTCTTGCAGTCCTTACGGTGGATCTTGATGCCTTCCCCCGTTGTGATGAAACCGACGATATCGTCTCCCGGGATAGGATTGCAGCACTTTGCGTACTGGTGCAGGAGCGTCTCATCCGTGCCGAACACATTGATGCCGCTTGCGATCTCGCGCGCGCTCTTAATGAACTTGTTGAACAGCGTCTTCGTTTCTTCGGGAGAGTCCTTCGCTTCACTCCGGGCAGGCTTCGATCCGGTTTCCATCTGATCGATGAGGGCATCCACATCCACACGCTCTTCCTCGATCGCCACATAGAGATGCCGGAGATTCTCGAACTTCATCGCGTGCGCAATCTTCAGGAGCTCGTCGTCGTTGAACGTCAGTTTTGATTTCCGCAGCTTCCGGTCGAAGATCTCCTTCCCGCGCTCGGACTTCTTCCGAACGTCCTCACGCACCCACTTGCGCACCGCCGTCTTCGCCTTGTGCGTAACGACGAACTGTTCCCAGTCCTTATTGGGATTCTGGTTCTTCGATGTGATGATCTCCACCTGGTCACCGCTGCGGAGTTTCGTATTCAAAGGAACGATACGTCCATTGACCTTTGCTCCGATGCAGTGCGACCCGACATTCGAGTGGATCTCATAGGCAAAATCGACGGGTGTTGCATCGCGGGGAAGGATCTTGAGATCACCCCGTGGCGTGAACACATAGATCTCGTCCTGATACAGGTTCAGCTTGAAGCTCTCGATGAGCTCCCCCGGGCTCTCGTCTGACCGGTGCTCGAAGATCTCGCGCACCCAGTTCGTCCAGCTCTCGAGCTCCTTGTCGAACACACCCTTCCCTTCCTTGTAGATCCAGTGTGCCGCGACCCCTTTTTCTGCGATCTCGTGCATCCCCTTCGTCCTTATCTGCACCTCCACAAGCCTGCCATCCGGACCGACGACCGTCGTGTGGATGGAACGGTAGCCGTTCTTCTTCGGGACGGAAATGTAGTCCTTGAAGCGTTCCGGGATGGGCTTGTAGAGTTCCGAGACGACCCCATACACGAGGTAACAATCGTTGCTCTCCTCCGCATTCAGGACGATCCGCACGGCGAACAGGTCGTAGATCTCGCCAAGGGGCTTCGAGCGTCGGCGCATCTTGTTGAAGATGGAGAAGATATGTTTCGGACGACCCTCGGCGACAAAGTCGATACCGAGATCCTGTAGTCTCTTCTTGACGGGGGCGACGAACTTGCCGATATACTGCTCCCGTTCCTTTCGTGTTGCGCGAAGCTGGCGCGTGATCTGTTCGTACTCTTTCGGGAACAGGTATTTGAAGGAGAGGTCTTCGAGCTCCCACTTGATCTTCGCAAGCCCGAAGCGGTGCGCGAAGGGCGCATAGATATCGAGGGTCTCCCGCGCCATGCGCTCCTGCTTGTCCGGCGAGAGGTACTCCAGCGTCCGCATGTTATGGAGACGGTCAGCGAACTTGATGAGCATGACCCTGATGTCGTTGACCATCGACAACAACAGCTTGCGATAGTTCTCTGCCTGGGAGACCTCGTGGCTCTCGAAGATATCCGTGATCTTCGTCGCCCCATCGACGATGTCCGCGATCGTTTCCCCGAACTCCTCCTTGATGTCCTTGAGCTCGAATCGGGTATCCTCCACGACGTCATGCAGGAGCGACGCAGCGACAGAAACATCATCGAGCGCGATCTCCTTCGCGACGACCATCGCCACCTGGAACGGGTGAAGGAAATACGGTTCTCCGGATGCGCGAAGGTCATGCTTATGCGCTTCAACGGCCATGAGGAAGGCACGACGGATCAGGTCCTCGTCGACGATCCGCAGGTGTTTGCGGCAGGCAGCAAGGAGCAGATCGAGCTTGCGCTGATATTGAGTGTTGAGAGTCATCGGGTCGTCATGCTGCGCATGTGGGACTCATCTGGAGACCGCCGGATCTCTCCCGGATCCGAGCGGCCATTCGCGCTGAAGACGGGCGGATCGCTCCAACAGGCCTTCCCTTCTTCCTGACAACACGGTCCTGTCAAGGCGCCGTTCCATCGCTCCGAGGAGGGCCACGTGCTCCCGGACACGAGCCGAATCCTGGAGGCGGCCGAGAAGCTCTGCAGTCCGAACACCTGCTTCGAAGGCTCCCCAGGCGGTGGCTCCTCCGTCCCGGCCATACGATCGGCCGACAGCCTCCCATGCCCGGATGGCACCATCCAGGTCCCCATCCTTTTCGAGGACAGCGGCATAGCTGCGGAGAAGAGCTCTGTTCCCCGGATAGTCAGCCAGGCCTCGTTCGACCCAGTACCTGGCCTCTGCGATCTTGCCCGCATCCCGAAGGATCCATCCAAGACTGTTGATCGCAGCGTATCGCTGATACATGCCCGATTGAGCACATGCACGCAGGAGCTCCATTCCTTCCTCCCTGCTATCCGTCACGAACGGAAGCCACATAATGACCTCGACCCGACGGGACTTCCAGTAGTAATAACTGCCGACCGCAAGTCCCGCATCGGCCATCGTCGAATCTGCTTCAAGGATCTGCTCACCGAGTGATGCCGCATCGAGTGCATACCGCAGGGCTTTGAACCACGCGCCTGCATGTGCGGCTTCCAGCGACATGATGCCCCGAGAGCTTGCAAGAAAGGAAAGTGCTCCCCTGCCCAATGCATCATCGGTCCGGTATGACTCAGCCCGCTGCTCTGCCTGTTCATGGAGCGCCTCAAGATGGGCCACATCTGTCCCGGCAAGACCATCCTCCGCTTCGAGGTGAAGCACGGCCGCTCTCATGACGGGACCTGCGGGATGTGCAGGATACGTTTCAGATAGCAGGACGAAGATACTGTCAGCCGCAGCAAACTCCTCCCTCATGATCACATCAATACCGGATCGCAGGAGGTCATCAAGACCGTTCTCCATGTACGCTGAGGAGTCTCGCACCTGTGCCGAGACCGGGAACGCAAGGATCAACGCCAGGAGGGTTTGCCTCATGTTCCGAAGAGTCTGTCGCCAGCATCACCGAGTCCGGGAACGATGAATCCCACTTCATTCAGACGTTCATCGAGGGCACAGGTAATGATCCGGACGTCCGGAAAGCGTTTTCGCACGAACCTGACGCCCTCCGGAGCAGCGATAAGCGTGGCAAGCACGGCCCCTCGCACACCTTGTCTGCGGAGGAGTGAGAGCGTCTCTGCCGCACTGCCACCCGTCGCAAGCATCGGGTCCAGAACGACGACGTATGCTTTGTCGAGCGAGGCCGGAAGATTTGCGTAGTACTCGACGGGCTCGAGCGTTTCCTCGTCGCGATACAATCCGATGTGGCCGATGCTCGCACCCGGCCAGATGTCCAGAAATCCGTCCACGAGTCCGAGACCTGCACGCAGGACCGGTACGAGCACGACCTTCTGGGCGCTCTCCCATCCAGCCGTCTTTGCGAGCGGGGTCTCTACACGCATGCGTTTCGTCCGCACTCCGTCGAGCGATTCGGCGGCAATGATGCGGGCCATCTGCCTGAGCGTGTCACGGAACTGCGGGACCCCTGTCCGCTTATTGCGCAGGGTCGTCATACCGATGCGGACCATCGGATGGTCCAGCACCCGGAGCCGACCCGGTCGGGTTTCTTTGCGTGCGGTCATCTTTCAGGCCCTTTCTGACTGCATGCTATTTCCGCCTGAACACGATACCGAGCGGCACGCCATGAAAGCCGAAATGCTCCCGCAGACGGTTTTCGAGGAACCGCCGATAGGACTCCTCGACAAGTTTCGGCTCGTTACAGAAGAAGGCGAAGAGTGGCGGGTTGGTTTTCAGCTGTGTGACGTATTTGATCTTGATCTCCTTCGGCGACGAGGACCGGGGAGGGGTCCGTTCGATATCGGCCATGATGGTCTTGTTGAGCTTGCTCGTCGATATGCGCCGCTGCTGTTCCGCATGCAGTTCTTTTGCCTTCTCGACCACCTTGATAATGCGCTGGCGGGTCTTTGCGGAGATGAACAGCACCGGAAGGTAGTCGTGCTCCCCCAGTCGGTCCCGGATCGTCCGCTCGAATTCCAGGGCCGTGTTGGTCTCCTTCTCGACGAGGTCCCATTTATTGACCGCAATGACGGCTGGACGCCGTCGTGCAAGGACGAGGTCGACGATGTGCACGTCCTGTTTGTCGGCGCCGGTACTGGCGTCCAGGAGCAACACGATGACATCGCTGCGTTCAAGAGCCTTCAGCGTCCGGAGCGTACTGTAGAACTCGATGCTTTCCTTGACCTTGCTTTTGCGCCGGAGACCGGCGGTGTCGATCAGAACGATCTCCTCGCCATGGATCTTCAGGATGGAATCGACCGGATCACGGGTGGTCCCTGGTATCGGCGTCACGAGGTTCCGCTCCTGACCAAGGAGGGCGTTCACAAGCGACGATTTACCGACATTCGGTTTGCCGATGATGCCGATCCGAAGCCGCTTTTCACTGCGGGTCCTTCCTCGCTTCGCGAACGTTTGAGTGATGGCGTCCAGGAGATCGCCAACCTGCCTGCCTCCGAGGGCAGCCACCGGAAGCGGGTCGCCGAGCCCCAGCTCATGGAACTCGTGCAGCGCGGGGTCATATCGCTCTGAGTCGATCTTGTTGACGGCAAGCCATATCGGTTTCCTCGATTTTCGGAGGATCGCCGTCAACTCCCTGTCCAGCGGTGTGACACCATCGCGGCCGTCGACGACGAACAGAACGGCGTCAGCCTCCTGAATGGCGATCTCTGCCTGTTCCCGGATGGCCCTTTCGAACAGGTCCTCTGAGCCGGGGACGTACCCACCGGTGTCGATGATCGTGAATGACTTGCCGGACCATTCAACAGAGCCATACTTCCTGTCCCTCGTGACACCGGGGGTATCGAGCACGATAGCATCCCGCTCGCCAATGAGGCGATTGAACAAAGTTGATTTGCCCACGTTGGGGCGGCCGACGATGGCGATAACAGGGATCTGGGAAGGGGTCATAGGTTTGGGTGGTGACCAGGGAAAAATAGCCAAATGTGGATGGACCTGCAATTTGAGTACATACGAACGCCTCCCGAAGGAGGCGTCCATCAGAGATATATGCGTTTGTCGCTTCCGTCATTCCTTCCAGTACAGGAATTCCTTGATGCTCGCGATCTGGGTGGGATCCGCTCCCCTTCGTCCCCCGAACACATACCTGTTCTGCTGGTTCTTGTACTTCTCCCTGACCTTGTATGCCTGGGAGGTCGTCGTTTTCTTGTCCGGCAGGTTCTGCAGGGACTTGTTCAGCAGGGAGAAAAGCTCGCTCTTGGACACCTTTCGGGGCGATTTCTCTGCCGCACGCATGCCAAGTGCTTCCTGGATCTTGTCGAGCCCGAGGATCTTCAGGGCCTCGTCCGGATCGTCGAACTTCGAGATGGCAACCTGGAACGATTCGACCGCATCGTCCGTCTCGCCCGACAGGTACCGCGCAAGCCCGAAGTTCAGGTAGACACCACCGTCGGCATCGCTCATCTCGAGACTCTTCTGGAAGTACTCCTGCGCGGTCGGAAGCTCGTTCTTCAGGAGATAGACGTTGCCGAGCGTGTTCATCGCCTCCGCCGTCTGGACCCCCGACAGCAGCGTTATCGCCGCGTCATAATCGCCAGCCTTTGCTCTGAAGATCGCTGCTGTGTTCCTGCCTGAAGGAGTATTGTCAGACTCCAGTGCAGCCATCTTCGCCCCGATCACCTGGCTCTGATAGTATTCGTAGTCTGCGAGGTCCTGCGAGGCGAGCGAAGCAATACGCGCAGCGGGGGGCGTAGCAACGACCTTCGTCGCGAATGACAGGTTCGCGGGAGGGAACGCCGCCTGGGCCTTCCGGGTATCGATGATCTCCATTTGACCCTGGCCATCATCGGCGGTATTCTTGTAGTATTCGTCTGCTCCTGTACGCCATGCCTCGAGGAACGGCTTCGTGATCATGGTCGTCTCGAGCGGGATCCAGATGGTCCCCTCATGCACGACAAAGTCATTCTCATCCTGACTGATCATGTATCCGTTCTTGCCGTTGAGCTCAGTATCGAACATGATGAAGATATGGTCGTTCGTCGCGAGGAACTTCGTCCGGATACCGACATTCTCCAGGCATGCCGCGAGCAGGACCGACGAATCATCGCAATCTCCCGTGCGGGAAGCCAGCGTCTCGCGTGGGTACTGGATGACATCCAGGATGTCCCCTTCTGCCTGTTTCCACGGGTCGCCGATGTAGGTGATCCCGTGCGCACGGATACCGTTCCATACCGCCATGGCGTTCACGACATTGCGCGGGAGCTTGGTGTTCAGGTCCTGCTGGTCAGCGAGAGAACCGACGACGAACCGCGCAAAGTTCGCGACTGCCTCATCCGTCTCTGTGACGAACGAGCCCACGGATTCTCCCCTGTTCCAGCTGATGGTATTCCTGCTGTAGATGGTCACGGGTTTCACCAGGCTTCTCGATTGGTTCTGCCCGTTGAACACGTAGGTCAGTTCGACCTTTGCCTGCGCTGCGGAGTTCGAGCTTAGGCCGAACAGTTGCTTTGCATCCAGGGTCGCAGGAAGCTGGAAGGACTGTTTGGCCCCCGCCGCGATCGATGGGACGATCTGTTCCGACGCCAGGTTCATGTACCCCGGAATGAGGATGGAGACCTTGACATTCCTGATCTCAGCCTGAGCCGAGTTCTCTATCTCCACTGTCGCCAGTGGATTGTATGCGTAGTAGTTCACCTGCGATGGGAAGACATTCTCGACCTTCAGGTCTGTGATCTCGAGAGGGCTCGTCACGGTCGATGATCCCTTCGCGCGTTCTGCATTCTCCTTGGTGCTGACATCGAGGCGTGTTCCGCTCGCGCCGATGATGACCAGATCGTCCCGTTTCGTCAGCTCCTGCCGGAGGTCATCGATCGTTCCGATGACCTTCACCTCATACACCGCGCCGTCGGACTCCATGAACCGGAGCCGCATCGACTCGATGCGCGTGATCTGTTTCGGCAGGTTCCGCTCGAACCCTGCGAGTTGTTGCGCGTTCATTCCCAGAAGCGCCATGGTCAGCACTCTCGATCCGCGGGATTCCTCCAGGATCTTCATCCGCACCTTCACGTACAGGTCGTTCGCGAGCTGTTCCCCGAGGGTCTGGAGCGCGAGCGTCTGGGCCGATCGTTTGCCGCCCGCCAGCTTCTTGGTGGAACCCGTCGATACCGCGATCATCTCACCCGTGTCCGTGATGATGGCCTTCGCATCCCCCTCCGCGACATATTCGTAGTTCTTGGTGCCGTAGAGTTCCCGCTCATTGTCGAGGTCCCCCTGCGCATACCCGACCACGAGAAGCTCGGCACCGTACCGCAGGCCGATCTCCTTCGCCCTGGCCGGATTTCCTTCCGCCAGTGCCACATCCCGTGCCGTGACATTCTCGAACTGCTTCTGATCGACGAGCCGGAAGCCCTTCTCGAGCAGGACAGCCTCGATCTGTGCAGCAACGGTCCGGTTCCGGACCTCGCGGCCGTCCACGATCTCCTCGAGAATGACCATCACCCGGGGCCATTCTTCCCGGTCCTGCGCAAAAGCCGCGGCAGATGCCAGGGTGAGGACGGCAAGGATGAACAATGATTGTCTCATAGAATTCCTCTCAGGATTACTTCATCAACAGCATGCGTTTGACCTGACTGAAGACCTGCTGACCCTGTTGGTCGAGCACCTGCAGTCTATAGAAATAGGTTCCGCTTGACAATCCCGCAGCATTGAACGGTACTTCATAGTACCCGGGAGACTGGAGCGCCTGGACCACCGTCGCCACTTCCCGGCCCAGGACGTCGAACACCACAAGGCTCACCTGCGACGCATCGGTGATATCCGCCACCGTGTATCGGAGGATGGTCTCGGGGTTGAAAGGATTCGGGTAGTTGTTGAAGAGCGCAAATGCCTTGGGATACAGGTCTATCCCGGCATTGTTCTCCTTCACGAACGCTTTCGTCCCGACGACGATCCGGAAATGTCGCAGACCGTCGCCCGAATTCACGGAAACCTCGTCGACCTTCTTCAGGTCGTAGGCCATCCTCTGGTCGAGGTCGATCAGGAATGCCTCGTACGTCGGGTCCGGAAGCTCTTTCGCCCCATGAACCTTCAGAGTGACTCTCGCTCCTTCATCACCAGTCCTCACATCCATCGTCCAGACATCGCCATCCTCAGAGACCGGCCGTATGTCGTCGATGAACGATTCGTCGTCCGTCCTGAAGTAGAGTGCGACGCTTCCCGCACCGGCGAATGGCGGCTGGTAGCGGTCGTACGGATCCTTCCCCGCCTTCGCTTCCTTCACCATGCCGATGGTGTTCTCGATATCCACTCCACCACCATCCGCCCGAACAGCATCAACGGACATGGTCCACTCTTTCACGCTCCCCTGCTTCTTCACCGTGCTGACGGCTTGCAGCTTGGCAAGTGGCACACTCGGCGCTGTTTCACCGGGCTGTGCTCCGATGGTCCTGAAGAGCAGGTTCGCGTTCTGTGTGACATGGATGGCAAGGCCCTTCCACGGTTCCATCTGTGAAGGACTCATGTTCCAGTTGTTGTTCGAACCGCTCCCGGTGTAATCTGCCCACTGGTCTATCACTCCTGCCGTGACACGGAGCGAATCCTTATGGATCGTCCGGTTCAACGGAGTGCCGATCAGGTTCCACCCTGCCATCACTGGTATACCCACGTCATTCATCAGCTGTGCGCTGACGGCAGTCACGCCGGACTGGACCTCGAATTGATTTTGATCCGTCCGGACGACGAGGAAGAATCCCGCACCCGGCGTCAGGGCATCCAGGTTCTTGAATTCCTCATAGTCCTGCTTGCTCGTCTGCGACACGAACCGCTGCAGACGCCAGTTGATGTAGTTGTTCCCGTTGCTGGCATGGTCGCCGAAGGATGCCACAAAGTGGCTTACCGGCTTCTTGTCAGCCAGGTCGTACGGCACCGAGAAGATCCTGTACGACCTCACGATCTCCGAGACGCTCGTCGTGGAGCTGGGGACCCGCGGCTGAGGGGCAGGCTGCTCTTCTGGCCTATCGACCTTCTTCGCCGTAATGGAGAAGACCTTCGTGGACGTTGCATTACCAGCGTTGTCGGTGGCTACGATCCTGTAATCGACGCCGACCGGATCACCCGTCGCCGAGACGAACAGTGACGATGGAATGACCACGGAGGGAAGCGCAGATGACTGGAAGACAGCATCTGACGACCGGCGGAATTCCACGCGCGCACTCGCGACGCCGGAACCTCCCTGATCGTTCACAGAGGCCTCGATGGCCACTGTCGGGCTGGCGGTCCCGTTCGACACGAGGACCTCAGGCACCGACGCCGGATCGTGGTCGATCGTCGGCCGTGTGCTGTCGAACTGGGCGGTAACGACATACCACTTTGTCGGATCGCTGTTCCCGAGGCCATCGACGAAGTAGAAGAAGACCTGGTGAGCCCCCTGCTGCGGGAGCGCGATGGAGAACTGGCTGCTCGTGCCGAGACTGACCAGCGTTCCCGGATTGGACACAGACGGTTCCTGGTCGATAGTCGTCCGCACTTCCGGGATGCCGGAAATGTCTGTGATCTCACCGTCTGACCAGGACACCAAGAAGGAATTCGACTTGGACCATATGTCAGGCGAAAGACTGACCGTCAGGTTCGGATTATAGGGAGGTGTCGTATCGACCCCTTCGCCGCTCAGCGGCACCACGACATTACCGTTGGTGTGGTTCACGTTGTCATTCGTGGGGATCACCAGGGATGCCGTCTTCTGTCCGGTGGAGACAGGTGAGAAGCGCACGACAATAGGCCGAGTCTGTCCGGCGTTCAAGGAGAATGCACCACCACCGGACTGGACATCGAACTGAGCGGCATCAGTCCCGGAGATCGAAATCCCGGTCGCAGTGAGCGCTTGTCCGCCCTCGTTCGAAAGCGTGACAGTGAGGTCTGTAAAACCGGACCCCGCCTCTACCGATCCGTATGTGAGACTCGTCGGCGCGACCGCGGCCACGGGCAGTGGAGGGATGGCCGTAAAGGTCCGCACCTCGGACCATGGACCGATCCCACCTGCGTTCTTCCCGCGCACCCTCCAGAAGTGGGCCGCACTGAAGGTCAGTGTCGACACATTCTTCGAGGTGCCCGTCAGCGTCGAATCCTCAGCGACGAGCGCAGTGAACGCATCATTGGTCGAGACCTGCAGGTGATACGTCACGGTCGTTGCGACACTCGCCCAGCTGAAGGTCGTTCCCTGGGGAACGTTCGTCGCGTTGTTCGCAGGATTCGTCAGCGAAGGGGCTGCCGGCGGGGCAATGACCGTACTGAATTGCCGTGCGCTTGAGAATCCGCTCGACCCACCATCGTTGACTGCCTGCACACGCCAGAAATACGTGCTGGAGTGCTGCAATCCGCTGAGCGTCACAGAAGTTCCCGTCAGGCCGCTGGTATCGACATCGACCGTACTGAACGATGGATTCGTCGACACCTGGACACGGTAGGACGCGGCACGGGCTGCGGCGTTCCATGCGAACTGAAGCGTCGTCGCAAGATTCGTCGCCAGGTCTGCCGGGACGATCAGTGACGGCGTCGGCGGCGGCTCGATAATGGTCTCAAAGGACCAGGTCGGCGAGAACGCAGACGTTCCTCCTGCATTCGTTGCACTCACCCTCCAGAAGTAGGTCGTTTGATACTCGAGCGGACCGACGGACACCGACGTGTCGGTCGTGCTCGGGAGATTGACGACCGTTGTCGTGAAGCTCGAGATCTTCGACACCTGCAGCGCATAACTTGCCGCACGCGCCGATGTATTCCAGGTCAGGTTGAGCGTGAGAGGATGCCCCACACTTGCACTGTCAGGCCCGACAGGTTTCGGTGCCTGCGGCTGTTCGATGATCGTGACAAAGGACCTGGTCGAAGAATATGATCCCGCCCCACCGACATTCTGCCCCCTCACCCGCCAGAAATACTGCGTATTGTGCTGCAGCGTCACTTGCTTTGACGTTGTCGTCAGAACAGAGTCGACGAACACGAGCGGTGTGAAGGTGTTTGATGTCGAGACCTCGAGGCGGTACGTCGTCGCGCGTGCAGCTGCATTCCAGGTCAGCGTCGGCGAAACTGCCACTCCTGTTGCATTGTCGTTCGGAGTTGCCAGGGTCGGGGCCGGCGGTACAGCGACCTTCGTGCGGAACTGCCAGGTGGACGAGAAGGCACTCGCACCTCCTGAGCCGAACGCCTTCACACGCCAGTAGTACGTGGTATCGTTCAGCAACGGTCCGACCGTGAAGGTCGTATCAGTTATGTCGTCCCGGTCTACCAGGAGAATGCTGAAGTTGGAATTGAGCGATACCTCCAGCTCATAGCGGGTCGCCCTCTCCGCCTTTCTCCAGGCAAGCGGAGCGTTCACCTCGACGCCGGTCGCCGCCGAATCAGGAGTGAGAAGCACGGGCGTCGGTGGCGGCGCATTGACGGTGGCGAACATGCGATAGCGGGCATACACGCTATTCCCGCCATCGTTCTGAGCTCTCACTCGCCAGTAATATGTGGTGAGGTACGACAGCGGACCGACGGCCCTGGACGTAGCTGTGACCGTCGAATCCACAAAGACGATAGTCTGGAACAGGGAGTCGATGGCGACCTCTACCCTGTAGCTCGTTGCACGATCGCTGGCCTGCCATGCGAGCGAGAGGGTCGCCTGCTGGTCAACAGCACTGTCAGCGGGCGAGGTCAGGACCGGCACCTCAGGAACGGCGGCTGCGGTCGTGAACGAGAACACGGACGAATAGGCCGATGCCCCGGCGGCATTCCTCGCACGAACCTTCCAGAAGTACGCCTGATTGTTCGCCAGAGGTCCGGCCGTATAGGATGTATCCGTCAGCGTGCTGTCGTTCACAAGAAGGAACGAGAAAGAACTTGACGTCGACAGCTGCAGCTGGTAGGACGATGCCCGTGCCGCTGTACTCCAGCGCAGGGCAAGTGTCGCGGCCTGTCCGATTGATGCGCTGTCAGGCGCAAGTGCGATCGGCGTACCCGGAGGGGCAACGATGGTCCTGAATCTGCGGAACGCAGAATATGCCGTCGTCCCTCCCGCATTCTTCGCCCGGACCCGCCAGTAATATGTCGAGTCGTTCCCAAGGGCAGTGACCGACTTGTTGGTGCTCGTCAGCGTGCTGTCCTGCAGGACCAGCTGGGTGAAGTTCGTATCCTTCGCGAGCTGTACGTGATAGGTGCTCGCTCTGGCGGCAGCGTTCCATTGCAGGGTCAGCGCTATCGGCTGATTCGTTGCGTCATCAAGGGGTGACGCGAGCGTCGGCACGTCCGGCGCCTGGATAATCGTCGTGAACTGCCGGGTCGATGTATACGCTGTCGTTCCGCCAGTGTTCTTCGCCCTGACCCGCCAATAGTAGGTCGTCGAATTTACGAGCACACCGGCCACTGTCGCGGATGTATCCGTCAGCGTCGTGTCCTGATACGTCAGGACGCTGAATGCGCTGTTCGCTGAGACCTGGAGATGGTACGAGGTCGCCCGCGCCGAGGTGTTCCATGTGAACGTGATGTCCTTCGGCTGATTCGTGGCGCCGTTCACAGGTCCGACGAGCGTGGGCACATCCGGCGTGTCCACGACAGTCGTGAAGAACCATGCCGGCGAATAGGCGCTCACGCCGGTCGAGTTCTGTCCCCTCACCCTCCAGTAGTATGTCACTTCATGCTGCAGTCCGCTCAGCTGCGTGGTCGTCGAAGCGACCGTGTCGTTCACGAGGACCGAGGTGAACCCTGCATCAGCAGCTACCTGGAGGAGATATGATGTCGCATTCGTCGACACATTCCACGAGAGCGTCGGACTGACTGCCACGTTGACCGCGGCACTATCCGGCGCCACGAGCGTTGTCGCGAGCGGTGCCGGGGAAGCGGTGACAAAGGTACGGTCCTCTCCGACGGTCGTCCCGGCCTCATTCGTCGCCACGATCCGATAATGATATGTCTTGTCGGCTGTCAGACCCGACACGGTCGTTGAGAGTTCGAGCCCGGTCGTTCCGGTCAATCCCGTCTGTGCACCGGCGACAGTCCCGTACGATGTCGAAGTACCATACTCGAAGTACATCGAGGTGGTCTTCGTGTTCGGGTTCACGATACCGTTGAGCGTCGCCCCCGTAACAGTGACATCCGTGGGCAGACCTGTCCGTGAGGTCGGAGCAAAATTCATGACGACCCGACGGATGTCGTTGTTGGACTGCTCAGATACGAAGAGGATGCCGGAGCCGTCTGCAAGGATGCCGACGGGGACATTGAAGCGGGCGATGGTGCCGTTTCCATCCTGCCATGATTGGACTGTGTCGCCTGCGACCGTGGTGACCTCACCCGATTGCGAGACTTTCCGGACCGTATGGTTCGAGAACTCTACGACATACAGGTTTCCGAGCGGACCGATCGTGATCCCTTCGGGTTCAGAGAACAACGCTGCCGTTCCGACCCCGTCGGCATATCCCTGCGTATTTCCTGCAAGGGTCGAAACAGAACTTCCTGCGATCACGCGAATCCTGTGGTTCTGCTCATCCGCGACATATACAACCCCCGTACTCGTATTCACCGCAATGCCGACGGGCCCGTTGAACTGTGCCTGTGTAATCGGATCTCCGTTCACCGATCCTGCTGTTCCAGTTCCGGCGAGGGTCGTTACCAGGCCAGCTGGAGTAATCCGCCGGATCTTGTTGTTCCCATAGTCCGCGACGTACAGATTGCCGGATGCATCGATCGCCAATCCGGCAGGGTTATTGAACCTAGCGGACGCTCCGGTTGCATCCGTCGTGCCAGAGGTACCTGCCGCTCCTGCGAATATGCTCGTCTGACCTGCGGGTGTGATCTTCCGAATGATGTGGTTGCCCCATTCCGACACGAAGAGGTTGCCGGAAGCGTCGATAGCGATGCCGAATGGCGTGTTGAAGGTCGCGTTCACACCGACACCATCGGTAGCCCCAGCCGTCCCATTCCCGGCGAAGGTGGTCACCACGCCGGATTGTGTCATCTTCCTGATGGCATGGTTGCCCGCATCGGCGACATAGACATTGCCGTAACTGTCTCTTGCCATTCCGGCGGGATTATTGAAGAATGCGTTGGTGCCTGTTCCGTCGGAGAAACCGGGTGTCGAGACGTCGCCCGCAAACGTCGTCACATACGATTCGATAGGCGTCGCTGTTGTTGCTGTGGCTGCATAGCTCTGTATGCTTGCAAAACCGGTGACATCGACCGCAGTGACGCGGAAGAAGTATTGAGTGCTCGCACTCAGGTCAGCATCGGAGTATGATGTAGATGTCGTCGAATCGACGAGTACGACCGATGCTGAATCAAGGCCGCGATAGATATAGTACTTGCTGAGGGCAACAGCACCTCCCCCATTTTGCCAGCTAAGGTTGATCGTGGTCCCGGAAACATTCGCGGCCACCTGCGCCGGCGCAAGCTGCAGATTGAAGGCTGAAGGGTTCCGGGCGATATTCGAGAACCGGATGTCATCGATCTTGCCGTTGAAGTAGTCTCCCGGCCCGGCGGCTGTCCGTCCGATCTCCACCGTGTTGTTCAAATTTGATGGAGCCGGTCCTGCAAAGGCGGCTGTGCCTGTCAGTTTTCCGTCGAGATAGAGCCGGACTTCTGCACCATCAATTACTCCTGCCACGTGGTGCCACTGCCCTGTAGTGACTGTATCGGAGCTCGTAACATCGATGATGCTCGAGGCATCGCGCACTCTGAACCGTACCTTATCAGTATTATCGATATCCTTGAGCAGGTGCAGCCAGAAATCTGAGCTCGCTTTGTCAATGATCGTGTACGTATTTGTTGCCAGCGGCGCATCAAGATAGAACCATGCCTCTATGGTATATGCGGATCCTAGGTCAAAATCGCTGCTGTAGGGCACATCGATGTAATCAGTTGTCCCGTTGAACGAGCGGCCGGCGCCGAACTTGCCAGGCACGACGGACGTACCGGTTGCCTGACCAAGATGATACGGTCCACTCTCATCAGCGATCCATACACCTGACTTTTCTGCGAACGGGTACAACAGCGTCGTATGTGCGTCCACCGTATATTCGCCCTGTGCTTTGGCATGAGGCGTGACATACAGCTGTGTGGAATATCCGCTCTCATTCCTGCTGGCGTCAACAGCCGTCATACGATAGAAATACAGCACACTATCCGTGACACTCAGGTCTGTATAGGTATTCGTCCCGAAAGCGACGCTGTCGATCTGCGTTGTCGGATTGACCGACGTGCTCCTGTACATCCGATATCGGAGCATATCCGATTCCCCGTTCGGATTCCATGCGAGGTTCACCTTTCCGCTCTCGCCGGAGGCGGAAAAATTCGAAGGTGCTGCAGGCGGGACGGTGTCATAGTTGTTCTTGAAAAGTCTGACACCGTCTGAGACATGTGTGATAAGGTCCAGATCTCCGTCCCCGTCGAAATCCCCCAAAGCATTTCCGCTCGGGAAATATCCCATTGTCGCATAAGATAGCTCGGAGAAGGAGAATGACCCGTTGTTCCTGTAGACGACAGAGGCTGCAACAGTCGACGAGGCGGCCACGATGTCAAGGTCTCCATCACCATCGATGTCGCCGATCTCAAGCTTGTTCAGCGAAAGTCCTACGGAGAATCCCGGCTGACGAGCAAAGCTCAGACTGCCGTTGTTTCGTATGAGGGCGAGCTGCTGTGACGACGGCTCAGCAACAACGACATCAGGATTCCCGTCTCCGTTCAGATCGCCTGTCGCGGCGAACGTCGCGCCGATCTCAAAAGGACCGCCAAAGTTGGATATGCCCGGATAGTTGCCAAAGCCGTCATTCCTCAGGGCCCTGAATGTACCCGCATTCGGGTCGAGGAAGAACAGGTCGAGGTCTGCATCAGGCTCGATATCGACGAGCTCGAGTCCGGCAGGATTCGAAACCCCGGCGGTGGAAAATCCGAAGCCAAGCGTCGGATAGTTGTTGCGCAGGATCCCGACATAGTTTCCCGCGGTACTGGCAATGGCAAGGTCCAGATCACCATCACCGTCCCAATCCCCTGCTTCGAGACCACTCGTTGGGAATGATAGCGATCTCGACGTCAAAGGCGAGAACGTAAGGTCTCCGTTGCCTTTCAGGAACTGGATGGAAAGCGAACCTCCCCCATTGTCGGCTACCGCAAGATCAGGGAATCCATCACGATCGAAATCTCCCGCCGTCAGCCGCATCGGCATAACACCGACCGCATATGAGGAGGATGCGAATGATCCCTGCCCATTGTTCTCAAGAATTGCCAGGCCCGGAGTTCCGGTCGGGACCGTCATAACGACATCGAGGTCACCGTCCCTGTCAAAGTCCGCAACCGCCATGTCGGACAAGGCCGGGAAGAAGAGCGACCACGCATCGGTGAACTGTCCGTTCCCGTCTGTCGTCGCTATCTGGAACGGCAGAACGAGGGGTTTCGCGATGAGTTCGCCGTTCGTATTCGCGATCACCCGCTTCATGAGCATCGTCACCCGTTCACCGGGGAAGAACGGAACCGAAGGATATATGGTGACCGTCAGCGTGCCGGGATCATAGGCGACGGAATCGAGCCCGAGCGTACCGCGAATGTCCGAATAGACCATGAATGCTTCTGTCGTGACAGTCGTCGGATCAAGGGCAGCGCTGAATCTGATCGACGGATCGATGGTGCCCGAAACTGCGACCGCGTTCCGGAACGGAACAGTCGCGAGAACGGAGGGAGGCGGCAGAGGCGTGACGTGAACGATGTTCGAGAATCCGCTCTCGAATGCCAGCTGATCCACTGCAGTCACAGCATAGTAGTACGTCGCTCCGGTCACGACACTGCCGTCCGTGAATGCCGTGGATGACGACAAGTTCAGGAGGGACATATTCGTGCTGTCGGCACCCCTGTAGACACGGTATTCCTGGAGCAGCGTACTCCCGGCCGACGCATCCCATGTCAAGGTGACTGACGATGCGCTCGCCTGGGCTGTCAGATTTGCCGGGGGAAGTCGAAGGTTGAACTCCGCGGGCGTCCTTGCGGTCGAAGAGATGCGCACCTCGTCGATCCGGCCATTGAACCGATAAGCCAGCGTACCGGTCCCGGTCTGACCGGCACCGATGAATGCTCCATAATTCGACGTGGATGCGAACGTGAGCGCACCTGTGAATCCTTTGCTGTATTGAAGCTCACCGTTGATGTATCCGTGCATCACCTGTGTCGTCGCATCATAGACCATCGCCACATGCACCCACTCGTTCAACGCTACCGCCACAGTACTCGTATCCAATACCATCGTGTTGTCGACCGCCTGACGAATGCCGCTTGTCAGATAGCCTCCAGGCCTCACTCCGAGGAAGGTGTTCGGCATCGTGGACTGCGAGAAGACATTCACAGACGTCGTCGGATATGTATCCAGATAGATCCATCCCTCGATCGTGAACGATTCTGCCGATGACGAAGCTATCGGTTGATAGCGAAGATCAATAACGGACGCGACCCCATCGAAGAAACGGGCTGTACCCGTATGGCCCGGCACCTTCGCTGTATTTGTCTCGATGCCATGGAAACCATTCGGGCTTTGATCGAATATGACCTGCCCGCCGAGGTACGTCGGATGTGCTCCGGGATCCTCATCCAGGTGATACAAGGCGGCTGCACCACCATCCCAGCTGTATGCTCCGGTCACAGGGACATAGGGCTGCATGTCATCGAACGAAAGGTCGACGACCTGCGATCCACCCTGTATGAACAACGAACGGTCCCCGTTCAGCGGTTGCCCCTGCCCTTCCCAGTATGTATCGCCGTAGTGCTTGATCACGAGCTTATATACCAGATTGCCCGTCGTCCCAAAATTGACCGTCCTCGAATAGATGGAATCTCCATCAAGATCCTCGAAGACAGTGGTATCCGAAAACCAATCGATCGGCGCAACGCTTCCCCGAATGACAAGTGAATCTTTGGAGGGTTTGAACTTCCCGTATCCGATGGCCGGACGCATGTCGACGTTGAATGTCACATCGATGGTCCGAGTGTCCCGCTCAAAGAACCCGCCAAACGCCGTCGTGGCATGCATAAGCTCGGGTGTCAGCGCCTTGATCGAATAGACCCCCCGATCGGAACCTATGGACGAGACGTTCCAGGTCAATCCCTGGTCGGTCGTATAATAGACACCGCCTCCAATGATATTACCAAACCATGCCGTATTGTTATCGGTGATAGCGGCAGTTCCCCAGAAGTACGGATAGCCACCTATGGAGATCGGACTTGACCAGGTCTGTCCGCCGTCTGTCGTACGATAGACGACACCGCCTCCATACGTTCCCACGAGCCCCTCGAGGGAATTGAAGAATCCGAGGGATACTGTGGTATATCCGGCAGAGGAATCGACCCCCACCTGGAACCAGCTCGCGCCTCCATCGTCAGAGCGGAAGAAGACGCCGCTCACGGTCACGCCGACGATGGTGTTTGGATCGATCATCTGAATTGAATACACCGAGCCTGCGACATCAGGGAGGGCTGTCCAGGTCGCGCCGCCGTCCGTCGTGCGCATGACACGGTTGGACAGGGCACCTGCGACGCCATTGAGGTTGTCGGCGAACGAAAGGGTCCGGTATGTTGTCGTCACCGGATGCGGACTGGCAACGGTATTCCAGCTCAGGCCGCCGTCAGTCGTTCTGCGGATCACGTTCGAGGCACCGACCACGACCGCGGTCGATGCATCGAACATTTTGACGCCGAACAGAGAGGCCGTCGTACCGAGATTCATCGGGATCCACGAGTTCCCGCGGTCCGTCGTGATGCGTCCATACCCGCCAGCTCCGACGATCATGCCTGTGAGTTGATCAGGAGCGATCGACACATCGTAGATCGGCAATTCGGTATCCGTCGGCTTTCGTGTCCATCCGTCAGGAAGGTCGGGCGTGACTAAGACTGACGTATCAAGCGACACAGATGTGCCGTACTCGTTCGTCGCGACCCAGCGGTAGTAGTAGGTCGTCGACGGCTGCAGTCCGTAGACGGGGGCCCTGAAGACCTGGTAGTTGATGCCGCTGAGAGGCATCCCCTCAGCGGTGACCGTGGTCCCGAAGGCGGTGGTCGTTCCATACTCCAGAGTGACCGTGGTGGTCCCGCCGTTCGGCATGACGCCGCCGCGGAGGATCGCCTGATCGGTATAGGTCACAAGCGGGCCGACGTTCTTCACATCAGGTGCATCTGCGCCACCGCGCGTCAGCTTGAGCGTGTATGTCCAGTTAGGGGCGACTGTCTGTGTCTTGGGTGGAGCTTCGGAAAGCCCGTCGGTGGATGTCAGAGGCTCCGGCACCTTGTCTCCCACTGTCTTGTTCGGGAAGGCCTGACCACCGCTGTACGGAGAGGTCACCTTGATGTAGTAGGTCCCTGCAGAGGGGACCTGCGCAACGATCTTGTCCAACGCACCATAGTAGTACGCCGACGTGAAATAATATGAACCGTACTGTGTGCCCACATCATCGTACAACCGTATGTACGTCCCGTCCCAGTTCAGGCCCGATTCGGGAAGCGCCCTCGACTCAATGGAGACGATGTCGCCTGCCGCGGCAGTGAACGAGAAGTAGTCGGCATCCGTGTCGGGATCGATGAGCGCATCCACCGATGCGTTGTAGGAGACCGGATTGGCCTCGGTGGCTGTGCTGTTCGGCTCATACTCGGCCAGGGAGCCTTTCGAAACGACAAGCCCCCGGGTTCCGACGGCCATGACGCGATTCCCCCATGCCGTGATATCGGTCATGTTCGCCCGCACACCCGATTCCTCCTCCACGAACGAGGTCCATCCATCGGTCGTCTGGAAGATCCTTCCGGGCATTCCGATAGCGTACCCTTCCTGCTCGTTGTACATGTGGATAGAGCTCAACTGGTACAGGAGGCCGTCGTTATTATGAAGCGTCCAGGTCGCGCCCGCGTCCGTCGTCTTGTAGACGCCGTCATACCCGGCGATGTAGCCAATGGTACTCGTGACAGGCGTGATCTCGCGCCCGTAGAACACCGACGTGTTCGTCGCACTCCACGTCACCCCACCGTCCGTGGAGCGAATGACGCCCTCATAGCCGACCGCCACCACGATGTTCCCATCGAAATACTCGACGTCGTAGAACGAACTGATGCCATTGTCATGACCTGGCGTAGACCAGGTCGCCCCGCCATCAGGCGTATGGACGAGCTGATTGTCGTACCCTACAGCAACGAATGACACACCGTCAGGAGTGGAGACAGCGGTGAGGTGCCGGTAGACCTCATCCGTGATCATGGCCGACCATGTCAACCCGCCGTCGGTCGTGTAGACCACTGGAGTGGTTCCGAATCCGGCTGATACGATCTCGAGGTCACTGAGGAAGAACAGTTCCTGGGAGTAGTGGTAGAAGGAGAAATACGGACTCCTGTCCTCCCACGTTTGTCCTCCGTCCGTGCTGAGGCGGACCGCCTCACCCGCAATCCACACCTCTGCGCTGCTCCGGATGTGAATGTCCTCATAACTGTTTGTCCCGACTGTCGTATTCTGCCACAGCGGGCTCTCGGGTGCAGTGGTAAAGGTCCGGTTCTGGCCGTAGGCAACTCCGAGCGGATTCGTGATCCTGAGGCGCGCATGGTATGTGGTTGCAGGGGCGAGAGGTTGAAGAACGCCGTTATTTCCGTAGACGTAGTATGGCTGGGAATATCCCTCGGTGAGCGTGAGGACCTGACCGTACGCCTCTGTCTGGCCGAACTGTATATCTATCGTCGCATTCGGTGCGCCGATGTTGAACGTGCTATAGAACAATCCGCGCTCGCTGGTGACACCTTCGATGTAGGAATAGGCTGGCTTGCCAATGACCGGTTCATACCGGCGAACGATGATGCTATACGGGCCTGTATCGAGGGAGGCCGCTGTACCGAGGGCCTGCAGCCTTTCCTTGAAAAGCGTTTCGAGCTTCGCAACTTCGGGCGTCGGGGCAGGAGTAGTCTTACTGGGGAAGGCACTGGCATAATAGTCGCGACGCATGACCCTCAGATAGTACGTCCCCGCATTCAGAATATTTATCCCATATGGAGCAACGCCCTGGTCGTTGTAGTACCAGGCACTGTTCCAGTGCATCGAACCGACATCATCATAGATCTCGAATCGGTAGAGAAGTTCAGAACCCTCTCCCTGCGTACCGATGATCTGCACGGTATCCTGTGTCGCGAGAGTGAACCTGTAGTAATCTATGTCGTCTGCCACATCGATCGACCCATCCAGACGCACACCGAGGGAGATCATGTCGGCCACGCTGACAGTGCTATTGCCCTCCGTCTCCGCGAAGACGGGTAATGCGTTCCGCGTCTCCGGATCGTTCCAGGTCTGCACTGCGGCATCTGCGGCCAGCCTGAGTGCACCATAGTCAGCACCTGCGACGAAAGCGACCACGACCGTCTCAGAACCGCCAGCCGGGATCGATATCGGACCAACCGAGATCTGGCTTCTGGTATCGGCGGGGGTAGCAGGAGCGGCGACCATCGACGTCAGGTTGTTCGAGTTCCGCACGTATTCATAGTCTGTCCCCTGCCACGTGACATACCCAGCGACATCATGGGTCAGGATCTTGAATCCGTAGTAGTTTGGGTCCGTTCCGTTCGCATCATAGGCGTAGATCAGACCGATGTCCCCGTCGAATCCGCCCAGATTCGATCCTGAATCGCCGAGATCGAAATCCGCCGTCATCTGCGCGAACAGGTCATCAATCGCGGCACCGGATTCATTATGGATCTCATACTCCATCAGGACATATCTGTTGTCCGGCGACGCCTGTTTTGTATGCGTCCGCTGAACGACGCGCACGAACATCCGGTTGGGCTCGTTGCTGTCATTGTACTCTGTCTGGAATGCTTCGAATCCGATGAGGGGGCTCGGAACATCCGTGAATCCGCTGAGCGGATTGAACGGATACGGACCGTACAAGCCGCCGGCGTACATCTGATGATCCCGGTCGACGAGACTGAAGTCTGCGACGTATAGACCGTTGAGCGCATTGAGGAACATGCCCTTTCCATACTGCTTGGTCGTACCGAGCTTTCCTCTGTTGGTGACATCGAGCCGGACGAGATTCTCCGCAGGGCGGACGCCCTCGACAGTCAGCACCAATGTGTCACGCAGCGTCCCCGTAGAATTCGTGGCATCGAGGACGACCATATAGTGCCCGTAGGTGCCGAAGCCCGGACCTGCTACGAGCGTATCGCCGACCAAACCAGACATCCATGGTTCCCCCGACACATACGTAAAGGTGGGAGCCGGCCATCCGTCCGCGGTTATGAGAGCACGGAACGGCTCGCCCTCCACCGCATACAACGTCGAGGCCTGGATCTTCGTCGGCAGGATAGTTACAGGATCGGGCGCGGGGTATCCAACGAACCTGGCATCGAACTGGACATACAGATCGTTCTGGTAGGGCGACTTGTCCCTCGTAGCATTCTGACCGTTCGGCGCGAGGTATGCGTCATCCAGCGGCCAGTATCCCCCCAGCCCCACCTCCGAACCGGTGAGGACTGCATTCATGTTGCCCTGGATCTCCGCCTCGCTCCGCATGCTGCTCCAAAGCCGGACGTCGTCGATGAGTCCGTTGAAGTAGTCTCCGGTCGCTCCGCCGATGTAGAATCCGACGGAACCCGGGCCCACCGTGATGGGATTCATCGCTTCAGTCTTTAGCACCCCGTCGACATAGAGACGTGCAGTGCTGCCATCCCATGTGCCGACCAGATGATACCACTGTCCGATGTTCGGGTTGACCGGGTCGGCCGCCACTGTCTGATGGCCGCTCCCCCACAGATTGACGCCGTCCGTCACGGCAAACACAAAATGCGGTCCATCACCGCTGTAGTTGTCTATTTTGAGGGCATAGGAATAGTACGGGTCGACCGTAAGGCCGCTATTGGCAGGCCGCATGACGATGATCCTGCCTGAGCCGTCGCCGGGAAGTTCCATCGGATACACCCAGGCTTCGACCGAGAGCGTATTGCCCTGCGTCTGGAAGATGGTAGCATTCGCTTCCGGCTTCACGGGGACACCGTCCAGTACGCGGATGCGGTCTCCATTCCCGTCGAAAAGCACAGAGGCGATGTTCGTTCCCACAAACTCGTTCCACATCGATCGCGCTGCCGACGCTGCCCCGCGAACCTCTATCTCGCTGTTCCCGGCTACGAACGCAAAGACCACTGTCACCGTCTCGCTCGGAGCGAGCGTGAACGGACCGACAGAGATCTGGTTCCGGATATCTCCCGGTGTGGACGGTGCATTGATGAAGGATGTGAGGTTCGTGACATTCCTGATGAATCCCGTATCCGATCCCGTCCATGTAGCATAGCCGGCGACGGGATGTGAGAGCACGGAGAATCCATAGAACGATCCGTTGGTCGCGCCGTCGCTCTCATACGCGTAGACGAGCTGGAGGTCCGGGTCCTGGCCTCCGAGATTGTTCGCCGAGTTACCGATGTCCATGTCGGTGGAGATCTGGGCGAAGAGGTCGTCGATCGTCACTCCGCCCGCCTCGTTCACGATGGAGTATTCCATGATGACATACCGGTCATCGGGGAACGACGTCTTCCAGTGTGTCCGCTGTATCACCCGCGTGCCGATCCGAGGACCGGATTCCCACGCGTCGGTATATGACGTTATGAAGGATGCAAATCCGGGGAACCTGCTCGGTCCATCCGTGAAAGCCTCCGCTGGAGCGAAGCTGTTCTGCTCGGTGTACAATCCTCCGGCGAATGCGACATTGTTCCGGTCGACGAGGGAAAAATCGCCGACATACACAGAGTTCAGACCGTTGAAGAAGAATCCTTTGTCATGCAGACCCCATGATCCGATCTTGCCGCGGTTCGACACATCGAGGCGTACCTGGTTCACAGCGGAACGATATGGTTCGACGAAGATGTAGAACGTATCCTGGACCGAGCCGCTTGCATTTGTTGCCGATACGATGAACTCGTTCGAGCCCCATTCCGCGTCAGTCGGATGCCACTTCAGCAGCTCTCCTTCGATCCATGCTCCCGGCGGGGCGCTGACGATCGAAAAGGTCGGGGCCGGATATCCGTCAGACACCAGCGGAGAGACATATTCGATCCCAGGAACGGCACGGTCGACTCCTGTCCGCTGGACGGTTGTCGGCGCTGTCGGGTCGAGCGTCGTCCGGATCCGGAACACGGTCCCCTGCTCGGGCATCTGCGCAAGGACATTCGCCGGGAAGGTCCCGTCATTTACATCGCCTCCGTTCCAGATGACGAGAGAGATATTCCTCAAGGATGACCCGCCGATGCCATCGCTGTTGAATATGACATGCCCTGCAGGGTCGGTGAGGATAGAATCCACGATCTCCTGATACCCCGCCGTCCCCGGTGTTGTGTTCACGGGAACCAGGAAGTAGAGGGGATCCAGCTCGGGATCATTGCTCAGACCGGAGATTGGATGGTCGACTCCGGTAAAATCGAACGCACCGTTCCCATTGACATCAACGATGTACGGGAACATCCGATAGTCGTCCGACTGGTCGTCGGGCGTATTTTGACCGATATTCCAGAGTTCGAACGGTACGATGATGACCTGATTGACCCCACCGTACGGATTGAAAGCGTAGTGCGTTCCGGCAGTGAATCGTATCTCATAATCATATGGATAGATGCGTGCCCAGTTGCGGCCGTCCCGTGTCACTTCCTTCCGGAAGTATCCGAATGTACCATCGTTCGCGGACAGGGAGCGTGTATGGATCCCCCAGCGAGTTCCATTGACCTGCTGATTCGGACTTGGTCTGTCATTGACACCGTCTGGAGCCAGCCCATCGATCGTCGGAAAGCCGTTGTTGTTGAATGCAAATGCGCCCATGTCGGGCTGAGCGAGGTCTCCGCTCGCGTTCGCGACGACCTCGAATCGTTCAAGATCCGCCGGCGTGCCGAATTGTACAACGGCAACATTACTTCGCTGGGACGAGTGCCCGGCCGAGTCAACTGCGACCACCTGATAGTAGTAGGTGAGCCCTGATGCTACGGTCGTATCCTCGAATGACTCGGTCGTCGTCGAGCCCATGTACACAAGGACAGATGATTCGAGGAGGCCTCGGTAGACCTGATACAACCGAAGAGGGATCCCTCCCGATCCGGCCGTCCATGCCAGCGAGACCGAAGTCCCAATCGGCGCGCCGGATAGATTTTGCGGCGCTGACAGAAGATTGAACTCAGCAGCCGTCCTGACAACATTTGACAACCGGACTTCATCTATCGTACCCGAGAAAAAGGTCGGGATCGGAAAGTTATTGCTGGTGAATCCGATCCGCGTCACATATCCGTTATCATCAAATTGATTGATGTCCCAGTCCCCCCGGGATGCCACCTCAACTCCGTCGACATACATTCGTACAAGATCAGACGCGCCGCCAAGATATCCCAGTTGAGCTGTCACCGCGACGTGATGCCATTGACCGTACGTATACGGACCCGAGCTGATAGATCCGTAGGTGGCATCCTCGAAAATGATCGAACCACCCTGTATGAAAAGCGATTTCGAACCCTGTGCCCAATCGCCGAATTCCGGTGCCCTCGAGATGAGTGTCCCGTCCCCTGAGGCATTGAACCACAGCTCCCAGGTGACAAAGTCTGAAGAGTAGCTCGTCGAGGGGTTGACGACGATATTGTCACCTGCGCCGTTGAAGAATCGACCATTCCCGAAATAGCCCGCAGCCAGAGCGCTCCCGTATGCTGTCCCATGATTGCCATCGCCGCTGGCATCATAGATGGCAGCTCCATCTTCCTCAAAATGGTACAAGACATACGTACTCGCGTCAGACTCGTATGCAAACGGGGCAGGAGGAACAAGCGACGGAAGGTCATCGAACGAAACAACGGGAAGCGTTTCGCTGGCCAGCGTGATCTCGTGGACCCGGTTCCCTGTGCTCGGCCGTTCCCAGTTCGCGACGCCGCTTCGCAGCGTAACATACTTGTACTCCAGCGTCCCCGCTGCACCGAATGTAACCGTCGCCGTGTAGACAGTATCATTGTCGGGGTCGCTCAGCGTGAAGTCGGCACCCCACGTGAGGGGTGAGACACTCCCCCTCAGCGTCACGTCGTCGGTCCCCGGCACGAACCGACCCCACTCTGTAGCGGGCCGCATGTCGACCTGGAAGGTGAGGTCGAATTGTGCAAGGCTCGTCCCTGAGAAGAGCAGGAGAGCGGCGATGAGTCCCGTGATATGTCTTGTTGTTGTTGCCATAATTGCACCGGTCTTCTTGTCTGATGATCTAAGGTCGGACGAACACAGCATGCGAAGATATCCTCGCTACTGTGGGAAATCTGGTGATGGCGGGAGAGGCTCCTGCGTTGTCGGTTCTTCTCCGCCGCCATCTCCTCCCCCTCCACCCAAGAACATCGCAGCCGCTACTCCGCCGCCGCCAACAACGGCAATACCCAGCACCCACCAGATCCATCCGCCCCCTCCTTCCTGCTCGTATGCTTTCCCGGTCAGGTCTGCGGCCATCTGCTTTGCCAGGTCGGGAATGATGTCGGAAAGCAGCTCCTCCACCTCGCCACGGTGCTGACGGCTCCGGTTCGAAACGATCTGTGCCGTTGCGATATCGATGCTTTGAATGTTGACGCTGAACAGCTCACCGACCTTCCCGATCGTTCCGGCGAACATCCGCTCGACGTTCAGGATCTTGCCTGCCTCGACGATACATTCGACCTGCGAACAGGCCTCTGACTGCTGGAATCCCTGTTCCTCAAGTATCTGCCGGATGCGCTGCCGGTCGACCAGGACGAAATCACCCATGCCGGCGAGCTCGGCCTGGAAGGCATCCGAGAGTGTAGCGGCCTCCTCCTTCGAGATGCCGCCGCGCGCATCGAAGTCCATCACGGCAACGTTCAGTTTCTTCTGTTGCTGCGGACGCCGCTGCTGAGAAGCGGCCGTTGAGGGGAAAATCCCGACGGTCAGGAATGCGACGAGATACGAGAGCAGAACGGCTCTCCCCGCGCGGAAAAGAAACGTCAGTGTGGTCACAGGTGTGCTCCTGCGTGATGATGTGTCAAGAATGTCCGGACCCGGCAACCTACCGGTGTGCGGGACCGTCGATCGTCGCCATGATCTGCCCGACGATCTCCGGAAGGAGGTCTTCGATGATGTCCTCGATGTCCCCATCGAACGTCCGTGAGACCGACAGCTCTATCTTGGAGGACTGGACGTCCGTCAGCCTGACGCTGAAGACGTAGTTCTCTCCCAGCTTGCCGAGCGTCCCTGTAAGGAATTTCCGAACGACGAGCATGTGAGTCTGGTCAGCCTGCTGTCCCTGTGCCTGCTGGAAGCTTCGCTCCTGCATCAGGGCTGCGACCTGCGCACGATCTATCATCGTGAAACGGCCGGTCTCAGCCAGCATGGACCCGAGCGCATCAGCCACCGTCTGCGCTTCGGCGTCCTGGACGCCGGCGCGGCCGGTGAACTCTGTGATGCTCATAGGGATCTTGGGTGGAGGGGGTTCGGGCTTTGACGACCCGCAACCGATGATGGAAAATGCAGCTATGATGAGAAGGCAGTAACGAAGAGTCATCAGGGCACAGTGGTGGTGGTGGGTTGATGAGTGCAAAGAGCCGGCCTGTCCTATTTGACCGACTCCGTAACAAGTTCAGCGATCTTCTTTTTCAGGTCGACCTCAAAGTCCTCGTGGAATCCGCGATTCACTTTCCGGACCGTTCCATCCTTGCCGAGCAGAACGATCATCGGAAGTCCTCGCACGGTGTACATACGTGCCACTCTGCCCGATCCGTCGAGGAGACACTGCAAAGTATATCCCCTCCTCGTGTACTCCTCCCGGACCATTTCCTCCGATACATCCGCGTACTCCATGGTGTTCACGAGAAAGAACCTGACCGGTTTTCCGGCAAACTCCTCCGCCATCCTGGTCAGGATCGGGATCTCAGTCTTGCATGGCTCACACCATGTAGCCCAAAAGCTCAGCACGACGACCTGCTGCTCCTCCTGCTTTGACTGGCGCCGCAACCGCTCGCCCACAAAGTCCCGAAGGAATATCGGCGCGTCAGAGATCAGATCACGCATCACGAACGGCGGCGCCTGTTCCCCGGGCATCAGTGAATCTTTGCCAGCAGGGGCGGACAGCGGTTCAGACGCTTGCACCGATGCGGATGTCAGAACCGCCGAAAGAATTACACAAAAGTAGAGAGAAATGACGTGACGCAGAGCAAATGATGCGGTCGGGGGCATGGTGGGATTCTGAAGTTTGTGAGAAACTGCAAAAACTTAGAGAAAATGACGTCCTAAGTCAAGGAATGCTTGAGGAAGCTCCGGCAAAGTCATTAGAAATCCCTAAGGAACCCGATTGCATCTCCCGGAGGGCATGTTTACATTAGCAACGCCATCCTTGACATAATCACCTAGGGCCAACGATGAACAAGATCCTCAAGAAATCAACTGGCGTCATCTTCGGCTTGTCCGCCTTTATTCTGTCCTTCCTTCTGTTCGAGAGCTCTGCGATCTATTCCATGACGGGATCGGATATTTTCAGAGCGCTTGAACGCACCGGCCTGGATGTGCTGACCCGGGCCCGCGGGACACGGGAGTGGTCGAACAAGATCATGATGGTCAAGATCGACGACTGGACAGACCGGAATCTCGGCTGGCCGATTCCACGGGACCAGTACGGGGCTGTCATGGCCCTCCTCAGCGGATCAGGAGCTGTCGCCGTTGCGCTCGACGTACCCCTCCCGCCGCGCGAGCGCGAGGACATGAGCGAAGAGGAGATGATGGCCGCCTATCTCGAAGGGGCCAGGGGTATCTTCCCGGTGATCGGACCGTTCATCCCGGCCGGCGTGGAGGCCGCCACTGTCAGCAGCAGAAATGTGGACAGTTCAGCTCATTTTGTTATCGGGCGCTTCGGGATACCAGCTCCACAGAATCACCTGTTCCCCCGTTCGCCTTTCATCAACGATTATCCCTTCCCGGGCTTCGCCAATGCGAGCTCGGGAGTCGGCCATATCAGCATTATCCCCGATTCTCTTGACGGCGTCATCCGTTCGGCCCCGCTGTTCGTCGAGTACGCCGGTCGATTGTACCCGACCCTCGGCCTTGCACTGGCATTGTACGAGCGGGGGGCGACGACGCGGGACATGTCCTTCGAGAGGCTCGAGGACGGCATGATCTTCCGGGCAAAGGATATCGAGGTGCGAACCGGTCGCGAGGGCGAGGTGATGATCAACTACCTCGGACCCGAGGAGGTACTGCCCAAGGTCTCGTTCGCGGATATCCTTTTCGCGGCCCGCGACGGGAACGAGGAGTTCTTTAAGCAGTTCGACGGCAAGATCTGTATCATCGGTCCCACGGTCCGGTCCCTCGGCGACTTCTACGCGACACCCATCGCCGAAAGCACACCCGGGTACATCACCCACGCCAATATTTACGATATGATCACGACAGGACAGTTCCTGTCGCCGGCATCGAGGGGCGCGCAGTTCTTCATCCTCCTCATTCTCTCCCTCCTCATCGGCGCCGTTGCACAGCTGAGCAATATGAAAGTGGGGGTCTCGCTTCTCATCACGACCCTGATCGCCTATCTGGCCGTAGCTTTCTTCCTCTTCCAGTCGAGCGGCATATGGATCCATGTCGTCGAGCCGATCTTCGCGCTCTCCCTCGCATTCGTCGGGACCGTCTCGTACCGTGCCGCGACGGAAGGGCGTCAGAAGCGGATGATCACGGACATGTTCGGGAAGTACGTCGACAGCACTGTCGTCAAGACCCTTGTCGATAATCCCAGCATGTTCCGGCTCGGCGGAGAAAAGAAGGAGATCACTCTTCTGTTCACCGACATCAAGGGCTTCTCGACAATTTCGGAAAAGATCAGCGAGGAAAAGCTGGTCAAGCTGATGAATACGTATTTCACCGAAATGACGAAGATCATCACCAGTCACAAGGGGACCGTCGACAAGTACATCGGGGACGCCATCATGGCCTTCTGGGGAGCACCGCTCACGGATCCGGATTCTGCCTTCCATGCATGCACCGCCGCACTGCAGATGCAGAAGCGGCTCACGGACCTTCAGCCGAAGCTCGAACAGTTCGTGGGGATGCCGGTCAAGCAGCGTGTCGGCGTCAACACGGGCGTCTGTACCGTCGGCAACATGGGCTCAGCATCGAAGGTGAACTATACAGCTATCGGAGATCCCGTCAACCTCGCATCCCGACTGGAGGGCGTCAACAAGCAGTATGGGACGAACATCCTCGTCAGCGAGATGACATACCTGAAAGCGAAGGGAAAGGTCCTGGTGAGAGAAGTGGACCGCGTTGTGGTGGTGGGGAAATCCGAGCCCGTTCGGATCTTCGAGCTCCTATCGATGGACGCAGCGCCGAAGACCGACAAGGACAAGTTGTTCCTGGAAACCTACCATGAAGGTCTTAAAGCGTACCAGGAGCGGCGGTGGGATGAGGGGATAGCATACATGGAACACGCGATGACCTACTGGCCGGAGGATCCTGTCTGTCAGCTGTACATCGAACGCATGCGGCTCTATCAGATCCATCCACCCAAGCCGGAGTGGAATGGCGTTTTCGTGCTCGATTCCAAGTAGCACCCGAGAAACGACGAAGGCTCTCCTTCGATTCAATATCTGGTCGTTCCATAGCAGGACCTCAGTCATGAAAAGGCCCGGAGGTATCGGGCCTTTTCATGCTGGAACACGTTCCGTATCGCCCGCCATGCGACATCCTCCTCCTCAACTCCGCTGAAATGTGAAAAGGGTACAAGGAGTTTTTCCTTATACCCTTCCCTTTACTACGTCGGGGCGGCAGGATTCGAACCTGCGACCTCCTGGTCCCGAACCAGGCGCTCTAACCGGGCTGAGCCACGCCCCGAGTACTTGCTACGCCTGCACGAGGTTGTGCAGTGAGCTTTCTACGGATAGCAAGTAATATAGCAAGAAGTACGACTGCCTGCAATCTACATTTTTCCACCTGTCTCGCACTTTTCGAGCACCTCATCTGCGATCGACTCACATGTCCTTCCGTGAGATGCATCTATCCACTCCACATCCCTCTCCCCTCTGAACCAGGTCATCTGACGTTTTGCGAACTGTCTGGTGGACCGTTGGATGAGCTCGGCCATCTCCTTCTCATCGAGTTCGCCGGCAATATGACGGATCGCTTCTCTGTATCCGACGGTGTGCAGGGACTGAGCCGTTCCGGGTACGCCGCTTCCAAGCACGTCCCGTACTTCCTGCACAAGGCCTTCCGCTACCATATGCTCAGTCCGCCGGGCTATCCTGGCGTTCAACTCATCCCTCGGAACAGTGAGACCGAAGACCAGCGGCTCGAATGGCCTCCCTTGGATATCTTTGCCGTGGAGCTCTGACATCGGCTTCCCCGTGAGGTGATACACCTCGAGAGCGCGGATAAGGCGACGAGGCTTTCCATTCTCGATCGATGCGGCAGCCTGAGGATCCACCTCGAGGAGCATGCGGCGCAATCCTTCCTCCCCCTCCTCCTCGTACTTCTCTTCGAGCATCCGTCTCAGCTCTTCGTCCTTCGACGGAAGTGGTGTCAGACCCTGCAGCAACGCCCTGATGTACAGACCCGATCCGCCGACGACGAGAGGGATCCGGCCTGCCCCAAGTGCCTCCTGTACTGCTTTCATGCCATCCTGCTCGAACCTGCCCGCATTGTATCCCTCCTCTGGTCCGACAATATCAATGCATCTGTGCGGGACAGCGTGCTGCTGCTCCGGGGTGGGCTTCGCAGTCCCAATATTCAGCATCCTGAAGACCTGCCTCGAATCCGCGGAGACGACTGTGACGGGGATGTGACGGGCGATCTGAATGGATACATCGGTCTTCCCGGAGGCTGTTGGACCGATGAGTGCTATGAGTCGCGGTTTGCTCACGCAGGAGGCGGGTGTTTCAGAGAGTGAGCATCATCCGTTGGACCACCCCTTCTTCCCGATGAGGGGCACGAACTTGAACCCATCTTCGACCTCCTCGTTGAACACATCCCCCCTGCGAGTGATGATCCGGAGGGACTGCATGCTCTGCCCGCCCACAGGGATGACGAGCCGGCCTCCTTCGGCCAGCTGCTGCAGCAACGCGTCCGGGACTTCAGGAGCAGCTGCCGTCACGATGATGCCGTCGTAGGGGGCGAATTCCGACCATCCGACCGTCCCGTCACCGCAGAGCGTCGCGACGCGATAACCCAATGCTTCCAGGAGCTTCCTGGCCGTCAGGTGGAGGTCCGGGTGGCGTTCGATCGTGAAGACCCTGCATCCAAGTTCCGCAAGGACGGCGGCCTGGTATCCTGATCCGGTTCCGATCTCCAGCACCTTTTTCCCGGAAGCCGGCGCAAGCCGCTCCGTCATGAACGCGACCGTGTACGGCTGAGAGATCGTCTGATTGTTCCCGATCGGGAGCGCCGTATCATCATATGCGCGGGGCTTGAAGACATCCGTAACGAAGCGGTCACGGGGCACTGTCGCGATCGCATGGAGCACCCGTTCATCACGGATCCCTTTCTGGCGAAGTCCGTCGGCAAGATCCTGCCTCAGATCATCTAGTCGGCCCATGGATACTCCTTCATAAGGACGCGCACGAACGCTTTTGTGGTCGCCCAGTTCTTCATATGACTTTTTTCATCCCGATACACGGTGCGGACAGGGACCGAGCTGATGACAAAACCCTTGATGGCAGCCTTGATGATCCATTCGGTCTCGGCCTCGAACCCATCCGCGTCGGGGAGGAAGCTCTCCGCGAGTTTCCGGCTCAGAAGCCGGTATCCGCACTGACTGTCGGGAATTCGCACCCCCGTCCTCGATGAGACCAGAAACGATGTCGTCATGTTCGAGAGCCGCCGATGGACAGGCATGCCGCTGCCACGGATCGGGCGCCTGCCGATCACCATGTCCGCCCCTGTACGGACCCATGCTTCGTACAGAGCCGGGAGGTCAGCAGGGTCGTGCTGCCCGTCGGCATCCATCGTTATGATGGCCTTCGTCCCTGGGTCCAGCAGGGCAGCCCGCACTCCCGTCTTGAGCGCAGCACCTTTCCCACGGTTCTGCGCATGCCGGATGGATCGTACTCCTGCCGTGCCAGCTTCGAGTGCTGTCCTGTCTTCGCTGCCGTCGTCGATCACAAGGAGCGAGGAACAATCCGCACTTCTGCAGATATCTCGCAACACCCGCGGGAGATACCCTGACGCATTGTATGCTGGGATGATGATCCGAACGGAGGAAGGTATGGCGTTCACGACCGGATCGGCGTGCGCTGCGGGAGGGGCTTGAGAGCATCACACATGACTGCAACACGCTTCATTTCCCGGACATCGTGGACCCTCACAATGTGCGCACCGGAGAAGATGCACGCAGCAACGACAGCTGCTGTGCCCTCGAGCCGCTGGTCAACCGGAAGGTCGAGGATCGATCCGATGAATGCTTTTCTGGATGGACCGACGAGGACGGGATAGGAACTCGTCAGCAGCATCGGCAGGCCATGGATCAGCTTGATGTTATGCTCGACCGTCTTGCCAAAACCGATGCCGGGATCGATGATGACCTGCTTGATACCAGCGCGCTGAGCTGTCAGGGCTTTGTCGAGAAGATATTCTGTCACCTCGAGCGAGACGTCCTTGTACGTCGGGTCCTTCTGCATGGTCCTCGGCGTGCCCCTCATGTGCATCAGGACCATGCTGACGCCCGCCGAAGCCACGAACGGGAACATCGCCGGATCCGACATCCCGGCCGAAATGTCGTTGACAATGACAGCCCCCTCGTTCACGGCGGCCCTCGCAACATCCGACTTCGTCGTGTCGACGGACACCGGAATGGTGACCACCTTGACGAGCTCTCGAATGACGGGGATGACCCGATTCAGTTCCTCTTCGACCGGAACAGGTTCCGATCCCGGACGGGAGGATTCTCCGCCCACGTCGATGATGTCCGCACCGTCCTTCTGCATTGCGGTGCCAAGGGCGACGGCCTCCTTCACTGTCTGCGCCTTCCCCCCACCCGCGAACGAGTCGGGAGTGACGTTCAGGATGCCCATGAGATGCGTACGGGAGGAGAGGTCATACCTGGTCTCGCCGAAGCGATACGCCAGGCGTTCCGAGGCTGAACGTTCCGGGATTACGGGATCAGGGTTCACTGCAGGAATGATAGAATCCGCACGTGTGGCAGATGAGTTTGCATTTCCGGCTGTCGAGCTTCGTACCACAGTTGACGCAGAATTGCCAGTGATGTGGCGCCTGCTCGGGGATGGCCGATTCGATCGGCTTCAGCCTTGCGAACCCGTACGGAGATGGTGTGGAGTCGTCGTTGTTCATGGCCGTCATGCGTTCGGATGAAACGTACGAATTCCTCGAACCGCTTGCAAGAACAGGGAACGAACTGGAGAGGATGCTGCGTGCGGCGCGGCTGCACACCCCGGATCGTTCAGGGGAGATTGAGCATGAGCTTGGCACCCTCGGACATCAGGGCTGTGCTCCAGGGTGGATCGAAGACGAGGTCGATGAGGACGTTCCTTACACCTTCGACCAGCGAGACCCGCCGTTTGACATCGGCCGCGATCATCGGTCCCATCCCGCAGCCGGGAGCGGTCAGTGTCATCTTGATGAAGACGGACGCCTCTCCCTCTATCGAATCATCGACCGTCATACTGTAAATGAGGCCGAGGTCCACGATGTTCACCGGGATCTCTGGGTCGTAGCATTCGCGCAGCGCTGCCCAGACGCTTCCTTCGAGCGGGGTCCGGACCTCCACCTCCCTGCTTCCCACCATCACGGTCGTCGGCAGAGCGGGCGTCTGCCCGGCGGTCTCCTTCTGCGGTTCATCCATTGGTTCAGACTCCGAACGATTGACCACAGCCGCAGGTGCGGGCGGCGTTCGGGTTATTGAAGACGAATCCACGACCGTTCAGTCCATCGGAGAAATCGAGTGTCGTTCCGGAGAGATAGAACAGGCTCTTCGGATCGACGCTTACCTTCAGGCCGTCGAACACGAACTCCTCGTCGCCCGGACGGGACTTCTCATCGAAGGCGAGCACATACGAGAAGCCCGAGCATCCTCCCCCCTTGACGCCGAGGCGAAGGGTATGGCCTTCCGGAATACTGTTCTCGGCCTTGATTTTCCTGATCTCCTCGATCGCGCGCGGAGTGATCTGGACTTCTTCCGTTATGTCCGGTTTCTCGTGTACCGTGATGTCCATAGGATGTCTTTCCCTTCGATGAGTTCAGATTCTATTCCGTCGAGACCGATCGCTCCGCCGTATGGAGGGCACTTTGCATCGTCCTCCACGCGAGGATGGCACACTTGACGCGGGCGGGGAATTCGGAGATACCCGAGAACGCCGCCAGTTTCCCCAGCTCCTCGGCCTCTTGTCCGGGTTGGAGCCCCTTTGTGACGAGCGTGTGGAACTGCCCGAACCATGCGTCCGCCTCGGATGCCGTGAGCCCCTTGACGACGGTGCTCATGACGCTGGCAGAGGACTTCGAAATGGCGCATCCCGACCCGGTGAACGAAAGGTCTGCGATGCGCTCCCCATCCATCTTCACATACACGGTATACCTGTCGCCGCAGAGCGGGTTGTATCCCTCGATCACCCTGTCTGCATCCTCCATGACGCGGAAGTTCCGGGGATTCTTATTGTGGTCGAGGATGATGTCCTGATACAGCTGTCTGAGGTCGTCCATTAGAGCCCCATGACCGAACGGACATTCCGAAGCCCTGCTGCAAGGCGATGTACATCGTCGACTGTGTTGTAGATCGCGAACGATGCCCTCGCGGTTGCGGGGATGCCGAACCGGTCCATGACGGGTTGCGCACAGTGATGACCGGTACGGATGGCGATGCCCTCTCGGTCGAGTATGGTACCGATATCATGCGGGTGCACGTCGTCCATGGTGAAGGAGAGCACTCCCTCCTTGTGTGCCGCCGTTCCGACTATCCTGATACCCTCGATCCCGGACAGCAGTCCCGTCGCCTCTGCGAGCAGTCTGTGCTCATGCTCTTTCGCCGCCGTCCAATCGATACGGCTCATGTATCTGATGGACGCACCGAGACCGATCGTGCCGGCGATGTTCGGCGTTCCCGCCTCGAACTTGTACGGCAGGTCGTTGTATGTTGTCCCTTCGAACGTCACCGACCGGATCATGTCCCCGCCGCCCTGGTATGGAGGCATCTCTTCCAGCAGCGACTCCCTGCCATAGAGAATCCCAATGCCGGTGGGACCGAAGATCTTGTGTCCGGAAAAGGCATAGAAATCAGCGCCGATACTGCGCACATCGACCGGCCCGTGGGGCAAAGCCTGCGCACCATCCACGAGGATCACCGCACCATGCTCATGGGCGATGGCCGCCATCTCTCTGACTGGATTGACCGTGCCGAGAGCATTGGACACATGGCTGACCGCCACTAGACGCGTCCGGCTCGTTATGGCGTTGCGGAATGCTTCGAGGGAGACCGAGCCGTCATCCTCTATCCTGACAACCTTGAGAACAGAGCCCGTTCGTGCGGCCAGAAGTTGCCAGGGAACAATGTTGGAGTGATGCTCCAGCCCTGTGATGAGCACCTCATCCCCCTTCACGAGCCGCGCGCCGCCATAGCTCGACGCGACCAGATTGATCGCTTCCGTTGTCCCGCGGACGAATACGATCTCCTTCGTCGATGCAGCATTCATCCAGGACCGGACCGTCTCCCGGACCGCCTCATACCGTTCGGTCGCTTCCATGCTCAGCCGATGAACGCCACGGTGCACATTCGCATTGATCTCGCGATAGTAGTCCGCCAGGGCGCCGATCACGACCTCCGGTTTCTGCGTCGTCGCCGCATTGTCCAGGTACACCAGGGGAGATCCCCCGATGGTCCGGGAAAGGATCGGAAAATCCTTCCGGACCGCATCGGCATCGAACAGCGGCTTCAGAACCCTGGTCCCCTTGCCGGCGACAGTGGTCATGACGTTTGTCGTCTCCTGCCTTCGTCGAGCCGCGCATGGATAATGGACTCGAGCCGCTGTTTGACCGAGTCGAAGTGCATCTCGTCGATCACCTCGCTGGCGAACGCGAACGTCAGCACATCGCGGGCATCCGCGTCGCTGATGCCGCGGGAGCGGAGATAGAACACCTGCTCGTCGTCGAGCTGACCCACTGTGGCGCCGTGCGTGCATTTGACGTCGTCTGCGAAGATCTCGAGCTGGGGCTTGGTGTCGATGACCGCTGCATCCGAGAGCAGGAGCGTCTTGTTCGTCTGCTTCGCATCGGTCTTCTGAGCGTCCTTCCGGACGAATATCTTTCCGTTGAAGACGCCACGCGCCTCGCCGTCCAGCACCGCCTTGTACATCTCCCACGAATTGCAGTTCGGTTTCGCATGGTCTATCGTGGTATGGTTGTCAATGAGCTGTGTCCCGTTCCCCACCGACAATCCGTTCAGTGTGCACGCAGAGCCCTCGTCGTCCAGGACCGCCACGACGTCTGTGCGGGCGATGGCAGCTCCGAGAGCGATATTATTCGACACAAAGGTGCTGTTCCGCGCCTGATGGACATGCATGGCCGCAAAATGGAATGAGGACATTGATTCCAGCTGGATCTTATCATGCTCCAAGCGGGCGTTGGGGCCGAGCACGATCTCGGTCACTGAATTCGTCAGATACGCGTTCTCGGCCTCGTGGGCGAAGTATTCCAGTATCGTCGCGGAGGATCCTTCCTCGAGCACTATGAGGTTCCGCGGGTGAACGGAAAAGTCTTTCTCATCCCCTGCCGTCAGGTAGACCATGGCGATCGGCTGCCCGAGAACGACCCCCTTCGGCAGGATAAGACAGAATCCGTCCGTCATAAAGGACGTGTTCAGCGCCGTGAAGGCGTTCTCAGTGCCGCTCACACTCCTGCCAAGCACAGATCCGATCCGTTCGGCATGGTCCTTCTTTGCATCGGCCAGATTTGCGACGATGGCGTGCGCCATATCGGGAAGGTCGGAGAGGGAAGGCTGAAAGAAGCCGTTGATGAAGACGAGCCGGTTCGCAGCAGGCGCTGCAAGGCGGTCGACATCTTCCCTCGTATACCTGTGCGACGGCCTGGCAGCAGGGAGGAATGACCTCTTAGCGACCGGCCCGATGTTCGTGAACCTCCAATCCTCCTCTGCAGTCGTGGGAAAACCCTTGCTGGCGAACGACTCCATTGCCTGCTTCCGGAGCGCATGCACAGGCCCGCCGGTCTCTCCGTTGAGCCGCGCCTCGAACGATCTGAATTCCTTTGCGTATTGTTCTACGATCTCGTTCATCGTCATCCTTCCCCGGTCAGACCGCTTCTTCGTGTTCGCGGATCCAGTCATACCCTTTGTCCTCGAGCTCGAGGGCCAGTTCCTTGCCGCCCGAGCGGACGATCCTGCCGTCGACGAGCACATGCACCACATCCGGGACGATGTAGTTCAGCAGCCGCTGGTAGTGCGTGACGACGATGGTCGCATTGTCCTTGCGGCGCAGCGTATTGACCCCGTCCGCAACGATGCGGAGGGCATCGATGTCGAGACCCGAGTCCGTCTCGTCCAGAATGGCGAGCGTGGGATCCAGGACCGCCATCTGAAAGATCTCGTTGCGTTTCTTCTCTCCGCCTGAGAATCCTTCGTTCACAGAGCGGTTGAGGAAGCGTTCATCCATCTCCACCAGCTTCATCTTTTGCTTGACGAGCTTGAGGAAGTCGACGGCATCCAGATCCTCCATGCCCTTCGCCTTCCGAACGGCGTTCAGAGCTGTCTTGAGGAAGTAGGAGTTGGTCACGCCGGGGATCTCGACCGGGTACTGGAACGCGAGGAAGAGGCCCTTCTGAGCCCGTTCATCCGGCTCGAGGTCCAGAAGACTCTCGCCCATGTATCGGACGGTCCCGTCAGTGATCTCGTAGGCATCCCTGCCCGCCAGAACGGACGCGAGCGTGCTCTTGCCCGAGCCGTTGGGGCCCATGATCGCATGGACCTCGCCGGCATTGACGGAGAGGTTGATACCGCGGAGGATCTTCTTGTCCTCGATCGAAACGTGCAGATTGCTGATCTCAAGCATGATACCCGACCCTTTGAAAAAGATGTGCGTGTTCGATTGACCTAGCCGACGCTTCCCTCGAGGCTGATACCCAGGAGCTTCTGGGCCTCGACGGCAAATTCCATCGGAAGTTCACGGAAGACCTCACGGCAAAATCCGTTGACGATCATGTTCACGGCATCTTCCGTGGAAATGCCGCGCTGTTTGCAGTAGAATATCTGGTCTTCCCCGATCTTAGATGTCGATGCTTCGTGCTCGACACGGGAGGATGTGTTCCTGACGTCGATGTACGGGAAGGTGTGTGCGCCGCAGGTGTCTCCCAGGAGCATGGAGTCGCATTGCGAGAAGTTCCGCGCACCGGTGGCGTTCTTCTTCACGTCGACCAGCCCCCGATAGGAGTTCTGGCCGAAGCCCGCAGATATTCCCTTCGACACGATCGTGCTCTTGGTGTTCTTGCCGATGTGGATCATCTTCGTCCCCGTATCGGCCTGTTGACGGTTGTTCACCACAGCCACAGAGTAGAACTCACCCACCGATTCGTCACCCTGCAGCAGAACGCTCGGATACTTCCAGGTGATGGCGGACCCGGTCTCCACCTGCGTCCAGGAGATCCGGGAACGATATCCGGCACATTTCCCCCGCTTGGTGTCGTAGTTGTGGGGGGGGGGGGTGGGGGGGTGGGGGGGGGGGGGGGGGTGGGGGTGGGGGGAGTTGT